>CAWFUT010000010.1:0-36268 GCA_963819055.1 uncultured Acidobacteriaceae bacterium | reverse complement strand
AAGCCGACGAAGCCAAGTGTCCGGGCATGGAGTTCCTGGTGCTGCAGGACATCGACGACGTAACTGCGAAGGTGAACGGCGCGGCTAAGCCAGGCATGTCGACCGCCGATGCCGGCAAGGCGCAGCGCGAAGAGATGGCTTCGCTGGAGAAAGAGTGCTCCGGCGGCGACATCCGCTGCGATGTGGTCACGCTCTATTCGGGCGCGATGTACAACCTCTACAAGTACAAAAAGTATGACGACATCCGGCTGGTGTTTGCGCCGGAATTTTCCATCGCGTTCTTCGGCGGCGATCCCGACAACTTCGAGTATCCCCGCTACGATCTGGACATCTCGTTCTTCCGCGCCTACGAGAATGGCCAGCCCGCAAAGACGCAGAACTATCTGAAGTGGCAGCCGAACGGCGCCAGCGATGGCGAGTTGATGTTCGTCTCGGGACATCCGGGCCGCACCGGCCGTCTGCTGACCATGGACCAGATGGGCTTCCTGCGCGATTATCAATATCCGCTGCAACTGGACTTCTACAAGCAGCGCATTGAAGTGCTGCAAAAGTTCGGCGCGCAGTCGCCGGAGAACGAGCGCGAGGCGCAGAGCGATATGTTTGGGTTGCAGAACGCGCTGAAAGCCGTCACCGGATATCGAAGGCGGCTTGAAGGACAAGGAGTTGATGGCCGGCAAGGCTGCCGACGAGAAGAGTCTGCAGCAGTTCGTCAGCTCCGATCCGAAGCGCAAGCAGGAGTTCGGCGACCCCTGGACGCAGATCGCTAAAGCCGTCGACGTGCAGAAGCAAATCTACAAGCCGCTGTTCTACCTGGATCAGCATGGGCGGCTTCCGCGGCGATCTTGCGCGCGTTATGCGCGCTTGATCGTGCGCTGCCGCCGACCAGAAGCAGAAGCCGAACAACCAGCGCATCCGGCAGTACACGGATGCGCAGTTGCCGACGCTGGAGACGCAGCTGTTCTCCACCGCTCCCATGTACAAGACCTCGAACAGGTGTTGCTGGCCGAGAGCCTGGGCGAAATGCGCGACGTGCTGGGCGCCGACAATCCTGACGTGGAGAAGGCGCTGGCCGGCAAGTCGCCCGAGGAGCGCGCCAAGGAAGTCATCGAAGGAACGAAGCTGGATGACGTGGCTGTCCGCAAGCAGTTGTATGAAGGCGGCGCGGCGGCGGTCAATGCCAGTACCGATCCGCTGATCGTGATGATGCGCGAGATCGAGCCGGATGCGGCTGCCATCCACGAGCAGGACGAAGACCAGGTGCAAGTCGGTGTTGCGGCAGAGCGGCGGCCAGATCGGCAAGGCGCTGTTCGCGCAGAAGGGTCTGAGCGTGCCTCCCGATGCGACCTTCACCCTGCGGCTGAGCTATGGCCCGGTCGAAGGCTACAAGCTGGATGGCAAGGACGTTCCCTGGTTCACCACCATGGGCGGTGCCTATCGAGCACGCGGCCGAGCACGGCAGCAAGCCTCCGTATCAGTTGCCGGAGAGCTGGATCAAGTCCAAGTCGAGCGATCAATCTGAAGACGGTTTATGACACGGTGTCGACCTCCGACATCATCGGCGGCAACTCGGGCAGTCCGGTCATCAACAAAGCGGGCGAAGTCGTGGGCATCATCTTCGACGGCAACATCGAGTCGCTGGCCTGGAACTTTGCCTACACCGACAAAGTGGCGCGCGCGGTAGAAGTGGATTCACGCGCGATCACCGAGTCGTTGAAGAACATCTACCACGCCGACGGGCTGCTGCAGGAGCTGGGTGTGGCGGCGACACCGCAACCACATTCCAAGACGCGGATGGTGAAGCCGTAAGCAGTAAGGAGTTGTCGGTTGTCAGTTGGCAGTTGTCCGTGATTCAGAGGGTGCCCCATCCAAGCCGATTTTGCTTGGGTGGGGTTTTTCGTTGCCGTGGAACGAGACTTGAGTCCCCTAACAAAGAAATTGTCATCCCGACCGACGGCTTCAGCCGGAGTGGAGGCACCTGCCGTGCGCCGGCAGAGGTACCAGGTGCCGGAACCGCAGATCCCTCGACTCCGCTTCCAACACTCCACCAAGCGCAAAAGCGGCGCTCAGCGGGGACCCCGTTTTCGCGCCGCTCGGGATGACAATTCCTGAAAGTGTTGTCGTCGGGCTCAAAAGGCGCGATCAACTCGCGCCTTCTATTCACTAACTACTAAGACTGCCCTACGCCGCGGTGGCGGAGTTCTGCTGCATAGACGGAGCTTCGGCGACGTGCAGAGCGTTCTGGTGCATCTCGCGGTAATGCTTGGGCGTCGCTCCTACCAGGCGGCGGAAGACGCTGGTGAAATGGCTCTGGGTTTCGAAGCCGACCAGGGTTGCGATCTCGGCCAGCATCGTGCGGGTCTCGCGCAGATGTTCCTGCGCGCGCTCTACCCGCTGCCGCATGACGTACTGATGCGGCGTGGTGCCGGTGCTCATCTTGAAGAGCTTGGAGAAGTAGTACTGGCTCATGCCGACGGTCTGCGCCAATTCCGAGACCGACAGATCGCGGGCGATGTTCTCGCGAATGTGCTGGAAGACGCGTTGCAGGCGGCGCGGCGGCAATCCTCCGACCACTTCGATGGGCGCCAGCGTGGCGCCGAGGTAGGCGTCCACCACTTCCTCCGCCAGGTCGCTTTGCAGCGAGTGCAACGCCAGAACCAGGACATTCATGCCTTCGGTTTTTGCGCCCACATGCGCGGAGAAGGCATCGTTGCACAGCGCGGCGCGAACGCCGGGCACGCGGTTGGCGGCCACCGAAGCGCCCACACCGCGGCTGCTTACGATGATTCCGCGCTCGGCATCGTGCCGCAGCACCGAGAGCGCCACCTGCTCGGCATAGTCGATTCGTCCCTGACCCTGGACCATGGGAGCAACGTCGGTCACTTCATGTCCGCCGGCAACCAGCTTTGCAGTCAGCTGTTCTTTTGCCTGTTGGGCCGCTTCATCGGAAGCAATTGCAATTCGCACTTACGTATCCTCCATTCGAAATACCGCAATTCATCTCTAGGCACCTGGGCAATCGAGTTAACTTGCTCGCGAAGAGGCAAGCGCATCTTCTGCGGTGACGGGCAAGTCTCTCTGGCTCGGAAATCGGCGGCAGGGACGGCACGTTTCCCGTCCATCGCCGGCTGGGCGCGCCATTTGCTCGACCAGGTATTGATTCATCACATCAGTACAGCGCAGAGTCGCTCCAGCTTGACGCAACTCATCGAGCAGATCCTGTCCCCTCGCATCCATTGCGGTGAGACCGCACAAGTCAACGGTGACGGAAGCGCCATCGGAGGCACTCAGCTCACGGTTGACCCGTCGCAGCTCATCCACCCAGGGACCAACCAGACGGCCCTCCAAAACCAGCGAGAGAGTATCTGCTTGTCGCTCAACGCTGATGCGTAACACTTGTTGTTCTCCTTGTCCTACGAGCTCAGCTCGGCACGGTACTCGCCGAACCGATGGCTGAAAGCTTTCAACGTGGAAGCTTCGAGCGATCGCTGGGCGCTGCCATTCGGAGCGACTGTATTCAGTGCAAACGCATGGCCAGTTGCAGCGTGTTGCAACAAATCCGTTAAGTAGCTGAGGAAAGGTGATTTGTGGAGACCGGCAATTGCAATAACGAAGTATGGGATTGCGAGTGTCAAAACCTTGAGTCAGCTTTTCGACACTCGTGTCAGACATCCGACACCATGCGCGAGATGCTGCCGCGCGAAATGCGGAGCTTCTCCATGCGATAGAGCAGCGAGGTGCGCTTCATGCCGAGACGAACGGCTGCTCCGGTGGGGCCGCCAATCACCCAGTTGGATTTCTGCAGCGCTTCCAGTATGTGCTCGCGCTCCATGTCACGCAGAGTCTTGCCATCGCCGTTTGAACCGTGGGCCACCGGCGCCTCGGAGGTGAGCTTCAATTCGCCGAGCGGCGGCTGCAGTTCGATACCATGGCTGAGGATGACGGCGCGCTCGATGAAGTTCTGCAGTTCGCGGACATTGCCGGGCCAGGCATAACGCGTCATCGATTCCAAAGTTTCCTGCGGAATGCGCTGCACGTTGCGATTCATCCGGCGCGAATATTTGCTGGTGAAGTAGCGGGCCAGCAGCGGGACATCCTCGGGCCGCTCCCGCAGCGGCGGCAGATGAATCGGGAAGACGTTCAGGCGGTAGAAGAGATCGCTGCGAAAGCGCGACTCCGACACCATCGAGCTCAAACTGTGATTGGTGGCGGCGATCACGCGCACGTCAACCTTCTGGGTAGCGTTGCCGCCCAGTCGCTCGAACTCCTGCTCCTGCAGGACGCGCAAAAGTTTGGGTTGAAGCTCCAGCGGGATATCGCCGATTTCGTCGAGGAACAGCGTTCCCTGGTGCGCCAGTTCGAAGCGGCCGATCTTGCGTGCGATGGCACCGGTGAATGCCCCGCGCTCGTGGCCGAAGAGTTCGCTTTCCAGCAATCCCATGGGAATAGCGGCGCAGTTGATCTTGACGAAGGTGCGTTCGCGGCGCGAACTGCGATCGTGAATGGCGCGCGCGATCAACTCCTTGCCGGTGCCAGTTTCGCCTTCGATAAGCACGGTCGAATCGGTGGGCGCGACCGTCTCTACCTGCTGTAACACATAACGCAGGGCGGCGCTGGCGCCGACAATGTCTTCGAAATCCTGCTCGGCGCGAATCTCTTCTTCCAGGTAGGATTTCTGCTCGTTGACGCGCTCGGCGCTCTCCGAGAGCTGGCGATGTTCGAGCGCATTCTTCACGCCGATAGCGACCTGCTGTGCGACTTGCCAGAGGAAGTCCAGGTCGGCCTGGGTGAAGGCCGAGTCCATGCGGCTGCCCAGCGCCAGCACGCCGACCGGCGGCGCATCTTTGTCTTTCAGCACCAGCGGAAGAATCATGCTGGAGCGCAGGCCTTCCGCGTCGATGACCCACATGCGCTGCCTGGAAAACGGCACGTAGCCGGGACCGTTGCCCGCCAGCATGGGCCGGCCCTCGCGGAACGCCCTGCCGGGATTGGTGGCCTCCATGGGCAGTTGCATGTCCTTGTGCACGAAGCCGCGGCCGTCGGGAAAATCGAGGGCATAGACCCGCAGCATGTTGGCATCGTTGGGATCGGGCAGCAGGAGCGAAGCTGAGTCGTGCGAGATCAGGCGACGTAAGCTGGTTGAAATGGCGTGGAAGAGATCACGCAGCTCAAGGTTTGAAACCACGCTGTTGTTGACCTCAAGCACCAGTTGCAGGCGATCGCGCTCGCGAGCCAACTCCTTTTGCAACAGAAGCGCTTCGTCGTAGTGCAGCGCGTTATCCAGGGCGACGGCAACCTGCGCGGCTACCAGCTTTCCAAACTCCAGTTCTTTTTCGCTGTAGCCGCCTTCGTCGGCGCGTCCGAAGCCCAGCGCTCCCACACGACGATGGGCCGAGGTGAGCGGGAAGACGCAGAAGGAATTGACTCCGTGCTGGCGGAAGAGCTCGAAGGCGCGCGGGAAGCTGCGCAGTTCGTCGGCGGAGCGGAAGTTACGCACGGACTGCGTCTTCCAAACCTCGCCACCCGTGGAACCTTCGACCGGCAGATCAAACGTGTGCGGCACGGAGCCGGCGAGCGACGACTGCAGCACGTGGATCCGCATCTGCGCGAGTTCGTCGTTGTACACAGCCACGCTCAGGTAGTGGAAGCCCAGCAACTGGTGCAGCGACTCCGCCATGTTGTCGAAGAGCTCGGACAGGTCGCGGTGCGAGGCGATGGCACGCGACACTTCCATCAACGCCAAGTACTTCCGGGCGAGGGCTTCGATTTCCTGCGTCATAGTTGGCGACAAGCGGCGCGGCGAACCAGCAAAAACTGAAGGCCAGTCACGATTCAAAAACTAAAAACGAAGTGTGGGAACCCCGTTGCTACTTGCTGCTTGGGTTTCATGATACTGCCGGAAACGGTTCCATAATCTGCGCAGAAACACTACTTAACATATCTTTACGCAGTGAGTTACGAACCATCCACGGCAACGTATTGTTCGCGTGAGGCCCGCGTTAACGCATCGTTCACAGTCAGGGTTCGACTGGTTCAAGCTGATAGATGAAATCAGGGGCCCGGTCGACTCATGGGCTTCCAGTGCGGGAAGGCGGCAAGTCGTTGGCGGAGGTGCGGTAAACTGCCAAAATCCGCCAACCCGGCGGAGGGCGCAATTATGAAAATTACGATAAGCTTGCTGCCCCAGCGCCGAGCGATGACAAGTTCTACTACCATGGCGCGAGGAGAGAAAACGTCGTGAGCGGAACGAATCCAGCACCGGGCGCGCCGGGCATTGAGCCACGTTGGACGGGCGGCGCGAAAGACGCGGTTGGCACTGCCTACTCCGTATCCAGCCGCATCTGGTACACGCTGGCGAACGGCGTGAATACCGAGATCTATTATCCGACGATCGATACGCCGCAAGTCCGCGACCTGCAATACATGATCAGCGACGGTGAGACTTTTTTTCACGACGAGCGCCGCAATACCATCAGCAGCATCGAACTCATCGATCCCGACGCGCTGGGCTTCAAGGTCACGAACAAGGATCCCGAAGGCCGCTACAGCATCGAGAAGCAGATCATTGGCGATCCTCACCTCAACTGCCTGCTCATCCATACCCGCTTTGACGTAGTGCCCGAATGGCGCGGACGCTTGCACCTGTACGTAATTTGCGCGCCTCACCTCAACATCGGCGGCTGGCACAACAACGGCGAAGTGGTGCAGACCAAGGGACGGCGCTTCCTGATGGCACATCGCGATAACGTCTATCTCACGATGGCCGTGACTGCCGGTTTCAGCAAACTTTCCTGCGGCTACGTCGGCACCAGCGACGGCTGGAGCGATCTGTCGCACAACTTCAAGATGGACTGGGAGTACGATTCCGCTCCCGACGGCAACATCGCGCTGACCGGCGAGATCAATCTGTCGCGCGGTTACGAGTTCACGCTGGGCCTGGCTTTTGGCCGCAGCCAGCACTCCGCGGCCGCCACCCTCTTCCAGTCGCTGTGTATTCCGTTCCAGACGAACGTAAAGAGTTTCGTCGACCAGTGGCATCGCACGCGCCGACGGCTGGCATTGGTCGAGATGAACCACGGCAAGCTCAGCGACGCCGAGTCGCGACTGTTCGCGCGCAGCATCAATCTGCTGCTGGCCCACGAAGACAAGCTGTATCCCGGCGCCATGATCGCCAGCATGAGCATTCCCTGGGGCGAGGACAAGAGCGACGACGAACTCGGCGGCTATCACCTGGTGTGGACCCGCGACATGGTCCATGGCGCCAGCGCCTTGATGGCGGCGGGCGATACCACCACGCCGCTGCGCGCCATGATCTATCTGGCCATCGCGCAACGCGAGGACGGCGGTTTCTACCAGAATTTCTGGATCGACGGACAGCCTTACTGGACGGGCGTTCAACTCGATGAGGTTTCGTTCCCGATTCTCGGCGCGTGGCGGCTGTGGGAGGCCAATGCGCTGGGTGACTTCGATCCTTACATCACCATCTTCCGCGCCTGCGCCTATCTGATTCGCGAAGGCCCTGCCACCCCCGAAGAGCGCTGGGAAGAAGCCGGCGGCTATTCGCCTTCGACGCTGGCCACCAATATCGCGGCCCTGATCTGCGCGGCCGAAATGATCGAAGCGCGCGGCGACAAGCACACCGCCGAATTCGTCCGAACCTATGCGGATTTCCTGGAGTCGCACATCGAGCAGTGGACGGTGACCGATGAAGGCACCCTGGTTCCGGGAATTACCCGGCACTATGTGCGCATCAATCCCGCGTCGAGTCACGGCGGCTCGCGCGGCGACGAAGATCCCGACACCGGCGAACTGGCGCTGGCCAATCAGAAGCCCGGCGATCGCTTTCTGTATCCAGCGAACCAGATCGTCGACGCGGGATTTCTGGAACTGGTGCGCTTCGGCATCCGCAAGCCCGGCGATCCGCTGGTCGAGGATTCCCTGAAGGTTGTGGACGCGTTGCTGAAGGTCGAGACCCCGTACGGGCCGTGCTGGAAGCGCTACAACCACGATGGCTACGGGCAGCGCGCTGACGGAACATCGTTCAAAACCTGGGGCGTGGGCCATGCCTGGCCCTTGCTGATGATGGAACGGGCGACGTATGAACTGGCTTGCGGCCGCAACATCGATGTGTTTTTGCGCGCGGCCGAGAACTTTGCCACCGGTGTCGGCCTGTTTCCCGAGCAGATCTGGGACGCGCCCGACATCCCGGCAGAGCACATGTTTTTCGGCAAAGCGACGGGAGCTGCGATCCCGCTGATGTGGGCGCATGCTGAGTATGTAAAATTGCTGCGCTCGGTTGTGGACAAGAAGATTTTCGACTGCATTGGCCCGGTGCAGGAGCGCTATTGCAACGATAAGCCGCGCCCGGTAATCGAAGTATGGAAGATGAATCGCCAGGTGCGAGCGGTTCCGGCGGGAGCTCTGCTCCGCATTCAGGCGTCATCGCCGTTCGTGCTGCACTGGAGCGATGACGAGTGGAATACCGCGGAGGACACGCCGTCGACAATGACGGCGTTGGGGATTGAATACGTGGACATCCAGGTGGATACGTCACAGAAGGCGCCGCTGCGGTTCACGTTCAACTGGCCGGTCGATAATCAGTGGCAGGGTTCGGACTTTACGGTGCAGGTGGAGCACACGTCGGAGGCGATGAAGCGATCGGCGTCGGGCTCGTAGCGACCCGGTCGTGCAGATCGCAAGGCGAGGAGTTCGGGTAGTGCGGACCTTCAGGTCCGCGTATAACAAGTTTTAACTTTTGATCCATGCCGGCTTCCGCCGGCGGCACGGCCTTCAGGCCGACGCAATCATGAAAGGTGGCAAACGGGTGAGCAGTCAAGTAGACGTTATGCTTCGCGAAGACCAGCATCCTTCCGCAGGCGGATCCAAAAATCAATCCACGGACCACAAGAAACTGGAACAACTCTGCATCAACACCATTCGCACCCTGGCCATGGACGCCGTGCAGAAGGCCAACAGCGGACATCCCGGAACACCCATGGCGCTGGCGCCTCTGGCCTTCCTGCTCTGGGACCGCTACCTGAAATTCAATCCGCGCAATCCCCAGTGGCCAGGCCGCGACCGCTTCATCCTGTCGAACGGACACGCGTCGATGCTGCTTTACGCCATGCTGCACCTGACCGGCTTCGATCTTGCGCTCGATGAGTTGAAGCAGTTCCGGCAGTGGGGATCGAGGACGCCCGGCCATCCGGAATACGGGCTGACGCCCGGCGTCGAGACCACGACCGGCCCGCTAGGCCAGGGAGTCGCGAACTCCGTCGGCTTCGCTATGGCCCAGCGCTGGTTGACCGCGAAGTTCAGCAAGAACGGCAACAATCCTTTCGACTATCGCACTTACGTTTTCTGCGGCGACGGCGACCTGATGGAAGGCGTCAGCAACGAAGCGGCGTCGATCGCGGGACATCTCGGCCTCTCGAACCTGATCTGGTTTTACGACAACAATCACATCACTATCGAGGGCAGCACCTCGCTGGCTTTCAGCGACGACGTGGCTACGCGTTTCCGCGGCTGGCACTGGAACGTGTTGAACATCGCCGACGTCAACGATCTGGAACTGGTGGACGTAGCCATCCGTGCGGCGCAACGCGAAGTCGCGCGTCCGACGCTGGTTATCGTAGACACGCATATCGGCTGGGGTTCGCCCAACCGGCAGGACACCAAGGAAGCGCACGGCGAAGCCTTGGGCGCCGATGAAGTAAAGCTGACCAAGGAAGCCTACGGCTGGCCTCCGGATGCGCAATTCCTCGTCCCCGATGAGGTGAAGGAGTACATGGGCAAGGCCGTCGAGCGCGGCGCCAAGTGGGAGAGCGAGTGGAACGATAAGTACAAGTCGTGGTCGAAAGAAAATCCCGAGCTGGCGAAGATGTGGCAGCAGATGTTCGAGCGCGAATTGCCGGCGGGTTGGGACAAAGATATCCCGACGTTTCCGGCGGATGCGAAGGGCCTCGCCACTCGCGAGTCGAACTCGAAAGTCCTGAACGCGGTGGCGAAGAACGTTCCGTACCTAATGGGCGGCGCGGCTGATCTGTATCCCTCGACCAAGACGCTGATCAATGGCGAGGGCAATTTCGAGAAGAACGATTACGGCGCGCGCAACTTCCACTTCGGCATTCGCGAGCACGCGATGGGCTCAATCGTGAACGGCATGTCGCTGTCGCATCTGCGCCCGTATGGTTCGACCTTCCTAATCTTTACCGATTACATGCGGCCGCCAATTCGCCTCGCCGCAATCATGGACATCCCGCCGATTTTCATCTACACGCACGATTCCATCGGCCTGGGCGAGGACGGACCGACGCATCAGCCGATCGAACAGTTGATGTCGCTGCGGGCCATCCCGCGCCTGCTGGTCTTCCGTCCGGCCGACGCCAACGAGGTCTCTGAGACCTGGCGCGTGATCATGCCGATGAAGAAGCAACCGGTGCTGCTGGCCTTGACGCGTCAGGGAGTGCCGACCTTCGATCGCACGAAGTATGCGTCGGCTGCGGGTGTCGCTCAAGGCGCCTACATTATGGCCGACTCGGGCGGAACGCCTGAAGTGATCCTGATCGGCACCGGCTCCGAAGTGCAGCTCTGCGTCGGCGCTTACGAGAAGCTGACGGCCGAGGGTGTAAAGGCGCGCGTGGTATCGATGCCGTGCTGGAAGCTCTTCGAGCAGCAGTCGGCGGAGTACAAGCGGAAGGTTCTCCCGCCCGAGGTGAGGGCACGCGTCGCCGTTGAAGCGGGCACTACGTTTGGGTGGAAGGAATATGTCGGCTCGGAAGGACTCGTCGTCGGTCACGCGGACTTCGGAGCGTCGGCTCCGATCAAAGAGCTGATGAAACATTTCGGGTTCACCGTGGACGATGTCGTGGCGAAAGCCAAAGAGTCGATGAAGAACGCGAAGAAGTAATGCGGGTGCCCCACTCATTCGCGATTTTCGAATGAGTGGGTGATTGCGTTCCGTTCGCAACTACGGTGTCATCCTGAGCGCCGCAGCGCCGAATTTTGCGCTGCGGAGTCGAAGGCCCCCTACCGCCCCGTCAACTCCTCGGCTATAGCGGTCCTTCGACTCCGGCGCTCCACCACCCCATCGATATCCCTATCTCTCCGCGGTGAATATTCTTTTACTCCGCAACTTTCTCTTTCGGCTCGCATCTGCCACTGAGTAAATTCCTTCCGGAGCGAACTGATGAGCACACTGGTACAGCCAGCCCCGCAAAAACTGAAAACTCCCACGTTGCCAAAGGGCGACGATTGCCTGGTAGTCATCTTCGGCGGTACCGGCGATCTCACGCATCGCAAACTGATTCCGGCGCTGTACGATCTGGCCTGCGTCGGCTGCACCACGCGCAACTTCCAGGTGCTCGGCATCGGACGCACCAAGCTGGACGACGACGCTTTCGCGGCCCGCCTGCATGATGGCGCGGCAGAATCGAAAGACACTCGCAATTTTACGGAAGATGGCTGGAAGGACTTCAGCGAGCGCCTGCACTACCTGGTCGGCGACGCCGGCAAACGGGAGTTTTATCCCCAACTCAAGAAGAAAATCGAAGAGATGCAGAAGGATGGCGCGAGCAAGAACGTGCTCTTCTACATTTCGACATCAGCCTCGCTGGCTCCGCCTATCGTCGAAGGTCTCGGCGAGGCCGGACTGGCGAAGAATAGCGAAGGCTGGACGCGCATCATTCTGGAAAAGCCGTTCGGCAGCGATCTGGAAAGCGCGCGCGAGCTGAACGAGATGGTCTCGAAGGTTTTCGAGGAGAGCGCGGTCTATCGCATCGATCATTACCTCGGCAAAGAGACCGTACAGAACATCATGATGTTCCGCTTCGGCAACGCGATGTTCGAGCCGGTGTGGAACCGCAATTACATCGACTACGTCGAGATCACGGCAGCCGAGACGTTGGGCGTCGAAGCTCGCGGCGCGTTTTACGAAGAGACGGGCGCGTTGCGCGACATGGTGGCCAATCACATGCTCCAGCTTCTGATGCTGACCGCGATGGAGCCGCCGGTAGCTTTCGACGCCGACACGGTGCGCACGCAGAAGGTACAGGTGCTGCGCGCCATCCAGCCGATGACGCCGGAACAGGTCGCGAAGTACACCGTGCGCGGGCAGTATGGGCCGGGCGAGATCGATGGCAAGCCGGTACCCGGTTACCGTCAGGAGCCGAATGTTCATGCCGACTCGCTGACCGAGACGTACGTTGCGGTTGAGTTTCACGTCGATAACTGGCGATGGGCGGGGGTGCCGTTCTACGTGCGTGCGGGCAAGCGGCTGGCGAAGTCGCTGACCGAAGTCGCGATTCATTTCAAGCGCACGCCGCAGGCGCTGTTCTCGCGCAATCCTGGAGACGTACACCACAACGTGATCAGCATGCGCATTCAGCCGAACGAGGGCATCTCGCTGAGCTTCGGCGCCAAGCAGCCGGGGCAGGAGATGCGCGCCATCCGCGTGAACATGGATTTCTCGTACAAAGACGCATTCGGCGCCGAGACGCCGGCGGCGTATGAGACGCTGCTGCTCGACGCAATGCGCGGCGACCCCACGCTGTTCACGCGCCGTGACGAAGTAGAAGCGGAGTGGCGCATCATCACGCCGATCGAGGAGGCGTGGAGGGAGTTGCCGGCGCCAAAGTTCCCCAACTATCCGGCCGGCAGCGCAGGGCCGGAGGAGGCCAACAAGCTGATTCGTTACGACCAACAGAGGTGGAGGTCGTTGCTGGGCGAGGATGGGAAGAAGTAGGGGAGATCGCCTTGTGTTGTGGTTGTAAAGCTAAGGATTCTTGGAGTTGTCATTCCGACCGGAGGCGCTTGCGCCGGAGTGGAGGGATGACAATCTTGGTCGCCTGGCAATCTACCAGACGCAGCCAATCCCCCCCCACGAAGAGGTCCCTCGACACCATACGAGCATAATGGCTCGGCTACGCTGAGGATGACGCCGGACAATGAGAAATGTGATGAGGCGAAGGCTTATCCCGCGGGCACCGAGACCGGCGCCGGCGTTGCCGCGGTCTTTAACTTCACCGCAATATCGATGAACGCCAGCGCTGCGCGGCTGAGGGCTTTGTCCTTGCGGAAGACCAGCGCGAGGTCCCGCTGAATGCTCGCGTCCACCAGCGTTAGCGCTGCCAACACCTTCGCCTGAAGGTCCTCAACTACGTTCGACCGTGCGATAAATCCCACGCCCACCCCCACGGCAACAAAGCGCTTCAGCAGTTCGCTCGAGTCCAATTCCATCGATACCGTCGGTTTCAGACGGCGGTCGTGGAAGATGGCCTCCAGCGCATCGCGCGTGCGCCCCAGCTTAGGCAGCAGCAGCGGGAACTCCAGGACTTCCGCGACTGTAGCTTTCCTCTGTTGTGCCAGGGGATGGTCGGGCGGGGTGATCACGATCAACTCGTCGCGATGAATGGGGACGACCGTGAGCCGCTTATCGGGCACCGGCATGGAGACGATGCCGAAGTCGCAGGAGTTCTCGATGATGGCTTCGAGAATTTTGTTGTGTTCGGAACGCTTGACGCTCACAGCGACGCTTGGGTACTGCCGTTTGAAGTCGGCAAAGACTTCGGGCAGGATGTGCAGGCAGGTGCCTTCGTTGGCGGCGACGACGATTTCGCCGCGCGGTATGCGGTGCATTTCGGCCAGCGCGATCAAGACGACACGGCGCTGCTCGATGGTGTCTTCAGCGTATTTCTGGAAGACTTTGCCGGCGGCGGTGACGGCGACTTTGCCGCCGCTGCGGTCGAGCAGCCTGGCGCCGACTTCTTCCTCCAGCGCGCGGATCTGCGCCGAGATGGCCGGCTGCGTGCGGAAACGCCGCTCGGCAGCGCGCGAGAAGCTGCTGAGCTTGGCAACTTCGAGAAACGTTTCCAATTGATCGAAGTCCATAAGGCAGCCGTTAGCTGGTACGCCTTGGAAAATTCCGGTTGAGCGCGGCCTTGAAAGGGACTGCCTTCAGGCGGTCCGAAATCTTGCCAAAATGGGGACGGCTTCAGCCGTGGAGGGCGTGATCATCGAGTGGTCAAGGCCATCGAGCTGCCGCAGAGGCTAAAGCCTTTCCGATTTCGCGACGCGCGCGGCACGGCTGAAGCCGTGCCCTTTCAAAACCTGAGCTTGCTCAATAGTTATTACTGCACGTCTTTAACGGTTTGTCATCCTGCAAAAATCGCAGAGTTTCGACGATCTTGCGGGTCCATCCGATTCAATAGACATCCAGGTCGTGCGCCGAGACAACCGCACCCGGATAGTGATCACGAATCTCCTGCAACATCTCGCCTTCTGGTACGCCGTGAAACATCTGGTGGTACAGCACCAGCAGCTTCGGTTTAGCCTGCGTTGCAATGGCGGCCAGTTCCGTAGTCGACGTATGAAACGCCTTGAAGTACGCCTGCCATTGCGGCGAGTCCATCTCGCTGTGCGACGCGGAGGCGTAGACCTCGTGCAGCAGAAGATCGCATCCGTTGCAGGCCTTGACGACCGAATCCGTTGGCGAGGTGTCGCCCGAGATCACGATAACGCGGTCGGGCGTCTGAAAGCGATAGCCGAGTGACTCATCCCAGGAGCCGTGTTTGACTGCGAACGCAGTAACCGTGACGTTCTCGTCTTTGTACACCACGCCCGGCTCGATCTCATGTACGTCGACCAGATAGCCGGTTCGGTTGCCGTGTTCCAGCCCCTCGGTGCGGACCTCGATATCCTTCTTCCACGCCGCCAGAATATTTCTTGTCATATCGCTGGTGCCGCGCGGTCCGTAGATGACGAGATGATCGGTGCGACCGAGCACCCAGGGTGTGAAGATCAGATCCGGCAGGCCGAGAGTGTGATCGGAGTGCAGGTGCGTAAGAAAGAGCGTGCGCAGCTTGGGCATCTCCAATCCGGGCACGCCCTGTCGTGAAGCGGCGGCAGCGCGGCGCACCATGCCGGGGCCGCAGTCGACGAGATAACTCTGGCCGTTGACGATGACGGCGACTGCCGGACCCGAGCGGTCGGGATCGGCGTTGGGCGTCCCTGTGCCCAGCATGACGACTTGCGTGACGGGCGAGGCGCTGGCGAACAAGGAGCAGCAGCACAAGATCAGGATCAATTGAATACGCATACCATCCTTCATGGAAGCGGCCGTGCTCATTGCGGCCGCGACCGAATTTCAACGTTGATCAACACCGGCACTGGCACTCCGTCCCTGGTTGCCGGCTTGAATTTCCAGCGTTGGATCGCCGCCTGCGCTTTATCATCCGCGGCCACGCTTCCGGATGATTGGATCACAGTCGGATTGTGAACCAGGCCGTCGGTTCCTATTTCAACTCTGAACACAGCAGGCCTCTTGGCTTCGTCATAGAAACTGGAATCGGGGTCCGGCGAACTGATTGCCTTAGGAGGTGTCAACTTTGGCTTTGACGCTGCCGCCGGTGTGGCGGCGCCTTGGGTCCCTGTGCTTGTTTGTGCCACAGCGCAGGGGGTGAGGCAGAGTGTGAGCGTAACGGCCGCAAGCAGGAGTTTCATGGGTAGAATCATACAATCCGGTGCGGGAATTTGTTTGGGGTGAAGATGAGCGAACCATCGCAGCTTTACGTGGGCACTTCTGGCTGGGCGTACACCATCTGGAAGCCGGAGTTCTATCCGAAAAATGTTCCGTCAAAAAGCTTTCTGAAGTATTACGCTACGCAGCTCAATACGGTCGAGGTGAACTACACCTTCCGCCGCAGCCTGACCGAGAAGGCCGCGACCGGATGGATGGTGGACGTGGGGCCGGACTTTCGCTTCGCGCTGAAGGCCAATCAATACATCACGCACATTCGCAAGCTGCAGAATTGCGAGGAGCCGGTGCAGCGATTCCTGGCGACGCTGCAACCGCTGGTGGCACAGCTGGGTCCAGTGCTGTTTCAGCTGGGTCCGACGCAGAAGGCCGATGTCGGGGTGTTGCGGGAGTTTCTTGCGCTGCTGCCGCGAAATTTCAAGGCAGCGTTCGAGTTTCGGCACGCGTCGTGGTTCAGCGACGAGGTGTATCAGGTGCTCGGCGATCGTAATGCGACGTTGTGTGTTGCCGAGACCGAGAAGCTGACGACGCCTGAAGTTCGCACCGCGAATTACATTTACTTCCGCTTCCGCCAGCCGAGTTATTCGGCGGACGAGGTGAAGAAGCTGGCCGAGCGGGTGAAGAAGTGGATGTCCGCAGGGGTAGAGACCTATGCGTTCTTCAAGCACGAGGAGGATCCGCGGTCGCCCTTGAATGCGGTGGAGTTGTTGACAGCAGCCACTAGCGACTAGCAGCAAACCCAAGCGTCAAAAACCCATGCCTCGAACGACGCGGGATTTGGGGCACCCGGGGTAATCCCTAGTCGCTGTCTTCTGCCTCCTTCAGGGCTTGTGCTTCGAGCACGTATCCTGCCCTTGAAGGCACGGTTCGTTTTCATTACATCCTGAGCGCAGGCGCGCTGCCTTTGCGCGCCGGAGTCGAAGGATCTGCGGTCCGTTCGCAGTGGAAGCACTCTTCCGGCGTGAACAAACCGCAGGTCCTTCGACTGCGTTCCTCGGCTGCGCCTTCCCACTTCGCTCGGGATGACACTTCAGAAAGGGCCGCTGGCTGACAGCCGAAAGCCGACAGCTTCTTCTACTTCAACAACCCTTCCACCACGCCATAGCTCTCTGCCAGCGCCGCGTCGAGCGCCGCGGGATCCTTGCCACCAGCCTCGGCCATGTCGGGCCTTCCGCCGCCCGAGCCGCCTACCTTCTTCGCGACCTCGGCGATGATCTTGCCGGCCTGCACGCGCGGCGTCAGGTCCTTGGTGACGCCGACGATCAGCGCGACCTTGCCGTCGGCTACCGAGCCCATCACCACCACGCCCGAACCCAGCTTGTTGCGCAGGTTGTCGACCAGCGTGCGCAGTTGCGTGCGTTCCAGGTTGTCGGCACGCGTGGCCAGAACTTTTACGCCATTCACCTCGCGCACGTTCTCCGTCGCCGACGACACCGACGATGCAGCCGACTTCATGCGCGCCTGCTCAAGCTCCTTGCGCAGCTTCTTCAGCTCTTCCTCGCGGCGCTCAAGTTCGCGCTTTAACGCGTCGGCGGGTGAGTCCTCATCGCCGCGCACCAGCGTTGCGACCACGCTCTCCAGCTTGTGGTCTTTCTGGAATTCGCGCAGCGAGCCTTCGCCTGTCACGGCCTCCAGCCGCCGCACGCCGCTGGAGACGCTGCCTTCTTTCAATATCTTGATTAACCCGATCTCGCCGGTTGCGCCCGTGTGCGTGCCGCCGCACAGCTCGGTGGAGAAATCGCCGATGCGGATCACGCGCACGCGGTCGCCGTACTTCTCGCCGAAGAGCGCCATCGCCTTGTACTCGTTGACGGCGACGTCGATGGGCACGTCCTCGATGACCTCGACGCGGTCATTGCGCAGCACTTCCTTGTTGGCGAGGTCTTCGATGTCCTGCAACTGCTCGTCGTCGACGCCGGCAAAGTGCGAGAAGTCGAAGCGCAGGTGGCCGGGATCGACCAGCGACCCGGCTTGCTTCACATGGGTGCCCAGCACATTGCGCAGTGCCGCATGCAGAAGATGTGTGCCGGTGTGGTTGCGCATGGTCGAGTTGCGCACCTCGGCGTTGACCATGGCGTCAACTTTGTCGCCGACGTGGATGGGCTGCTTCGCCGTGACGCGATGCGCGCGCACGCCCTGCACGGGATAAGTGACGCCCTCGACCTCGGCGACGATAGTGTTGTGGTCGTCGGAGTAGAGCCAGCCCACGTCGCCAACCTGTCCACCGGCATCGGCGTAGAAAGTCGTGTGGTCGAGGACGATGTCACCGCGCTCGCCGGGCTTCAGTTCCCGCACACCAACGCCGGTGCCATCCTGCGCTTTGACGATAGCCAGAACTTCGCTGCCGGTAGTGAGCGTTTTGCGATAGCCCTCGAAGACCGTCGGCGGCAGGGATTGGTAAGCAGGGCTGGCGGATTTCTTCGAGCCACCCTTCCAGGAAGCTTGCGCGCGCTTGCGCTGAGTTTCCATAGCGACATCGAAGCCGGCGGAGCCGAAAAATATTCCAGCGTCGCGGCAAGCATCTTCAATGAAGTCACGGGGCAGTCCGAACGTGTCATACAGGCGAAACGCACTCTCGCCCGGATAGGTTGCTACCTTTCCCATCGCTCTGAGCGCATTCACGCCGTCCTCGAGAGTCTTCACCCGGACGATGCCAGCAGCTCCGCCTCTAGCGAGGGTAAATTCATTGAGATGCCCTTCATCATCCCGCAACGTCGTTGCTGCGGCGTCGGGCTGCAATGTAAGTTCTGCAAGCACGGTTTGCATCAGATCGCTCTCTAGAATCTTCAGCCCTTCGCTAAGGGTGTGCGCAAAGCGCGTCTCCTCGCCGTAGAGAACCTTCATTACGTGGCCAAGACTTTCGATCAACTCCGGGTAAGCATCGCTCATGACTCTTGTGACTGCATCCGCCATGTCAGGCAAAAACGGCTTCTCCTGCCCCAGCAATCTTCCATGCCGAATCGCGCGGCGGATGATCTTGCGCAGCACGTAGCCGCGGCCTTCGTTTGAGGGCAGCACGCCATCTGAGATTAGGAACGTGGACGCCCTTGCGTGGTCGGCGATGACGCGCAGCGAGGCCGCCTGCTTGTGCGACTGCTCGGCGTCTTCCTTCTTCTTCTCCTGCTCGACCTTCACGCCCGTCAGCTCGGCGGCGCGCTTGATCAGCGGCGTGAACAAATCCGTCTCGTAATTCGAGATCACACCCTGCATCACGGCGGTGACGCGTTCCAGGCCCGCGCCGGTATCGACCGCGGGCTTGGGCAGCGGACGCATCTCGCCCGAGGGCTGGCGGTCGAACTGCATGAAGACCAGGTTCCAGATCTCGACGTAGCGCCCGCACTCGCAGCCAAACTCGCAGTCGGTGTGGCCGGCGTCGCTGGCTTCCGGCCCCATGTCGTAGTGCAGCTCGCTGCAGGGGCCGCAAGGGCCGGTATCGCCCATCTGCCAGAAGTTGTCCTTCATGCCCATCTCGTAAATGCGCTGGATGGGCACGCCGTCTTTTTCCAGCGTCGAGCGCCAGAGGTCATAGGCCTCGTCGTCGCGTGCGATGCCTTGCTCGCCCTTGAAGATGGTGGCGTACAGCTTGTTCTTGTCTAGGCCGAACCACTCGGGCGAGGTGCACAGCTCCCAGGCGTAGGCGATGGCGTCCTTCTTGAAGTAGTCGCCGAAGCTGAAATTGCCCAGCATTTCGAAAAACGTATGGTGGCGATTGGTGAAGCCCACGTTCTCCAGGTCGTTGTGCTTGCCGCCGGCGCGCACGCACTTCTGCGACGAGGTGGCTCGCAGGTAGTCGCGCTTCTCGATGCCGAGGAAGACGTCCTTGAACTGGTTCATGCCGGCATTGGTGAACAGCAGCGTCGGGTCGTTGGCCGGGACGAGCGAGGACGAGTGGACGATCTTGTGTCCGTGCTGCTCGAAATAGCGCAGGAAAGTGGAGCGGACTTCGGAGCCTGAGAGATGGCGTGGCATACGGATAGATTACCGCAGGGATGGGCAGACGCGCTGTGAGGCGGGCCGTCGGCTATGAGCGAAACCGTTTACGAATTGTCATCCCGAGCGGAGCGAAGGGATCTGAGGTTCGTCGCAACGCACAATACCTCTCCACTGCGGGTAAACCGCAGGTCCCTCGGCTTCGCTCGGGATGACAATGTCTAAAGAGTGGTCGACAGCCGGACCTGCACGAATCGTTATGAATTGTTATCCCGAGCGGGGAGCGCACTTTTATGAATTGTCATCCCGACCGGAGCGAAGCGGAGCGGAGGGATCTGAGGTTCGTCGCAACGCACAATACCTCTCCACTGCGGGTAAACCGCAGGTCCCTCGGCTTCGCTCGGGATGACAATGTCTAAAGAGTGGTCGACAGCCGGACCTGCACGAATCGTTATGAATTGTTATCCCGAGCGGGGAGCGCACTTTTATGAATTGTCATCCCGACCGGAGCGAAGCGGAGCGGAGGGATCTGAGGTTCGTGGCAACGGAATGATCGGCTTTCCCCAATCCTCGGACAAGTCCTGCCACGTCGGATTCAGCGACTCGATCAGCCGAATCTTCTTTTCCCGCCGCCACGGCTTAATCTGTTTTTCGCGAGCGATCGCAGTTCGGACGTAAGGCCACACCTCGTACCAAACAAGCCGATCGATGTTGTACCTGGCGGTGAAACCCTCGTAAGCGCGCTCCTTGTGCTGGCGGACGCGCCGTACGATGTTGTTGGTCACGCCAACGTAAAACACGTGCGTGCGGCTCGCCATAATGTAGACGTAGTAACGATGCTCGTTCACGCGTTTATGATGATTGAGACGTCGTGGCGAGGCAGTGCCGAGCGTCACAGTGCGCAGTAACCGCAGATCCCTCCACACGGGCTAAAGCCGTCGGTCGGGATGACAATTTCTTGAGAGTGGCGCATAGGCTTTGTCATCCGCATAGGCTTTGTCATCCCGAGCGAAGCCGAGGGACCTGTGGTTTGTCCGCAGTGGACAGGTACTGTGCGTTGCGACGGACCCCAGATCCCTCCGCTCCGCTTCGCTCCGGTCGGGATGACAATTCACAAGGGTGACAATTCACAAGAATGAAGCGCCTCCGGCCGGGATGACAATTCATAAGGTTCAGCCGACGGCTTACAGCCGCCTTCCGGCACCCCACTCGCCAATTGACCTGCCCGCGTACCCGGCCCATAATCTCTGTGCCTGACGATTTTCCGCTACTCCCAAGGTGGCTAGCTGTGAACGAGCAGAACAAGAACGCCCGCCGTCCCTTCGGCACGGCCGGGGAGAGGCTCGACGATTTGCTGGGCGATACCTCGGCGCGCATCGAGGAGGAGACGCAGCAGCTGATCAAGTACATCAACGACGAGCTGGTGCCGGCGATCCGGCAGGGCTCGACCAAGGCGCTGCGGGTTGCCAGCGAGAAGCTGGCCCAGGCTGCCGACCACATGGACTCCAACAAGCAAGGCAAGGGATAGCGGCGCGCTTCCCCATGTTTTCGGGCCTCGTAATCGATCCGCAGCCTTCCTTGGAAGAGTGTCGCCGCTCCGCGGCTCGGTCCGTTCCTCCGACTTACGCGGGGCTTGCGCCCCGGGCTCACCTCATAGCCGCCGCTCCGTCAGCCCAACTTGCGCAAAATCGGCGCAAGTCGGGGACCCCGGCTTCGCGGCTGGATGGCCGTGTTGTGTCGCTTCCTACCGTACCGGGCCGTTTGTACCTGTTCGGCCTAATCTCAGTCGGATTGATGCTGCTCGCCGGTTGCGGCGGACACAAGAGCGCGCATCAGAAAGTTCCGCCTCCGCCGACAGTCACACCATCGTCGTCTTCGGAGGACGCGACCGCGAGTGCCGAATCGCTGCCCAAGAATCTGCGCAACGCCAGACCGATTTACGTTGAGACCGGCATGGCCAGCTGGTACGGGCCTCCTTATAACCACCGCAAGGGTGCGAACGGCGAGATCTACGACCAGAACGCGATGACCGCCGCGCACCGGACTCTGCCGCTGAACTCCTGGGTGCGGGTGACCAATGTCAGCACCGGCCACGTGGCCATGGTGCGCATCACCGACCGCGGCCCGTTTATCGAAGACCGCATTGTCGATCTATCGTTAGCCGCGGCCAAGGCCGTCGATGTATGGCGGCCGGGTACCGCCGAGGTCAAGCTCGAAGTGCTCTCGGCGCCTGCGCCTATCGCGCAAGGCGGCCGCTGGTGCGTACAGATCGGCGCCTTCCAGAGCGAGAAGGAAGCTCGCAAGCTGAAAGAGAAACTGCAGGGCCGCTACGAGACGGCCAACGTCATCCAGTTCACCGGCCCTACCGGGGAGTGGGTGCGCATTCGTCCGCAGGGCGACGACAAGCGGCAAGCCGAAGAGGTCGCCAGCAAGACGCATGTAAAAGAGGGCGGCGTGTTTCTGGTTCGGCTGGATTGAAGAGCGGTAGTCAGTACTGAGTGCTTGGTGGATGCTCGATCGTGGATCCTGATCGACGCCCAATTTTCGGACTGCATTTTCAGCGATGGACGCGCAACGCCTTTGATTCAGATTGTCATCCTGAGCGAAGTGAGGAGCCAAAGGCGACGAACGTAGTCGAAGGACCTGCTGTTCCCGCACTGGATGCCGCTGCTCAAGCCGGAAAGCGGCTCTCGGCGGGGACGGCGTTTTTGCTCCGGGCAAGGTGGCAATTCGCAATGTTGCGTACATACCATTTAGGTGGTGCATAACCTGCGGTGATCTTTACCGTCAACTCTGCAAAGTTTTGCACATTATGCCCTATAAACGTCGATCGGTCCACAAACCATCCGGCAGTGCCAAAGTTCATCGATCATCGCTAGAATCGACTCTGAACGCGCTTAAGGTGCCATTGGCGTGATAGCCAGATATGCCAAAAGAGATACTCAATTAGACCGGGCTAAAATACTACACTTAAGTGTCGATTTAAGCGTTGGCTGATGTCCAAATCGGGACGATTCGGGGCCTATACTCATCTCATGCACCGGACCGCTGTTTCCGCCCAGAACTCTACCACCGTTCAGCGCGCCGAACTGGTCGCGCGGGGCCGACGGCTGGAGTATTTGACGATCGGCTGGAATACCTTCGAGGCCGTAGTAGCCCTGGTCTCGGGATTGCTCGCGGGCAGCGTTGCGTTGATCGGCTTCGGGCTCGACTCGGTCATCGAGACGATGTCGGCGGGAGTTTTGCTGTGGAGATTTCGGACCGTGGTCCAATCGGAAAAACGTGAGCAGACGGCCCGGCGATTGGTGGGCATTTGCTTCCTGCTTCTGGCTGTGTACACTGCGGCCGGGGCTGCGCACACTTTATGGACGAAGGCTCAGCCTGAGCGCAGTGTTCCTGGAATACTCATCGCTGTCGCCGCATTGATCGTTATGCCGCTGCTCGGCCGCGCCAAGCGGCGCGTTGCCGCACAGCTCGACAGCGGCGCGCTGCACTCGGATTCGCGCCAGGCGGATTTCTGCGCATACCTTTCCGCGATCCTGCTGGCCGGATTGCTGCTGCATGTCTGGCTGGGATGGTGGTGGGCCGATCCTGTGGCCGCACTGTTGATGGCACCGATTATCGCGCGCGAAGGCGTGCAGGGATTGCGCGGGGAAACGTGCGCGTGCGGGGCGAGCTGTGGGTAGAAGTCCTTCGACTGCGCTCGGGGCAGGCTCTTCGACTGCAACGTGCAAAGGCAGACGCCCCGCGCTCCCGTACTGGGTTTGTCCTGCCGAGCGAAGCCTTCAGTACCCTTTTCGAATTGTCATCCCGAGCGAAGTCGAGAGATCTGCGGTTTGCTCGTAGCGGCAGGATCTTGTCTTGTGCGGCGAACTCACGTGCTACGCTCCGGCAGCAAACGCGCCGTCTCCGGTCGGGATGACAAATTTCGGGAAGGAGGCTGAATGCTGAGTGCTGACGCCTGAGTTTTAAATGCTGCCAGCTAATTGCTAGCGGCTACTCACTCCGTTATCCTGTCTGCACCGCTTATGACCACCAGGCAACGTGGCTCGCTCGATCGCAAGTTCATTCCGCTCTCCATCCGCTTCGACCATGCGCTGCTGTTTGCGGCGCAGGTCCATCGTGATCAGGACCGCAAGAAGAGCGGCATCCCGTACTTGTCGCACCTGCTGGGAGTGGCGTCTATCGTGCTCGACTACGGCGGCGACGAAGACATGGCGATTGGGGCGCTGCTGCACGACGCGGTCGAGGACCATGGCGGCCGGCCGATGCTGAAGATGATCACGCAGATTTTTGGGCAGCGCGTGGCCACGATCGTCGACGGCTGCACCGATTCGTATGTCGAGGATCCGCGCAAGAAAGAGAACTGGGAGCGGCGCAAGATTCGCTACCTGCATCGGGTACGCCACGAAGACGCCGACACGCGTTTCGTCTCGGCCGCCGACAAGCTCTATAACTGCCGCGCCGTACTGCGCGATCTGCGCAATGAAGGAGATATTGCCTTCTCGCGCTTCTCGGCCCCGAAGGCGAAGACGCTGTGGTATTACCGCTCGCTGGTGCGGGAGTATCGTATCGGAGGCGTGACCCACCGGCTGAAGCCGCTGATCGATGATCTGGACCGCGTGGTGACCGAGGTGGAGCACCTGTCCGGAATTCTGGCTTCGCCGATCAGGCCGCCGCGGCGGATCGTGAGCAAGCTCAAGACGAAGCGATAGACGCCCTTTTCACCTTGTCATCCCGACCGGAGACAGGCTCCTTTTGCCCGCCGGAGCGGAGCATCTGCTGTTGCTGCACGCAGACAATTCACCGCCGACGAATCCCTCAACTGCGCTCGGGATGACAATTTCAAACGAGGGCCGCTCTTCGAACGTGCGCTGACGGTTATTGCGCGGGCGCGGGCGACGTCGCGGCCGACTGTCCGATAATCTGGTACTCGCGCTTCTTGTTCTTCGCATCCATCACGTAGATCTGCGTGTTCTTCTTGATGAAGTACTGAACTGCGTCTCCCGCCTGCATCTGCGGTTTGTTCTCGCCTTTGTGTGCGATGGAGTAGTTGGTGCTCTCGCCCTGCAGCGTATAGACGACCCAGGTCTTCATCTTCTTGCCGTCGGGATAGGTGGCGTTCTCCCATTTCACGATTTTGCCCGGGAGGTAGGTGTCGCCGGCGAAGGCGAATGCCGACATAAGAGTAGTGAGCAGCAGCAGGAGGAGTGCGATCTTCTTCATAAGATCTCCGTGGTGTGAGATGTAGGAATGATACGCGAAGCGAATGGGCTGTCGGCTGGGCGGATAAGAACGAATGGTCATGCCGGCGGACGCCGTCAGCACCTTTATGACTTGTCATCCCCGAGCGACGCGTCGGCACCCTTTTAATTTGTCATCCCGAGCGAAGTCGAGGGATCTGCGGTTTGTTAGCGGAAGGATCTTGTCTCGTGCGGCGAACCGCAGATCCCTCCGCTCCGGCGACCAAAAGACGGTCGCCTCCGGTCGGGATGACAAGTCCTGTTGCGATCAATCCGCCTCGGCCGGGATGGCAAGTCCTGTTGCGATCAAGTCGCCTGGGGTCGGGATGACAAGTTTTATTACGCTCGAGGATTTCTCCTTGACTGGTTTAGGCGACAACCGATCGCCCACCGCCCCTACTCGAAGAACTTCGTCACGCCCTCTTCGAGCACGCACACTTTCTTCTCAATCCCCAGCCGCTTGGCCTCGGTCTTCAGCCGCTGCACCGGTTCTTCCACCGGTTCGTGCGAGAGGCGAAAGGTTCCGTAGTGCATGGGCACCATCCAGCGCGAGCCTAAATCAAGAAAGCCCTGCACCGCATCCTCAGGACTGGTGTGGACGTTGCGATACGACGCCGGATGATAGGCCCCGATTGGCAGCAGCGCCAGATCCGGCTTGAGGCGCTCGCCAATCTCGCGGAAGCCGTTGAAGTAAGCGGTGTCGCCGGCGTGATAGATGGAATGCTTGCCTGACTTCAGGACATAACCGCCGTAACCACGGTACATGTCGCGCACAATGCGCGCGCCCCAATGACGGGCGGGCACGTGCGTGATCTCAATCCCACCCATGCGGCAGTTCTCCCACCAGTCGAGCTCGGTGATCTTGCCGAAGCCGAGGTCGCTGACCAGGTCGCGAAGATTTCGGGGCAGAATAATCTGTGGACGCTTGCCCGAGTGCCAGCGGGTGAGCCGCGCGATCGCCCTGAGCGAGGGCCGATGCAAGTGGTCGAAGTGCGCGTGCGAGACCAGTACTGCGTCGATCGGCGGTAGATCGCGCAGCCGCAGCCCCGGCCGGCGCAGCCGCTTCAGCACGAAGATCCAGCGCGCGAAGTTGGGATCGAGCAGGATATTTTTCCCGCCGATCTGAAGAAAGAAGCTGGAATGTCCGATGAAGGTGACGCCCAGCTGGCCACGCGCGGCCAGCACCGGCTTGCGCGTCTCGCCCGTGCGCGGCGTCATCGCCGAGCGGCGCACGAGCGTGCTGAACTGCCCGGCCTTGCGTCGAAGTGTGGGTCCAATCATGTACAGCTAATTAGACGCGGAAAGAGGTATCGACGATGCGGACTGGGCAGGGGCGCCCGCACCCCTTATTTGTCATCCCGAGCGCAAGCCGGGGAATCTGCGTTCCCGCCTCTGGCAGGAAGTTTCCGCTGCGAACGAACCGCAGACCCGCGACTTCGCTCGCGATGACAAATTCAAGAAGCGATTCGAAACATTCCGTTAAAATCCGCTCTTCCTTGACCTTCCTTTGCCGCTCAGCTTAAATCATTAGTTCGGGTATACACGCTGGCTGCTTCGTCGTGCGCGTGTCGAATTCCGAAAGTTCAAGGAGCTGCGCATGCGTATCGCATTTCTGGGCCTGGGCATCATGGGACGTCCCATGGCTTCGCGGCTGGTTGCCGCCGGACACGAGGTTTCCGTCTGGAACCGTACAGCGCGCCAACATGTGGACGGCGCGACCACGGCGGTCTCTCCGGCCGACGCCGCTAAGGAAGCTGAAGTCATCTGGTGCTGCGTGGCCGATACCGCTGCCGTCGAGCGCGTGATCTTTGGCGACGATGGCGTCGCGAATTCGCTGCACGAGGGCGCGCTCCTTGTCGACTCCAGCACCATCTCGCCCTCATCTACGGTGCAGTTTGCCCAGCGCGTCAACGAGAAGGGCGTGCACTGGGTGGACGCTCCCGTCACCGGTTCGAAGATCGGCGCAGAGAATGGCCAGCTCATCTTCATCGTGGGCGGCGCGGCCGAGCCGGTCGCGTATCTCGATCCGCTGTTCAGAGCCATGGGCAAGCAGGTGATCCACGTCGGCGGCACCGGCAAAGGCCAGGCCGCCAAGCTGGGCATGAACCTGATGATCGCGCTGATCTATGAGGGCTTCGCCGAGGCTTTAACCCTGACGCAGAAGCTGGGCGTCGAGCCGCAGAAGATGCTCGAGCTGATTCAGGCATCAATGGTGAAGAATGGGGTTGTGGATTACAAAGCGCCGTTCGTGCTGCGCCGCGATTACTCGCCAAACTTCCCCCTGCGCCTCATGCACAAAGACATTCACCTCATGCTTGATATGGCGAAGGAGACGCGGGTCAAATTGCCCGCCCTGGAGACGGTTGACGAAATCTACGAGATGTCGAGCGAAGAGGGTTGGGACGATCTGGACTACGCCGCAACATTAGGCCTGCTGGAGAAGTGGGCCGGAATCAGCAAGAAGTAATTCGGGTGCCCGGGTCTCGCGAGTTTCGAGACCTGGGTCTTTGGCGATCAGCTAATTCTGATTTGTCATCCTGAGCGAAGTGAGAACGCGCGGCGTTCGAACGAAGTCGAGGGACCCCTCCAGCTCGCAAAGATCTTCCCGGCTATCGCGGTCCTTCGACTCCGGCGGCCAAAGGCGGGCCACCTGCGCTCAGGATGACACCCGAACAGGTTTAGGCACCAGCGGTTAGCTAATTGCTAATTACCAGTCGCTACTTCCCTTCCGCCTGGAACTTTGCCAGCGACTGGCTCCCATTCAGCAACTCCAGCGTATTGCCGCTGATTTTGTACGCGGTGGTGGCTTTCAACGCCGCCAGCACGGCCTGCTCCTGCTGCATCACCTGGGCGGTACACATCTTCCTGGTGGTGGCGGCCGGCGTGAACTGCAGCGAACCCTGCGACGCGATGTAACTGCCCACCAGATTGTTGCAGCCGGTTGAGCCGGTGACCTGGCCTTTCTTGTGCAGTTCGAGATGCGCGGCCACGCCCTCCCCGGGGAAGGCAGGATTGCCGTTCACCTCGGCCAGCACCCACTTCGTGTCCCGCAGCTTCACGCCCGCCGCTGCGGGTTGTTGGGCCGGCGCCGGTTGAACCAGGATCGCCACCTTCGACGGTGCGCCCTTGGTGATGACCCACAGCGGTGTCTGCGTGACGAACCATAGTTTGCCGTTGACGTTAATGTTGGCCAGCACCTGATAGGTGTGCGCGGGATTGATGTCGCCCACGTTGTAAGAGAGCTGGAACGGAATGGGCGGCTGCTTGCCTTCGGGCGCGAACACGGTTTCGGCAATCGTCTTCCCACCGCCCGTCACATCCTGCACCTTCACTTCAATAGCGGCATTCGCGGGCAACGCCATCCGCTGCAAAGAGGCGATAGTGCCTGTGACCATCGGCTGCGCCGACGCCGCGGTCGTCACCTGATTGGAAGCTTGTCCCCAACTGAAACTATGCAACGCTGCCAGGACTACGATCAATGTGCCCAATCGAAACATGGAACTCCTGTCATCCCCGCGACGCCTGCCGTTCCTGCATCGGCTGGCGCCCGCGAATTTCTCAGATGGCGTCTGACACGCACGCGAATTGTAGATGAAAGTTGGTGGCCGCACCACGGCCGGCGCCAGGCGCACCGGCAAATCGACGCGCCCGGAATCGGCGGCTCAACTCACTTCCGGTTTGAGCCCAGGGCGTCCTGCAGGTCCGAGGCTGGAGTTTGCCGATCACGTGCGCCTGTGATGCGGGTCACGGCAGGGAGGAAAGCCTCGGGATGTAATCGAAATTGAAATTCATTTTCATTTATCTCGGGCAGGAAAATCTTATGAGCAAGCGTACACCTGAATTCTTACTTCTCTCGGTTCTGGTTCTGGGTTTTACCTTCTCCGCCGCAGCGGCCGATCCGGAGACTCCCCCCACCGTTCTCAGCGGGCGCTCGCAGGCCGAGCTGAACGCCGCCCCCATCCAGGACAACAGCTTCCTGGTGGAGGAGGCTTACAACCAGGAAGACGGCGTAGTGCAACACATCAGCTTCTTCCAGTACCTCCCTTCCACCGGATGGGCCTTCAGCCAGACCGATGAGTGGCCGCTGCGCACCATCAAGCAGCAGCTGAGTCTTACGTTGGTGGCCACGCATGCCGACGGTTATGCAGGCACGGGCTGGGGCGATACCTTCATCAACTACCGTTATCAGCTCGTGGGCAGCGGCGATACCCGGCTGGCGATTGCTCCGCGGGTGTCGCTGCTGCTGCCTACCGGAAGCGTGACCGCCGATCGCGGCCTGGGCGGACCCGGGTTGCAGTTCAATCTGCCCGTCAGCTTTGTATTGAGCAAGCGCCTGGTCAGCCATTGGAATGTCGGCGCGACCTGGGTGCCGCGGGCGCAGGACCAGTATCATCAAACCGCGACCTCGCTGGGCGCGAATCTTGGCCAGTCCATGGTGTGGCTGGTCAGCAATCGCTTTAACGCGCTGGTGGAAACCTTCTGGACGAACACTCCACAAGTGGCGGGAGCGGGCGTGACCACGCCGCAGCAAAATCTGTACGTTAGTCCGGGCATACGCTGGGCGTACAACTTCAAGAACGGTTTGCAGATCGTTCCGGGCGTGGGCCTGCCGGTCGGCGTCGGCCCCAGTCATGGACAGGTGGGCGCGATCTTCTACTTGAGCTTCGAGCACGCATTGCGCATCGCACACTCGAAGCGATAGGAGAATCGTCGGAGCAAGCCGCGACCTGCTCTTGCTCTGCTATAATCGAGTTCTCGACGCGACTGCGGATGCCCGTCCGGCTCATGTCAGCGTCGGCTGCAGTCGATCGCAGGGTAGTTTGTCGGGGAGTGGCTCAGCCTGGTAGAGCACCTGGTTCGGGACCAGGGGGTCGGAGGTTCAAATCCTCTCTCCCCGACCAATATTTTCAATAATTTAGCCGCAGTTTCTGGTTTTTCCATCACATCGATGTAGACGATTTTGTAGACGGTGACGTTTTCTTCTATTTCCAATCGAAATTAGATCGGGAATCGTGGACAAGAATCCGAAAATTGCACTCCCGATCCTCCGCCGGGCCTATTCATCAATAGTGCAGCCTAAATCCGCTCAGTTTTTCGGTACTTCCTATGCAAGCTGGGACTTCTGAATTTTCATCCAAAACGGCAGCTCCTGCATACCGTGCGGCTCTTGCGATTGCAGGATGTCGCAACGTCTTCCCAAAGTCAAACGCGACCCAGCTATAATCATTGTCCAGCCACATCTTTATGAAACCGGCCAAATCATCGCTAGCCGACGCGTCAAGGTCCTGAATTGCCGCCACGTACACCATCTCTCCGCGAATGTGAGATGTATAAGTTTGGAACTCCACTCTACCGCGTAACCTATTGAATTCTCTACCGTTATATGTTTTGAGGTTCGACATCTTTTCCTCCAGAGGTGATGTTGGCCCTCGCTGGTCGGCCCTGTCAGGCCGACCTTTTTGTTTCCGAAGCTTCAGCTCTCAGAACAAACAGTGTTTCAACATTTGCGCAGCAATTGTATAACCATTTGATTCGCATATGCTACGTCAGACACAGCAAAAAGTGGCAATTGCATGTCACATTTGGTTCATGATAGGCTTTGCGCTTGCGAAACATATGATCTGCTGACTGCGACTACCGGCTCCGATGGCTAAAGACAAATCAATTATTATGAAAGACTTAGATATCTCTTTTGAAAAGTTGCTTGCTCACCCTAACAGGCCAGAGACTGGTAAAGTTCTGCGTGAGCTCCTGAAGTTGCTCCGAATGAGTAGCACACAACTGGCAGGTCGTCTCGATGTTGCGCCAGCGACGGTAGCCAGATGGCTATCAGCAAAAACGGTTCCGCATCCTCGCGAGGTGCGCGCGATGCAAGAGCTCGCGAGAGAACATTTGGGAGGAATTCGTCCTGGCGGAGGTGTTTCTTTTTATGGGCGCATCGTGGGCGTCTGGCAATTTGACGAGTTTTTTGAGAGGGCGCTTAGAGCGAATACTGTCTACGTCTTAAAAAACTGGATGGGCTTTCAGGCCGGAATGAATCCCAGGATTAAGGATTCCTTGAAGCACCTTTTCGTCAGGAATAGAACTATCCAAATTTGTTATGCGTTCCCAACCACCAGCGAAGCTGCCACAACTTTTCGGAACTTCCGGTCGGAGATTTTGGACGAATTTCCTTCAAATGTAAAATGGATCGAATTACCTGGCACCGCAACGGCGATTCGTATGCTGGGCGGGCTGTTTGCGAGTCCATTCATTATTGAATATCCGGACGAGAAGATCGACGTTCTACTAGAGGTCCCGGTCAAGGCTCTCGCCACCTCCGACGCAAATGATCTCTCAGGATTCACAACAATGTTTATCGAGATGCCGGACATTTATAAGCATAGGTTCTGGGCGGAGTGGAAGCCTGTCTTGTGGCGCGAGTTTACAAAGATCGAGATCAAAGTCGTATCAGACTTTACTAATTCTATCGACCAAATGCGGTCGGCGGCCTACACTCTCACGTCGTCAACCACAGATGAGTTTGATGGCGACAGTTTCTTTGTTGTGGCTCAATGTGACGGACTTGTAGTTGGCTCGATACGTCTTACCGATTCGTCTAAGGCTTCACCCCTAAAGAAATGGTCCGGCGGCAAATGTCCGCTGCCTACAGGAGATGGTGTCGTGGAACTCACACGTGGAACCGTACTCCCGGGTAAACGTGGTTTGCAGATTTATAAGTGGATGATGCTTCGCGCGCTGCGAGAGGCGTCAAAGAGAGGGTATGCGACAGCGGTTGCTGCAATCGAGGTTAACTTCCGGCAGCAGGGATTTCTTTTCAGCTTGGGATTTAAACCCCACGGGGAACCCTTGCACTATGACGACTTGCCCAGAATAGGTACCGAGGCACAGCCGATCAGCTGCGATCTCAAAGAATCAAACGAGCAGTGGGAAACCGTCGAGCGTGAGGTCAAGGCTCGAACATATGTGAATATCGAAAACATCTAGCGGTCGTGAGCTGACCGATCGTTTGTACCAAGTAGATTGTTAGTGTAACGCCTCGTTGGATAATCGTCGGTAGTCGCCGCCGGGGGTGTGGGGATGTGGGAAACGCTTGGCGTTTTCCACATCTCCATGCCCCTTTTGCTTCGGCAAGATTGTTTGAGGTGCCGGTGGCCTATACCCAGCGACGAATGCGGCCGCACCGTGTTGTACTGCACTCTCCAGTGTTCAATCACCACCTGCGCCTCCTTCAACGAGTAGAAGATCTCCCCGTTCAGGTATTCATCTCGTAGCTGCCGTTAAAGCTCTCGCAGTAGCCGTTCTCCCAAGGACTGCCAGGTTCGATGTACAGCGTCTTCGCTCCTACCGCCGACAGCCACTTCCTCAGTCTTTCCGCAACAAACTCTGGCCCATTGTCCGACCGCATATGTTCCGGGATGCCGTGCACCAGCATCAGGTCCGCCAGGGTTTCGATCAGGTCATAACTGTTCAACCGCCGCGCCACCCGTATCGCCAGACACTTCCTGCTGTGTTCGTCGATCAGCGTCAGCAGTCGCAGCGTCCTGCCATCGTGCGTTAAGGCGCTGACAAAATCGTAGCTCCAGACGTGATTCTCATGCTCTGGCCGCAGCCGCACGCAGGAGCCATCGTTCAGCCACAACCTGCCTCGCGGCCTTTGTTTCTGCGGTACCTTAAGCCCTTCCCGACGCCAGATCCGTTGCACCCGGTCCTTGCCTACGTCCCAGCCTGCGTCGCGCAGTAAAGCCGCGATCCGCCGATAGCCGTATCGCCCGTACTCGCTGGCCAGTTGCACAGCCGGCACGCACGCCGCTCCGATAACCGATGTTGCTCTCGTGCATGCTGTACCGCGCAACGTCGCCGTTCAGGGCTTAGAAGTTTCCCTCTGCCACGTCCTTCAAGACTTGCTTCTCCAGCGACAACTCCGTCACCAGCCTGCGCAAACGGCTGTTCTCTCTCCAGCTCTTTCAGCCGTCGAGCCTGTTCTAGCTTCAGTCCGCCGTACTCTTTTCGCCAGCGGTAATAGGTCTGTTGGGTGATCCCGGCCTCTTTGCAGGCTTGGCCGATGTTCTTATGGTTGGCTAACTCAACTTCGATCTGTCGCAGCAGGGCGACAATCTGTTGGGCACTGCGCTTCTTCCGTGCCATGCTTAAGGTCCTCTTGTACCAGTTTCTCTACACTTGCCCTGGTACAAAATTCGCCGGTCACGCCACCCCGCCGCGCTGCGGGCCTGCACCGCGATAGACGAACGTCTCCAGCTCCGTGCCGCGCAATCGCCGGTCCAGCTCCTCCTCGTGGCTCATCCACCACACCAGCTCTTCCGGCGACGGCTTCAGCGTCAGCAGGTGGGCGAAGATTTTCCTTGGGCCTTCCACGAAGAACGTGTTTTCCCTCGGCTTGTCCGGGAACAGCGATGTGGCCAGCGTCAGCGCCTCCGCCTCGTGCATCACCTCGGCGCTCGGCGACCAGTACGGGCAGCGCGGTCCAGGGGATTCAGAATCAGATCGCCACGCGACGGTTGGTAAAACTGCGGCGTGTATTCCAGCGCCGGATCGTAGACGATGGCGGTCTCGCCCCGCTCGGCGATCTGCATCAGCACCTGGCGCAACAGCGCGCTCTTGCCCGTGCCTGACGCCCATAATATCACGTGGCTGGACTCGAAGGCGCGCGGGATCGAGAGCATTTGTTTTCGCGCGGTGGTCACGAAGCCGATGCCGTTCGCTCCACTCCAGCGCCTTCACCGTGACCATCTGCGGACCCTTCAGCCTGCGTCCGTGCTCCAGCATATGCAGCCGTGCCCGGTCGCGGGGATCGCCAGCACCAGCCCCAGCACGAACGTCCCCAGCGCTCCGATCCAAGCGGGCCGAATCAGGTCGTCGGGCGACTGGTTGTCATAAACCCACTCGGCGAGCATCTGGTGCATCTGCTGGCTGCTGTAATGCACCGTGTCCACCACGAGGTCTGTGGCTCCCGCCTGGCGCGCCTGCGGAGACAACCCAAACGGGATCAGTTGCCGTGTTTGCTGTCGAGTGGGCACCACGTCGGAATCGATGGCCATCCGCTGCTGCCCGTGCCGGTCCACTTTCGCCAGCAGCCGATAGTTGCCGCGGACTGCTCGCCCGCGTCGGGAAGATTTCCGTGTTCAGATATTGCCCCCAGTACCAGCGCTGCAACGGCGTCCACATCGCGGCCATCTGCACGGTGAAGATGCCGATGCCCATCACAACTGCGATCACCAGCGCTCCCAGACTCGATGCCGGCCACCTCGTCGGCCAGCCCCGACCCTGATATTCCGCGCGTCCCAACAACCCGCTCATCCCTTCACCCCGCTGCCTGCCGCCTGCTCAAGCCGCGCCTGGGCCTTCTTCAGTTTGTCGGCATCGGCTCGCTCGATCACCGGGATCTCCTCCGCCGTGATCCGCTCACCGTTGGCGAGCTTGAAGAACAGGTTTAGCAGGATGGTGCGCAAGCCTACGACCTCGGCCAGCAAGGTTTGCTCGGCAGCATCGTGGCCGTTGGGCGCGGCAATCTCCTCCAGCAGCACCGAGCGAATGAGCTCGCTGAGCGTTTGCCCACGCGCCGAGGCCAGCGCCTCAAGCCGCGCATATTCAGCGTCGCTGACTTTGGTGCCAAGAGATTTGGTGCGAAACGGCGGCTGTACCACACAACACCGCCAAGGAGAAGAGAACTCCAGGAAGGAAACCGCAACTGCAACTTCGACAACATGGGATCCCTGAAAAACTCAGCGAGTTACCGGACAGGAACTCGAAGTTCCTCTATGGTAACCCGCTGCTGCTTTGCTCGTCCTAAGTTTCTTTCTTCTAAGCAGGTTCGCCTGCGGCAACCTGCGTTACTCTACGGCACCCATTCGGGGGTGTCGTGTCGATCTCTCACTACCTCTAGGGAACCTCTGAATCAGCACACCGACTAAGTTATCTTAAGCCGTTCCATCGTCGGAGTACGGAATTCGACCTCATGATGGCGCTGCTCGGGGTGAGTTCAATTGATTTCAACCCTCCGCGATGCGCTTACGCCGGGGTGCGCAGCAACTTCGGACGAGCTAGGAACAGATTCACCAGGGCGCAGGTCGCAAACAGTCGGTTGGCGTTCTTCGCCAAGCCTCGGTAGCGCACCTTCACGAACCCGAACTTCAGCTTCAGCACGCCAAACACGTGCTCCACGCGCGAGCGTATCTTCGACTTCAAGCGGTTCTTTTCCCGCTCTCCCTCATCGAGTCCGTCCTTGTAGCGGTACCGTCGGTGCGTGCAATCTTGGGCGTGCGGTGCCACCTGCTGTATGACCTCGGTCTGTCCGCGATAGGCTTGATCGCCCCATACTCGCGTTTCTTCCCCATGCAACAACTCCGGCAACACGGTCGAGTCCGCCACGTTGGCCGCCGTCGCCACCACGCTGTGAATCATCTTCGTCTTACTATCGACGCCCACGTGGGCCTTCATCCCGAAGTGCCACAGGTTGCCCTTCTTTGTCTGGTGCATCGCCGGATCACGCTGTTGGTCGCGGTTCTTCGTCGAACTCGGGGCCTCGATGATGGTCGCATCGACGATGGTGCCGGCACTGATCCGCACCCCCTTCTGCTGCAAGTGCAGGTTCACCGTCTCCAACATCTCCGCGCCCAACCGGTGCTGTTCCAGCAAATGCCGGAACTTGCACATGGTAGTCTCGTCCGGCACCGGCTCCTGTCCCAGGTCAATGCCCACGAACTGCCGCATCACCGGCGAATCGTTGAGCGCGTCTTCTACCGCCGGGTCCGACAGGTTGAACCACTGCTGCAAAAAATAAATGCGCAGCATCCGCTCTACCCCGATTGGCGGACACCCGTTTCCGGGTTGGGATAGAACGGTTCGATCAACCCAGACAACTTCCTCCACGGTACGATCTGGTCCATCTCTTCTAAGAACCGCGCCCGCCGCGTCTTCTTCCCGTACCGCTCAAATCCGTTTGCCATCGCCAATGTCCTCTGCTGTTGCATCCTGTCCGCACTCTAACTCGAATGCTTGTGGAAAGCAGAAAACTTAATCAGAGTCTCCCTAGCTCAGCTCGACCTGTCTCACCTTACCGCTGAAAGGCAGCCCCGTGCCTCAAGTCGTACTGATGGGCACTCAGATTTACTCTAGCCAATCATCTTGATAACAAAGTTGCCCAGCACGCCTCCGAAGGCAAAGGCGAATCCCCACGCTTTTCTGAACCTCAAGACAACCACGATAGCCAACAGCACGAAGCACGCTGCTAAGCTCCAAGGCCAAGAAGCTATCACCTGTTGAAATTCTTCATAGGCGACGATCCAGTGAGGATATCTTTGAGGGTCGAACTAAACTGAGACGTCGGGAAGTAGGGTTCGCGAGAGCAAAGCCACCACGACTCCAACGACTGTCGCCACCCCACACGTTATGCGATCTCGTCTGTTGGGAATATCGCGGCCCTCGTCGCGGGAAGCTTTGGGCAAAGTCTGTCCGTCTCCACGTTGAGCATTGATAAAACGCGTCAGCTGCGACTGCTCACCTGGAACGAGCCATTGATTTGGCTCCTCCCGAACAAAGTAGATCC
>CAWFUT010000009.1:0-8567 GCA_963819055.1 uncultured Acidobacteriaceae bacterium | reverse complement strand
CAGTCTGGTAAGACTAGGAGCCTGTCTGAGAATTTGCTAGCCGAAGCGGGACGAAGTTTGATTCAGTGTGATCCATGAGCAAGAGCTTTCGTTCATGGGACGTCGATCAAAGCTGGCTGCTGCCGCCGTCTGTGGATCAGTTCGTGCCACCTGGGCACCTTGCGCATTTCGTGCGCGACACGGTGCGCGAAGCGCTGGATCTGTCGGCGATCGTCGGCGTTTACAGGTCCGCGCAGGGCCAGCCGCCCTATCATCCCGGGATGCTGGTGGCCCTGCTGCTCTATGGCTACAGCCGCGGCATTTACTCCAGCCGCCAACTGGCGCGGGCGTGTGAAGAGCGGGTCGACGTGATGGCGGTCACTGGGCTGAACCGGCCGGACTTCCGCACGATCAGCGACTTCCGGCAGCGACATCTGCAAGCGTTGCAACAGCTCTTTGTACAGGTGCTGCGGCTGTGCCAGGCGACTGGCTTGGTCAAGTTGGGACACGTGGCGGTGGACGGCACCAAGCTGCGAGCCAACGCGAGCAAACACAAGGCGATGAGCTACAAACACATGGTGCAGCAGGAGCCGAAGCTCGCCGCCGAGGTTTCCTCCTGGCTCGAGCAGGCCGCCGCTGTCGATACCGCGGAGGACGCCCGGCATGGGTCGGATAACCGGGGTGACGAGACGCCGGACTGGATGGCCGACAAGCAGCGTCGGCTCGAACGTATCCGCGCGGCCAAGGCGCAACTCGAGGCCGAGGCGACCGCTGGCCCCGACAGCCATGACCCGGACGGGCCCGGACCATCATCCGGCATGCAGGAGCGGGGCGCCCGCATGGACAAGCCTGCCGACACCCCACCCGACAAAGCGCAGCGCAACTTCACCGACGGCGACAGCCGCATCATGCCGAGTGGCGGCGGGTTCATCGCCGGCTACAACGGTCAGATCGCGGTCGATGCGGCGCAGCAGATCATCATCGCCCAACGCCTGGTCACCAACCCGGCCGACTTCGCAGGCCTAGTCCCGCTGGTCGACCAGGCCCAGGCCAACCTTGGCCGCAAGCCGCGGGAGGTCTCGGGCGACACCGGCTTTGCCACCGAAGCCAATCTCGAAGCCATGGCCGAACGTCGGATAAGACCCTACCTGTCACCGGGCCGCATCAGACATGGCGAAACCGACCCCACCGCTGGGCGCGTGCTCAAACGCAAGCCGCTGATGCAGGCGATGGCCGATACGATCCGCAGGGCCGGGCGCCGAAGTCGATACCGGCTACGCAAGCAGGTCGTTGAACCGGTGTTCGGGCAGATTAAACAGGCCAGAGGCTTCCGACAGTTCCTCCTCCGCGGTCTAGACAAGGTCAGAGGAGAATGGGCGATGCTCTGCACCGCCCATAACCTCCTCAAGCTTCACAGAGCCGTCGCGTGAGACCGATGCGCTCATCCGCAATCGCCACCAAGATCCCAAAACATCCGCGCTTTGAATAATTCTCGGACGGGCTCCTAGGCTGCGTGTGCCCGCTGCCAATATCCGCAGAAATCGACCGAGGGAGGGCACCCCATGGCCTCTCGCACCACGGCCTGCGTCTGCTCCCCGTTGCTGACCCGGCGGAGGTCCTCACGCCATGCGGCTTCCCGCGCGTAGCGGACGAGATAGGGCCCGGCGATGTGATGATGATGCCCGAGTTCGGCACGGCGCAGACGCGAGAAATAGGCTTCCGCGGCATTGGTGCAGGCGCCGTCGATCGCATAGCCGTCCTGATGGTTGACCCGCTGCATGGCGAAGCGGGCGTGCAGCGGGTTCCAGGCAGGACTTTCATCGGCATGAACCACCGTGCCTTTGGCGATCCGCTGCCGGATGGTCGGGACGGCGTCCTCCTCGCCCGGGAAGACCTGGGCCAGGGTGCGGCCGCCACGCTCGCGCATCACCACGACCACCCGGCGCTTGCCCGACTGGTTCTCGGCGAGCCTGCGGTCGACCCGATCGGCCGCCCGGTTTTCCGGCCGGACATGGCCGCCGAAATAGGCGCCGTCGATCTCGGCTTCCCGGCCTTCGCCGCCGATCAGCAGTCCCTTGACGCTGGAAGCCATGGCCTCCCGCAGTTTATGCGCCAGGACGAACGCTGTCTTGTATTGCACGTCGAGGTCCCGGGCGAGTGCCAGCATGCTCTTCCCCTTCACCTCATTGCAGAAGAGCACGATGGCGAGGAGATAGGTTCGGAGCGGAAGCTTGTGCCAGGCGAAGAGCGTGCCCGAGGTGATCGAGAAATCGCCGCGGCACGCCTTGCAGCGCCATCGCAACTGACCTGTCCGCCGACGGGACGCATAGCAGTTCTGCAGCCGCAACCCGGGCAGACGGGTTCGCCATCCGTTCCGGGCCAGCGCAGGCGCAGGAAAACATTCTCGACCTCCTGTTCGGACATGCGCATGACCTTCGCAACGCTCAGCGAACGCGCCGCAGCGGAAAGCAGAAAATGCTGCGCCATCAGGAACTCTCTCGACCAAATCTACATCCTTCCTGGCAGAACTCGCTTCAAAGTACAAGCACCATCAACCCGGTGGCAGATGCTACATAAGTCCGGAAATACCCAACGCGTCAGCCATGCGCAGAAGATCGACCAGGTGATGCGCTTGCATCTTGCGTATCACTTGACTGCGGTGGGCCTTCACCATCCCTTCGCTCACCTCGAGCCGCGCAGCGATCTGCTTGTTCAACAGGCCGGTAATGACGAGCGCCAGGACGTCACGTTCGCGCGCCGTCAGCGTCGCCAGCCGCTTCTCCAATTCGGCCACGGATTTGGCTGACTGGCGCCGGGCGCGGTCGCGTTCGAGCCCGATCTGGATGGCATCGAGCAGCTCCTGTTCGCGCACCGGCTTGGTCAGGAACTCGACGGCGCCGGATTTCATGGCGCGCACCGACATCGGGATGTCTGCGTGACCGCTGAGGAAGATGATGGGCAGTTGGATATTCGCGTTGCTCAGCGTGCGTTGGAATTCGAGACCGCTCTGCCCCGGCATTCTGACGTCGAGCACGATACAGGAGGGCGCGTCGGGAAGCTTGCTTTGCAGGAATGCCTGCGAGGAGCCGAAGGTCTCGACGGCGAGGCCCATCGACCGCAGGAGGTTGGCGACGGCGCTCCGTACGGATGCGTCGTCGTCGATGACGAAGACGAAGGGTTGCAGCTCCATTAGGGTGCCTCCTGAATAACGGTCAGAGGTCGGGCCGCGTATCGGCCGGAACCGAACGGCATCGGCCCGGCACGACCGTCGACCTTCGGAGATCTTCCTGCCCGATAGTCGCGGCTGGACGGGCTTCCATCGCCGGATTCGGCATGACCACGAGATATTCTCCTCTGACCACCGAGCTTAAACTTCATCCGGTGGTTTGTCTCATTGTCATTGCCACGGAGGGCGGTGCCGATCGGCTGCTCCGGGTTCGCGGCGCTGTCTACAATGGCCATCTGGGCCCCGGCCTTGGGCAGCGCTTCCAGACCGGCAACGACCATCACCCCTCTATACCCATCGCTGCTTCACGAGAGCATGCAAAATAGTGGGGACTCACGCTGCGGCTGCGGTTTCAGTGTTTTGATTGACGGGGCGAAATTCGGGATAGCGCCGCCGGAACGCGCCTTCGAGGGTTCCGTTCAGGACGGCGACGCGGACGTCGAGGAACGGCTGGACTGTCCATCTGTTCCAGCGCATTTGCTGCTTCTTGATCATCCGGCGCGACACGATTTCATTCACCGCACTCTCGACGAACGCGGTCGAGATGGGTTCGCCGTGATGCCGGCGGGCGCCGTAATTCACCAGCATAGCGGTGTTGGCTTCGAGGTAATCAATGAGATCTCTGAGGTAGCCGCCGGAGAGTTTCGATGCCGGCGGCATCGCGAATACATTTTGCCTTGCTCCAACGGAGGTGGTGACGAGCTTCACGAGGCAACGCTTCCAGCGGCCGTGCCAAAGACACCACTTTGCGCGCTCGATGTCGTGTCGGGCCACAGCTCCCAGGTGAGCATCGACGGTGCCCGCGCCGAACCCGGCGGCAGCGCGCAGGACATGCTCAAAGCGCATGGCGATATGAAACCAGTCCAGCACGACAGTCGCGCCAAGCAGCACGGTGCGCTGAAGGTTCCACAAACCGGCGTCACCATCCGACAGCACAGTGGAGGGCGTCCCACTCCGCACGCCCGCTCTGACCAGGGCACGAGCGAAATCGTCGGCGGCCCCGTCATTGCGGGCGAAGGCGAAACGGTGCTGAGTGCCACTGGCATCAATAACCTTGCCCGCGATGACCTCGAAGTTGCGCTCCGGCCGGCGGTGACGACTGCGCACGTAACCGCCATCCAACCCGACAATTACGGCGGAGGTGACCGCGTCGGTTTCAAGTGATGGCGCATCTGCAGCGGTGAGCGTTGCAATCGAGGCACCGACGCGCATGGTGCGGTTCCGAACCGTCCCCGCATTCGCAACGCCGCCGACCGGAAGAAGTTCGCCAAATAAATCCCCAACCCGGCCGAACGGTACGAGCGCCGCGAACTTCGCCGTGATATAGGCCAGTTCCGGCGCGACACCGCCTGTGGCGAACATGGCGGCAAAGTTCTTTGGCTCCGCCTTTCCCGCGCGGCACCCGCAAGCCCGTAGGCGGCGGATCCTGACGTCCACATCACCGAACACCGAGCGGAACTTGGCGGGATAGTACCCCTTGCTCAGCAGTTTCGCACCGCAATGCTCGCACCATCGGAACCGCTCGCCCATCGTGGAGACCTGGGCACGGACAATCTCCGCCTGGATGGCTGCCGTCAGTTGCTTACCCTCTTCCAGCAGTCAGGCCGAGCGTTTCCGGAACCGCCAAATCGTCGCGCTCGATGCGCGCCACCTCCGTCTCCGAGACGATACCCGGTTCAAGTTCGGCGATCAGCTTCACCCGCCACACCAGCTTCACCATGGTCTTACCCCCTTCGCCGCGAGGTCCAAGGCTACCGGACGAGGCCGCTCCCTACCATTTTGCATGCTCTCCCCCAAACGTTGCAACAGAACCCCCTTATAGGACCGGTTGTCCGCAGCCACTGGGCAATTGACAATAGCCTGCACTGGGTGTTGGACATGATCTTCCGCGACGATGAATGTCGCGTGCGAACCGATCACGCACCGGCTAATTTCACCGCGATCAAACACATGGCACACAACCTTCTGCGCACCGCGTCCTGCAAGGACTCACCCCGCCTGCGCCGCAAGGTCACCGCCTGAGATTACGACTTCCTGGCGACCCTCATCGCCCGGTGACGCGTTCACCCGATTCCCCTGGTTACCGTGTTGTCCTCGCCGACCAAGTGTATGTCGATCGGACCGGCTTGCCTCCGGCCTTCGTGGCACGCTTCATCGCCACTCGCGCATGGGCCCATCAGGTCAATGTCTGATGCCGTTGGTATCAGACTACGGCGTCGGCGCAGGCGCACCTCATAGGCGGGCCAATTCGCCGGCCTGAGAGCACCTCTGCCGTCCCACTATGCGGCTGTTGAGACCGCCGCCCTGATGCGTACTGGGATTGATTTGTAGGACGGGGTTCCGCTCTCCTTGTCATGGTGGTCGAGCGGACAAAGGTTGTTGGCCTCAGGGTAATAGGCGCCCACTGAACCGAGCGCGATATCGTGGGCAATCGCAGTTAGTCGCATACGCCTGTGCTCATTGCCTGATACAGCCGATTCCACCTCAACCAAGTCACCATGCTCAAGATTCTGCGCTGCAGGATCGGCTTCGTTCATGAACAGCACATCGCGTCGACCGAAAACGCCGCGATAGCGATCGTCCAGCCCATAGACTGTCGTATTGTACTGATCGTGGCTACGCAGCATCGTGAGCTTTAGCACATCTGGCGCCGAACACACAGCGTCTTCCTGCAGGCCAATGAGTGGAATGAATTCCGCTTTGCCAGATGGGGTATGCCAGACCCGTTCCGTCGGACCCAAGGGCAGCCGGCCTGAACCCGAAGGTCGTCTCGATCCGTGCGAACATCGCGTCGTCCGGCTTCTCCGTAATGCCCACGGTGCGGTCGCCCTGCACGTTCGAATGCCCCCGTAGCGGGCAGATGCCGGCGCCGGGCTTTCCGAAATTGCCGCGCATCAGGGTTGTGTTGCAAAGTTTGTGCGCAGCCGATTTTCTTCCAGTAGAGCGGAGTTTAAGCGGCCATTCGGAATACGCTGGAAACGAATTCGGCTTGAGCTTTCATGTCGTTTCCTTTGATCCGTATCACCTGCCCTTTTCTGATCATCGCCATCGCCTCAAACCCCGCCACTGTTCGTCGCGCCGTTCGGAAGCTGCCAAAGCCAAGCCCTGGCCCGGTCAGCCGCTTGATGCGTCGATGATCTTGCTCCACGATGTTATTGAGGTATTTTACCTGACGCAGTTTGGAACGACGCCATAACTGCCCATCACGCTTCATTCCTGTGACCGCCCTCGGGTAGCATGCGTTCTTATCCACAGTGATCGTGCGCGGGTTCACTGTATGAGGCTGGGCCAGGGCCTTGCGAAAGAACCGCTTCGCTGCAGTGGCATCCCGCTTCGCGGAAAGCAGGAAGTCAATCGTCTGGCCCGTTTTGTCGACGGCCCGATAGAGGTACGTCCAACGTCCCTTCACCTTGATATAAGTCTCATCGACCCGCAACGAACCATTGGTCAGTCTCAGATGCCGCCGGATACGCTTCTCCAGCTGGGCGGCGTAAGCCTGAATCCACCGGAAAATCGTCGTGTGATCCACCGCTACCCCGCGATCCCGAAGCATCAGCTCAAGGTCCCGATAGCTGACCGGGAACATCAGATACCACCGCACTGCCCACAGGATGATCTCGCCCGTGAACTGCCGCCCCTTGAATGCCTTGCTCTCAACCAACGCCCGCGCTCCACAGAAAGCCAATCCTGCACCACTATGCCCCATCAAGTCAGGACCAGAAAGTTTACAACAGAACCGAATGCAGCGGGTGCTGTCCGTCGGCTCCAGGACCGGTGAGCAACGCGAAACCTGACAGAATGGTTATGCCATGCCGATCTGTTGCGACGTCTTAGGACGGCATGACATCCGGAACGTTGCTTGGAAACTTGGCAATGTCCTGCGCCGTAAGATTGAAGTGAGCCTGCACGAGTGCGGGCGGCGTATGCGTGAGCCAGTCGGAAAGAGAAACGCTTTGATAGGTGTCGGTTTTAAAGATCGCCAGGAATACCAAGTCTGTATCGCCGACATTCTTACATAGTGGCCGAAGTTCTTCTTGACGTAGCCGATGTCACCGGCTTCGAAGTTATTCGTAACGGCGCTCGGTCCTGTATTGAACACGGTCATCTGCGCTGACCCTTTGACGTAGTACTGCCATTCGTCGCAATTTTGGATGCCAATGCATCTCGCGCAATCCGCCAGGACGCACAGTGACCAATTCCGCCGCCACCGTTGTTGAAGCCTTGAAGTTGTGGCTGTCGGCAATTTGAACTATGCCACCCTTAGTCTGTCGGGCGATCGGCCCGCCCGCCAAGGAGTAGGTAAAGGGATTCGGCGGCGGCCCGTTCGGGCTTTTGACGGCCGCTTGATCTGCCGTAAGCGGGCCCGGTACGGCCCCCTGGAAAATCCAGAGATTATGTGTGAACATCTTACTGAATGTTTCGGCAGAAACACCAAAATTGGAAGCCAGGACATCTGGCGGTGTGTGCGTCATCCAATCGGTCACGAGAAGGGTATTGAATTCGGACTGCTCGCCGCTGTCGAAGGCAAGGATGAACTCAGCTCCGTCGGGCCCAAGGCCTTGCAGTGAATGGGGGTATCCAGCTGGAAAATACCAAAGGTCACCTTCTTCCACGTCGGCGACATAGGCCCTGCCGGATGGGTCGAGGACTGTGACACGGCAGTTGCCGTTGGTCATGATGGCCCACTCGGCAGCTTGATGCCAATACAGCTCGCGGATGCCACCAGCCGCAAGACGCATGTTCACACCGGAAATCTCGATGGAAATCTGAAAATCCGACTGCGTCACCTGGCGCGCCCAGCCGCCGTTCTGGATCCGTCGCGGCGCGTTGTTGAACGACGCCCAAAACTCCGGGAGATCGCCGACATCCGTTGCGGGTGGTGTGTATGCTCTCGGAAACTGCCCGCTCAACGTTGGATTTTGCGGCCCAGGGTTAGACGAGCTGCGCGGATTTCCCGTGGTATTCATGATTCCCTGCGGCGGCTCGTCCGGATTTCCGAAGGTCGCTGCCAGGGCCGGCGCAGCCAGACCGGCTACCCCCGCCCCCATCCCAAAAGCCAAAACGTTTCGGCGCGATGCTTTGCGCATGTGATCTTCCTTTTCAGACAAAATTACGTCGTCGTGGACTTTCCTGCCGATTGCATTTTCTGGTTGAGAGGCTCGAAGCACAAAGTACGCGCGACGTCGGCGTCGGTCGCAAGCGTAGCCGATCGCGCGCAGGTTCTTGACTTTTTGTCATAGACTTCATTCCTCCGCTTTGTAGAGTAAGAACAGCAGCCGATGCGGCAATTTCTCGTGAGGATGTAGATCCGATCAGGATTTCCGAGCTAACCGAAAATAGCGCCCGAATGGCAGGAGGGAAC
>CAWFUT010000008.1:0-502744 GCA_963819055.1 uncultured Acidobacteriaceae bacterium | reverse complement strand
CGAAGTCGCGCATCGACGTGGTGAGCAGCAGTGCGGTGGCCGTCGGGCCGGGCCGTGCGCGCGCCCAGGGCGCGGCCGACCAGGGCCGATCCGAGCAGGAAGACGAGCAGGGCGGCGGCGACCGCGAGGTAGGCGGCGGACAGGCGGACCTCGGCGGCGATCAGCGCGACCAGGGCGGCGACGGCGGCGAGGGCGGTCCTCGAGGCGACCGCTTCCGCGCGGGGGTCGACAGGAAGCGGGTGGCGGCGAGCCCGGCCGGCCGACGCGCGGGCGGCCAGGCCGACCGCGAGCGGCAGCGCCACCACCAGGGCGAGGTTGGCGATGATGCCGCCCGGCGACACGCCCGCGTGCCCGGCCTCCAGGGTCAGGATCGGCCCGGCGAGGGCGACCGCCGCGACGGTGGAGCCGATCAGCACCCCGGCCGAGACGGCGGCCTCGCCCGCCGGCCATCGCGGTGGTCGCGACCGAGGCGATCTCGCACGGGGCCAGCCCCACGGCCATGACGCCGTCTCGCAGCGACCCGGCGGCCACCATCCGGGAGACCGCCCAGGAGAGCGCGGGCAGCACGGTGATCCCGACGGCGAGCGCGGCAAGCAGCGAGCGCCAGGCGCTGGCGAGGCGGCGGAGCGCGGCCGGGTCGATGGTGACCGCGGTGGCGAAGACCAGGATCGCGAGCAGCACGTTGATGCCCTGGTGGCCGGCGAGCCAGGCCAGCGGCCGCTGCACGGTCAGGCCGAGGATCGCCGCCGCGAGCACGGCGACGAGCTCGGGATAGCTGGCGAAGATCGCTCGTCGCGCGCATGACGACATTCCTGGCACGGTGTCGAGCTTGCCAGCGGTCGGATCGCGGGCGCGGTCACGGGCCAGGCGTCGAGCCGGGTAAAAGCGCAGATTCTGTCTGTGATCGCAGTGACATGAAACGTTGAGAAGTTGCCGCGTTACCGAAATTGACGCTGGCGACTCGCCGGACAATAGGTGACACTCTGTTGCACTTGTTAATGAGAAGTACTCAGAAGAGGAGACAAGTGCAACAGAATCGCCATCTCCGGGCTGGTCGCGCTGGCGGCCGTGCTCGGCGGCGTCGCCGTCCCGGCGGTCGCCATGGCACAGCCGATGTCCGCGGAGCATCCGGTTGCCGAGGCCATCGGAGCGGTCGGCGGGCCGCCAGCGCCGCTGCGGCGCGAACGGCCGAGGCAGGAGCGATGGCAAAGCCTCGCGCATGACCACGGCAGTGGGCCGAGCCGGGCTTGCCTGGCGCGCCTGACCTGGCCGCGGCGGCGCCGGCGAGAGGCAGCCGGCGGTGAGCCGCGACTCGTGCGCGCTGACGGCACTGCCTGGCCGTCGAGGGTCGTCGGAACTCATCGCCTCGGCGTCGGGCGGCTCGAGTCCGCGCGACGGCGACCAGCCCGCCCGTCGACGCCGCGCGGTGGAACGGGTCGTCCTGGAAGGGCGTCGGCGTGGCGCTGCCCAAGGGGACCAAGTCCGTCGACCTGAACGGCGTGTCCTGCCGGGGGCGAAGTCCTGCCTGGTGGTCGGGGACTACTACACGGCCACCAGCGACAGCGCGGCACGCCACGCGCTCGCCCTGTCCTACAACGGGACCTCGCTGAAGCCGACGCCGACGGTGCCGCTGCCGAAATGGCACCATGGACGCCTCGCTCAGCGGCGTGTCCTGCGCGACGACCAGCCACTGCGTCGCAGTCGGCCGGCCGACGGCGACTCAGCGGCGTTCGGCGAGGTCGGCAGCTCGGCCCTCATCGAGACGTGGAACGGCGCGAAGTGGACGCTGCACACCGTCGCCGAGACGAGCGGGACGTCGCAGACCGAACCACCGGGTCGCCTGCGCCACGTCCGCGTTCTGCGTGCTGACGGGCGAGAAGATCTCCGTCAGTGGCAGCAGCAGCTCCCCCACCGTCAGCTTCGGGCTGTACTTCGCTGTCCTGGAACGGCAAGACGCTGACGACGATGAAGTCGGCGCCGCGGGGAGCTTCGGCCGACCCGTGGCGCCGGTCAGCGTCTCCTGCGCCACGGCGTCCACCTGCGGCGTGACCGGACTTGTGGCCGACCTCAGCAGCAGCGCCAGCACGGCCAGCTAGCGCGTTCACCGAGATCTGGAACGGCAGGCGTGGCAGCTCGCCACGGTGCCGTGGCCGACGGGCACCACCGAGGCGATCGCGCTGGGCGTGTCCTGCCACGCCGCGCACTCCTGCGAGGCCGTGGGAGCTGACAGCACGGACCCGGTGACGGCGACCGACCCGTCGGTCGACGCGGCGGCCGTGTCCTACAACGGCACGACGGGCACGCTGCAGCCCTCACCGCGCCCGCCAAGGGCGATTCGGACGTGTTCAGCGGCGTGAGCTGCCTGCCGTGGGGAACCTGCGTTGCGGTCGGCGACACCGGCAAGGACACCGCGACCTCACCGGCGACCATGACCGGGCTGTGGAACGGCACGGCCTGGAGGCTCGCGCCGGGCATCTGACCGCGCCCGGCCGTAGCTTGCGCCGGCGGTCATCATCGGGCGCCGCCAGCGGATATCACCGCTGGCGGCACCCGATCTTGCTGTTGGTGGCCGGAGTTCGCGCGGCCGGAGTTCGCGCGGGCGCGGGGCGCGGGGCGTTGGGCTAGGTGGCGACGAGGGAGTCGAAGAGGCGGGTGAGGTCGGCCTGCGGGTCGGCGGTGACGCCGGCGTGGACGGGGCCGGGCTGGACGATGGCCGAGCGGGGGGCCGTGAGCCAGCGGAAGCGCTCGCCGAGGGTGACTCGGCCAGCGGGCCGTTGGTGCAGGCCAGCTCGAAGGCGGTGAGGGCGGCGCGGACGGCGGCCAGGTCCGCGCTCGGGGTCGAGCGCGAGCAGCCGCCGCTCGTCCAGCTCGATCCTGGTCTTCAGGTAGCGGAACGACTTGGAGTAGACGATCACGCCCGCGTTGATCGCCTCGCCGCGCTCGACCCGGGGCACGACCCGGATCAGCGCCCACTCGAAGACCTCGCTCATACCCTGATCACCCCGGGCACGAGCGGGGCGCGCTTGACCAGCTGCTCGACGTAGGCGTCGGCGCCGCGCTCGCCGAACCAGTCGGGCGGGACGTCCGCGATCACCTCTTCGACCGCCGCCTCGGTGATCAGCGGCGCCAGCTTCTCGTGCGCCTGCTCGATCCTGGTGGCGCGGCTCGCGGAGCACGTGCTGGCGGGCGTCGTAGGGCTTGGCGGGGTCGGCTCGGGACCAGTCGTGGTGGAAGTAGAGCGCCGCGCCGTGGTCGATCAGCCAGATGTCGCCGTGCCAGACCAGCAGGTTCGGGTTCCGCCAGGTGCGGTCCACGTTCTGGATCAGCGCGTCGAACCAGAGCAGCTCGCTGGCGAAGTCCTCGTCGGCGGTCCAGCCGAGCGGGTCGAACCCGGCCGAGCCGGGCAGGAAGTCCACCGCGAGGTTGAGCCCCACGCTGGCCCGGAGCAGTTCCTGGATCTCCGGGTCGGGCTCGCTCGGCGGGATCCTCGGGTCCAGCTCGGCGAGCGCGAGCTCGGGCGTGCGCAGGCCGAGCCGCCGGGCCAGCTCGCCGCCGATGATCTCCGCGACCAGCGCGAGCGGCCCCTGGCCCGCGCCGCGGAACTTGAGCACGTAGGTGCCCAGGTTGTCCGCCTCGACGATCGCGGGCAGGCTGCCGCCCTCGCGCAGCGGGGCGAGGTAGCTGGTCACCCTGACATGTTCAAGCACGCGCGACAGCGTACCGCTCCCGGATAATTGGTCGGCGTGAGTGAATCTGAGTACCCGGTGCGGCTGGCGGGACGGGTCATCGCGATCGATCCGGCCGGGCGGGTGCTGCTCTTCCGCTACGACGACCCGCCGCCGAAGGGGCGGCACTGGGCCACGCCGGGCGGCGGGGTCGAGGCGGACGAGGACTTCTACGCGGCCGCCCGCCGTGAGCTGGCCGAGGAGACCGGCTGGACCGATGTCCCTGTGGCGCCGACCGAGGTGTACCAGGAGACGCACCGTGCAGTGGCCGGGCGACGGTGCGGGCTGGTCAGCCAGACACGACCACTACTTCGTCGGCTGGGTGCCGGACGAGCTGCGCCCGCTCGGCGAGGTGGCCGCCATGCACGCCAGCGACGGCATCGACGCGGCCCGCTGGTGGACGCTGGCCGAGCTGGACGCGACCGACGAGACCATCTACCCGCCGGGGCTGGCCGACCTGATCAGGTCGGCGCGGGCGGAGCGGGCCTGAGGGCTCAGCGGGCGGAGCGGGCCTGAGGGCTCACCGGGCGGAGCGGCTGAGGGCTCACCGGCGGCGCTGTGCGGAGGGCACCGGGACGCCGGCCAGTTCGTAGACGAACTTGCTGGCGTTGACCGTGCCGACGCCGGTCACCAGGTTGTAGCCCTTGCCGCCGGGTAGCCGGCGACGGTGTGGCGCTTGGCGGCGCCCTGGTAGAAGGAGACGGTGTTGTCGCCGGAGGTCACGTCCACCAGCCCGGGCGCGTGCTCGGCCGAGCAGCGCGTAGAGGGTCGGGTTGATCAGGCCGAGCGGGTGGCCGGCCACCTGGTCGGCGAGCGCGACGATGGCCGGCGAACTCGGGCGTCGCCTCGCTGGTGCCGCAGGTCAGCGACCAGCCGCCGGGCGTGGCGTAGCTGCTGTAGACGTCGCACCGCGCCGTCGCAGGCCGCGCTCATCGCGATGTCGGGCACGCCGCGGCGGGCGCCGGTGACGGCCTTGACGCCGTTCTGGTACGACGGCCGGGCGAAGAACTCGGACGTGCCGCCGCCGCTGGCGAAGCGGGATCGGGGTCGGTCGAGCCGCCCCAGTACCTGGTCCGAGCCGCTGGTCGTAGGTGTCGTTCCAGGCCACCGAGGTGTACGAGCCGCCGGACTCGGATCAGCTGAGTGCCGCCGACCGCCGGTCACCAGCGGGTCGCTGTCCGGCCAGGACGTCACCCGGCGGGTGTAGTAAGTCGGACCCGTCGGCCGTGTAGTCGGTCGCGCCCGCGTCGCCGGAGGCGGCGAGCACGGTCACGTGGTGGCTGTCGGCGTCGAGGTAGGCGGCGCGCAGCGGCTCGATCTGCGCGTAGCTGGCGAACGTCTCCTCGGTGGCGCTGAACGACTGGCTGATCACCGCGCCGAGCTGGTGGTCGATCACGTACTCCTCGGCCGTCACGATCTGCGGGAAGCCGCTGGTGCCCTCGTTCTCGGAGGCCGGCGTCTCGACCAGCAGGATGGACGCGCCCGGCGCGAGCGCGTGCGCGTACTCCACGTCGAGCGTGGTCTCCCCCGCCCAGCTCGACCATGTCTGGCGTTGTTCGGGTTGAACGCGGGGACCTGCCCGGCCGGCGTGATGATCGTGAACTTGGGCGGCGCGGGGTAGCCGAACTGCTGGTCGAAGGTGGCCAGGTCGGGCCTGATCGTCGGGCGAGCCGAACGAGTCGACGATCACGATCGTCTCGCCCTTGCCCGTGATGCCCTCGGGCGTACAGCGCGGGCAGCTTGTACGCGGCCCTGATCTGGTCGGGCGAGTAGCAGGCGATGGCCGTCGGTTTCGCTCGCACTGCGCGGTGGTGAGCGGCGCGCGGCGGGGCTGGCCGGGGAGCCGGATGGCGCCCGGGGTGACCACGATGCGCGGCGCGGGTGGGCCAGCTTTGGCGGCGGTCGCTTTAGCGGCGGACGTGGCGGGGACGCGGCCACGACGGCCGCGGCCGGGCGCGATGGAGGGCGCGGGGGCGGTCAGGGCGGCCGACGCCACTGCGGCGGCTAGCGCTGCTACGCAGGCAAACCTCCCGACCCGGTACATAGAGTCACCATTTTCGCACAGATTGCGCTATAAGGAAACAGGCACCGGGTACCAGCCGTCCTCGTTGCCCGGGCTGGCCTGGAAGTCGTAGCGGACCGCGTCGGGGGCGAGGGCGACCAGGGTCACCGAGGTGGTTCCCCACAGGCGGCCGTCGGGGAGATCGCGGCGGGCGATGATCGCGCCCGGGTCGGCCAGGTCGCGGTCGTCGCCGCGGGCCAGGTCGAGCCAGTCGCCCCAGGCCTCGCGCTCTCCGGCGGCGGGGTCGGCGGACGGGCGGGTGGCGGCGAACTTGGGCCCGAACGCCACGGCCTTCGGCTCGGCGTCGGGGTCATCCGGGTGGGCGGGGTCGGCCGGGTAGGCGTGTCCGGCGTTGGTCAGCAGGTGCGTGCCGGGGGCGAGGTCGCGGATCGTGGCCCGGGCACCGTCCCAGCCCAGCAGCGTGGCGGCGTCCGGCTCGGCGCAGACCAGGTAGAACGGGTCGTAGGCGGCGAGCGCGCCGGTGTCGTCGACGAGCTCCTTGAGCACGCCCGCGCCGTCGGCGGCGGCGCGCAGCGGCAACTCGCCCCGGCTGCGGCGGCGGGCCGGGTCGGCCTCGGTGCCCCGGCCGTTCAGCAGGCAGGCGACCCGGGGGATGTCGGGGTGGACCGCCAGCCAGGTTCCGCCCGCCTGCTCGTCGATGCCGCCGATCAGCGGCGTGCCCGGCCAGTGGCGGGCGGGGGGACGCCAGGGTCGGCCGACGAGTTCGTCGCGTACGCCGAGCAGCAGGAGCGGCATCCGCTCGCCGGGCTCAAGGCTGAGAACTACCGTGCACACCCATCCATCATGACGGGTTCGGCGGGGTGTGCGGGCCGATGCCGGGGGCCTCAACGGATGGGGGTGGCTCACGGGGGCGACGTTGGGGAACGGGGATGGGGATGGTGATGTGGGCGGGGCCAGAGGTGGGGGCGGGGCGGCACGCCGGGCATGTCGATGGCGTAGGTGACAGAAAGGGCGACCTGTCAGCTACGCCAGCGACCGCGGCTATTGGTGTCGATGGCGTAGGCGACAGGTGGGGGTTGGGGTCGATGGCGTCGGCGACAGGTGGGGGTTCGGGTCGATGGCGTAGGCGAGTGGAGGTGTCGATGGCGTCGGCGACAGGGCCGGTGGGGTGGCGCGGGTGCGGGGCAGGCGGGGTGGGGCGGTGCGGTGGGGTCGGGCGTGGGGCGGGCGTCGGCTGGGGGTGGGAGGTTCTTGGGGGCGCGGGGTGGGTTGGGGGATGAGGCAAAATGGCTGGTATGAGCGTGCCTGAGCTGGTGGAGACGGTTGCGGTGGGGAGTCAGCCGGGTCCGTTCGGGATGATGGTTGGGATTTTTGGGGCGGGTAACGTCGCGGTGCTGAGTGGGGCTGGGCTGTCGACAGAGTCCGGCATTCCCGACTACCGGGGGCCGAGCGGGCAGGCCCGGCGGGCTGGGCAGCCGATGACCTACCAGGCGTTCACCGGGTCGGCCGAGGCGCGGCAGCGGTACTGGGCGCGGTCGCACCTGGGCTGGCGGCACATCACCGGGGCGCCGCCGAATCCGGGGCACCGGGCGGTCGCGACGCTGGAGCGGGCCGGGCTGGTGGGCGGGATCATCACCCAGAACGTGGACGGGCTGCACCAGGCGGCGGGGGCCTCGGCGGTCACGGAGCTGCACGGGTCGCTGCACCGGGTGGTGTGCCTGTCGTGCTGGCGGCGGTCGGGGCGGGAGGAGCTGGACGAGCGGCTGCGGGCCGCGAACCCGGGCTGGGCGGGCGCGGTCGGGCGCGGTTCGGGTCGCGGCGGGCGGTTCGGGCGGAGCGGGCGCGGTCAGTGGCGGCTGTTCGGGGTCGGGGCCGGCGGTGAATCCGGACGGGGACGTGGCGCTGGAGGAGACGTCGGGGTTCGTGGTGGTGGACAACCTGAGTGAAATTCAGATGGCTGAAAAACATACATGTAGCTTTTATCGACCCCATTCGGCATTCTGGATTGTTTAGTGCTGTTGATGACTACAACACATTACGGAGCCATTCATCATATGCAGACTGCTAGTGCAATGGACTATGGTGCTGCTGCGTCTTACAGCGGGTGCAGCATAGCTGCCCTGAGACAGTGGAAGCGACTAGGAAAAAGTCCCAGCTACTACAGGATCGGCAAGCTGGTTTGGTATCGCCAGAATGATCTTGATTCTTGGCTCGCGAAGCGACTAGTAACCTCACTCACCTGCTGAACATAGTCGGTCCGTGATGCCGACTTTCTTGCAAGCCGGCGGCGTCATCTTCCCATCCGCCGTCCCCCTCAATTGTTCCCTAGAAAAAAAGTCGCAAGGAGAGTTGCTGCACTCTCGGTGTAGTCAGCGTAGCGCCGTATACGCCGAAGGAACCGCTCGTAGTCAGGTTTTGTAGCGAGTTCAGCGGATTCACATCGAAACGAACCGAGTTTGTAACGTTGTACACGTCCCAAGCGAACTGCAATCCGGCACCCTCGCCCAACTTCCACTCTTTCGACAGCCGGGCATCGATCCCAAAATAACCGTCCCCGCGGAAGTTATTGCGCTGGCCGGCTTCGCCCGGATAAGGATTTTGCAGACTTGCCAGCGTCTGCGCGGGATTGGCGAAGACCTCGGGTGCCCCGGTTGAGCTGGTGTATGTTCCCGTAGTGATTGACCCTGTCTGGATCATGTTGCTCTTCTCCAGCCAATTCGTTGACCAACCGGCCCCGCTGATCACACTGAAGGGCAGACCACTGGTCCAGCGTCCCAGCCCCGAGAGTTGCCATCCGCCGATAAGACTGTTCAGCTGCTGACCGGAGTGACCGCCGATCAACTTGCCTTGCCCAAACGGAAGTTGGGCAATCCAGCTGCCGGTAACCAGGTGCCGGATGTCGAAGTCCGACGGAGCATAACTGAGTTGAGGATTCCAGGCGTTCAGGATGGCGCTGAAGCTGCTACCCACCGTGCTTCCCGTGCTGGACGAATAAACGGTACGTTCGGCATCGGAGCCCATGTCCATTGACTTCGCGTAGGTGTAGCTCGCTTCCATTTGGAAGCCATGACTCATGGCGTGACGCAGCACCAGTTGTCCACCGTTGTAGTTCCCTTCGCCAACAGAGGCCCAGCTGTACATGCTCGCAAACTGAGTCGGCCAGTATCGCCCGGTCTTCCCTCCGCAACCCGGGTAGCAAAGAATGTCCAGCGCATAAAGCGCTCCGGTCTCATTGCCCAGGTTGTAGCGCCAGATGGTGTTGTAAATGTTCTGGGTAGCCGACACGCCGCCGCTGGCGGCATCGGGAAACATGTCCTCGAAGTACGGAATGCTGGGGACCGTGGTTGCCCCCGCATAGCCGTACTTCGAAAGCTGGGCGGCAGCGGAGAAATAATCCTGCCCGGACTTGGGATCGACGAGATCAAGCGGCTGCGCCAGATCGACCTGAACCAGTGAGTGACGGCTGAACCTACCGAGGTAGGCGGCCTCCAGCACGAAACCCGATGGAAGCTGCCGCTGCCAGGAGACGTTGACGACGTGCGCGTAGGGTGTCTTCATCTCGCTGTCGATGCCATGCGTGATGGCGAAACCCGTGGTTAGCGGATCGGTCGGCGACAATGCCGGATAGCCGACCTGCTGCGCGGGCGTTCCTGTGAGGTTAGGGATATCGTGTATTCCGGTGAAGCGCGGCGAAGTATCCGGCGTCAGTACGTTGGTTGGATTCGTAATGCTATCGGAGAGTCCGTAGGATCCATACTCGTCGAACAGATTGACGATGCTTTCGCCGAAGTGGTCGTAATAGATGCCGTAACCTGCGCGCAAGACGCTATCACCACCATTGCCGAAAATTTTCCGCCAGAAGCCTTGTCCCACATTGGGGGAGTAAGCAAAGGAAATGTGGGGGGCGAGATTGTTCTTCTGCATCGGCCAGTAGGGCTGAAGACCGCGCCCCTGGCCAGAGGGAGCAAAAGAGATATACGGCTGCACACTATTACCCAGGGCCGCCTCGGTACCGCGGGTTTGAAACCACTGGTACAGATCGGTCGTCGGCGCTACCTGCTGTCCATTTACTTCGTAGGGAGTTTGCAGCAGGACATGTCGCAGCCCGAAGTTCACAGTCAGATTGGAAGTCAGGCGCCAGGAGTCCTGCACGTAGTATTCGAACTCATTGTTCTTAAAGTCGCGGTTTAAGAATGCTCCAGTCGGAAGTAGCGTCCCGGTTTTACCGTTCGCCGAAACCTGATAGTTCGATTGCGTGGTCACATAGTCGAGCAGACCTGCCAGATTCGTCATCGAGTAATTGTAGGAGCTGGCAAAGTTGCCATCGACAGATGGAAATCCGAAAACAGTGGGGTCAAAGCTTTGGCCCGTTCCCACAATTCCCGCATTGACCAGAGCATAGGAGTTGGTGACGGCTGAATCGTAGGATAATGCGTTACTGGATCGCTGGTTGTGGATCAAGCGATAATTGCCGCCGAACGTCAGCGTGTGCCGGGAGTGCGTCCAGGTGAGATCGTTAGTCACATTCTGCACCGGCAAGTCGACAATTGTGCTGCGAGTTTCGGCCTCAAGGCTACTGAGGCCGTAGAAGTCGGCGTAGGCTCCCTGCCCGATCCCCCACGTCGCATACGCTTGCCGCAGATAGCTGTAGTGCAGGCTGTTCACCAGGTTCGACGACAGAGTCGAGGTCAGTCCAATCGCCAGGCCTTTACTGTTGTCACGATTCGTGGAGCTGGCCGGCTGCCCGGGAAACTGTGGGGACCCGAGCGATTGGTCGTTCTGTAAGTTGCCGCGAATGAAGAGCCAATTCTTGTCGGAGAGCTTGTAGTCGAGCTTCGCGATGTAGGTGTTCAACGATGCCGGAGCTGCAGCCGACCAGGTGTAGGACGCAGTGTTCAGACCGTCTCCGGCGGAAAATCCATTCGGCAACGGATATTTGTTGAACAAGCCGATCGCATAAGGATCGCCGCCGGAGCCCCACGGACAGGTGCCGCTGGCGGTGCAGTTCGGGTCCATCGAGGCAATCTGTGCCGGAGTTAAGCTCACGATCTGGGTTGCGCCGTTGTCGGTGTGTGGATATCGAATCTCACCTGCGCGTAGCGTCGCGGTCGGCACGATCATCGTCATCTGCTGATTTTCGTGAATCTTCTCGCCTTCATAGGTAGTAAAGAAGAAGAGCTTCGATTTCTTGATTGGGCCACCGATGGAGCCTCCGTAGGCATTGCGGCCCATAGCGCCAGGAAGGTTCGGCTGGCCTTCTGCGAGTTCCGCCTGCTTGTTGAACCAATCGTTGGCCGGCGGAATCCAATCGCGAGTTCGTCCATAGAGGCTACCGTGAAACTCGTTGGTGCCACTCTTGGTCAGGATATTGATTTGCGCCCCCGAGGAGCGGCCGGTATCTGCATTGAAGCCGGCGGTGCTGACCCGAAACTCCTGAACAGAATCGAGTGTAGAGCGCAGCACGCCGGTGAACGCATAGCCGCGAACCTGGTCGTTGTTGTCGACACCATCCAACGTGGAATTGTTCTGGTCCGAACGTGCGCCCGCGGTGCTGCCGCTCCGGCTGTCGTGGCTTTGGTCATTGTGCAGTCCTAGATACAGCACGCCCGGTTGCAGGCTCAGAAGATCGGGGATGTCACCTTCTACGGGAAGAGTCTGGATCGCCGCGCTGTCCAAGGCGTTTCCCATGGTCGCATCGCTGGCATTAAGAGCGGGCTCTTGAGCGAAGACGCTGACGGTGGTGGAATCAGCCTTGGGACGCAGAGAAAAGTTCAGCGTCGCCGGCTGACCGATCATCAGATCGACAGCCTTGATCTCGGCAGCGAAACCAGCGGCTTCAACCGAAACGGTGTAAGAACCCGGCGGCAGCTGAACAAATTGAAAGTCGCCCGTCGCATCAACCGTGCGAGTTTGGGTGAAACCTTTCTGAGTATTGGTAAGACTAACCTGTGCGCCGCGAATCACGGCTGCTGAGGTATCGAAGATTGTCCCGCGCAACGATGTATTTGCATTCTGCGCAGTTGCGAACGCCGCATACATCAGCGTGACGGCCGTCAGTGTAACGATCGTGGTATGGAATAGCCGTCTGCTCACGACTCGCCCCTACAACCGCTGCACTACTTCGGCAGGGCCAGCCGACGTGCAGTATTGAGTGAAGGAAGACTGATCTACTGAGAACGCTCTTTCCAGCAGGTCGGCCTGCAGAACCTCGCCTATGGAGCCGGCGACCCAGGATGGCTCCGGCGTCAGCAGAATCGCGGAGGAGAAATTCTCGGCGACCAGGTTCAGATCATGCACCGCAGCAAGGATCGTGATTCCCTGCCGATTGAGTTCGCGCAGCAGAGCGATCAGCTCGATTTGCCGGCCGATGTCCAAATGCTGAGTGGGTTCGTCCAGCAGCATGACCGTCGCCTTTTGGGCCAGGCCGATGGCGATCTTGACGCGCTGACGCTCTCCCCCAGAGAGCTCGGAGTAGACGCGATTCCGTAAATTGCCGATGTCGACGGCGTCCATCGCGCTCTCGACGGCGTCCCGGTCCGCAGGCGTACTGGCGCCGAATAATGGCGTGTAGGGAATGCGTCCTTGTCCCACGATCTCCTGCACCCGGAAGTTGAAGGGAATATCCAGCTGCTGCGGCACCAGCGCTATGCAGCGCGGCAGCTCGCGCCGGGACCACTGCGGAAGAGCTTTGCCTTGCAGGAGAATCTCGCCACTCGTCGGCCGTAATAGACGGCAGGCGATTTGCAACATCGTGGTCTTCCCTATACCGTTCGGGCCCATTAAAGCCACCATATCTCCCCGGTCGATGCTGAACGACAGGTCGTTGAGTAAAAGCTTCGACCCACGAGAGAAGAACACATTCCGAAATTCGAGAATAGGAGACGTCATGAAACAGGCTCCCGAGATCGACGATTCAACAGATAAAGAAAAGCCGGACCACCCAGGGCAGCGGTGAATACACCCACGGGAATTTCCGTAGGCGCAAAGACAGTGCGTGCGAAGGTGTCAGACAAGACCAGGAAGATGGCGCCGCCCAAAGCTGCCGCGGGCAACAGCCGCACGTGATTGGGTCCGATGAGAATCCGCAGGAAGTGCGGCACCAGAAGTCCCACAAATCCAATCAGCCCACCCAATGACACCGCCGCTGCGGTCAACAACGACCCGATAACCACGGTGGCCACTCTCACGCGTGCAACGTTAACGCCTAGCTGCGTGGCGTATTCCTCGCCTAGCGCAAGAGTGTTCAGACGCCCGGCAACCGGCAGGCCCAGCACAATTCCTATCGCCACCACCGGAGCCAGCAGTCCGAGTTGGGTCCAGGTCGGCGTTGCCAGCTGGCCATGCAGCCAGGCGGCCAGAACCCGCAATCCCGAGTTCGAAGCTTCTTCGTGCAATTCGAAAACGACCGTTGCCGCGTTTAACATCGTCCCAATGGCGAAGCCGGCGAGCAGCAATGTCTCCATGGCAAACTGTCCGCTGGCGCGGGCGAGGTACCACACCAGCACCATGGTCAGGATGGAACCGCAGAAGGCCAGCACAGCGGTCGCGCCGAAGCCCGCGAACGAGAGAGTCGGAATCAGGAAGATACCGATGGCGCCTCCGAGGGCGGCGCCGCCCGAAGTCCCCAGTACGAAGGGATCGGCGAGAGGGTTGCGAAACAATCCCTGAAACAACACGCCTGTGACCGCTAAGGCTGCACCAACCAGGGTTGCCGCCAAGACGCGAGGCAATCGCAGGCCGAATAGGATCGCGTTGGCTTCTCCTGAAGTGAGCGGATGCCGAAATGTTTGCAACAGATCGCGCAACGACAGGTGGACGGGGCCGAACGACATCGCCACCAGCATCGTCAACAACAAAGCAGCGAGTAGAAGCAGATTGAATGAGCGTGCTCCGGCTGTGCTGAGAAGCTTGCTGGAGGCCGGCTCGGCAGAAGATCCGTCGATCCCGGATTTCGGCTGATTACGCGGTTGACTCGTCGTGCGTGGCGCGCAAGCAGCCGCCTGCCTGCGGTTCTCGCGCCGATCTGTCTGCAAGGTTTTCAACTTTCACATCCCGAAGCAATAGCCGGTTGAAGCGAGGCCTGTTGTCGCCGCGCGCTCGGGCGGTTCGCTGGAACGAAGGTCCAGCGTTCGGCTTGGCGCCATACCTCCCAACACGAGCCGTTCGTCAACGCCTCGCGATCGAGAGATCCGCATTGCGAGGGCGCAATATCCTGCAGGAAGGTCCGCATGACTCCGGCGTGCGTGACCACCACGGCGCAGGCGTTCCGCGATTTATCGGCGATCGCATTCATGGCACGCTCGATGCGAACTCGAAATGCTTCGAACTCCTCCCCGCCCGGAGCAGGCAGACATGGATAAGCCTCGAGCCACCGCTTCGCATAAGCGGGATCGCGCGTTTCGATCTCATCCCAATCCAGCCCTTCCCATTCACCGAACGCAATCTCCCGCAGGTCGCGCCGCTGCCGTACTACCAAATTGAGTGGGGCAGCGATCGACTCTGCTGTCTTACGAGCCCGCAGAAGATCGCTACAGAAAACGAATGCAAACGATTCTTCTAAGAGGCGCCGATTAAGTTCGACCAGTTCGGCCTGTCCTTGAACACTGAGCGGCGGATCGGAATGCCCACAGAGTTTGCCGGCCATAGGGGTGTGAGCGTGGCGTACCAGCAAGAGCCTGCTCAGGGCAAAAGCATGGCTAAAGCCGCCGGTCATGCCCACACCGCGCACAAGTACACTGCTATCTCGGCCAATTGGTTGGTGGCTCCGAAGCAATCTCCAGTCACGCCGCCGATTTGCGAGCGGAAATACAGACCGCTGAGCAACGTGACTGCGCTCACGGCTGCGACGGCAACCACCGCATCCATCCGAAGGACGGCTCCGGCAATCGCGAATGCGAAAATCGATCCGATCGCAACGGAGGACAGTGGAATGTTGTGTGCCAGCTTCGCTCCCAGCCCGTCCTGACGCGCCGAATTCATAAATGCGCCGAGAGGCAAAGTACTCCAGCGGCACAGGACCTGGGCTGCGATCATGTACAAAGGGAAGCGCGCCGCCGGCATGACGGAGAGCAGTTCCCAACGCGCCAGCAGCGACAGACAAAGCGCCACTGTGCCGAAACTGCCGATGCGGCTGTCGTGCATGATGTGCAGCATCTTGTCGGACGTCCAGCCGCCGCCCACAGCGTCGGCGGTGTCCGCCAGGCCGTCTTCGTGGAAGCCACCCGTGATAACGACGAGATAGGCGAGTACGACAATCGCGGTGATTGCCGATGGCAGATGCGGCCGCAAGACGAGTTGAATTCCGATCGCGCCCAGGGCCACCAGGCATCCCACCAGCGGATAAAACTTTGCGCCGCCCAGCACCAGGTCCGGCTCATAGCGAAAGGCGGGCACAGGTATTCGCGTCATGAACTGCACTGCCGCCGCGAACTGTCGTAGCGTTCTCACCCTTGGCTCGCTTCGCTCACTCCGGCGGACTGGAATGTCGCCATCTCGTTGTAGATCCGCACCGCCGCTTCGATGAGCGGGAACGTCAAAACCGCGCCGGTGCCCTCCCCGAGTCGCATATCCAGTTGCAATACCGGCTTCACTCTCATGCTCTCCAGCAGCACACGGTGGCCAGGCTCCTGCGAGAGATGGCCGGCTATGATGCCGGGGCGAGCGTTTGGGGCGACCGCACAAGCCACGGCGGCGCCGGCGGTACAAATGAAGCCGTCAATCACCACCGGGATCCGATGAGCCGCCGCGCCCAGAACAGCGCCGGTGATCGCCGCGATTTCCAAACCGCCGACGCAGCGCAGAATCTCCAGCGGCTCAGGCTTAGTCGAGCGATAGTCGCCGAAGTGAAGGCGCAGGGACTTCTCGATCACAGCAGCTTTGTGCTCGCGACGCTGCTGCTCGATACCGGTGCCCAGCCCGGTCAACCCCGAGACCGGGTCTCCGGTCAGCGCGGCACTAATCGCAGTGGCTGAACTTGTATTTCCAATACCCATCTCGCCCAGCGCGATCAGCGTCCTGCCTTGCGCACTAGCTTCTTCTGCTAACTGCATGCCTACACGCAACGCGGCATTCAGTTCTTCGGGCGTCATCGCAGCTTCGCGCGCGAAATTACGCGTTCCTCGCCGCACCTTTCGCTGTAACAACGGAGATGCAGGGTCAAATTCGGCGTCGACTCCCACATCGACTACCACAACGTCAGAGCCTGTCTGGCGGGCGAGAACATTGATCGCAGCGCCGCCCTTCAGGAAGTTATGAACCATCTGCGGCGTCACCTCGCGCGGATAGGCGCTCACTCCCTCGTCCGTAATGCCGTGGTCGCCCGCAAAGACATACACCGCCTTCCCGGATATGCGCGGCACCACCTCCTCACGCCAGGCGACATATTGAGCCGCAACGGTCTCCAGTTGGCCCAGACTTCCCAGGGGCTTCGTCAGCGAGTCCAAACGTTGCTGCGCTCTGTGTAGATAAGCAGCGTCGACGCCGCGAATTGTGGCGATCGTTTGTAGCAGGTCCGGGTCCAGGCGGGCTGACGTTGTCAATTCAGCTTCCACGATTCGCCTCCAAAGGTGAGCTTGATGCCGGCGCGCACGGTGATCGGCAGGGCCGGATAGCCGTAGACCTCCTGGTAGCTCTGGTTCAAAAGGTTCTGCGCGGAGCTGTAAACGTTGAGGTGCTTCGCAATCTGGTAGCTAACGTAGAGATCGACCTTCTGATAGGAGGAATCGAGATTGCGATTGGGCAGCAGCAACGTGTTGCCGAAGTTGGTGTCGACCAGGAACGTGCTATCGTCGCGCCGCGATACAAACGTACCCATTGCCGAGACCAGCCAGCGGCCCCGATTCCAGTCGACGCCGGCGAAACCGGTATTGGGAGCGATGCGAAAGGGACGTGCGCCGACCAGTGGCGAGTACGCACCGATGGGAATGGCCGGAAATAGTGGATTGATTGCCGGCTGCAGCGCGCTGCTGGAGAATGATTGCTGTACCACAGCGTCGGTGTAAGTCCAGCCGGCGCGCACCATGACCCGGCGGTTCACCTGATACTGCAGCCCGACCTCGACACCTTGCGCCCGATAGTTCAGGGTGTTGACCGCCGCGCCAAAGATGCCCTGCGCTTCTGCGACCGCCTCGGGAACGCCGAGTTCGACCAGGTATTGCGAGCTGACGAACTCGGCCTGATTGGTGAATTCGTTGTGGAAGTAAATGGCGGAGAGGCGCGCCTTGCCGGCGAACAATTGCTGCTGCACTCCGCCATCGTAGGTGCGCGACTGCTCGGCCAGAAATGGCCGGATGTGATACTGGGCGATCAGCTGCGGACCGTCAGGAACAACCGTGGTATCGCTCAACAGATGATAAAGAGAATTGTTTTCGTAATAGATGCTGGGCTCTTTAATGCCCTTGGCGAAATTGAAGGTCAGCCGCGTGCCGCTGAAAATGCGGCTGCTGCCCGGCCGCACCAGGTAATACGTCAGCGACGCCCGCGGCGTTGTGGCAACGCCGAACACCGCATTGTCCTCGACCCCAGCACCGAGCGTGTAAAACAACCGATCCCAGAAACCTCCCTGCGCCTCCATCATGTAGCTGAAGTTATTGCGACTGGTCGATTCGGTGAGGGTGAAAGGGTTATACGTGAACCCGCGTTCGTCGGCGTAGCGAAAGCCGAACAAAGCCGTGAACTCTTTGTTGACCCGATAATCTGTCTGCGCGTACGCAAAATCCTCGTTAGTGAAATACGATGACTCTTGCGGATATTCGCCGGCGTATTGATAGATGGCTTGACCGGGCTGCGACAACGATGGCGCGACCTGCGCAATTGCCGATGGCGTAATGGTGTAGCCGTTAGCTCCACGTTGCGTAACCGGAGCGCCCAAATAGTAGGAGGGATACCCCAGACCATAAGGATCGTAAGGAATTCCGGTCGGCGCCCAATCATTGTATTGCTGCCGAAGACGGAGTCCGCCATAGCGCAACAGCGTGTGCCAGCGATCGCTGAAAGCCCGGTTCTCCAGCGTCAAGCCAAAGGCCGTGTCGCCTTCATCGGTCGCCGCATCGTCAGGTATGCCGTACGCCGCCACCGCATTCGACGAGTTGAAGCCGGCCACCATGCGCCGTACCGTCGCCCGCAGCACCGTATTCGGATTGAGCTGGTATCCGAAGCTGCCCAGGTAAACGTCGCGGTGATATTGGCTATCGGGAACACTGTTTTGCGTTCCATAACCCGAGTAGCCGGTGAAGTAATCGAATCGGTCCAAGTAGCCGCCGACACTGCCGTTCTCGTGATAGGTGCCGAAGGTTCCGCCATCGCCGGCGTAGCTGAAGAGCGGCAGTGGCGTGCTGCCTCGCTGCGTAGTAATGCTGACCACGCTGGCCAGCGCATCGGATCCATATAACGCGCTGTTCGGGCCTCTCTGAAACTCCACGCGATCGAAGCCATCAGCTTGCAGATACGAAAAGTCGACCGCACCGCCGATATCGTCGATCGGAATACCGTCAAGCAAGACCTTGTTCGCATCGCTCGGCCCACCACGAACATAGAGCTGCGCCAACCCTCCCATCTGTCCGCTTTGGACGACTTGCCCGCCGACCTCATCGCGCAATGACTGCTGCAGATTGATCCGCGTGCTCAGCTGGGACGAATCGATGACGCTGACGGAAGTACCCATCTGCGCTTCCGGGGTCGCGATCCCCGTAGCCGTCACCACAATGTTTTCCGAGACCGGCGACGGCGAAAGCGTGAGACTCAAATCGACGCCGTGTTCCGGCTCGGCAAAAATTTCCTGGCTGGTTGCGACAGCGAAGGTTTTGGCCTCGGCTTGAACCGAGTAGCGCCCCGCGTCCGGAGTCTTGAACTGGAAATGTCCGGCGGCATCGCTGGTGGTAGTTGCGACCTGTCGTCCGCTCTTGAGAAGAACTACGGTCGCGCCGGGTATCACCGCGCCTAAAGAATCGCTGACTGTACCTGAGATAGCCGGCTCAGCTGAAAAAACCGAAACAGATAAGAGAAGTATTAACCCAACAACAATAGGAGTTTGAAAATGTCGCACAGCTCCCCCTCGGAAGTGTTTGCATGTCTCGCAGGACCGGTCTCCTGACTCAGGACCTGACTGTCACCTTCCCGCTGGGCGCAGTGGTATTCGACAGTCGTGCTTCGTCCCTAACAGTTGCGGGGCAGTGGCGGATTCTCACCGCGCTTCCCGTACATCCTGTGATCGTTACTTTGTTACCCGTGCATTCTGAATGCAGACCGCACGGAGCTTATTGCTTCACAAAACTTTCCACGCAGCGAACGGCTCGGAGCCGGGCTTGGTCTATACCGAAACTTCCTCCACCGCGTGCTTAATTACCAGCGGACATCCTGCGACCATCAGAACAACTTCATCTGCAACCGCGGCGACCCGTTGATTGATCGCCCCCAGGATGTCACGATACGAGCGGGCCATCTCGTTGTGCGGAACAATTCCGCCACCCACTTCGTTGGAGACCAGAATGACCTTTGCCTGCACTCGACGCAGCGTATCTACCAGGCGATCGGCGTGATCCATAATGCGCTGGTTGTCCTGGCGCTCGTGTTCCATCAAGTTCGACGCCCACAGAGTCAGGCAGTCGACGAGAATTGTGTCGAACTTCCCAGCGCAACTCAGGACGGCATCCGCTAACGAAATCGGCGATTCGACCGTCATCCAATCCGCCGGCCGATCCTCGCGGTGGCGCGCGATTCGGCGAGCCATGTCCTCGTCGCGGCCTTCCGCGGTCGCAAGGAACGCAACACGTGCGCCGCTCGCGGCCAATTGCTGGGCATAGCGACTCTTTCCGCTGCGAACACCCCCAAGCACCAGCACGACGCCTCGTTTTGATTCTGGAGCAGACATACTTCTTCCCGCGCACAAGTCGCATAGCCGACGGGAAGGCTCGTGCTGCACTGCTTTCTAAATCACCCGAGCGAGCGGGCCATCAAGACACCGATCGGCCTTCCCATCGAGACCATCTCGGCTACAAGGTAAGTGTCTGGCGGGAATCCTGACTTGCGCTTCACTGGTCCTGACCGCCTTCCCGGAGCCTAAGCTCCAGTGGCTTGCCTGGTCGGACCTCCACGCTTACAGTTGCGGGGCAGTGGCGGACTTTCACCGCGCTTCCCAACTGCCAGACAATTCGCTTATCGCTCCAGACAGGAGCGGTCGCACGTTTCTAATGACGGTATCGTTTGTTTGCACACCAAGTTTCGGTAGCTTTTCGGATACCGGAAGGCAATGAGCAGAGATACACGCTACACAGCTTGTAGAGCACATCGCGCTTCTGGAATGAAGTCTAATCCCGGGATTTCGCGCTGCGCTAGAGTTCCTGTCACTCCAGAAAGTGATCGCTATCACATAAGCGCGGGCCTCTCGAACTGCGTCTCAGAGTGCCTGTCATCGCGAATTTACAGGCAGACTGATTCTTGTAGCTCACCTGCAGATACGATCATGAGGGCTTGCAGTCTAGAACCTGCCCAAAGGCTTCGCAACCGAGGTTAGCCGCAAGTCGAATGAGGTCACTACATCCAGGGGGGAGTTACCCCTAAAAAGCGCAGCTTGGATTCAAGCTCTGCCCGCTCAAAATTGCGAATAGCCTTGCCACTCTTATCGAAAGCCAGTAGCCCCGCTGATTCAGCAATTGTTTTCGCGCGGTCAGGCAAATTCGCAATCAGTGCGCCGAGTATCTGCGCCTCGGTTGCGGACAACAGAAGCGCGTTTCGACGATAGTCGAGAAAGGCCTCCCAGGCCAACGGCACCCACTTTGCGACAATCTCCTCGCCAATCAGCCTGGCATAAGCTCGAATCTCGTCTTGAGCGTGTTCGTGCATCCGCACATGCAAAAAGTGCAGCAGATTGTGCAGATCAATCTTCCAATACGCCTCCGTATACGTTGAGAGTGGAAGATCCTTTCTCGCCTGTTCTTTAGCGACCCCTGCTGCAATACGTTGCTCATACACCTCACGCGATTTGTTTTGCAGCTGCGCTTCACTGGCAGAAAGCATCTGCCCCACTTCCAGAGAGAGAAAAGTTCCCCCGCTCTGCTTTGACGATTGCACGCGCCATTCGCTTTCAGCGGTGACTTGAGCGGAATTCGCGATCGACTCTCCAGTCGAATATTCGTTCACGTTAGCCGTTCGATGCCGGATCCATTGCCTCCAGACATCCATTGGCGTCCTTACGTGAAGTTTGATCTCGCACATCTCAAATGGGGTGGTGTGCAGGTGGCGCATCAGATTCCGAATAACGGCATGCTCTTCGCCTGTCTTCTTCGAACCCGTCCCGTGTGAGACTTTGGCAGCTTGCACGATGGATGAGTCATCTCCCATGTAATCGATAACCCGCACAAACCCGTCGTCGAGCACGGGCAATTGCATGCCGAGGATTTCGTCGAGCGCGGCCACTGTGCACCGGTTTAATCGCGCAGGCGCGCCGAGCTTTCCAGGATTCGATTGCTTCTGACCAGCTTCCTTCATCGCAGCCCCTGTCTTCGAGATTGAGCATGACGCTCAGTCGTTCCTAGTAGTTTTCCCAGGAGACATGCCAAAGCGCCGCACGTATATTGGTCGTCACTGACAAATACAACAGACTGTTCGGAAAATCGCCAGTGGATCTGTCGGTTTCCGCTTGCTCCAGTTCTTTTTGGGTCGGGTGCCTCTCTCTTGAAATCGGCATCAGGCACCATAAGGTAACCGAGAATGCCAAAGGGTGGTGCCGTGAACCGGAAGCTCTCACAAGCGTCGTCCCTGAGGCAAAGGTTCCGCGCGAGGACTCCAAAGGACAATTGGAGATGGCGTACGGCATTTCCCGCAAAGGAGTTTTAGGTGTCATGGCTGCGTAGGATCGGACTAGCCCTTCTAACGCTCATTGCTTTGGGGCTCACTGTGTGGGCAGCGGCTGCCATTTATTTTGACTCGCCCTTGGGAGCACTCCGGACCATCACGGCTGCGTTGTATCTCGTTGTAGTGCTCGCCGGAATCGTCTTTCTTCGCCGTCATGGCCTCGGCCTGTTGATCGCGGTCGGAGGGTTTATTTTCGTCGCTCTGTGGTGGTTCTCCCTGAAACCATCAAACCGCCGCGATTGGCAGCTCGACAACGCTGAAACCGCATACGCCGATATCAATGGCGATCAGATCACAATCCATAACTTCCGCAACTGCGATTACCGTACTGAAACGGATTACACGTGCAATTGGGAGACACGTTCGTACGATCTGGCAAACTTGCGCGAAGCTGACATTTTTATCACCTGGTGGGGTTCGCCCTGGATCGCGCATCCGATCGTCAGCTTCGATTTCGGCGATCAGGGGCACGTCGCCATGTCAATCGAGACTCGCGATGAGGTTGGACAGGATTATTCTGCCATTCGTGGCTTCTTTCGCCAATATGCCCTTACCTATATTGCCAGCGACGAGCGTGATGTCATTCGCTTACGCACGAACTACCGCAAGGATGAAGAGGTATATCTCTTCCGCACCACGGTACCGCCGGCGCTCGCGCGAAAGATATTTCTAGACTACCTGCAGCGGGCTAACGAGCTACACGCGCAACCCGAGTGGTACAACGCAATCACCAACAACTGCACCACGAACATAGCTGTCTCCGCTGCCGAGGCCCAGGACATACACACGCGTCTGGACTGGCGCATTCTTCTGAACGGCAAAATGGACGAGATGATGTACGAGCATCATGCTCTGGTCACCGGCGGACTATCACTCCCGGAGCTGCGGGAGCAAGCGCACATCAATCCGGCCGCCAAAGCAGCCGGCGATAGTCCTGCGTTTTCCCAGCTCATCCGCGAAGGCCGCGTAGGCTTCGCCGCGAAATCATCGGCAGTTGCCAATTCCAACAGGTAGCGCAGGTTGCACATGGAGGACGTCTGCGAAGCGAACCGCAGCCGTCCTCGAATCCCGAGCGCCACCTCGAACGGCTTGCACTGGGTCGACTGAAGAGATAGTTTATGCAGCCGCTGCCGGAGATAGCGGAAGCCAAATCTGGAAACAGGTCTTTCCCGGCTTCGATTCGACTTGAATGCTGCCCTGATGCTTCTTCACGATTCGCTGCACCGTATCGAGGCCTAGCCCTGTGCCCTCACCAACTTTCTTAGTGGTAAAGAACGGCTCGAAGATGCGCGGCTGTATTTCTTCGGAAATTCCCGGACCATCGTCGACAATTTCCACGACCACGAAACCGCCCTCGGTGTAGGTTCGCAGCCGCAGCTTCCCTTTCCCCTTCATCGCATCGATGGCATTGTCGATAATGTTGGTCCAAACCTGATTCAAATCGCTGCCAAACGAGTTGACCAGCAGCGGCACAGCGCCGTATTCACGTTCCACTGTGACACCGTGTTTAAGTTTGTAGTTCAGAATCGTAAGCGTGTTCTCCAGGCTCTTTACCACATCGACATTCTGGACCGGGGCCTGGTCCATGAACGTGTATTCCTTGATGGCCCGCACCAGGTCCGAGATGCGTGCCGTGCTGCTCTCGATCTGATCGAGAAGTGACGCCACCTCGAGCGAGGCAGCAATTCGGACCAAAGCCGCTCGCGCTGTTTGAGCTTCCATGGTCGTTGAACAACTGCTCCAGCGTCTGGGGATCAACATTGCGCCGCGCCAGATCGGCGGCAAGTTGCCACAAGTCTGCATTCCCGTGGTTCCGCAGCACGGTATCGATCTCTTCTTCCAGGTTACTCAGTGCCAAGCCGCCCAGAGGAGGCTTGCTGCTCTGCTGCAGCAGAAAGGTTTCGAGCTTTTCGATATCTGCCTTCTGCGACTGGGAGAGCTCACGCGCGCCCAGTTGGTGACTGGCCTCCTTGATCCGTTTCAACAGGTCACGCAACTGGCTGGTGGCGCGGCGTGCGGCCGACGCCGGATTATTCAGCTCATGAGCTAATCCGGCTGAAAGTTTTCCCAGGGATGCCAGCCGCTCCTGTTGCTGCTCGATTCGTGTCGATTCGCGAATGCGGTCCGACATCAAACCAACCAGTCTGCCGGCCAACTCAGGCATCTGCTGTACGAGTTCCGGAAACTGCTCCGCTGCAAAACGAAGTGCCCGGCTTTCTACAGCCGCGCGCCCGGTAAACGTGAATACTTTCATTCGCGAGAACGGCAGACGGCCGCCTACATCTCCAGGCTCGAAAGTGAACACAACATTCTGGCCGCCAAGATTGCCCCGCACATGGAGCTGGCCCTCGAGAAGCACGAACATTGCATCTGCCGGCGCGCCCTCTTCGATATAAATATCTCCTGGCTTAATCAGCAGCTCCTGCGAGTGTGCCAGGAACCATTCAATCTGGTCATCCGGAAGATCAGCGAATGCCGGAACCTTGAGCAATTCTTCTTTGGTCGCCATTTATACCTTGCGCAAATACTGGTGAATGAACTGAACCGCGACGGAACCCTCGCCAACTCCGGACGCCACTCGCTTGACCGAGCCGTGCCGCACGTCGCCGACCGCGAAGATTCCCGGAACACTACTCTCCAGCAGGAACGGGTCGCGTTCCAGCGTCCAGCCCTTCGGAGGCTTCCCATCTTTCATGACATCAGGACCAGTCAGGACAAATCCTCGGTCATCACGTTCCACTATGCCGGACAGCCACTCCGTGCGTGGCAGTGCCCCTATGAAGATGAACATTGCGCTGGCGGGTACACATTCGACTTTGTTCGTGTCGGAGCAAAGCACCGAAATTTTCTCCAAGTGATTTTCGCCGTGGACATCCACTACACTGGCGTGCGCCCATAGCTGAATGTTCGGGGTTTGCTCAATCTGGTCGATCAGATATTGCGACATGGTGCTGGCCAGAGACTCTCCTCGGATCAGCATTACAACTTTCTCCGCGTACCGCGAAAAATTTATTGCCGCTTGTCCCGCGGAATTGGCTCCGCCGACCACGTACACGATTTCGCCCTTAGTCGACAACGCCTCCGTCGCTCCACCGCCATAGTAAATACCTGCGCCTTGTAAGCGATCGACTCCGGATGCCTCCAGCCGTCGCCATTGCACGCCGGTCGCAACCATCAACGCGTGACAGGAGATCTCGTTCCCGTCCGCTAACTTCACGATCCGGTACGGCCCCTCGGTACGTACGCCAACCGCTTCCTGCGACAGGATCTCCACGCCGAAGCGTTGCGCCTGAACTACAGCCCGGCGCGCCAGGTCGCCGCCGCTCAGTCCACTCGGGAATCCGAGATAGTTTTCGATGCGCGAACTCATTCCGGCCTGGCCGCCCGGCGCTTCACGCTCCACGATTACGGTATGGAGGCCTTCCGATGCGCCATAAACCGCGGCCGCTAATCCGGCGGGACCACCGCCCAGGATTGCAAGGTCATAGAAGCTGGTCTGCGCGCGCGTGCGCATTCCGACTTTTTCCGCCACATCCGCCGGTACGCCGTCCAGCAACTTTGTACCATCGGGAAAAAGCACCACCGGCAAGCTTCCCGCCTCCTCTCCCAATGCTTCCAGCAGTTGCTTCGTCTCTTGATCGTTAGCGGCGGTTTCCACATCGATCCACTGATACGGAACATGATTGCGCGCCAGGAAATCGCGCATCTGATACGACCTGGGTGACCAGCGCGTTCCCAGCACACGTATTCCCTGAAACGCGGGGTGATACGAGGCCCTCCAGTCGTCGAGAAGATCGTCCAATTGCGGGTAGAGACGTTCGGCGGGCGGATCCCACGGCTTCAGGAAGAAATAGTGAACGCTGGCCTCGTTGATGGCGCTGATAGCCGCATTCGTATCCGCGTAGGCGGTGAGCAAAGCCCGCTTCGCCTCCGGATAGATACGCATCGCCTCCTGCAGAAACTCCACACCGTCCATGCGCGGCATGCGCTGGTCCGCAAGCAGCAGCGCTACGCTATCGTTTCTAATCTTTAACTGCTTAAGTATTTCCAGAGCGTCCTTGGGTTCTGCGCTCCCCATCACGCGATACTCAGCACCGTACTTTGCACGCAAGTCGCGCTCGATTGCATGCAGTACATCGGAATCGTCGTCCACACTCAGCAAAATCGGTTTCGGCACAATCACCTTATGGGGGCCCTTATGGCGTCCCGCGCCCCCATGTACCAGATTAACGAACATCGGCCTCAGATCCATAATTTCACCTTGTTGTGTGCAGGAGGAGGCCGGCAGCGTTGTCCAGCTTCGTGAGCGGAGCTCTCTGGCCGTATCTGTATTATGCATGCCCCAACGTTGGTGGCAGAGCTGAAGCGGTTCAGTCAACCCTATCAGCTCATAAACTTGTCGACTTGAACAAGCACACGTTTTCGGATAGAAAGTCGAAGACAGCTCTTTGCCAAACTCTCCAACCGTTACACACTGCCCTGAGGTCAAATGAGCACCACGGAAATTATCCGCGTTGAGCGCCTCGTACCGGACTCTGACGCGCTATTGGGCTTCTCGATTGAATTGCCCACTCCCAACACCCTGAAGGAGGATTACTCTTTCGAGTTTGCAGGTTGGGCTCTGGGAGCGCGTGCGGCCGCAATCCAAGTCGAACTAGTCGCAAACGACGGCCCGGTTCGTAGAGTCTCAATCATTTATCCCCGCCTCGATGTCGATCGAGCTTATCCCGCAGCTCCACCGGACTCAAAGGTCGGCTTCTGGGCTGCTGTCAGCGTGGTCGGGATGACGCCAGAATTCGAATTACTGATTCAAGTGCGCCTTGAGAATGACGTGCGCGTACCAATTGCCCGCATTTATGGACGGCATAAACCTGTTCCTTCGCACTTTGCGGCTACGATTCAGCCGTTACTGGTCAACAGCCTGGGCCGGATGGGTACAACTTGGATGATGCGTCTACTTTCAGAACATCCATCCATCGTAGCCTTGCGCATCCATCCCTACGAAACCCGGCCCGGAAAATACTGGATGCAACTTCTACGCGACGCATTCTGGAAGGCAGAGCCGCTTTGGAACGAACCGCTTAGTACTCTTGGTAGCCAGAACGAGCAGACTCCGGGAATACAGGACCGAAAATGGTTTAATTCCCTATTTGTAGAACGGGTCGCAATGCTGTGTCAGCGAAGCGTGGAGGATTGTTATCGCGAGATCGCCGATCTTCGGATTCAGAAACTCCCCCGGTACTTCGCGGAGAAGCACATACCGGATGAAATGCCGGGCATTATGTGGGAACTCTATCCCGATACTCGCGAAATTATCGTCGTTCGCGACTTTCGTGACATGTTGTGCTCGATACGGGCCTTCAATGCCAAGCGCGGTACCACCGGGTTCAACCGCGACAAGGTTGATAACGAGGAGCAATATATCCACCGACTGGGAGGGGAGGCGCAGCAATTACTTCGTAGCTGGAAATCCCGGAGCGATCGGACATGTCTTGTACGCTATGAAGATCTTGTCTCCCAACCGACCGAGACGTTGCAGCGGGTGCTGAGCTATCTAAAAATCGACGCCGGCCCTTCCACGATAAAAGAAATGCTGCGCAGAGCCATTGTCGATACGCCTGAGATGGAGGCACACAGAACGTCAGGAACTGCCCGGCAATCAATTGCGCGCTGGCATACCGATCTTGACCAGGATTCACAGTTATTGTGCAACCAGGTATTTGCGGACACCCTGAAGGAATTTGGATATTCCGTCGAATAAGAAATAGCAATGCACTGAAACTGTGCCTGCTAATGCAGAACAGGCTGCCGCTGTATAGTCGCGGCTGGCGCAGCAACTGTGCTCTCCTTGTTTACCTGACTACCGGACCGCTGAACGGTGCCAGCTGGAACAGCTGCCGGATAAAGCCTTGAAGGTTTGACCGGTTCGAACTCGGCCTTCACAAATTGAAAGCCGAGAACTCGCGGGTCATTTTGCGGATCGCCCTCAACCTCGAGTGGGTTGTCAACCTGAATGACTAATCGGTTCTCACCTGGCAACAGTATATTTCGATCGATGATGAACTCGGCACTATCTTGCCCCGAAACAACGACTCCAAGCTCTTGGTTATTTAGAAGAATCTTCGCCGGCCTCCCCGGATTCGCAACTCCGAATATTCTCACCTGTATCTTCGGCGTTTCGCTGAAATTAGTCGCTAATCGAAAATAGATGGTTGCATGCCCCTTTGCCCACACAGGCCCTCCAGTTCCAAGGAATTCGTTGAATCCTTTGTTGAGACTGGAAATATCGTCCAACTTGATGGTGAAAGGAAGCTTCAGTTCCGGGTAAGGCTCCCAGTCGAACTCGAAACGATCATCTTTTGTAAGGACCTTGCAAGGCGCCTGGCACTCCCGCGGAGCTTGAGTCAAAATGAGATTTGTGAGACCTTCAAATCCGGAACAGCGACTATCCCGTCCGAAAGTAAATGCCCACAAATCATCTACACAGAACGGCCGGTGTTCATGCCTCAACCGACTTGCCACTCCAGCTTCGAGCATCCAGTTCGAGGAGTCAAAAGTCAGATGTAACATCTTGCCGTCGTCCGGCGGTAGATGGGCAACGAGACGATCGGTTTCATGCTCGCCTTTTTCGGTATTAAGGAAGCCTTGTTTCGTACCCAGAATCGAGAGCGGCAGCAAAACGCAGAGAGTCAAGGATATTGCCGGCGTCGCCGTCAGCCGCAGACCATCCAGAATTAGAAATGCCAATAGGAACAATGCCAGCAATTGCACACCGAAGAAGAAATAACCATTGAAGTTGAACAACGGACCAGTCATCTTCAGCGTCCAGTAGTAGAACAGCACGGAAATCAACACAATTTCGCATGCCGCATAACGAATGAACCAGGGAATCCTTTGTCCGGTGAAAAGGTAGATGCCCGCTGCCAACCCTGCCATCAGCCATCCCACACTCCAGTAAACCGCGACATATGGCTTCGACCAGCCTTTCGATACCAGGTGCGCCGAGGCGGTTTTCAGCACGACCTCTGGATCCGGTACAAAGGCAAGAAAGCTGAATTCATACTTCAACGACTGCATAAAACTCTGCTGCAGTCCTTTGTGCGCTTTAGCATGGTGCAGGATCGCGCGGATATTATTATCCCGATACATCGCTACATCCAGCACCATAGGAAGGGCAAACAACATGATTAATAGGGCGCTTATTACAAAGGGCTTTCGGTTTTGGTGGAAGAACTCTTCCCACCCAACAGACCTGCCCTCGCGCCACCATAACGTGCCCAAGGCGGCGAGCGACAGCGTTCCGACGAACAAAGGTTGCGCCACGTGCCCGTGGATTAACATCAGCCCACTAAAAACGAGCCAGGGGATGTGCGATGTCCTGCCGGCTGCGACAGACGCGCAGACGGTCACAAAAAACAGAAAGCAAAACAACAGCACGTGCGGCATCCATATAGAGAAGATGGCGGACCCCGGAATCGTGCGGTTTACAACGTAGATAAAGAAAAGAGAGAGAGCTAATGCGGTCGGTGGGAATAAGCGAGAACGGCAGTAGGCGGCAATGATCCCGATCGCACCGAAGAGAAATGCTGAATTCAGCACAACCATGCTGAGAATATGGGCATTCATCTCCGCGGGGACCAGGTGCAGCCAGTCGTGCAGCACCTTCTCGCCCAGAGCGAAGATATAAAAAAAGGCAGGTCCCGGATGGTGGAAACCCCAACGCGAATAGTTACCCAGTAATTCCCGAAAATGCTTGGCCCGCTCTACCTGAAGCGCGTTTGCTGCAAAGTCCGTGTACTCAACAATCGCTACTCTGAAGAGATCGCGGTTAAGGATCAGAAGAACCGCGAAGAAGACAACGGCGGAGACTGCAACCGCAAACACAGATGACGGGACATCCTCAAGGCTTGTATTTTTGCGAATTACCACCGACCGACCTTTCGCCCATCAACGTCAACCATATAACGCAGGACGATAACCAGTACCCTGAGTTGGGCTTGCAAACTATTCATCGCTGGACGCGTTGTGCACTTAGATTAACAGAGCTCGTTGGCTCCTCCGGCAACAGTGGGAATCACTTCTTCCAGTAGGCCCAACTTTTTAAGCCGGCTTCGAACAGAGTGCGCGATCGTCTCCGGATGAAGAAGCTCTCGAACCTTTGCTCGCGCATTCAACCCGACTCGAGCCGCCGCCTCGCGCTGCCTCTCCACCTGACGCATGACATCTGCCGCGTAATCCAGGTCAGGATCGGCCCAGTGAAACCCTGCCTTGTACGGCCCACACGACCGTTCGATCGTAATCAACTTGTATGGAACCAAGAAGCTATCTTCGTCGGACATAAAGTCAAGATTGCCGGAATACCCGGTTGCGATCACGGGCTTCCCGCAGATCATGGCCTCGGCAAGCGTCAAACCAAAGCCCTCTGACCGATGAAGCGAAATATAGCAATCCGCAGCCCTCATCAACTCATGCTTATCTTCCCTGGTTAGATTACAGTCCAGGACGCGAATGTTGGATCCAATGCCTGCCTTTTGTACCCTGGCCAAATCCTCTGTGTGGCCTGCGCCATGAACTGACTTGATCAACAATTGCACATCCTGCCTACCACCGAACGCTTGCTTGTACGCTTGGATAAGGCCCAAAGGATTCTTTCGATCTAAGTAGCTGTCAAAGTCAAAGAAAAACAGAAATACGAACATACTCGGGTCCAGGCCGAACTTACCGCGGTCGCCGACTCCCTCGTGGAAAAAGCCGGCATCCATCGAATGCGGTACAACCATCACCGGTACAGGGGACCGGGTCGCGACCGCGTCCCTTGTAAAGCGGCTAGGAGTCCATACTTCATCGACATAGCCAAAGGACGACGCCCACTCCTCGGGAAACTCCGGCACCTCCCAGGCCCAGTATCCTATATTGAAATGCCCCAGCATATGCTGACGATGCTTAGGTACGTACGTCGGGAATTCGTCAGCATTGATCGTCAGGAGATTGGTTAGGAATGGGTTGGTGTCTGTCAGATTATCAGGTAGACTTTCGAGATTATGTGACCTGAGATCCACCACATTATTCACCAGGCAAGAAATACCGGCGGCTTGAACGATTCGCAGGTTACTCCTCGCGCCTTCGCCTACACCGGTCTCGGCCTGAAAATGCCCAATCAGATTGACTCCGCAAAGAAACTGGTTCGGTCTGCTACGATCAAACTTTTCAATCGCTGCGGTCGGATCGTCCTTATCAAGCCAACAAAACGGATCTCCCAGCTGCATTACATTCGTTCCCAGGCTCCAATAGTATCGCCGTAATGCCGGAGTAATCCTGACACCATTGCGAAAGAAATCGCTACCATAGGTCCAGTGCTTAGAGTCATTCCAGCCGTGTTCGAGAAGCAAATTGCCATATCGAAGATAGAGCTGGCGAAGCTCGCCCAGATCGGCCATCCCAAAACGATCTTGATGCTTTGACACAACCCACGGCCTACCCGGGTCAAAGCCGCTGAAGTGCAGGAAGTGCAAAAGCTCTCCGCCGTTGACCGTTATGTCGCCAGAAAGCGACACAGAACGCTCGTGCAGATTCCAGTACGCAACGTTGTAGCCAGGCTCGCGGAGTATTCGGACGCCCTCAAACAGACTCGGCGCTAGGTCCATCCAACGCTGATCTACAAATAGGTTCTGTTCGACCGCAACCATACAATGGTGATACAACCTATCGGACCACCACCGGAGCAGCCGTTTCGATTCCACTCCATTACGTAATCCCAGAAAACCTAAGTTGAACACCCCTGACTTTAAAATGTCGTGCTCCGTAGGTCTGCGACCATCGTTTGGGATGGGCGACAGCAGGTGCGGGGTCAGAAGAATATTGGCCTCGTCCAGGTAGTTGCGCAGTGGATCCAACGAATTAAGAATGAGGATATCCGGATCCAGATATAACAACTTCTCGATCCCGTAGTGTCTAAATAAGTGATCGAGTAGATAGGGCTTCACCGCCGTACTGGCTTCCAGAACTGTATACTTGAATAGAAATCCGGTGAGATTCGGTATCTCCAGGTCAGATATAAGTATTGAATGGAAAGGTTCAGTTTCTGGAGAAACAAATCCGAGCGGCGAATCGAGAAATAATACGAATAGCGGACAGTCTGGATGAAACTCAGACCACGACTCAGCCAACACCCGCGCCATGGGCAGATAGTTCTTGGCGATAATCGTGCACGCCGCAAATTCCATTTCTAGATGTTTCGATATTGGGGTCACACTCAGGCCTTGAATATCAGCTCCGCCAGCCCACGGCTGCATAAACCGGACTAACTGTCATACGATTGCTGACTTCGGGCAACACCCTGACACCAGCTTCAGGGCTGCTAGCGGCATTGGCTGCCGACGTCACCTGCGTTACGCCCTCCTCAACTGGAGCAAGAATTGTTATCTTGACATCCCGAAAGCAGTTGCTCTCGAGTGCAGATTTCATGAGCTCGGGAGGAATCGCCAGCAAATGACTTGGATCCAGATAAGAAATTATGCCGTAGCCCCGGCCCGAGTCTGGATTTGTGGTCTCTATTACCAGAATCCCGCCCGGCTTTATCTTCAGTGAGCAAAGAGCAATAAGCTCCATTTGCTCATGGGCAGGCAGGAATTCGATAACCCGGGCTGAGAATACTCCGCCTAGTGACCGATCCGGAAGCTGCCTGAGGTGTTCTAGAAGGTTTTCCTTAATAACTCTAACTGACTTGCGCCGGCCTGCTTCAACGGCCGTCCTATCAGAGTCAACACCATAGGAAGCGATACCGTTTTCTTTTAAAAGAACGAGAAAGTCTCCCCGTCCACAACCAATATCTAAAACCGGCGAGGTCCCACGAAAGAAAGCGACGTAAGGGATGAGCCGTTCTCGAGTCGCTAGCTCGTTCGCCCGTAGCAATTCCTGTAAGTATCCGGCCTGCAATTTCAATATTTCGTCGTATAGTCGTGATATCTCATCGTTCAGGGATGATATTTTATTGTCCAGCTTCGATGTTTTATTGGCTAGTCGCGATATTCCAGTGCCCAGTCGCGGCAATTCCGTGACTACCTGTCGAAGTGACCGGTCGAGAGAAGTGATGTCATTTCCATGGTCTTCGAGAGCCTTGGTTACCTGGGAATGGAAGTTCTGGAGCGAACGTGTGTACCAGGTCAGGGATCGTTGCAGTGTCTTCTTGGCCGCTTGAGCCAAATAGTTCAGAGGTCCCGAATTTCGCGGGTTGAGCTGGCCGACAGCTTCCTTGGTCTCCCTCAGTTGAGGGGAGAGCCTCGTGATGGTTGGGGTCTCGACTTCGCGAAGCTCGCCCTCTAATTCATGATCCTCTTCTAAGTCACAGCCTTCTTCCTTTGACTGTTCCATGGCATTCGCTTCATAGCTTGTGTTCTGCAGACGAGCTACATGGGTTTGAAGTTTCGACAGCGTCTCCTGCTCATGCTGAGCTCCTTCAGGACCACGCGGGGAAGAAATATGGAACCGGTCTCTCTGGCTTTGTAGAGTAATAAATTCCGATGAAGACATGAAGACTTCCACTACATCGGACCGCTTCGCCCCGGTAGCCAATACGCTCGTCCAGTGTTTTACCTCAGCGATATCCGGCGAACGCTGTAAGAGGCTGCGGTACAGATTGGCCACAAACTGCTCGTCCGCTGTATTGATTCCTTTAGCCATCTGAGGAGGTCTCGTCACATCTATGTGCCGGGGAGATTACGTCTTCCCATCCACCTATATCAATTTTAGCGAGTCTGCCCAACGCTCCGCGATATCGATATTCTTTTCATGTTGGGATCGGCGCTCTAACGTTGCTCTCGAGGCTCCGATCTGGCGATCGCCAGTAACTTCCGGATAGGCTCGGTCATTTTCCAAGAGAGGGACTGTTGCATCGCCATTCGAATGGCCTGTTCGGAGAGAAGCTTGTCTTCCGCCGCGTGCAAACGTTGCTGCGTTGACTGCTCTTCCGCGGCTACCTGACTTAGCTGAGCGGCAATCCTATCGCATTCGAGTCGTGCCGCCGTAGCCTCGCTTTTTCTGTGTTCGGCCAATGTTTGTTCAGCTTTGATCAATTCCTCCACGATCTGCGGCGCTGGATTGGGTGCGGGACTCACTCTCAGCGAAATGCTCAGTTGCAGAGGCTCACGCAGATCCGAAGGCATGGTCAGAAGCAATTGAGGATCATCACCAAAGCTGACCAGCAAGAGTGCATTTCCCACCGGATGCAGGGTCGAAGTGCCGGACGCCGTCAGACTACCCGAATTTGAGGACGCGTTAACTTTCCACAGTACATCCCCAGACAAACGTGAACCTATCTCTATATCACTTACCTCTACCAGGCTCGGCGCATGCCCCGGATCTATCCTCAGTGGTTCGCGGCCGAGGTCTTCCGGCAATTCAAATGTCAAAGTATTCCAGGTTCCGCTCTTGCCCTTCTTGAGGAGGCTCGTATCTTCAGAGTAGCCGGTTGCGCCAAATGGGAACACTTGGACATAAACGTCGTCTGAATCCGGCACGACAACTGCTTCTCGGGTCACATCAGGAGAGTTGCTCAGCAAATGCTCAAGGTGGGAAGCATAAATGACGTACCGGCGACGAATCTCTTCCCGCACAGGCGTGGAATCGCTGAAAAGAAACTGCAGCAGGGGCGACGTACTAGCTCCGCCAGGTTTGCGGACCACTCCCAATCCCCAGCTATGGTGAAACTCAAAGGTATTTGGAAGTTCCGCCTTGATCTCGTCCCATAAACGCCAGACGCCGAAGTCTTCATGCTTCGGACATATGTCGTGCAGTAATACGATTCCTCCGGGCTTTACCTTGGGCAACCAGGTATGGAAATCGTGACTTGCCGCTTCATAGGTGTGCAGCCCATCTATGTGCAGAAGCTCAATCGAGGCGTCGCCGAACTGTGAAACAGCACCATCGAAGCTGGATCGCAATAAATAGGAAAACTGACTATAGTAACGCTCGTTATATTGCCTTACGTCCTCAAATACCTCTTCTCCGTAATGCCCGGCATGCTCGTCCCCCAGCCAATGATCCACGGCGTAGCACAAAGAATTCAAGCCGCGCTCTTCCACGATCTGGCAGAAAGTGAAGTAAGCCTCTCCCCAGTGTGTACCCAGTTCCACGATCAACCCAGGCTGAGTAGCCGCAATGAGATCGCTTGCAAATGCCAGGTGGCCCGACCAGCTGCCGATGTTTCTGGGCTTATAACGTCGCGGTATGAACCTGGGCAATGGCAATCCCAGAGTGCCCATGACTGCATTCGCCTCTCGCAGCTCCAGGATAGTAGGTCCTCCATTGTCGGCAGGCATACTTGCACCACCGGTCAGTTAAGATGCGGTCTTGCTGATCGTACCCAAGGATTCGTGTCAAACGCAAGCCGACCAATGGGTTACCGCGTCGCAATTCACCTACGCTCGCCTGCGACCCACCGCTGCACGGCCATCCTCCAGGCGGGGATTGGATATCGCAACGCCCAGTCGACTTACTGCCGTCGCTTATGACCTCGGCCCGGCAAAACGTCTATGCCGACTTCTTTCTAGCCGCCCAACGCGCCTTCATCATGGCAGACAGCTTTTTTCTGGCGGCAGGACTCATCGGTGTGCGTTTCGAAGCAGTCTTCTTCGCAGCGACGTTAGCCGTCGCAGTCTTGCCTTTTTGCTTCGCCCACCGTGCTCGCTGTGCGGCAGCTATTTTTGCCCGGGCAGCAGCACTCATCGTACGAGGTCCGCGGCGCCCTGCCTGCGCCGCCTTCGGTGGACGGCCTCGACGGGGTGCGGTTTGGCCGATTTGCTCCAGTGCCGCGATAGCATGATCAATGCGCGCGAGTTCCTGTTTCAGTTGTACCACTATGCTTGCAGCGTCCATTTTTGTCCTTATTTTCGAAATCGTGGCAGTAGTTTAACAGGAACGGACTTACCTGCGCTGCAACGCGCATAAATGGGTGCGCACATATCCTGATGTGAGACTTGCCTGGCTGATTTGTAAGCGAATGCATCCGCGCTCAAGGGCAGGCGAGCGAAGGGGCGGTTGTGAACTTCGATACGAGGGATCCCTTTGTCAGGTAGCCCTGCGTAAAGTACATACCAAAGTACCCATTGCCCTCTTGGGGTTCTGCTGGACAGCCGGGCAAGCATCCTCCGGACGGGCATACGTCGCCAAACTCGAAGAGGAACGGCGCCAGCGGTCCGTTGACCTGGTTTTGACAGGCCGCATTGACCACTTGCGTGATATACGTCTGCTCATTGGGAACCTGCTGCTGCGCGTAGACGCTCGGACATCCGGTGTTGTATCCGGTCTCGCCCAGGAAGACGTTCGCTGCCCCGCACGCGTTCTGGTCAGTGGTAAAAACACTCTGAACTTGCGTCCAGCAGGTTTGCGCCGGGTTGGTGCCGGTCGGCCACACCGGGGGTGCGCTGGCCACACCACCGGAACTGCCGACCGAACAATAGACGTGGTCGGCAATGTAATCGACACCCGCAGGAGGAGCACCGCCGGTGCAGAATGTTGCGGCCTGGCCTTCAATCAGCGAAACGATGACCTTGATGCCATTGAACCCCGCGGCGTTGAGAGCGGTGCGGAGATTCTGCGCGGCCGTGCTGATGGTCGCCGCTGACTGCTGTCCCAGAATCTCGTTGCCGACCTGAATGCCGACCACCGTCCCGTCCTGGAGAAATTCTCCGGCACTCGAGTTAAGCGCGGCGACATAGGTGGCGTTCGGATTCGTTGGACTCGACTCGCAAAACGTTGCCGGCGCCCATGGGCTCACGTTACCGCATGCTCCGCCGAAAAGCGCGGTCGCATAGTTGCTGCCGCAATATGGAAACGGCTGGCCTCCATAAGTACAGTTAGTCGCCGTGTTCGGTTGCGCCAATCCGCTGACACTATCATTGAACAAGCCAAGCACGACCTTGATCCCGGAGCTTTGGGCCGCCTTCAGGATGTAGTAGTTAGGCTGATAGATCGTGATCGTGCTGACCTTGAGCGAGCTGATCGTCGTCAGATCGGCGTTGTAACAGGCCTGGCAATTCGCAGCGCAGGACGACAGCACATTCGGCGTACAGGTGTTGAAAGAAAGCTGAGGATTGCACGCGGCCGGCGTGGCCGTGCTCCAGTTATCGTCGCTGCAACGGCCCTCGGGGGCGTAATCAATATTGATCCCGCCAAGAGCGGGCGCGGGAGTACCCAGCGATGGGGGAGAGCCTGATCCGGACGTCTGCGAACCGCTCCCGCAGCCAGTGGAGCTCAGCAAGACAGCGAGGACAAATAGAGAGACAACCTTCGCCATCGGCAAGACTACGGATCCGTGATAATTGCTTTGATCTTGGATGACAAGCTTGTACATGCTAAGGATCCTCTTGTCAACAAATCCAACTCTGGCCAGTATTTGTCTTAGAAAGACCAACCATCACGGGAATAGGGCAGCGCACTCTCCGTAGCTCGGACCATCGCTACTCTGCGCTCTTCTGACGGTCCTCGCGGCGCTTGGGGATTTGTCCATAGAAAAAACCCGAGCGCACGCAACCAGCGTTTTGGGGTAAAACGGCTTGGTCAATGGACCACATAGAAAATATTGGTGGCGGCGGTAGGACTCGAACCTACGACCTACGGATTATGAGACCGTCGCTCTAACCACCTGAGCTACACCGCCAACGGTCGGAAACGGCTTGCGTGCCGCTATACAGGAAGATGCAGACGCCGATCAAAGGGCGGGAAGATGCGCCTATCGATCAATTGAAAGGCTGGACGTGACCGCGTCCAGCCCAGTTTTGATTCTAGAGTTGGGCTTGCGGGCTGTCAAACCAGCGTTCCCCGATTTCCTCTCCTTGCCGGGGCTAACAACGCGCACACCAATCGGAGAGCGGTGGTATAGACAGTCGATGGATTCAGGAGTAGTGGCGGAATTTCACCGCACTGTCTCCTACATCCTGTGCCGCCGGTTATAGGATTTTGTACGGCCTTAGTGCGACACGGCGTGTACTTGCCTGGCTAGATCCTCTAACCCGTCAAAAGCCACCGGACTCGGAATCTGAATACGGTTGTCGACCGTGATGATGCGGCCCCGTTGCACCGCTTCCAGCGAGTTCCATCCCGGCTGCTGCTGCATGGCCTTCAGCGTCACCGGCCCTCCCTGTATCAGCACGATGTAGTCCGGCTTGAACGGTAGAACCGCTTCCAGATTCAGTTGCAGCCAATCCTGGGGAATGTTTTCGGTTACTGATTCCGCACCCGCCGCGGTAATCATCTCGGTCATGAACGCGCCTCGCCCGGCGGTAATCAACGGGTCAATCGCAACCACTACGAGCACTCTCGGTCTGATCTTTCCAGTCGACTGCTGCCTGATTCGTTCCTGGCGCGAACGTAACTGAGCGATTAGCGCTGAAGCCTGCTGCTCGCGTCCCAACATCCGCCCGACACTCGCGATGTTGCGATAGATATCGCTCACATTAGAGGTGTTAAACAGAAACACTGGCAGCCCCAGGTGCTGCAGTCCGGCGATCGTGTCGGCGCCGTTGAACGCCGGCAGGGCCAGAACAATATCCGGGTGCAGCGCCAGGATCCTCTCCAGTGACGGATTGACGATAGCTCCTACGCTGGGCTTTTGACGCGCGGCCTCCGGTGGATAGTCCGTATAGTCGGTGATCCCAACCAGGTCATCCTGCGCGCCCAAGGCGTAGACAATGTCGGTTAAGCTTGGCGAGAGCGAAACGATACGATGCACAGCGTCGGGCACAGCTACCGAACGACCGGTGTCGTCGACCTCCCGATGAGCGGCCCACAATGGGCTACTCAGCGCCATCGAAAGAGCCAGGCACCAGCAGAACTCGGCGAGCCAATGCGATTGTTCGAAGAGTTGCCGGCGGACCGTCGGTCGTGAAATCAAATATCTTGTAGACATCCTTCGTCCGTCTGGCGACGGCACCCACTCTTCAAGCCTGAGGTTTATGGTCTGTGTTTTTGTCGGGTTCTGCGGCATTCATCGACTCCTTGAAACTGCGGATCCCTTCGCCAAGGCCCTTGCCAAGCTCGGGCAGCTTCTTCGGACCGAATACCAAAAGAGCGATGAACAGAATCACCAGCAGGTGCGCCGGCTGAATCAGGTTGTCGAACACATCGCACCTCCTGAAACAAAGACTAGTCCGCTGAATTCCGGTCGGGCCATCATTCGCATCACCACAGAATGTGACTGCTATCACATCGGCAGCGCGTCCTGGCGCAAAAGTTACATTGGGACCAGCGGGCGCGTGTTCCCCCGACGATTAAACGTAGATTTCGTAGACCCCCAACGCCACCAGCAGCAGCCCGGAGATCACGCCGGATAAGCTGCCCAACCATCGCTTGCCCAGTTGATCACCTGCCGCCAGCCCAGCCGACAGCGTAATCACGCTGAACGCCATCACAAAAAATGTGGTGAGGGCTGGATTCATTCCCAACATTCCTGCGGCAACTCCGTTGATGATATTGTTCAGGCTCAAAGCGATCGCCAGCGCCCAGCTTTCTTTCAACTCGATCTGACGTGAGAAATTCATATCCGCACGGACCGGGTCATCCAATACCAGCTTGAAGTTGCGAAGAGCGCTTGGGCGTGGATTCTGTCCGGAATTCGTTGCCACACTCTGCACATTCTCGTGCGGTGTCGTGGCTCGAATGGAACGTAGAATGACCCAGCCGCCTATTGCGGCGATCATCGTTCCGCCCACTACGCTGGCCAGCCTGGGATCCATGATGCTGCCGATCACCTGGCCCAGCCACATCGAGGCAAGGGTCCCGACTCCGGTAACAAGAGCTATCAGAAGATTGGAAGGAAGCGGGACATTGATGCGGCCTAAGCCGTAAGCGATGCCGACGGCGACGTTGTCACCATTGCTGGAGATTGCCAGAAAGAGGATGGGAAGTATTTCGAACTTCGTCATTGCGAAATCCATCCAGGGAACAGGTCGCCCGTTCGCGACGTCGAGCCACGGCGGTTTCGCCGACGAGTCCAGCCTTTTACTCACAGCCAGAGGCAAGCGCGAAGCACCCCACTGTCACCAGCCCGCGACCCGCTCTTCCGGCGCTCGTGCAACAGACCTCAGATGATTCGGAACGACTCCACCAGCGTGCAACGGCGTTGCCGGGTAAACGTCCGCGCCGAAGTCAAGCCTTCGCCGGTTGGTCCCGCAATCGTGAACGAGGTATGGCCTTCTCCGCCTAAACCGATTCCGGCGAAAGATGGTCCGTTCTTCACGAAAATTGTTGTCTGCACTGCCCGCGCGAACGCGGTCATGTGATCGATGTGAGTGGAATGCATGATTGCCGTGTGCCGATTGCCCTGCTCAACCTTAACGCTGAACTCGATACCCTCATTGACATCTTTGACGCGAACGATCGGCAATACCGGCATCATCTGCTCCAGCCACACCAGCGGGTGATCTTTCTCCGCCTCGAAGATGGCCAGCCGGCAGTCGTCTGCTACGTCGACACCAATGTCGTGCAAAATCACCTGCACATTCTTGCCGATATACGCTCCGTTGATCTTGCCCTCGGCGGTCACGACCAGCTTGGTGACCTTTGCAACCTCATCCGGATTGAGCAGATAGACGCGGCCGGTCTCCTGCATGAATTTGATCAGAGCGTCGGCCACTTCCTCGACGACGATCACTTCTTTTTCGCAGGTGCAGAAGATGCCGTTATTGATGCTGGCGCCGCTGACAATGCTCTGGGCGGCTTTACGAATTGTCGCAGTCTCGTCGACCAAGGCGGGCGGATTGCCGGCGCCCGCGCCGATAGCTTTCTTGCCGGAGCGCAGCACGATGTTCACGATTGGCCTGCCGCCCGTGGCCACCAGCATGTTGATCTTCGGATGCTCGATGACTTCCTTTGCGGTCTCCAGGGTTGGATTAGCAACGGACGAAACCAGTCCCACCGGGCCTCCCGCGTCGACGATCGCCTGATGGATAATTTGCACCATGGTCGTGCTGGTCCGCCGGGCGCTGGGATGAGCGTTGAAGATCACCGCATTCCCCGCCGAGATCATGCCGATGCTGTTATTGATGACCGTACCCGTAGGGTTGGTAATCGGGGTTAACGCGCCGATGAGACCAACCGGCGCATACTCCAGCAACATCAGGCCATGATCGCCGCTATACGCCCGAGGCTCAATGTCTTCGACTCCCGGAGTCTTGGTAGCACACAGGATGTTCTCGCGCACCTTGTCTTCGTACCGCCCAAGTTTCGTCTCTTCCACGGCCATCGCCGAAAGCTCTTCGTTGCGATTCAGCACGCTGTTCCGGATGGAAGCGATGATGTCCTTGCGACGCTCCAGCGACATCGCGATGAGCTTCTTCTGTGCCGCCAAACCCGCCTCGACGGCATCATTCACCGTTGGGTAGAGACCGTTCTCGCCGGTTGTGCCGGCAACGTTCGCGGTGGTCAGTTCTTCCAGGACCTTCTGAATCAAGCCAGCAATGATTTCCGGGCTGGTCTGCATCGCAATCTCCTCCATCGTTATCAACTCTTACATCAATCCCACGCCTTGAAAGGGACCGCCTTCAGGCGGTCCGAAAGCCAGATGCATTTGGGTGGCTTTAGCCGCTGAGGGGCGGCGGCCCTACCTTAATCAGAGCCTCCCTAACCTGACGACAATGCGTCTTTGACACCTCGCCGTTGTTACCAAACGACCTCACGCCAACGCCAGCAGCACGCCGCCAGCGAGCGCAGCTATCGTACTTTCGGGGATCTGGGGATCTAATCCGCCCAACGCCTTCACCAGCTTGTCCCTCACCAGCGGCATAGCGGTCCTTGAGCCGTTGCCGTTCAGATGCGGCAGCAGCGGCTTGATCTCCTTCGCCCAGCACTCGATGTACTGCAGCATCTGCACCGCGGGCTCCGCCACCAGCATGTCCTGCTCGACCGTGCCTCCGCTGACTCCGATTGCCGCGACCACGTTCCCGTGCACTAAGAGCGGGAAGCCGCCGCCAAAGAGCACAATCTTTCCGCTGTGCGTGTGCTGAATCCCATAGAGCGCCGCTCCAGGCTGGGCCAGTTCACCAACCTGATGGGTGGGCATCCGCAACACTGCCGCGGTGTACGCCTTGGACATCGCGAGTTCCGTACTTACCGGCAAAGTACCGTCCATCCGCTTGAACAGCTGCAAGCCGCCCTCGCCGTCGACAATAGCGATCGCCATCGGCACTTCGATCTTCGTGGCCTCGGCTTCAGCAACGCCGGTAAGGATTTCCGATATTACGTAGGGCAATCTCATAAGCAGGCCTCATCTGAATGCGGAACTGAGGACCTCCTGTACCGCATCGTCCACTACGGCCATCACTTCCATCGACCAACCCAGCACGAAGAGCAAATCGGAGAGCCGGTTGAAGTACACCAGGATCTCGTCATAGCCGCCGAGTTCGCGGTTGACCACAACGATCTGACGCTCCCCACGCCGGCAAATGGTGCGCGCCAGATGCAGAGCGGCGCTGTCGGGGGTTCGGCCGGGAATGATGAAGCGCTTTGGCAGCGGGTAGCGCGAGGTAAAACTGTCGACGCAGGTCTCGAGCCGTTCGGTGTCGCTGCGCTCGATGTGCCTGGGCAGCCGGGCGCGCACATTCGGATTCGAGGCCAGTTCCGCGCACGCCGCCGAGATATCGTGCTGAATCTCGATCAGGATCGGGCCGAGTTCCTCGTTCTTGGTGAGGGCCCGCACCATTCCCAGCTGGGCCTGCAGCTCGTCGAGCGCACCGTAGGCTTGCAGCCGAAGGTCATCTTTCGCGACCTTCTCTCCACTGAACAAGCTGGTGAGGCCCAGGTCGCCTTTCTTCGTGTAGATTTTCGAGCCCATCGTTCCAACCTCGGGATTAGTGCCTGACCAGCCTGCCGTCCGGAATGTCGATCTCATCGATGATGCCGACGATGGTGGCGTCCACCGGAGCCGACTCATTGTCGATTGCCTTACGGGCAGCGCTGCCCCGCGCGATCAGTACCTGCTCTCCAATGCCGGCGCCCACGGCATCAATCGCCACGAAGAGTTCGCCTTCCGGTTCCAGGGTGCTGGGCTCAAGCGGTTGAATTACTTGTATCTTGCCGCCAATCAACCGGTCATGCTTCCGGGTTGCGACCACGGTTCCTACAACTTTTCCGATCACCATAGTGACCCTTCTTTCTGCTGAACTTCAGCGAACGCCGGCCTCAACCAGACGGACGCTATGTTTGACCGCCAACTCGCGCGCCAACGGAGTGATTATTGCCGCCGGGCCGAGCCGCAATTGCGCTCCGGCGTGGTGAGCTTGCAGTACATCGGCCGCGGTCACGACGCTGTTTGTCGCGGTGGGCGCTGCGAGCCGGTGGCTCCCGCTACCGTTCCTGCGGACGACCGGAATTTTGCCTTGGCGCTCCACTAACGAAATCAATGCATTCGATAACTCGCCGACATCGCTGACGCGACAACCATAGCCGCTAACGATCCGAAGACGTTCTTCGATCGCCGCAGCCACAACCGGGCCGCACTTGTCGAAGTGCGGTATCTCACGTCCCTTGTCGCTGGGATCTACGCCGTTTCGGGCCAGGAGCACCGGCTTGCCGGCAAACAACGCATGCAGGAGGATGTTGCTGGCGAAGTTGTCGGCCAGCAGCAGCGCCAGCTTGGAAAGCGTATTCAAACTCAACATCGGAACGACGACCGCACACGAGTCCTTCAGGGTGTGAAGCCATTTCGACTCTTCCATGGGCGTGACGTGGGGAAAGCCTTCCAGTTGATCCCACAGGAACTTCGCGTACAACACTTCCGCTCCGTGCGAAAAGACCAGTTGCACGCGATAGCCGTTCATGATCAGTGCTCGAACCTGCTCGATGGCTTGGTTGTAGCCAATCGTCGCACCGGTAAAGGCAACGATGACCGAACCGCGATCGCCGGTCGCTCCGATATGCGGCAACAATCGTCTCAGCACTTCCACCACGACTTGCTGAACCCGCTCTTCACTCATAAGATCGCCGCTTCTCTTCCTTAACTCACTGAGCCGTTTCCGCACATGCCAAAGCAATTCCCAATGGCGTTACCAGTAGCGGGTTCTTCGGCTTCGCCACCGGAATATCGGTTTCGCACTCCATCACGCTTTCAATTCCCGGGAAGCAACTGGTGCCACCCACCAGGTACAACGTATCGACAAACTGGCCTTTGAGGTGCTCTTTGACGATGCTGGCCATCTTCTGGAACACCGGCGTGATTAAAGGGAAAATCTCGCGCTGCCGCATGGGATCAGTTTTGATCTTCTCCGCCTCCAGCACATCGATTTTGTAGTGGCCTGCCAGCACCAGATCGACGTGAGTGCCTCCGGTAGCTTCGTCGGCAGTGTAGACCGCTTCTCCATCGTGAATCACGGAGATCCCGGTGGTCCCGCCGCCGATGTCGACCACGGCTCCATCTGAGATCCGCAGCACCTTCGCCGCAGCGCTGGGTTCATCGATCAAGCCCGTGACTTCCAGGTCGGCGGCGTACAGTACGTTCGCTACGGCCTGAGCATTTCTGCCCTCGGTACCCGGGGGGTAGGCTCCTGCAGCCTTCTTGATCGGAAATCCGGCAGCACGCAGCTTATGCACCTGTTCGCGCAACAGCCGGATTGCTCCCATGTAGTCGAGCACTAAGCCGTCTCGTATGCTGGATTCGCTGCGGGTCACCGCACCCGCCAGCGGCACGCCCATGGCATCGACGACGGCGGTCACGATGTAGGCCGTGCCCAGATCGACGCCGGCATACAGCGTGCCATTCGAAGGCCTTCGTCCAGTCAAGGCAAGGCTCTCCTCGAATGCTGTCAACAAATCGTTCGCCATGGGATCGATATTCAATTCATCCTCTCCTGTGTATTCACTGGAGGATCGTTCACTGCTCTATGTCTCTGCCTGACTGCTACGTTCACGATTGCCTGCGCTCTAGCCCGCGTTCGAGCCTGACCCCTCCTTGCCACGAATGCCCAGAATCGCCGACTCGGCAGCCTGCGCCGCGCGTGCAATGTCCGACTCTTTTCCGCCGAGATACAGGCGGCCGACCGCACCAAACGTTCTGCAATCTACCAGCGTGATGTTGGCGCTCTTCTCAGCTTCATTCGCCGCCAGGATGATGTAGCCGGCAGGAACTACTTCCAGGATGTACAAGTCCTGTCCGGCAATCAGCACCGACGCGGAGCGCGACACGTTCACGATCTGGGTGTGATAGTCGTTCACTTTGTGAATGATCTGAGAGCTCAGGACCTTCGGCTTCAGCCGATCTTCGATGGTGGCGCCCAGCACCTTCAGCGCGGCGCTGCCCGAATACTGCACGTCGGCCTGCGCCTTGGAGTGGAATTCGAGTACGCCAAAGTGACGTTCGACGACCATCAGCCCGGGACGTACATCGGCAGCCTTCAGCGCCGCATCGGCCACCTGGTTGATGAGCACGCCGGGGGCGATTTCGATCAACATCGAGGCCATGCCGACCACCGGCAGGTAGCCCCGCATGTTCGTTCCCAGAAATGCAGCGAACTGCGGCTGCAAACGATCGAGGTAGACGTAGGAACGTAGTTCAACTGCGGGACGGGGTTTGGAAACCGCGGCCGTAGGACTGACTTGCGGTTGCTCGAGTACTGGCATAGGGTCGACTCCTTTTGATTTCACTGGCTCGCGGCGTCAGGCCGCGCTGCCAGAGTTCACATCAAGCTTTACGTTTGCTTCTCGGCTTACGAACTTTTTCCTTCTTGTGCGCTGTGGAAACGCGGGCCGCGACTACGAGCTCTTCCTCCGGCTCCTCTTCCGCCACCAGATGCTCGTCGTCGGAGGCGTCCGCACTCGACACTTCCTCTTCGGCCTTCTCTTGGTAAGGATGCTCTTCGACGGCGGGCTCTTCGCTGATCTCCGCGACCGGCTGCGCCGGCTCGGGCTCTGCCTGCTGAGCCTCCGCTATTTCACAGGCCGCACTTGGAGCTGCAACACTTTCCTCGATGTCGGGAGCTTCGGCTAGAGCAGGCTCAAGGTCATAATGCTTGGGGAGTTCGGTTGCAATCGGTTTAACTACCGGAACAGACAGCAGCTCGTCTAACGACTTTGCTCCATTTGCGACCACGTGCAACTGCCGGTCGGGCCGGGCAATCACGTGCACGGAGATGACCGTACCAACCCGCTTCGCCGCCACCGCGCCGGCGGTCACGGCTGCCCGCACCGCGGCCACATCGCCGAGAAACACGACAGTGATCAAGCCGGCACGCGCGCGTTCATAGCCGCGGAAGGTGACGTTGGCTGCTTTCGACCCGGCATCGGCAGCTTCAATGGCGGCTACCAATCCCGAAGTTTCAATCAATCCCAGACTCTCTCTTTGCATGACGTCCCTCACGCTTTTACAAGCTCTGCCAGAATCCTTTGCACAATTTGCTCGACGTCAACGTCGGAGACGTTGTCCATCGACTGGTTGCTGAAGTGACGGCTTCTCGACGGTTGCTCCGGTTCATCGCTCAAAACCAGCGGCTCGCTCTTGACCAGTCGCGCGGCATTGATTCCAAGTCTTCGTAACTGAGCAGAGCCGGCCTCGCCTAGATTGAGAACGAACAACGGCTGATCCGCCGGAAGATCGCGATGATGCAGCACGATCGTTCCCTTCGCACCATCTACGCCGATGCCGACATTGAGCGGCGACATTTGCGCCGCTTCCTTAGCTACGCCTACCGCTTCTCCTGCAGGGCATTCCTGTACCTCAAACGGAATTCCCTCTTCTTCCATACCCCAGAAGACCGGCTGCAGATCGACAGTTCTGCCACGCACGATCAACACACTCACGGCCGGCCGGCGAGTTTCGGACATGGGAGCGTAGTCCGCCATCTATCTGGTCCCCTTGTGCTCTTTCGCATGAGCCAGAACCAGCCCGGTAGCAACAGCGTTGCGCGGTCCTTCGGTTCCGCGGACATTCGCCCTGCCGGTCACGACCCCGTACTCAAAGAGCGCGTCGGAAATCATCTTTGGAATTTCGAAGTCCATGCCCGAACCGCCCACCATGACCACGAAGTGGATGAGGCGGATGTTTCCGGCAGGCGCAACTCTTTCCAGTGCCCGCAGCGCGTTGCGCACGAAAACTTTTTTCTTGGCCTGCTGCCGCACCGCGACAATTTGTGCCAGCAGATGCTTGGTCTCCAGCGGCACCGGCCCGTTATCCCGGAGCACGACCACGCGGCCAAACAGTTTCGGATCCAGCGGCTTGTCGAAGAACTGCACCGAGCCGTCCTCGTGACGCATGTGAAAGAGCGTCTCGACCTTCGCCAGTGGATTTTTCTTGATTTCCTCGGCCAGCTCGAAGTCGTTCAGACCCAACTCGGTGTCGATAAGAAGCGTAACCATGTCGCCTGCGCCGGCCAGATGAACACTGCGAATCTCTCCGGCTTCGTTAATGATCGAAGCGTCGGTCGAACCACCGCCCAGGTCAAGCGTAGCCAGCGGCGGCTTGGTGCCCGGCGTGGTCAACGCTCCGCGGATCGCCATCTCCGCTTCAACGCCGCCGACCAGCGTGGTCACACCAATCTCCTCCTGCAGCTTGCGCGCCAGACGCTGCATGGGCAGCTTGTGCGTATGCACCATGGCAGCCAGCCCGACGGCATTGCCCATGGCGAATTCACCTGCGAGAGCTCCCAGCACCTGCTGCGGCTTGAAGGTGTCGACCGCAATGATGTCCTGTACTTGGATGGCGCTGACCGGCTGGTCCGTAAGATCGGCCATGACTTTGCGGACTTGCTCGAACATGCCTCCAACATTGGTTCCAGCTTCGGCGCGAATCTCTTCCAGCGGACAGATCGTCGCCAGCTTCGCCATGATGGCGTCGGCGCCTTCTTCGACCGGAACCTCAGCCTTCTGTTTGTGACCGATGAGGGTGATCTTGCCGGCTGGAATACGCCGCTCCTCAATGTCGCCCTTAGGAGTCTTGATCACCACGGCGCTTCGGGTTCCCATCAACGCGCGCGCGATCGGGACGACCCGCTTGGTATCGTCCGAATCGAGGTGAAAGATGGTCGCGATATCGTACGGATTACAGAGCTTCTCGATCGTGCGTCCGGGATTGGCAACTTCAATCGCCGCCGGCATTCCCACCGGCACACGGTCGATGTACTTCACTTCATCGACGATCGGAATCGGTTGCTGCAGCCGGTTATTGATCAGGACGCCATCGTCCTTCTGCACGATCGCTCCGGCGACGGTGAGGCCCCGCGAGCGTGCAGCATTGATCTTGTCAGCCGCATCTTTGAACTCGACTTCACCGGGCACAATCGCGATATAGGGTTGGTGATTCGGGCTCGATGCCAACTTATTCAGGGCGATGGTGCGTCCTTGTCCCAGGCCTTGCCCTCCGGGCGTGGAGGGATTGTGGCCGATCATGGCTGACTCGGTAATCACCGTTTCGGTGATCGTTTCCATGGCGATGTCGCCAATGACGGGCGTTGCCTCATTCAGCAGCACCGCGTCCAGCTGATCCCGCCGCAACCCTGTGGGTTTCAAAGCAAGATCAAGGGCCTCAATAATGCCCATGGCATTCCGGAGAGTGCCCTTGATCCCGACAGTTCTCACCATGGCGCTGGACAGAAACCGGGGGTTGCCCTTCCCATCGATTTCCGCCAATGCCACTTCAGTCGTGTTATTACCAACATCAACGCCAGCAATGTAGGCCATAGAGGGCAACTCAGGGTTACTTTTTGATGCGATTGCGTTTTTCGTAGACCTGAACCGCTTCGCGAACGAAGCCTGCACAGATCTTCGCCTGGTACTTGTTCTCGAGTTCCGAGGCAATGTCCAGGAGTTCCTGCTTGGTGGAGCGATACGGCCGCAGACAGTTGTAGATTTCCAACACGCGAGCGTCGGGAATCCGCGTCATCTCAGCCGCGCGGCGAAGATTCTTTGCCAGGTGCGGGCGGCCCGCACTTTCGCAAATCTGCGCCTGATACTCCAGGGTTTCGGGGCGAATGCGAACGTCGTCGAAGGTCAGCTTGCCGGAAGTAGCTTTTTCCAGCGTAATTTCGTCAAAGCTGAGTCCAGTCGCTGAGCGCACCAGATCCGGTCTCTTCTGGCCCAGCGGATAGTCCTTCTTGGCGTCGAGCTTGCCCGTTGTAGGTTTGGCGGTGGTTGCCGTGCCATTCGTTTCGGCGAGAGATTCCATCGCCTTGCGGACGGCTTCAGCAATCATTTCCGGAGAAATGCTGATTTCGGTTGTTGCCATGAGTATGTCTCCTCGACCGACCTAACGCTGCAGGGCAAGTTCCATGCATGGCATGTCGGGCTTTACGTATTGCGTCTCTTTGTTGTGGAGCAAGGCAGCCAAACCCTGATACTTCGGGCGTGCCATCGGGTCGTTGCGTACCGGCACCGGTGTCGGACGCTCTCCCTTGGCATACTTGGCGGCGTTGCGCCCGATGGCGCGAAACGTCTCCCGCTCCACCAGTGGTGATTGCGGAAAGAGTTCGAGGTTCTGCAGCGGAGCCAGGTCCTTCTGATGAATGACCGAGGTGCCGCGGCAGATGATTCCGATACCCACGCCGGAGCCGCTCAGCTTGGCGGCTTCGTGACCGATGAATCCCACGTCCGCGGTCTTGTTGACCTTCACCAGACGCGCCTTGAGTCCTTCTTCTTCGATTCCCGCCATGACTTCTTTCAACACTTCGTTGTGCGGGATGTTAATGATGGTCTTAGTCATTGCCTTGCCGAAAGCCGGCGGCAATCCTATCACCACCTCGTTGCGATCCGTTCCAGGCTTCGCCGTCCCAAGTTCTTTGAACGAGAGGGGCGGAACCTGTTCTTCCTGGCGAACGGATGCTTTTCCGTTCGGCTGCATCTGGTGCAGAACTTCCAGGATGACCTGTTTCACCATTGCTTCCGAGATATTCATTTTTGAAAGCCTCCCGATCTATATGTCCTCAGGACTGATAGCCTGGGGAATGTTCTTCAACAGTTCCCAGCGCTCGCCTTCGAGACGGTATCCAGTGCCCGGTCCTTCGTAGTCGTTGGCATCGTTGACCGCACTCTGCACATTGAAGTTGCTGTCGAACAACGCTGAGGTGTGCAGGTAGTCGCCACTGACTTTGCCCTTCAGCATCATCAGAACCGACTCAGCGACATCGTTGAAGCCGTGTTTCGCCAGAGCCTTCACCACATCGAGACCCGTGGTTCCGCGCTTCATCATGTCCTCGATGGCGCGCAGATCCTCAGGAACGTTGCGGACGCCGATGTCCTTGGTGCCATGCGCGTAGGTAACGTCTTCCACCTCTTTGTCGGTGATGGGAGGAAGTCCGATCTCTTCGAACACAGCCTGCAAGGCGCGAGCGGCCTTGTTGCGAACGGCGATTACGTCGGCCTCGGTCACCGGCTTCAACCCGCCGTCTACCTGCAGGTCACGCTGCAACACCAGGTAGTCGTCGTAGTCGTCCACGTCGTGCGTGGAACCGGCGAACATGTTGTCGTAGTTGGGCTCAGCAGCGTAGCCGGAGAAGATGTAATCCGTTCCCGGCAGGAACTGCATGAGCATGCGGGCGGTATTGCGCTCGATGGAGTGGGTGAACGTCTGGTCGTTGCCCGACGCCACTTCCATATCCATCAGAACCGTGCCCACGTTCTCGGCGAGAACCGTGCGGATGCCCGAAGGCACAGAACCCGGCACACCGATACAGCTGATGGAGCCGTTCTGTAATCCCTGAACACCGGCGCCCTTGGTCACCATGATGCAGCGGATTTCGAGATACAGCATGGACTTACCTTCGGCGTAGCCCATCTGTACTTCGGATCCGGTGCCCGAGGTGAAGCGCATCTTGAGGCCGCGCGACGCATAGGCGGAAGCCAGAAACGACTTCGACCAGGGAGTATCGTCGCCGTCCACGAACACCTGCTCGGTGCCGTATACGGAAACGGTCTCGGCATAGTGCGTAAGACCGCGCATACCCATGATGAGTTCTGCCGCTTCTTCGACTGCGCACTGCGACAGGATGCCGGGCCGGCCCGTCTGTCCGCCCACTAACAGGGAGAGGGCGTTCATCGGAGCATAAGCCGCGACACCGACCGTGGTCTCGATTTCAGCAAAGCCACGCAGGCCGGCCTCAGCAGCATCCGCCGCCAGCAGTGGCGCCGAATCCTTGAGGTTGGTTACGTGGGCCTGGTTGGCAGGAGTGCGGCGTGCCCGCAGCTTCTGCATGGCCATCATCAACTCGACTACGTTCAGCCGCTTCAGCACGTCCACAATCTTGGCCGGCGTCATGCCGACGGAGAGGTGAACGATCTTGGTGCGGGGAACGTTGATGTCGACCAGCCAGCGAGCGAACTCGACTGAATCGATGGCCATGGCTTCTTCGGCCACGGTCTTGTCGATGCAGTGGTCAGCGATGAAGGTATCGATGAAATCGAAATCTTCACGGCGCTTGCCATCGAGTTCCACCACGCAGTTGTTCTGGATTTTGATACTGGGTTTTGGGTCGTTGGGGCTGTCCATGGCGACCAGGCCCACTTCAACCCACTCTTTGATGAATCCGTCTTTGTTGACCGGACGCTCAGCGAGTACTTCGAAGCGTTTTTGTCTTTTTGCCATTGACCTGCTCCCTTAAATGTATGGATTGCCAGTAGCAGACTTCGGCGGCTGTCCCCAGGCGCCCAGCAGCTTGTTGCCGACTTCGCGGCCGGCGATGACGGCCTGGCGAACTGCGCCAGAGTCGCCCGTGACCCAGATGAATACTTCGTTGGTCAGGCTGGTGCCCTTCTTCGGAGAAGCGAAGCCCAGTACTTCGACATCCGCAGCTTTGACCGCGGTATCGATCATCAGCATGCCGATGACGGCCGGAGCACCCAGGATCAGGCCAAAGGCACGGCCTTCGGGAGCGCCCAAGGCATACTTCAACACCTTGCTGGCACGCGCGGTGTATTGGTTCTCGGTGTAGCCCTGATCATTCGCATAGACATCGCCGAAGTATTTCGGCAGGGTCTCGAGAGTGACCTCGACGGCACGGCGGGCGTCAGAGACGTCCTCGGCGCCGAACACGATCAGGTTTCCATGGCCGGCTCCGCCCTTGGTGTCGCGGGGCATTTCGACCAGGATGATTTCAGTGTTGGTGGCCTTGATGGCTTCATCAGCGGCCATCAGGTGCGGACCCGCTCCCGTACGTCCGCCGATCACGCCGATCGACTTGTACTTGGGATCGAAGCCAATGAGCTTATGAATCATCGGGTCCAGGTTGGCGATGACGATGCCTTGCGTGTCGCCCATGCCAGCGCCGACGAATTCGGTGAGTTGAACCAGTTCCGCGGGTACGCCGGCGAGACGAGGAGGTGTCTGCACCTCCGGCTCGGCAACGGCAACAGTGCTGCCGCCGTTTCCATTACCCACGCGCTTCATAACTTCGTGCATAACTTTTGTGATCAGTTCTTCTTCCATCGGTCAATTCCTCCAGGTCGGTGTCCGACGCAGGTGATCCGAAGCGGATCTTTATGTGTTCTGCAATGCGGGTTCCAGAACGGTCGTGAAGCCCTGGGGCAGGACTCTCTCGACGTCTGTGTGCGGCCGTGGAATCACGTGGACGGAAACCACTTCTCCCACTTTCGTAGCTGCAGCTGCGCCTGCGTCGGTGGCTGCTTTGACCGCGCCAACATCGCCGCGGACCATAGCGGTTACCAAACCGGCACCGATTTTGACCTGACCAATCAGCGTCACATTGGCAGCTTTTACCATGGCATCCGCTGCTTCAATGCTGGCGATCAGGCCGCGAGTTTCAATCATTCCCAACGCCTCTTTCGTCATCGAAAGTTCTCCTATTCAATTTGTGGAATATGCGGAAGTGGGGACGATGTCGCGCGTTCTGGCTTGTGTAATTGGCCATCCAGAACAAACGGCAGCCGTCCTCGATCTACGAGGTAGCTAGGTGGGGCAGTGCAGAAGACCGTTTCTCTGGTTTTCTCGCTCTGCTGAACTGTCCGGGCTCAAATCATTTCAAGGAGGTCGTAACAGCAGAAGGCTGAGATGCCTCAAACGGTCTTGACCACCGTGCCAATAGAACTACAACCACCAGTGAAGTTATTTGTCGCGTTGGCAGTATGTCTGTGAGGGGCATCACGTTGAGATGGTTAATCGCCGTGAAGAGCGTCCGCAATACGGCCAGTGAATTGCTTCGCAGCACACACCCACGTGAGAGCAATCACTGACGAGCCCATGGCTCGGGCGTACATTCTGCTGGGATTTTCTGGCAGCAACTGGAGCCGTGGAGGAAATAAAGCAATGAACGATTTCGAATACGTCAATCCTGTGAAAGTTCTTTTCGGAAAGGGCAAGATCGCCAAAATCAAAGACGAGGTTCCCGCCGGAGCTCGCGTACTCATCACCTATGGTGGAGGCAGCATCAAGAAAAATGGCGTCTACGAGCAGGTCATCAACAATCTGCCCGGCCGCACCGTCTTCGAGTTTGGCGGAATCGAGGCCAACCCCACCTACGAAACATTGATGAAAGCCGCCGAAATCGTACGCCGCGAGAAAATCGATTTCCTGCTGGCCGTCGGCGGCGGCTCCGTTCTGGATGGAACCAAGTTCATCGCGGCAGCCGCAAAGTATGAAGGCGGCGATCCGTGGGAAATTTTCACCAAGCAGCAACCAGTGCAAGGCCTGGTGCCCTTCGGCACCGTGTTGACCCTGCCGGCGACAGGCTCTGAGATGAATCCGGTCGCAGTCATCTCCCGCGCGTCCACCAAAGAGAAGCTGCCCAGCCCGCTCGGCCACGCGAAGTTCTCTATCATTGATCCCGAAACCACCTACTCCCTGCCGGCGCGACAGGTCAGCAACGGTATTCTCGACTCCTTTGCGCACGTGCTGGAGCAATACCTGACCTATCCGGTGAACGCACCTCTGCAGGACCGCATCGCTGAGTCCATTCTGCAGACGCTGGTCGAGATCGCTCCGGCCTGTCTGGCAGATCCGCCGACGTACGAAGCCCGTGCCAGCCTCTGCTGGTGTTCGACGCTTGCCCTGAACGGCCTCATCGCGCAGGGCGTACCGCAGGATTGGTCCACGCACATGATCGGTCACGAGATGACCGCGCTAAGTGGACTGGATCACGGACAGACCCTGGCGATCACCTATCCCGGGACCCTGGCCGCCTGCCGCAAGAACAAGCACGCCAAGCTGCTGCTGTACGGCGAGCGCATCTGGAATATCCACGAGGGTAGCGAGGAACAGCGCATCGACAAAGCCATCGATGCCACTCGCAGCTTCTTCGAAGGCATCGGGGTGAAGTCGTACCTCAAGGACTACGGATTGGAGCCCGAGATCGCTCACACCATTGCCAAGCGTCTCGACGACCGCGGCTGGAACCATCTGGGAGAGCGTCAGGACATCGGGCCGGAAAAGGTCGAGGAGATTCTGTCCTACAGCTATTAAATCCATTTGTCCTAATCCCGCCGATTGGACGGAGGCCTTCGTTCGGTGACGAGGGCCTTTGTTCTCGGCCCAACAATCGTTGGCGGCTCGATCGACGAAGTTCACTTCGCAGGCAACTCTCGACAACGAATGCTTCTAAGCGGAAAAATTGCCGGCTGGATTCTTCTGTTAGCCGCGTCGCTCGCGGCCGGATACTGTCAGGACACACCGCCCGTAACCCAACCCCAACCGGCAACTCCCGCTCCGCAAACGTCGGACACGTTCTTCGAGCATTCGCAGACGGAGAAGTGGTGGGTCTCCGGACAGGCGAATTTTATCTTTCAGGCAAACGCCGGCTTCTACGCGCAGTACAGCGGTCACAACAGCTTCAAGAATGTTCCGGAGAACGCTCTATCACGAGTTCTTACTCTTTTCGCTGCCTACGAGTTAACCCCGCACTCCCAGATCCACCTCGATGTGGAAGAGACTGGAGGCAGCGGCCTCAGCACCGCCCTCGGTCTCGCTGGATTCGTCAACCTGGATGTTGTCCGCAATCCCAGCATCGGACAACAGCCATATGTCGCACGCTTATTCTTTCAGCAGATCATCCCTCTCACGGAGGAGAAGACCGAGTCGGAACGCACGCCGTTGTCCATGCCCACCGCGCTTCCGGTCAAACGCCTGGACCTGCGATTCGGAAAGTTTTCCCTTCCTGATTTTTTCGACAACAACATCGGCGGAACAGATAGCCATTACCAGTTCCTGAACTGGGTGATCGACGACAACGGCGCCTACGATTATGCGGCGGACACGCGCGGCTATACCGTCGGCGCCATGATCGAACTGGAAGAGCGCCACTGGGCGCTGCGCTTTGCCGAAACCCTGATGCCCAAGGTCGCCAATGGTCCGAATCTCGATGCGGACGTAGCGCGCGCTCGCTCGGAGAATGTTGAGTTGGAGTTGCGGCCGCAGCTTCTCAAAGGCAAAGACACCACCATCCGCCTGCTGAACTATGTCAATCACGGCGACATGGGCAACTATGAGGATGCAGTCAAACTCTACCTTGACGGCATCACCCCCACTCCCGACGTAACCGCCACCCGGGTGCAAGGAACGGTGAAGTACGGCTTCGGCGCAAACTTCGAGCAGGAGTTATGGAAAGACTCGTACGCCTTCGGACGCTGGGGCTGGAATGAGGGCAAACACGAATCGTTCTGCTACACCGAAGACAATGAAGGGTACGAATTGGGCTTCTATTCCCGCGGCACCAACTGGCATCGCAGTCTGGACCGCGCTGGTGCGGCCTTCGTTTCCAGCGGGCTGTCGAAAGCCCACCAGGCCTATCTCGGCTACGGCGGACTGGGATTTCTTCTGGGCGACGGCGCGCTGGATTATGGTCGCGAGAACATCGAGGAAGTGTTCTACACCGCCCACGTCTGGCGCGGGCTGTTTCTGGCAGGCGACGTCCAGCACGTCAATAATCCCGGCATGAACCGCGCTCGCGGACCTTTCACCGTGCCCGGGATTCGCCTGCATCTGGAGTTCTGATTACAGCAGCGCCCATGCAGCGAATTTCTGCATCTGCCGACCAGCTCTGAATTTCAATTCGCCAACAGCATACGGCCAAAGTTCCGGTCCGCATCCAACGCTTCTTAGCTGGTAGAATGTGAGAGCAATGATCCTACCGTTCGTTCGCGAATTCTTCGCGGACGTGGAAAATGTACCTGCTTTTGCGCGCGCTGTGACCCAGGTAAAAGGCGGCGCGGGGCGGATACGTGTGTCTGGACTCACCCCTACCGGCAAAGCCCTTTTCTGTACCCTGCTTCATCGCGCCATTTCCCGGCCTTTAGTCTTAGTGGTCAGCGATAATCGGGCTGTCGACGAGCTGCTGCCGGTCATTCGCTCGCTGGCCGAGCTGACCGGGACTGTCTCGCCGGACAACATCGTTGGGCTTCCGGCTTACGACGTTCTTCCATTCGAGAACCTGTCGCCGCATCCCGAGATTCAGGAGGCTCGCGCCACCTCCCTGTGGAAGATTGCGACCGGCTCGGCCGAGATCATCGTTACGCCTCTGGCCGCCAGCGCGATGCGGCTTCGCACTGCCGGCTTCTACGCGGAGTTGGCCAGGGTGGTCCGGCGAGGCGAGATGATGGACGTCGAACGGCTGATTGAGCACCTCCGCATCGTCGGCTACAACCAGGTGGATGTGGTCGACATGCCCGGCGACTTCGCCCATCGCGGCGGGCTGCTGGATGTCTACCCGCCGGAAGAAGATCGGCCGGTCCGCGTTGAGTTCTTCGGCGACGAAATTGAATCGATTCGCAAGTTCGATCCTGAAACTCAGCGATCGGCTGCTGTTACCGACGAAGTCGTTCTGCTGCCGCTGACCGAAACCCCGGTCGAAGAAGAAACCCTGGCGGCGATCAATGCCCGCCTGAGCGGCGAGCGCCTGGCCGGCAGCGAAGAAATAATCGAGCATGCCGTGCGGTCGGCCGGAATGACAGTCTTTCCGGGATGGGAGTTGTACGCGCCTGCAGCCGGAGCCACGGAGACATTCTTCGACCTGCTGCCAAACGCCACCGTGATCCTCGACGAACCCGACTTGCTGAAGGAGACGCACGACAATTGGTGGACGAAGGTCACCGGCGTTCACGAGCGCAGCCTAGTCGGCAATCTGGTGCGCCCGGAAGACCTGTATCTGACGCCCGAGCAATGGCAGCAGCGGCTGAATGAGAGCACTACCCTGGCCGTCGAGCAGTTGGGTATTGAGAGCGACGACGAAGGTGAACACCTTACGCTGCAGACGCAGCCGACGACGCGCTTCCACGGCTCCGTCGCCGCCATGACCGAAGAGGTCGAGCGCCTGACCCGCGAAGGCAAGCGCGTGATGTTTGCTGTCTCTAGCACCGGCGAAGTCGAACGCCTGGCCGACGTGTTCAACGAATACAACCTGTCCTTCCGCATCGGCAGCCGCACTCCCAAACCCGGCAACGAGGTCTTCGTCGATGAGTCCACCTACTTCGCCGAGGAGATGACGGCCACCACCATCGTCAAAGCTTATGTTCCGGAGGGCTTCGCTCTGCCCGAAGCTAACCTGGTTCTGTTTGGCGCACGCGATCTGTTCGACGAAGCCGAAGTCTCGCTGGGCCGTCCGCAGAAACAGAAGTCCAAGGTCTCGGCGTTTCTTTCAGACTTCCGCGATCTGGCCGTCGGCGACTACGTCGTACACGTGGAGCACGGTATCGGTCAGTACCAGGGTCTGAAAGAAATTCCGCAGGAAGACGGCGGCACCGCCGAGTTCATGATCCTCGAATACGCCGAGGGCGCGCGTCTCTATGTGCCGCTCACGCGTCTGGATCTGGTGCAGAAGTATCGTTCGTCGGAAGGCGTGAAGCCGGTACTGAACCGTCTGGGCACGCAGCAGTGGCAGAAGACTAAGGCTCGCGTGAAGAAGGCCATGAAGGACATGGCCGACGAGTTGCTGAAACTTTACGCCACGCGCCGCGCCGCCCAGGGACATGCCTTTGCGGCCGACAGCGAATGGCAGCGCGAGTTCGAAGACAGCTTCGAGTTCAACGAAACTGAAGACCAGATGAACGCCATCGTCGACGTGAAGCATGACATGGAAGCGTCGACGCCGATGGATCGCCTGCTCTGCGGTGATGTCGGCTACGGCAAGACGGAAGTCGCTATGCGCGCGGCCTTCAAGGCGGTGAGCGACAATCGCCAGGTGGTGGTGCTCGCGCCGACCACGGTGCTGGCCTTCCAGCACTACAACACCTTCAAGCAACGCTTCGCCGCCTTTCCGTTGAAGATCGATATGCTTAGCCGCTTCCGCACCTCGAAGCAGCAGAAGGAAACAATCGAGAAGATCGCAGCCGGCCAGGTCGACATCGTGATCGGCACGCATCGCCTGCTCTCGAAAGATGTGAAGTTCAGCGACCTCGGCCTGGTCATCGTCGACGAAGAGCAGCGCTTCGGCGTCCGGCACAAGGAGCGGCTGAAGCAGTTGCGTAAGGAAGTCGACGTCCTCACCATGTCGGCAACGCCCATCCCACGCACCCTGCACATGTCCCTGCTGGGACTGCGCGATATGAGCGTGATCGAAACTCCGCCCAAAGACCGTATGGCGATCCAGACGGTGGTCGCGGCATGGGATGAAAAGGTGCTGCGTTCTTCGATCGAGAAAGAGCTGGAGCGCGGCGGACAGGTTTACTTCGTGCACAATCGCGTCGACAGCATCTTCGACATCGCCGAGAAAATTCGCGAGATGGTGCCGAAAGCGCGCATCCTGATCGGTCACGGCCAGATGCCGGAGGCGGAGCTCGAACGCGTCATGCTGGCCTTCATGCGGCATGAAGCTGACATCCTGCTGGCGACTACGATCATCGAAAACGGTTTGGACATTCCACTCTGCAACACCATCATCATCAACCGCGCTGACCGGCATGGCCTATCGGAGCTCTACCAGTTGCGCGGACGCGTGGGACGCTCCGATCGTCGCGCCTATGCGTACCTGCTGATTCCTCCCGATCGCGAATTGAGCGAGTTGGCGCGCAGGCGTTTGGCAGCGCTGAAAGAGTTCAGCGACCTGGGCGCGGGCTTCAAGATCGCCGCGCTCGACCTGGAACTGCGAGGCGCTGGAAATTTGCTGGGCGGAGAGCAGAGCGGCCACATCGAGGCGGTCGGCTTCGAACTTTACACCACCATGCTGGAACGCACGGTCCGCGAACTGAAGGGTGAGATCGAAGAAGAGGTTCCCGAGACGCAGTTGAATCTCGGTCTGAACATTCGCATTCCGTCCGACTACATTCAGGAGGAGAACCAGCGCCTGCGAATGTACAAGCGTGTGGCAGGAGTGGAGTCGGAGTCCGCGCTGGCCGATGTCGCCGGAGAGTTGGGCGATCGTTACGGCACGCCGCCTCCTGCTGTGCGCAATTTGCTGGAGTACGCTGGTCTTCGTCTGCTGTCGCAGCGAATCGGCGTAGCCCAGATCGAGCGCCGGCGTGAGGCCGTCAGCATCCGCTTCACGGAGAAAGCCAACGTCGATCCCGAGCGCCTGGCAAAGTTTGTTGCCGCGGAATCGGGTGCGCAGTTTACTCCGGCGGGCGTGCTCAAATTTAGTCTCAAAGAGAAGCAGCCGGAGCAGGTACTGATCAAGTTGAAAGCCCTGCTCGAGCAGTTGGCGGGCGAGCAACAAGCCGTGGCATAAATGTCGGCAGACATTTCGTTGGAGGGCGTTAGTGCGGAAGTTGGTCACAACAACAACGATGTGCGTGCTCACAATGTTTCTATTTCTCACTACCGCTTTCGGTCGCAACACCGAATCTGATCGCAATCTCAGCACCCTGGACAGAGTTATCATTTTCGCGATTCAGCAAGAGATCAGGGCCAGCAATCTTTCCCAGAGACGGGATTTGTGTGTTGGGTTTGGCTATGGGCTCGAGGTAAACGAGAAAGCCATCATCTCCAATCTTGTCGGAAAAGGAACACTCGTGCACGAGAATGACTGGTGCCATGGTCGCGGAATTTCGGTCAGCGTGCTATCTCCTGTCAAGCGGATTTCACTCAGCGACTACCAGCTCGAAGTACAAGTAGGCGACCTGACGATGCCCTCCGGCGCACACTTCGCAAAGCTTCTTAAGCAGGGCACATTTGTCGTTCACTGTCCCGAAGATGGGGAACCGCGGCTTCTCTCGTATCACGAAACCTGTTGTGCGAAAACAAACTAGCCTGAACCCGCTTTAAATACGGCACTACTGCATGAGGCAATCATGAACAGAAAAAACGTTCGTAAAGCGGTCTTCCCCGCCGCCGGGCTGGGCACGCGCTTTCTGCCGGCCACCAAAGCACTTCCCAAAGAGATGATGCCGCTGGTGGACAGGCCCGTCATTCAATACGGCGTGGAAGAAGCTGTCGCATCCGGCTGCCAGGACATCATCATCGTCACCGGCCGCGGCAAGGCCGCCATGGAAGACCACTTCGACATCAGCTACGAGTTGGAGAAGACGCTGGCGGAGCGCGGCAAGAAGGAAGCGCTGGCGCTGGTGCAGCCCATCTCGCAACTGGCGCACATTTCGTATACGCGCCAGAAGGAGGCCAAAGGTCTCGGCCACGCCGTGCTGATGGCGCGCGAACTGGTGGGCGATGAACCCTTCGCGGTGATCCTTCCCGACGATGTGATCGACGCCGATCCTCCCTGCCTGAAGCAAATGATCGAGGTCTACAACGAGACCGGATGCTCGGTCATCGCAACCCAGGTGGTCGAGGGCAAAGCCATCTCGTCGTACGGTGTGCTCGACGTGAAGCCGGTCTCCGGCAAATGGGAGGGACGTCTCTTCGAAGTGCACAACCTGGTCGAGAAGCCCAAGCTCGAAGACGCGCCGTCGAAGCTCGCCATCATCGGACGTTACATTCTTACTCCAGCAGTTTTCGACTGCATCGCCTCGACCCCGCCGGGAGCTCTCGGCGAACTGCAGCTTACCGATGGCATCAAGCAGCTGTTGAAGAAAGAGAAAGTCTACGGCTTCATCTTCGAAGGCACGCGCCACGATACCGGCGACAAGATGGGTTTCCTGAAAGCCAACGTGGAGTTCGCACTCAAGCGCAACGACATCGGAGCCGAGTTCCGGGAGTATCTGAAGACACTGAAGCTCTGATGGGGCATCAGGCCGGGGTGCCGGGGTGCCGGGGTGCCCCAGGTTCGGCCTTCCATTGGCCTAACCTGGGTTCGAAACCATACCCTGCCGTTACGTCCAACAGAGGGACGTGAACAATGGGGCACCAGCCGTTCTCGGTGGATCTCCCTAAGTTATTGTCCCGAAATGGGAAAGTGCGTTTATCTGCCTTTACAGCCCTTCGAAGTAGGCCAGGCTGGCCAGAGTACCTCCCGCCCTCTCCGCGTCGCTCAGACGAGCTCTAATGAGCGGGAATTGGCATCCCAAGCACCGACTGTATACCACAATCGTACAGTCGTGCTCGGAACACTTTTATTCCAGATTGGGAATCAGACGTAAGTAGCTGAATCGATTGAACGGGCGCACACTTAATACAAAATTGTCATCACGACGAGTGCTTCAGCGCGAGGAGGGATCTGTTGTCCGTGACCGCAAGCAGACCCCTGGCTGCGCCTGTGATGACGATTTTCTGGATTAACACGCTCGTTGATCGGCTCGGGAAACGTAGCAAGCAAAACAGAGAGACTCGTTCTAACTCTTCTGGCTCTCCTTCAGCTTCTTCGACTTGGCTTCGACGCCCTTGGCCAGCTTTTCTTTGTGGGCGTCCAGCTTCTTGCCGACCTCGGCGTCGTACAAGCCGATCATCTGCGCCGCAAGAATACCTGCGTTGGTTGCGCCCGGCTTGCCGATGGCAACGGTTGCGACCGGAATGCCCGCCGGCATCTGCACCATGGCCAGCAGCGAATCCAGACCTAATAACGCGGTCGAAGGAATCGGGACGGCGATCACCGGCAGCGTGGTCTCCGCTGCGATAACGCCGGCAAGATGTGCCGCACCACCGGCACCGGCAATCACGACCTTCACCCCACGAGTTTTCAGCGCGCGAGAGTATTCGCTGGTGCGCGCCGGCGAGCGATGCGCCGAGGTGATGTCGATTTCGTAAGGAATACTAAACTCGGCCAGCGCTTTCGCAGCCTCATTCATGATGTCGAGGTCGGAGTCGCTGCCCATGACGATAGAGACAAGAGGAGTGTTGTTCATAGATATTTGTTTCCTAATTCCAGAATTGTTCGATGCAGGACTGGTTTGTGTCGGGGCACGACTTTTAGTCGGGCCGATCGTGCTTCCACTTAATGAATTGTCATCCCGAGCGGAGTGGCGTAGCCGCGCAGTCGAGGGATCTGCGGTTCGTTGCGCCGCGAAGTGCCCTTCCACCGCAGGCCAACCGCAGATCCCTCGACTGCGTTCGTCGGCTGCACCTCCTCACTCCGCTCGGGATGACAATTTCGTGAGGAAGGGCATTGTGCCCCCACTACTTCCCTTCCCGCAAATGCCGCAGCCCGCGGGCGGCAATGTCCTTGCGGTAGTGCATGCCCTCGAAGCGAATCTTCATCACTGCGTCGTAGGCGCGCTCGACCGCATCCGGCAGATCGCTGCCGCGCGCGGTCACGCCCAGCACACGTCCGCCGCTGGTGTAGTACGTGTTGTCGCGGCGATTCGTGCCCGCATGAAAAACTTTCACGCCATAAATGCGTTCGGCTTCCTCGATACTGAAGATCGGCTTGCCCGCCTCGAACGCTCCCGGATATCCGCCGGAAGCCATCACCACGCAGACTGCCGGATCCGCCGACCAGCGAAAATCACCCGCGCTCACCCGGCCTGCGATTGACGATTCCATCGCCTCCAGCAGATCGCTTTCCATGCGCATCATGATCGGCTGGGTCTCCGGATCGCCGAAGCGGCAGTTGAACTCCAGCACCATCGGCCCCTTGGCGGTCATCATGATGCCGCAATAAAGAATGCCTTTGTACTCGGCGCCCTCGGCACGCATGCCGGCAATCACCGGCTGCGCAATGTGCGTAATCAGCCAGTCGCTCATCTGCTGATCGACCATCTGGCTGGTTGAGTACGCGCCCATGCCGCCCGTGTTAGGCCCGCGATCGCCATCGGCCACGCGCTTATGGTCTTGCGTTGCCACCAGCGGCACCACGCGCTCGCCGTCGCTCATCACCAGGAAGGAAAGTTCCTCGCCTTCCAGGCACTCCTCGAAGACCACACGTGCGCCGGCCTCGCCCAGCATCTTGCCGCTCAGCATCTCTTCGGCAGTGCGCTGCGCCTCTTCTTTCGACTGCGCGATGACTACACCTTTGCCTGCCGCCAGCCCGTCGGCCTTGACCACCAGCGGTGTGTGAAAAAGTTTCAGAGCTTCGGCGATTTCCTCTTTGCGGGTGACGACAGAATATTTCGCTGTCGGAATGCGGTGGCGCTGCATGAACTCCTTGGCGAAGCTCTTGCTCGATTCCAGCTGGGCCGCGGCGCGAGTCGGACCAAACACCGGCCATCCCCGCTTCTGAAATTCATCGACCACACCCAACGTGAGCGGCAACTCAGGACCAACCACGGTCAGGTCGGGACTGAGCCGGCTGGCCAACTGTACCAGCGAATCGATGTTCTTCAGGTCGGCTGCGACACATTCCGCGTCGGCGGCAATGCCGCCATTGCCGGGCGCGCAATAGAGTTTCGTGATGCGCGGTGACTGCCGCAGCTTCCACACAATCGCATGTTCGCGGCCACCACTTCCGAGGACGAGTACTTTCATAAGCACAGCTTGCTTTGCAGGTAAAAAAGGCGAAAGAAAAGAGTAGGGGGATGTTGGCAGGCGTGTCAAACGGCTAGCTGCGTTCGGCGGCAGCAAGGTTTGAGTTGTCAGCCCAGCGGAAGTTTGGGTTGTCACCTGGGCACAGTTTTATCATTGTTATCCCGACCGGAGGCGGGCCGCTTTTGCCGGCTGGAGCGGAGGGACCTGCGGTCCGCCTCCGCTCGGGATGACAATTTCAAATGGGGGTCATTGCAATCTTTTCTTAGCGGTAGTTAACTATCTCTGTTAAACCCATGATTACCGTCTCCAAAGAAGATTACCTCAAGGCAATCCTCGAAGCCGAATGCGAGGGCGAGCAGGTCATCGCCGCACGCCTCGCCCAGTGGCTTTCAGTTTCCGCACCGGCGGTCACCATGGCGCTGCGGCGATTGAAACGCGACCGCCTGGTTTCCGTGCGGCAGAACGGCCGCATACAGTTGACGGCCTCGGGGCGAAAGATCGCGCGGCAGCTGGTCACTCGCCATCACCTCATCGAACGCATGCTGCACGAAGTCTTCGGCATGACCTGGTACAAGGTGCATGACGAAGCCGAGCGCCTGGAACATGCCGTCTCCGGTGATTTCGAGACTCTTCTCGCAAAGAAGCTTGGCCGCGGCGGAGCTTGTCCCCACGGTAATGCAGCTATTCCCGAACAGCCGAGAGCCAAGCGTAAACGGGGATTGCTGCCGTTATCAGAAACCTTGCCCGGCGGTCGCTACGCCGTGCGCAGCATCTACGAACGCGATCGCAAGCTGCTGGAATTCCTCGAGCACAAAGGCATTCGTCCGGGAGCGGGATTGAATGTTAACGCCCGCAATTATGATGGCACGCTTTCGCTGGCCATCGAGGGCAAAGCTATTGAGCTAGGCGGCCCGGCGGCGGAAAAGATATGGGTAGCTAAGTCCTCCTGAACCTCTTCTTGTTAACATCGACGTAACAGTTAACCCCGGTTAATCTTGTGTGGTACACTCCAATTAATGCCATAGCAGGGCGAGCTGACTCGTCTTAGCCTGGTGGCAGACGTTCCACCCTATTCGCATGGATGAGTCGACGCTGCATCGGGACAACCCGCAGCTGCAACCGGGGCCGCTCACGGCCGAAGTCGATCGCGCCCACGTTTCTCTCGAAGGGCTGCACAGTACGGTTTCAGTTCCCGATCAGAGCGCCGGCTTCTGGGAGCAGTGGCGAGCCTTCGTCGGCCCCGCCATCCTGGTGAGTGTCGGCTACATGGATCCCGGCAACTGGGGCACCGATCTCCAGGGCGGAGCGCAATTCAAGTACGGGCTGCTCTGGGTTGTAGGCCTGGCCAGCCTCATGGCTATCTTCATGCAGGTCATCTCGGCGCGACTGGGCGTCGTTACCGGCAAAGATCTCGCCCAATGCTGTCGCGACTGGTATCCGCGCTGGACCCGCTGGCCCAACTGGCTGATGAGCGAAGTGGCCATCGGCGCCTGCGATCTGGCGGAGGTGCTGGGCAGCGCGGTCGCGCTCAACCTGCTCTTCCACATTCCGCTGCTCTGGGCGGTGATCATCACCGGCCTGGACGTTCTGCTGCTGCTGGCCCTGCAAAGCCGCGGGATGCGCACCATCGAGGCCGTGGTGGTGATTCTGGTCGCGACCATCTCGGTCTGCTACTTCATCGAGCTCTTCGTTCTGCCGCAGACCAAGCCAAGCTTTCTGGAGATGGGGGCGGCTCTGATCTCGCCACACTTCCGGCAAGCTGGAATGCTCTATGTGGCTATCGGCATCATTGGAGCGACGGTGATGCCGCACAATCTCTATCTGCATTCCGCGCTGGTGCAGAGCCGCAAGCTGCAGAAGGACACCGCGTCGATGCGGCGCGCCATCACCTTCAACACCATTGATTCCACCGTTGCTCTTACCATCGCATTCTTCGTGAATGCCGCCATCCTGGTGCTGGCGGCCCTCGTCTTCTTCGGTAAGGAGAGCGTCACGGTGCTGGGAGGGCAGACCATTCACTTCAGCCCAGACAGCGACTGGATTCGCGTCGCCTATCTCACCCTGGCACCGCTGCTGGGAGCCACAGCGGCGAGTACACTGTTCGCGGTTGCGCTGCTGGCCAGCGGCCAGAGCAGCACCATCACCGGCACCCTGGCCGGCCAGGTGGTGATGGAAGGCTTCATGCATTGGCGCATCAAGCCCTGGGTCCGCCGCCTGATCACAAGAATGTTGGCGATCCTTCCGGCGGTGTTTATCATCGGCCTGCGCGGCGATAGTAGCGTTACCGACCTCTTGACTCTGAGCCAGGTAGTATTGGCGTTGCAATTACCGTTTGCCATGTTTCCTCTGTTGCAATTCACTAGCTCGCGGCGGCGGATGGGGCGCTGGAAGAACGGATGGTTTCTGCTTACCGCCGGCTGGGCCAGCGCAGTCATGATTACCGCCATGGACATATACGGTCTGCCCGATTCGCTGAAAGCGGCCTGGCAGGTCATTCTCGGCAGGTGAAGCGCACGATGGGGCGAGCACCATGTACGAAACCATTCTCGTAACGCTCGACGGCACGCCGACGGACCGCGCCATCATCGAGCACGTAAAGGAATTGGCGAAACTTGCCGGCAGCCGTCTGGTGCTGCTGCACGTCGCCGATGGCTGGGCCGCGCGTACTTACGGCCGCGACGCCATCAGCCCGGAGATCACCGAAGACACCGCGTACCTGGAAACGGTTCGCACCGAATTCCTGTCAATCGGCATTCCGGCCGAATCCGAACTGGCTTATGGCGATCCGGCACGCGAGATCATCCAGTGGGTGCAGCAGAAAGGGTGCGACCTGATTGCCATGAGCACCCACGGCCATCGCTTCCTTGCCGATATCTTTCTCGGCACCACGGCATCGCAGGTGCAACACAATGTCAGCGTGCCGGTGCTTCTGCTGAGGGCGAAGTGAATGCGGGGCGGTCGCCAGTGCTCACTGATACTGATTGTTTTAGCGGCTTCGGTGGTCCTGGCGCAGCAAACCCAGGAGAAAACCCAGGAGGCACCCTCGCCCGATGCTCCAGTCGCAAATCCGGCGCGGCCTACCGTTTCCACACCAGCAACACTGACTCCGGTGGGATATCTGCAATTCGAGACGGGCATTCTGGCTGCATGGCAGTCGCCCGGCCTGGTTTCTCAGACCAGCATCAATGAGGTGATCAAGTACTCGGCATCTCGCTGGCTGGAAGTGCTGGTGTCTACGGAACCTTACGCGCACTCCCACGCCCAAGGCCAGCCCGTCAATGCGCCCGGTGATGTCGACCTTGGATTTCAAGCGGTGGTTCATCACGGCGAAGGCGCGAACCCGACGGTAGCGTTGAGTTATTTCGGCCGGGTTTATGCCGGTGCTGCCGCCAATCTGGACATCGAAAGTTTCACCAACTCGGCCTTCCTGCTGGTCAGTGCCGACGTCAAGGGCTTCCACTACGACACCAATTACATTTTCGATGAAGTTGCTGACGGCGGCGTTCGCCGCGCGGCCTTCGGGCAGACGCTCTCGGTGTCGCATCCGCTGCCGGGTAAGTTTGGCTTGTCGGGAGAGATCTGGCACTTCACCCAGCCGTTCCTCCACGGCAATGCGGTAGGAAATCTATGGGCGGTGAATTACAACGCGAGGAACACTCTGGTACTGGATTGCGGCTTCGACCATGGACTGACCAGCACGTCCACACAGTGGGAGGTCTTTGCCGGCTTCACCTATCTGCTGCCTCACAAGCTGCCGTTGCATTGGTAGATTGCTGATGTTGTCAGACAAGGGGTTCGATTACATTCGATCTCACGACCGTACGAAATGAAACGATGAGAGCCACCATCGGCTCTCGCCGCATCCTTTCAACCGCACCTGATCCCGCAATTATTGCGTTCCCGGCACTGTCAAGTTGACCCTGTGTGCCGCGAAGCCTAACATAACCGCGAGCGGAACCGAGGTTCTCGGATGGTCGGCGAGACAGTCTCCCACTATCACATTGTGGGGAAACTCGGCGGTGGTGGCATGGGGTTAGTCTATGACGCGGAAGACACGCGTCTGGGCCGCCACGTCGCTCTGAAGTTCATTCCCGACGACCTGGTCAACGACAAGAAGGCGATGGACCGCTTCCTGCGGGAAGCCCGGGCTGCTTCGCAGCTGAACCATCCTGGCATCTGCACCATCTACGACATTGAAGAGATGAACGGCCTGCCGTTCATTGTCATGGAAAAGCTCGAAGGCGTCAGCCTGAAGGAGCGCTTGCGTGGCGAGCCCATGGACATCGACGAGATTCTGGATGTCGGCATCCAGGTCGCGGACGCACTGGCTGCTTGTCATGAAAAAGGCATTATCCACCGCGACATCAAGCCCGCCAACATTTTCATTACGAATACCGGGCAGGTGAAGATCCTTGACTTCGGACTCGCCAAGCTTTCGCCGGGCTTTGCGGCGCATGACGCTAACGCCGTCGAAGACCCGCTGTCGTTGGCGGGCGATATTTTTGGGACGGCAGTTTACATGTCCCCCGAGCAGGCGCGCGGTGAAGAACTCGACGCCCGCACCGATTTGTTTTCCCTGGGAAGCGTGCTCTACCAGATGGCGACCGGGAAGAAGCCGTTTTCCGGCAACAACACGGTGACCACGCTGGAGGCGGTGCTGAATCGCAAGCCGGAGGCGCCGCTCAAGCTGAATCCCAACCTCCCGCCGGACCTCCAGGGCATCATCGGCCGCGCCATGGAGAAAAATCGTGGGAACCGTTATCCCACGGCTCTTGCGCTGAAAGCTGATCTGCAGGCCCTGAAGCGGGAGACCGACCCGTCGATCACCGCCAGCGGCCGCTTGCGCAATGCCTTTCCTTATCGCATCGCGACCAGTACCTTCCAGACCACCAGCCGCTGGCAGACGTACCTTCTGATCGGCATGAGCGGTGTGCTGATCATGGTTCTCACTGTAGCGGGATTGTGGTGGTTCAAACATCGGCCCGGCGCCGCCGAACCGAAGAACACCATCGCCGTAATGCCACTGCAAAATGTTAATGGTGACATCAGCGTCGACTTCCTGCGCTACGCGCTGGCCGACGAGATCGCGAACGTGCTGACCTACACTCGGACGCTGGATGTGCGGCCTTCTTCGTTGACCCAGAAGTATTCCGGCAATAATGCCGATCCGGTGAAGGTTGGGCGTGAACTTCGCGTGGCCACGGTCCTCGCCGGACATTTTCTGAGGCAGGGCGAGAATCTATTGGTCACACTGGAAGCCATCGACGTCCGCGACGATCGCCTGTTGTGGCAGACCAGCTTTACGGCTCCGGAGCAGGACCTGATCGCATTACAGTCGGACATGGCTGCCCAGATCCATCAAGGACTGCTGCCTCGCCTGGGAATCACCGGCGGACAAGTCGCAACCGGTACGCGTCCCAAGAACCCCGAAGCCTACGACCTTTACCTGCACGCCCTGGCACTGTCTCACGACCCCGCACCGAACAAAGACGCCATTGCCGTATTGCAGCACGTCGTGGAAATGGACCCTGACTATGCACCGGCCTGGGCCGAGTTGGGCATTCGCGCCTATTACGACGCGACGTACTCCGACGGCGGCGAGGCCATGTACCAGCTCTCGAATCAGGCATGCTCGAAGGCGGTGGCCCTCGATCCCAATCTCACGCCGGCCGCAGGTCAGTTGATTACAAACCTGGTGGAGCGCGGGGAGTTGGGTAAGGCGTATCAGGCTGCGCAGGCACTGGTAAAGCAACAGCCGGACAGCGCCCAGGCCCACTTCGTGATGAGCTATGTCTACCGTTACGCCGGCATGCTCCAGGAGGCCACGAACGAGTGCAATACCGCGCTGGCGCTCGACCCCAGCAACTACATCTTCCGCTCGTGCGCATGGGCTTTCATGGAGCTTGGTAAGACGGATCGGGCCGCCGATTTCATTCGCCTGGATGCCGGCTCGGAGTGGGCGGCGTACGTAGAGCCGTCGCTGCTGCTGCGCGAGGGCAAGGTGGCTGAGGCGCGCGAGGCGGTGAAGCACATGCCGACAGCGCCCCGCTACCACCGCGATTTACTGGAGTCCTGTCTGGAGCTGCGACCGGCGTCCGAACTGGATCGGTTGGCTCAGGAATCCGAGACCAGCTACCCGTCTGACCCGGATCCCGAAACCTGGTATTACGAGGGAGCACTCTTTGCTTATTGCGGAAAGCACAAGGCTGCCATTCATCTCTTGCAAAGCGCGATCGAGAATAATTACTGCGCTTACTCGAACCTGCTGACCGATCCGCTTTTGTCGAAGCTGCGGTCCGATCCCGATATCGACAAGCTGTTGACCAGCGCTCATGAATGTCAGGAAGCGGTCAAGAGCTCCGAGTAGCTCACTGCCTCATTCCCAATCAAGAACGAATCTCTTCAACTTCCGCAAAACAGATTCCGCCGCCTGCACATCCAGGTCGACATAGCCGTCGCCGTATTCGCGCGAGAAGACATTGGCTTTGGCGTCGAGCAGAGACAGGGCTTTTCCATCAGCCTGCGGGATACGCAAGCGCACGCGCTGCACCGGATCCTCGGCGATCCTGGTGTCGATGAGTTCCAGCAGCTTCTGCAGACCAATTCCCTTGGTGGCGGATACATGTAGGACCGTGTCAGAGTCGCGCAGGCTCTCCCGTTTCTTGGCCGGCAACAGATCGATTTTGTTCATCACGTACAGGCGCGGCTTATCCTGCGATTCCAGTTCGCGCAGGACATCCTCAACCTGCTCCTGTTGTTCGCTGGCCGTCGGGCTGGTCGCATCCGACACATGCAAGAGTAGAGACGCCCGCTGCACCTCTTCCAGGGTCGCGCGGAAAGCCGAGACCAGGGTATGCGGCAGGTTGCGGATGAATCCCACAGTGTCAGACAGGAGGATCTCGCGCTTTGACGGCAGCTCGACCTGCCGCAATGTGGGATCAAGCGTCGCGAACATGCGCGCGCTCTCCAGCACGCCGGCTTTGGTCAGGGCATTGAACAGTGTGGACTTACCAGCGTTGGTGTAACCCACAAGTGCAACCGTCGCCATAGGCACAGATTCGCGCCGCCGCCGCTGCTGTCCGCGAATGCGCCGCACATTTTCCAGTTGCTGCTCGACGTGACGGATGCGCCGGTAAATCTTGCGGCGATCGGTTTCCAGCTGCGTTTCACCGGGACCTCGGGTGCCAATGCCGCCGCCGAGCTGCGACATCTGCGCTCCGCGCCCTGCCAGGCGCGGCAATAGATATTGCAACTGCGCCAGTTCGACTTGCAGCTGGCCTTCACGGGTGCGGGCGTGACGGGCGAAGATATCCAGGATCAGCTGCGTGCGATCGATCACGCGCGCGTCCAACTCGCGCTCCAGGTTGCGTTGCTGCGAGGGCGTCAGTTCGTGATCGAAGATGACAAGATCAGGTGAAGTGGAGGCAATGGCCCCCTTGAGCTCTTCTACTTTGCCGCTGCCGATGAGGGTTGCCGAGTCAGGCTTAGGCCGACGTTGCAGGACCTCGCCGGCAATGGTGGCGCCAGCGCTGGTTGTGAGCTCGCGCAACTCCGCCATGGACTCGTCGGAATTGAAATCACGCAGCTCAGGATCTGCGGCGAGAACACTGGAGGTGGAGGCAGCGTGGCGTGCGGCCCTGGCGGACGGAGGAACGCCGCTGGACGAACTGCGGTGCGTCGTCGCTCCCGGCTCGATCTGTGATTTTTCAGTTTTTGCCGAGCGGGCGCGCTCGCGCTGGGACAGAGAGCGAGACGAAAACTCAACCCCGACCAGAAAGGCTTGTTCGGGTCGGTCCCGGCGCGTTGGCCAGGACCGGCCCGTAGCTTGCGAATTCTCTTTCTCGGAACGGCGAATAGCCTTATCCCTCTGCGGTCGTGCTCGCGGTCACTGGAGTTGCGACCTCCACGGACGTCCGCGGCTCCAAGTGGCGCTCGGTATGTACCGCGCGCGACATGACCACAGTTGAGATAGCGTGCTTGAAGATCAACTGTTCCTGGTTGTTAGTTTCAAGAACCACGGAATACTTGTCGAACGACCGAATGCGTCCTGTGAGTTTCACCCCACTGAGGAGGTAAATAGTTATAACAGATTTGTCTTTGCGGGCAGTGTTCAGGAACGAGTCCTGTATATTTTGTGCTGGCTTGCTTTCCATGGGTCCTCCCCGGCAACTTGCAAAAAACAGCACATCCCCAGGGTTCGCGGCCCCACACGAACCAAAGGTCTGTCTAAATTAGCTCCAGCGCTCCTCGTCCGCACATGAACGGCAGCGATAGAACAAACTAAAGCTAGATTACGATAAAACTTCGCACAAGTGAATTTCAACGACAACCGGCACAGAGCTGCGTGATGTAGAATGCGGCCACCTTTACTAACCCGTATCAGCGACGTTGCCCTTGGAGGCCAGTGATGATTGCCGAATGCCTGGGATTTGCCGTGACGCCACGCCTGTCGTTCCCCGGCGGCCAGCAAGCCGTACTGATGGTTCTGCGCTGGATACACTTTATGGCCGGAGTTACCTGGATCGGCCTGCTCTACTTCTTCAACCTGGTTAATGTGCCGTTTCTGAATGAGTTAGATGTAAAACAGCGTGGGATCGTGATTCCCCGGCTGATGCCGAAGGCGATGTGGTGGTTTCGCTGGAGTTCCGTAATCACAGTGCTGGCGGGAATCTCGTATTGGAACATGATTGTGGCCACGGACGCGAATAACGCAATCGCCAACGGGCTGGCTGCCTCAGCCGGACGCGTGATTGGCAGCTTTTTCGTGATCTGGACCCTGGCCTTCGTGGTAGAGATGGGCCTGTTAATGTCCCCGGCGGAGGCTCTGCGCCAAAGGGCTGTATTCGGGACGATCATGGCGATCGTCATCGTTGCTGCCGCCTATGTCTTTCTGAGCCTCAATGAGCAAGGTTGGGAGAGTAACCGCGCGCTCGCCATCGGCATTGGAGGCGGACTGGGCTGGTTCATGATGCTGAATGTCTGGGGCATCGTCTGGCGTATGCAGAAGAAAATCATTCGCTGGACGAGCGAAGACGCGGGGAAGAATGCCGGCATGCCGCCCGAAGCTGCGAAGGTGGCGCGGCTAAACTTTCTGGCCTCGCGCCTCAGCTTCTGGGTGTCATTTCCCATGCTGTTTTTCATGGGTGCGGCCAGCCATTACATCCTCTTCGGCGGCCAGTGATCCCGGTCACTGCTGCCAACCGCCTGATAAAATTAGGCTTTCATCATGGCTGTGAAAACCGTGCAAGATCCCGCAACGACCGCGTCCGCCCCCCGGCAAGAACCCGTTCCCATGCTTGACCTGAAGCGGCAGTACGCCGCGATCAAGGACGACGTTGACGCTGCCGTGGAGCGGGTGATGACCTCGCAGCATTTTATCGGCGGCCCGGAGCTGGACGGCTTTGAGCGCGAGTCTGCCGAGTATCTTGGGGCTAAGGCCAGCATCGGCTGCGCCTCTGGAACCGACGCTTTGTGGCTGGCGCTGCGAGGCTGCGGCGTAGAAGAGAACACCAGCGTGGTCACCTCACCTTTCAGCTTTTTCGCGTCGGTAAGTGCAATTGTGCGGTGCGGTGCGAATCCGGTGCTGGCAGATGTTGATCCCGGGACATTGAATCTTGACCCCGACAGGGTGGGGGCCGCGTTGAAGCGTGGGCGCGGACAGAATATTCGTGCCGTCATGCCGGTGCACCTCTACGGCCAATGCGCCGACATGGATCGATTCGGCGCGCTGGCCAGTGAACACGGTATCGCGGTCGTAGAAGACGCGGCACAGGCCTTCGGAGCGACGTGGAAGGGCAAGAAGGCCGGCACGCTTGGAAGGGTTGCGGGATTCAGCTTCTATCCGACGAAGAACCTGAGTGCGTACGGTGACGGAGGCTGCGTCACCACGGATGATCCGGCGGTTGCCGCTCACGTCCGCAGGTTGCGCAATCATGGTAGCGAGCGCCGTTACTATCACGAAGAGATTGGCTGGAACAGCCGGCTGGATGCGATGCAGGCTGCCGTGCTGCGAGTAAAGCTCAAGCATATTGACGACTGGAACCAGAAGCGGCGCATGATTGCCTGCCGCTACCACGGCCTGTTTGCCGGTGCCGGGCTGGCGCAGGCTGAAAGTACAACGGTCAGCAAGCAAGCCCCGATTGCGTTCCTGAAGACTTCGCCGGAGGCGCATCACATTTATCACCAGTTCGTGGTTCGCGCATGGCAACGGGATGAGCTGCGTGATTTTCTGGCTGAACGCAAGATCGGTACTGAGGTCTACTATCCACTGCCGCTGCATTTGCAGAAGTGTTTTGCGTACCTGGGATACAAAGCAGGCGATCTACCGGAATCGGAGCGTGCGGCGAAGGAAGTTCTGGCACTTCCGATCTTCCCCGAGCTTCGCGAAGACGAGCAGCAGCGGGTCGTCGCCGCCATCGCTGAGTTTTATAGCGGTCGATCGATTTGAGCTAAGGGCGGATTCCCATGAGTGTCATCTCGCTGGTACCCGCGTTCCTCAAGCCACGGCCCTCACGCCGGCTTCCCTTCGGTGTGTCAGCAGCCAACGCCGATATTTCTGGTAGTCGCCGAGTAAGCGATCTGCCTCCTCACCCGCGCCAATCGAAGCTGCGGCCATGCTCGACCATGCCATGCGGAACGTAGCGTAGGCCAGCTCGTAATCCCACAAGCGCCCCGCAGCGTCGTCGCCAGTTGCTTCCTGATATTCCTCAAGCAATAGCGTTCGCGCAGCAGCGGAGAGCTTCCATTCAACAACAATTCCCGCCAGGTCCCAGGCAATGTCACATGGTCCGGGGAAAAAGTGATCGTCTCCGTGAATGGCGGCGTTGAGCTTCAACCAGCGGCCGTCGCCGGTGAGAAGCCACTCGCAGGGCATCATGCGCGAGTCGCAAACCGCAGGGCGTTCAACTGCCAGGACCAGGCCCTCAAGCGCCACGCCGAATTCGCGCTCGAAGTTGACTCGAGCCATCGTCTCTAACTCCGAAGCGTCAACCGGGTTGACGGCAAATTCGGTTGCACGCCAAGCGCAGAGCTTCGCCATATGACTCAGGAGCTCGGGAGGCATATCGGCTGGCCCCGCTGACCGTCCCTTCTCCACTATTTGCCGTCCAAAGCCAGCCTCCTGTCCGAGGTACGAAAGTCCGAAGCCGGCGCGCGCAAGGGCCGCGTTTCTGGCACGCACTGCTGCACCGTAGGAACCGTGGCCCTCGAATGTCAGCAAAGTGCGGCCGTTCGAGGAACCATATCTGAGGCGATCCATCTGCCGCCACGCGGCAGGCCAAGGCGCGCCATCTGGAGTGAGTCTGCGACGCCACTCGCTGCTGCTCAAATACTCTGTTGCTTCGGCCGGCAGCCGCCTTGTCATTCCCGCCGCGATGACACGATAGCGCCGCCAGCGGCGCGCCGCATCGGGAGCGCACAACGCGTCGACATTCGGATCATGCGAGCAAAGTATCGCGATGCGCGATGGGGGGACGCCTTCCCTTTCCAGTGCTTCAGCGACTGAGATCAGCGACGATCCGCTGCGGCCGGGGCCTTCGTCGCAAATCAGAAATTCGGTATTCGCTGCCAGCGCGGTCGCGATTTCGTTACGCTGCGTTGAATCGAACTGAGATTGACGATCGTAAGGATGGCCAGTCGGCCGGACGGTGAGTCGCGTCGTCGCAATGCCCGACAGCCGGAGCTTAGCCGCGACCACTGCGCTCAGCGTCGTGCCGATACTGCGAACACCCACAACTAATGCTGACGGAGCACTCAACTTCACTCGATCAACCAGGTCGGCATAATCCAACGGATGAAGCGCGTAATAGGCAAAGCCCTCCGGCACACCGACACTCACTTCTCCGGAGTAGCGAATCTGATCGACGATTGGCAACGCCGCCGATGCCAGACGCTGCTGGTCACAACAAGAGCCGTCGAAAGCTACGGCTGCCTGCGCGACGATGTCTGTGAGCCGGGCTGCGGGCTGCCAATCCACCACCGCCTCAGGGACGTCGCACAGGCCGCATTCAAGCTCTCCCGCCTGAAGCAGCAGGAACCACAACTCTTCCGGAGACACGAGTGCAGGCAACTCGATCGACTTCTTCCGTAGCCTTGCCAGCAGACCGGGGGCGGAAATACGCCGTCGCGAATTGCGAAAGATGTAGAACTCTGGGTTGGAGCTCACGATACCAGACACGATGCGGAATTGGTCACGGAACCAGCAGCAGGCAGGTTGCGCCTGCCAAGGTCAAGCCGCCTTCTTGTTTCCCCGCGAACCGCGCGGCGAGCGGGATACATCGCCCTCTTTATCGATAAAATAGAGGTACTGATTGTCGCGAGCCACGGCGTTAGGAACCAGCACCTTGGACTCGCCTTCGCCGGATTTTGGCTTCTGGCAGACGTTCCCGTCCCCATCGATAAAGTAGAGATACTTCTTGTAGTCGCGCTCGAGACTAAGCTTTTTCACTTTTTCAGCCATGTGTACTCCTCCCAGACTTGGATGGGCAGAGTTGACGCACTGCTGCCTCAAGACAATGGCCGTTCCGTGCCCCCTGCATCGTCACTTGTATTTTGTCCAAATCCGGTTCAGAATTCCGGCACACAATCGGGGTGTGGACCAAAATGCAAGTTAGGTCGGACTCTCGGTCAAACTGGGCGATACCGGTTTGGTTAGGTCTGCTCGCCGTTTCCGTCCTGATCAACTACGTTGACCGCGGTAATCTCGCGGTTGCCGCGCCGTTGCTCAAGGATGAACTCCGCATCTCCACCACGCAGATTGGCGTTCTAATCACAGCGTTCTTCTGGACCTATACGGCAGTCATGACCGTCAGCGGCTGGCTCGTGGACCGCTTCGATGTGAACTGGGTCTTGGCCGCCGGTTTCATTCTGTGGTCGGTGGCTACCGCCGCGACCGGGCTGGCCCACACATTCGCTTTGCTGCTGGCAGCCCGCATGGTGCTCGGCCTGGGCGAGTCGGTCGCGTTTCCTTCCTTCGGCAAAATCATCGCTCTGAACGTGCCGCAGGAGCATCGCGCCACGGCGAACGCGATGATCATGAGCGGCATGAGCCTTGGCCCGGCGATTGGAACATACGCCTGCGGCATGTCGATGGCGCACTATGGCTGGCGGCCCGTCTTCATTGCGATCGGACTGGTAAGTTTGCTATGGGTTCTGCCGTGGTTGCTCTACAAACCGAAGAACACGATCGATGGCGTTCGCGTCCAGGCTTCGGTATCCGTGCTGGAGATCTTACGACAAAATAATTTCTGGGCCGCCTCGTTGGGTCATTTCTGTAGCAACTATCCGTTTTACTTCATGATCGTGTGGCTGCCAATGTACCTGGTTCGCGAGCGTCACTTCACTATGCAGCAAATGGCTCGCGAAGCAGCGCTGTTCTACGTGGCGTTTGCCGTTATGTCGCCCGCCTCGGGATGGGTCGCCGACAAATTCATCCGGGGCGGACGAGATACCACCGTGGTTCGCAAAACTTCCATGGCCATCGGACACAGCCTGGTTGCAGTAGGCGTGTTGCTGTGCAGTGCTGCGGACGGTCACCTCTTGCTAGCAGGACTTGTGGTAATGGGTTTCGGCAGCGGCTTCATAGGACCAAATATCTACGTCTTCGCGCAAACGCTTGCTGGGCCGTCGGTGGCCGGCAAGTGGACTGGGCTTCAGAATTGCTTTGCCAATTTCGCCGGCGTGGTGGTTGGGCCGCTGACAGGTTGGATCGTGGACCGTACGGGTCACTTCGCCTCGGCTTTCGTTATCTGCGCGGTCGTCGCCGCAGTCGGCGGAATCGCATGGGTGACGTTTGTCGGCAAGGTGGAACAGACTGCGTGGCCGGCCGCTGTCGAAGCGCTGGCTGTCGGACAGGCGGCATGAGGCGATAGAGTGCCGCCTATCAGCCGAATTCTCTGGCCAGCGCATACTGAAGGTTGCCCATGAGTATTGCCCCCATACCTCTCGATCGGCTGGCACGCCGCATGGCGCTGGTCGAGGAGCACGTTCGCTGCGAGAACGCTCACGACCTTGACGGCGTGATCCGGACCTTCGGCGACACAGCCCGCTACGACGATGAACCTTGGGGCCAGCACCACGAAGGCCTCGACCAGGTTCGCAACTTCTACTCCCAGCTGATGGCGGCCCTGCCCGACTTGAGCATCGAGATCGTGCGCCGCCACGTTGCCGACGAAACCATCATCCTCGAAGTCATCATTCGCGGTACACAACAAGGCGCATGGCGCGGGCTTCCCGCGACCGGCCGGCGAGTGGAGATCCCATTATGCGGCGTTTACACGTTCTGTGCGGATGATCGCCTGGCGGGCGAGCGTATCTACTACGACCGGGCTATGATCTTGCGGCAGCTCGGAGTCTTTCACGAGCCACAGACTGCGCTTGGGGACCTGAGTGTTCTGCTGACCCATCCGGTAACGATTGCGCAGGCGCTGTTGCGGAAGCTGCGCAAGGGCAGCTAAGTTCCGATGGTGGGGAACCTTCTCGCGGAGAGGAGGTTGCGGAAAAACTCGCTCCGCGTCTCCGGTGCCGTCGGCTGAAGCCGACTCCGAGCAAAAATAATAGGCTTAGATGCTGGCCTGAAGGCCGCCTCTACCCGAAACTTCACCGGCTCTACCCGAAACTTCACCGCCTCTACCGAAACGTCACCGCAATCGAGTTTTCAGCAAACGGCTAGTGCTTCTTGTGCTTGTGCGCGGGCACTTGGGCAGGGTGCTGTGCGCGCTGCGCAGCTCGCTGCTGCATGCGCGCGGCCAGGGCGGCATCGTGCTTCTGCTTCTCGGCAGCTTCTTCTTCCGGCGTTAGCACACGGTGCACGATCGGACCGTTCAGCTTGTACGTCATATCGACAATCTGGCCCTGATCGTTCCTCTTCCGAATCGTGAAGGTCGGCAGGTCGCCTTCTTTGTCGAAGACCTGATGTCCCACCTTGACCGGGAGATAACCTTCCAGATTGCGCTCGCGGTAGGCAGTCTCATATCGATGTTTGGCGCGGTTGCGGGTGAAGACGCGAATCTGGTTGTAGTCCCACGCAAGCCCATCTTTGGGCTCGTTCAACAGCATGAGGTATTGCGGTACCTGCTTGCCGTCCTCCTCGACACTATTGAGGACGAAGTAGCCGATGATGCGCTGCCCCTCGGCATACTGCGCGACGTCGAGCGGCACATCCAGATCGATCATCCGCAACAGCACCCAACCCACATGTCCAGAGGAATTCCGCACCAGATACCAGTCTTCCATCACCGGAGGAGGCGCGGGAGGCTGGTTCGGCGAAGTCGGTGAGGTTGACACGGAGGCGGCGGCCCCGGGAGCAGATGGCGGCGTGACCGCCTTTTGCGGCGGAACCGGTGTTCTCTTCTTATCCGTAGTTGTCGTGCCCGCACCCGGCTTCGCCGAGACCGGTGTTGCCGGCTTGGGGGCTTTCGGCGGATTCTTCGGCGCCGTCGCCCGTCTCAGAATGTCGACCTTTTCGCCATCCTTGAGCTGGTAGAGATGGTCGCCCTCGCGAGACGGCGTCAGGTGCATGTTGAGTTCGGCGCGCGTCGTCCCGCGGGCCTGCACCGGCGTATTGGCGTTGTCCTGCAGCAGCTTCTGGAAACCGTCGTAAACATCCTGCGGAACCAGGCTGCGCTCCTCGATCCAACCTTCCTGACCTTTCTCGGTGCGCACGCGCAGAAAGCGCCGCTGCCTTTCCAGTATCTCGACGCGATCGCCGTTCTCTACCGTGCCGACCTTGTTGTACATGGTGGCTACGCGGTCGCGCAGGCTGGTCTCTGCTGCCGAGACATACATGTAATCGTGATGAACGATGCTCTTGCTAGAACACGCCGACAGCAAAGCGAGAAACAGCAAGGCGGATGCCAGAAAGGGTCGGGTCAAATGGTGACGAAGCAGTTTCACCTGGGTACAGACCACTATAGCGCAGGCGTCAGTGGCTGCGGGGATGCATCGGAGGTGTACAGATTGATGCGGGAAGGTGAAATACAGGGGTTGAGGATTAGGGGATAAGCTTAGGGGATGGAGGGTAGGAGCGCGCAGCGCCTCAAGAAATTCTTGGGATAGTAATACAGGGGATAGGAGCCGACGCTTTCCCTGGCCCCTACCCCTGACCCCTAGCCCCTGCCTTTCTCTACCAGACCCGGCACATCGGCTTGCGCACCATGGGCGCATCGGCTTTGCAGCCGAAAGCCTTCTGGAACTCCGGCATGTTTCCGACAACGCCGTTCACCCGATACTTGCCGGGCGAGTGCTCGTTCACCTGCGCCATCATGCGGGCGAACTCCGGCCGGTCGCTCTCGCACCATACCTGCGCCCATCCCACGAAGAAGCGCTGGTCCGGGGTGAAACCATCGGTCGGCTTCTCCGGGGTATTGGCCAGAACGTCCAGCAGAGCCATGTGCGAGATGCGCAGGCCGCCGTTGTCGGCCGTGTTTTCGCCCAGCGTGAGTTTGCCGCGAACATGCACATCGTCGACCGCGACAAAGCCGTCGTACTCGTTCACGAAGCAGCCTTCGAGCTGGTCGAACTGTTCGCGATCTTTCGCCGTCCACCAGTCACGCAGATTGCCCTGGGCGTCGAACTGACTCCCGGAATCGTCGAAGCCGTGCGTCAGTTCGTGACCGATGACAGCGCCAATCGCTCCGAAGTTCACAGCAGGATCGATCTTGGGATCGTAGAAGGGCGGCTGCAGAATGCCGGCCGGAAAATTGATATTGTTCATCTGAGGGTTGTAGTAGGCGTTGACCGTGGGCGGGGTCATGCCCCACTCGTTGCGATCGACCGGCTGGCCGATTTTCTTCAACTCGCGCTGAAATTCGAATTCGTTGGAGCGCAGCGAATTGCCCAGGGCGTCGCCGCGAATAATTTCCAGGGTGCTGTAGTCGCGCCACTTGTCCGGGTAGCCGATTTTGTTGGTGATATGCGCCAGCTTGTCGAGCGCCTGCTTCTTGGTCTCAGGCGTCATCCAGGAGAGCTCGCTGATGTCGGTCTTGAGCGCGGCCTCAAGCTCGTTGACCATCTGCAGCGTGGCAGCCTTGCTCTCGGGCGGAAAGGCTTCGGCTACATACGCCTTGCCCAGCGCTTCGCCCAGGTCGCCGTCGGTAAACTGTACGCAGCGCTTCCAGCGCGGACGCATCTGCTTGGCGCCGGTCAGCGTCTTGCCATAGAAGTTGAAGTTTTCCTCGTCAAACGCCGTCGGCAACATCGAGGCCGCGACGTGCACCGCGTGCCAGCGCAGATAGGTCTTGATATCCTCCAGGCTGGCCGTCGCGATGACCTGGTTCATACCCTTCACAAAGTCAGGGACGGAAACATCCAGACTGGTGAAGATGGGGGTTTGGGCGGCAACGAAGAATGCTTTCCAATCGAAGTCGGGACTCAAATCCTGAAGTTGAGCGACCGTCATCTTGTGGTAAACCTTATTCGGATCGCGGCGCTCCACCCGGTCCATGGCAGCGGTCGCCAACTGGGTCTCGATCTTCAAAACAGTACTGGCATCGGCGGCAGCTCCGTCGGGAGTTTCGCCCATCAGCTCAAACATCCTGGCGACATGAGCGACATAAGCCTTGCGCAAGGCCACGGATTTCTCGTCGGTCTTGAGGTAGTAGTCGCGATCGGGGAGCCCCAAACCACCTTGATCGGTGCTTGCGATTTCCATCAGCGAATCCTTGGCATCAGGTTCGGAGCCGAAGGCAAACATGGCCTGAACACCATTGTTCTGAAGGTACCCCAGCACCTCCGGTAGCTGCTTTTTGCTGTCCAGGGCGGCGATGCGATCGAGCGTCGGCTTCAGCGGAGTGATTCCCTTCGCATTGATGCCGGCCACGTCCATGCAGGAGTAGTAATAATCGCCAATTTTCTGATCGTTGGCGGTGCGGCCTGAATTGTCCGCCGAGGCTTTATCGAGAATAGTGCGCAGCACGATCTGATTATGTTCGTGTAATTCGTTGAAGCGGCCCCACTCGGGCTGATCGGCGGGAATGGGATTGTTCCTGATCCAATTGCCGCAGGCGTACTGATAAAAATCGTTGCAAGGATCGACAGACTTATCCATCGCGTTGAGATCGAAGCTGACCATCGGCTTGGGCTGATCGGCTGCGGCCATACTGGATGTTTGTGCATGCGCCGCCAAGCCGGTAAGCAGCAGGGCGCAAGCCAGGAAGGAAAGTCGTTGCATGCAATGACCTCGTATTGAGATGGAGAAAACGAGAAACCCGAAACCATGGTGCCCGGAACCGAGAATTCGCCCGCAAAAACCCTAACTATCCTACAGCCTTTCCCGCTCCAGCTTGTTATGCCCGAACTGCCTACCCTATCGGCATGATTTCTTTCAAAATCGAGCTCACGAGGATGTGGGATCGGCGATAAGACCGGTCACGGCATCAGCACGGCAAATGGACAAGCGCTCGCTTGATCGTGCCCAGTTATGGCGTACAGTTGAAGCTTGCTCGAAGAGTCGGGCGCGAACGCGATCCATCCGAAACGTGCTGGATCTTCGTGTGGCTTGGGTTGTGTCCTGAAAAAGGGAATGACTGCGCTGGTTCCGAAGCCCACGATGCGGCCGTTCTCCGCAGCCACAATGTCGGCCGCCGGCTTTTGGGCCTGCCGGTCCCATACATATCCGGTGAGACGTAAACGGTTCCCGTTCTCGGCGGCAAGAATCTGCGAAGAAGAGATCGCTCCCTGGCAGGCATCGCCGGCGGTCACGTGATACTGCGAATCGACTGAGCGTCCCAGTTGTTCATACTGCTTGCCGGCAAATATCGAAAGCTGGTGCAGCTTCATGTAAGCTGCGTCGCGCAGCACGATCTGAGGATCTGGAAATGCATCCGCCAGGATAACCGGATCTTGAATACCCGTCAGCAGCGCCAGCGAAATAATCTTCAGGCGCGTCTGATGCCACTGCGCGTCAATCAGGGGCAGCCGCACTTGGGTGGCGAAGGCCAGCATGACTACAAGCAGGGCAGTTGCCGTGATCTGGAATTGCATTTGGCGGGCGGCAACGCGAAGCAGAAGCAGCAGCCCCAGGCAGCACCAGAAGACCAGCGCAAACGTTTGATAGCGTGAGGCGGTCGCCTGCTCCACGCCGAGATGGATTCTGCCCGACGATGTGACGACTGCGGTGCCCAGGCACAGCAACATCAGGAAGGAAAGCTCGATCAGGAACGGGGAAGGATTCTGGCGCTGCCGCAGCACCCGGACAAGAAAGATGACGGCTGCGCAGATTCCGAGGATGCCGGCGATGAACGCCAGGCTTGCGCTCGAGTGGCGAACGAACGTGCTTCCGAAATACACGACGACGTAGCGCGCACGTTCGCCGAGAGAGAGAAGCGGCAGTGTCACCTTCGGCGCCGGCCGATGATAGTGATAGAAGTACAGGCCGATGTTGCACAGCCCGACGACCAGCAAGGTCATCCAGGTCGACGACTTCATCCCCAACCACAACGCCACCAACAACAGCAGGGGCCAAAGCAGCATGCCATTCGCGAGGGACCATGTCGCGAGGGTAGCGGCGGCAATGGAGACTGCGAGGAATCGCGCCTTAGCTTCGCGGCGATACAGAAGCAGGCTCAAGACTGCCAATGTCGCCATGGCTGCCGACACGACGAACTGCAGTTGAAACCCCCAGACAAAATTCTCGTACTGCGTCGGGCACAAAATGCAATACGCTATCAGGCCCGCCCCGACCCTCCACGCGGAGCCACGCAGGCCGCCGAACGCCCGCAGACTCCAGCTCAGAAGCGCAACTTGCAGCAGTTGGACCAGGAAGACGCTGGCCAGCAGGAACTTCTGCGTGCCATGAAAGAGTTCCACATCCAGCAGGAAGAGGAGCTTGGTAGTCAGGATGCGATGCTCGTTGTGCTGTGCCCACAGCCACGGCAGCGACCAGCCTCCACCAGTCGCGAGATGATCGAACAGCGCCCACTCGTCCCAGTGCGGCAAAGGCGAGTAGGTGGTGATGACCAGGTAAGCTGAAGCGACGATCGCGCTCAGCCCCGTCAGCAGCACTCCCCAGGAGAGGAAAACGGAAAGGCGCGATTCCGTCGGATGGCCTTCCCTCGAAATCGCGCCTGTTGTATGCGAATCCGTCACATCCTACGTTTTACCAGACCCGGCAGGCCTTCTCGCTCACCATCGGCTGCCCGGCTTTGCACCCGAACGCCTCCTGAAAGGCCGCCGAGTTCTCTACTACACCGTTTACGCGCCAGCGGCCCGGCGAATGTGGATCGATGATCGCCAGCTTGCGAGCCTGCTGATCGGTAACATTCTGGCACCAGATCTGGCCATAAGAAATAAAGAAGCGTTGCTGCGGGGTGTAGCCGTCGATCGGCTTTACCGGCGTGTTGCCGATGATGTTGGTCAGCGCCATGTAAGCGAGTTTCACGCCGCCGTTGTCCGCCGTGTTTTCGCCCAGCGTAAGTTTGCCATTGAGCTTCACTTCGCCCTTATCGTCCTTGACGCTGACAAAGCTGGAGTACTCGTCGGCCGTGCAGGTGGCGCGCTCCTCGAAGGCCTTGCTGTCGTCGGCTGTCCACCAGTCCTTGAGATTGCCGTCGGCATCGAACTTGCGCCCCTGGTCGTCGAAGCCGTGCGTCAACTCGTGACCAATCACTACGCCGATCGCACCATAATTCACCGCGTCGTCCATGCTCTGGCTATAGAACGGTGGCTGCAGAATGCCGGCGGGAAAATTGATGTCGTTCATGTTCGGCCGGTAGTAAGCGTTTACGGTCGGCGGCGTCATGCCCCAGTCTTTTCTGTCGGTCGGCTTGGAAATTTTGTTGCGCTGGCGTTGAACCTCGAAGGCTTGGGCGCGCATAACGTTTCCGGCGTAATCATCGCGCTCAACAATCACCGTGCTGTAGTCGCGCCACTTGTCGGGGTAGCCGATGTTATTCACGATGGTGCTCAGCTTTTCGTAAGCCTTCTGCTTAGTGGTGTCAGACATCCAGGTCAAGTCCCCGATGTCCTGGTGCATCGCCTGCTCGATCGCCTTCACCATCTTCAGTGTCCGCTCTTTGCCCTGCGGCCCGAAGGTCTTGTCCACATACAGTTCACCCAGCGCCATGCCGAGATTCTGGTCGGTCGAGCGGACACAACGCTTCCAGCGCGGCTCAATTTCTTTCTGGCCTGACATGTAAGCGTCGTTGAATTCGAAGTCCTCCTGGACGAACGCCATCGTCAGCGTCGGAGCATATTCGTCGAGAGCGCGCCAGCGCAGATAGGTCTTCCAATCGTCCAGCGCAACTGCGTTGAGCTGTTCGTTCACGGCCTTGAAGAAGTCGGGATTGCCGACGTTCAGGCTGCTGAACTTCGGAGCCTTGCTGTCGGCAAAATACTCGGTCAAATCAAAATTGGGCGCCAGGGTTTCGACCTCGGTAACCGGCATCATGTGATCGCGGGTCTTCGGATCGCGGCGGGCGGTGCGGTCCATGTAGGCCTTCGCCAGGCCAGTCTCGACCGCAAGAACGGTCTTCGCCTCGGCGGCTGCAACCTCGGGCTTATCGCCGGCCAGCTCGAACATCTTCTGTACGTGCTCCAGATATTTCTGACGGGTCTCGACCGACTTGGCGTCGTCTTTGATGTAGTAATCGCGATCGGGAAGGGTCAGGCCACCCTGGTCCACGAAGGCGATGGTCTTGAGCGAATCGTGCATATCCGGCATCTGTCCAAAACTGAAAAGCGCGGTGACACCATTCTGCTGCAGGATGCCGACTTCCTGAATGAGCTCCGGCTTAGTCTTGACCGCGGCGATCGCGTTCATCGTTGGAGTGAGCGGAGTGGTTCCCTTCTTCTCGAGCGTCGCCTCGTCCATGCAGGCGGCGTAGTAATCGCCAACCTTCTTCTGGACAGCGGTGTGCTGGCCGGGCGTCTGCGCCTGGTTGAGAATGTCACGCAGGACGTACTGGTTGTATTCCGCCAGTTCGTTGAAGCGGCCCCAGCGCGACTTGTCCGGCGGGATGGGATTGTTCTTCATCCAGGTGCCGCAGGCGTACTGGTAAAAGTCCACGCAGGGATCGACGGTCTTGTCCATCGCGGTCACGTCGAAGCTCGGTATGGGCTTTGGGGCCTGCGACGGTGAAGATGAGGTTTGGGCGACGGAGCTGATTGCGAACGAGAGAAGAAGAGCAGAACACAAAACTCGAATACGCATACTGCCTCGACAGAGAGAATTCGCCTCCGCCTGGTTTCGTGCGGCGCGAGGTCGTTGGAAACGCAAGGGCCCTTTGCTTCCCAAGATGATTGGGATCTGTGCCCGCCTGGGTCTTAAATTTAGGTGGTGGCCGTCACTCCGCGCGACTTCACGTTTGTCCGGATGAATTCGATGATGGAATCCATCGGCGTGCCCGGCTGAAAGACCGCGGCTACTCCACCTTTCTTCAGCGCCTCAACATCCTGATCGGGAATGATGCCGCCGACCAGCACCAGCACATCGTCCATCTGGTTCTGCTTCATCAATTCCATGACACGCGGAACGATGGCGTTATGTGCGCCGGAGAGAATACTCAGACCGATGACGTCTACGTCTTCCTGCAACGAGGCGTTGACGACCATCTCAGGAGTTTGACGCAGGCCGGTATAAATGACTTCCATGCCGGCATCGCGTAAGGCGCGGGCAATTACTTTTGCGCCGCGATCGTGACCGTCCAGGCCAGGCTTCGCGACAAGTACTCGGATTTTGCGGTCAGGGGCCATGTTCACTCTTTACTTCCCAAGCCCTCATTCCAGCCGGGGATCGATTGAATGTTCCGGCCGGGCGTCGGAGCCGGGGTCAAGGTTCTGGCGAGTGGCTCACAAGACAGTCTGGCGCACTCAGTCGAACTATCGATCATAAACCTTTGCACCGGAATTTCATAAATTCGATAAGGCTAAGGGCACACAGTAGCATCCAATAAGGCGACTTCCGGAAATGGAATGCAAAACGTGATTTAGAAATCTCCTTCGCTCGTATAATCGTTGCCCATGCGCAATCGTTTGATGATCGTGGGGCTGTTCGCTTGCTGCGTCAGTTGCCTGGCAATCACGCAGGAGCTGCAGCTGCAGGCGCCACCGCCGCAGGGCGCCGTGGTCGGACAAGCATACAGCTTGCCCGTGACGGCCACCGGCGGCATCATGCCGTACACCTGGAAGTTGGTGGCTGGCGATCTTCCCCCCGGACTGCGAATTCAGCGGCACAAGGGCGCGATCGTCGGCACGCCTACGACCACCGGCACCTATCACTTCACCATTGCAGTGGTGGATTCCAGCATCCCGCAGCAGGAACTGCGGCGCGACTTCAACATCCAGGTGATCGAAGGACTGGCGTTGGAGTGGAAGGACGTCCCGGCTGCCCATGGCAATAAGATCAGCGGCTCAGCGGAGGTCACCAATCAGACTGGCGAAGACTTTGTGCTGACGGTGCTTGTTGTCGCGGTAAACGAGATCGGACGCGCGACGGCATTGGGTTATCAACACTTCAAACTGGCGGCGGGAGCCAGCAGTCCGGTGATACCGTTCGGGTCGAACCCCGGGCTGGGAACCTATTACGTTCGGATCGACGCCACCGCTCATCGTCCGGGCAAGAAACATATCTTCCGCGCCAGCAAGCAGACGTCCGCCGATCTTAAGGTAAGCCAACTCTAAGCAGGTTGCTGAAGAGCTCGTCCCACAACGCTTCTGCCGTCGGCTGAAGCCGACTCCGAGTAAGAAATAGAGGGCTTGGACGCTGGCCTGAGGGCCAGCACTACCCGAAACTTCACTGCGTTTTTCAGCAAACTGCTAGGCTCCGGAATTTCGGCTTCGCTCCCAAGCCTTCGCGTACTTCCAACTCACATAGTTGGCATGGTAGAGGTGCAGCAGCAGGCCTTCCCGTCCGTCAAGAAAACCTCCGCGAAGAAAATAGTTGTAGAAGAACGTTAGCCGGGGGCGAATGACGATATCGACAAAGCTGAACCCGGCCCTACGATTTCTTGATGTGACCATCTGGGCGCCGAGCGACGAGTAGCGGTTCATGTGCTCCAGGTAGCTATCGAGGGTCGGATAGGCGTGATGCAGCAGATGGTTCTTCAGCGTCGCCGTTGAGCCCTGCACCCGAAGATCTTCATGGACCAGTCGGTCCTCGAAAGTTCCCGCGCCGCGTCGAAAGAGCCGCAACTTCGGGTCGGGATAAAAACCGCCGTGACGGATCCAACGATTCAAGAAGAAATTCTTGCGCGGGATCCGGAATCCGGCTGCGGACGGATTCCCGGCGAGCGTCTGCTGAATCTCTTCGGCAAGAACCGGCTCTACTTCTTCATCGGCATCGAGCGACAGAATCCAATCACCGCTCGCCTTCTGCAGGGCAGAGTTCTTCTGCGCGGCGAAACCCTTCCAGCTCTCGCAGAAGAATTTAGCGTGAAAGGGTTCGGCAATCTCACGAGTGCGATCGGTGGAGCCCGAATCGAGGACCACGATTTCGTCAGCCCAGGCGACGCTCGCCAGCGTGCGCGCCAGGTTCGCTTCCTCGTTCAGCGTGATGATGACGGCGGATAGGCTCAAGCCTTCCATGCTAACTGCAAGCGCCTGTGGCTGGAAGCGGAAACGCCGCCATAAGCTCACCGATTCCGGGTTGAGTTGTCTGTTGCGCCGGCGTGCGATGTGGGCGATAATGCTTATTCGCTTTTTCTTCGTGTAAGCCGGGAGTTGCGGTGTCGAATAGCGGCCAGTTCATTCCTACGCGAGAGCAGCAAACCGCCATCGAACATGTGCCTGGCCCCATGCTGGTTGTAGCTGGAGCCGGCACGGGCAAAACCACTGTGCTGGCACACCGCATTGCCCGCCTGATTCAGAGCGAGGCGGCGCGTCCCGACGAGATACTGGCGGTCACGTACACGCGGAACTCCGCCGCCGAATTGATGTCGCGCGTGGCGGCGATTCTCTATCCGCCCAGCAACCAGCAGCACTCGCTCTATCCCGAGATGGACCGGCAGCAGGCAGCGAAGAAGCTTATGCGCAGCGGCCTGCAAGCCTACACCTTTCACTCTTATTGCTACCGGCTGCTGCAGGACGCGGGAACGAAGTTTCAGCTTCTCGACGACAAAGATCTTTTCGTACTGCTGCGGCGCAGAATTGCTGACCTGAAGCTGCAGCATTACATCAAGGCAGCGACTCCCGGAAAGTTTCTGAGCGATCTGCTGAAATTCTTCAGCAGCTGTCACGACGAACTACGTACCCCGGATGACTATGATCGCTACCTGGGAAAGCTCGAGCGTGGCGAGATCCCGCTGCCTCGCATGGCGAAGTCGAAAGATGCGCTGGCGATGTCTGACGATGAGATTCTTGGTCGCTGCCGAGAAGTCGCTGGAGCGTTTCGTTTCGCTGAGAAAATGCTGCAGGATGAAGGCCTGGGTACCTTCGGCCACATCATGACTCGGGCCGTCGAAGTGCTGACACGGCGTAAGTCGGTGCTGGAGCGGGCGCAGAAGCGGGCGCGCTTCATCCTGATCGACGAATTCCAGGATTCCAACGTCGCCCAGATCAAGCTGGCCAGCTTGCTGGCGGGCGATGAAGCCAATGTCTTCGCAGTCGGCGATCCTGATCAGGCGATCTACCAGTTCCGCGGTGCGACCAGCGGAGCTTTCGACCAGTTCCTGCGAACCTTTGGTTCGGAACGGGTGAAGCGCGTCACCATGTCGGCCAATCGCCGTTCAACGCCGCCGATTTTGGGGTGCGCTTACGAAGCGATCAAATGCAATCCGGCGATTGTGAACCTTGACCGGGACTGGGCGCGGCAACAGCTGACCTGCGCCAGGGTCGAGCGCGAACCACAGCTCGCTGTCGCCGGCGCCGTACAGGCCGTCGCTGCCCTCGATGCCGAGCAGGAAGCGATCTTTGTCGCCGATTCCATCGAGACCATGCAGCGGCAGAATCCGGACTTCGTTTACCGGAACATCGCAGTGCTATATCGCAGCCACTTCAACCGCGAGGAGATTGTCGCCGAACTTACGCGGCGAGGGATTCCGATCCGGGTGAAAGGCGCTGACCTCTTGCAGACGCCCGAGTTGCGCGATGCCATGGCGGTACTGCGCATCATCGATGCATCCCATCCGGTCGCCCTGTTCCGAGTCGCTGCGCTGCCTCAGTTCAACATCGATCCGGAGCGCTTCCGGAACGAACTGACCCTGTTGAGTGACCAGGTCAGTGCCGAAGCTGCGCTGGAAAACGTTTCGGGAGGCCCCGAGGTTCTGCGAACAATTCGCTCTGCCCAAAACGAGATAATGGCCGTTAGCGGCAATCTCACCGCTGCCCTGACTATCGCGCAGCGCGTGTTCCAGCTTCCGGATTCGATGCCTCTGCGACGATTGCACGACTTTGCCGGGCGCTGGTGCGAGAAGCCGAAGCAAATCACGGGCAAGGCTTCGCTGCACGACTTTCTGGACTACCTGAAGCTGTTCAGCGAGGCGGGCGGCGCGTTAGTCGAGGAAACCGACGAAGACGATCCGGTCGCCGCGTTGGCTCCCAACGAGCTGGACAACATTCCGACCGAGGACGCGGTGCAGTTGATGACGGTTCACGCCGCCAAGGGCCTCGAGTTTCCCTGTGTCTTCGTGGTGCGCGTCGCCTCGCCGACATTTCCCAGTCCTTACAAAGAGTCTCTGGTCGAGTTCCCGCAGCAGCTTCGCGCCGTACAGGACGACTCCGATCCCAAAACCCTTCATGGGCAGGAGGAGCGGCGTCTGTTTTATGTTGCCATGACGCGCGCCATGGATCAGCTCTATCTCTGCGGCAAGGTCAGCAGGATAAAAGGACTGCCGGTGCCGCCTAGTAAGTTCCTGCGAGAACTGGTGGACCAGAAATCTTTGCGAGAGCAGATTCGGTTCCAGGTGATGCCACTGGCTTCGATCGATCAGATGCAAGCTGCGGCTGAGCCTCTGCTCAACGTCTCGGAGTGGACCAAGCTGCCGGCGCGCGCCAATGGCAAGCTGCTGGAACTGAGTGCCAGTGCCATCCAGCAGTACGAAACCTGTCCTCTGTCTTACAAGCTGCGCTACGACTGGAGGCTGCCCGAAGATGCGAGTGCGGCCTTGCAGTTCGGCAACGCCATGCACCTGGCGCTTAAGGCATATTTCGATGGGATGCGGGCGGGCCGGACGCCAGACGAGCCGACGCTGATCGCGTGCTTTCTGGACGAGTTCGCGAAAGCCAGGATCGACGAACCTTTGCAGCGCGAGATGTATGAGCAACAAGGACGCACACAGTTGTCGGCGTTCGTTCATTCGCAACTCGCGAGTCCCGAGGGCGAAGTCCTGGAGACCGAGCGCCGCTTCAAGATTGAAGTCCAGGGCGCGCGGGTGAAGGGACGGCTGGACCGGCTGGATCGGCTGAGCAATGGCGAGGTTGCCATCATCGATTACAAAACCGGCAAGCCGAAGACCCAGGACGATGCCAACGATAGTCTGCAGCTTTCGATTTACGCTTTAGCCGGCAAGAGCCTGGGGCACAAACCGGCGTCACTGGTCTTCATCAACCTGACGAATGGCGCCGCGGTGGAGTCGCGACGCTCTGAAGAGAATCTGCGCGCGGCGGAACTGAAGATTGCCGACATTGCGGCCAAGATTGCCGCCGGAGAGTTTGAACCGAATCCGGGCTCGCGTTGTTTCTGGTGTTCCTACAGCAGTATCTGTCCCACCCAGGAAGAGCCGCTGCCACGTCCGGCGGTCGAGCGCGCCGCGACCGTGCACTGATTCCAAAAACCAAAAGGGACGCTTTCGCGCCCCCTTCAGTTACGGTCGAAGAACCAGTTAGTGCTTCTTGGTCTTCTTTGCGGCCTTCTTAGCCTTCTTTGCAGCCTTCTTAGTTGCCATGTTTCTATTCTCCCTTTCCATTTGTCATGGAATACATTGCGACATTCACATCATCGCAATTTGTTAGTTGTATAGAGTCAATGAAAAAAATAGTCAAGAAAAAAACGCGCATCAAAGTGTGCAACTCGGCAACGCATGTCGCTCTCCCGCGCGTGCTGCTGACGCGCGATTCTCCATTCCGTCGCTGCGTTGAGCGATCGATACAAATTGTGGATGCGCGCGACCCGCATGGATACTGGCGATTTCTTATTTCAAAAATCGAGGATGCACTCGCATCGTGAACCGCTGCGAATAAAAATTGCGGAGCGACGTCTGGCATTGCGATTTCTGAGCGACAAAAAAAATTTACAAGTGAAGCGCGAAATCGAGTGCGTTGGAGGATGCGAACGCTCATTTCAGCATGCGCAGAACTGCGCCGCTGAGAGAGTCGTGCCAGGCATGCGCGATCATTCCGGGGCGCAGGCTCTTCCTCCCATACGCCAGCAGGCTGAACATCAATCCGAAGATCGCAATCAGGAACATGCGTGCCACGCCCTCGTATCCGTGAGAGGCGCCGAAGACGATCGCCGAAAGAATTATGCCGATGACCGCCGATCGGCCCATGGCGGTGAATTGCCGCTGCAGGTATCCGCGAAAGATGATCTCTTCGCAGAAGCCGGCGGTCCAACTGAGGCAGAACCAGACGGCGAGCTCGAGATTTGTACCCGGAGCGAGAAAGCTGATTTGCTTGCGCATGCTCTCGATCTTGCCGGCTTGATCCAGGTGCATGGCTTTGGCGCACAGGCCGAGCACCATCATAGCGGCGACCCAGAAGACGCCGGCGTAAACGATGTCGAGAAAGAAATCTTCCAGGGTCGCCCAGCGGCCGCCGATCAGGTCGCGCATGCGAATGCGTTGGCGAACGCCCAGCCAGATATAGCCGACCAGCATCCACTCCAATCCCATCGTCCAGATGTATTGCGCCAGCTTGTGTTCGCCGACGACAGGCTGGCTGGCACGTGTGCCGTTGATGGAAACAGTCAGGAGAACGATCACCAGAATCGCTGTGTGCCACCAGGGAGCCAGTAGCGGCTCGCGATCGCGAGGCGTGGGATGAACTTCGTGCGTTATTTGTGCGTCGGTGGCCAAGGTTGCTCCATCTTATAATGTTTAGTTCTTACTTCTCTCAGGAGCTACATCCATGGCTTTCATAGATGACGTGGTCATCGTATCGGCAGTACGCACTCCCATCGGAAAATTTCAAGGCGCCCTCTCTGATTTCACAGCGCCGCAACTTGGAGCGATTGCCGTTCGCGAGGCGGTCAAGCGCGCGGGTATCGATCCCACCCTTGTCGATGAATGCATTATGGGCAATGTTGTCTCCGCGGGCCTGGGCCAGAATCCGGCGCGACAGGCGGCGCTCAAGGGCGGGCTTTCTGATCGCGTCAGCGCGATGACTATCAATAAAGTTTGCGGCTCGGGACTGAAGGCGGTCGCGCTCGGACAGCAGGCGATCCAGACCGGCAACTCGCAAGTGGTTGTCGCCGGTGGTATGGAGAGCATGACCAATGCTCCCTACTTGCTGCAGAACGCGCGCAAGGGATTTCGCCTGGGCGACCAGAAAGTCGTCGACTCGATGGTCCATGACGGACTGTGGGACGTCTACAACGACTATCACATGGGTAACACGGGCGAGAACGTGGCCGACAAGTACAAGATCACGCGCGAGGAGCAGGACGAATACGCCGCCAACTCGCACCGCAAGGCCATCAGTGCGATGAACGAGTGCCGCTTCAAGGACCAGATTGTCCCCGTTGAAATTCCGGCGAAGAAGAAGGGTGCTCCGCCGACGCTGTTCAGCAAAGACGAATCCCCGCGCGAAGACACCAGTGTCGAAGTGCTGCGCGCCCTCAAGCCGGCCTTCAAGAAGGATGGTACGGTGACCGCCGGCAATGCTCCCGGCGTCAACGATGGAGCGTCGGCCTTGGTGCTGATGTCGGCGGCCCAGGCAAAGGAGCTGGGATTGAAGCCGCTGGCGCGCATCGTCGCCCAGGCAACCAGTGGACTGTCTCCTGAGTGGGTGATGATGACGCCGGTGGACGCCATTCGCCTGCTCTGGAAGAAGACGGGCTGGAAAGATGAGGATGTCGACCTGTATGAAATCAACGAGGCGTTCGCGGTGGCCGCGATTGCCGTAACACGCGAGCTCGGCCTTGACCTCAACAAGGTCAATGTGAACGGCGGCGCAGTGGCCCTGGGACATCCGATTGGCGCGAGTGGCGCTCGCATTTTGACGACGCTGCTGTATGAGATGAACCGCCGCGACGTGCATAAGGGCATTGCGGCGCTGTGCCTGGGCGGCGGTAATGCCGTGGGGCTGGCGGTTGAGCGGTAGCGGTCCGGGATGATTCATCCAGACGTTGCGAGGTGAGGCGTGAAGAAGCGCAGAGGCTGGCCCGACCTTCGGGGCAGGGGATCGGAAAGCGACTCCATCTCTGAACAGTTCGTGCCCAGCGAACATTACAAAGCGCAGCAGAGGGAGAGGGCAAAGGTCTTGGCTGCGGCCGGCTTTACGCCCGAACAGATAGCAGCCATATTTTCGGTCGGGATGGAGCCGCCTTCAACTCAGAAGCCGAAGGGGGGCTGACGACCCCATCTGTTTGCCGGAAACCCGGGGCCCATCCCCGGGTTTTGCCGTCTCTGGGTTATTCGCTCCAAACCGCCAGCTCATTGCCGTTGGGATCGGCGAAGTGAAAGCGGCGCCCTCCGGGAAAGCCGAATATCTCCTTCACAATCTTCCCGCCCGAGGCCTTAACCTTGGCGTAAATGTCTTCCAAGGCGACGGCATAGATCACCACCAGCGTTCCGCGGGTGCGCGGCTGACCGACACCTGCCGAGTCGGCTGCCGTATTAAATCCGCCAGCCAGGTAACCGTCGTGAAAGCTGGTGTAGTCCGGTCCGTAATCCTGGAATTTCCAACCGAAGACGTCGCCATAAAAGCGCTTGGTTCCCTCGATATCGGTTGCGGGAAGCTCGATGTAGTTGATCTGCAGGTTGTGCTCTTGCTGGCTCATTCGTTACCTCGCGGAGAGTCAGGGCGAGATTAGCACAGATAAGCGGAGAGAGCCGTGTCCTGCAAAACACAAAAGGCGCGGATCGCCCGCGCCCCAGTGCAAATTTTAATTACGTCTTATTGCGAATCTGCTGCGCCGCCCGGTTGGGTCGCGCTGTCGACCCCAAGCTCATGGGGAGATGGGATGTTAGCGGTCTCAGGGTTGAGCAGGCCCTTGTGGTCCGGTCCGAGCCCGAGCTTAATGAGCGCCCGCGAGTCGGGGGTGATCTTGGTTTGCCAGCCGTTGTCGGCCTGGAACTTGAGCATGGCGTCCTTGGACGACTGGTCCCACACGCCGCTAGGCTGACCGCTCAGATAGTGTTCACGGATAAGCGCATTCTGGATCGCCATCGTGCGCTCTTCGTCGATCGTCCGCTGCCCGTGCGAGCGGGAAGTGGTCTTCACGAAATGCTTGGAATAATGGCCCGAGGAGCTGTGGTGGGCGTGCTTCGATTTTGTCTGGGTGCTGGTAACGGCCGAGGCCGCTGTAACCAGGCCTGCGGCCACCACACCAACGCTGACGATTTGAAGTACACGAGTCCCGATAGGCAACGACCACCTCTCTAGCAAGTATCTGAACTGCACGAGCTTGTCCCTCTATTGTAAAGAATCCTTAATGGTCAGGGGAACAACAAAAACGACCCCAGGTTCCCAAAATGAAACAGCAGCGGCGCTGGACATCCACCTACCTCTGATGCTGCAGCGCCGCTGCCGGGATTGCTTGTAAGTTACTGCTCCGGAACGATCCAGAGTACCTTCTGGTTATGGGAGAGTGCCTCCCATAAACACCGTACTGTTGTCGCGACTGCCCCGCGGCCTGACCAGGAAGACCACGTCCTGCCCGCTCTTCATCTGCGTCTCGATGCGGTGGAAATCGTCTTCGTTGTTGACCGGCTGCTTGTTAATCTCCAGGATCACATCGCCGCGGCTCAATCCCGCCGTGTCACCGAAACCGTCCGGCTTAACGTCCTGAACGATGACACCCTTGGTATTCGGCAGGCTATAGCGGTTGGCCATGTCCTGGGTGATGCCCTTGACGTTCAGGCCGAACTTGCTCTCCTGGGGCTGACCTTCCTCACCCTGCTCCTGCTCACCACCCAGGCGGGCTGCGAACAGTTTGGCGCGGTCGGCGATCGTGACCTCGGCGCTCGATTCCTTGCCGTTACGCACATAACCCAGCTTGGCAGTCGTACCCGGCTTGAGGGCGGAGATGTCGGCTACCAGTTCGTCGCCATTCTTGATCGGCTTGCCATTGACCGAAACAATGGTGTCCCCGGTCTTCAGGCCAGCTTTCTCCGCCGGTCCGTTTGGCGTGACACTGGCGATGGTGACGCCGCTGTTAACGCCGTACACACGGGCGACCGCAGGGTTCGGCACAGCATTGAATTGCACGCCGATGGAACCTCGCATCACCTTGTGTTCAGGACTGATCAGCTGGTTGTAAACGTTCACGACGGTGTTCGAGGGCATCGCGAATCCAACGCCCTGGTAGCCGCCGCCGCTGGTGTAGATGGCGGTATTGATACCGATGATTTCGCCGTTCATATTGACCAGCGGGCCGCCGGAGTTGCCGGGGTTGATCGCCGCATCGGTCTGGATGAACGATTCAAACTGACGCCCGGGAACGATGTTGCGACCGATGGCCGAGACGATGCCGGCCGTGACGGTCTCATTCAGTCCGAACGGACTGCCGATGGCCAGCACCCAGTCGCCAACATTCATCGCGTCGGAATTGCCCAAACGCGCTGCCGGCAGGGGCTTCTTGGCATCGATCTTGATTACGGCGAGATCGGTCTCCGGATCTACGCCAACAACGGTAGCGGGATAGGTGACGGTCTCGGGATCGCCCATCAGGTTGACGCGAATGCGGTCAGCCTTATCGACGACGTGATTGTTGGTGACGATGTAGCCCTTGGGATCGACGATGACGCCGGAGCCGAGTGAGCGCTCGCGCATATCAGGCGAGCCGCCGAATTGGCCACCGCCGCCACCCTGGCCACCACCGCCCTGCTGTCCGCCGAAGAAGCGGTTAAAGAAATCCTGGAAAGGATTGTCTTCGTCGCCGCCGCCGGGACCTTCGTCAGGGCTCTGTCCCTGTCCTCCCGGAGCCGCGGCGTGACCGTGCGGGCCTTTAATTGACGTTTCGGTATTGATGTTGACGACCGTTGGCTCGAGTTGCCGGGCGATGGTCGAAAACTGATTCGACATCTGGACGGGAGAAGGAACCTTCAACGGGGTCGCGTCAGACGACGAGTTCTGCTCCTTACCCTTAACGGCTCCAGAAACAACCGTGCCAATCAGAATGCCTAGCGAAAGCGTTGCCAGGACGACCATTGTCGAGGCAAAGCGATTGGCCTTAAGTCTTTGCCTGAAACCTGAAACTTGCGAATCCATTCACTGTCCTCCGGCTAACAAAGCCCAAATGGAAATTATACAGTCGCCGCAACTTAGACTGTGATTTGAGGCGGGAATCACCGCGGGTGCTCACGCATTTAGACGGATTTACCCAGCAATTCGTCACCAAAACCTCACTGGTCAGGACCGCCGACGAGTGGGCGCCGCCACCTGCTACTCTCACTTCTATGCTTGGATAGAATTCGCGCAGCCAGGTTGCTTTGCCATCCTCGGGCCTCTGCGTCGGGCTGGAAATCGGCAGCTTTCGGGCCCGGATGGAGCGTTACTGGGTTTGATATACCGTCTTACCGCCGACAACCGTCCTCAGTACCTGAGTCTTCAGGATTTGTGGCGGAGGAACTTTGGTCAGATCGCGATCGAGCACTACGAAATCGGCAAGCATGCCCGGGGCGAGTGTCCCCTTATCTTTTTCCGCAAACTGCGCGTAGGCTGCGCCTGTCGTATAGGCGGCCAGGGCTTGCTGGATCGACAGCTTCTGCTCGGGAAAATATTCCTTCGTGCCGGCTTCGTTCTTGCGGGTAACGGCGGCATAGACTCCGCGGAATGGCGTGATCGGCTCGACCGGATAGTCGGTACCGAAGGCGATCCGCACCCCCTGATCGAGAAAACTTCTCCACGGATAGGAGGTCTTGGCTCGTTCGTGTCCGATGCGCTCGACTGCCCAATTCATATCTGTCAGCAGGTGATTGGGCTGGACTGACGCGATGACTTCGAGTTTGCGGTATTGCTCGATCTGGCCGGGATCGATGATCTGATCGTGCTCGATGCGAAAGCGAAAGTCGCGCTCGCGATGGTTCTGGTGAGCCTCACGTTCGGCCTCGGCAAAGGCGTCCAGCGCCATCTGTGCAGCGCGGTCGCCGATGGCGTGAAACCCTAACTGAAATCCCGCCGCCGAACGTGCCACCGCCATGCGGTTCAGCGTGGCCTGATCGTACTGCGGCAGCCCTGAGTTCCCGGGATCGTCGCTATAGGGCGCCATCAAAGCTGCCGTGCGCGAGCCCAGCGAGCCATCCATGAAGCCCTTGAGCATCGCGGTATGCAGCATGGGATCTTCGGCAGGATGCTGCGCGCGGTGCTGCTGCAACAACGGGAGCGGCTGGTTGAACATGAGCCATTCACTGATTCGCAGGGTCAGCTTTCCTTGCTTTTCGAGCTCTTCGTAAACCAGGAAATCTTCCCACTCGGAGTTGTCCTGAACACTAGTGATGCCGACCTTAGAGGCTTCTGCCATTGCCATTTCGATTCCGCGACGCCTTTGCGCCAGCGAAGGCCGTGGCACTCTCGCCAGCATCATGTCCTTCGCTGTCTCTCGGAGGATGCCGGTGGCGGTTCCGCTCTGGTCGCGATCAACCTTGCCGCCGTGCGGATCGGGCGCGGGTTGCAGTAGGCCTGCGGCCTTCAACGCGGCGGTATTCGCGACGGCAATGTGACCATCTACACGCACGAAGATGGCGGGATGATTGCCGGTAACACCGTCGATGTCCTGACGGTTGGGCAGGGTTTCGCCGGACCAAAGCGTATGGTCCCAGCCACGACCGACGATCCAATCGCCGGGAGGAGTTGCTTTTGCATGATCGGCGATGCGCTGCTGCATCTCGGCCAACGATGTGACGCCTACCAGGTCGACTTCGAGATGAACCAGACCTCCCGCCGCAAGATGCACGTGCGCATCGTTGAAGCCCGGCATCACGAAATGTCCAGCCAGATCGATAACCTGGGTGTGGCTTTGCTTCAGCTTGCGGATGTCGTCGTTAGAGCCGATAGCGAGAATGCGGCCATTGCGCACGGCTATGGCTTGTGCGCGTGCATTGCCGGCCTCGGTGTAAATGTCACCGTTGAGGAAAATTATGTCGGGAGCATCTTTGGGAGAATTGGCGGGAGTGGCAGAAGAATTTGCGTTGAGGAGCATGAGCGAAATAAGCGGTAACAGAAAAGCTTTCATTCGTTGGCGACTCCGGCGAGAGCCAACGCCAGCAGCAGAATGCGCTTTAACCCGAGATCGCGCCCAACCGAATCGTACCACTCGTGAATGGTGTGGGCGCCTCCGCCGCTGCCTCCGGCGCCAATGGCTATCGCTTCCCTTCCCAGCGACAGCGGAATGTTTGCGTCGGTGGAGGCTCGTTGAATGCGAGCCGTATTCCCCAGATGTGCATCGACGGCGCGGATGGTCTTCAGGAGTTGCGACTCCGTCGGAAGGTCTGCCGCCGGCCGATTGCCGATGATCCGCACTTCTGCCGTGAGCAGCTCCTGCTTTTTGCGTCCGGTAACCTCCGGGATCACGTGGTCGACGGATTCATGCAGGGCGCGTTCCAGGCGATCGAGCTCTTCGACCGAGGCTGAGCGCGTGTCGACCCGCATGGAAGCCAGCTCCGGAATGGAATTGACGGATGTTCCGCCGCTGATGATGCCCACATTGAACGTAGTCTTGGGCGAGACTGGAACCGGGGTGCGAGTGAAACGGTCGATCATTCGAGCCAGCGCGACGATAGGGTTCGCAACGCCGAAGTCGCTCCAGGAATGGCCGCCATGCCCGCGTACCGCGACTTCGTAACGGCGGCTGCCCAGGCCCTCGGCGATGATGGTATCGGTCCCGGCTCCATCAACAACGATCAATGACGCAATCGTCGCCGACCACCGCGGCTGCTGATAGATGTGACGCATGCCGCGCAGATCGCCTTCGCCTTCTTCGCCAACATTGCCGATGAACAGCAGCGGCGCACTGGTCACCAGTTCGACAGACTGCAAAGCTCCGGCAATCGCCAGCAGAGCAGTAATTCCAGAAGCGTTGTCCGAGATGCCCGGTCCGTAGAGCTTGTCATGGTCGCGGCGCACGGAAATCGGCGTGTTTGCGGGGAAGACGGTATCGATGTGGGCGCTTAGAGCGATGAACGGCGGAACCGAGTCAAGGCCGGGACGGATGGCGAAGACATTCCCCAACTCGTCGCGATGAACGTCAGTAAGCGAGAGTTCGGCAAAGCGCTCAGCCAGCCACAAGCCACGCGCGTTCTCGCCCCAGGGCGGCGCCGGAACGGCAGTCACCTGAAGCTGCAGCTCCTCCAGATCGCGGGTATGGGAGCGGAACCAGGCGAAAGCCTCGTGAACGCGGCGAAGTTCGGCGATCCGCGCCACCTGCTGCTGCGCCGATCTTGACCGCTGCGATTCACTGGCTGAATTTGCCTGTCCGGAAGAGGCGCGTGCTGGAGGACTTGGGCCCATGAGGATGCTTAATGGTAATACGGCGAGAGGGTGGCGAGAAGCGGAACCGTCTGCCTGACCTAAAGTACGAGCACAAAATCGCCGGCGGTCTTAAGAGCGCGATCGAAGGTCACGAATCGGAGGCCTGCAACCTTGGCGAAGGCCACCAGATACGCATCCGCCCATACCTTGGGGGAGCGACTCGCCAGGCGGGAACGGGAGCGGAATTCCGGTTCCAGACTAGCGGGCTCGGGAAGGAACGCTATCCGGCTATCTGCCCAGATCCGGTCCCAGAGTCTCCAGGCCTCCGGCATAGTCTTGGTGTCTGATCCCATGACCGTCTCCGTCGTGAGAAGTCTCAGCACGGTCAGCTGTGTGAAACGGCAGAAGAAAAACTCCTGCTCAGCAGCTTGCTCGAACCAATGTAAAGCTGGCTCGGCCTGGAGGTGGCGACTCCACATGAGCGCCAGCCACACATTGGCATCAAGGAAATTCAACTTGCTCATAAATCTGGTCGTTGGTGAGGTTTACTTTAGGCCCCTGCGAAACAATTAAAGGGAACCGCACCTTTTTGGCAGGGGGCCGTTGAGCATCCAGAAGCACGCTTCTGACTCCTGACAGGACAAGTTCGCGAACGGATTCTCCACGCGCCGCGGCCTGCTCTTTGAGCTTCCGATAGAGAGGGGTAGGAATGTCGACCGTCGTACGCACAGAGTTTTGCTTCACCATGCCATTTTCTCACAATGCCATAAATATGGCACAACGAATCTGATTTACGACGCCATCTCCGAGTGCACGCCGTTGGCAGCATTCACGCAGTCCATGATCTCGGCATCGGTCAGGGTGCGGTCCGACTCCTTGGCGCGCTGGAAGATGCGTTCCACCAACTCGTCGTTGACCGGCAGTTTATGGCGTTCCAGCCAGAACTGCACGTTCGACTTGCCGCTCATCGGACCGACTTCGATGACCTGCTCCATCCCGAAGAAGTGCGAGGGGACGCCCGAGTAGATGCTGTTAGCCAACATGACATCGTTCTTGCGGATCGCCTTGATCACGGCGGCGGCGTGCACGCCGGTCCCGGTGCGAAACGCGTCGTCGCCGACCACGGGATAGTTCTTAGGAATGGGAACGCCCGTAGCCTTCGACACTACATCGCACATCTCTTTCAGTCTGGTCAGGTCCTGGCTCTTCCAAGGCTCAATACCGAGGAGCTTCAGGTTCACCAGCATCTGGTCCAGTTGGGTGTTGCCCACTCGTTCGCCAATACCCAGAGCGGTCGCGTGCACGACTTCCGCTCCCGCCACCAGAGCGGCTATCGAATTCGCCACTGCCAATCCCCGATCGCTGTGGCCGTGCCACTCCACTCGAATATTTTCACCCGAGGGCTTCACAACTTCGTTGACCACGAAATGCATCAGCGCCACCACGCCCATCGGAGTAGCGTGGCCGACCGTATCGCAAATCACGATCGCTTTCGCGCCGCAGCTGATTGCGGTGCTGTACATGCGCTTGATGGTTTCAGGATCGCAGCGCGTGGTGTCTTCGGTGACATACATCACGTCGAGACCGAGTGATATGGCATATTTCACCGCGTTCTCGGTGGTACGCAGAAGGAAGTCGTCGGTCCAGTCTTCGGTGTAACGGCGAATTGGGCTGGAGCCGATGAAGGTCGCTGCCTCGATCGGAACGCCGGTGCGCTCGACGATCTCGGCAATCGGACGGATGTCGTTCTGATGGGTACGGGCGGCGCAGTTGGGCTTGATCTTCAGCTTGGCGGTGCCGATCTCGCGAGCCAACGCCTCGCAATGCGCCACCGCGCGATCGCCCGCTCCGGGTAATCCGATGTCGAGCATGTTGACACCGACTGCCTCCAGCAGGTGCAGGATTTCGATCTTCTGCTCGATGGTTGGGTCGCGCACTGACGGCGATTGCAAGCCGTCGCGCAGCGATTCGTCGTTCAGCAGCACCTTGCCGGCCGGAACCATCGATCTGGCGTAGATCGTGTTCCAGTCGTAGATCAACTCAGATAGATTGGCAGACACTTAGCTTCACACCCCGCTTAGCTAGATAAGCCGGAACTCGCGTCTTCCGAAAGCCCAGCAACACATTCCACATGTGTAACTGTTAGACGGCACCCCACAGCGCCGGCATCCAAAAGCCTGCTGAAAACGCGCTTCTACTCGAATTATCGCCCATGCGTGCCGGATTCTCCCGCTTTTTCTTAAAGTTCGGGCGTTCATCGGATTGTAAGACTCAGGCGCCGCGGCTTTTGGCATGCGAGAGAGTAGCCGTTTAAGCACGGGCCTATCGTAGGTCGGTCAGCCAACTGCGCGAAGCAACCCTCATCTAACCACGCAGGAGCGCAGGTCTCATTTGCAGAAATCATAGAGATTATCCGGGCCAAGCATGATGAATCGCAAGCAGGAGAACGAGCCGGCCCAACGGCCGAGCGAAGCACGACCCGACACGGAAAAGCAGCCAGCCAGCTGGGTCCAGCGATATCTGGATCTGGCGGACCTGCTCATGAGACGCCGCAAACAGAAGCGCGACCAGAACCCGCCTAAGGCAGCCTAAGATTCCGGTTACATCAGATGCGATTGGATCGGCGGAAAAGCCCGCTGGCGAGAAGCGCCCCTTTCAACCTCATACCCAACTTCTTCGCAAAGAGCAAATCGACAAACCCGCCCATCTGCTCCTGGTATCTCTTACCGTAGCCGAACCACCATACCTTCGGCATGCCTGGGACAAGGTCAGCATCGACGTACTTGGTCTGAACCATCTCTTCCAGTCCCAGCTCACCGTGAGTGCGGCCAATGCCGCTTTGCTTAAAGCCGCCGTGCGGGGCTTCGGCGATTCCGAAGCAGGAGACCATGTCGTTCAGCATGACCGTCCCCGCTTTTATCTTTGAGGCCATGGCCTGGCCTCGGCTGCGATCGCGAGTCCAGATGCTTGCCGCTAATCCGAAGTCACTATCATTTGCCAGTCGAATCGCTTCTTCGTCGCTGTCAAAAGGGGCAACGGGCAGGACCGGACCGAACGTCTCTTCCTGCATCAATCGCATGTCGGCGGTGACATCTGCCAGAAGCGTGGGAGCGTAAAAGTTTAGACCGAGTTCAGTCAGACGTTTTCCACCTGCCAGAAGGCGCGCACCGCGCAGTACGGCGTCGTTCACCTGCGACTCGACGATCTTCAGTTGCCGCTCATGGATCATGGGGCCGATTTCTACTTCAGAAGCAATACCGTTTCCGACGCGCAGCCCGGCGATCTTCTGGCTGCACTTTTGCAGGAAGGTTTCGTACAAGCTGCGATGAACATAGCAGCGCTCGACCGAGAGACAGGTCTGGCCGGCATTCATGAAGGCGCCCCAGACGGCGCCACTGGTGGCGATCTCCACATCAGCGTCGTCCAGCACAAGCATGGGATCCTTGCCACCGAGCTCCAACACAACAGGAAGCAAGCGGCGTGCAGCTGCTTCGCCGACCCGCTTGCCGGTTGCGACGCTTCCCGTGAAAATCAGCTTGTCGATAGGCGACTCGAGCAGCGCCACGCCCGTCGGCCCCTCGCCCACCACCACCTGCATCAGCGCGGGATCCAATCCTGCGGAAACCAGAAGGCGCGCCAACTCCTGAGCGACCAGCGGAGTGAATTCTGAGGGTTTCAGGACGACGGCGTTGCCGGTTACCAGGGCGCCCAGAGTCTCGATTGCGGGAATGGAGAATGGATAATTCCAAGGGGCAATGATGCCGATGACGCCGTAGGGTTCGCGCACCAGCTTGCCGCGCTTGGTTTTCATGGCGAGGTTGCCGTGGGGCAAAACCCTCTCACGCATGAAAGCATGAGCTTTGCGAATGCAGAATTCCGCTGCGTCCAAAACGACCAGCACCTCAGTCGCGAGTGCTTCGGCCGCGGGCTTACCGGCCTCACGGCAGATCAGACGCGCCACATCGTCCCGTTGCTGGCGCAGCAATTGCTGAAAGCGACGGAGTACCGCGATACGTTGCGCTACTGGAGTTACCTGCCATCGCGGCTGCGCATCCTTGGCGCGTTCGACGGCGCGGAGCACATCACCGGCATCGGCGCAGGCTAGCTCTGCCAGAGCTTCCCCGGTGGCCGGATTGTACGTAGTGATGGTGGCTGCACCAACGCTCTTGGTTTCGGCGGGCATGACAATCACCGTTCAATATTCGACGCTTACCAGATACAAGCCGCAAGCGGCAGCCGTGGGTCCGGCGGCACTGCGATTGCGGGCTTCGAGGATGGCGGGCACGTCCGCGATCTTCAGCGAACCCTTGCCGACAAGCAGAAATGTCCCTACCAGGTTACGCACCATGTGGTGCAGGAAACCATCTCCGCGGACAGTGTAGATCAGTTCGTGCTCGGTCCGCATCCATTGCGAGGAGTGAACCGTGCGCAGGTTACCAGAACGGGATTCGTCTTCGTTCTGCGCCTCTTCCGCCAGGCGCGCGGTACGGTCCGGATCCGATGCGGCGAACGAAGTGAAGTCATGTTTCCCAACCACGCATTCGGAAGAGCGCATGAACGCTTCTTCGTTCATGGGATAAGGATCGTGATAGACATATCGCGCCAGAAAGGGTGGGCAGACATCACCCCGGTAAATGCGGTAGCGATAGGTCTTCGCCTTGGCCGAGTGCCGGGCGTGAAAGTCGCCGGATTTCAGTTCAACCGAATTCACTCGAATCGACGGAGGTAACAGATCGTTGAGTGCAACCATAAGGTTGCGTTCTGGAATCGGAGTCTCCAGATGGACCGAAGCAACCTGCGCCAGGGCGTGGACACCGGTGTCGGTACGTCCCGAGCCTTGCGGCAAGACGTCTTCGCCAGTAAGCCGCTTCAGGCAATCGGCAAGTGTGCCTTGTACAGTTTGCAGCGCCGGCTGCACTTGCCATCCATGGAATTCTGAGCCGTCATACGCCAGAGTGATTTTCAGGTTGCGGCGCACTGTGCCCTCGATATGGCTGCGACAACGCCCATTGTTTTCGATGTGTTAAGCAATGTTAAGCAGTGTAAAGGCGGCGCTTGTCATTGCTTGGTGTCAGATATACTACCTTTTCTCTGCACCCTACGAGGTTCAAATCGATTTTCACTTCCTACGCCGCAATCTTGATCTGGAATCTCCACTCCGTTTCTCGAAAACTGATCAGGCGACAGGAAACGGCTGCAAGCTCTTAGCGTGTGCTCTAGGAGAACGAAAGTGATGTCTGCTTCAGATTTACGTTCGAATTGCCTTACGCTCACAGAATTGACGCTTTTCTTTGCGCTTTCTTTGGGTGGCCTACTGAGCGCGCCGAGCTTCGCCCAGGATTCATCGCAATCGGGCGCGACCTCGAGCCAGCCGGACACAGCGACGGCGACGCCGCAAGCCTTGCCCGCGACGCAAACGCCACAGGAGACTCCGGGACCACTACAGGTGTTAACGCCGCTTCCCCAGGCGCCGGCGCCCCAGCACAATGCACATCCGTATGCTTCGCAGGACTATAGCCGCGGAAAGCGCCAATGGCCTAATCCCTTTGTGATCTATGCTCCCCGCACGGTTCCTCCGGTCAACGTCAAGAATTCGCCTGGCGTGGATAAGACGCTCACGGACGGCAAACTCTATCTTTCACTCAACGACGCCATAGCCCTCGCTCTCGAGAATAATCTCGATATCGGTATTCAGCGCTACAACCTGTCCATCGCCGATACCGATATCCTGCGCACGTCCTCGGGTGCCGTAGCCCTGGGCGTTAACGCTGGGTTATTGCAAGGCACGCCTGGGGGAGCAACCGGAAGCACTTCCGCCGGAGGCACGGGGACATCTTCCACCGGATCGACGGGGGGCGGGGTTGGCGGAACGTCGATCGGCGTGGGTGGCGCCGGTGCCGGTGCAGCTGGCATTGTGGCGTCCACTCAGGGAGAAGGTCCGCCGCTGGACAACTACGATCCGGTCATCACCGGAACGGTTTCGGTCCAGCACGCCGTAACCCCAGAGTCGAACACGGTCTTCACCGGCACGACTACGCTCTCCGAGAACACCACGACGGCAAATTTTCTGTACTCGCAGGGCTTCGCGACTGGAACCCTGATGACGGTCGGCTTCAATAACACCCGTATTGCATCTAACGCGCTGTTCAACACCCTGAATCCTTATCTGACACCTAACTTCCAATTTCAATTGCGGCAGCACCTGCTGCAGGGCTTCGGCTTCGACCCCAATCTGCGCTACATCCGCATCGCCCGCAATAACAAGATGATCACCGAAGTTACGTTTCGCAACCAGATCATCACCACGGTGTCGCAGATCGAAAATATTTACTGGGACCTGGTGAACGCTTACGAAAACGTCACGGTGCAGCAGCGCGCCCTCGATCTCGCCAACCAGACGCTGTCAGACAACCAAAAGCAGGTGGCAGCCGGAACTCTGGCGCCGCTCACCGTGGTCCAATCCCAAAGTGCGGTTGCCACCGCAAAGCAGAATCTTATTGCGGCACAGGTAAACCTGCAGCTGCAGCAGTTACTGATGAAGAACGCAATCACGCGCAACATGGCCGACCCCATGTTGGCGATTGCGCCGGTTATACCGACCGACACGCTAAATACAACGCAGCCCTACGAGACTCCTTCGGTAGAAGACCTGATCGCAGAAGCCTTAAAACAGCGTCCGGAGATCGCGACCGCCCGATTGACCCTGACGAATGGCGAAATCACACGGAAGTCGCTTCGCAATGAGCTGCTGCCGGCATTGGATCTTTATGCCTTCTACGGAGCATCCGCTCTGGCGGGTCCGAATAACCCGCTCTGCACGGACCCCACACGATGCGCCTCGCCTGGATTCCCGGTGACGTATTCCGGAGCTTTCGGAAACCTGTTCAACAGCTCGGCGCCGGATAAAGGAGTGGGAGTGAACCTCTCCATCCCTTTACGCAACCGGCAAGTACAGGCGGATCAGGAGCGCTCCTCTCTGGAATATAGGCAGGCGCAATTGAGCCTGCTCCAGACGGAAAACACGATCATGCTGCAAGTGCGGCAAGCACAGTTCGCGTTGCAACAGAACTGGGTGGCATTGCAAGCCGCCATTGCGGCCCGCGATTACGCCGCCGAAGCGCTCGACGCGGAACAAAAGAAACTACGCATGGGCGCTTCCACAGGAACCTTGGTGTTGCAAGCGTCGAGTAACCTGACGCAGGCGGAATCAAACGTCTTGAGTGCAGCCACGAACTACGAGAAATCGAAGGTCCAACTCGATCTTTCGACTGCCGACACGCTCAGCCGGCTGGGCATAGACCTGACCGATGCGGAAGGCGCAAGGGTGGTGCATGAGCCGAAAGTTCCAGGGGTGTTGCCGGCGAACAATAACGACATCACGACGCCTAAGCTGCAACCCCTGGGGCCCGGAGGGCCGGGTCGGAACCGCAGATGGCGCCACAACCAGGACCTGCTCCGCAGAGTCCGGCTTCAACGGTGCCGCAGCCGGAGCCACCGCAATCACCGCCGCAACCATAGCGGGCGTCTCTGGGTGCCTGGTTTCGGAAGAATTTGACAATAAGCACAACGGTGCTAAACAATACGGGCAAGTTGAAAGCAGTGGGGCCCAAGCGCCCGTAGGCTTTGATACCGGCAATCCAGCTCATATCGTCCAAGGACAAACCATATGGCAAGAATCCTCTGTGTGGACGACGAACCGAACATTGTGACGCTGAAGTGTGCCATTCTGGAGGCTGCTGGGCACCAGGCTACGCCATCGACCTCGGCGCATGACGCCATCGAGAAGCTGACCCAGAACACCTACGACGCCGTAGTGACCGACTGGCGTCTGGGTGACGCCAATGGCCGCTCAATCGTGCAGGCGGCCAAGACGCACTCCACCATGCCTGTCGTGGTTGTTTCCGGGTACGTGGCGGAAGCGTTTCAAGCCGCTGAACCTCTGGCAGACCTTTACCTCGAAAAGCCCGTCAATCCAGAAGAATTAGTGACCATAGTGAACGAACTGCTAAAGACCAGCGATCACCCGGCTCACTGAGTTCATTCGAAAACAAACCTTAGCAGCAAGGGATGTCCCGTGTTTTCAGCGTAAAACTCTGAAGACCCTCGAATTCGTCTGACCTCCCACATCCCGGCCTGCACCCGCGCCATCTAACGCCATGAGCAAGAAGATAGAAGATCCAGTCTGACGCCACATGCGACTGCACTGGCATTTCCACAGAAACCGGGTGCAGCCTATGGGGCTTGCAATTCTTGGCAGGAGCATTGGGTGGGAACTGGGTCTTTTGGGGGCCATGTTGCTGAATGTGATTGAAGGAGGAAAGAAAAAACGAACAGCGGGTCCGCAACGTCAGGTCAACCTGGCATCGGTGTTGGCAGCGCTGCCGGAAGTTGTATTTCTGCTCGACGTCAGGGGCAGGGTCGTCGCTCTAAACGACTCCACAGAAAGGCTGCTGGGACAGCCTCGCACAAGACTTCTCGGTCGTGATGTGGGCCCCCTGCTGCACGGCAAACTGGAAAGCGCCGAAGACTTCGAGGTGCTTGTCCCTAGAGTGCTCGAGGGTGAGGTGATTCGCAGCGGACAAATGATCTTTCATTGTCTCAACGGAGATACGATGAGGGTCACCCTGTCTGCCCGTTCGGTTTGTGACCAGGCGGGCCAAGTCGCCGGTGTTCTGCTGATGATGCAGGATGTCACCGAACTCGCGGCCCTGCAACGACACTCGGACAGCAACGAGCGGCACGTCGCGGTGGGCCAAATGACGGCAGGATTGGTGCATGACTTCAACAATGTCCTAAACACCATCAACGAAGCCGTCGTTGTCCTGGAGAACGATCGTCAGCGTTCCGACCGTGATCGAACGGTGTTGAGCATTATCGGCAATGCGGTTCATTACGGCGCTGAGACCATCCGTAACACCCGCGACTATCTGGTTGGAGGCAGGGAGAAGCCTTCGCTGGTCAACGTTCGGGCTCTGCTGGAGGAAGTTCTGGAGTTGACTAACCCGATATTGGAGACCCACACCAAGGTGAATGTGGTTCGGGAGACTCAGGAGTGCGGCCAGGTGAAGGCCAACCCGGACGAGTTGCGACGAGCTTTTACGAACCTGGTGCTGAACGCACTTGATGCCATGCCGCAAGGTGGAACATTAACTGTCCACTGCAACCGGGTTAACCGCGATGTGCTTATCAGCCTGCGCGACACCGGGGTCGGCATCTCCGTGGAAGAACAAAAGAAGATCTTTTCGCCTTATTACACTACCAAGGCAAAGGGAACGGGATTGGGTTTGGCGGGGGCTCGCCGGGCCATAAAGGCTCAGGGGGGAGAGATTCGTTTCGAGAGTGCTCCTGCGGCGGGAACCATCTTTTACGTCACGCTTCCCGCGGCTCCAGATGCCGCAGAGCAGGCCCCCAGCGCGGCCTAGCTTTCAGCCTGAATTAATTGATGGTGTGGGAGATCGAACGCGAATTGAAATCGTGCTTTCCCGTGGCCGCGGCCGCCCGGCTACGACCCGGGGTTACGGCGAGCGAAGCGGTCGCCTGCGCCAGCATGCGGTGATGAACCACGAAAAGCGCCAATTCCAGCCGGTCGGACACGCCGATTTTGTCGAAGATGTTCCGTAAAGCGTTCTTGATGACCTGCTCGGTGGTGTAAAGCTGCATCGCGATTTCGCGATTCTTGTATCCCTGCACGATGGCTGCGATGATACGCAACTCGCGGTCGGAGAGCCGCTTGCGCACCCGGGCACCCACCAGATCTTCGCTCACCTCGACCTCGGCGGAGTTCGGACCCTGCAGGAAGGACTGACCCAGAGCTAACCGCCGCACCGCTTCCACCACCATGTTGCCACTAGCCGAGCGATAGATCACTCCCTGCACGCCCATGCGCATGAAGTCGGATGCATTCTCCGTGTTGTCACATAACATCAACACCGAAGTCATATGCCGGTCGGCAATACATCGGACTTCGTGCAGGAAGGAGAGAAAGCTGGAAGCGAGGATAACGACCCGCGGCCTGAGCTTGTCTAATGCGTTGAGCAACTGCTCAGGAGATTGAGGTTGTCCTACGATTCGAACGTCTTCTTCAACGGCCAGCACCTTGGCAATGCCCGCACGGAAAATCGCTTGATGGTCAGCGATGATGACGTTGATCATGGTGTTAGGCCTTGGAGCCATCCTTCCTTAGCGGTTCAAGTCCCTATGAGTGCGAAAGAAACTGGGCTCCCATGAAAGCACCCGCCTTAAGACGGGCTAAGTATCATCATCGGTTTTATACCACGGATGTACGCTGAGGAATAGCTCTTTCGGGGCAGGTGATGGCGGAATGGCCGGTTAGGGTTAAGGTTCGTCGAGGCGAATTGTCAGACTAGTGTCTGGTGAACGTACCCGCTACAGCGTAACCGGCCACTAAGGCCAGGACGGAAGCGAAACTCGCTAATTTCGGCAAGTTATGGCGCGCGTAGCCCTTAACGTCCAAGTGCTGGCGAACGCTTTCACGTACCGACACCTTGAGGTGGTGCAGCGAGTCGTCAATGCGGTTACGCTGCTCTTCCGCGCGTCTTTCGAGCACGTCGGGGGAAAGGTGAGTCTGGATGTTCATAACTGTGCCTTGGTCTCCGCTTGAATCCAGATCTTGTCCTGCTGCAGGACGTGAATTGTGCGACGTGGGGTTATACCCCTTTCGGCCATTCGCTTCCAAGCGCGCGTCGTCATTAAGCCACCCAGAAGTAAGTAGGCTATGGTTACGATAATCAGCGAGAAGGAATACGCCCACGGACTCGGCTCAAAGGCAATTCCGATCACCACGACTAGCACGCCGGTGAACAGAAGCCACGCTGTTCCCAGCAGAACCAGGCCCGCGATCAGCACTGGGAGTGCCAGCCTCAACGACTGAAAGTTCTCCTGCATCTCAGAGTGCAGCATCGCGATGCGGGTGCCGATAAATTCCAGCAATTCGACCTTCAGGTCGGTCAGCACTTCCGCGACGCTCTTGGTGTATCCGTTATTCATGATTTGATCTCCCGATTCGCAGCGCCACTCCCACCACAAAAGCTGTGGCGGCACAACCAGCGATGAACTGCAAGGGCTCTTCGGACGAGAACCTGTGCATCTTGTCCAGCCGGTGGCGCAGGTCTCGACGCACTGCGAAATACCTGCGCTGGCTGACGCTCCTCAGCTCTCGCATCCGCTGGCTGGCGAGTTCAGCCATAATGGACCGGTATTTTCGTGCCGTCTCGGCGGCTTCGGCAACGCTGCTTTCCAGCGCGTCGCGCCACTCCCCCACAACCTCGCCCGAACTCGTCGAGTACTCCGATGAATCCACCGCATGCACCAGGTGAATCTTCGAGCGCAGCCGATCGAACTGCCGAGGCAGGTTTTTCACGCCGGCGACCGCGTTTCCCATGCTGCGCCCCAGCGCCTCTGCCGACCGGTTTAATTGTGGATTGCCCGGTCGCTGCAGAGCTTGCAAGGTTGACGTCCCCGGAAGCGCGAGCGGGGCGTCCGTTTCCGGAAGGAGCGATTCATCCGTAGAGGTCATGCTGGAAGACAACCGGCTATGCGGATTTGGGTCAGTTTGAGAGGGTTCGGCCATTTGCACCTCCTGCCGCGGAAATATGTCTGCTTGCACCTAGTACGATGATTGCCGGGAGCGCCGTGTTTGAAGCCGGCTCAGAGATTCGAGGATCTCCGGCCCGCAACTCAGCTCAGCCAGAGGATCGGCATCGCTCTGGTAACTGCCCGCGCGCTCGTCAGCTCTGCGCGTCGGCTGTATCATCGAATCGTTGGCTACGACTCTCACATCCTCTCGCATTGAAACTCGACCCAACTGGGCTGAAGTCTCGTTGTCGGCGCTTCGCCACAATTTTCGCGTGGTGCAAGACCATGTTGGCCGGGACGTCACGATTTGCGCCGTGGTGAAGTGCAATGCCTACGGTCACGGTGTGGAAGAGTGTGCTCCTGCGCTGCAGCAAGCGGGCGCAACCTGGTTCGGTGTGACCTCTACCGACGAGGGCATCGTTCTGCGCGAATCAGGCATTACCGCGCGGATTCTAGTGATGTGCGGGCTGTATCCCGGTGAAGAGGAAGAAGCCCTGCGTCACGCCCTCACCCCGGCGGTGTTCCGTCTGGAGCAGGCCGAGGCACTGGCACGTGCGGTTACGCGGCTCGGTATTACCGAACGTGCGCCTATACACTTGAAGATCGATACCGGCATGTCGCGTCTTGGACTTCCCCTTGCCGAGTTGAGGGTTTTTGCGGAAAGCGTGAGGCGGCTGCCGCAAATCGATTTCGAGGGAGTCTTCAGTCATCTGGCATCCTCCGAAGTCCTGGACGACGAAGATACCGCGCTGCAGATCCAGCGCTACGACGCCGCTCTGCGCGATCTCGCGGACTACGGACTGCACCCGCGTCTTCGCCATCTGGCCAACAGTGGCGCTGTCTCGGCCCGGCCCCACACCTGGCACAACTTCGTGCGTCCAGGACTTGCGCTGTACGGCTATGAGCAACCGGTTTATCGCGACGGTTTTCTGGTAAACGATGCCCCGGCGCTGCCCCTGAAGCCGGTGCTCGCATGGAAGACGCACATCCTGGGATTGCGCGACGTTCCCGCCGGTCAGCCGCTCGGATATAGCGGTGCTTATGTGACTTCGGCGCCGGCGCGTATCGCGGCGGTATCGGTCGGATATGGCGATGGACTGTCGCGCAAAGTATCGATTCACGCCGGAGATCCAGTGCCCTCGCTGGATGACGATCCGGCAGTAGGTCGGGGCGAGGCGCTGGTGCGGGGCCGGCGAGTTCCGATGGTTGGGCGTATTTCGATGGACCTGACGCTGCTGGACGTGACTCGCGTTCCCGGTGCGTCGATTGGCGATGAAGTGGTGCTGATCGGACGCAGCGGAGACGAACAAATCAGCGCGTGGGAGCTGGCGCGCAGCTCCGATACCGTGGTGTACGAAACGCTGTGTAATCTTTCGAAACGCGTTCCCCGGCGGCACGCCGAGTAACGGCTTCAGGGCTCTGACACAACTTAGCTCAGCCGGTAGAAGCTCAGCACCGCGTCGCCCTGCTCCAGGCGCCGATAGCGCAGCAATGCACCAAACCTCTCTTCCAGATTGAATTTCTTCTCGTGTTCAGCAATGACAATGGTTGTGGGCTGTAACAAACGCGATTGAGCCAGGAATCCTAGCGTCTGCTCGTAAGTTCCACGCATGGTATACGGCGGATCAAGAAAGCAGAAATCGCAGACCACGCCCGTGCTATCGAGCAGCGGCAATGCCTTCGCCACCTCGCGCTCCTGCACTTCGAAGCCAGAGGTGATGCCGAGCGATTGCAGATTATCGCCCAACAGGCGCGCATGCTTCTTTGCCGACTCAACAAAATAAACTTGTCTAGCCCCACGGCTCAGCGCCTCGATGCCCACCGCACCCGTGCCCGCATACAGGTCGAGCCAGACTGTGCCCGACAGATCGCGCGCCGCACCCAGGACATTGAACAATGTCTCGCGCAGCCGATCGCTGGTAGGACGCAAATCGATTCCCGCTAACGACTGCAGAGGGCGGCTGCGAAATTGTCCGGCGATGACGCGCATCACGACAGTTTCACACAAAAAGGAAGGCGCCAGAGCAGCGACTTCGGCGATCAATGTTTCAGGTGCTTCGACATCAAGGGCAGCACCACTGTTTCCATCCGCTGGCCGACTCGGCTGCTGTGCGTGCCCTCGTATTCCGAGTACCCGTGGGCGATTCCGAGCTTCGTCATTTGCTTATCAAGTTGCCGCACGGAGGGCAACAGCTCGTCCTGCCGCCCGACATCGAAAGCCAGCGCTTGCAACCGCTCCCCACCGGCTGCATACTTCGCCGTGATTTCGTCCAGCAGGTTCGCCTTCCACCGCGCGATGACAGCCGGTACGGGGTGACCCTTCGTGTCGAACGGCCAATCTACGCCAAAGGGCGGGTTGTGAAGGTCGGGCGAGAACGCCGCAGCGACCGCCAGAGCCAGTTGCGGACCCATGCCCCCGGAAATGATTCCCTGCAAATTCTTAGCCTGTTGCGCTTTGACCACGTCGTCGCGGAACTCGCTTTCGTCCCAAACGACACAGCACGGACTCAGTCCATAAGCAACGCTGAACACATCGGCATGCAGCATGCCGATCCGCAGCGCACCATAGCCGCCCATGGAGTGTCCGGCAATACCGCGGCTGCCCACAACCGCCAAGGTGCGGTAGTGGGCGTCGACGTAACTGACAAGGTCGCGAACGATGAAGTCTTCCCACTCGCCCGAGAGCTCTGAATTGACATAGAAGCTGCCGCCAAAGCGGTTGAAGCTGTCCGGCATCACCACGATCATTGGTTCGATCGCGTGGTGGTCGATCAAGCGGTCCATCATCCCGGGCAGGCCGACATAGTCCGGGTTCATCCAGCCGCGATCGTTGCCTGTATAGCCATGCAGGAGAAAGAGCACCGGATAGTGCTGTGTAGCTTTGTCGTAGTTCGGCGGCAGGTAGATCGCTACTTCCCGATCGGACGAGTCTGCAACATGGTTGTGCTCGAGCGAGGCACCATGAACCGTGATGTAAACCAATTGACCGTGGCCGGCGGCCTCGCGAGTGCTGGCCGCGATGCTGAGCACGAGCAGTAAGAAAATCGTCCGCCGTAGAGATGTCATGAGTTGCGACCGCAAAGGATGCCAAGCTCTGTCGCTCCCAAGTGTATAGAATTGGTAGTGGGAATCATCACATGAGGAGCTGGTCACTTCCGGCGGGCCGTTTATTCGGCGTCGATCTGCGCATTCACGTCACCTTCATTGTCCTGCTGCTGTTCGTCTGGGTCACCCAGTCGGCCACGCTGGGGACGAATGGTGCGGTGCGCGGAGTCGCCCTGGTAGCCATCATTTTCGCCTGCGTGGTGCTGCATGAACTCGGCCACGCGCTGGTCGCGCAACGCAGTGGAGTCGCCGTGCGGTCCATCATACTGTTGCCCATCGGCGGCGTGACCCTGATGGAAGACATGGGCCCGCACAATTCAAATCCCACGCGCGACATTCGTATTGCGATTGCCGGCCCTCTGGTGAACCTGGCGATTGCCGCCATCGCAGGCGCGTTCATCGTCGGATTTTTGCCGCAGGCCCGCTTGTGGTCGCGGCCCTTTGTCGATGCTGCCAATCTCCCTCGCGCCCTGTTCTGGGGCAACGTCTTCCTTGGCGGCTTCAACCTGCTCCCCGCTTATCCCATGGATGGAGGCCGCGTGCTCCGGGCCTACCTCACAGAACGCATGGAATATGTGCGGGCCACCCGCATCGCCGTCACCATCGGGCAGGGCTTTGCCATGCTGCTCATCTTCCTGGGCGTCTGGAATGCGTGGCTGATGCTGATCGGTGTCTGCCTGTTTTTCGGCGCACAGCTGGAGGATCGCTCGGTCGTGTTTCAGTCGGTGCTGGAGAGCGTGCGCATGGAAGATGTGATGCTCACCGGCTTCTCCACGCTTTCGCCAGCCGATACGCTGGAAGATGCGCTCTACAAAGCCGTTCACACGCTGCAGGACGACTTTCCTGTGGTTCGCGGACTGGACATGGTGGGGGTGATCAGCAAGCAGAGCATCGTGGAGGCGCTACGCCACGGGGGCAATGGCTATGTGCAGTCGGCCATGGTGCGCGCCTTCGATATTGCGCAGCGCTCCGACTCGCTGGCATCGGCCTTCCGAAAACTCGGAAATCGCGGCCTCAATATGATTCCGGTGGTCGATCAGCAGCGACTGGTTGGCATCGTCACCATGCAGAACCTGATGCACAGCATGGCGCTGCTGGCGGAAACTCGCAGATTGCGGCGGCAGCAGGAGAGCGGATAACCCAGTACCGCAAGGAATCATGGCCGGCGTTGTGCGGCGCGCGCGCGCCGCGAAGTTGCTGCCCGAATCGGCCCGGTTCCCGTGGGAGGTTTGCGCTCGCCGTCCACCAACTCCCGCAAGACGGAAGCGTTGTTGTAGTCCTCGTTCTTCGAGGCGAAGAGCAGGGTGAGTTGCGAGGTCCGGTTGCGGATCTCATAGAGCTCTTGCAGCGCTTGCGCAGCCGCCTCCGACGAAAGCTCTTTCAGATACTGCTGACGAAACTTGCTTCTCTGCTGGGGATGCTCGTGGAACCACTTGCGCAACTGGTTCGAGGGTGCCAGGTCCTTCAACCACGCGTCCAGAGCGGCCGCCTGCTTGGTGAGACCCCGCGGCCACAGGCGATCTACCAGCACGCGAGCGCCGTCCTCGGGTGACGGCTTGAGGTAAACGCGTTTGATGCTGACCGGCATGCGAGGTGTATTCTACCTCTGATGGAGACGCTGCAACCGCCTCCGCCCATGCAAATACAGCATCTCTGGAAGGACCGTTGAAGCTTAAGCGCGCGCGCTTTGTTCTGCTAACCCTGGCCGGCCTGATCGCGATATTGATTCTTGGCGCCTGCGACGCCGAACCTCACAAAACCGATGCCGAGCTAGGCCTGAACGCACAGCAGGCCGCAGGACGGCGTGTCTATGAAACGCGCTGCGCTGATTGCCACTTTGCCTACATCGGTCGTGGCCTGAAGGGACCCAGCCTTCAGGGACTGTTCAAGAAGCCGTTCATGAAGAACGGCATGCCGGCAAATGATGACCGCGTGAGCGACATCATCCTGCTCGGCCGGGACAAGATGCCGGCCTTCCAGAACAAGCTGACGCAACAGCAACTCGATGATCTGATGGCGTATTTGCATACGTTGTAGGGCTATGGGCCGTGAGCTTTGAGCTGTGGGCTTGGGCATGCTGTTCAGAGGTTTACCGGGGGTGAGGCCGCGAATCGTATGCTGTCTCAACAACATCCAACTGGGTGGAGGTCACGGCTCATAGCACCAAGCTCACAGCTGCTTTACAATAGTTTCATCCCATGGCGACCGCTCCCGAACTGATCCAGATCGAGATTGGCCCACGGCGTCCGGCCTCCAAGCCGGATTGGCTGAAGGCGCGCGCCCCCATGGGCGACAACTATCACGACCTGAAGACCCTGGCGCGCAAACTGGACTTGCACACCGTCTGCGAATCGGCGCACTGCCCCAATATCGGCGAGTGCTGGAATCATCGCACTGCGACCTTCATGTTGTTGGGCAACCTGTGTACCCGCCGCTGCGGATTCTGCGCCGTACCCAAGGGCCGTCCCCAGGCCATCGATTTCGATGAGCCCCGCCGCGTGGCTGAGGCAGTCGAAAAGTTGGCGTTGAAGTTCGCCGTCGTCACCAGCGTGAATCGCGACGATGACAATGTGGGTGGAGCGAAAGTGTTCGCGGAGACCATTCGCGAGATCCGCAACCGCGTTCCCGGCTGCCGCGTCGAGGTGCTGATCCCCGACTTTCAGGGTTGGGAGGAGCCGCTGCAGATCGTGATGAATGCGAAGCCGGACATCCTGAACCACAACACCGAAACGGTTCCGCGCCTGTATCGCGTTGCCCGCTCCGGCGCCCGCTATGAGCGCACGTTGCGCCTGCTGGAACGCGCCAAGGAAATCAATTCGTCAATCCCCACGAAGACCGGGGTGATGGTCGGCCTGGGCGAGAGCACAGACGAATTGCTCCAGGTGTTCAGAGATCTCGCGGCTCGCAAGGTCGACATCCTCACCATCGGTCAATATCTACGCCCTTCGAAAGATCATCTGCCTGTCGCTCGGCTTTATCCCCCGGAAGAATTCCGTTTCCTCAAAGACGAGTCGCTGAAAATGGGCTTCCGTCACGTAGAGTCCGGTCCGCTGGTACGCTCCAGCTACCACGCGCACGAACAGGCGGACGCGGGCTCGTCGATCGTTTAGCCAACTCTCTTTGCAGCTCTTCCGATTTACTTCGCACATTCCTCACGAAATTAATAAGCCGTCCAGAGCCGATGTTTTCTCGCGCATCCTGGGATAAACGGTGAAAACGCAAGGTCCCGTAGGGCTCTTTGACTATTTCTCTAACAGTTTTTCCAGTATCGCAACCGCCTGCTTACGTGAATAATCGTGGCAGCAAGGCGGACGGCGAAGTGAAAGGGAGGTACCAGCGTGTCTAAGGACGACAAGAAGGACAAGGAAAAAGACAAGAATGCAAAGCCCGTGAAGGAAGCAGGCTCCGGCCAAACCGCGGTTGACGATGGTTGGGTATGCGAAGAGGTCAAGCCCGCCGGCGCATACGGCGATGGTCATCCGCTGGATTCCGTGCAGTATATGGAAGCCAAGATCATCCTGAAGCCGGAGCGTTTCACCTCGGTAGAAAGCTTCCGTGACTTCGGCAGACTGGTACAGCATTGCGCCAGAGAGCTTAAAGTCGGCTTCATCACCGATCCCAAGGTCGGCCGCCGCCCCGACATCCGCGAAATCGTCTTCATGGATACGCCGGATTTCCGGCTCTACAACAATGCCTTCATCCTTCGGCGCCGCATTACCTACATTGACGGCTTCCCGGTGGGCGATCCGGAGATCGTCTTCAAGTTCCGCCATCCCGACGAGATGACCGCAGCGAAAGTCGATGTCAGGCCCAACGTTGCCGGCAAGTACCAGATCAAGTTCAAGGCCGAAGCGCTGCCTCTGAAGGAAAGTGTCGGCGGCTTTCGGATTCTCTATTCGCACAATTGCCAATTTGGCTTGAGCCAGATGCACGAGGGCGACAAGTTCGGCATGTGGAGCCTGGCGCATGTCTTCCCTGCTCTGGCTGTGCTGAAGAAATCGAAAGATGAGCAGGTGACGCTGGTCAACGAATCCATCGTGGAAGAGGTGCTGCTGGAACTGGGCGACCTTGACTTCGGCAAGGGTATCGAGGGGCACTGCAACGTTGCCTTGTGGCGCAATCGCGGCGATCACACACCCTTGGTCGGTGAGTTTGCTTATCAGCTGAAGTTCGCACGAGGCAGCGACGTGCACGACAAGCCCAAGCGGCTATCGGAACAATTCTTCGTCAGCCTGCAGCGGGAAGTGCAGGACTGGATCTCTCTGGGCACCACCAAGACAGGCATGGTTTACCGGCTCAAGGGTAACGCTCCTCAAAGTCATGAATGACTCCGTCGCGAAGACCGCGGTAGCGGCGCCTGCCGACGAAGCACCCGGCCAGGACGTCTCGATTCTTTCCATTTTTCTCGAGTTTCTTTTCATTGGGGCCACCAGTTTCGGTGGCGGAGTCGTGGCCTATCTTCGCGACGGCCTGGTGGACAAGCGCGGCTGGGTGAGCGACCAGGAGTTTGTGGAATACCTGGCGATCAGTCAGAGCCTGCCCGGCTTGAACGCAACCAATATGGCTGTGTTGGTAGGCGATACTCTTTGCGGCTATCTCGGCGCGATAACCGCATTGATCGCCATCTGCTTGCCCGGTGGCCTGCTGATGTTCGCGGTCGGGATCGCCTATCACCAGAGCGGCGACAATCCCATGGTGACTGCAGCGCTGAAAGGCGTCGCCGCGGCTGCCATCGGACTCATCCTCGCGACAACCATCAAACTCGGCAAGAAGTCGCTGGCCCATGTCTACGATCTGGTGTTCGTCGCGCTGACCGTCTACGGCGTCGATCGCCTTCACCAGTCCGTGCCCCGGGTGCTGGTCGTCGTCGGCATCATTGCGATCCTGTGGTATCGCCCGCGCAAGATCAAAGAGACCATGCCATGAACCAACTCGCCGCTCTCATCCGCGTTTTCTCGTACCTCTCCATCCTTACGGTGGGCGGCGGCCTGGCCGCGTTCCCGGAGATGAAACATCTCACTGTCGATGTTCACCAGTGGCTCAACTTCGAGCAACTGATTCACCTGTACAGCATGGGACAAGTCGCGCCCGGGCCGAACATGATGATGATCGTCGTCATCGGACAGTGGGCCGCGGGCGTGCCGGGTGCGCTGGTAACACTCATCTCGTTCTTCGGTCCTACCGCAGTTTTGGCTCTGCTGATTGGACGGCTCTGGAAACATCTGGAGAAGTGGCCGTGGAGGAGCTCGATCGAGCGCGGGCTCTCGCCGGTGGCGATTGGATTGTTGCTGGCCGGCTGCCTGAGTCTTGCCCGCGGCGCCGTCACTGGCTGGATGACCGCGCTGATCGCGGTCGCTGTGCTGCTGATCCTACTGCTGACCCGGCTCAACCCTGCATGGCTGGTGCTGGCCGGAGCCGTCATCGGCGGCCTGGCTTTTGGGCCGGTGAAGTTGTAATCAGTTGTCAGTTGTCAGTTGTCAGTTCTTAGCTGACATTTGTTTTCTGAACCCCTCAATGATTTGTCATCCCGACCGAGGACTTCAGTCCGAACGGAGGGACCCGCTGTTCTTCACAGCGGCTTGAGGGTTGCGTCGGCCAGGTTCCGATTGGAAAGCACCGCATGAGCAAAACCTCTTTTGAACAAACCAGCGCTCCAACTGATAGCCGACAGCTGATTGCCGACAGCCCTCTGGTGTAATCTCTTCCCTTTGGGGGTTACGCACAAATGACGCTTGCCCAGGGCGGCCCCGCGCTGTCTCCTGCAATCCGCCGCATCATCGTATTCACGATGCTCTTTCTCACGGTTCCCGCGATCATCGCTCAGCAATACTCTCCGTCGCTCTACTCCGGAATGCAGTGGCGGCAGATCGGCCCTTTCCGCGCCGGACGGGTCACGGGAGTGACCGGTGTTCCCGGTCAACCCGCCATCTATTACATGGGAACGGCGGGCGGCGGAGCGTGGAAGACCAGCGACGGCGGCATGGTGTGGAAGCCGATCTTCGACAAACAGAACGTCGCGTCCATCGGAGCGATTGCCGTTGCGCCGTCGAATACCAACATCGTCTACATCGGAACCGGTGACGTCAGTAACGTGGGCGGCGCGGTGAACCAGGGCAACGGCATGTGGAAGTCCACCGACGGTGGCGACACCTGGCAGCACATCGGACTGGAGGATTCACGGCACATCGCCGCCATCTGGGTCGATCCCAAAAATGCCGACGTCATTTTCGCAGCCGCTCTCGGCCACACCTTTGCGCCCAATGAAGAGCGCGGCGTTTTCAAATCGACGGACGGTGGCAAGACCTGGCGCAAGGTTCTTTACAAGGACGACAAGACCGGCGCCATCGATGTTGCCTTCGCGCCCGATAATCCGCAGATCGGCTTCGCCACTCTCTGGTACCACTACGTGAATCCCGACACGCCGTTCGCCGGTCTGCTGGGTACCGGAGGCGCGGGTGTCTACAAAACCACCGATGGCGGTGAAACCTGGACTGCCGTTACGATCCCGCAATTCGCCAAGGCGCATCTCGGACGCATGGGAGTGGTGGTCGCGCCCGGAGGCCAGCGCGTTTATCTCATCGTGTCGGAGCGCAAGGAAGGTGGGCTCTATCGCTCCGATGACGGTGGTGCCACCTGGAAGAAGATCACCGATGACGTGCGCGTGACGGGCAACGGCTATTTCAGCCGCGTCTTTCTTGACCCGCACAATCCTGACATCGTCTTCGTCGCACAGACTTCCCTCTACCGCTCCACCGACGGTGGCGTTACCTTCGAGTCGTATAAGGGCGCGCCGGGCGGCGACGACAATCACGCGCTGTGGATTGATCCCACTAACCCCGACTACATGATCATGGGCAGCGATCAGGGGGCGACCATCAGCATGGACGGCGGCAAGACCTGGACCTCGTGGTACAACCAGCCAACAGGACAGATCTATCACGTCTCCACCGACAATCGTTTTCCGTACTGGGTCTACGGCACGCAGCAGGACAGCGGCTCGGTGGGAACGCTCAGCCGCGGCGACTACGGCGCAATCACGTTTCTGGATTGGGATCCGATTGGCGCTTATGAATTCGGTTACATCGTGCCCAGCCCCATCGACCCTAACATCGTTTACGCCGGTGGTGAAGCTCGTGGCCTGTGGCGTGTCGATCGAACGAACCGGCAAGTGAAGGTCATCTCGCCAAACGTGAGCCGTGACGGCGACTACCGCACTGCGACGAATCCACCGATCGCGTTCTCTCCTCAGAACCCGCACGTTTTGTATGAGGGAACGCAGTTCGTGATGGAGACTCGCGACGAAGGCACAACCTGGAAGATGATCAGCCCGGACCTGACGAAACGGCCGGGAGAACCCGAGCCTCCAAAGGCTGAAGAGGAACAGAACAAGCCTGAGGCCGGAAAGACCGATCAGACGAAAGAGAAAGAAGCCGAGAACAAGAAGCCAAAGGCGCAGGAAGAGCAGGAGACGATGCGGCCGCCCGATCGCCGCGCCATCACGACGATTGCACCGTCGACCGTGAAAGCCGGCGTGATCTGGGTGGGCACCAACAACGGCTTGGTCCAGGTCACGACCGACGACGGCGCCAACTGGCAGAACGTCTCGCCTCCAGGATTGCAGAAGTTTTCCGAGATTACGATGGCCGAAGCCTCGCATTTCGACGCAGCCACGGCCTACGTCTCAGTCGACAACCATCAGGGCAACGATTTCAAGCCGCACATCTACCGCACCAGCGATTACGGCAAGAGCTGGCAGGAGGTCGTGACCGGCATTCCTGACTTCAGCTTTGTCAAAGTCGTGCGCGAAGATCCCAAGAGGGTGGGACTGCTGTATGCCGGAACAGAGACCGGACCGTTTGTTTCATTCGATAACGGCGATCACTGGGGCACGCTACAACAGAACATGCCGACCGTCTCGGTGCGCGACATGGTGGTACACGACGATGATCTGGTGGCAGCGACGTACGGACGCGCGTTCTGGATCCTTGATGACTTGGCACCGCTGCGGCAGATCGACAACAAAGTAGCGGAATCGACGGTTCACCTTTTCCGCCCGGCGACTGCGATTCGACTGCGCAACGACATGAACCAGGACACGCCGCTGCCTCCTGAGCTGCCCGCGGGCGACAATCCGCCGACAGGCGCGATTCTCGATTACTACTTCAAGACGCCGCCCCCGGGTGAAGTGTCGATCGCAATCTACGACCAGAAGGGGCAGTTGGTTCGCCGACTCTCCAGCACTCCTGAAACGATGCGCAGTGAAGAGCCGCCACCGGTTCCAAATTACTGGCTTTATCATCCGACGCCGCTGCCGACGAATGCCGGAATGAATCGCTATGTGTGGGACCTGCGCTATGCCGCGCCGGATGCAATCCAACACACGTATCCTATCTCGGCGTTGTATGAACGAACTCATGCCGAGCCGCAAGGGCCGTTCGTCGTGCCCGGCACGTACGAGGTGCGGCTCAGCGTTGACGGCAAAACGTACAAGCAGCCGCTCACCGTTGCCATGGATCCACGCGTCAAAATTACGCAAGCAGATTTGCAGCAGCAACTCGACTTCGAGCTGCAGATTGATAAGCTGGTCACGCAAAGCTTCGACTCGCATCGACAGGCAGAGAAATTCCTGGGTCAAGTGACGGACCGTCAGACCGCGCTGCAGAAAAATACGGAAGCCAAGGCCGGGCTCGACGCACTGAATGATTTCCAGGCGAAAGTGCAAAAACTTCAAGGTGAGCAACAGCGCGGATTCGGAGGATTCGGGAAGCCAAAGCCCACCTACACGCTGCTGAACGGGGAGTTCTCGGGACTGTCAGAGACGGCCGGTCAGGCTGATCAGGCGCCGACGGCTGCCATGCGCACCGCCTATCACGACTACTGTCAGGACCTGACCAAGGTCGCACAACAGTGGTCCGACTTGATGAATCAAGAGCTGCCGGCGGTGAATACCCAGTTGACGCAACAGAAACTGCAGCCGATTTCGCCGGTGATGGAGGCGACGCCCAGCATTGGTTGCGGGCAGTAACACGGACCGATTGCATCGCTCACGTGCGAACCGCGGCGTGCGATTCCAGAGCACGCGTGGGCTGTTAGCGCGGTTTTATTAAAGGTGTCATCCTGAGCGCAGGCGGTCTTCTGTTGGTCGCCGAAGTCGAAGGACCGCTATCCCGGATCGGTGCCACAGTGTGGGAGTCTTAGAAATCTCCACTTTCGACGACCGTTCCAAGATGCGAAGGAACAACAGACCCCTCGTCGGGCTGAAGCCCTCCTCGTGATGACAATTCTAAAGGCACGAGGCCGCATTACGCAGGCTCCGATGCTTCAGCCTACAGGCTGCGCTACGGCTTCTTCCACAGGCTCGAGATGCGCGGTGAAGTGACGCAGGAACTGTGCCTGATATGTCAGTTTCATGCCGCGTATCTGCTCACGGCGCTTCCACACTGCCAGGATCACCTCGATCACATAATCAACATGGCTCTGAGTATAGACACGACGTGGAATCGCCAGCCGTACCAGTTCCATCTTCGCGGCCTTGCCGAACATCAGGCTGCCGATCTCGACTGACCGGATACCGCCTTCGAGATATAACTCCGTCGCCAAGGCGACACCGGGAAATTCCTCCAGCGGAATGTGCGGCAGGAACGCATGCGCGTCAAGATAGATGGCATGGCCGCCCGGCGGCTGCACGATAGGCACACCCTGCTCGGCGATGTGGTTGCCCAGGTAGGCGGTCGAAGCGATGCGGTAGCGAAGATAGTCCTCGTCGAGCGACTCCTGCACGCCCACGGCGATCGCCTCCAGATCGCGCCCAGCAAGTCCGCCGTAGGTCGGATAGCCTTCGGTCAGGATCAGCAGATCTTTTTCCTGCGCGGCCAGCGCGCCGTCGTTGGTGCAAAGAAAGCCGCCGATATTCGCCATGCCGTCCTTCTTGGCCGACATGGTACAGCCGTCGCCCAGCCTGAACATCTCCTGCGCAATCTGCTTGGGCGTTTTGTCTTCGTAACCCTCTTCGCGCTGCTTGATGAACCAGGCGTTCTCGGCGAAACGGCAGGCGTCAAAGTACAGCGGAATGCAATGCCTGTGACACACCGCGCTGACGGCGCGCGCATTCTCCATCGAAACCGGCTGGCCGCCACCCGAATTGTTGGTGATCGTCAGCATCACCAGCGGCACCTTCTCGCGCCCAACCCGCAGAATCAACTCCTCCAGCGCCGCTACATTCATATTGCCCTTGAAAGGATGCCACGCCGCCGGCTGGCGCGCCTCTGCGATCGACAAGTCCACCGCCTCGGCGCCGACGAACTCGATGTTGGCGCGCGTGGTGTCGAAGTGCGTGTTGTTCGGGACCACATCGCCCTTCTTGCAGGCCACGCTAAACAGAATGCGTTCGGCGGCGCGACCCTGATGCGTCGGGATCACGAATTCGTAGCCGAAGATGTCCTGAATAGAAGAGCGGAAACGATCAAAACTGCGGCTGCCGGCATAGCTCTCATCGCCGCGCATGATGGCGGCCCACTGCTCGGTGGACATGGCGCCCGTCCCGGAATCAGTCAGAAGGTCGATCAGAACGTCGTCGGCAGGAAGCAGGAACAGGTTGTAGTGCGCTGTGCGCAGCAGCGATTCCCTTTCCTGGCGGGTGGTCCAGCGGATGCGCTCGACGCTCTTAATGCGAAACGGTTCGATGATGGTATGGGTTGGCATGGAGTCTTCCCTCGCGTAACCTTCCATGCTGGGCTTTTTAGCCCCGGGTTGCAGTGACCGCGGTCACAACGGTCTTATTCCCGCCGGAATATAGAATCGAGCGGGCTACTCAGCCGTCAAACCGCCATGCGAAAACAGTGGCCGGCATCCCTAATTCGACGCTGCAGGCTTATCCTCTGCCTGTTCGCGGCACTTGCCCTTCCGAATTTTTCTACGGCGCAGATCTCGGCGTCGCAAACCGATGCCATCAATAGTCTGCTTCGCTCGTACATCAACGAGCATCGCATCCCCGGACTCTCCCTGGCGGTTGTAGCCGATGGCCGAGTTGTCCTGGCCGAAGGCTATGGCTTGGCCGACGTCGAAAACAACGTACCAGCTGCGGCCGACACGATCTTCCGCATTGCATCGGTATCCAAGCCCATCACCGCGGTAGCCGCCATGCGACTGGTTGAATCCGGCAAGCTTGAGCTTGACGCGCCGATCCAGAAATATTGTCCGGCATTTCCCACGAAGCGCTGGCCGATTACCACCCGGGAACTCCTCGCGCATCAGAGTGGCATTCGCGACTACAGAAACGACGAGGAGAGCATTAACACTCGCCACTACACGAGCATCAACCAGGCGCTGGCCCAATTCGCCAATGATCCGCTGGACTTTCAGCCCGGTACGAAGATGCAGTACACGAGCTACGGCTACATCGTTCTTGGCTGCGTGATGGAAGGAGCTTCGGGCGAAAGCTACGAAGCCTACATGAAACATGCAGTTTTCGATCCGGCCAACATGCCCGCCACTCGCCTCGACGATGTCTTCGCGATCATTCCTCATCGTGCCCACGGTTACGTGTTCTCGAAAGATGGTCATTTGCAGAACGCCATCTTTGTCGACGTGAGCAATAAGCCGCCGGGCAGCGGCATCAACTCCGGCGCGCACGACATGGGAAACTTTGTCGTAGCGCTGTACGATCATCGCCTTGTCTCCGAGGCCACACTTAAAACAATGTTGAGAGCATCCAAAACGGCGGACGGTACGCCCACGATCTATGGAACCGGATTCTTCCTGGGAGGTCCGATCGGCAGCTATCGCGGCATCTCCGAAGCCGGACACGGCGGCGATCAGCAGGGCTTCAGCGGCGTTCTTTATCTGCTTCCGGAGAAAAATTTCGGCGTAGTTATGCTGACCAATCTGGAAGGGGAGGATGTGTCGCTCAAGCTCATCGAGCTCTCGCGAAAGATCTACGATATCTGTTCAAGCAAGGACAGATCAGGCGACTTGACCGGCCTTTACCGCCCGGTTGGCCAGTTCGTTGGCTTCGCGATTGCGTTCTCGGGGAACGTGCGCGATGGAGAAATCGACGCTTCGCGCCAGCTTCCGGCAGGTCCAGTTCAGGGAATGCAGGCGCGGGCTGCGGCAGTTGTACTCCCCAGTCATCTGCTTGACGACCACTTCTGAATCGGAAAAAACGTGCAGGGTCCTGGCATTTACGGCGACGGCGTGCTGCAGAGCTTCGAGCAGGGCAACGTATTCGGCGACATTGTTGTCCTGGTGTCCGATCCACTTGGCAATGCGGACAACTTCGCCGCTGGCAGCTTCAATCACAACGCCAATGCCGGAGGGTCCGGGATTTCCATGCGATCCACCGTCGACGTACGCCACCAGGTCGGACATTCGGCTCCTAAACACCAAGATGCTTTACTGCGTCAGGTTCGTCAAGCAATCGATGTCGCACAAATTGTACTGGTTGGATGCTTCGTTTCTGTGAAAAACATGTGCGCGCGGTTCGGATAATGTAAATCGCCGGTCAGGAACTCGACTGAATTCTATCGTTTGCCGAAATAAATTCGCACACCAAAATAAGTGGCGTTTGCACAATCCTTGGGCGTTGACATTTTTTCATCCTACGGTAAAGTTGCTCTCGTTGACGGCAGAAAAGGACGGCAACTAAACGTAGCCGCTCTGAAGTAAGCTGGGCGATCGGTTCGATCCGGGCAACCGGAACAACCGCCAGACCCGAAAAAACCGACTGCACTGCGAGGTGTCAGCCGGGGTCAGGAACCGCGAAAGCGGTGGTCGCGCAAGGCTGTGACGGTACATGCCTCCACGCCGGCTAACTCTCTCGCAGGAGTTTACGGTTGGGGCATAACCAAAGTGGCAGCTACAGTCAACGGCAGAAAAGGTCAGCAACATTTATGTAGCTGCTCCGAAGTAGGCTGGGTGATCGGTTGGGCCGGGTGACCGGAACAGCCGCCAGACCCGAAAAAACCGACTGCACTGCGAGGTGTCAGCCGGGGTTTGGAAGCCGCGAAAGCGGTGATCGCACGAAAGGCTGTGACGGTACATGCGTCCACGCCGGTAACTCCCTCGCAGGAGTTGGCGGCTAGAGCATAACCAAAGTCACAGCCTTTTTCATTTTCTGCCGGCCAATCTCCTCTGCGCTTCCATCGTCCCTGCACCTGCTCCGACGCTAATTTAATCGCCGCACCAGCAGCATGGTTTGATCGTCCGCCTGCTTGCCGAAACCGAGCGCCAACTCGCGAATATTACTGAACACCTGCCGCAAAGGAAGATCTTTCCAGCGGCGCAGCCCCGACTTTACCGGCTCGATGCCGAGTTCATCTCCGGTAGAATTTGCCGCTTCCATGATTCCATCGGTAAGCAGCAGCAAAATGTCTCCCGGCAGGCATTCGATCTCGCGGGAGGAAAAGAACTGCTCAGGAAGAATGCCGAGCGGAAGGTCAGCCGACGCATACTCGCAAATCTCTCCCGTGTGCCGTTGAAAATGCAGCAGCGCCGGGTGACCGGCCAGGGACAGCATCAGACGGCCGGCGCGCGCCTGTAGAAAGCCGGCCGTTAAGAACATGTTGCTGGTTTTCATTGGGTACAGGGTCTGATGAACGCCGGCCAGCAAACTTAACTCGTCATACCCGGCGAGGATTCTGGTTCGCACGCTGGCCTTGAACATCGCCATCAGGACCCCCGGAGCGACTCCGTGGCCGGAAACGTCGGCTACGTAAGCCGTCCATTCATTGCCCAGCGAAACCAGATCGACCAGATCACCGCCAACCTCTCCGCTGGGGACCGAAGCCCCATAGATCTCGAAGCCGCAGACCGTCTGCTGAATCTCCGGCACCAGCGCCTGATGCAGTTCGCGAGCTAACGTGATTTCGGCGTGAGTGCGGAAGAAGCGTTCGCCTTCGCGCGAAAAGAACAGCAGGAAGAACACGTAGCCTGCCGTCACCGTCACAACTCCGCCCCAGCCCAGCAGACGAAGCTGGCGGCCCATGTCCGAGCCGGCGGATACCAGAGATGCATCATGATTGAAGAATTGGCCCATCAAGGCGAATCCCCCACCCTGAAGTATGAAAATCAGCGGCATGAAAACATATCGACGCCGAATGGCTATCAGGGCGTAAAGCACCGCGCAGCCTCCCGTGAGTAGAACCGTAAGTACGATCTCCGTCAGCGGCAGTTTGGCTGTCCTCATCATCAAGGTCAAAAAGCCTAACGTGGCAAACAGGCTGAAGACTGCCACGCAAAACAACCAGACAGACGAAGCGGGAACACTCTTCCAGAATTGACCGCGACTCTGTTTCGCTGCGAATGCGTCGCGAAGTTTTCGAAACACTGGGTTTTCCATGAGCGCCCGTATCTTACCGCAAACCCGGTGCACCTTTAAGACGAGCTCGGCGGTGCGGTAGCAAGGTTGATTTTGCTAGAGGGCGCCCGGCGTCTAGCGAACCTGCCGCAGTATCGACCGGTCTTCGATCGTTATGCAGCCTGAGCGGTCGGCGAATGCGACATTCTGGCTGGCGGCTTCGTCTTTCATCAGGGCGTCGCGGTAACGCTGATAGGCGGCCAAGTCAGGGAAGTTGATCAGCGCGTACGCGATATTTGTCGGTCCGGCGAGTTTGGTCGGCAGAAAGTAGCCAAGCAGTTCTCCGCCACATCGGGCGATGGGCTCCAGCCAGTTGCGCGCGTATTGTTCGAACTCCGCTGTCTTTTGAATGTCGATGGTATAGCGAATGCAGACTGTAATCATGACTTTTCCCTCCCAAGAGCGATTTCCGGTCTATCAATTCCTCGCCGGAACGACTTTTCCAGGGTAGGGTGAAACGTCACGCGCAAGTTTCAGCGGAAGCTGAACTGTGATTGTCGGCTTCAACCGCGGACTCGGTCGACCCATCGTCCCAGCTCGCGCCTGCCCGCCAACGACAGATGCACGGCACGGCTGTGTTTGTCCCGGTTGATCCATCCTGAAGCCAGAAACTTCTCGCAGATCGCCGCACCCAGCGATCCGGCTAGGTGATCGCGCCGCTCCGTCCAATCCAGACAGCGGCGGGCGAAGTGTCTGCGCGACTGGCGAAGAGCTTCGACATCGATGGCCCAGTTCGCGAAGAACGTTTCGCCACGCCGAGTTACTTCGTAATCGCGTTCACCGCTCGAAACCAGCAGGCCGTCGCCCTCAAATTTATCCATCAACTGCACCGCAAGTGCGCCGGCCAGATGGTCGTAACAGGTGCGCGCATAACGCAGCACCTGATCCGGCATCGCAGGCTTGCATTTCTCCGAAGTGGAAATCGTTCCCAGCGCTTCGACCGCGTGCGCTACCTCCCGGCGGGCAATCGTGTAATAGCGATGTCGTCCCTGCGGATTGACCACAAGAAATCCGCCGTCCACCAGTTGCGACAAGTGCATGCTCGCCGATTGCGCCGAAACTCCGCCGATGCGTGCCAGTTCGCCGGAGGGCAGCGATCTTCCGTCGAGCAGCGCTGCCAGCATGGCCGCGCGCGCGGGATCGGCGACGAGCGCGGCTGTCGACGCCAAGGTATATTTTGTATTCATTCGGCAATCATACTTCGATCCCGGCAAGCACGTTTCAGCGCAGGCTGAAATGTGCCGCGCAACCTCCGCGCAGCGCTCCATCCCGGCAACTCTGGATTGCTTCTAAGATAGGGATATGGGTTTTCGTTCGACCTCTGCACGTTTTCTTGTTGCCTGTTTTTTGATACTTCCCAGCGCGGTCCTTGCTGACACCGCCGCATTTGATCTTCCAGGGCCCAGGGTGGAGGTTCGGGTGAGCCGAGGCAGCAAGGAGTTGCCCATCGGCGATGTTCCCAACCTGCAGGTCGGCGATCGTCTGTGGGTCCATCCTGACTTTCCCGACTCGCAGAGTGCGCACTATCTGCTGATCGTGACCTTTCTGCGTGGGACCACCAATCCCCCGCCGGAAAACTGGTTCACCCGCATCGAGACATGGAACAAGCATGTACGTCAGGAAGGCGTGATGGTTACGGTTCCTAAAGGGGCCGAGCAGGCGCTCATGTTTCTGGCGCCCGAAACCGGCGGCGACTTCAGCACGCTGCGCGCGAATGTACGCGGCAAGCCTGGCGCTTTCGTTCGCGCGTCGCAGGACCTGAATCGCGCCGCGCTCGATCGCACACGACTCGACGCCTATCTCAACGCAGTCAAGCTGACCTCTGACGCCGATCCCGACAAGCTGAAGGAACGCTCCACGTTGCTGGCTCGAAGTCTGGGTATCAAAGTAGACGACGACTGTTTTAAAAAGCCCACGGAGCAACAGGCTTCCTGCCTTATGCAGAACACCGACCAGCTCGTGCTCGACGATCCTCACAGTCAATCGATGGTGGCCGAGCTGACCTCCGGCGCCTCTGCCGACTTGATCGGCCAGATCAGCAGCACACGTCTGATGGGCAGCGGCTACTACAGTGCGTACGTCGGGGCGATCGTGGACGTGGTCCGCCTGATGACCAGCTTTCACACTGCCGAGTATCAATACATTCCGGCGCTCGCGGTGCCGAAAGCCGACCAGCTCAACCTGCTGCTGAATGCTCCGCCTTCCTTTCAGAAGCCGAAGTCCGTGCTCGTGATTGGTCTGCCCGCGATCGAAGCGCCGCAGCTTCCGCCGTTGCACGCCGTCGACACTAAAGGCGTCTACTGCTTGCAGAATTCTTCGCTGGTGCTGCCGGCGGAAGGTGCTCCGCTGGTGTTTTCCACCAGGCTCGGCCACGATTGGACGCTGCACGTGTACAGCAAGTCAGGAGCATCGCTGGATGTGCCGGTGAAGCCGGATGCTGCGCAGGGGGGCTTCGTCATCGATTCGACTCCCCGTAAAGCTGAGATGATGGATGCGGCTCCGCCTGCTGCGCCGGCGCCAGCTGATTTAGCCAAGCTCGGGCCCGCCCTCAATGGAACGCTGAAGGGACGCTGGGGTTTCGATGCCTTCGAGGGTCCGACGTTTCATTTGCGGACCTCTCATTCCGCCGACTGGACCGTTGCCTCAGCCGATCAGACCGCGCTTGTCGTGGGACGTGACGACACTCTGCATCTGAAATCCGATCAGGCGGTGTGCGTCGACGACGTAACCGTGGAAGATGTGCAAGGCAAGAAGCTGAAAGCAGCGCACAAGCTAGTCAAGCCCGACGAACTGCAAGTTGAAATCCCGCTGAAAGACGCTTCACCGGGCACTCTGAAGATGGAGGTCAAGCAGTATGGCCTGGCCAATATCGACGACGTGTCGCTGCACAGTTACGCCGAAGCCGGTCATCTCGACGGCTTCCAGATCGACGCCGGGGACCATCAGGGCGTGGTGAAAGGAACCCGTCTTGACCAGGTGGCTGGCCTCGAAGTTGACGGGATTCGCTTTGCGCCCGCCGGTCTCAACCGCGTCGACAATCTGGATGAATTGACCGTGTCTGCCACGCCCGCGGCAGATATGAGCACCTTGCATGCGGGCGAAAATACGAAGGCGCACGTGACATTGAAAGACGGCCGCGTGCTCGATCTTCCCGCGTCCATCCAGGCGCCTCGTCCTCGGGTCACGCTGATCAGCAAGAGCATTCAGGCCGACGCCTCAGTAGGATCGTCGCCCATCCAGTTGCAGGCCGACGATCAATTACCTCAGAACGCAACCTTGTCGTTTTCGCTGAAGTCGCAGGTGCCATCGGTGTTTTCGCGAGACGAGATGATTGAAGTAGCGACTGCGGATGAGTCGGTTCACACCCTGCTGAGCGTCGGCGATGGAACTCTCGCCATGCAGGACGAGCAAACCGTGCTAGCCCGACTCGATCCGCGCAAGGGTCTGGGGGCATCGGCGTTTGGTCCGTTGCGCTTCCGACCCGTCAGTTCTGACGGCGTGAAGGGTGACTGGCAGCCGCTGGTGACACTGGTGCGCCTGCCGACGCTGGAAGGCCTTCGCTGTCCGAGTTCCGCCGAACAGCAGTGCACGTTGAGCGGGTCGGGGCTGTACCTGCTCGACTCAATCTCCACCGACCCGCAATTCCACCAGAGCATGCCCGTACCCGACGGCTTCGCCGGATCGACGTTAAACGTGCCCCATCCGAGCGGTCATGATTTATATGTGAAGCTGCGAGACGATCGCTCGACCGTGAACAAACTGGAGCTGCCGGTTCAGCCGGAAAAACGACAGCCGTAATGCTCACCGTGATGCGGAATTAATGATGTTTCAAAAATTCAAGGCGAGTGTATAGTAGTGGCGTTTTTCCGTGAATGCGACTTCCGGGCTTTTGCCGGAGAAGGAAGAAATGATGAAAACGCGCTTCTGCCTCGCGGTTTTCTTTCCTCTGCTGCTGCTTGCCTCTGCGGCATCAGCTCAGACCCTTTACGAGAATGGTCCGATCAATGGCGAGGAGCTCGCCTGGACCATTAATTTCGGATTCGCACTGGCCGACTCCTTCTATATCTCCAATCCCAACAGCACCGTGACTGGTCTGGCGTTCGGAGCATGGCTGACGCCCGGAGACGTGCTTCAATCGGCGGAGGTCTCTATCACCTCAGAGCCGCTCGGCGGAACTACATATTTCGATCAGGACGTCGCGTTCACGGCATCGGGCTGCTTCATCAACAACTTCAACTACCAGGTCTGCACCGAAACCGGCCTGTTTAACGGCCCAACGCTAAATGGTGGTCTTTATTGGCTGAATCTGCAGAACGCGATCACCGCAGACGGCGATCCGGCTTACTGGGACCAGAACCAGGGCGTCGGCTGCAACTCCCCGGGATGCCCCTCCGTCGGCAGCGAAGGTGGTCCAGGCTCGGTCCCTTCGGAAGCCTTCAGTATCTTGGGCACATCCAGCGGGACCGGGACCGGAACCACTCCGGAGCCAAGCAGCCTGCTGCTATTCGCCAGCGGAGTAGCGGGCAGCGCGACCTTGCTTCGCCGCAAATTGTGGTGATGTAGAGGCGCGCTCCTTCAACGCCGCAACATAGACCGCGGCAGTGGACCTGGCAGTACTAAACCGGCAGAGGTCTGTGCAGTTTCTGGCAGACCTCGTCGCACGCCTTAAGCACGGCTTCGCTCAGCGGTCCGTCATGAACCGTCCCTAGAATGTCGTTCAGCCGCCGCCTGGAGACGCGACTTGGATTTTGCCGACCCAACCGTTCCAGCGCTCGACGGTGAACAAGCGTGATCTGCCGCTGCGGGAAAAATGACACAGCCGTGATATCGACTGGTCGTATCGGAAGATAATCATATTCAAAAATTAGAGACGCATGTATAGTGGTCCGCGCTTTTCGTTCCTCGATGCGATTTTCATCGCTCTGCCGGAGGATGCAGTTATGGCGAAAACCCGCGTCTGCTTGCTTGTACTTGTTGCTCTGCTCCTGATCACCACCGCCGCGTCCGCGCAAACGCTGTACGAAAACGGCCCGATCAACGGCCAGGTCAACGCCTGGACGATTAACGAGGGATTCTCCCTGGGCGATACCTTCTTCCTCTCCAACCCCACCAGCACCGTGACCGGCCTGGCGTTTGGGGTATGGCTGACTCTCGGAGACGTGCTTCAGTCAGCGGAGGTGTCCATTACCTCAGACGTGCTCGGAGGAACCACCTACTTCGATCAGGACGTCACGTTCACGGCATCCGGCTGCTTTGAGAACACCTTCAACTACCAGGTGTGCACCGAGACGGGTATGTTTAACGGCCCTACGCTGAATAGCGGTACATACTGGGTCAACCTGCAGAACGCGATCACCACAGACGGCAATCCGGCTTACTGGGACCAGAACGAAGGCGTCGGCTGCCACTCTCCGGGATGCCCGTCCATCGCCAGCAATGGCAGCATTCTAGATGCCACGATCCCTTCGGAATCTTTCAGCGTGCTGGGCACATCCAGCGGGACCGGAACTGGAACTACTCCGGAACCAGGCAGCCTGCTGTTGTTCGCCAGCGGAGCGGTTGCGACTATAACTTTGCTGCGGCGCAAATTACGGTGACCAAGCGGCGATCTTTCAGCGCCGCACGGCGGGCTGCGAGACGACGCTAACGGTTATAGACCGGCAACGGCCCGCGCAAATTCTTCCAGACCTCGTCGCATGCTTTGACCACATCTTCGCTGAGCGGTCCGTCGTCAACCGTCGCCAGGTTCTCATTCAACTGCTCGAGACGTGACGCGCCCAGGATGATGCAGTCGCAGGCCGTGTGATGCGGCAGCCAATTAAGGGCGAGCGAAACCAGCGACCGGCCCGCTTCTTTCGCGATTGTGCGTAGTTGCTCCACGGAATCGAAATATTGCTCGTGCCAGTATCGTTCCTGATAAAGCTTATTGTTATCGAAGCGCGTGCCGGCTGTGACTTTCTCCTGCTTGTGCTTTCCAGTCAGCAATCCTCCCGCCAGCGGGTTATACACCACGGTCGAGATGCCGTACTCTTTACACATCGGCAGGTATTCCTGTTCGATGCCGCGCGCCAGCAGGTTGTACATCGGCTGCGTAATGTAAGGGGCGTGCCAGCCCTTCTCCTTCGCGATCCCTAACATCTGCACCACCTGCCACGATGCGTAGTTCGACGACGCCGGATAGCGCACCTTGCCCTGCTTTACCAGCGACTCCATCGCCTCCATCGACTCTTCGACAGGCACGTTGTGATCGGGCGCGTGGAAGTAATACAGGTCGAGGTAGTCGGTTCCCAGGCGCTGCAGGCTTTCGTCGATAGCACGCAGGATCGCCTTGCGCGAAAGTCCCTGCTGATCGGGCGCTTCGCCCATCTTGAAGAACACCTTGCTGGCGATCACCAGCTGATCGCGGCGGCTCTTGATGGCGTGGCCCAGCATGGTCTCGGCTACGCCGGTCTGGTACATGTTCGCCGTGTCGAAGAAATTAATTCCCGCCTCGATGCAGCGGTTGACGAGTTGCGTTGCGCCCGCTTGATCGAGCGGCTTGCCGAAGGTCATCGTACCGAAACAAAAACGTGAGACTTCGAGATCGGTGTGCTGGAGTTTGATCTTAGGAATGGTCATGAATTTCACTCGACACAAATTGTATTCAATGCGCGATGAGTGTGGGGCTTGATGTCAAAGATGCAGCTCTGCCATGGTGAAGAGAACAGCAGGTCCCTCGTCGCACTGAAGTCGTCCTCGTGATGACAACCTTGGAATGGGAGCGGAATTGCTGAAAACAGGAGGTGGTTCTAGCTGATGGCTGATGGCTAACAGCCGACGGCTTCCTTCACAACCAACCCTTAGCCCTCGCGATACGGGCTGCTTCCACGCGATTCGCCGCTCCCAGTTTGCTGATCGCTTCGGAGAGATAGTTGCGTACGGTTCCTTCGGAAAGTTTCAGTTCGTTCGCGATGTCGAGAGTGGAAGTGCCGTCTCCCGCGAGTCGCAACACCTGGCGCTCGCGATCGGTGAGCGGATCGGGTTCGTCGCTCCAGGCTTCGGCCGCGAGTTGCGGATCGATGACACGCAGACCTTTATGGACGCGCCGCACGGCGTCAGCCAGTTGCTCGGCGGGCATGTCTTTCAGCAAATATCCGGAGGCGCCGGCATCGAGCGCGCGACGCAAATAGCCCGCGCGCGCAAATGTCGTAAGGATAATGACGCGGACGGGAACGCCACGCTGCTTCAGTTCGGCGGCAACTTCCAAACCGCTCAGCTTTGGCATCTCGATGTCGGTGATGAAAACCTCAGGCCGGACTTGCTGCACCGTGCGCAGCGCTTCCTCGCCATTGCGGGCGCGGGCGACAACTTCGATGTCGTCTTCCATCTCCAGCAGCGCCGCCAGTGCGCCTAAAACCATCGCCTGATCTTCGGCGATGACCACCCGGATCTTGTCGCGCCTGGCGCCCGTCATGCCCTCAGTTTCGCAGAGCGGACGGCACCGGAGCGAGAGGCAAATGAATAACGAGGCGGGTTCCGGCTTTGGTCTGCCGCTGCAACGAGCCCCCAATCGCCTCCAGACGCTCGCGCATGCCGCGCAGACCGTTGCCCTCGGGGCTGTCGACGCCTCGGCCGTTGTCGGCAATCTCAAGCGTGCAGACGTCCTTATCGCGTTGCAGTCTTACTTTGCACTGCTGCGCTTGCGCATGGCGCACGACGTTCGTCACTGCCTCCCGCAAGGCCAGCGCCAGGACCGTCTCCTGGGCCGGCGTCAGCGGCAGTTGATCGAATTCACAGTCGACGGTGATGCCCGCCGTCTCCAGTGTCTTGCGCGCGCGAACCAGCTCGGCAGCGATTCCATCACCGCGATAGCCGCTGATCGCCTCACGAACATCGGCCAGCGCGGCGCGCGAAGTCTGCTCTACATCGAGCATCTCTTGCTTGGCGCGTTGCGGATCGCGGTCCACCAGCTTGCGCGCCAGCTCGGCCTTCAGCGTGATGAGCGACAACGTGTGCCCCAGCAGGTCATGCAGGTCGCGCGCGATGCGCTCGCGCTCGGCGACCTTGGCAAGATGCTCGATCTCCTCATCCGCCTTGCGCAGCTTTTCTCCCGCGCAATGCGCGACCGCCGCGATATGATTCCCCACTCCCACCAGCACGATGAGCAGCAGCATCGAGCCCCAGTAGGTTATCGGCAAATGATGATAGCGGGCATAGATCCCGAGCAGCCCAACGTTGATACCGATCAACGAAATCACGCGCGCCCGACCGGTGGTGAACGCGCCCGAGGCGATGGCATAAATCAGCAGAGCCGCAACCGCGCCATTGTTCGTGGGAATCAGCGCGGTCGCCATCAACATCATGGCAATGGTTGCGTAGAGCCGTTGCGGCTCGGGATGCGAAAACGAATAGAGGTATAGCCAGATGTACACCAGCCCGAAGATTGTGTTGCCGATCCAGAGCAGCGGGCCACCCGGATTCCACAGCGGGTCCAGGAAGAACCAGACCATGAACGGCAGCCAGATCACCGGCATCCAGCGATGTTCGTCCGTTGACGGATAGAGGAAGTACCAGAATCGTAGCAACGCGTTCATAAGCGGGTTCCTTCTGTTTGCTGCACTATTCTCATCTGTACTTGGCGCGTGGCACAAGCGCATACCACACAAGGGACGAGGCAATGATAGCCACGGCCAGCCAGTTAAAGTGACCGCTGAGACTAAGCCAGAGAAGAACGCTCATCGTGATCGTCCAGAGAATCCATTGTGCGCGTTGGCTTTTCATGGTGTGCTCCCGTTGGCGTTTTTTCGCTATTCGCTATTCGCTTCTTGCTATAGCCAGTTGCTAACGGCTAGTTGCGTTTTGCTTTTCATCCAATCAAAATTGAAGTGTCATCCTGAGCGCAGGCGGCCTGGGTTTGGCCGCCGGAGTCGAAGGACCCCTATAGCTGTATTAATCTTCGTGGCGAATCTTCCTCAACGCTGCATCCGTCCGCCCGCTTGTCAGCAACTCGTCCGCTGCTCGTACACCCATCCAAGTTAGCGAAGAGCGAGCAGCCTCCTCACCCATACGTCTTCCCTTCGTCGCGCCGGTATCCCCACGCCGCCAGGCCCAGGCAGATCATGGTGAACGCGAGGAGCGCTTCCACATGTCCCCAGGCCGGCGTCGGACCCATGCCCATGCCAACGGCGTTCAGTGCCAACTGGCTCATGTGGTAGGCGGGCAGCATCTTCGCAAAGGTCTGCAATCCATGCGGCAGCATGAACAGTGGAATCCACAGCCCTGAGCAAAACGACATCGGCAGGTAAATCAGGTTGACGACTGCCGGAGCCGAGTTAGGCTTGGCGAAGTATCCGATGGCCAGACCCATTGCGCTGAACGGAATCGAGCCCGCCACCAGGATGCCGAGCAGTTTCGCAGCAGTGGCGATGGGCAGGCGCACGCCGCCGAAGGCGTATCCCACGACCAGCAGCATCAGGATGATCACCGTGCTGAAGACCACCGCCGCAAACAGCTTGGCAAAGAAATAGGCGCTGACTGGCATCGGCGATGCCCGTTTCACCTGCAGCCAGCCCTGGCCGCGTTCCATCGCCAGACTGACGCCGAAGCCGAACAACGCCACCGCCATCACGCCGAAGCATCCCATGGTCGCCAACATGTAAGTTCCATTGTCGCGGGCGGCGGGATTGTTATGCCCCAGCACGATGCCGAAGAGCACGTAAAACATCAGCGGAAAAGCCACGGTGGAAATTGCATACACCGGGATACGAATGTTCTTCAGCAGCTCGTACTTGGATTCCTTCGCGTAGACCGCAACCGTTCTCGCCAGAGAGCGCTGCGAAGTTACGATTGCCGCTGGAAAAGTCGTGGTAGCCATTTCAGTTTCCACCTTTCGTGTCGGCGTTGTCCTTCTGCGTCAGCGCCAGGAACGCCTCTTCCAGCCCTGCGTTGATGACTTCCAGATCGGCGAGCCAGGCGTCGCGCTGCAACAACTCGCGAACCACCGGCTCGGCGGCATTCACCTGCAACTCGAAGGCGTTGCGGTCGGCGCTCGCGCTCAGCACACCCGGAATCTGGCGCACCTCGTCCAGGCTCAGCCGGCTGGTGCAGCGAATCTGCTTGCCCATGGCTCTCGCCTTGATCTCCGCCGGCGTGCCTTCGGCGATGACCGCGCCCTTGTTAAGCACCAGGATGCGGTCGGCCAGCGCATCAGCCTCGTTGAGGTAGTGGGTGGTTAGCAGAACCGTCTTGCCGCGGGCGATGAGCGTGCGAATCTGCGACCACATCAGGCGGCGCGCTTCCACATCCAGGCCGACGGTGGGCTCGTCCAGGAAGAGCAGATCAGGATCGCCGCAGATCGCGATGCCAAACAGCACGCGTTGTTTCTGCCCGCCCGAAAGCTCGCCGTAAGCGCGATCCTTGATCTCGGCCAGCCCGGCAATCGCGAGCGTCTCTTCCACCGGCAGCGGCTTGGGATAGTAAGACGAGAACAGATCGATGTGCTCGCGAACCTTCAACGTTTCGGGAACGCGTCCGACCTGCAGCATCGCACCCACACGAGACTGGGCGTGTCCCAGGTACGGATCGATGCCGAAGACCGAGACGCTGCCCGCATCCGGCCGAGCCGAGCCGAGCAGCAGTCGGACCAGGGTAGTTTTACCGGCGCCATTCGGCCCGAGCAGCCCCAGCAGCTCGCCACGCCGAATCTCGAGATTGAGATCGTTCAAGGCGAGCACATTTCCATAGCTCTTCTTCAGCTTGCGGACCCGGGCAATGGTCCCCCGCTGCGTAGCGGTTGCCCTGCCCGGCATTTCAGCAATTGCGGTTGACATCGTTCACTCCCGTCCGGTTCTTCCCAGTACGCTAGCGATCATCATTCAGCAGCGCACGCGGAAGTAGTGCGGATTGTCAGCGGCAGCGGATGACAAATGTCATGAAGTGAAAAACGCACCTCCAGACCTGAGTCTCACCTTATGGCGGTGATTCACCGGGATACTAAAAACCCCAGGTCTCGAAAACCGCGAGACCTGGGGCACCCGTTCGGCGTCGCGTCCATCAATGAAATCGGCCGCGCTTTTTATGGCGCGGCCGGAGGAGGAACTTCACCCCGGAGCAGGAGGTCTCTCCGGGGATGGAGGTCTAGGTGAGGAAGAACTCGCGGGTTACCTTGGTCCACTGCTCGTCGGGCATCGTGCTCGCCAGATCGTCGATCGCTACGCCGCCATCCTGCGCCAGCGCTCCGAGGGCGTGCGGCATGACCCGCTGCAGTCTCATCGAGGACTCTTCCGTCCACCACCGAGCCAGTGCGCCGCCGAGCAAGTTGCGGAAGTTGGTCTTGGAGTCGGGCGATTGCACCGTGATCATCCAGCCGTCACCGTAAGGATCTTTGCCGGCCAGGGACGGATCGTTGACCAAGGCCTCGTTGATGTCGGCCACGCTGCCTTCGATCGGCGAAACCATGTCGACCTTCACGCCGTTGCGAACGATGCTCCACACTTTCTGTCCCTGACGAATCCATTGCCCGCGCTGCGGCAGCGTAACCTGCTCGACCTTGCCCACCAGCTTGGACGCGAAATCGTCGATGCCGATGCGAACAAGATTGGGACTCTCGCTAAGCGCCCAGGTGTGTCCGGGATGATAGCGCAGGTTGTCCGGAACCGAGAAGCCGCCAACCAGGCTCGGCGTCAACCGGGCAGCGGCCGGAGTTTGTTTGCTCATCGCCGGCGCAACTTGCAGGGCGGGGTGCTTCGCTTTGGAATAGAAGAAGTCGATCGTCAAGAAGATTGCGAACATCATAAGAACGAGTAGTACGGTCATGGCCTGCCTCCTGTGGGAACCTCTGCGCTTTTCTTTCTCGCGCTTGGCACTTTTCCTTAAGGCATTCGCCATGCCAAATGAGCCGGCGGCATACTTCGTCGCGATTCGCTTCGCTAACCAACGCAAATCCCTCGGCTTGCAAACGGGTGTTGCAAAGTTCATCGTTGCGAGACGCTGTGTTCTGCAACGTTGAATTTGTTGCGATCTTCAGCGGAGATGGACACTAAGCCCGGGACATGGTGGGTGACCCTCCGAAAGAGACCAGACAAATCAGACACTTACGTCGTGTGCGGGACGATCCAGGACGACTGTTGTGATTCGCATCGGCACTGATGCGCTTTGCTACACACAAAGAGCCCCACGGCGGGGAATTCGGAAGCCAACCGAAATTATTTGTTGCAAGAATGATTGAGATGAGGGTGCGACCGTTTTCACGCAGCGATGATCATGCGCCGCACATCACTGGGCAGCCGCACCCTTGATCACGATGCCCAGCTTCTCGCTCGCCCCGGCCGCCACAGGCACATCTGCGCTGAATACCACGGTACCGTTTTCTGCCTTCGTCACCGTTCCGGGCTGGCCGGCGCTCTCCAGTGCAATCACTGCGGGATGACCGGTGCCGGTGCTCTTGGCGCTCAGGGCGACCAGCTTGCGATACACATAGGACTGCTCGGGCCGTGCGTCGTCAGCTGCCGGACTGGCCAGCAGGAAGTCGGGATTGGGGGCGACGCCCATGTGGTTGCCGTCTTGCGGCAGGAGTTGATAGCGCAGGGTGTAGATGCCAGCCGGCAGGCTCTGCCCGCGATAGTCGGAGAAGCCTTGCGGAAACCTGACCACGCCGACGAATTCGGCGTTCGTCAGCTCAGGGTACAGTGCGCCCGGCACGTCTTTCTTCTCGGTCTTGAGCTGGCGGGCGAACCAGAACTCGGCGATCCAGCCATCGTCAAGGGTGACCCGATAGCCCTTGGCATCGAGGGCCTGGCGCAAGCCGTCCGAGAGACCGGTCGTGGGCAGGGACGCCACCTGTTCGGCCTTAGGCATCGCGGCGAAACAGCCGACGGCCAGGCTGACGAATAGGACACACGACAGAATGCGGCGATAAGTCATCTGAGGCTCCAGAACGCAAGGTAATTTGGAAGCGCCGATCCGGCAAGGTCAGCGATCACAGTCAACCTTGCGCAGGCGGTAAATCTACCGCTAATCCTGGTCATGGCTGGCGGGTCTGCCCGGACTAGACTCGGGCGCTTCTCATTGCCTACAGCTGGCTACAATTTGCGAGGGTCGGGATGCGACGATTCCTGTTGCTCTTACTGTTGCCATTACCTCTTGTTTCCCAAGTCAAAATCCTGCTGCCCGTGGTGGCAAAAGGATGCCCCCGGCAAAACGGTTACCGGTCTGAACCAGTCAGACTTTGAAGTCAGCGGGCAGGAGAGCGAGAATTCTCAGACGGGAACCCGCGCCAACCGGGCACTCGATCAAAAAACCGGCGATCGGATGGTAATTTTTCGCTGCAAGCCGTATTCTTTCAGCCATGCTCCAACCCAGACGCTGTGCCGTCTGCGAGTCGGAGGAGCTAACAGCGTACCCCATGAACTTGCCAGATCAGCTCGGTCAATGGAACTTCCTACTCGCAGACAAGGTCGTGTACTGCTGCAGTAACGGGCACCGATTCGTGATCCTACCCGATGAGACTGGGCGCGGCGAAACGCTTCTATGACAGCCATCGGGCGGTTCGAAGATCACTAGCTTAAGCCGGGCCATACGAGTGTCAGAGAAAATTGTGCCCGAGGTCGCCTTTCGGCGGCCTCTTTTTTTGCCGACAATCTTCTGCGAGCTCGAAGGCGCCTGCCCGCTTCTTTCTCTCATTTACAATCATCTATTCGGTTGTAGCCCTTATTACAACTAGCTGCCGCAGGCTGAGCTGGTAACCCCGGGTCAATCGAACGGGACGTCCCGAATGCCTTCTGCGGACGCCCGATTTCATATCAACAGACTGGAGCACGCACTTGCCAGAGACCATCTATGACGTAGCCATCATCGGCAGCGGACCTGCCGGATACACCGCGGCGATCCGCGCCGGACAGTTAGGACTGAAGACAGCACTCATCGAGAAAGACGCCGTCCTGGGTGGGACTTGCCTGCACGTCGGCTGCATTCCGACCAAGGCTCTGCTCTTCAACGCCGAGGTCTTCGATCACGTTAAGGAGGGCACCGAGCTCGGACTGGAAAATACTGCCGGCGTAAGACTGAACTGGGACACCATTCAAAAGCGCAAGCAGGGCATTATCGACAAGCATGCCAAGGGCTTGCAGTTCCTGATGCGCAAGAACAAGGTTGACGTCATCCGCGGCCTTGGCAAGCTGACCGGCCCGGCGAGCGGCGGCCTTCACACTGTAGCGATCGAAGGCGGCGAGCAGAAGACCATCAAGGCGAAGCACCTCGTCCTGTCGACCGGCTCGGTTGCGCGCATGCTGCCGGGGATGGCGGCCGACGAACAGATCCTCACCAACATCGAAGTTCTCAGCCTCAAGCAAATCCCGAAATCGCTGATCGTGATCGGCTCGGGGGCAGTGGGCGTCGAGTTCGCCAGCATCTACAAATCGTTTGGCGCGGAAGTCACCATCCTCGAGATGCTGCCTCGCTATGTGCCGGTCGAGGACGAAGAAGTTTCCAAGGAGCTGATGCGCGTCTATCGCAAGCGCGGGATCAATGGCTTTGTCAGTGCCAAGGTTGAGTCTGTCGAGAAGACGAAGGCTGGCGTTGCAGTTACTTTCACGGCTGACGGCAAACAGCAGAAGATCGAAGCCGAGAAGGTGTTGATCGCAATCGGCCGCGCGCCGCGCACGGAAAACGTCGGCATCGAGAAGACCAAGATCAAAGTTGAGCGCGGCTTTGTCGAGGTTGATGGTTACATGCAGACGGCTGAGCCCGGCATTTACGCCATCGGCGATATCGTGGCCGGTTACCCGCAATTGGCGCACTCGGGTGCGATGGCAGGCATCGTTGCAGTGACACACATCGCCGGCAAGCCGGTGAAGAAGATCAACAAGCTGCGCATCCCCGGCGCAACCTATTGCCATCCGGAGATTGGCAGCGTGGGCCTGACCGAAGCCAAGGCGAAGGAAGCGGGCTACGAAGTCAAGATCGGCAAGTTTCCCTTCACAGCGAACTCCCGCGCCTCGATCGTCGGTGCACATGAGGGCTTCGTCAAAATCGTCAGCGATGCCAAGTATGGCGAGATCCTGGGCGTGCATATCATCGGGCCGAATGCGACCGAAATGATCGCGGAATCGGTTCTGGCGCTGGAGATGGAATGCACCGCTGAGGAACTGGCCAGCGTTATCCATGCGCATCCCACGTTGTCCGAGGCGATGCTGGATGCTGCCAATGCCGTGTTCGGGATGCCGATCAATACCTAAGGCAGGGATAGGGATAGGGATCCGTGTAAGCAGTAGTGGATTCGGCGCAGCTTCGGCTGCGCCTTCACTTTTTTCGGTGTCCTCCTGAGCGGAGGTGTGCCGCATTTGCACGCCGGAGTCGAAGGACCCCTATTCGAGCACATTGCCTCCGCCAGAGCACGCCTTCGACTCCAGCGGCCATCGGCCAGCCGCCTGAACTCACGATGACACGATCAGGCCGAGCAACTTTTTACTCTGCATTTACAATCACTCCGTGTACTCGCTCTACAGTCTGTTTCTGTTCCTGGCGCTGATCGTCAGCACGCCCTGGTGGCTGGTTCAGATGCTGCGCCACGGCAAATATCGGACTGGCTGGAGCGAGCGCCTGGGCAAGATCCCGGACCGGCTTCTCCACCAGGTGGCCGTGAATACCATTTGGGTTCACGCCGTGTCGGTAGGCGAAGTGCTGGCTATCTCGCGCGTCGTCGAAGAACTGAAGTCGCGTCTGCCGGGTTGGCGCATCGTTCTCTCCACCACAACCGACACCGGCCAAAGACTGGCTCGCGAGCGCTTTGGCGAGAACAACGTCTTCTATCTGCCGCTCGACCTTCCCATGTGGGTGCGAGCCTACCTGCAGGCCCTGCGGCCCAAATTGCTGGTATTGGCGGAGAGCGAGTTCTGGCCCAACCTGCTGTATGAGGCGCACAAATCGGGAGCGGCCGTGGCCGTAGTGAACGCCCGCGTATCGGATCGCTCGCTGCCCGGCTACCTGCGTTTTCGCGCGCTGCTGAAACGCGTCCTGCAGAACGGCGATGTGTTCCTAGCCCAAAGCGACGAAGATGCAAAACGTCTGGCCCTGATCGGCGCCCCTCCTGACCGCGTACAGGTCAGCGGTAACCTGAAGTTCGAGGTCGGGCCGCACGCCAAGCCACTGATCCTCGAGACATTCGAAAGCTCTCTGGAGCGGGAAGAGATAGGCCCGCTGATCGTCGCGGGCAGCACGCTCGAGGGTGAAGAGAGGATGCTGTTGGAGATGTTTCGGCAGGTTACCGTGCAATATCCGGGGGCGCTGCTGGTGCTGGCGCCGCGGCATCCCGAGCGCTTTGGCTCCGTTGCCTCTCTGCTCGCATCCTCTGGCATGCCCTGGCAGCTTCGTTCCGAATGGGACGGTTCGAGGGCTATTGCAGGTGGTATCTTTCTCCTCGACACGATTGGAGAGTTGGCCAGCCTGTACGAGTTTGCCGATCTCGCCTTCATCGGAGGCAGTCTGGTTCCGCGTGGCGGACATAACGTGCTGGAAGCCGCACAGTTCGGAACGACCATTCTGGTCGGTCCGCATACGGAGAATTTCCGCGAGATTGTCGCCGTCTTTCGCCGCGCAGATGCGTTATGTGTCGTAACTCCGCAATCGCTCACGCCCACTGTGTTGCACCTTCTGGAGGATCATGACGAGCGCGCCGCCCTTGGAGCCCGGGCTGCGGAAGTCATGCGCTCGCAGCAGGGAGCCACGCGGACAACCGTTCACGCTCTTCTTGGACTGCTCGCGGGGCGTGTTTCCGATGTCCTGGCGGAGAAAAATTCTTGAACCCGCTCACCGCTGTTTACGGAGCCGTAACGCGAACCCGGAATGAGTTCTACGATCGCGGGGTGTTGTCGGCCCGGCGGCTGCAAGGGCCGGTGGTCAGTATTGGCAATATCGCCGCGGGAGGCTCGGGCAAGACGCCGTTTGTCATTGCGCTGGGTGAAATGCTCAAGCGGCGGGGCGTCAGCTTCGATGTGCTCTCGCGTGGCTACGGAAGAAAAACCAAAGGTCTGGCGCTGGTTGATCCGGATGGGAATGCCGCCGATTTTGGAGACGAGCCTCTGCTGATCGCGCGCAGCCTAGGGGTTTCCGTGGTCATCGGCGAAGATCGCTATGCCGCCGGCAGGTTTGCGGAAGAGAACTTCGGCCCGCGGTTGCACCTGCTGGACGATGGCTTCCAGCATCGCGGCCTGGCTCGCGACTTCGATATCGTGCTGGTGAATTCCAACGACAAGCAGGATGCGCTTTTTCCCATCGGTCGGTTGCGTGAGCCCCTGTCCGCCCTGGCGCGGGCGGATGCGATTGTGCTGACCAACGATGCATCGGCTGAGGGTTTGCCGCTCACCCATCAGAAGGTGTGGCGTGTGCAACGTGACATTGTTGCTCCGCAGGTCGAAGAGCCGTGTCTGGCCTTCTGCGGCATCGCACGTCCGGGATACTTTTTCGCACAGCTGCGCGCCACAGGTATCGAGGTCGCTGCGACGCGCAGCTTCCGCGATCACCATTCGTACAACCGATCCGACATTCGCGCTCTCCTGGCAGCCCGCCTGAAGGCTGGCGCCACGTCCTTCGTGACCACCGAAAAGGATGCGATCAATCTGGAGGCGCATCTGGAAGAACTCGCGCCGATCCACATTGTGCCGGTTTACATGCAGATTGAAGACGCCAACACCGTGGCGAAGACCCTCTGGACGGCGATTGCGGCGCGTAATTTTCCGCCTGCATGAGAGAATCTAAAGTCGCCTTATCAGCAAATCATGAACAAGCATTCTAAGGACACGGAGCGCTGGAAGAAAATTGTTCGTTCCTTCGGCGAGGTCTCCGTAACCGTGATGGCGGACCTGGTTGCCGACGAATTCGTCTTCGGCGAGATCGCGCGCGTCTCCCGCGAAGCGCCCGTGCTCATCCTCAAGCATCGCGAACGCACAGTGGTTCCCGGCGGCGGCGCCAACGCGGTCATGAATCTGGCCTCGCTGGGCGTTAACGTTCTTCCCGTCGGCGTCATTGGCGACGATGAAGCCGGCAGCCTGCTGCTGGAGTGCTTCCGCGAGAAGAAGATTCCGATCAGCGGCATCGAGCGCCTCAAGCACCAGCCGACGACCACCAAGACGCGCATCCTGGCCGGCATGTCGCACAACAGCCGGCAGCAGGTCGTGCGCGTGGACCGCGAGGCCGAACCGCTGGGCGAAATGCATCCCGTGCTGCTCAACCTGGTGAATGCGGCTCGTGAGTACGCAAATGCGTCCGACGGTCTGCTGGTTTCGGATTATGGCTACGGCGCGGCTACGCCGAGACTGCTGACCTTCGTGAAATCGAATGGCTGCCTCGAAAACAAGCCCATTACAGTCGATTCACGTTATCGCATTCTCGATTATGAAGGCGCGACCGCGGCCACCCCCAACGAGCCCGAGGTGGAGGAAGCGCTGGCGACAAAAATTGGCCACGACGACGAGAGGCTGTTTGCGGCCGGGCAGCGGCTTCTAAAAGCGCTGGCGCTGGAGTCGCTGGTCATTACGCGCGGGCGTGATGGCATGGTTGCTTTTGAAAAGGATAGTAAGCCGGTGATGATCCCGGTCTACGGCTCCGATCAGGTAGTTGATGTAACCGGGGCCGGCGACACGGTCATTGCGACTTTTACGGCAGCGCTCGCCGCCGGAGCCGATACCATCGACGCGGCGAGACTGGCGAACTTTGCCGGCGGCATCGTAGTGATGAAGCGCGGCACAGCGACGGTAAGCGGCAAGGAATTGCTGGCTGCCATCGATCAATACTCTGCGACAATTTCAGCGTGAGCGAATACACCAACAAGATTCTCTCGCGAGCGGCTTTACGTGAACGCGTAGAGGAATGGCGCCGCACTGGCGAGCAGATCGTGCTAACCAATGGCTGTTTCGACCTGCTCCACGTCGGACACGTTCGCTATCTGCGCGGCGCCAAGGAACTGGGCGGCAAGCTCATCGTTGCTATCAACTCCGACGATAGTGTCCGCCAGATCAAGGGAGAAGGACGACCCGCGATGCCGGCTCTGGAGCGCGCGGAGATTCTCGCTGCACTGTCCGACGTTGACGCCATCGTGATCTTCGATGAACCTGATGTGCGCGCCTTGCTTCGCGAGATCCATCCCGACGTGCAAGCCAAGGGGACCGATTACACACGAGAGAATGTCCCCGAACGCGACGAGGTGCGGGCCTACGGAGGCCGCGTCGAGATCGTCGGCGATCCCAAAGATCATTCCACCACCGAACTTTTGAAGCAGTTACAACCCCGCAGGGGAGGCAGCCGCTGAGAGTGAGTGCTCCTCCACCTCCGCAGGGCCAGAACCAGACAGGGGCGCACGCCGCGTTCCTGCCAATTACCGGACGCCTTCTGGTAGTGCGCCTCAGTGCAATGGGCGACATTATTCATGCCTTACCCGCCATCACTGCTCTGCGGGCGGCGAATCCCGATTTGCACATAGGGTGGCTGGTGGAAGAGCGCTGGGCCGAGCTATTGTGCGCGCGCGGATCGGACCGCATGGCGGAGCGCTCCGCAGCCAAGCCGCTGGTGGATTCCGTACATATTGCGAATTTCAAAGCGTGGCGGCGGGCGCTGTTTTCCGGCGAAAGCTGGCGCGAGATGAAGACGCTGCGCGGCCAGGTCCGCGGGATGAAGTACGATCTCGCGCTCGACCTGCAAGGTGCGATCCGTTCGGCATTCGCGGCGCACGCCAGCGGCGCAGCTATGCGGGTAGGATCCTCGCGGCCACGCGAGAAGCCTGCGACGATGTTTTACACCCGACAGGTTGATCCCGCAGGCGCACACGTTGTCGAGCAGGCATTGTCGCTCACCTCTGATGCTGCCGCGCAGCGCCTGCAATATGTGGATCCACTGTTTCCGATCGACTCGGCAGCCGAGTCCTGGGCCGATAGCAGGCTGGAGCGGTTCGCGGCGAATCGCTTCGCTATTGTGAACCCCGGCGCAGGCTGGGGAGCAAAGTGCTGGCCGCCAGAATCGTTTGGCGCGGTCGCCCAAGCACTAAATGAGCGCGGGTTGGCCGTGGTCGTCAATCACGGCCCCGGTGAGGAAGAATTGGCTTTTGCTGTTCAAGAGGCTAGCGGTGGAGCGGCAATCCTGCTCAAGTGTTCGATCGGCGAATTGATCTCGCTCACCCGGCGCGCCTCGCTCTTCATCGGCGGTGACACCGGTCCCATGCACCTGGCCGCGGCACTGCACGTTCCGCTAGTCGCGCTCTTTGGACCCACACGGCCGGAGCGCAACGGACCTTTCGGCACCAGGAACATCGTGTTGCGAAATCCGGAGAGCGCCGACAACACCTCGCACACCGATTTGCCTGACCAGGGCCTTACGGCGATCCAGCCGCAACGGGTAATTGCAGCAGCCGATCAATTGCTCGGAGGTCCGGTTGTTTGAGCCGCGGCCCAAGACGGCCTGGACCTGGAGCCGGATTGCGCGCCGCATTCGGGTGCCGTTGGGATTTCTGTTTGCCGCTTTCTACATCTGGCGGGCCCGACCGACCTGGCTCAGCATTCTGATCGGCGTCGTCATTGCAAGTCTCGGCCTGATCCTCCGCGCGCTGGCTTCCGGACAGGTAAAGAAAGATCGCGAACTGACAACGACCGGCCCCTACGCCTATGTTCGCAACCCGCTTTATCTCGGCTCGATTCTGCTCGGCATCGGTTTCGCGTGGGCCGCGCGCGACGTCTGGATCGGCGTTTTCCTGATCGTCTACTTCGTGCTCATCTATGTGCCCGTAATCCAAGGCGAACAGAATTATCTGCGCAACCAGTTCCCTGCCTACGCCGACTACAAGCAGCGCGTGCCCAGTCTGCTGCCGCGCACATTGTGGTTCGCCGGTGTGACCGACGGCTTCTCGCGTGAGTTATACTTCCGACATCGCGAGTACAATTCCCTGCTCGGCGCCGCCGCGATCGTGGCGGTGCTGATTGCGAAAATTTTCCTCTTCCCAGGGTAAAGGTGACGACCTCGATCGCGCGCATTTCCATTGTTCTCGCTTTTTTGTCTTGTGCCGCATTCCCCGCGAATGGCACGCCGGCCTCCCGCAGCCGCAAGCGGCTCACGCTCCGCGCCTCGCGCAGACCGAAGCCAAAATCAGTTCGGGCTCGCACGTTCAGCCGCTGCGTCCCGGATTTCAATTTCCCTACGGCGCGAACCGTTGAACTACGAAGGCGAGTGGCGCTTCTTTACCGCCGGGACAGCCACGGTACGGGTCGAGCGCGCGGGCACGCAGAATCACGTCACCGTTACCGCCGATTCCACCGGAGTCGTTGCCCTGCTCTATCGGGTGGCAGGATCGCTTCGAGTCGTATTTCGATGCCAGGAGCCTCTGCTCCGCCAAGCTGGTGAAGCATACCGAGGAGGGCTCGCACCGGCGCGACACGGTTATCACTTACGACTACGCTCGCGGTAAGTCGATTCTAGACGAACACAACCTTAAGACCAACCAGCAGAAGAAAGTCGAGAACGACATCCCGGGCTGCGTTACCGACGTCGTCTCCGGGATGCTGTACGTCTCCAGTCTGCCCTTGCAGGCCGGGGGAGTCTATACCTTTCCCCTTAACGATGGCGGCAAGACCGTGACTGTGCAGGCCAAAGTGGAAGGCAAGGAGCAGATTAAAACTCCTGCCGGAACATTCCAGACGATTCGAGTGGGCTCCGAAGGCAATTCGGGCAGTGCTGAAGAACCGTGGACGCATGTGGATCTGGTACACCGACGACGATCGCCATCTGCTGGTGCAGATGCGGGCAAAACTCCTCTGGGGAACGCTGACGATCTATCTCACCGGCATCAGCAAATAACTGCCCTACTGCACGCGGAAACCTCTCGGCGATGACGCGCTGCAGGCGCGGCTTGTAGAGAATGTCGTAGGCAAGCTCCTTGTCAGGGAACATCGCCAGCGCGGCACGTTTCGCGTTCGCCGCCAGTTCCGCCGCCTCTTCTACCGTCAGCTCCGGGTCCTGGCTGATGACGGATAGCACCATGTTCATCATGATCTGCAGCCGGCGCAGTTTGCGTCGCTCGTCTTCCTGTTCCTGCTGATTACTGTTGGCGGCTTGCGGCTCCCTAGTTCCTTGCGTTCAGATAGCCCCATGTGTGCCCTTTCGGAAATGCAGCCAGATGCGACTGGCTCCGGCTGCTGTTTGAATTTCCGTTACAATTTGATGTTCGCCGTACCCTCACCGTTGCGTAGAGCGTAGTGGGCGGCATCATACACCTAAACGGCAAAATTGCAGCCGGAAAGAAACCACATTGCAAACGGCGACGCAGCTGGCATTTGCATCGAATCCCCTGGAGGAGCTATGGCAGAGACGACCGATAGTCACGAGGAACTGGTTAAGGTTTTCGACACCGACGAAGAATCCGAGGCGATGGTCGTGCGCGGGCTGCTGGAGTCCGCCGGCATCGAAGCCATGATCCAGAATCGCGAGGCGCCGCAGGACATTCTGCCCGGAGTGGGAGGGGTCATCATCCTGGTGCGCCCGGACCAGGCCGAGGAAGCGGTCGAGACCATCGAAGAGTATCGCAATAATCCCACGACGGACGCTGACGAGGCGGTCAGCGAGGAACCGGTTTAGCCGTCACCGTCTTTCCATCCAGGTAAAACGAAACAGCCCCGGCGAGGTCGGTGCGGTAGGTCTCCACCTGCGCTTCGGCATAACGCTGCATCACTTCCGCCCGGGGATGTTTGAATGAGTTGTAAAGCCCCACCGAAACTACCGCAAAGCTGGGCTTCACCGCTTCCAGAAACTCGGGCGAACTGGACGTCAAACTTCCATGATGCCCAATCTTCAGCAGGTCGGCATGAGGCGATTCTTCGATTAAAAATTTTTCGATGCGATGGTGCGCATCTCCAACTAACAACGCCGAGGTTTCTCCGTATTGCAGGTGCAGCACCAGCGACTCATCGTCCTGCGCCGGATCCTGCGCCTCCCAACCCGGTTGTGGATTTAACACGCGGACGTGCAGAGCGCCGAAATCGAAAGCATCTCCCGCCTGAAATGGCTTGAGCTGCACCTGGAAGGAGCGCGCCGTCTGCTCCACATCCTGGAATCCCCGAGCCGGCGACTCCACTCCATACCAGAACTCGCGCGGCTGAAAGTTCGCAATGACGCTGCGCATCCCGCCCATATGATCGCTGTGCGCGTGCGACAGCACGATCGCGTCCAGCCGACGAATGCCACGTGACCAGAGGTACGGGGAGACTACCTCCTCACCAACATCGAAGTCGGAGTGCGAGGCGCCCGGCATCCCTCCTGAATCCAGTAAAAGCGTCTTGCCTTCGGGCGTGACCAGCAGAAGCGAGTCCCCCTGGCCGACATCGATAGCGGTGACTTCGAAAACTCCACGCTGCACCTGGGGTTTCGGTGGAAACACCACGATCCATAACGCCGAAGCAAGCAAGCCTGCGACTCCCAGCATGGCGAAAGAGCGCCGCCGTGCCAGTACGAGCGCCATCGCGAATGTGATCCCCGCGACTATCGACGCCGCGAGAGTAGGCGTGGGCACGCGCAGATCAGAGATGCGATAGTGCCCGATGAAGCGGATTGTCCCGGTCAGAAGCCCCATCGCAGTTCCGGCCAGCTTCGCCGGAATGAACGCCAGCCAGTGCGACATGTACGACAGGGCGACCGCCAGAACTGCGCTGGGCAGAAGCACCGAAGCAATCGGAATGACCAACGCGTTCGCGGGCAATGACATGGTGGTGGCGCGATGGAAATACCAGGCCATCGGGAGTGCCAGTGCAAGGTTGATGACCACCGAAACGAACAGCAGTTCCGCCGCGCCCAGCAAAATGCGAGTAGTGCCTACGACCACCAGGTTGGCTAGCCGCGCTCCTGTCAGTCGATCCAGCGCTTTCCGCAGCACGACTACTTCAACCCGGAATTCCGCCGCGCGCGACGGTTGCGAATAGTCCCACTCGGGCGAGTCCAAATTGCGAAGGCCCGTTTGCAAAGGATAGATCGTTCTCTTCAAGATCGGCGAGGCTATCCCCGCAACGGCAACGACAGCCAGAAATGTGAGCTGAAAGCTGGCTTCCAACAGAGCCCGCGGATTCACCAGCAGAATTCCCAACGCCGCTATGCCCAGCGCATTTAGCCCGGCGCGATCGCGGAACAGCAATCGCGTGAGCAGATAAATATTCAGCGTGATGGTCGCCCGTACGATGGGCGAGCCCAGGTCGGCAACGAACGCATATCCCCACGAGAGAAAGATGGTGAGAATCGTAGCCCACGTCTCACCGAAAGGCAGAATGCGCAACAGCAAAAAGACCGCGAACGCCAGGATGCCGACGTTAATCCCAGACACAACCAGGATGTGATACGTCCCGGTTCGCTGGAAGTCCGACTTGATCTCCCGGCCAAAGAACGCGCGTCCCCCGATCAGCGCAGCCTGCATCAGCGCGCCCGGCTCTCCCGGCCAAAGCTGATTGATGTGTTCCAGGACACTGCGACGGGCAGTGCTGCGCCACAGTCCAAGCCGGTTGCCGGCAAATCCCGGCAAACTCTCAATCGCACTTGCAGGAGCCGAGCCGGTCAGCCGAATTCCCTGCGTCGCCAGATAACCCGCAAGGTCGAGCGCGCCCGGATTGCGGTAATTGCGTGGCATCCGCAGCTTCGCCGTGAGGTGCAGCCGCTCGCCATAGCAATAGACGCGCAGAGGCGATTCGCCGTTCCCGGGCGCGGCTTCTTCTTCGCTCCGCTTGCTGTAGATGGTCAGGCGAATGCCAATCGGTTCGTGCAGAACGCGGCCGCCGAGCCGCAATTCTTCGCTTTCGACATCCACGGACTCCTGCTGACCGCCGTATGGGCTGCCGCGTATCAGGCCTTCGCGAATGACGTGCGCGGTTACATCGACGCTGTCTTGACCCGTGCCAAAGGGCTGCAGGTTTCCCACCACCGCTGATTGCGCGGCATCACGCGCCTGCAAATAGAGCGCGCCCACAGGGATAAGCGCCAGCAGTCCGCAGACCAATGCCAACTGAGGCGAGCGGCGAAGGGAGAGCGCCGCCCCCGTCAAGGCAATGCTCAAGCCAACCAGCCAGACCAAGGGTGAGCGCCAAAGAAAATTGGCTGCCAGAATTCCGGTTGAAAAAGCCAGTGCGGCTAGGAACACCGGCTCTTGACCACCGCAATAGGAGGGAGCGGCAGGTCGCGGGTTGTCTTGCGACGGTGAGTTTATGGACACAGCTGTCCGCCAATGTCCTACTCACATCGAGCCCGGGAAGGCTACAGGCGGTCGAGATCCTCGGCGCCGATGCCGACCGCCCACGGCAACAGCTCGTACTGCGCGACTCCGAAACGAACATAGGGATCGTTGTCGCGAATGCTGTCCAGCGTCGCATGCGCCTCGCCATCCGGAACCCGTAGCAGCAGCATACCGCCATTGCGCGGAACCATCGGCCCCGACGCCAGCATCAGGCCTTCCTGCTTCAATCCCTGGAGGTAGGCACGGTGAGCGTCAGTGTGCTTGCTGACCTCCTCCAGCGGCTTTCGATAACGAATGATTGCGATCGCGTACATGGCATCCTACGGGCGAGGATTATTGAGTTAACGCGCCAGATGCAGAACAGTCTCCATGTGATAGGTCTGCGGAAACATGTCCACCAGGTGCGTCTGCTCGACCCGAAAACCTGATTCTAGCAGCACCCGCAGGTCGCGCGAGAGGGTTGCCGGATCACATGAGACGTAGGTCACACGCGAGGCGGACATGCGGCACAGCGCCTTCGCTGCTTTTTCTCCCAAGCCGGCGCGAGGCGGGTCGAGCACAACCAGATCCGGAGCAAGCTTGCCAGCGCGTTCGTCCAGAAACTTTTCGGTCGTAATGCTGAGACATTTCACGTTATGCGGAACATTGTTACGCAGATCGGCAAAAGAGTGCGGCGAGGATTCCACCGCAATCACCTGATCGAAGCTGCGGGCCAGATGGCCGGTGAACAATCCGGCTCCGGCGTAGAGATCAACCGCAGCACGTCCCTTGCGTCCTGCCAGCACCACCTCCACAACTTTGTCGATCAGGTAACGATTTGTCTGGAAGAAAGAGCCGCCGCTGACCCGATAATCTTGACCGGCCGCGCAGTAGGTGAGCGCGCCTTCGCCAATCACTACCGAAGGCTCCGAATGCATGGACGTCAGCGGTGCTCGCTGGCGAGATTCGTCTTCCACCGGCGAAGCTGCGAACACGACCACACCAGCGAGCTCGGGAACGAACCCGTTGAGTTGCGCTGCAAACATCTGCATCGCTTTGGCGTCCATTGGCACTTCGGCAGGCAGAGTTCCTGCAGTTTTCGTCTTGGCCTCGGATGGCCGGCGGCTGCCCCCTTCCTCCGGCCGAACATACAGTTCAACCAGGAGTTTCGTGTCGTCATGGTTGCTGAAGAACTGCAGCCCGTGCAGACTCTCGGGCACAACTCGCTTGCGGCGGCCAATGGTCCACACGGCGGTGATAGCGCGATTAATCAGCGGCGAGCTGATGGGACAGCTCTCGACCGGCAGCAGCGCGTGTGAGCCGTACTGGAAATATCCCAGGGCGAACTCCGGCTGAAGACGCACGTGCATCCGAGTGCGATTGCGATAAGCCCACGGTTCAGCCGCGTGAGCGACAATCTCAGCTTGCAGCTCAAACTTGGCGGTGCGTCGCAGCGTCTCGCGCAGGATCTCGGACTTGTAGCGCAACTGCGCGGCGTAGTCGATGTGCTGGTAGTGACAACCGCCGCAGCGCGTGAAGTACCGACACCCAGGCTCAACCCGCGCGCTGGACGGCGTGATGATTCGCTCAAGCTTTGCCCGGGCAAATCCCGGGCGTCCTTCGACAACCGCCGCCTCGATCTGTTCGCCAGGCAGAACGAATGGAAGAAAAACGGTTTTGCCTCGCCCATGTTCGTCGGCCGGTAAACGGGTCAACCCGTCTCCGCCGTAAATCAGCTTTTCAATCGTGAGTTGCAAGGGCCTTCCTGTCCCACAAATCTGGATGGATTGTCGTGTACTTGAAAGTGTATACAACAATCTCGGCTCGCGGCCCGCGGGCTCTTGTAACCAACTCGTAATCCTCTCAGGCCTTCGTTTCCATCTCTGTTTGTTACACTCGATCAGTGAGACGCATTCGTCCGAAAGCATGGATCTTCGCCTGTCTCTCGGGCGTCCTCCAGGTGCTGATCTTCCCTAATTTTGCAATCTATCTGCTCAGCTGGATAGCTCTGGCGCCGCTGATCTATGCCATTCTGAAGTGCCGCGATCAGGACATCGTGATGGTCCTCGCCGACGGCGGCCAATTCCTGGCTCCCGCAAGCCCATGGCAGGGATTTTTGCTGGGTTACGTTTGCGGCATCATCTGGTATCTCGGCAGCTGCTCCTGGATCTTCCACGTCATGCACGTCTATGGCGGGATCAGCACGCCGCTCTCCGTTTTGTTGCTAGTGATGTTCGCCCTTTATCTCGGCCTGTACCACGGAGTCTTCGGCCTACTACTCGCTTTGATCGCGGGGCGCCGCAATCAACTCAACCTGCGGGCGCTGGTATTTACGCCATTCCTCTGGGTCGCGGTGGAGATGGCGCGAACCTATGTCACCGGCTTCCCCTGGGACCTGCTGGGCAATACGCAGATCGATAATATTCCGCTCTCACGTCTGGCGACCTTCACCGGAGTTTACGGAATTTCCTTCGAGATCACGCTGGTGAACACAGCCGTCGCCGCTGCTTTCCTCGTGCCGTATGCCAGGCGCAAGGTACTGTTGACGGCATCGCTCGGAGCGGCAATTGCGCTGCATGCCGGAAAACTGATCCGGCCCGAAGCCCTGCCCACCGAGCAGGGTGCAACTCTCGTGCAGTCCGACATTCCTGTCACGGAGTCGGACTGGACGCCCGAATATTTCGATCAAACGCTGGGTTCTCTGGCTGCGCTGAGCGTAAGGCCGCGCGGCGAAAGGCCGACCACGCCGGGCTTGATTGTGTGGCCCGAATCGCCAGCGCCATTCTGGGCGACCGACTTGAATCTGCGTCATACATTGGCGGATATCGCCCGCAGTACGAACTCCTACATCATTGCGGGTTCGCTGGGCATCGATCACGCGGGCGATCCTAACCGTCGCCCCGATGTGTTCAACTCTGCCTCAGTGGTCGCACCCAATGGAGCCTGGACCGCTCGCTACGACAAAACCCATCTGGTGCCGTTCGGCGAGTATGTTCCCTTCGAGAAATTGTTCAGCTTTGCCGGCGGCTTAACCCGGCAGATTGGAACCTTCGCGCGCGGGAAGTTGCGCGCCCCGTTATGGGTGGGCGATTCGCAGGCTGGCGTGTTCATCTGTTACGAATCCATTTTCCCCAACGAGGTCCGCCAGTTCGCCCTGCATGGCGCTGAATTTTTCGTGAACATATCGAATGACGGATGGTACGGCGAGGGCGGAGCTCCCCGGCAGCACCTGAACATGGCTCGTATGCGCGCCGTGGAGAATAACCGCTGGCTGCTGCGCGACACCAACACCGGTGTAACCGCGGTCATCGACCCCTTTGGCCGCGTCGTGGCTGAAGCTCCGCGTAATGAGCGTACCGCTTTGCAGGGTGCATATTCGCTGGAAGAAAACACCACCTTCTACACCCGGCATGGCGACTGGTTTCCGTTTCTCTGTGCGATAATCACGGTGGTAGGACTGCTGCTGCAGTTCAATAAGCCCGCCCAACTGACAAGTCTACAGCCGGCATGAAAAGTTGGTTTACCGCGGAGGCACCGAGAACACAGAGACGGAGAAAATGCCGGAACCCGTGTGGAACCATAACTGAAAATCAGTTTTTCTCTGTGTCCTCCGTGCCCCTGTAGTGAAAAAAGGTCTAACTCAACATGGTTGAAGAATTAGAGCAGGAATACGCTGCCTTAAAAAACAAAGTTCACGATCTACAGGAGTATCTTTGACGCGCCTAAGCTGCGCGAAAAGCTAGGCGAGATCGAGAAGCAGACTGCCGATCCCACGCTCTGGTCGAATCCTGAAAAATCTCAACATGTGATGCGCGAGAAGAAGCGGCTGGAGAGCGCCCTCGTCACGCACGACGAACTCGCGCGCCGCTCCGGGGACATCACTGCCTACTTCGACCTGGCACACGAAGGCGAAGATGTTTCCGCCGACTTGCGCCGCGAAGTGGACGCCCTGCGCACTCTGGTCGACAAACTGGAGACCGAGACGCTCCTCTCCGGCGAAAACGACGATCGCAACGCCATCGTGACGATCCATCCCGGCGCCGGCGGCACCGAGTCGCAGGACTGGGCGGAAATGCTGATGCGGATGTATCTACGCTGGGCGGAACGCCAGGGCTTCACCACCGCGATGTATGAATACCAGCCGGGCGACGAAGCCGGTATCAAGTCGGCGACCTTCGGGGTGAACGGCGAATACGCCTACGGACTGCTGACCAGCGAGATCGGTGTACACCGGCTGGTGCGCATCTCGCCCTTCGATCAGGCCAAGCGCCGCCACACGTCGTTCGCCAGCGTCTTTGTCTCACCCGAGATCGACGAGAGCATTAACATCGATATCAAGCCGGAAGACATTCGCACCGACACTTACCGTTCGGGCGGCAAGGGCGGACAGCACGTGAATACCACCGACTCCGCCGTACGCATCACCCACATTCCTACGGGCATCGTCGTGGCTTGCCAGAATGAACGCTCGCAGCACAAGAACCGCGAGAAGGCGATGAGCATTCTGCGCTCGCGTCTCTATGAATACGAATTGGAGAAGAAGCGCGAGGTGACCAAAAATATCGAGGCCTCCAAGCTCGACATCGACTTCGGCTCGCAGATCCGCTCCTACGTGCTGCAGCCGTACCGCATGGTGAAGGATGTGCGCACGCGTGCCGAAATCGGGGACGTCGATCGCGTGCTTGACGGAGACCTGAACGAGTTGATCCGGTCTTACCTACTGGCAAGACGAAAAGAGCAGCAAGGGTAAATCGTCAAGTCTGCTTTGCGGCTAAACACCGGTTCGTTTCATGGAGCCGAGGCGCGAGGCCGATTCAGATACGGTCTGCTACGACGTGGAACGACAGTGTTGACGCAGTCACCCGACTCCTGCCGTAGTACAAAAATAGTGCGATCCAAAGGACCTGTACCAGCAAAAACACCGGCCCAGAGACGAGTTGCAATAGGCCGATCGCGAGATCAGGCATGACCCGCCCGGCCGCAGGAAGGAACGCGAGAAAGATGCCGAAGTAGGCGGCAGACACCACTGCCATCAACTGATACATGGAGATTCGCGACGTGCCGCGATAATCCGCACGCAGCCATTCTGAGCAGGCGCGCCAACTCCAACTGGCAAGTACCGGTATCAGCGCCGCTAGCCGGAATTCTTGATTCAAAAAAAGGACCAGTCCCACAATGCCGGACGCCGCGAATATTGCCGAAGTAATCGCCTGGACCGGGATCAGCGGCTCTCCCGCTAAGCCCGAAGCGTAAGCGGCCTTTTTGGTCGAACCCCTAATCACAAGATTGTGTTTTTGAAACAGCCTTGCGACCATGGGCTTCGCATCGCGCAACGGTATGCCATAGCAGCATCCGAAGCTCAAACAGGCGAGACGGCCAATCGACTCTCCGAAGACGTATGCGGTGGCCATAGCGGCAAGTACAGGCAAGACCGGAATCTCGCGGTTGAACAAACGCGCAGCCAATGAGTGCGCAGCTAAGACAATCCAGGGCAGGATAATCGTCGCCGCAAACGCAGCTCCGGCGACCGTGAACGTGTTTCGCTTGCGTTCGACGATACCGGCGATAAGCCGGGATGATGGAATACAAACCAGCAACACGAAGAGCATAAGCAGCAGACTGAGGCCGACCGGCGCGCCGACCGATCCCAGTAGCAACAGCATGATGGCGAAGCCGAAAGCCGTCCCCGTCGCGCTGAAAAAACCGTAGAAGGTCAGATTCAAACCGCGCCACGAACCGTCGGCGGACTTGGATAGCGGAACGGCAGCCAGCATCTGCCAGCGCTCTGAAGGCAAAGTGCGCACGCCCCACACGATCAGCGTCGAAAGGCCTAGTGTCAATCCGACCACGAACGAAGTATTCAACACGGCTCCTCCTCGGGAAGCGCCAGCAGCGATCGCACCGCCACGTCGGTTTCCGTCAATGGTTCGCCAAGCGTCAATGAGAATCGACTTCTTACTTCGTCCCTGCGCTGGTTGACCACAAGATCCTGCGCGAAGCGAATCCGACCGCGTTGAAACAACAGAACCACCGTGCTGCTGCCCGGCCGGAACAGTGCTTTAGGAAATCCGGCCCGCAGAAACATCTTCCTCTCGACCGGACGCGGATTTTCGTAGCGCTGCTCGCTGTAGCGCTGTTCGATCTGGCCAATCATCAGCGCGACCACCTCAATCATCGCCACCCGGCCCACGGCTGATCCGCCTTCACAATTCGTATCGAGAATGGTGACGACTCTTCGATTCTTCGAGACCGGCGTAATCAACTGGACCGCAGCATTCGGGTTGCAGGGAAAATAGCGGCCCTCGACCGAGTAGAAGTCGAGCACCCGGCCGGATACAGGACTGTGCGTGTAGTGATATTTCTCCGGCGTCAGGCGAAACACAGCGTAGTCGCCACTTTCAAACGAACTCGGCCAGGGCGAGTCCTCTCCCAGTAACTCAGGAAAGGAGAAGAATTTCTGCTTCAGGTACAAGCCGGATGACTCTTCCATCGAGCCAACCAGGGCGCGCGCATCAGCCGGGCACACCACCGCGCGAGGCTGTGGCGGCAGGGGCCGGCAGTTCCAGTACCGGATCTGACGCTCGAAGATCTTTCGTGCGCTGTCGTACTCCGAGACGTTGCCAACAAACTCCGACAATGGAATCCCTGAGTCTCGCAGGAACTTCAGCATTCCGGTCGCACGCGACGAGAGCACGTTGTCATAGTTCAGATATCCGAGGACGCGCGAGACATATCGACTGGAGGCCAACCTTGTGACCAGTGGCGCGTTTTCCAGCACCGGCGAATAAAGCGCGCTCACCACCGAGTTCGCCAACAGGTGCTCGCACACGACGTTTCCGGTGGCGCGGTCTATGTACTGGTGCTCAAGGTGATTCATGCCGGCAACTCTTTAGCACGGCGCCGGTCTTGCAGAGCCAGCAGTACCATCAGATTCAACATCGCTGAAATCTCGTGCAGTGACAGATCGTCGGCCAACAGGCGTGGCTCGATCTCCCGCAAGATCCGTGCTGGATCCTGCAGACGAACGCCGTGCCGCAAACAGCCCCTTAACTCGGGGCAATTGTCCCGCTCCAGTTCCTCCAAATCATCCCGGAGATGAGCTAAGGCTTCACGCAGGTGCTCCCGTCGCAGACCTTCGCGATAGAACTCTTCTGCCCTTTGATTGAAGTCGCGGGCGTCCGTGTGCATTGCGTCTTCGGCAGAATCGCCAGCAATGGCATCCAGCAACCGGCCGGATGCTCTTAGCTTCTCGTCATCGCAACGGGCCTCGAGATCGGCGAGCGTTTCCCTCACCCCCATCGCTTCGATCAGATCACCGGCAGTCTGCTGTACGTATAGCAACAGAGCGCGACGATAATCCTGGACAGATACCCGGGCATAGCCTGAGTGACGCCGGCTGGTGCGGGTCTTGCGGCAATTGCGCACGATTGTGAGAAGGAACTGATTGTGCGAGTCGTGACGCACGTAAAACGCTGGTAATCCAGCCGCGGAAAGGAAAAATGGTTGTCGTCGCTCGCTTTCTGAAGTCGGATCGTCGGGAATTTCGGGATGACTTACATGTCCGTGCAACGCCAGGCGATACGAGAGCGCCAGCAGGAATTGCTGTAAGCCCGCCGCGGGCGCCATGTCGCGGTCGTAGCTGGGAAACAAGCTGTAGTAGCGCGCCTCGAAACCAGAGTAGCCATCGCGGGCACGTTCGCGTAACCGCAGCGGCATGTAGAACGACATCCGCCGATCGACAATACCGAGCTCATCCAGTTCCGCTGAGAGGTGTTGGATATTTCCCGCTGTTCCGTCCAGCGCCGAGCGCTGCTCGGTCGCAAGCCACGCCACCGGATAAGTCAACAGACGCGCATCGGGCACGCAATCCCCACGAAGACGGAATAGCTTCGCGATCAGTGCGTCGATCGAGCGCGGGCCATACGGCGTCAGTGGACGTCCGCACAGCCGGAGCTGCGCCTTTTCCTTCCACTCGCGCCAGAACAATCGGAGATGCGTGAAGTCGAGCTCATGCGGCAGGAACGAGAGCAAGCGCTCGGGATGAAACTGCTCAAACGCAATACGATACGGCGCCGCGGTATAGGTTCCAACGAACAGCGCCAGGAAATGTTCGTAAATTTTTATGGCAAGATCGCCAAGCCGCTTCTCATCCTGAGATATGAACTCACTACGGCAACGCAGCCAACGATCAAGCGAGCGACTGCCCATACTGATGTGTATGCCGTTGTTCGCCAGGCTAACGTTCGACAGGCTGGGCAAGACGATCAGGTCGTTGGCGATGATGCCAGCCTCGCGCAGCTTTACGACGGCATTCAGCTGACTGCGGCTCAACACCTGGTGACAAAGGTGCATGTACTGATATTTGGCTTCGCCGTCGCTCCAGCCAGAGAGGCAGGGGCTCATGAACAATTCGCGATAGTACGAGTCCGAGACGCACGACGAAAGTTCTTCCTGATGCACCGATGGCACCGGTGCGTGATAAACCAGCGCACGCTGGCCGCTCTCCGCAAGGCCGAAACGTTGATTCGCCCACGACATCAGGAGCGAGGTGAACAGGAAGCGTCGCGCCGCTTCGCGCGCCACCTGCTCGCCCAGCGATCTTTTCGTACTTGCACAGACGATATGAAATGACGTGGTCTCGGGCGAGGTGTTGTCGTTGAGGAAGTGACTCATAAGTCGCGAAGCTTCCTGGCGCATTGGCTCAGGCATGTGAGGCTGCGTGCCGACCACGTCGGCCAGCGAAAGCTTCAAGGCGTAGCTGATGGGAATTCGCAACCACCGCTCGCCGCTGCGCAGGAAGCGAAAGCGATAGGCGTCAGAGCGTTCGCCGACCGAACCCGCACGCGCCACCTGCAGATCGGCGTTGAAGACCTCCCGAGCATGAGAGCTAAGCCGGGACTCGTCGAATCGCACCCAGCTGTTCTCCCACACGCCGCGCGTGTCGTTGAGGAAGGCCTCCACTTCCAGCAACGTGCGGCGAGGCGCTTCCCCGCTGGCACTGCGGCGGGCAATGTTCTGGAAGAATCGTGATTCGCGAATGCTCAGTGGCAGGTCACAATGCTCTGACGAGCCGATGACGACAGCCTGGAGCTCGTCTTCGCTGCCGGCGGTGGCGTCCAGTCCGGTGAATGGGAGTCGATCGATGGGAATAGCAGTGCGACGCTGGTGCCCCAGCGATGCAGAGAGAGCATCAGTGCGAATCGTAGCCATCGACACCAGCTTGGATCTGCGCAAGCATTCTTGCCTCGACATGGCCAGTATGCGACTTAAATGTTAACGATTCAGTAAATGCCACATGAATAGTGCATAAATCCGGGTGCAGGAACCAGACAGGCAACCGCGAATGAGCCAGTGGCGGCTCCGCTTATCTCGCTGGGCATGCGCTCAGGTAGCGGCAGCTGTTCCTTGTCACAAGCGCCTGCTCCACCGAGAACGGGACCGGTTACAGTTTCACCTCATGTCGTCCATCCACACGAAAAAGCTGACCACTGCCCTGTTAACCGTCGCGAGAGCTGGACTACTAGCCGGCATTCTTGATGGACTGGATGCCGTCGTGTACATCGGACTTATCAGCGGCGTCCCTGTGGTCCGCGTTTTTCAGTTCATAGCCAGCGGCGCGTTGGGTATTAATTCGTTTCGCGGCGGGCTGCCTACCGCTGGCCTTGGCGTGCTTTTTCATTTTGTGATCGCAACCGGTGCGGCGGCCGTTTATTACCTCTGCAGTCGACGGCTATCGACGCTGTTGCGACGGCCACTGCTGTGGGGACCAATCTACGGAGCGGGGGTCTTTCTATTCATGCATTACATCGTTGTTCCGCTGTCAGCCGCCCCCAAACAGCCTCCGGCCAGGATCGCCTCACTGGCGAATCTGATCCTCTCGCACATTTTCTTCGTTGGAATCCCTATCGCTATGGTGATCAGTCGAGCAGACAAACGCGAAGTATGAGCTGCAGAGATTTATAGGCTGATTAGAAGTCAGCGGGAACCGGGAACGACAAAGTCATTGCCGCGGTCTTGATTGTCGCGTTTGGTCGCGCGAATATCGAGTTCGGAGAGAGGGATCTTGCGCGCGCGGCTCTCATTGAAAACCCAAAGAGTGTTGCCGACGATGGCGTAGTTGCCCACCGTTTCAGTGTGGCCGTCACGGTAAACCAGCACCGTATCGTAATGGACTTCCGTCACCTTGGGTGAAGACGACTTCTGCTGCTCGGATTGCAGCTGCGACACCTGCTGCTGCAGCTGATTAATCTGTTGCTGGGTTTGGCTGCTGCTGGGAGAAGTCTCAAGCGTGCCGTCGGGACTCATATACAAAACAGTCGGATACGACGGTGCATAAGCCGGAGCCGCCGCGTAGGTAGACATGTCGGGAGAATAGCTGTAAGAACTGTCATAGTCATCGGCATCGCCATACCAGCCCCAACCGGGATACCAACCAAGGCCAGCGCCCCAGCCCCAGTACGGATATCCCCATCCCCAACGATTACCGTACCAGCCGCGGCCGTACCAACCGCGGCCGTACCAACCCCGGCCATTCCAACCAGTTCCTCCCCACCCGCGATAACCGCCTCCCCAGTTGCCGCCGTGATAGCCGGTGTAGCCTCCACCGCCGCGGTACGCGTAACCGCCAGCGCCGTGAGCTCCACCAGCGAAGCCGCCACCCACATGACCGCCGCCCATATGGCCACCGCCGCCGAAACCGCCATGTCCGCCACCTCCCCGTTGCCCCCACACGGGCACAGTCAGAAGCAGAACGAAGAAGGCCGCCTTGGAAAGCCACCCGGGCATACCATCATTATCGCGCCGATAATGGCCGGAAGGAAGCCATGGTATTGTGACAGTTATGAAAAGCTGTCATTGTTCCCCGACAAGCTTGGTAGCACCTCACTCAGAAGACCGTGCAGGCGCTCGCTGAATCCGGTGGGCAGTTCAAAGATCCGCTCGTCCCCGGTGATCACCAGTAACTTTCGTGTGCGCCTGAGCACGGAGAAAATGCGGCAGCATTTACATTTTTCGGATCGCTTACTGGCGATCGGTTTGGCGGCCGCCAGCGCCGGGGCCGCATGGATCGCGCCTTGCGAGTGGCTCTGGGAATCGCTCTCGGGATTGCGGGAATCCTGCTTCATCGTCATCCTTACCTGGGATTGACGCTCGGAATCGCCGGAGCCTCGGTAACTCTTAATGGCACCTGTGGTATATGACTCACCTATCGCGTGCTCGGGCTGAGCACGAAAAGAGGTAAAAACTAGAATATTGGCAATATTGCCACGCAGAGGTTCCGCTGGCAGCCGGATCCCCCACGGGCGTCCCAGTCACTCTGGGTTTTCGAATGGGCGCAAGCCAGGCGTTAACGTCATCGATGTGTGATCGTTATTGCCAGGACTCGGACCGGTGGATTTTCTGACCGAAAGCAGATAGATCGCCATCGCCAGTCCCACCAGTGCCAGGAAGAACGCAATCGCTACTGGCTGAAGCGAACGGCCCGCTCGCTGCGTTTCGCCGCGGTCAAGTTGCCGCACCAGACGCATGTGGTGCCATCCTGCGAAAACATTGACGATCACGCCAACCGCAATCAAGGCGGTACCAAACCACAGAGACGATCCGTAGGGCTGCGGCACGGTCGTGTGCTGAATCGTCTGGAACTCTTGCAGAAAAATTCCGAAGCGCGCCACCACGAATCCAAAACCCATTAACGCCAGCCCGGTGCGAATCCAGGCCAGCAGCGTTCGCTCCGCCGCCAGGTAATCCGACAGGCTGGCACTTTGCCGACTTCCGGCTGACTCATTCATGGGCGCGCTTGAGAGTCTAACAGGAGGCGGACAGCGGCCGCGTGGCCGCGGCAGATTTGCTATCGCGTGAAAGTATCGCTGGTCCGCCCCATGGCGGAATCGACGCACTGCAGGCGGAAGGTGTTTCCGCCGGCCCCAACGGTCCCCGCACAGCGTCCATTCGGGCGCAGGCCGAGCACGCTCACGCAACTGTAAGACGTCTGGAAGTTCACTTCGTTCATGACCGTTGCCCCCACTCAGTCGCACCTTTCGAAGGGCGGAATATAGCATCGGCCGGTACGAGCACCGGTCAAACGCTCCCACTCATTCGAGATCCGCAAATAAATGAGACACCGGGCCCTCGGGAGCTTAGGATAATTCCAGCTCTCGAACATCTATCTTTGGAGGTCGTATGAACCGCTTGAGGGTGAATGGTAGGGTGGCTGGTTTGGCCGTTCTGTGCCTGTTTGCGGGTCAGTACGCTCTGGCCCAGAGCATTCCATCCAGCGTCACATCGGCTAGCCCGGAGCTAGTCGGGCAACTGACCAAGCAGCTCTCGATTTCGCCGACGCAAGCTGCGGGTGGAGCAGGTACACTGTTCGGTTTGGCCAAAAGTCGCCTCAGCAGCGCCGATTTCAGCAAAGTCTCCGACGCGGTGCCGGGAATGGGCAGCCTTCTTAAGGCCGCTCCACAGCAGGACAATTCGTCGGGCCTCTCCAGCCTCGCCGGTTCGCTGCCCGGCGGAATGGGCGGCATGGCTTCGACGGCCGCCTCTTTTGAGAAGCTTGGTCTGTCACCGAGCATGGCCAGTAAGTTTGTCCCGATCATGACCAGCTACGTGCAAAGCAAAGGCGGAGCGTCGACGGCATCGCTGTTGTCTGGAGCTCTCAAATGAACCTGTGATGCCGGCGTCCCTGAGCGCAGTACTCGCCACCCCGGAAGGTCACTTACAGCCGCTGGTCGATCGTGAAAGGATGCAGAGTAGATTTCTGTTTAGTGCCAAGCCCTTTAGGGAGAATCCAGCAGCGCTATGAGTATTTGTGCCTGTGGCCGCAACACAAATGACGGGCGAGCTGCTTGCGACCGTTGTGCCGCTTTGGCAATGTTCGGATTGACGCGCGACGTCACGCAGACTGAGATCAAAGATGCTTATCGCGTGCTGGCTAAGGTGTGGCATCCCGACCGCTTCCAAGGCGATGAAACCTTACGGCTGAAAGCGGAAGAGAAACTCAAGGAGATCAATTCAGCTTACCACCTGCTCACCACGCCGGAGGACACGGGCGCGTATCGTCCGTCCTCCCGGCCAGCCCCGCCGCCGGAAGATTTTCATCAAGCTGCCGCATCTGCCTCTGAAGAGAGTTCCTCCCGCCGCCCAAATACCCGACCTGCCAGCCCGCCGTTCCGCATGAGACGACGCGCGAGCCGGAAGTGGCTTGCTATTCCCATTGTCATTCTGCTCGCCGGCGGAATCTGGATGGCGCTGCGGTATGTGAATCCCACATCGTGGGACTTCTGGAACGCGACGGCGGACAATTCAGCCGCGTCCCAGACGGGCAGTCCTGCAGCAGCAGCGGGAAAGGGATCCCGCGGACAGGGCAGCAAAGAGAAACAGGCGAACGGTTCAGCCGGATCGGCCGAAAAGACGGCAGCGCACACTCGATCGAAGGTTGCCTCCTCCGGAGCTTCCCTGGTCGAGTATCCCTCTGACGATCCCCTGGTGCCCTACTTCACCGTGGGATCGACCAAGGACGACGTTGTGCGAGTGCAGGGTACTCCTGACAAGGTGACGGCTGGTGTTTTCAGGTACGGTCTGTCGGAGGTCTATTTCAGAAATGGAAGGGTCGATTCTTGGCACACTGATCCCAGTACGCCTCTAAAAGCGAGGATGCCGCAGTAGGGGTTGTATCAGGTCTCGCCGCATATCTCGAGAACCTACGGGTGCCCCACACATCCGCGGTTTCCGGATGTGTGGGTGATTGCGGGCGAATAACAAGGCGTGTCTCGTACGGCGCGCCTAGTTTCTCCAGCAGCAACGAGCTCTTGCTCACACGTTCGCGTGGTGGATTCGTCGATCGGAGATGTTCGGGTCGTGGTCCTGACGTTCCCACACATCCGAAAATCGCGGATGTGTGGGGCACCCGGAGTAAACACAGTCCCGCCACCCACGTTAGGCCAACGGCGAGCCGAACGTGGGGCACCGGGCGGGTGCAGACTTCCCGGGTTTGACCCCGCCGTTCGGCGGCTGATAGCCTCGAAGGTTCTTCCCCATCCGCAATTCCCAGCTAGAGAGAGACCCATGGCACTCAAATTCAAGGGCGTGGATTTTATCGAATTCGATACGCTGCTCAACGACGACGAGCGGCTGGTGCGCGACAATACCCGCAAGTTCATCGAGGAAAACCTCGTCCCCATCATCGAGCAGTGCAACCGCGACGGCCGCTTTCCCAAGGAGCTGATCAAGCCCATGGGCGAGCTCGGCTTCTATGGCGCCAGCCTGAAAGGTTATGGCTGCGCCGGCATGTCGAACGTGGAGTACGGCCTGATGACGCAGGAACTGGAGCGAGGCGACAGCGGCGTGCGCTCGTTCGTCAGCGTGCAGTCGGGACTGTGCATGTATCCCATATATGCCTTCGGCAGCGAGGAGCAAAAGCAGAAGTACCTGCCGAAGATGGCGCTGGGCGAGATCATCGGCTGCTTCGGCTTGACCGAGCCTGACGCAGGCTCGAACCCTTCGGCGATGCGCACGCGCGCGAAGAAAGACGGCAACGAGTACATTCTGAATGGCGAGAAGATGTGGATCACGTCGGGCTCGATCGCCAACATCGCCATCATCTGGGCGAAGGTGGAGGACGAGAACGACCTGATTCGCGGCTTCATCGTGGAGACCGAACGTCCCGGCTTCAAGGCCGCCGACGTTCACGGAAAGTGGTCGCTGCGCGCGTCGGTAACGTCGAGCCTGTCGCTGCAAGACGTGCGTATTCCCGCGGAGAACCTGTTGCCGCAATCGGGCGGATTGAAGTCTCCGCTGAGCTGCCTGAACCAGGCGCGCTATGGTATTGGCTGGGGAGCGATTGGCGCGGCCATGGCCTGCTACGACTGCGCGCTGCAGTATTCGCAGTTCCGCAAGCAGTTCCACGATATGCCGATTGCCGGACATCAGCTGGTGCAGGAAAAGCTGGTGTGGATGATCAGCGAGATCACCAAAGCGCAACTACTGGCGTTGCAGGTTGGGCGGCTGAAAGACGAAGGCAAAGCGAAGCCGCATCACATTTCGATGATCAAGCGGAACAATGTATGGATGGCGCTGGAATGCGCGCGCATGGGCCGCGACATTCTGGGCGGCAACGGCATCGCGGACGAGTACCCGATCTTCCGGCACATGGCGAATCTGGAGTCGGTAAAGACGTACGAAGGCACGCATGACATCCACACGCTGATTATTGGGCAGCACATCACGGGGCAGGCGGCGTTTTAACGGCAGTGGATAGAGGCTAGTGGATAGACTCAGGATCTGCCGATGAGAGCGGCTGGATTTGAATGTTCGATTATTGGCTCCCGGCGTGTATTCTAAGCAATCGTGCCCACGGAGGCATCATGGCAACTCGAGTTCAGACCGACGAACCCACCATCAAGCATTCGCCTACCGCTAACTTCGAAACCGATCTTGCGATGGAGTTCCTGCGGGTAGTCGAAGAGGCGGCGATTGCCTCGGCCAAGACCATGGGACAAGGCGACCGCAAGCACGCTGACCAGGTTGCGACTGAGGCTATGCGCGGCGTGATGGATTCGGTGCCGATGGATGGAACTATCGTCATAGGCGAAGGCGAGCGCGATGAAGCGCCGATGCTCTACATCGGAGAAAAGGTCGGCAAGCATGATGGCGGCTCGTATCCGTCGGTAGATATCGCGGTGGATCCACTGGAAGGCACGAACCTGTGCGCGACCGGATCGCCGGGCGCGATCACGGTGCTGGCGGCCTCAGAAGGCGGCGGATTGCTGCACGCTCCCGACTGCTACATGGAGAAGATCGTCGTCGGCCCGTCGTGTAAGGGCGTCGTCGATCTGGAAGCTCCGGTCGGCCACAATTTGAATGTGATTGCCAAAGTGCTGGGCCGGCGCGTTGAAGACTTGGTCATCATCATCCTTGACCGGCCACGCCACGAGAATCTTATCGCCGAGATCCGCAAAGCGGGAGCTCGCATCCGGCTGATCTCGGATGGCGACCTGTCGCCGGGCGTTGCAGCTGCCATGCTGGGGTCGGGCGTTCACGCCGTGATGGGGACCGGCGGAGCTCCCGAAGGCGTGATTACCGCGGCGGCTATCCGCTGCCTGAACGGCTACATGGTTGGCCGGCTGGTCGGCTACACGCCGGAACAGGGTGAGCGCATGAAGGACATGGGCATCACCGATCCGAAACGAATTTACACCGCGGAAGAGCTCGCGCCCGGCAAGAACATCATCTTCGCCGCCACGGGCGTAACCGACGGAATGCTGCTGAAAGGCGTGCGCTTCTTCGGCGATGGCGTGCGCACCACCTCGCTGGTAATGAAGCTCAGCAAAGGCAAGGTGCGGTTTATCGAGAGCATTCACCTCGACAAGCGTCCGGACGCGAAGGTCAGAATTCCCGAGCGTTAAGAGGAGGGGCTGTTTTTCGAGAGCCGGCATTGAAGAATTCGACTGGTCGGGTCAGGGAGTGGAAGCCTGCGTGCCCTGCGCATTTTCCCTGATTCGGCCTGCATCTCCTAGGACTTAAGCAACTCATCATTTTCCGCTTGCTTCTGTAATAGGAGGAGTAAAATTCCAGTTAGAAGAGGACGGTAGCTGCGGATGGAAAACGTTCCATCCGGAGAGGCTTTTCATGAACGTCCATATCAGCTACAAGATTTCCAAAACTTCCGACCTAGAAAAACTAATCCAACAACAAACTGAAAAACTGAGCCGATACCTGCAGGTGTTTCGTCCGGAGCTGGTGCACCTGAAAGGCATTGTCGAGGAAAACTCTGCCCGCCAGGGAATTCTGGTCTCGCTGAACTTGCGTCTGCCTTCCGGCCAAATGGCTTCGCAGGAGACGAGTTCCACCGCGATCAGCGCGGTGAAAGTGGCTTTCGACGATATTGTGGAGCAACTCAAAAAGCACAAGCAATTGCTGCGTAATCAGCACAATTGGCCGCGTCGACGCGCGCCGCAACGGGCCGCGATCAACACCGTCCCGTTCGAGGACACGATCGCCGCGGTGATGCCTGCGCAGGTCTCGCAAGGAGACATCTCTGAATACATCGACATCAACCTTCCGCGATTGAAGCGCTTCCTTCAGCGGGAGCTGCAGTACCGCGAAGACCAGGAGCAGCTTACGCCCGGTAATATTGCGGTCGAGGATGTAGTCAACGAAGCCATCGCCAATGCACTCAGCGAGGGCTATGAGAAGCCCGAGCGCATGAAGCTGGAAGCCTGGATTCATCGACTCGCCCTGGAGGCGATCGATCATCTTGCTTCAGACGGCAATGACGAAGGCCGCATCCCGCTGGAACGTTCTCACGGGGAACAGAATGTTCGTGGCACCGACGAAGCGGTGTTGCAATTCCATCAGCCGGACGAAAAGCTGTTCGAGGAAAACGTTATCGCCGATACCAGCGCCAACAATCCGGAAGAGCTGGCAGCTCGGCGCGAACTGATCGGCCTGGTTGAAGCCACTTTACGGGACGCTGGCCGCGATGAGCGCGAAGCTTTCATCTTTTACACCATCGAGGGCTTTACCCTCGACGAAATCGCCGACATTACCAACCACACTGTGGAGGAGGTGCGAGCAGCTATCCGTAAAGCGCGCGAGCATCTGCAACGCGCCTTACCGATGAAGGATCCTCTCAAAGACAGGCTCGTGGAGTATTCCAAGAGCGCCTAGTCTGCCGTCGTCGAATCACGCTGAAGCACAAAACAGCTTGGACAGGAGAACCGGAATGATCACGCGCGATGACATCCGTGAGCTAGCTAACTTTCAATCGCCGGAAGGCTGCGCCATTACGTTCTACTATCAGCCTTCGACGCCACTGAACAAATCGCATAAAGAGGAGGCGATTCTCGTAAAGGACATGATTCGCGGGGCGCTGCGGGATGCCGAGAAGCGCGGTAAGAACGGCTCGACCCGCAGCGACTTGGAGCGCATCAGCAACATGATCGATCCGCTGCATAGCAGCGGGGGCAAAGCCAAGGCCATTTTCGCCTGTGGCCAGACCGGCTTCTGGCGCGAGTTCGACGTCGCCGGACAGCTGCTGAAGCCGAGGATCGCTATCAGCCATCGTTTTCATCTGAAGCCGCTGGCTGCGGTTCTCGACGGCGAGCAGCGCGCCTGCATCCTGCTGGCTGACCGCACAAAGGCGCGCGTCTTCGAACTGGTGAACGAAACGATCACGGAGAAGCAGGACTTCATCAACGAACTGACGCGCCGCGGCAAGAGCGACGGCTACGGCGGATACGACGCCGGCCATGCTGAGCGCAAGCAGATGAATGAAGCCATGCAGCACTTCAAGATCGTGGCCGATCACATCGAGCAGTACTTCGAACGCGGCGCCTGCGATCGCCTGCTGATCGGCTGCCGCGACGATGTCTGGTCGGAGATTGAGCCGCAACTGCAATCGAAGGCGCGGCAACATCTGATCGGGCACTTCCGCATCGATCCGAAGGTAGCAACGCCTGAGCAGGTGAAGCAGATGGCACTCGAGCATTTGGCGGAACACGAAGCCAACCGTAAGCAGACCCTGATCCGCGACGTGGTGGGAGAAGCGCATCGCAACGGACGCGGCGCCGTCGGCTTGCGGCGGGTGTTGCGCTCGCTGGAGCAGGGCGAGGTGCAGACGCTGATGCTGGGCTCGAGTTTCCATGCGCCGGGAGTGAAGTGTTACAACTGCGGTCATATGGACATGCATGCCGCACCGACCTGCGCTATTTGCGGCAAGGAGAACACCGAGCTCGAGGATATCGGCGACGCCATCGTTGGGCACGCAATCCGCACCGGCGTTGAGCTTGTCTACGTTCCCGACGACGAGGAATTCGACCGGATTGGCCGCATCGCTGCGCTGCTACGCTTCCGCGCTGATCAGAACACGGCCGAGAAGGTCGCCAGCTGAAATTCATTGGGATGAGACTCGAGGCACAGCTCCGCGCTGTGCCTTTTTTGTGAGGCGGCTGCCGGATGCTTGTGCGAACGATATTGATTACTCTGTTGCTGGGATGCGGGGAGCCGGCCATTGCGTCTTCCTGCCCGGCCTATCCCGCGGGTACATGGAAGCTCGACAAGGCTTCTGCGCTGGAGTTCGAGCAAACGTGGCTTGACATTCTGAATCGAAAAGACGCAGCAGCGCTTGCTTGCATTCTCGCACCTGATTTCGCCGACACCTCCAGGAAGGGTTACCTGCGTCCCCGGGTCCAGGTTTTGCAGGAACTCACGCAGCACAAGGAGCAGGACCAATACCAACAGAAGCTCACCGGTCTGGAGGCAAGCTTATTCGGCGATACCGCAGTGGTGCACGGCGTTAATGTCATTTCTGATCAGCAGGGACATGAAGTGCTACGCATACGCTTCACCGATGTGCTGCATTACATCGGGGGCCATTGGCTGGCGGTGGCTGCGCAAGAGACCGATGAGTCGCATCCGTGAATGAACCGCCGACCGAGCCAACAGATTGGAGCGCGACCCAAGTCCGCCACAGAAGGGGACGCAACTTCTTGAGCCCAGTGCGGAAGAACTGGGCGCGCAGCATCGAAAGGTGAGAACCGGCTTTCAACGGCGAGACGTATCCTTAATTTGGCCGAAACAGCTCAGATACCTGCAACCCTCTAAGACCACGCCAACGTGCTATTCTGCTTGGCCATAGTTAAATCGTGAGGAATACATGAAGTTTTCGCGCCGCGATTTTATCGCCACGACTGCCATTGGGTCGGCATCGCTCGCACTCGATCTTCAGGGACAAAACAAGTCGGACAATGACCCAGTTCCGTCCACCAAGCCCAAGCAGCCAATCATCATCTGCGCTGCCAATGGGTACAACTATCTCGACCGCGGCCACGCCGTCCTGACCGGCGGAGGTGACACGCTCGACGCGGTCATGCAGGTAATTACCGGGCCGGAAGACGATCCCAATGACGACAGTGTGGGGCTGGGCGGCCTGCCCAACGAAGACTGTGTGGTCGAACTCGATGCCTGCTGCATGCATGGTCCGACGCGAATGGCAGGATCGGTGGCGGCGGTGCGCGAGATCAAGAATGTCTCCCTGCTGTCGAAGGCGGTGATGGAGAACACGGGTCACGTCATGCTGGTAGGCGAGGGCGCGCAGAGGTTCGGATTCGACATGGGTTTTCCACGCGAAAATCTGCTGACCGATCGCTCGCGCAAGATCTGGCTGATGTGGAAAGAAACCATGTCGAACAAAGACTGGTGGGGACCCGGCATCGCCAGTCCGAAATATAAGTTGCCGGATGAGAACCAGAACCACTCCGAGTTGTACGAAGAGCAGCAACACAAGCTGGAGGCGCTTGCCGCGAAGCTTGGTATTGAGCCGGAGTTTCGCGTCGCAGCGGCGCAGCGTGTTTTGCATCCCCCGACGGGCACCATCAACTGCTCGGCATTGAATACCAACGGCGAGATCTCGGGCGCAACGACCACCAGCGGCCTGGCCTGGAAGCTGGCGGGGCGTGCGGGCGACTCGCCCATCATCGGCGCCGGCTGTTACGTCGATCAGGATGTGGGTGCGGCGGGCGCGACCGGCAACGGCGAAGAGAACATCAAAGTCTGCGGCGCGCACACCATTGTCGAGAACATGCGGCGCGGCATGTCTCCCCAGGAAGCGGGCATGGACGCGCTGAAGCGCATCGTCCGAAACTTCAATGGCGACATGGCTAAGATGCAGTACGTCGATATGAGTTATTACATTCTGCGGAAGGATGGTGCTTACGCCGGCGTCTGCATGTGGAGCGGGCCGCCCGATCATCTGCGGCGCTTCGCCATCCACGATGGGACCAAGCGCTATGAAACCGCTGTGGCGCTATTCCAGGGCAAGTCGATTGGCTGGCCACCGATGCCCGAGATGCACCTCGCACCCGAGCAGAAGAAATAGAATGGATGGGTAAAACGAAATCATCAGGAGAGTGCAATGCAGAAGAGCCGTTTGTGGATCGTCGCTGTCGCCCTGGTTGCCCTCACCGCAGTCGCCGTTGCGCAGAACGACGGCATGCAGAACAACGGCAAGAAGCCGCCACTGAGCCCTCCGGGCCAGGCGACGCTGACCTTCGCCGATGGCAACACCGTCACCATCGATTACAGCCGGCCTTCCATGCGCAACCGCAAGATCTTTGGCGGACTGGTTCCCTACGACCAGGTCTGGCGCACTGGCGCGAATGCGGCCACGAGTCTCAAGACGAGCGTCGATCTGAACATCGGCGGCACAACCGTTCCCAAGGGCAGCTATACGATTTACTCTTTGCCCGGCATGAATCAGTGGCAGCTCATCGTCAACAAGCAAGTCGGCCAGTGGGGTACCGAATACAGCCAGGGTCAGGATCTGGCGCGCATTCCTATGAAGATTGCGCAGCGTTCCTCCGGGCTGGAGACGTTCACGATTTCCTTCGACAAGACCGGCGGCGATTCGGCAACGCTCAAGCTTGAATGGGAAAACACCATTGCGACCGTCAACGTAAAGGAAGCGAAGTAGGCAGGCACGCTGAAAGACGAGAAGCAGATCCCTCCTCGGACTGAAGTCCTCCTGGTGATGACGACTATTCATGAGGCGATCTGCTTTAACGCCTCACTGCGCTGTCAACTTCATTAACGAAACCGACTCCGCGAACTCCACTCCAAGAGAGTCGCGCAAGCATCGGCGAAGGTCGTCTTCGGTGCTCAACTGCGTTTCCTTGCGCTTATTACCCCTGGTCACAATGAGACGCATGTTCGCCACCGTGATACGTCCATCGGGTGTCGCCCGGCTGCAGATCCAACTCTTGGTGAAGTGCGACTCCGGAGAAGTTTGATGAAAGCTGCACATCTCCGAGTACTCGGGCAGTTGGTGCGGCAGGTCGCGAAAAACGTAGAGCGGAACCTTTCCCGTGTCGTCTTCGCGCAGCAGCTCCCACTCGCTCTCCAGTGGCAGCACGACATAGCGATGCCCGTCGACCTGGTCGGCGCCGCCTGAGCGAAAGATGATGGGATCGACGAACGAGTCTCCGAAGCCGACATCCACGAGCCAGGGTGCGTCGAGTTCCACCTTCAGAAGCATGTGATCGAACTCCGGGCCGAAGCCGCCGTCCTCGCGCCGTACGCGAGCCGACAGCATCTGAACCCGAAATCCCAGCATCGACAGGAGTTCGCCGAACAGGCCGTTGAGTTCGTAGCAAAATCCACCGCGGCGGTGAACCACGATCTTCCGGTACACGCGACCGAGATCGAGATCGATCGGTGTGCCCAGTGGGATATCGAGATTTTCAAAAGGGACAGTGAATAGATGCTGGCGATGAAGATTGCGCAGAGTTACTGCTGAGACTTCGCGCGGTCCATCATAGGCGATGCGGCGAAGATACGCTTCTACATCCATCACAACCTACACCGGCAGCTCGTCCTGGAGCCAGCCTGCTTCCTGGACTTTCGGCTCCGCCGTCAAATCGAGGACCAGGTTCTCCAAGATCAGACGCTTGCTGGGAGGATTGGAGCGCAACGCGAGATCCGCTCGGGCAACGCGGCGAATAGCATTGGTTAGTTCCCGGCGCGACTTGTAGCGGCGCGCCTGACGGATGATGTCCTCGGCGGCGAAGGGCGGGATACGGAAGCCCTGCCACAGCGCTTGCCACAAGGCGCGCGAGTCGCGCACATTGCGTTCGAGGATAACCAGCATCTGACGGAAGGTCCGCGAAAGCATGTAGAGATGGCCGATAGCGGCCTCGTCTCCGTCGCCCGTGTTGAGAATCGCGTCCAGTACGCTCAGGGCACGGCCGCGATCGTGATCGGAGATGGCGTCGGTCAATTCGTAGAACGATCGCTGCTTGGCGGCGAGCACCAGGGTCTCCACATCCCCAAGCGTGATGCGCTTCTTCTCGCCCACGAAGAGCACCAACTTCTCGAGTTCATTGGCCACCATCATCATGTCGCCGCCCAGCGAGTCTACCAACTCGCGGGCGGCATCGCTGTCAAGCTTCACACCTTCAGCGGTGGCGGATTCGACTACCCACTTTACCGCATCTCCGTCGTCGACGCGCGCGAACTCGAGGATGGCGCAGTACTCCCCGAAGGTTTCGCGAATGCGCTCGTAGCGATCCTTATCGGTCAAGTCCATACGGCGGGCGTCGGCCGGAATGCTGATGTGGTCGGCGATGAAGACCAGCAGCGCATCGGGATTAGGATTCTTGAAGTAGTCCTCGATGGCGGCGAACTCTTCCTCGTGCTTGCCGCGGCCATAGAGATTCTTGATGCCGCGAATAAAGAACACCTGGAACGGCGACATCAGCGACGGCGTTCGCGCCTGATCCAGAACCTGTTGCAATTCGACGTCCGCCAAGTCCATGTCGTACAGGCTCAGCTCGCGAACATCGGCGGGAACCAGATGCTGAAGAATCGCCTCACGGCAGCGCTTGCGGAAGAAAGCCTCATCGCCAACGAAGACGTAGCCGGCAGCCAGCTTGCGCGCCTTCACGTCGGCGACGAAGCGGTCCGAAGCTGCGAAGCTGCGCATTTAGAACGCCTCCAGGATGTACGCTACGAGTTCCTTGGAGAAATTTCTTGCCATGCGCTGAACCGCGGGCGCTTCTTCCTCGAAGAAGCTGGAGGGGTCTGTCGATTCCTGATACTGATCGCGGAACAGGAAGCTGGGGTTGCTCCACAGCACTTTGCCGTCCTTGTCTACCAGTTTGGAATTCATCGTGACGGCCACCAGCGAGGTAGAGACGCGGCCGGTGGCGGAGTCGAAGGTCAGCGGCGCGATGTACACGCTGGTGATGGTACCGGTCAGCACGGCGTCGGCGGTCCCGTCGTTGGTGGTGACGATGCGGTAGTTGGTGCGTTCCCGCAGCTCCCGAACCAATGCTTCGGTGAAGGTCTGGCCAATGTGATAGGTCTGTGAGGCGTTCACGATTCCCGGCACATACATCGTGTGCAGATCGGTAGGCAGGCGGGGACCGCTGTTTCCGGTGGTGTGATATCCGCAGGCGGCCAACATGGTCAGCAATGCGGTCATCGCCGCTGTAGCGATGTAACGCCTGAATGCGAAACAGCTCACTGGACCTTTCCTCGCGGCCGGGAAGCGATCATGCTCTCGGCGCACTCGACTGCACTGAGCGCCGCAATCCGCAGATTGTCGGACGCCGCCCACAACCAGAAGCCACTGGGCCGCTGCGGATCCTGGCGGACAAACACCTGGATCTGCTCCTGGCCCGCGGCATTCACGTTGCTGGGCGACTCTTCCCCGCCTTGCAACACGTCGACGTGCTCGCCGGATATCGCGGCCACCATCTCTTCGATCTGCGCAGGGTTCTCCAACTCAATGTAAAGCGAAAACGCATGCCCATGGAAGATGGGAGCCTGCAGAAGCATCAGCGAAGGTACGCTCAGCTGCTCCTGCACGATGCTGCGGAAGTGGCGCACGATGCGGCTTTCCACCGAGGCCAGGGTGGGCAGCGACTTCTCGCCATAGCGGTCCAGCAGGTTGAACGCAACCTGCGCGTCGAACACGCCTTTCGGCAGCTGCTGGAAGGACAGCAGGTTCACGGTCTGCTCATGAAGCTCGTCCATGCCCCGGCGGCCATGCTCGGAGGCCGGCTCGAACAGGGTAACGATGGCGCGAGCGATCTTGCCGATCTTCTGCGCCCGCAGCAGCAGCAGCGCCAGCACCATCGACGCCGGATGCGCGATAACCACCGGAGCTTCGCTGAAATCGACTTTGCGGGCTGCGCCGAGCTCGCGCTCGATCCAGGGCGCGCGCAACAGAGCGTCAGGACGATCCTCGAGCGCATACGAGAGGTCGATGATGTCGCTGCCGGCTTTGCGCGCCATCTGCCAGGTTTCGCGAGTGAAGTTCTCGTCCGCGGCGAAGAAGGTGAAGTCCACGTTGTCCAGATGCTCGGGAAGGACGCTTTGAATGAAGGTCGGCTCTTCGCCCACTGCCTGCAACTGGCCGAGCGATTCTTCGTCGTCGAGCAACCGGATATCGGTCGCCGGGAAGTTACGGTCGCTCAGGACCTCCTTCAGTTCGCGGCCCTTCAGGGTAGCGGCGCCGATAATGGCGACGCGGAACAGGCCACCCCAATGGCCTCCTTCGCTGCGCGCTGCGGAGGGATTGTTCGGTTCACTTTTCATTAAGCGTGTGAGGCCTCATCCTGAGGTGGTGGAGGCGGCACCGTGGGCCGGCGAAATACAAACGACAGCCGCGCGATCACCCCAGAAAGAATGTAAACCAGCGCCAGCGCGAACAATACATATTGCGACGAGAGGATCAGATCAGCGCGATCACGATCCCCATCACGATGAGCCAGCGGAAATTCTGCGGCTGGCGAAAGTTGATGCCCTTCAGGCTGAAAAAGCGCCAGGTACTGACCATCAGGAACGCAATGATGGCGAGAAAAACTCCCCAGCCGCAGGACAGCCACCAGACCTGAAGCGGACTTCCCTGCACCAGATGAACCACCGCGGCAATCGCACCGGCTCCGGCGGGGATCGGCATGCCGACAAAATACTTTCGGCCGGGACGCCCGGGGTTCGACGGCTGCGGATTGACCTGAATATTGAAGCGCGCCAGTCGCGAGGCTCCCGCCAAAACGAAGGCAAAGGTCATCACCGCGCCGATCTGGATGACCTGCGTCCGCCATTCCAGATTGCCTTCCATGGGAAGCATGCGGAAGCCCCACATCCAGGCGAGCACGGCAGGAGCAACGCCGAAGGTAATTACGTCGGCCAAGGAATCGAGTTCGCGGCCGAAGTCGCTGGCGGTATTGGTGAGTCGGGCGATGCCGCCATCGAAGAAATCGAAGACGATGGCGAAGCCGATGGCCTTTGCAGCCATGATCGAAGTGCCAGGAGTCGGCGGCCGTACCTTGGATGGCCTGCGCAATCGCGTAGTAGCCTGCCGCCAGATTTCCAGCCGTGAACATCGAAGGCAGAAGATATAGGCCCTTCCGCGGACGACGCCTTACTGGGCCACTTCGCGTTGCGGTGCGAATTCGCTCATCGCACCTCCGCTACATCGCGCAGACGGAACCGGTTGGGCTGAGCGGCTGCGCAATCGCCAGTACGGTCGAGCCACCCTTAACGTTTTCGCCCACGCGCACCTTCATGTCGGCACCGGCGGGAAAGATCACATCGGTCCGCGAGCCGAACTTGATAAGCCCGACGCGTTCGCCGCGTTCCAGCCGGTCGCCGACCTTCTTGGTGAAAACGATGCGGCGCGCCAGCAAGCCCGCGATCTGCTTGAAGACGACGACTGCCGGCGTCGCCTGCGCACGGTAACGATGTTCTGCTCGTTCTGCTCGGCGGAAACCGCGCCCATGGCGTTGCCGAACTTGCCCTTCTGATAGCGGACCTCTTCGATTACGCCGCTGATCGGCGAGCGGTTGACATGCACGTTGAAGACGTTGAGGAAGATGCTGATTCGGGTCCGCGGCTCGCCGTCTCACCTGAACCACAGAGATGTCGGTAACCTTGCCGTCGGCGGGCGAAACAATCGCGCCCTGAATGGCCGGAATCCGCCGCTCCGGATCGCGAAAGAACCACAGAAAAAACGCGGCCAGCAACAACGGAACGGCCACCAGAGCGGGAACAGCGGTAAACCAGCCTACCAGCACCGCAACCAGAAGGAATGCCAGTCCGTAATAGATGCCGTCGCGAACCATGGGCGTTTATTGATTATAGAGCCTCGGGTAAGTAGAGGCTTGCACCAGCAAAACGGAGCTTAGCTGGAAAAGCCGGGCGTCCGCGTCAATGGGTGCTGTGGGCATTTGTCGGAAGTTGTGCCATAAGCTTGTGCCCTTTCTCTCGCCGCAAACAAACAACCCCTCTACTGTCAGCCACTTGCTTCGTAATCTGAAATTAAGTTGACCCGCTTGGTCGCCTGCGACGATCATGGTCCGCAGCACGGGGAGTGCATTATGCCAGCCCAGAACCAACAAGCAGAATCGATTGCGATGCCGCGGACACTGGCTATTTTGTGCCTGCTGCTGATTTGCGCAGCTCTGCTGGCGACGGCGCCATCAGTAGGCGCTCAGACGTTTACTGTTCTGCACTCCTTCGGTAATGGGAACGACGGCTCGGCTCCGCTTGCTGGATTGACGTTCGACCGTTCCGGCACCCTGTACGGAACAACCGAGTTCGGCGGCGTAGGCACAATATTCAAGTGGTCGATTCGAAGCTCAACCTACTCCGTTCTCTACCACTTCGACGAAGAGCACGGTATGTTTCCCCGCGCGCAGATGGTTTTCGGGCCCGACGGTGCCTTGTATGGCACCGCCCAGTCCGGCGGTATCGGCGGAGGGTACGGTGTGGTCTTCAAAGCTCAGCCGCAGTCCCACCCGTGCCCGACCGTCTTCTGTCCGTGGGTGGTGACGGTATTGCACAACTTCGATGGGTTCGACGGCTTCTCACCCACCAACATCGCGTTTGACCCAGCCGGCAGTCTGTACGGCGTCGCCCAAGACACGGTTTATAAGCTTACTCACGCCAATGGGTCATGGTCCTACACCCGAGTGGATTACCTCACCGATCCTGTCGGCCTTGCCATTGACGCGAACGGGAATGTATTCGGTTTCGAAGGCGGCGATCCCGGCTCGGCGTTTGAGATCGGCAGCTCCGGCCAGTTGCAGTACATTTACACCTTCACCAACAACTCAGGGACTAATCCGAATACCAATCCTATTCTCGACAGCGCCGGCAATCTCTACGGTCAGACCTTGGGGGGAGGCGTTGACCTCGGTGGCACGGTTGTTGAGCTGTCCCCCTCCGGCGGAAGCTGGAGCGCGACGGTTCTGGACAACTTCATGAGCGGCAATAGCGACAACCAGCCGGGTGCTCCTAATTTGTATATGGACGCTGCGGGCAATATCTATGGCACCGTGTCGCAAGGCGGCGCCTACCAATACGGCGAGGTGTTCAAGCTTGCGCCATCGGGCGGAGGCTGGACCTACACCGACTTGCACGACTTTTGCCAGGCTGGCTATCCGAATTGCAGCGATGGCTGCTATCCGTTCAGCAATGTCGTCGTCGACGCCAATGGCAATCTTTACGGCACAACTTCATCGTGCGGAGCTTTCAGCAGCGGTGTTCTAAGCGGCGGAACACTGTGGAAAATTACTCCTTAGCGTTGTTGTGACCAGGCCATTGCACGGAAAATCCTACCGCACCCGACAACCCGTTACCCCAGACTGGAGCGGTGTTCGAGAAGTACGAGATCGCCGCTTTACTCCCGACAAGGCGGCAGCTGACTTCACTTGGCCGAGCCCACAATTTCCAGCACCAACTCATCCATCCGCTGCTGCACTTCCTGGTACTTCTCTCCAGTCGAAGGCCCGGTAAATCCGGCCAGGATTGCCTTCACGTGCCCGGAGCGATCGATGAAGATTGATGTCGGATATGCGCCGAAGCCTTCCAATTGCGGCAGGGTCTTCGCGATCTGCCCCTGGTCGGTAGTCCCGGCCAGCAGCAGGGGGAAGGTCAGTCCGAACTTTGAGCGGTAGATCTCGATCTGCTGCAGACTGCGCTGCTGGTCGTCTGTGTATTCATAAGCCATGCCAACGATCACCAAACCCTGGTCCTTATATTTCTGGTAGAGCTTCTCCAGCACCGGCGCTTCGTCATGGCAGTTGGGACACCAGGTACCAAAAATATCGACGATCATTGGCTTGCCTGCAAATTCCGGACTGTTCTGGTCGAGAGTTTTACCCGACTGATCCAGACCACCGAAGCGGAACGGCTGCTGTGGGTCTTTAACCTTCGTCAGAGTCTCAGCCAGTGCATTCGGATCCGCGGTCAATTGATCCGTACGGCGCTCCGCGGTGAACGACTCAAGTGCGACGATTCCGCCCTGCTGGCCCTTCAGAGTGCCATCCGGCAGAAGCTGGCCGTCGATTGCGAGCACGTGAATGCCGTCAAAACGGCTCAGGTGGAACAGAGTCTGCCCTTCGCCATTTGTGTATACCATGCCGTGCAGTAACCCCGTGTCGCCACTGACCGGCTCAATGATGCCGGTGATCGGCACGTCGCCACTGGCGTAGGCATTCTTCTCCTGCTGAAAGTGTGCCAGGGTCGTCTTTTCCGCACCGGTTTCTTCGGGCCAGGTAAAGATCCAGTCGCCTGTCAATGTGGAGCCGCTCCACGGCTGACCGGCAGCCCGCTCACGATGAGGAACGAGCAAGACCGGGATATGAACCATGCCCTTACTGGTCTGGCGTGAGTAGTCGCCTTCCAGCCCGTGCAGACCAACGTAGTGCAGCGTTATCTGACCATCGTAATAATCCATGCGAAGCGTCAGCACGCTATCTTTGAAGACGGCACTGCTGAAGGGCTGGCGATCGGTAGCGTTCACCAACGTTGCATTAAGCTCGCTTCCCTTGGGCTGGAAGTCGATACCGAACGTCACTTCACCGGCCTTGCTCTGCATGCTTCCGTCCCAGAGACCGGTGAGGGGAGTGGGCTCAGGCTTAGGAGGCTTAGCCTGTCCGAACAAGCAGACTGCAAGCAAAAGACAGGCAACGGATACACGGGCGGCGGACCACGCAAAATGCAGACCCGAGGATGTGGTGAGCTTAGTGCGAAAATCGAGGAGCCGCATACGTTGAGAATACCGCAACATGCTCTAGGCGGACACGTCACTGCATCCGAGTCGCAGGGAAGCAGATCCGTAAGACTAACTGGAGGCAATCCGTTAACGCGGCAGCATCATCGATGCGCCGTGGTCGCGCGATTACTATCTCTCGTCCAGAATTGAGCGATGCGGGCAGGGATCAAACGGGGCGGCCAAGACCCGTGTCTTTTCCGTCGGATGTACGCGGTTAATGGCTACTAAACGGCCAGGTGCGAGGAGCGATATTGCTGCTCCAAAGTTTCCATCTGGTCCTTCAGGTGAAGTTTCAGCTTCTTCAGTCGCACTTCCTCGACTTTTTCTTCTTCGGAGAGATATTTCTTTTGAATCAGGGAGTCGAGGCGCTGGGAGTACTGGGTATGCTCATCTGCCAAACGGCGAAATTCCTCATTACTCGAGAGAAGCTGATCGCGTACCTGAGTTGCCATTCACTGAACCTCCGATGAATCTACGATGAAAACGCTAGCATACGCCCTAAGCTGCTTCAAGCGCATTTGTCACGAAATCGAAACCAAATATTTAAGTAGCAAGGCATCCTCAGCCGGGTTCGCATAGTAGTTTGGACGCCGGCCAGCCTCAAGAAATCCAAATTTTTTGTAGAGTTGGCGAGCCGGATCATTCGATTCGCGGACTTCGAGGAGCACCGAAGTGGCTCCGGCCTCCCCAGCTTGGTGGAGAAGCGCGCCGACCAACTGACCGCCGATGCCAGAATGCCTATGTTCCGGGACCACGACCACGTTCTCAAGCTCCCACTCTTCGAGGTCGCAGCGGGCAATAAGGAATCCAGCGACCTGTCCTTCTTTGTCGGCGATCAGCGCCAGGCGCCTGGGCGCCCCCAGAGCGAACAGCGCGTCATACTCGCGTTCGGCCCAGTGCGCGGCGCTTTCGGCCCGCTGCTCGAGCGAGCGCATGTGCGGGATATCGACGGGAGTGGCGCGGCGGATTAGCATTCGTCGGGTATACGCGTTGTCGGGTGGAGCACGCCCTCAGGCATGTAGAAAAGCGTCCTCATTTCCCTGTCATCCCGAGGAGTAGGGCTTCAGCCCGACGAGGGATCTGCGGTCCCTCGCCCTCGTGGCTTGGCAAAGATCTCCGCGTCCGAGCGCCGGATGTAGTTCACATCGACGCTGGCCGCATCTGCGACATCGCCTGCCAGCAACTTGCGCAGTCCAATACGACCGATGCTGTCGGCATGGACCGGCTCGACCAGTGACACTTCGATTCCGCCGGCCTGCAGAGCGTCGGCGACGCTTTTGTCTGACGTCAAGATGGCGCCGCTTGCGTCTGTGGCAAACTCCGAGAGCTTCACGATGGATTCCCGCTGTAGCTGGGCCGCGCCATTCGCAACCCGATACTCTCCGACGTAGGCCTCGCCGCGCCCGGCTTCTTGGACGGCGGTTACCTCGCCTGCACCGTGCGTTATCGACAGTGCCTCCAGCATCGATACTGTCGCCAGGGGCTTGCCCAGCACCTCGCACAGACCCTTTACGGTGGCGAGCCCGACACGCAATCCCGTGAACGAGCCCGGGCCCGAGACTACGACGAAGCCGTCAAGATCGTTCTTATCGGAACCGTTTCTCTGGAGGAGTTCAGCGATCACCGGCATCAGCCGCGCCGAATAGGTTCCCCCTTCGAGCGTGGACAGTTGCAGAGTCTCGAAACTATCGCGATCGCCGCGGCAGAGAGCGACGCTGCCGTTTCGTCCGGAGGTGTCGATGGCGATGAGGAGCATGAGCAGGTTTCACGACAGGTTGTCATCATGAGCGCGCGTTTCTGGCACCAGGGATTTTGCTTTTGATCGCATCCTAAGCAGATCCCTTGGCGGCCTGAAGGCCTCCTGGTGATGACAATCCTTCAATGCTTACGGTGCTTTGAGCTCGCGGTTCGTAACCCGATTTACACGCCTTGCGGCGCGTCTTCCACCAGCTCCAGCAGTACGCCGCCCGCGCTTGAAGGATGCACGAACACATACAGATGTCCGCCCGCGCCAACCTTGATCTCGTCTGAGATGAGGCGCGTGCCTGCAGCCTTGAGGCGCTCCACTGTCGCCGAAAGGTCCTCGACATTCAGGGCAACGTGATGCAGGCCTTCACCGCGCTTGGCCAGGAACTTGGCAATCGGCGAATCGTCTGACAGCGGCTCCAGCAACTCGATACGGCTTTCACCGACGGGCACCATCGACAGGCGCACTTTCTCGGCTTCCACAGTTTCATCTTCCATGGGCGACAGTCCCAGGTTCTGGTAAAACTTCTTGGCCTCGGCCAGCGACTTTACGGCAATGCCCAAATGATCGATTTCACTCATTCCGGTGTCCCCAGTCTGGCAACAAACTTCTCTACTAAAGAGTACGGATCGCGCTTGTGCTCGGCAACCTCGGTGGCATAGCGCAGCCCTTCCGACTCGCTCATGTAGTGCGAGAAGACACGCTGGAAGAGAGCGTCGCGCAGCATCTCGGCTATACGTTTGCGCCAGTTTTCAATGCGCCGCGAGAGGGCGCGGTCGCTCTGCTCCAGGTAAGCGTGATACTTGCCGATAGTCGCTACCAGTTCGTCGATGCCCGAGCCGTTGCTGGCCACCGTCTTAACGATCGGCGGAGTCCAGTCGTCCTTGAGACCGCCCCCCGAGCGCGCGGGCGTGATCGCCTGCATAGCGCGAATTTCGCGCTCGACACGTTCGGCGCCGTCGCGATCGGACTTATTGATCACGAAGATGTCGGCGATCTCCATGATCCCGGCTTTGATAGTCTGGACATCGTCGCCCATACCAGGCACCAGCACAACGATGGTCACATCCGCCAGTCGCACGATGTCGACTTCATCCTGACCAACACCTACAGTCTCGATCATCACAACGTCGCGTCCGCTGGCGTCCATCACGGTTGCAACGTCAGCGGTGGTCGAGGCCAGGCCGCCGAGCGAGCCACGAGTCGCCATGCTGCGGATGAAGATGCCGCGGTCGGCATGATGCGAGCCCATGCGGATCCGGTCGCCGAGGATCGCTCCACCGCTGAAAGGGCTGGTGGGATCGACCGCTACGATGCCGACGGTTTTTTCCTGCTTGCGGTAGGCGTGCGCTACCTGATCGACCAGCGTGCTTTTGCCGGCCCCAGGCGATCCCGTGATGCCGAGCAGCAGGGCCTTCCCGCTATAAGGAAACAGGCCCTTCAACAGATCAGTCGCCTCGGGCGTGTGATCCTCAACGGCGGAAATGGCCCGGGAGAGCGCGCGGACCTCCCCGTTGCGGATGCGCTGGATGAATTGCTCGATGTGGTGATTGGAGGTCACAGTAGATGATAAAGCAACGGGTACTGCAACGGCACGGAGTCACACAGTTATGTGTCGGGACACGGATTCAGTCGTGTCCATCTGTAACCTTACGCGAACTGTCAGCTGAGGGAGCAAAAAGATCTGCGATTCCGCGCCTACTGACACACGCTCTACATGTGCAGCAGTTTGCGAGCCAGCTTGCCGATCAAGGGATAGCCGGCCCACTCCCCCCGCCCCGCTTTCAGTGCGTACAGGATCGCAGTCACCAGCATCACAGCCCACGAGCCCATTCCGAATATCCAAAAAATGGGGAAGATCACCATCAGTGCCGTAGGTGGCGCAGTCTGAGGCGAAGTCCCCGAATGCGGGAAGTGCGTAACCATCGTGCCTACGAAGACGGCCACCGCGCAGATCCACAGGCTCATGTAAACAATCTGCAACAGCAGAGCCTGCAGCGCGTGGAACCGCACGAACCGGGAATTGGGCCGGAGCAGAAAGATAATCAGCGGCGCGATCCATGTGCCAACGAGCTGCAACGCGTGCGCAAGCGTGGCCATCGTGCGCTCATCCTGCGTGACCTGTTCCGGAAAGGGCGGCGGTGCAGCAGCCATCGGCTAATCCTTCAGGAGCTGTCTTGCGATCACCAGCCTCTGGATCTCGCTCGTACCCTCGCCGATGGTGCACAGCTTCACGTCGCGATAAAACTTTTCCGCCGGGTAATCCTTGATAAAGCCATAGCCGCCGTGAATCTGTACGCCTTCGTTGGCGGCCTTCACCGCGACTTCGCTGGTGTACAACTTCGCCATCGACGACTCCAGCGTGGTCTTCATGCCGGCATCTTTCATCGAGGCTGCGCGCATGGTCAGCAACCGGGCGGCATCGATCTCGGTCGCCAAGTCGGCCAGCTTGAAGCCGATGGCCTGAAATTCGCTGATCGGTTTTCCGAACTGCTTGCGCTCCTTCGAATAATTCAGAGCGGCTTCGTAAGCACCCTGCGCCATGCCCAGGCCCAGCGCCGCAATCGAGATCCGTCCGCCGTCCAGCACCTTCATCGCGTCGATGAAGCCCTGGCCTTCGCTGCCCAGCAGATTTTCCGCAGGAAGTTCGCAGTCCTCAAAGATCAGCTCCGAGGTATCGCTGGCACGCAGGCCCAGCTTGTCTTCCTTCTTGCCGATGCGAAATCCCTTCGTCCCCTTGTCGACGACGAAAGCTGATAATCCATGCGTGTGGGCCGTCCTGTCGGTGACGGCGATCACGACGACTACGTCGGCATAACGCGCGTTGGTGATGAAGGTCTTGTTGCCGTTCATCACCCACTTATTGCCCTTGCGCACGGCATTACAGCGCGCGCCGCCTGCGTCCGATCCGGAGCCGGGTTCGGTCAGTCCCCAGGCGCCGATGAACTCACCGGTTGCCAGCTTGGGAATGTATTTCCGCTTCTGCTCTTCGTTGCCGGCGATGAAGATGTGGTTCGAACACAGTGAAGTATGCGCGGCAACGATGATGCCCACCGAGCCGTCGACGCGCGAGAGTTCCTCGATGGCGATGACGTACTCGACATAGCCCATACCCGCGCCACTGTAATCGGTTGGAAAGATGATGCCCATCAGGCCCAGCTTGCCGAGTTCTTTGACGGTCTCGAGCGGGAAGGTGCCGGGCTCGTCCCACTTCATAACGTTGGGAGCGATCTCGCTGTGGGCAAAGTTGCGCACCATCTTTTTCAAATGCAGCTGTTCGTCGTTGAGCTGGAAATCCAAACAGATCCTCCGGGCGCGGGACGTGGCGCTGGCTGCGCGACGTTAGAGATCAAAACAGGTGATTATACAGGGCTGGATGAAGACGAAGGTATAAGCGCAACTTTCGGTAGTGTCCTAAAGGTGCGTTGCTGGCTCAATGTGACGGGTATACGCGAAAACGTCTAAATGCGACGACAAAAGCGCATATCCCGGCGATTGCGGGGATGAGCACAAGAAGCGGCAGTGCGAGGAAACCTAAGCTGAATTTATAGCTGATGAGCGCTGTAGCGACGAATGCGATAGCCGTCGCGATTATGGCAATCCCAAGCGATAGGAAAGTGTCTAGCACAACAAATCCCGGAGCCTCCATACACAATCGGTGAGACCGATTTTCATCGCAGGCGTGAGGCAGAGCGATTTATGTATCCAACAGGATTGTAATACGCGAGTTTAGAGCGCAGGCAGCCATTTGATTGTCCCCGGCAGTTAGGATTGCGCCGGGCCTGGACTCGCGGATCGCTGCGAGCTAATGGCGGCCTTCAGAATCTCGACCTGCGTGGCGTGCCACTCGCCGTCGTTGTCCTGCTCGGCCGTGACCCGGACTTCGGTTCCAGGTATGAGCGCTTCTTCGGGCTTGGGGCGGCGTGCGGCTGCGGGCACGTCGTCGCCATAAAGGATTTTCGCCCGAGAGATCTCTACCCGGCGCGCGCTGCCGTTGCGGCCCTGCACATAGATCCAGCCCTTCACGGCGCTGGGATTGTCGACTATGGTGCCGCGAAACGACCCGGGCGTCGCGATGCACGCGATCGCGAGAACGAGAATCAGCGCGTAAACCGTGAGAGCACGCCCGATAGATTGCATGCTGGTTTCGATGCAGTCCCGAGCCGGGTCGTCCCCACGGACAGCAGGATGACATCCTCGGTGACAACTTTTTCTTGCAAAACCATTTCTTCACGGCGTTCGACCAAAGGCTGCGCCACCGTCGCCCTACGTGGAGGCAAGGGATTATGTGGATACAAATCTTAACCAAACTCTCGCAGCGGCCGGCGGCGTGCTTTCTTCTAAAGAAAGTGTGGAATTGCGCGTAGAATTTAACTTTGGCTTCAGTTTTCTATGTAGATTTCGCCCGGTTGTATGTAAAAAAGCTTCGCGCAACACGCTTAGAAATCTAGGGTTTATAGGGATGTCAGTCGGCCAGGTTCTCGCGCCGACTGCCAAGTAAGCGGATTCGCCTCAGGAGAACGAAGTACCGAACAGGCGGTTGAGGCGAAAGGAGCTGCAAACATGAAATCGCGGCGATGTTTTCAATCGATTTTCGTAGCCTTGCTATTCGTCGCTCTCTCAACCGGCGCGTTGTTGGCGCAGGACGATCAGGGCTCATACCCTCCCCCCGCCAATGCTCCGCAGCAGTCTTATCCTGACCAGGCGGGGCAGCAGCCTGCGTATCCGAACCAGGGACAGCAGCAGTCCTATCCTGACCAGTCGGGCCAGCAGCCCCCTTATTCCGGGCAGCAAGGCCAACAGTCCTACCCCGATCAATCCGGACAGGCTGGCCAGCAGCAGCAGGATCCTCCGGGACGCGTGGCTCGCGTGCAGTACATGTCGGGAGAGGTTTCCATGCAGCCCGGTGGCGTCAATGACTGGATCGCCGCCACCCAGAATCGTCCGCTGACCAGCGCCGATCGCATCTGGACGGACAAGAATTCCAAGGCAGAACTCAACGTCGGCGACGGCTTCCTCCGCATGAATTCGGAGACTAGCGTCACGCTCACGAACGTCACCGACAACAACGTCCAGATCGAGCTCGACCAGGGCACGCTGGAAGTTACGGTCAAACATCTGGAGAAGGGCGAAATCTACGAGGTCGACACGCCCAACTACGCGTTCACCGTGATGAAATCGGGTGTTTACCGCTTCGACGTTTACCCGAATGAAGATCAGAGTTGGGTAACCGTTCGCAGCGGTTATGGCGAAGCCACGGGCAAGGGCGCGGCGGTGCGCGTGAACTCTGGCCAGCAGATGCGCTTCAACGGCGGTACCTCGCTGGTGCATACGGCGGAGAATGCTCCTTCGCGCGACGGCTTTGACGACTGGGTCCAGGTCCGCGACAAGCGGCTCGATGATTCCCTCTCGGCGCGCTACGTTTCGCCGGGCGTCATCGGGTACCAAGACCTCGACGGCTATGGCCGCTGGGTGCCAACGCCGGACTACGGCAATGTCTGGATTCCGAGCACGGTGCCGGCAGGCTGGGCTCCTTATCGCTTCGGCCACTGGGTGTGGATCGCTCCCTGGGGATGGACCTGGGTTGACGATCAGCCCTGGGGCTTCGCTCCCTTCCACTATGGCCGTTGGGTTAGCTATGGCGGTTATTGGGGTTGGGCTCCTGGACCGGCGGGATACTGGAACCCCTACTACGCTCCGGCGCTGGTGGGCTGGATCGGCGGCCCGGGCTTTGGGGTCGGCTTCGGATTCGGCGGCGGCTGGGGTATCGGCATCAACTTCGGCTGGTTCCCGCTGGGATGGGGTGAACCCTTCTATCCGCGCTATTGCGGATGGGGTCACGGTGGCTGGTATCGCGGCGGCGGATGGGCCAGCAACAACTACATCCGTAACGTGAACATCACCAATACGCGCATCACGAACATCAACAACGTTACCAACAACTATCGCAATGGCAACATCAACAACGCGCGCTACGGCTTCCGCAATACGCCGGGCGCGGTGACGGCGGCTCCGAGATCGGCATTCACCTCTGGCGCGGCCATTAATCGCGTTGGTGGAGCGGTACCGAAGTCGGCGCTGGGACAGGGCACTATGCTGCACGGCGTAGACGCTACTCCCACTCGCCAGTCGGTAATCGGCGGCGCGGCGCAGGCCCACAATACGCCTCCGTCGTCGGCATTCAACCGCAACGTCGTAACCGCTAACCGTGGCGGGGCGACCGCGAATCGTCCTGCAAGCCTGGAGTCTGCCAACCAAGCGACTGCGGCGCACGGCAACATGAACGCCTTCGGTCACGGCAGTACCGGTAACGCGAACGTGGGTGCTGCGAATACCAACGCTGCGCGTCCTACGTTCAATGGGGCTGCCAATGGATCTGCGCAGAACAGTCATGTGAGCACCACGCCGGGCACTACGCAGGCAGCTCGCGGCCCGGCGACAAACGGCACGGAAGCGCGGGTGGAGACGCCGACCAGCATGGGCGGGCATTATGTTCCACGTCCGCCTTCAGCGGGTGGCAATCCGACCGCGCACTCGGTTCCCTACGGTGGGGGCACGCCGAGCAGCAACAACACGTACTCCCATGCGAGCAGCGGTGCGTCGAACTCTGGTTACGCCAACAACAACCGTCAGCCGGGGATGAACGGCAGCCAGCAGCACTATGGCACGAACTCGAATGTGGCGCAGCCGCAGACGAACCAGGCGGGACACACCAACACGGCGCCCCAGTCAGCGAATCCGTCGCATGGCTCGTCGCCAACGTACTCGGCTCCGAAGGGCAATTCAGGAGGTTCCTCGGGCGGTTCGAAGAGCAACGGCAGCAACAGTTCGCATGGATCGGGCATGGCAATGTCAGCGCCGCGTCCGCCAGCCAATTACAGCTACCATGCGTCGCCGAGCTACCAGGCCTCGGCGAATTATGGTGCGGCTAGCCGGCCGTATGGCGCTTCCTATGGCAACACCAGCCGGTCGTATTCGCCCAGTTCCGGCTACAGTACGGGACGGTCCTACGGCTCAACGCCAAACTACTCAGCGCAACGCAGCTACAGCTCGGCGCCGGCTTACTCAAATCGCAGCTATGGATCCTCGCCAACGTATTCGGCCCGCAGCTACGGATCGAGCCCGGCGTACTCGAACCGGAGCTACAGTTCGGCTCCGTCGCGCTCCTACTCGGCACCGCATTATTCCGGTGGCGGGGGAAGCAGCTATCACGGCGGAGGTGGCGGTGGCTATCACGGCGGTGGTGGTGGACACAGCAGTGGCGGCGGTGGACACCGCTAATCCAGAAATAACAATCCAGCAACCTGGGCAGCCTGTAACGGCTGCCCAGTTTTTTGCGTTTGAGTCGTGAGCGCGATTCGGAAATCTAAATGGATGAGACGGAATGTTCATCACGCTGAACACAGAGGGCACGGATTTGGGATTGTCAGTTTGAGAGTGGCGCTTCGAATAGAGACTCCCGCAATCCACTGTGTCATCCTGAACGCCGGCGTGCCGGTGTGTACGCCGGAGTCGAAGGACCTATGGTGACAGTATCTCGGCTATAGCGGTCCCTCGGCTTCGCTCGGGATGACACACCGAAGAACTACGTGACTTCGGTGGTGAACATGCTTTTCAGTGCCGCATGAGCTACGGCTCTGTGATGTACGAACATCGTTCGTGGCCCTGGCGGCTTATAATCATGAGGTGAGCAACTTGCTTGTGAAGAAGATGGCCGAAGCGAACTTTCCTACCCGCTGGGGACAGTTCCGAATTTATGGCTTTGAAGGCGCCCCGGAAAAGACCAACGGCAGCGCTCGCAACGGTCAAAACGGCAGTGTAAAGGAGGAAGCGGTCGCGCTGGTTATGGGTGATATTCACTCTGCCGCCCCGCTGGTGCGTATCCATTCGCAGTGTCTTACCGGGGACGTATTCCACTCCATGCGCTGCGATTGCCGCCAACAGCTGGAGCTGGCGCTCGCACTGATCGCCAAAGCCGGTGCCGGTATCTTGCTCTACGAGCAGCAGGAAGGGCGCGGGATCGGCCTGATGGCCAAGCTGCAGGCTTACGAACTGCAGGACAAAGGCTTCGACACGGTGGAAGCCAACGTCGAGCTCGGCTATGACAACGACTATCGCGAGTACAAGCTGCCGGCCGAAATGCTGCGGCAACTCGGTGTAACCCAGGTGCGCCTAATCTCCAACAACCCCGACAAAGTCGCTGCGCTGGAAACGGCCGGGATCAAGGTTGTGGAGCGTGTGCCGGCCGAGGTGGAAGCCTACGAACACTCGCAGAATTACTTGCGTACCAAGAAGGAAAAGATGGGCCACCTACTGACCGGCTGGTAATCCGGTTCGGCTCGCGTCCCGCAATATTCCTTGACGTACTCACGGTTGGGTCGGCGAGAATGCAGATGACTAGCCTGCGCCCGGCGAGGACCCTATGCGCTACTTGCGTCTGCCGACATTTCTGTTGGTGGTCTTGCTGTTCGCTGCGGAGGCGGTAGCTGCAGAACGCATCCTGAACTTCCAGTCCGACATTCACATCCTCCCGGACGCATCGCTGCAGGTTCACGAGACTATCAAGGTCCGCAGCGAGGGCCGTTATATCCGTCACGGAATCTATCGCAACTTCCCTACTCACTACACCGACAGGATGGGCAGAAATTATATCGTCGGCTTTGAGGTAGTTGAGGTCCGTCGCGACAGGCAGCCGGAAAATTACGCCCTGGAACGCTTGAGCAATGGCGTGCAGATCAGGATCGGGAGCGCCTCCACGCTACTGGCCGCCGCCGAATACAGTTACGAGATCACCTACCGGGTTACACGCGAACTGGGCTTCTTTGCCGATCACGATGAGCTTTACTGGAATGTCACTGGCAACGGCTGGGGCTTTCCGATCGACCATGCGTCGGCCATCGTGACCCTGCCGCAACCCATCCCGGCCGACAAGTTGAAGCTGGAGGCCTATACCGGACGACAAGGCGCGCGCGCGCGGAATTTCCTCAGCTCACCTATCAGCGACAGCGAGGTGCAATTCGTGACGACCGAGCCGCTGGATCCCTACGAGGGACTGACCATCGTGGTTGAGTTCCCTAAAGGCATTGTCGCGCCACCCACGGCGAGCCAGCAGGTTTCCGACTTCTTCGCCCAGAATGCAACCGTAAGCGTCGCCCTGACCGGACTGGCCGTCGTGCTCTGCTATTACCTGATCGCCTGGATGCGTGTGGGACGCGATCCTCGTCACGGCACCGTTGTGGTCCGTTACGAGCCTCCGCCTGACATGTCGCCTGCGGCCATGTCTTTCTTGCGGCATATGGGATACAACGACCGTGTTTTCGTCAGCGCAATCGTTAACCTGGCGGTCAAGCAGTACCTCTCCATTCAGCAGGAGGCGAGCGTCTACAGCCTGCAGAAGCTGAAAAGTGAAGATAGCCGGCTCTCGCCCGAAGAGATCAACCTGATGCGGATCTTGTTCCGATATAACTCTGAGATCGATATCATCTCCAGCGGAACCGGCACGCTCCAGACCGCGAAGGCGACGCTCACTGCTGATCTCAATCTCTCCGAAAACCAGAAATTGTTTCAAAAGCATTGGGGAGCGATCTGGCCGGGAATTCTGTTGAGCCTGGCCACGCTGGCATGCACGGTGATGACCTTAAGCGGCCAATACATAGCGGTTGCCGGATTTCTTTCTTTCTGGCTTAGTCTATGGTCGGCGGCAACCGCAGGCGCGATTGTCGGAACGGTAAAGGCTGTTCGCGGACACGGCCAGAACATCGTAGCGATGTTGATTGGCGCCACCATACTTTCGGTAGTCGAGCTGATCGTGCTTGGTGTATTCGCACACGCTGTGGGATTACTGCCGGCGGCGCTCCTGCTAGGGTTGCTCATCGTCAATATTGTGTTCGTGTACCTGGTGCGGTCCTTCACCCCGGAAGGCCGAAAGCTGATGGATCAGATCGAAGGCTTCCAGCAGTTCCTCACCATGGTCGACAGCGATCGTCTGCAACGCGAAGGGGCGCCGGGGAAAACACCGGCGCTGTTCGAGAAGTGCCTGCCCTATGCGTTGGCGCTGGGAGTGGAGCAGGCATGGGCGCAGCAGTTTGAGGGCGTTTTGGCTCAGGCCGCGACCGCCGGCGGAAGCAGCGGCGGATATTCTCCTGTCTGGTTCAGCAGCAATAACTGGAGCGGCTTCGACGCCGCCGCGTTCGCCGGCAGCTTCGGCGGAGGTTTCTCCTCGGCTATTTCCTCGGCATCGTCGCCTCCGGGCTCAAGTTCGGGCGGCGGCGGGGGAGGCTCCTCCGGCGGCGGCGGGGGTGGCGGTGGTGGCGGCGGCTGGTGACAGGAGGGCGGTGCGACGAGTGCGATGCAGCTCTGCCTCGACGGCCCCGCCAGGAGCTCTCTTCAGCTTCGGCACTGGCGCCCCTCCTGCCCACATTCAAAAAGCCTTGCAGCACCCATCGTATATACCGGCAAACCCCGCAGGACGAAATGCCGTCACACTAGTAACACGTGTTCGAAGGACATCACAGTCGCGTGTGACAAGGAGTGAGAGATGAGCAGAGTAACTACGGTATTACTCGCAATTGCGTTGTCCCTACCCGCCCTAGCGTTTGCCCAGAGCAGCAACGATCAGCAGGACAGCACAAAAGCTCAGCAGACCCAGGCGAATCAGGCCGCCATGAATGATGTCGACGGCATGAACACCGGTGCGCATAAAAGCATGACCGGCATGGTCAGCGACAATGGTAAGCGGTTTACCAGCGACAACGTTTCTTATCAGGTGAGCAATCCTGACAAGCTGAAGAACTATGACAACCAGAATGTGACCGTGAAGGTGCACTTCAATACGAGCAAGAACACCATCGGAATCGACAAGGTAACTCCAGCTCAGTAGTGGCTGTGAGAGATGCGTGATGCGGCCACAGCCTCGTCCTTTCGCGCGAAACGAAGGGGCGAGGTTCGATTAACGATAATCCTCTCGGACGGTTTTCCGCTAGCCCCTTTCACAACCCTATCGCGCTTTGAAATCATGTCGACGCCAGACTCAGGTGCCGAGCTGTGCGCGAGCCAGCTTCTTGACGGCTTCTAGATCGCGGTTTTGGTTCCCGTACGCGCATACGATACCGCCAAACTCGCGAACTGCCATGCCGGCTGGTCATGTGCCAACGTAATAACACCAGCGCACTATCATTGATTTTCACCAAATCGTAACGTCGCCCGCTGCGCCGACTTGCCTCTTCACGAGCACGGCTTCTAGAATCGCAAATTACGCAAGAGCGCGTTGGAGGAAGAATGGCAGCTCTGAATGTAGGTGACGAAGTCCCGGACTTTGAACTTCCCGCAGTGACGGGCAACATCAAATCGCAATTCAAATTGAGCGATTACCGAGGCAGGAAGAATGTTGTACTGGCTTTTTATCCTGCAGACTGGACCCCGGTATGCGCTTCGCAGCTACCCGCCTTGAATACTGATCTTGAGCGCTTCGGCGCTTACGATGCCCAACTGGTGGGAATCAGCGTGGACTCCATTCCCAGTCATACGGCGTGGCAGAAGAAGGAAATCGGCGTCCTGGGATTTCCTCTGGCGAGCGATTTCTATCCACATGGAAAAGTAGCCACCAAGTTTGGCGTGTTGCGCGAAGGCGACCCCATCCCGGGAATCAACGAGCGCGCCATTTTTGTCATCGACAAGAGTGGCAAGCTGGCTTTCAGCAAGATCTATCCGATCGGTCAGGTTCCCAGCAACGATGAAGTTTTCGAAGTGCTGAGAAAACTCTAGCTGACAATCCATTAACCCATAAAAAAGAGGAGGGCTCGCGCCCTCCTCTACGTGTTGCAGTTCTGCCAAGAGTTCAGTTACATACCCGGATGAGGGGTAATCGCTCCGAAGATACCGTGAACCTCCCCGTAGGGTCCAGCGGTGAAGAATAGGGTTCCGGTTGGACCACCGGATCCGCCATTACCGAACGCGATAGCCCATAAGCCATCGATCTGCACGGGCAGATCATTCACGTTGAGCATGTTTCCGAGCCATGCTCCGTTGGTGGCGTTGTAAGCGACGATCAATCCGCTGCCGAAGTTGCCGATCAGCAGATCGCCGGCGTACCCCCCGAAGGTCGAAGGCGCGACTGCCACTCCCCAGGGAGCGTTCATATACAGGTTGCGCGTCAGGCGGAACTGCAGATTGCCCTCGGTGTCGTACACATCCACGTAGCCGTTGCTCGGTCCCGGCACATCATCATGCTTGGCGGCATCCTGCTTGGCATAGGTGACGACCAGTTTGTTGCCCGCGATCAGTTGAACGTTGAACGGTGCGTATCCGGTCGGAATGGTGGTGTCCACGAACGCGTTAGGCCCGAACGAGTGGGGCGCGTAGCTTCCGTCATATACCTCCACGGTAGCGGCGTGGAAGTTTGCGACGTAGATGTAATTCGCGCCACCGGCGGAAGCCAGTGCCATGCCCTTGTACACGGCGCCATTGTTGTTGTTGATCGCGATAAACGCGACCGTCCCCGCGTACCACCCGGAGACGGTTCCGTCTTCCGTGCAGAACAGGAAAGGTGTCGTGAAACCGTGAATTTTGAAATCTGTTGTGGAGGCATTGTAGACGGTACCGCTCGGCGTGCCGGTACCCTGTCCGCTAGCGGAAGGAATCGTCACGACGAGAGACTGCGGCTGGCCGGTACCACTGTACAGAGTTGATAGCCCTGTGGCGTTATCTGAAACCCACCAGGGCCCGCTGGGACTGACGGACAAGCCCCATGGGTTAACCAGGTTCGTATCGTTATTCGTTCCGACGGCTGGAATGTCGGAGGTCAGGTAGTTGATATTCACTTTCTGAGCCAGGGCTGGAAGACTGAAGAGCGCCAGGACCAAGAGCGAAAATATCCCTGTCCGAAGCACTGTAGAGGCCATTAGCGGTTGCTTGGTATTGAGCATCGGTTCTCCTCGTGTTCAATCGTGAATTGCTTCCGGCAACTGTTGGTCCCCTACCTGCTGCCATAAGCTTTCAGGAATTTATCGAGGAACCTGGCGCAAGTTGTCTGTAGGAAGTGGCGATATTGTCAAAATTTCTTGACAACTCTGCTTGCGGACGAAGTCTTTCCCGCTCGGTTTGTCACAGATTTGTGAACACTCCGTTGACGGCCGGTTGTGAACTGGTATTAGCTGTAAATCACCGGAGCAAGGATGGAAAAGATTCTGGTTATCGAAGACGATTTGGCGGTCCAGCGAGCACTGCGGCGCACCTTCGAAACCGCGGGTTTCGAAGTGGCAATCGCCTCGGACGGTGCCGTCGCGATGGACACCTTCCGCAGCACGATGCCGCGCATTGTGATTCTGGATCTGCGTCTGCCTGGCAAATCGGGTCAGGACCTCTGCCGGGAGATCAAGCAAGAGTCCTCGAACGTCCCCATCCTGGTACTGAGCGCCGCCAGCGATGTGCTGGACAAAGTTCTGCTACTGGAACTGGGCGCCGATGATTACGTCACCAAACCTTTCAGTCCACGGGAACTTCTGGCGCGCGTGCGCGCGGCTTTCCGTCGCCTGAACCAGGCCTCCGACAAAATCGAGGCCTTCGGTTTCGACGATGTGGAAGTCAATTTTTCGCGTATGGAACTACACCGCGCCGGACAACTGGTGCCGCTGACCCCGCAGGAATTCAAGATGCTCCGCTTCTTCTTAAACAACCCGGAGCGGGTCATCTCGCGAACCGAATTGCTGAACGAAGTTTGGGGATACAACAACTATCCCACGACCCGCACGGTAGACACTCACATTCTGCGGTTGCGCCAAAAATTGGAGAGGGATCCGACCGACCCGGTGCATTTCCGCACCGTGCATGGCACGGGCTATAAGTTTGTCAGGTGAAGAGGCAAGGAATGCTCACGGCGATGGGTAAATTGCGATTGCGGACTAAGTTTCTTATCGCCATGTTGCTGACGTCAGCCGGATTGACAGCGGTTTCGCTGGTGATCGTGCAGCAGACCGTGGCCAGCCACATTCAACGTGGACTTGCCGGCGATCTTGCCGACTCGGTGCAGACGTTTCGCAACGTTCAAGCCGACCGTGAGGCCAGCCTGGCGCGGCTTGCCGAGTTGATGGCGGACCTGCCGAACCTCAAAGCACTCATGACATCCCACCATGCGCCGACCATTCAAGACGGTTCGCGTGAGATGTTCCATCTATCCGGCGGCGACCTGTTCGCGCTGCTGGATTCCACGAACAAAGTGGTTGGTTTCCACACCAAGACGCCGGGTATCTCGCAGCAACAGGTGCAGCGGTTGCTGGACGGCCGAAGTTCGCTTACGGATACATTGCAGTGGTGGTTTGCCGGCGGTCATCTCTACGAGGTGGTGCTGGCGCCTATCTATTTCGGCCCCCAGTCGGACAATACCCTGCTGGGCGTAGTTGCGGTCGGGTACGAAATGAATGCGGCCGTCGCCCACCAGGTCAGCCAGGTAGCGGCCAGTCAGGTGGCCATCGTCTGCGGCGATGCCGTGGTAGTCAGCACGTTGAATTCAGAACAAACCAGCGACCTGCGCGCCCATCTTTCAAGTATTTCGGAAGCACCCGGATCGGTGAACTGGAAGCTCGGGAAAGAAAGTTTTGTGGTTTCAGCGCTTACCCTGAACCCCGATGAATCACCGGCGGTAACCATGGTGGTATTGAAGTCCTACGATCAGGCCACGGCTTTTCTCGATCACCTGCAGCGACTGCTGCTGGCCGTCGGATTGGGAGCCGTTTTGGGCGGCAGTATCCTGGTCTACTTCATCGCCGGCACATTCACGCGGCCGCTGGAGAAGTTAGTCGATGGTGTGAGGGCTCTGGGGGGAGGCGATTTTCGCTACCCGCTGCATTCGCCATCCACCGGCGGCGAGGTGGCCGAACTCAACGACGCCTTCACCAGAATGCGCGATAGCCTGCGTACCGCGCAGCAGCGTGTGCTCGAGGCGGAGCGGCTGGCGACCATCGGCAGAATGGCCAGCTCGATATCGCACGATTTGCGGCATCCCCTGACGGCCGTCCTGGCCAACGCCGAGTTTCTGGCTGACGCCGAACTCACTCCCATGCAACGGGAGGAGTTGTACCTGGAAATTCGCGTGGCGGTGAATCGGCTGACCGACCTGGTCGACTCTCTGCTGGAACTTTCGCGTCCCGCAGACTCATTGAATGTTGTTGAGATGTCGGTGGAGCGCACCATCAGCCGCGCCATCGAATTAGTGCGCTCCCACCGGCAATTTCAGAGCGTGACGGTCGCCATCGAATCGAGCGACCGGCACCTGGCACAGTTCGATCCCCGCAAGATGGAGCGCGTGTTCTACAACCTATTGCTGAACAGTTGCCAGGCGGCGCAAACCGGAGGTGGCCACGTCGGCGTCAGTGTCACCGACCAGAACGGCGACTTGTGGATTCGCATAACGGACGATGGTCCAGGGGTGGAATCGTCAATTCGCGACAAGATATTCCAACCCTTTGTGAGCTTCGGCAAGGAAAACGGCACCGGGCTGGGTCTCACCATCGCGCAGAAGATCGTCCAGGACCATAGCGGCAGCCTGCAATTGGAAAGCTCAATGTATGGACAAACGGTGATGCAGATTATCCTGCCGCGCATAAGCCGCAAATCTGCGCCGGGAAATGATACAGTCACCAGCAAATCCCAATCCTTCACCAGCTGATTTATGACGCCGCCGCTTCCGGGTCCTGGGAACTCGGTTGCAGAGAGGTGCGACATGACAGACGCGAATTACTTCCAGTCCTTCGAGCTGCGCCTACATCCGCGTAGCCGGCCGCGCTTAAGCTTTTTCTGCAAAACCACCGCCAGCTTGATGGGGCCCCTTCTGTTGACGGTGGTGGCGATGATCGGGACGCTGTGTTGTGTGGCACAAACGGAAGCGCCGCCGCCATCCTCCTCCAGCGCATCGCCTCAGAACAGTGCGCTGCAGGACCTGCAATCGCAGGTTCGCGAGTTGAAAGAGCTGGTCTTGCAATTGCAGCAACAGACGGTAGACAGCCACACCGAGATCATCAAGCTGCGGCAAGAACTGGAGAGCCGAAATGCCGGCGGAGAAACCAGAGGCGATCAACAATCGGCGTATATGGGATCGAGTTCAGACCAACTGGGGCAGAGACTCGACCACATTGAGGAAGACCAGCAGCTGCTGTCCAGCGAGCTCAAGGACCAGGATCAAACTAAGGTAGAGAGCGCGTCTAAGTATCGCATTCGCTTCTCCGGAATCGTGCTGTTCAACCTGTTCGGGAATAGTGGCTCGGTGGAAAATCAGGATGTGCCGACTTGGGCGATGCGACCCTACGCCTCCGACTCCTCGGGTTCGGTGGGCGGCACCATGCGTCAATCGATCCTGGGCTTCGAAACGTTCGGGCCAGATTTTCTCGGCGCGCATACCAGCGCGAACGTCAATTTCGATTTTGGAGGCGGCTTCCCGGCTGCCTATAACGGAGTCGACTCTGCTCTGGTGCGCTTGCGGACCGCCGCTGTGCGCCTGGACTGGAAAGACACCTCGGTCATAGCGGGCCAGGATCAACTGTTTCTATCGCCGATCGCGCCAACCTCATTCGCCACAGTCATCGTGCCGGCGCTATCGTACTCGGGCAGTCTGTGGGCGTGGACACCGCAACTGCGCGTCGAACATCGCTTTGCCATGTCGGGCAATTCGACGATCACGCTACAAGGCGCCTTTATGGATCCGCTGACGGGCGAGCCGCCGGACAACGACTACTACACCTGGTATCGGGTTGCTGATGCCGGAGAACAATCGCGCCAGCCGGCTTATGGAGTGCATGTTGGATACTCCCGGCCGATGCTGGGGCAAACCTTTACCATCGGCGCAGGCGGTTACTATAGCCGCCAAAACTGGGGGTATAGCCGGATGGTCAACGGCTGGGCCGGCATGATGGATGCCAACCTTCCGCTCAGCCACAAGTTCAGCCTGAGTGCCGAGGCTTACCGAGGGGCCGCTATCGGCGGCCTGGGAGCCTCGCTTGGCCGAAGTGTGCTCTTCAATGGCTCGCTGGACGATGCGACCACGTCTGTAGTCGCTTTGAATGATGTCGGCGGATGGGGACAACTGAAATTTCGTGCGACACCGAAGCTGGAGTTCAACGGAGCCTTTGGCGAGGACAATCCCTTTGCCGCCGATGTTCGCGAGTTCGGCGATCAATCGGCGAGCTACGCTCCTTACTTCATTACCCGCAACCGCTCCGCATTCGGTAACGTGATTTACCGGCCACGGTCGGATCTGGTGTTGGCGCTGGAGTACCGACGGTTGCGGACGTTTACCATCTTCGACAGTAGCTGGGAAGCCAACCAGATCAATATGTCGATGGGGGTTTTGTTCTGAGGATCCTGGAGAATTCAAGAATGATTGTGGTGTGTTCGCTTACGCTGCTTTGCTGCGTCGCTGCCGCTTCCGGTTGCAGCGCGCAGGGCGTCCAGATAAGCGGGGTAGCCTTGACGGAGCCGGCGTCTCCGGCTACCACGCGCTCGACCGTGGTGTGGCTCAGTCCCGTGGGCGAAGCGGCCGATTCGCAGTCAGTCGCGCCCATGCATGCGGTTCTCGCTCAGAAAAACAAAGCGTTCGATCCCAGTCTGCTGGTCGTTACCAGGGGGTCCAGCGTCGAGTTCCCTAATCGCGATCCTTGGTTTCACAATGTGTTTTCGCTGTTTAATGGCAAACGATTCGATCTGGGCCTGTACGAGGCAGGATCTTCGCGTACTGTTCATTTCGATCGCGAAGGCATCTCGTACATCTTCTGCAATATTCACCCGGAAATGAGCGCCGTCGTCGTGGTGCTGGGAACTCCGTACTTCGCAACCACGAACAAAGACGGAGGGTTTGCCATCCAGAATGTGCCTCCCGGCCATTACATGTTGCACTTGTGGAATGAGAGCGCTCTGCCGGCGAAGCTGAATGAGCTGTCGCGCGAGGTACAGGTTCCAGATACGCCAAAGTCTCTAGGGACGATTCGGGTGCCGATAGCGCAGTCGGCCACCATGCCACACAAGAACAAATATGGTCAGGACTACGAGCCGCCTTCGCCCAATAATCCGGTGTACGTCCAGCCCTGATTAAGGGGGGTCCGACATCACTCGAACGCCGGGCCTCTACCTGGAGCATAATCACAGCGTCTCACCATATCCGTCACATGCCCTATTTGCCCCCGCCATTTACAATTCGTGCGGCTGCCAAATTGCCAGGAGTTCCCATTCATGGCCACTGCTTCGGCTGAGCTCGAGCCCAAATCCCTGCCCGCAAACGCTTATCAGGCTCTGAAAGAGGGCGAGGTCTATGTGCCGCTGGTACCCACCGACATGAGCTTGCCGGAGGTCACTTGGCGCGCGGTCATTTGGGGCACGCTGCTGTGCATCATCTTCAGCGTGGCTTCGGCGTACTCGGCGCTGAAGGTCGGCCAGGGCATGGAGGCGGCGATTCCCATCTCTATCCTGGCGATTGGCCTGGCACGCGTATACAAGCGGCGCTCGACGGTGCTGGAGAACGTGATCGTTACCGGCATTGGTGGAGCATCGGGCAGCGTTGTCGCCGGTGCCGTCTTTACCCTGCCGGCACTCTACATCCTCCACCTTGACCCGCATCCGGTACAGACCATCTTCATCTGCCTGGCCGGAGGCTGCCTCGGTATTCTTTTCCTCATTCCGTTGCGGCGTTATTTCGTCCGCGAGCAGCACGGCAAGCTACCCTTCCCTGAAGCCACCGCCATCACCGAGGTACTCGTTACGGGGGAGAAGGGCGGCTCGCAGGCCAAGCTGCTACTCCAGGCGACGTGCATCGCTGCCGTTTACGACTTCTTCATTACGACCTTCCACGTCTGGAAGGAGTATCTGAACTTCCAGTTTGTGCCGGTGATGAAGACGCTGGTCGACAAGAATCGGATGGTCTTCAACTTCGACGCCATCGGATTCATCCTCGGCCTGGGCTACATCATGGGCCTGCGGATCGCCATGATCTTTTGCGCCGGCGGCGTGCTGGTGAACTTTGTGCTGGTGCCGGCGATCTGGTTCATCGGCAGCCACATGGGCGATATCACGGTTTATCCGGGAACGATTCCCATCTCCCATATGACGGCCGCTGAAATCTACCGCTTCTATGTGCGCTACATCGGCGTGGGCGCCATCGCGGCAGCGGGGCTGGTTGGTATCCTGAAGTCGCTGCGGGTGGTCGCTGGATCGTTTGGCATCGCGCTGCATGCCTTCCGCCACGGTGAAGCGCCACATATGGAGCGGACCGATCGTGACATTCCCATCATCGCCATACTTCTGGGCGTGGTGGTGGGCGCGATCGCCGTGGCCGTCTTCTACGGACAACTGCATGTCACCTGGACCGTGCTGGCGCTGGGACTCGCCCTCACGCTGCTCTTCTGCTTCTTCTTCACCACGGTCGCCGCGAATGCCATTGCCGCCACGGCGAACAATCCGGCATCGGGGATGACGCTGCTCACGGTAATTGTCTCGGCCGTAGTGCTGCTGAAGTTCGGCCTCTCCGGAACGACCGGTATGTTCTTCGTGATGGCTCTGGCCGGCATGGTTTGTGTCGCTCTCTGCGCCTCGGGACAATTCATCACCGACCTCAAGGCCGGCTACTGGATTGGCTCGACGCCGTCGGCACAGGAGAAAGTGAAGTTCATCGGGATTGCAGCATCGGCAATCACAGCCGGTCTGACTATCGTGCTATTGGCCAAAGCTTTCCAGTTCGGCGAGGCTGCGCCAGGAGACATGCGGCAGGTACTGGTCGCACCGCAGGCTTCGGCGTTAAAAGCGATCGTCGAGGGCTTCATGAGCGGGCAGCCCGTCGCTTACGTCCTGCTGGGCATGGGAGCGATGGTCACGGTCGTACTGGAGATGCTCGGGCTTTCGTCGATGGTTTTCGCCCTCGGGATCTACCTGCCCTTGCAACTGACCACGCCCATCCTAGTCGGCGGCTTCGTGTCGCATCTGGTGAATAAGCGCGCCGACAAGACAGGCGATGAGGCCGGCCGCTCGATCCGCGAACGTGGTGTAATCGTCGCTGGCGGACTGATGGCCGGAGGAGCGCTAGGTGGAGTCTTTGGAGCCGCACTGCGTCTCCTGCCAAGTTACAAAGAAGAGCTGATTCAAACGCCGTTCTATAGCAACGAACCGATATCGCAGACGATCTCAGCAATCATGTTCGTGGGTCTCTGTCTGTATCTCTGGTTCGCTTCAGTACAAGGAAAGAAGGCTGCCTGATGGACCAATTATCGAAATATATTGCTGACGCTGTTCTGGGAATCGATACCCTCTGGGGCGGAGATGTGATGTGCGCCTCGGGCACGGGGCGCTTCATCGCCGACTCGTGGTATTCGGACGAACCTCTGCCCCTCGCCTACACTGTGGCCTCCGCGGCGCGCGTGCGTGAGACAGGCGGCGTGGGCGGAAAGACCGTCGACCGCGAGGCCGTCGACAAGTATCTTCGGGAAGTAAATATCCCCGACGCGGTCGCCGGGGTTCGCAAGGAAGCCGACAAGATCGGAGGTCTGCGCGGGCGGTACCTGCTGAATCTCGCCGATTGCGTCGAGACCATGTGGGATCTCGCCATGGAGATTCTGGGCAAAGGCCCGGCAGTTCCCTACGCGCGTTCGGTGGAAGCCTCGACCGGCAAAGCTCCCGAACCCTCGAAGCCCGAAGCCAAGCGCGAGCGCCTTGCCGAACTGCTGGGCAAAGCCGGTTATGACACATCCAAGGGAGTGCTCGATGCGGTCGATGCCTGGCGGCGTGAGCGCAACTCGCCTATGGGAGCGGTGAAAGCGATTGGAGCGGCGGTCATCGCACAGTTCGACAACCTGAGCGCGGCGAATCTGATGCCTTACCTGCCCGCGGAGCTGGCGAGCGTTCCGCGCGCCAATATCGAGTTCCTGCCGATTAAAGACGCCTGGTTCTCTGGTTCCATGAATTATCTCGGTCGGGCACGCAATGCTGACGGGTCTCCGAAATACGAGGCCAGCTACGAGATCAATGCCTCGCTGCAGATCAGCTTTCCGGAGTTTCAGCAACTGGTGAGCCACGAAGTCGTTCCCGGCCACGTCACGACATTCGCCTATCTGCAAAATCTGTACGCGCGCGGCAGGGCGGGATTCGAGGCCACTGTCTTGACCATGAACACGCGCGCTGCAACTTTGTTCGAGGGTCTGGCAAACAACGCCATTCTCATTGCGCACGGCGTAACTGAGATCCATCAACTGCCCGACGAAGACATGCAGATCGGCGTCCTTCTGGCATTGCTGCAGGATGATGCCAAGAACCAGTCATCGTATCTCACCTGGGGCGAGGGCAAACCGCAAGGTGAGATTGCGAAGATCCTGCGTCGCGACTTCCTGGTCAGTGAAGAGCGCGCCGACAAACTGTCAGGCGCATGGGGCCGGCATCCGCTGCTGGGCAGGATGTATCTGCCGGCGTACCGCGCAGGCACAGACAAGGTGGCAGCGCTGCGTAGAACGTTCCCGTCGGAGCGAGTGCTGCCGGCGATCTACGGCTGCTACGGGATGGTGGACATCAACACCGTGGATGATGTGCTGCGCGCCCAGGCATAGTCTGACGGCGTATTCACCACGGAGGCACAGAGGACACGGAGAATCTCGAAAATAAGAAACTCCGTGATCTCCGGGCCTCCGTAGTGAGCCAGCCTTTCTGGTGCGACTGACTAGAGTTGTTCGCCCGTTACACAGCCTGGCCAGCACAATACCCCGAGGCCCAGGCCCACTGGAAGTTGAAACCGCCGAGTTGCCCGGTTACGTCGACTACCTCGCCGATAAAGAACAGTCCCGACAGCTTTTTCGCCTCCATGGTTTTGGCCGAGAGTTCATCAGTATCAACGCCGCCTGCCGTGACTTCGGCCTTCTCATAGCCTTCGGTTCCAGATGGCAATACTTGCCAACCATGAAGCTGCTGTTCCATGCGGTCTAGGTCGGGGTTCGTCCATCGTCGCGGCGGGTGCAGCTCCAACCAGCGCTCTGCCAGCCGAATCGGCAGCGCCTCGTGCAATGCGACTTTGGCTGCGGTTAGATCCCGGCGCACGCTGGACTTCAGCGTGGAAGTAATTTCCCGCTCGGGAGCGAGATCGATCGCAATTGGCTGCCGTCCGTCCCAGTACGACGAGATTTGTAAGATCACCGGCCCACTCAGGCCACGATGAGTGATCAGCAGTTTTTCGCGGAACTGCTGCTTGCCGATGGAAGCCGCAACCTCGGTGGAGACTCCAGCTAGATCGCAATAGTTCTTTCGATCTTCCGCATTGAAGACGAGCGGGACCAGTGCAGGGCGGCACGGCCGGATCGCGAGTCCAAACTGCTTTGCCAACTCGTAACCAACGGCAGTCGCGCCGATCTTCGGAATCGATAGACCACCCGTCGCGACCACCAACGCCTCCGACTCAAACTCCACATCCGACGCGCGAATGACGAAATGCGATGAGCGATCTACCGCCTGGATCTCCATGCCGGTGGAGATCTGGACTCCCGCAGCCTGGCATTCGCTCTCGAGCATGGTCACGATTTCCTGTGCAGCTCGATCGCAGAACAGCTGACCCAGTTTCTTTTCGTGATAAGCGATGCCATGCTTCTCGACCAGCCCGATGAAGTCACGCGGGGTGTAGCGCGCCAGGGCTGACTTGCAGAAGTGCGAGTTTGATGAAAGGAAATTCTCCGCCCGACAGTACAGGTTGGTGAAGTTGCAGCGACCGCCGCCGGAGATGAGGATCTTCTTGCCGATGCGTTCTGCGCGCTCCAGAACGGCAACTCGCCGGCCGCGTCTGCCCGCCTCGATGGCGCACATCAAGCCGGCCGCACCGGCGCCGAGCACGATAACGTCGAAGGATTCTGTGCGCAAGAAACGAGTTTCGAGCCTCGCATCGCGCCTTGTCAAAGCTGGGGTTGGGAAATCAAGCGCTGCTGCGCATTTGCGCCGTCGACTGAGGAACGGCCAAAGAGGCGCGGTCGTTCACCGCGAGGAGAAGGAGCGTGGCATCGTCGGTAAACTTGCCGGCGGCGTGGGCACGGACTTTATCCATGATCTGCGTGTAGCGCTGCTCCATGGTCTCGCCTTCAGGTCCAGCAACCAGTTCTGCAAGCCGCTCGGGGCCGAACTCCTCCTCCGAGTCATTCGCTGCTTCGCTAACTCCATCGGTGTAAAGAAGCAGACGATCTCCGCCGCTCAATGCCAGACGTTCGGAGTGAAATCCCTCGTCCAGCATGAATCCCAGCACTGGACGTGTGGGCGAGAGTGATCCAACAGTGCCGTCGTGGCGTCGTAGAATTGGCGGGCAGTGGCCGGCATTCACAAAATGCAAGACGTGAGTACGGAGATCGAGCACGCCGTAAAAGATAGTGACGTAGTGTCCTTCGCCGAGCTGATTACGCAATGTAGTCTCGACCTGGGACAGGACGCTCTCCGGACTGTTGCTCGAGGATGAGAGCGTGCTGACGGAGGCGTACAGCATGGCCGCGATGAGGGCGCCGGGCGTTCCCTTGCCGGATACATCGGCCACACAGAAATGTAAGGAGTCGGCGGTGGGCTGCCAGACTCCGAAATAATCACCACCGACCACTCCTGCCGGCACGCTGTCGCCGAACATCTCGATGCCCTGAGCCACGATGTGTCGCCGGGGCACAATCCGGGTCTGCAGTTGCTGCGCGTCATCACGCTCGTAGTCTGAGACGCGCTTGGATGACCGAACTTCGCGCGCCCGCCGAATCAGCAGCTGAACCTTTTCCACCAGAGCGTCGTTTCGCCAAGGCTTCTCGATGAAGTCGGAAGCGCCGTACTTCATGGCGCTAACCGCCAGATCGACATTGCCCCATGCCGTCAGGGCGATAATGGGCAACGTCGAGTCCATATTCCGCAACTCCTGAATCAACTCCAGCCCTTCGATTCCGGATGTGCTGTCGCGCTGGTAGTTCATGTCCAACATGGCGAGGTCGGGCGGGTTTTGCTGAGCAGCGGTCAGCGCCTCACTGGGCGACGCGCACAAAACAACCGAGTAGCCGTGACCGCGCAGCAGCATAGCAATCGCCTCCCGCACGTGCTCCTGGTCCTCCGCGACGAGGATGGTCGATGGATCAGTTCCGGTAGTCATAGTTGCGCGTATATTCTTGCAGACCGATTGCCACTTCTCAGCCCGCCCTATCTCAATGCAACTAATTACGCGAATCGCAAGAACAAGCTCCAGCCTCGCCCACAATCGCGAATCCTATGTCCGCAAATGGACACACGAGCGCCCGGCACCGACGACGACTAAAATCCCCGCCATCATGGATTTGCGGAGCCCGAGGCGAAAGCGGGGCGGTGCGGCAATTTCCCAACTCCGTTTGCACCGTGTAAAATTAAGTGTTCGTCCCCCGAGCTGCGCGTCGTTGCCGAAGCCTAAGCTGAGAGGTTTTCAGGGACTGCTCTCAAGGTATTGGTACGCAGGTGAGGGCGGCTCTCCCAGACAAAGCATTCAAACTAAGGAGTCATAGAAAGCATGGCGATTCCAGCCACCCAATTGCGTCCCGGCATGGTGATTAAGCACAACAACGATCTTCACTCGGTATTCAGCGTGGAGCATCGGACTCCGGGAAACCTGCGGGCTTTTATCCAGGCCAAGTTGCGCAACCTGCGGACCGGTGCAATGTTCGAGCACCGCTACCGTTCGGGCGATGCCATCGAGAAAATCATCGTCGACGAGGTGCAGATGGAGTTTCTCTACGCTGACGGCGATGACTACTACTTCATGAACATGGAAAACTACGAGCAACTGCACCTCCACAAGGACATCCTGGGCGATGCGGTCGATTACCTGATCGCGAACCTGAATATCAAGGTTGAGTTCTTCGACGGTAAGGCCGTGGGGGTCGAGTTGCCGCAAACGGTAGAGCTCACAGTGGTAGAGACCGAGCCGGGCTTGAAGTCGGCAACGGCTAGTAGCGTTACCAAGCCAGCCAAAACGGAGACTGGGCTGGTAGTACAGGTCCCCCCGTTTATCAATGAAGGGGAGAAGATTCGCGTAGATACGTCCGAGGGTTCGTATCTGTCGCGGGCCTGAAGAGGCGATTTGTTCGACATTCTTTCTTGGCTAAAGCTCAACGAAAGAGCTAAATTGGGTTAAGCTATACAAGCTACCCGCATATCAAAAAGCGGCTTTGTCACCGATAGTTGTGGCTCGATCAGTAACCGGTAAGAAGGGCTCCTCTGTACAGCGTCAAGATGGATATTGGGATAGCAACTGCTGCCGTCCCCCTGAATCAACCTACATCGTAATGAACGCTTAGGATGCGAAAAATGGACAAGCTGATTAAGAAAGCCGTACCTTTTCTGCTCGTATTAACAATGGCGACCTTGGCTGCGCCCATGTGGGCTGCCGACAAGTCGAGTGACGATCAAACCCTCCGTAACGCCGCCACGGTTCTGCGGGCAATGCTCGACAGCAAAGATGTTCCGGCCAGCGTAGTGGCCAAGGCTGATTGCATTGTCGTGCTGCCCAGCGTGAAGAAGTTCGCGGTTGGACTTGGCGGAACCGGTGGACGCGGTCCCATGAGCTGCCGTGAAGGCAAGAACTTCAGCGGTAAGTGGTCAGCGCCCGCGATGTACACCATCGGCGGCGCCAGCGCCGGTTTTCAGATCGGCGGCACTGCTACCGATGTGATTCTGCTGATTATGTCCTCGTCGGCGGTGGACAAGATGCTGGACAGCAAGGTTAAGGTTGGCAGCGACGCAACTGCGGCGGCCGGTCCCGGAGCCACTACTACCGGAAACATGGGAAGCGCTGACATTTTGACCTATGCCCGCACCAAGGGTCTTTTTGCCGGCGTCTCGCTCAATGGCGCCTCGCTCGATCCTGATGGCGACGCCAACAAGCGGATTTACGGACAAGAAGCCAGCGCCCGGCAGATCGTGACTGGCAATACGGTGAAAGCTACGCCTGCCGGAGAAGCACTGGTCTCGCTGCTCAACTCCAAGGCCGGAAAGCACGCCGATTAAGGCAGTCCGCGCTAACTTGTCTCTTTGAACGCGTCAACCATCCGCTGCACGGTTGACGCGTTCTCTCTTCGCAAGCCAGCATCGCGATGAAGGAGATACCCGCTCCGAGCACCTGGGCTCCCAGCGTGAATGCTTCCCTGTATGTCTCATGTCTAACCTGCAAACGCGTCGTTACGTTGTAGCTGGTCGAGTTCAGGGTGTCGGATTCCGTTGGTTTGTCGAACGCGAAGCCGGGCAAATTGGCATCACCGGCTGGGTACGCAATTGCCAAAGCGGTGATGTAGAAATCATGGCGACCGGCACGCGCGAGCAACTCCGGGCCTTGCGCGAGAAGCTGCAACAAGGCCCAAGGGCTTCACGCGTTGATCAGGTCAGTGAATCGGACGCGCCGTTCCTGGAAGCACAATCTTTTCGTATCGAAGGAGCCTGGTAATCCATGCACGCCAACCCGGCGCAAAGCTGCGACGACCTGAAAAAACTTATCCGCGAAGTTCCTGACTTTCCCAAGCCCGGCATTCTCTTTTACGACATCACCACGCTGCTGAAAGATAAGCTGGGCTTTGCGCGGCTGATCGACGCCCTCACTGAGCATTACATCAATGACGACATCGACCTGGTACTGGGAATCGAGGCGCGTGGCTTCATCTTCGGCCCCGCGCTGGCTTATCGCCTGAATGCCGGCTTCGTTCCGGTGCGAAAGCCGAAGAAGCTGCCCTCCGAGGTCCTGCAGTGGAAGTACGACCTGGAATACGGACAGGACACGCTGGAGATCCACAAGGACGCGATTCGGCCGGGACAACGCATTCTAATCTGCGACGACCTGCTGGCAACGGGAGGCACGGCCAGGGCTGCTGCCGCCATGGTGGAAAGCCTCGGCGGAGAGATTTGCGGGATGGGATTCGTGGTTGAACTGGACGGGCTGAAGGGGCGCGACAAGCTGAAGAATTATGACGTCTTCTCGCTGCTGCACTACGAGATGTAGGCCTCTGGTTTAGCTCCGGAAGACACGTCGCCCTTCGATCCTGCACTTTCCTTCCAACACAATCCTTATCGCCTCGGTATAAGCGATATGCTCCTGCTCCAGGATGCGCGCGGCGAGAGCGTGATCGTCATCCCCGTCCAGCACCGGCACGACCTTCTGCACGATGATGGCGCCGTGGTCCAGATTCTCGTCGACGAAGTGCACCGTGCAGCCTGAGAACTTCACACCGTAGTCGAAGGCTTGCTTCTGGGCTTCGAGTCCGGGAAACGCGGGCAAGAGCGAAGGGTGAATATTGAGGATACGGTTGGGAAACTGCTGCACGAACCACGGCGACAGCAGCCGCATGTAGCCGGCCAGGCAGATCAGATCAACCTTGTGTTCGCGCAGGGCTGCGACAACCTCGTGGTCGTGATCCTCGCGAACTTTGCCTTTCGACGGAATCACCAGGGCGGTCAAGCCGCGGTGCTGTGCCGACTCGATGCCGCCAGCGTCAGCCCGGTTCGATATCACGACCGCGATGTTGGCGTCGAGTTTGCCAGCAGCGACATTATCGGCGATGGCTTCGAAATTTGAGCCACGGCCGGAGAGAAGTATGCCGAGATTCTTCATGCGTACCTGCGAATGATAAAGCTTGGAGGAATTGTTGTCAGTGTCTCGTTCCGGTCCTCATTGCGCATTGTGCCGCTTTCGCTTTACCATCGCCTTGCGTGTCTTTGTCCAACGACAACCTAAATCCTGACCGTGAGCGCATCGTTTCGGCGGTACCGCTCGAGGACGATTCGTCGTTCGAACTCAAGCTGCGGCCGCAGTTCCTCCGCGAGTTCATCGGCCAGCAAAAGGTCAAGGATAATTTGGACGTTGCCATCCAGGCGGCGAAGTCGCGTGGCGAGGCGCTGGACCACGTGCTGCTCTATGGACCTCCGGGCCTGGGCAAGACAACTCTGGCCAACATCATCGCCAACGAACTTGGCGTGGCCTTCCAGCAGACTTCAGGGCCGACATTGCAGATCAAGGGCGACCTGACTGCGATCCTGACCAACCTCCGCGACAGGCAAGTGCTCTTCATCGACGAAGTTCACCGTCTGCAGCCGGCGCTGGAGGAATTGCTTTACTCGGCGCTGGAAGACTATAAGCTCGACATCATCATCGGCCAGGGGCCGTCGGCGCGCACGCACACGATGAATGTGCCGCAGTTTACCTTCATCGGCGCAACCACGCGCGCGGGACTGCTTTCGGCGCCGCTGCGCTCGCGCTTCGGCATCGTGCTCCGGCTGGAGTTCTACAACCACGCCGACCTCAAAGTCATTCTGCAGCGATCGGCCGAGATTCTTGGGATCGAAATCGATGAGGATGGCGCAATGGAAATCGCTACTCGTTGCCGCGGCACACCTCGCATCGCCAACCGTCTGCTGCGGCGGGTGCGTGACTACGCGCAAGTCAAGGGGCACGGCAAGATCGACAAGCCGACGGCGGAGGCTGCCTTGAAAATGCTGGAGGTCGACCAGCATGGCTTCGACGAGATTGACCGCAAACTGCTGCTCACGATCATCGAAAAATACCAGGGAGGGCCCGTCGGGGTGAATACGTTAGCAGCCTCGTTGGCGGAAGAGCCGGACGCTATCGAAGAAATCTACGAGCCGTTCCTCATCCAGATCGGATTCCTGGACCGCACGCCACGTGGGCGCGTGGCCACGCATCTAGCGTATGCCCACTTTAAAAAAGAGCGTCCGCGAACCGATCGCAGCGGGCAGGAAACGTTGTTTTGAGTAGGCAACCGCCGGACGCCGAATGTCGGTACCCCACTCATTCGCGGTTTTCGAATGAGTGGGGAATTGCGGATGAGTCCGAGATGCTTGTTCCGCGTCTAATTAGGTACGATCCCCCAGTTTCAATGTCTCCTGCAGTGAAACGCTCTGGCGAAAAGCGAGCGTGTAGCGAACAGCGACTATTTCAAGGAGAACCATGCCGCAACTGATGAGAACTTCTAACCCCGCCCTGAGCGGCGACGCCTTTCGTACAGGCGAGGCAGCATTCGGCGAGAGCATGACCGTTTCCGGTACGGTCAATAAGACCGGCCTGCTGATTATCTTGTGCGTCCTGACAGCGGCCTGGACGTGGAACCGCTTTTTCGGCGTTCTGGCCGGCTCGCCCGAAGAGGCGATGCAGTCGGTCGCTATTCCCATGGTTGCTGGCGGCATCGGAGGCTTCATCGTCGCTCTCGTGACCATCTTCAAAAAGGAATGGTCCCCGATCACTGCGCCGATTTACGCGCTCCTCGAGGGCCTGGTACTCGGCGGTGTGTCGGCGATGCTGGAGATGCGCTTCCACGGTATCGCTATTCAGGCAGTCGCTCTCACATTTGGCGTACTGGTCGCCATGTTGCTGGCTTATCGTTCCGGGTTGATCAAGGTTACCGACAAACTCCGTCTGGGGATTGTCGCCGCTACCGGCGGTATCGCCGTCTTTTACTTCCTGGAATTCATCCTGGGCTTCTTCGGGATACACTTCACCACCATCAACGGCTCATCGCCTATCGGCATCGGCTTCAGCATTGTGGTGGTGATCGTCGCCGCGTTGAACCTGGTGCTCGATTTCGATCTGATCGAGAATGGCGCCCGTTATGGCGCTCCCAAGTACATGGAGTGGTACAGCGCCTTTGCGCTGATGATCACGCTGGTGTGGCTCTACTTCGAAATCCTGCGCCTGCTCTCGAAGTTCCGTAGCCGGAACTAAGCTTCGACTGACGGACCGCCTTCACTTTGCGCGATTAAGCTTCACGTTCGCGAAGCGGTCTGTTTGTCCATCCTTTTCATCGTCAATCAGCCACTGCCAGGTATCCGCACGACGGTCGTAATGAAAGGTTGTGTGAATGGAGTCAGTAGGGGAAATGGTAAAGATGAAAGGGATGGAGTTGGCGGACGGCGTTGCCCGTGCAATGGTTTGGGCGGACAAGCCATTTCCGGCGGTCGAGTCGAGCCATAAACAGGTGTACTGGTGGGCCCTGTCGTCCCAGCCGAGGAACACGATTGCCTCGTAAGCCGGAATCCCGCTGGCATCCTTCTCGCGAGACACTTCGTGCAGACGCAGATATTCGCGTTTCAATACCCAGCTTGCCTGGATATCATGCGTAGTTTGTTTCCCGCCTATTGTTCCTTGCAACACCCAATTGCCCGCTAGATGATCCAGCAAGGAAAATGCATTGGCGCCCTGTGACTGCGCCGGCACGGAAGAAGTGTTCCAAAGGGCAACCCACAACCCAACACAGCAGATAATGCGTCGTAACCGATTCACGAAGGAAACCTCCGCTTCCGGATAAGCCGGGCTGCTCGAGCTATGTCACCTTAGACCTTCTTCCCGTTTCTTGCCAGCGTGACGAAGAAGTCCCGGCTGATAGGTTCGATGGTCGCAGTTACCTCGGGGAATTTTGCGAACATCTTCTTGAGCTGGTCGTGGGTATAAAGGAACAGATCGCACCGCTTCTTATAGCGCATCTGCCGCTGCCACCCCAGAATGCCACCGGCGACGGGGAACGAGAAGAAGGCCTTTTGGCGAGTCAGGGACAGGACCTTGGCCACGACTCCCTCCGGATCGGGCATGTAGTCCATAAAGCCCATCACGATGACGTTGTCGAAGATCTCCTGCGGCTGGTAGGCATAGAAGTCGGCCACCATAAACGTGCAGCGGTCGCCCACGCCCACCTTCTTTGCGTGTTCCGTTGCCAGCTGCAGCATGCCGTCGGCAAAGTCGATTCCCACAACCCGCGACGCGCCTCGCTGGGCCACGGTGATGGAATAGTGGCCCGGGCCACAGCCGACGTCGAGAACACTTCTTCCCTGCACCGGCTCGCAGCCCTCAATGGACTTCTCGTAACGCAGCCGCATGCTTTTGCGGAAGAGCTTGTTGATGACGCTGTCGACGACTCCATTCTGGTTGCCATAGATGGCATCGAAGTCGTTGGCATACTGATGAAAAAATGTCTGGGTACGATCAGGCGACATAGGAGTGAACCAATTCCGGATGCTGGGCGATAACTTTCTGGAACGTGGTGACTGGAAAATCCTTGAGCACGCGCCGGACCTTCCATTCGGTACTGTCGAGATTTACGTAGGACTTGAAAGTTCGCTTGCGGCTCATGGGCAGGCGCGGATGCTTGGGGTCGATCTCGCGCGGATGGATGTAGAAGACCACCGGCCGGCCCTCCGCCAGGACTTCCTGGGCTTTCTTACGAATCAGCCAGTAGGGAAACAACCGCAGATATCCGCCGCCGAAGAAGCAGATGCGTTTGCCCATCATGTCAGCTACGCTGATGGGAAGCTCGATGATGCCATCGTCTTCACCGATGCGATGCGGATCGCGACGTCCATCACGCACGCCTCCGTGTCCGCGTGCTGCGGGAAATAGTGAAGAGTCGTACTGGTAGCCCGCCTTGGCCAGGGCGTCGAAGAACCAGGGCGTTTCATCGGTGGTGGAAAATCCAGGCGCGCGATAGCCAAGGACGGGCACTCCGGCAACATCTTCCAGCAACAAGCGGGCATGACGAACATCGTCGTGAAATTGATCGCGCGTTTGTTTGAATACCAGCTGATGCCCGTAGCCGTGCGAAGCGATCTCGTGTCCCCGGGCGGCAGCCTCTTTCACCAATTGCGGATAGCGTTCTCCAATCCATCCGAGAAAGAAGCAGGTGACCTGCACGTTGGACTCGCTGAAGATGTCGAGCAGCTTGCGGAAGTTCTTTTCCACGTGCGAGGGCAGTCCGGCCCATTCCGAGATCGTTGGGGAGCTCGGAACATCCAGAATGTGAAACCAGTCTTCGACGTCTACGGAGAAAATGGAAGTCTGCATGACTGCCCGCTGGTGTCCTTTAGATATATAACGATCCGCCAGCCGGACACAAGTCTGGCTCTTGCCTGCCGACGTGATCCGCCAGGCGGGTGTGCCCTGAAGCTGACGGATACCTATTTTTTCTTCTTGGGCTTCTTGGCTTCGCGTTTTGGTGCGTTCTTGTTTGCCATATCTTCAGTCTATTCGAATTCCGCGCGCGTTCAACCCTCTTACCTTCCAGAGTGCGAATTCTGTCAACAGCGCGGCCCCGGGGACGGCGGGCGATCGCGGGGTTCGGGTAGTATGAAGGACGAATATTGACCATGCATTCCATCATCCTTCGCTGGACATTCCGCCGCCTTGTGCCGCTCTCGGCCCTGACTCTGGTGTCGTCTCTCGTCGCATTCGGCGGGGACATGGTGCGTCCCACGCATGGCGCGAAAGCAATGGTTGCAACGGTGCAGCCAGAGGCCTCGCAGGTAGGCGCCGCGATCCTGCAGCAGGGTGGCAACGCCGTTGACGCAGCCGTCGCGGTCGGCTTCGCGCTCGAGGTGGTCTATCCCGAAGCCGGCAATATTGGTGGCGGCGGCTTCCTGCTCTTCCGGCGGCCCAACGGCGAGACTCACTTCCTTGACTATCGCGAGAAGGCACCCGCGAAAGCCACAGCCGAAATGTATCTGGACAAGCAAGGCAATATCGTGCCCGGCCTTAGCACTATCGGCTACAAATCGATTGGAGTGCCGGGGTCGGTGGCAGGGATGGTTTACGCCCAGCAGCACTGGGGCAAGCTCACGCTGAAGCAGGTGATGGAACCCGCTATTCGGCTCGCGCGCGATGGGTTTGTGCTCGACTACGAACAGGCGAAGTCGTTCCAGGATTCCGATCTGGCGAGGTTCTCCGACTCCCGCCGCATCTTCCAGCGCGGTGGTAATCACTATGAGCCGGGGGAAAGCTTTAAGCAGCCGGAGCTGGCGAAGACGCTGGAGCGCATCGCAGAAAATCCGGACGACTTCTATCACGGCTCGCTGGCACGCGAACTGGCGGCAGCAATCCAAAAGGGCGGTGGTTTGGTCAGCACTGAGGACCTTGCCCAGTATCAGGTGAAGGAACGGGCCGCGATTCGGGGAACCTATCGCGGCTACGAAGTCATCAGCGCGCCTCCGCCGTCATCAGGAGGGGTGGCGCTGGTTGAGATCCTCAACATCCTCGAAGGCTATGACCTGGCGAAAGAAGGCGCCGATTCGGCGGAGGCGATCCATCTCACTGCGGAAGCCTACCAGCGGGCCTTCTTCGATCGAGCCGAGTTCATGGGCGATCCCGATTTCTCCAAGATCCCGGTGGCGCAACTCATCGACAAACGTTATGGCAATGCCTGGCGCGAAACCATTCCCTTGCGCAAAGCCACACCTAGCACCGATCTGCGGCGACCTTCGGTATTTTCGCAGCTCGACAGCTATGCCAATGCGCATCCCCAGCCGTCGTCCGTGATTGAACCGGACCATACCACGCACTACTCGGTGGTCGATCCTGAGGGCAACGCCGTTTCGGTGACAACCACGCTCAACGATAGCTTTGGATCGCATGTCACTGCGGACGGCCTCGGCTTTCTGCTAAACGATGAAATGGACGACTTCTCTTCCAAGCCGGGAGCGCCAAACATGTACGGCCTGATTCAAGGCCCGGCAAATGCGATTGGTCCAGGGAAGCGTCCGCTATCGGCTATGACACCGACGATGGTGCTTAAGAACGGCAAATTATTCCTGGTGCTGGGCTCGCCTGGAGGCCCAACCATCATCACCACGGTCGCCAATGTGCTGATGGGGGTCGTGGATTATGGCTTGAACATCCAGCAGGCAGTCAATGCGTCCCGCTTCCACAACCAGTGGATGCCTGACGAGATTCTAATCGAGCCAACGGGAATTTCACCCGACACTGCCGGCATTCTGGAGCGCATGGGACACAAGGTGGTTCGCTCGCATAATTATCTGGGTGACGCCGAGTGCATCGAGATCGATGACAAGACAAGCGAGCGACTCGGCGCCAGCGACGGACGCAATGAAGGAAGGGCGGTGGGATTCTGATGCGCAGGGCAATGTCCACTTTGATTTATGCGCGACGTGAGCGACTGCATCCCGGACTGCTGGACCAGTTCGTCTCCGGCGGCGCCGAGGCGGTGGAGGTCTTTGCCGCCCGCGGCCATTTCAACTACACCGACCGCCAGCACGTGCGCGAGGTCGCCAACTGGTTTCATAGCACTGGGATTACGTTCCACTCCATGCACTCTCCCATGTATAGCGACGAGGAGTGGGGTCGCAGCGGCGCGCCGCCGATCAACATTGCCGCCGTCGAGAAGCGCGATCGCATCGCCGCTATGGATGAGATCAAGCGAGCCTTGGAGGTCGCCGAACAGGCGCCGTTTCAATTCTTGATTCAGCACGTCGGAGTCGGAAAGGAAGACAGCTCGCCGCACAAAACGGAAGCGGCCATGATGTCGCTCGAACATCTGCACGCGTTCGCGAAGCCTCTGGGTGTGCAATTGCTGGTAGAGAACATTCCCAACGAGCTTTCCACCCCGGAAGCTCTAATCGAACTGCTGCATGCGGGACGCTTCACCGAGATTGGCATCTGCTTCGACCTCGGCCATGCACATATGGCATCAGGAGTGAAGGAATCGTTCGAGGTTCTCAAGGACCGCATCCGTTCAACGCACGTCCACGACAACAACAAAGATCATGATTCGCATCTGTGGCCGGGCGCAGGCTCAATCGACTGGAAGGAAGCCATGGAGTTGCTGCGCACAGCGCACGGCGTTCCACCCGCCTTGCTCGAGATCGAAGGCGTCGAAGGCGAGAAGGTGTCGGAGAAGATGGCGGCGGCGTTCGAGAAGCTGGAGTCGGGGCAGCGGTAGCACTTTGTCAGTTCACCTCTATCTGGAGTGTCATCCTGAGCGCAGGCGTGCTGCATTCGCACGCCGGAGTCGAAGAACCCCTATCGCATCGTACTGACGCCGACCGGATTTCTTGACATCCACGCTCCTCCCCGCCCATACTTGCGCCGTTCTATCGGGCATGGCCAATGGTGAGCCGATGAAAAAACAAGCAGCCAAAAAGAAAGCAGTCAAGAAAACTGCGGCGAAGAAGACCCCTGTCAGGCGTGTTACTCCAGCGAAACGCGCCTCGACTGGAAGCGTAAAGCATTCCGCCAAAGCCCTTCCGGCAAAGGCAGCCCCTGCTCCCGCTACGGAAGATAAGCTCACCTTCAACCATGCCATGATCTATGCCAAAGACGTACAGCGCGTTTTGGACTTCTATCGCGAATGGCTGGGATTCAGGCTGATCGAAGACTTCCGCTATGAGGGCAAGCCGGTGTATGCGCGCCTGCGGGCGCCGGGCGGTGACGGCACCATTGCCGTGCATCAGGCGGGCCCTGGAGCGTCGGTTGCCAGCGATGGCGTTCGCCTGTACTTCGAAGTCCGCGATCTTGACGACTTCTGCCGCAGACTTCAGAGGCGTGGCTTCTACTTCACTCAGTTGCCGACCATGATGCCGTGGGGCTGGCGACATGCCTATCTCAACGATCCGGAGGGCCATGAGATCAGCCTGTATTGGGCGGGTGAAAATCGCATGCAGAAGACGGTAATGCAGGCGGCCAAAAAAGCAGCGAGGTCTTAAGAAATCTGCTTTCACTCGGAGTTAAGTACCTGGGGCCCTATGGACCGGCGCGAGCGCTTCCCTGCGGTCTAATAGCATGTCGTGACATTATCAGGCCGCTGATCAGGTCACATCAGTTGTTCGATTTTGTCGATCAGAACGTCGGGCGGATCACCCTTGGTGATGAAGGCATTGGCCAACTCGAGCGCTGCCGGAGGCAACGAGAAATAGGCCGAGAGGAAAATGATAGGAACCGCGGGCCGGCGCTTGCGGATCTCGGCCGCGACGTCACCGCCGTTCATGCCCGGCATGTAGTAATCCAGAACCACCAGGTCGACATGGCGCTCGTCGAATATGGCGAGTCCCTGCTGCCCACTGCTGGCAGTCAGGACAGTAAAGCCGTGACTTTCCAGCATGATTTTGCGAACACGAAGCCCGATCGCTTCGTCGTCCACGCAGAGCACCGTTTTAGGGCCCAGAGTCCTCATCCAGCTCACCGTTGTTCCCACCTGCGGCTCGACACTCAACTGCGAACTGCTTTCCATAAAACCGTCATAACTTTGAATGGCGAATACCCCGGATTCAGTGGAAGCAACCGTCCACTGCTCGTATCGTACTTGTACCGTAAGGCAAAGCCGCTTGCCCATCCCGACAAAGTCGTAGACGCCCAGACCATACCACCCGGGGTGGTGGCGTAAATATATGGTTTTCCAGACCTTATAGGATGATTAAGGCGGAAATCGGAGGTGGCCCCGTAGCAGAAATTGGCGCTTGCCTGAAAACGATTTCCCGAAAACAAAGTTACTGACTCCGCGTCCTTTCGCCTGCTGCTGCTGACGTGTTATTTTCAAAGTCTTACAGGCTCGACGGAATTGCTTCCAGTCAGCCCGCCTCGCCTCCCGCTGCCTCGCCGTTGTTGACAGCTGGATGAAAGCTTCAACTCAGGACTGAGGAAGAATGATCCGCTCCTATAAAGGAATCACTCCCACCGTGCCATCGTCGTGCTATGTCGACGAGTCGGCACAACTGATTGGCGACGTTGTGCTCGGCGAAAACGCCAGCGTCTGGATGAACGCCGTGGTGCGCGGCGACGTCAACGCCATCCGCATCGGCGCACATAGCAACATCCAGGATTGCAGCGTGCTGCACGGCATGCTGAACCAGTGGCCGGTGATGGTGGGCGAATGGGTGACCGTCGGCCATTCCGTTACCCTGCACGGTTGCGTCGTCGGGGACCGCTGCCTCATCGGTATGGGAGTGATTATTCTGAACGGCGCCCGCATTGGCGAAGGCTCGATCATTGCCGCCGGAACGCTGATCCCCGAAGGTACTATCGTCGAGCCGCGCTCATTGTGGATGGGCGTGCCCGGCAAGATGCGCAAGCAACTGAGCGATGACGACCAGGAAATGATCCTGCGCTACGGCCAGAACTATCAGGGATATCGAGAAACGTATCTGGAAGAAATGAAAAAATAAGTTGTCGGTTGTCAGCCGTTGGAGTTGACACCGCGGCCGCTAACTGACAACTGACCACCGACAACTGACAACTTCTTATGATCAAAGCCGTTCGCGGAACTCGTGATCTTCTGCCGCCCGACACAGACTTGTGGAACCGGGTCGATGCGAAGGTGCGCGACGTCTTCGCCCGCTACAACTTTCACGAGATTCGCACACCGATTTTCGAAGACACGCAACTGTTCTCGCGCAGCGTCGGCGAAGAGACCGACATCGTCTCGAAAGAGATGTTTACCTGGGAGGACAAGGCGCGCGCGCAGAGCGAGAAGGCGCAGTCGCTGACTTTACGCCCGGAGAATACCGCCGGCGTGGTTCGTGCCTACATCGAACATCGCCTGGGCGATAAGGGCACGCTGCAGAAGCTTTATTACATAGGCCCGCAGTTCCGCCGCGAGCGTCCGCAGAAAGGACGCTACCGCCAGTTCTTCCAGATTGGCGCAGAAGTCATCGGGCCGCCGACGGCGGGCAGCGAATCTCCGGCGCGCGATGCTGAGGTGCTGGAGATGCTGGCGACCTTGCTCGATGAGGTCGGCCTGCGCGACTGGAATCTGCAACTGAACTCGGTGGGCTCGGCCGACGATCGTGCCCGCTACAACAAGGCGCTGCGCGAGGCGCTGCAGCCAGTCGTGCACCTGATGTGCCCCGACTGTCAACGACGCGCGGAAACGAATCCGCTGCGCGTGCTCGACTGCAAGGTTCCGGAAGACCAGCCCATCATCGAGAAGCTGCCGAAGATCGGGGACTATCTCGACGAAGGCTGTCGCGCGCACTTCGACCAGGTGAAGAAGATGCTCGATGCCGTCGGCGTCGCATACTCGATCAATGAGCGCATGGTTCGTGGGCTCGACTACTACACGCGCACGACGTTCGAGTTCACGCACGGCGGACTGGGCGCGCAGAGCGCAGTGCTGGGCGGCGGCCGTTATGACGGATTGTCGGAATCGCTCGATGGACCGAAGGCGCCCGGAATCGGGTTTGCAATCGGCGAGGACCGGCTGATTCTGGCTCTTCAGTCGCAAGGTGAAGAAGCGACGGCGAGAATCCAGGCGTACGCCGCTCCGCTGGGAGCGGGAATGAATCAGGCCGCGTTGAAGCTGGCGCGCGAGTTGCGGCGTGCCGGAGTAAGCGCCGATCTCGGCGATGAGAGCTTCCGGCTGAAAAAATCATTTGAACTCGCAGAGAAGTCCGGCGCGCAACATATCATCATCGTCGGCGAAAACGAAGTGGCGGCCGATCAATTCGCAGTGAAGAATCTGTCAAGCGGCGAGCAAGTCACGGTGCCGCGTGCAGAACTCGCACAATTCCTGAGAAAATAGGAAGACGCACTTAGCATTTAGCAGTTGGCCTTTAGCAAAGACGCTCGATCCGGGTGCCTTGGCAAATTGCTTAGCGCTAATTACGAATTACTAGATCGGACATCATGCTCGACTTCCTCGGTGATCTGAAACGTACTCATATGTGTGGTGAGCTGCGCGCTTCTGACGCGGGCTCAAAAGTTGTTCTCATGGGCTGGGTCAACAAGCGGCGCGATCTCGGCAACCTGATCTTCCTCGACCTGCGCGATCGCAGCGGGCTGACGCAGGTGGTCGTTACTTCCGAGGCCGCTGCCGGCGTGCATGAGAAGGCAAGCTCTGTGCGGTCGGAGTTTGTGCTGGCCGTCGTCGGCCACGTTAAACTGCGCGACGCCGGGACCATCAACAAGAACAATCCCACCGGCGAGATCGAAGTCATCGCCGACGAGATACGCCTGCTGAACGATTGCAAGCCTTTGCCCTTCACGCCCGCCGACACGGTGCTGGCCAACGAAGAGGTGCGCCTCAAGCATCGCTATGTCGATCTCCGCCGGCCGGAGATGCAGTACAACATCCGTCTGCGGCATCAGGTGGCAATCGCTATCCGCGAGTACCTGAACTCGCAAGGCTTCTACGAGATCGAAACGCCCTTCATGACGCGCTCCACGCCCGAAGGCGCGCGCGACTATCTCGTACCCAGCCGCGTCTATCCTGGCGAGTTTTATGCGCTGCCGCAATCGCCGCAGATCTTCAAGCAGATCCTGATGATCTCCGGCTTCGACAAGTATTTCCAGATTGTGCGCTGCTTCCGCGATGAAGACTTGCGCGCCGATCGGCAGCCTGAGTTCACGCAGATCGATTTGGAGATCAGCTTCGCGCGGCCGGAGATGGTTTTCAAAACTGTCGAAGGCTTTTTGGGCGCTGCGTTCAAGACCATTGGAGCCGACCTGCAGACGCCATTCCCGCAGATGAGCTATGACCAGGCGATCCGGCTGTACGGCATCGACAAGCCGGACCTGCGGCTACCCGCGATGGCCAACGTGCGCGAGGTATTCGCTCCGGAGAATCTCGATACGCTGCAGGTCGACGCCGAACTTCCGGTGGTGGCGATCGTGATCCCGAAGGTCGGAGAACTCTCGCGCAAGGAGCGCGACGAAATCAAGACCATGTTCGGCGACCGCAAGGAAGCGAAAGTTTTCGAGGATATCAAGCGGCTGGAGAAGTCGTTCCCAGACGCCGTCGCGAAGATTCGCGAAGTGGCGAAGCCGAATCCCGAAGATCTGCTGGTGATCGTCGCGGGCGCCAAGCGCGGCGAGAAGCCGGCAACGGCGTCTAAAGCGCGTCAGCAGGCTTATGGCATTTACACGGCCGCTGGACAACTGCGGCTGGCCCTCGGACAGAAGTATGCCGAGCGTCATGGCGCATTCAAGCACGGCAACTTCCGCTTCCTCTGGGTCACGGATTTTCCTATGTTTGAATGGGATGACACCGAAGGCCGCTGGAATGCCGCGCATCATCCCTTCACCTCGCCGCACGACGAGGACATGGACAAGCTGGAGAGCGATCCCGGCGCTGTCCGCGCGCTGGCCTACGACGTGGTGCTGAACGGCACCGAGTTGGGCTCGGGCTCGATTCGTATTCACCGTCAGGACATTCAGAGCAAGATCTTCAAGGCGCTCGGCATGTCTCCGGAAGAACAGCAGGCGCGCTTCGGCTTCTTTTTGGAAGCGCTGCAATACGGCACGCCTCCGCACGGCGGCATTGCGTTGGGGCTGGATCGCATCGTGATGATCCTCGCCGGAGCCGAGAGCCTGCGCGAAGTGATTCCCTTCCCCAAAACGGCGAAGGCCGTGGACCTGATGATGGATGCGCCGACGCCGGTGAGCGAGCGGCAATTGAAGGAGCTGGGTATCGCGGTGCGGAAAGCAAGTAATTAGCAATTAGCAACTTGTAGTTGGCGCTTGGCTCAGAGCTCGCGGCTCATAGCCCACCCTTGACGGTACTCAGCACTTGCTTCGCAGCGCCGCAACGCTCTCCACTCACATCCAATCGGAGGCTCTCATGTCCAGCAGCACAATTCGCACGGAGATTCGCGGGCTGGACCTGACGCTGGACGAGATCTCGCTATCGGTGGTGCGCTCCGGACAGGACCTGATCGTCCCCGTTTCGCTCAGTTCTGAAGAGATCGAGCGGCTGCGTCTGGAAATGGCCAAGGCTCACCTTTGGGAGTGGAATCAACTGGAAGAAGCGAAGTCGCGCGCGGTGATGCGTTATCGCCGATACCTGGGCTCATGGCTGGTCATGTGCGTGGCCGCCTTTAGCGCTTACGTCAGTTATCCCGAGTACTTTATCTGCGTCTTCCTGTCGCTGCTCTCGATTTTTCTCTGGTGGCGCGCTGCATTCATGGAGCGAAAAGCTGAGCGCGATGCCCAGTCGTTGCGAAATGATTTTCGACCGGACTGGAATTACTTGCAGGAACGTTTACAGGAATCGGACGAGGCTCCGCAAAAGTAGGCGTTGGCCCCCACCCACCCGCGCGGCCGGTGGCCTCGGGTGAAGCCGACTCTTCGACCTAATAAATGGCCTGGACGCTGGCCTGAAGGCCAGCTCTGCCCGAAATGCATTGCTATCGAGTTTCTCAGCAAACTGCTTCAGCCGGCCGAAATCACTACTGTTGCTGTGGTTGCGCCTGGTCGTCCGTAGTCTGTCTCCGCCGCTTCTTCTTCGGCTTCGCTCCTACGTCCCCAACGCCATGGACAACCACCTTGGGGTCGGCCGGATAAATCGTTGGTCCCACCTGCTGACGGATGGTGAACTTGAAGCAGGGATAGCCCAGACCGCTAGCCACTGTACCCGGTGACGGCGTTCCCGTGCTTCCCTGGAACCAGTATTGATTGTTCGTGAACGGGGTCGTCAAGAAATTCACCATAAACTCCCCGTTCTGCTCCGCCTCCTGCCAACTGACCGTTTCTCCAGGGTAAACGCAAATGTCGCTAATGGTGGTCCCGTTATAGACAATGATTGCGCTTCCTGAGCTGTGCGAGATCTGCACGTTGCAGGTCGAGGCTTGGGGACAGGTGTTCGTGCTATTGCAAGCCGACGACCAGGTGTCCGTGCAGACCCCGGGCGGAGTGGATTGTGCGTTGGCCAGAGCGGAAAGGAGCAGGAACAACACGCTCACCGTTAAAAGACAACACTTGCAGCCGTGGCGCCTCATATACAGCCTCCCGTGATTCGGTTTAGGATGCCGAGGATTTTTCTCTTTTGCTTTTTACCCATTCTTGATACCTGGGATCGGACCTGAGGGCCCGCAACTCCGGCTCCTTCTCCACTTCTTCCAGCGAGTATCCGGCTGCGACTGCAGCACTCACAGCCGCTAAAGCCTTCTGGCGGTTGCCGATGATCTCATACACCAAAGCCGATGTAAATAGGGTGTCGCTGTCGTGCGGAGCAGCTGCCAGTGCGCGACTCATGAAGATGTCAGCTTCTCCTGACTCTCCGAGATGAGCATGGTAGAGCGCGATTCCGCTCAGCACCTCGGGGTCAGTAGGATTGATTTTAAGCTGTTCGGTCGCGGTTTCCAGCGCTTTTTGATACGCCTGTCGCGCGTCGGCCAGGCGCGAGGGAATCTGATCGTAGCTGTCGCCCAGGTTCCGCCACATCACATGATTGTGCGGGCTGAGGTCGGCAGCCCGTTTCATGGCCTCAGCAGCTTCCTGATACTTGCCGATGTACATGTAGGCCGCGCCAAGATTGGTCCAGGCATCGGCGTTTGGCTCGATGCCCAGTCCCTTCTTCAACACCGCAATCGCATCTTCGTAGCGCCCTTGCGCCAAATAAATGCCGCCCAGGTTGTAATAGCCAGCGCTCTCATCGGGAGCTAAATCGATCAGCGACTGAAACTGATCGGCGGCTTTCTCAAACTTGCCTTGCCGGTAATACAGCTCGCCTAACTCGTCGTAGGCCTGCCAATAGGTCGAGCGGCGCGCGATCACGTCCTTGTACAAATTTTCAGCTTGCGCGTATTTGCCCTGCAGTTCATAAACCTGTCCCAGGTGCAGCTGCGCTGCAATCACGGTTGGATCCTGTTCCAGCACGCGTTGATATTCCGCCTGGGCTTTATCGAGTTGCCCGGTTTGCTGGTAGACCCCGGCCAGACTCAGGCGAACCGGAATAAGCTGCGCGTTCAACTCAACCGCTCGGCCGGCATTGCTGGTGGCTTCAGCGATCCACTGCGGATCCTTGGTGATGAAATATTTCCGCGCATACGCACCGCCCAATCCGGCATACGCTGTAGCGTACTTGGGATCGGTGGCGACTGCCTTGTTGAATAGTCCGATGGCGTGATTGATATCGTCCAGGTCCTCGCGCTGCAGATATCCGTTGCCTCGTTCGTAGAGCTCATAGGCATCGGCTTGCGAGGTTCCACCGGCGGCCAGCTCTTCTTTGATCTGCGGGCTGACCTGCAAGTCGAGCATGTCCGCTACCGACTCCCAAACCCGTTGCTGCATCTCATCCAGATTTCCAGAGTCGATATGAATGGAACGCGATGACAGCTGTCGATGGTTGGCGGCGTCGACCAGGTTGGCAATCAGGTTGACGCCGTCGGGAGTGTGTTCGATGCTGCCGGTAACAGCCAATGTGACGTTAAGGTCGCGATGCGCTTCGTCCAAGCTCTTGATGTTTCGGGTGTCGCTGGCGGGCACCACCCAGAACGATTTCTGATAGCGCTCCAGTTGCGAGAGCTTGCTGGTCAAAGTCTCGGCTACACCTTCGGCGAAGGCCTGATTGGACGCGTCGTGGCCGATGTTTTCGAAGGGCAGAACGGCAATGTGCTTCTGCTCCGGCAGGGGGTGGAAAGGACTGGGAATTATTCCCGTCCACATCAGCAAAGCCAGAGCCACCACCGCGGCAACTGCGGATGCGTAGATCGGCCAACGGCGTCGTACACCTGCTACCGTCGCTTGCCAGACCGTCTGCCCGGGCAACTTCTCGCCCGACACGGCGCTCCAGAATTCCTCCACCGAAGCAAAGCGAGCCGCGGGATTCGCGGCCGTGCTGCGCATGATCGCCTGCCGCCAGCGGGAGCGCATGCGCTTCGTGGTCTGCCCGCCGGTCTCCTGAAAAGGTGTTTGGCTGAACTCCGGCAACTTGCCAGTGAGCATCTGGAAGACGGTGAGCCCGAGTGCGTAGATGTCGGTGCGCGCGCTGTACTGCCCGTGAAATTGTTCCGGCGCCATGTACGCCGGAGTACCCACCACGTCGCTCAACAAAGCGGAGACGGTCTCGTCGGCCTCTGGATTTACCGCCAGGCCGAAATCGGTCACCTTTACCAGCGGCGACTCCGGCAGGTTCATCAACATGACGTTGCCGGGCTTGAAATCGCGATGCACCACTCCGGCATGATGGGCAGCGGCCAGAGCCGCAACCATCTGGCGCACCAGCGGCAGCGCCTCCTGATAGGACATGGGTCCGTGATCGCGCAGGTGCGCCGCCAGGGTTTCGCCCGGCAGCAACTCCATGGTCAGGAAGAGAACGTCGCCATGAGCCTCGTCGCGATGACGGCCGAGATCGAAGACGCGGCAGACATTCGGATGGCTGACTTTTCTGGCGAGCTGGATCTCCTGCTTGAAGCGATTCAATTGATGCTTCGAGGAGGCGCGGGACGGAGCAATAGTCTTGAGCGCAATCCTGGCGTGCAGCTCTTCGTCCTCAACCTCATAGACCTCACCCATGCCACCGCGGGCGATGAAGCGCATCACCCGATAGCGTTGGCAAACGAGATCGTTGGGCGAGAAGATCGGCGGAGGAGCCTCGGACTGGCCGGTGCCATCCTCACCAAAAGCAGAGGAAAGAAGGAAATCTTTATTCCGGGACTGGTCGCTTGGCTCCATAAACAACCGCGAATCCGAGAATCCTCAATCGCTACTGTTGATAACTTACTATTGCCGTCGAGCACATAAGGTATGGGCGCTGACAGCTCGTATCTCCCTGTCTTGGAACCGGAAAACGGAACGTGCCGTCTGGCCGGAATTATACGGCTGCGTTCGCATATCGTTGCAAGCTTTCAGCTATTTGCAGGTTACTAATCTTGTCGCTGGTCAAGCATGCCGCAGAGCATGCAACGCTCACATTGCCGGAGCGCCGGCAGCATACCAAAAGCAACAGGGACCGCGTCTGCGCCCATTGGCAACCTCATTGGAGACGACATAACCGAATCTGCCGCAGTGAGAACTATAGTGCCACGCGCCTTCTTATATTGGAGCGAGTGCCGTGCTGTCATTTTGGTGTTGACATTGAATCAGAATGCGGCGTATTAGGGGATAGCTGGTCGATACGAACGAGGACAGGTTGTACAGCCCGTAAGTGGACTGTGCCTCAGACGAAAACCTGCCTATGACTGCGAACGAACCTCGTCCACCCCGCGAGGAATCTGGCCCGCAAAGCGATGGCTTCCAAGCCAAAACCATACTAACGTCCAAAGAGCTCAAGGTGGTCGAACTGCTCTCGTATGGCTACGAGAACCGCGACATCGCCTCGCACTTCCGCACCAGCGGCCAAGCGGTGAAGAACATGTTGCGGACCATCAACTTAAAACTGGGGGCAGACAACAGAACCCACGCCGTCGCGGTCTGTTTTCGCAATGGCTGGTTGCCCCGTAAAGAGGCTGAACCAGGCATCGCCTCCGAATTACGGCGCCGCGCTGATCGGGTACGCAGCAAACCGCGCTGCACCCGGCGGCGTTATCACGATGGCACGATCGCTTCGGTCTGTTCCGAGTGCGGCTTGGTCATCGCTCGCGCCTGTCGGGTCGTCGACCTGTTGCCGTCTGAGCAAGACCACCTCTGCCAACCGGCGGAGCGGCGCCACAAAGTGCGCTTCATTATGAATAACGTCCGGGCGTCTATCGATAGCTGATGGACTGCCGCCAAGACGGATGGACGAATAAAAATCGACTCGGATCTACCTCGGAGAGTGAGGGCCATTTCTGAATAACCTTCATGAGGCGGTCAACCCGGACATTTGTACTTTAAACCCTCTATAAAAGCGGGATACAATTCCACCCAGGAAGAGCTCCAGTAAACACAGGATTAGTCGGCCGACGCTGTCTGCCGCTTGTCTCAACCCTCGTCTGTCTCTTCACCAATAGACGGCACAAAGGAGAGCAAGATGAAACTGAGAGCCATGGCGGTAGCTGCCGCTGCGATGTTCATTCTGATTACGGGCGTCCTTCCCATGTATGCCCAAGGCACTTGTCCACCCCTGACCCAAGGCTATTGGAAAAACCATCAAAGCGCGTGGAAGGACGGTTCGGGCCTGACCCTGGGCACGAATTTCTACAGTAATGCGCAGTTGGAGAGCATTCTCCAAAGCCCGGTGCGGGGCGACGCGAGCGTAAATTTGGGCCACCAGTTGATTGCCGCGCTGCTGAACATCGCAAACGGCACCGACCCCGGTCCAATTCAAACCACTCTTACCGATGCTAATAGCTTGATCGGCTCGGGCACGATTCCGGAAGGTATCTCGCCCTCCTCTCCCATCGGACAGCAGATGGAGTCCGATGCCATGACCTTGGACGACTTTAACAACGGATACATTACCAACGCCTGTGGTCAAACGGGCCCACCCATGTAGGATCGTCGTAAGGCAGGCCGGGACACTCGTCCCGGCCCAGGCCTTACCGACCGATTTGGCTGTTGCGGCCCCAATATTTCACCTCATCACATCTGCACTTCAATGTCTTTTCTGGTTCTCTTGCGCCGTGTAGCGACTATTGACATGCTTTTGAATGTCCTGCAAAATTAGGCACCTTTCAGGCGCTGCTTGGCTTCGCAAAAAACTCGCAGTTGCACTCGTTGTCCTGACATCCTTCCGCGCCTCCGTTTGAAAGCGAGAGCTGTTCTTCAATCCACCGATCAAGGCCGGATCATTTCCATTTCCAGTGGCTGAACGTCGCCCTTAACGCCGAGCCCACAAGGAGAAATTCTTCTGTATGAAGAACCGTCCGAAGGTAAGTCATATCTCTTTTGTCCCCATCACCGGTCTGGTCAAGCCTGCCCGGCTGATTTTGATGGCCGCTCTTCTCTGCCTATCCGCCGCGGCAAGCTCTGGCCCGAACGCCGCAGTCCAGTGGAACAATGCGGCGCTGCAAGGTGACCGGGACTCCGCACTCGGCCCCCCGATGGTTGCGCGCGCTTTAGCCATCGTTCATACCTGTATGTATGACGCCTGGAGCGCATACGATGCCCACGCTATACCTACGCAAAATAACGGCATCCAGCGGCGTCCGCGCTCGGAGCGAACGTTGGCCAACAAGCAGAAGGCGGTCAGCTACGCTGCGTATCGCGCTCTGGTCGATCTATTCCCGGTCGATCAATCGTCGGTGTACAACCCGCTGATGCAGAGCTTCGGGTACGATCCCAACGACAATTCCACCGATACCACTACGCCGACTGGCATCGGAAATGTCGCCTGCGCCGCGATCCTGAGCTTCCGGCATCATGATGGCTCCAACCAGCTCGGCGACCTTGCCCCCGGCGCGTACTCCGATTACACCGGCTACGTCGCTCTGAATGCGCCCAGCACCGTTCCGGTGAATCCGGCGACTGTCTCCAATCCCAACCATTGGCAGCCGTTGCAGTATGTCGATCCGACGGGACACTTCGTCACCCAGAAGTTCCTGGCCGCGCAATGGTTCAAAGTGATTCCCTTTGCCATGCCTTCTCAGGGCGAGTTTCTAGGCTTGGTCGAACTGTTTGGGCCGGCGACCTATGGCTCTCCTGCCTATCAGCAGCAAGCCCAGGAGTTGATCACCTTCAGCGCGAATCTGACCGACCAGCAAAAGATGATCGCGGAATACTGGGCCAACGGTCCGCACACCGAGACGCCGCCGGGACACTGGTGCCTCTTCGCTCAGTATGTTTCGTCGCGTGACGGTCACGCGCTGGACGATGACGTGAAGATGTTCTTTGCCATGACTAATGCCATCTTCGACGCCGGCATAGCAGCGTGGGACGCCAAGCGAGTGCTGGACTCAGTGCGGCCGGTCACCGCTATCCCCTACCAATTCCAGGGCCAGCAGATTCAATCCTGGGGCGGCCCTTACCAGGGCACCATCACCATGGATGGTTCGCTGTGGATACCCTATCAACCGTCGACTTTCCCCACGCCACCTTTTCCCGAGTACATCTCCGGCCACAGTACGTTCAGCGCGGCTGGCGCAACCGTGCTGGCGCTTTGGACCGGCAGCGACCGCTTCGGAGACTCTGTGACCTTTGCTCCTGGCAGCTCCACCATTGAGCCGGGACTGACTCCGCACAATCCCGTGACCCTGCAATGGAACACCTTCAGTGATGCGGCCGATGAAGCCGGCATTTCACGGCGCTACGGCGGTATCCACTTCAAAGCGGGAGATCTGGTGGGACGTGCAGTCGGTGACCTGGTCGGCTTTCAAGCTTGGGCGAAAGCTCAGTACTATTTCAACGGACACTGAGACCAGGACCGGTCTCAAGTCGGTGAGTCGTCGATTTGGGAACGGGAGTTCGAATCTTCGGTCGAAAATAGACGCGAAGACTCGAACTCCTTACCTTCGGCGGGTCGCTTCGTTCCCCACACCGCGCCCGGCCGTTGATAACCAGCCTCAGAAAATTGTCAGCGGGATGAACATGGAGGCCCTGGGCAGATTCGAACTGCCGACCTTCGGTTTAGGAAACCGCTGCTCTATCCATCTGAGCTACAGGGCCAAAAACGTGCGGTTTCATTAGTTTACAAGTTTTGAGACTTCTTTGGGAGGCTGATTACTGCAAGTTCGCTGTAACAGCTCCGTTGCAGCAAGAGCCTCCTCCGGAACTCCCTTCACATACCGGTTCATCGTGGTCGAGACCTGAGCGTGTCTCAGGATGCCTTGAATCACTACTCGAATCTGACTGCTGTCGTAGTGCTCCCAAAGCAAGCCCACAGAATGCCGCAACTGCAACAATCGTTGCCGCTGGGCTGCGGAAGGGCGAGATTCGGGTGGGTTTGCGATGATCTCTTTTACTCAGAACAAAGTGCTCACCGAGTAGAAGGCATCACTATCGTTACGTCAAAGCCAGTCGAGTCATAGTGGAAGTCGCCGTCCGCATTGACGCCGAAGGAGATAACATCGCCAGCATTAAGGAACAGCATTGGGAAATAGAAATCCTCTCGGCCACCAACCTTATCTGGCTGCTGCGCGGGCGGACCCAGGAGTTCACCTCTATAAAGCTGCCTGCCATTGCGGAAGACTAACCCAATAATGCCTGTGGGATAGATGTCAAGGATCTCAAAAAATCCGCTGATCGTGTAATACCCCGCGACTGGAGCCTTCCATTGTACGATCGAATCTCCGTATGGACCTGGGTGAACATTTAGAACGTTTGGAGGTTGAACTACTGTCCTCCAATTGAGCCAGCCCCCTGTGCTATTGAACCCTACTCGGGGGGTGTAGTCTTCAGGTATTTTTACAGTCCAACAAACGAAGCCGCTTTCGTCGCAATCAGGGTTATAGACGGTATACAGCGCGAACGGTGTTCCGGTGGTCCCGGTTCCATAGCTCCAGGCACCGTTCGGATTGGACGCACGAAAATCTCTATTAGCATCCCACGTTTGAGCAACACATGCAGTTGTCACGATTGCCAATAGCGTTACGAGAATAGGGGTGTACCTGCGAAAGTTCATTTTAGTACCTCTTCGGCAGCGAACAGCGCCACGCAACCGCATCCATTTCTGTCCTGTGGTCTGACGTGGAGGTCTGGGAGAAGGAGGGCTGGCCTTAGATTTGTTTCTCACTGCCCGGATGCGATGAAAGGAGCTGGGAAAAGGGCCGGGAATCTTCCCCGAGACATCCACCATACTTTCACACCTTGGGCGAGCGTCTGTCAGTGAGCGCTGCCGCACCAGGACGTGATAGTCCGTAATGCCGACTGGGCATGTATGAAGTAATCACGATAGCGCCAGTGATCGCGAGACGGATTTGGATACGTCTCTTGAACACTCCCGGCACGGAACGGGAGTTAAAGTCCTCGGCATTTACAAATTCCTTACGGGTGATTTGGTAGGTTTTCTCAATGCTCCAATGCCCTGAGGAAGCCGAAGGGCCTCCTCTGGAGCAAGCGTGGGAGGGGTTCGGGGGCTGAACCCCTCTGTTCAACTTCCTAAACAGCCAAGAATAACCCCGCTCACTTGCCTAAGAATCGGAGGAATTTGGATACGTTCTAACGCCCCCCTCCCGTAAATAAACGGAATTCTAGTCCGTCGTGAACCGGAAAAGAGCCCCTCAGCCGAACCGCTTTCGTCGCTCTGGATGTGCCCCATTTTCTATGCCTACAGCTGTGCCCGAGAGGCCGGATTTCCTACTGCAAACTCTCTGCAAATTGAGAGGCAGAACGGGGGGACGGGGTAAAACGACCAACGTAAGTCTTTGATACACAAGGATTAGGTGGCGTCTTTTAGCTTAGGAAACCGCTGCTCTATCCATGTGAGCTACAGGGCCATGCGTCGGAAGAGGCGTGACCGCTTTAGTTTACCGAGCCGTGGCTTGTGAGAAGGATGCCTCTGTTGCCCAATCGTTGCCCATTTCTTGTAATCTTTCCACCTCGGCGCGCGCATCTTTTCGACATGAGCCTTCGTGAGAAGGGGACCCGAGCGATCATCTCCGATACACACCGAGTGTTAGAGCCATCTTCGAGGGCCGGGCGATCTTCGGTTCGGAGTTGTTCGCTGGGCAGTTACGCTTACGCTGGAAAAAACTCGACCGGTTTTCCCGAATAACTCAAAATTGCCACTAGACCTGCTATTCCAAGGAGCAGAAGCACAACTGCGCCAACCCGTGCTCTAAGTGGCGTGTACTGTTCCTCTAAAGATGCGCGATACAGCTGAGGCCAAACGACACCGCACAACCCAGCAGACACCGCCAAACTCGAAATGAACAAACCGAGGATGCGCCCCATGGCATTCCACCTAAAACTTAGTGTACCTCTTGATAGTCGGTGCCAGTATTCGAAGGGGCCCTTCAGACCACTCAACTCGCCACGAGCATCTCACAATTAGGTGTATTGTGGAGAGCGCTCGGGAATTTTGTCACCCGCCGGGGAGGGAAGATGCTGCGCTGCGTTGTGTCGAGATTCGCTCTAGCTTTAACTTTGTGCTGCACGATTTCGTGCCACGCACAGCAGACGGCCGAAAGTCAGCCTACGACCCCGAGGCAGACTCATAACGGTTCCTCGGTCAACCTCCCCAACGGGCAGGTCAATCACGTTTTCATTGTCATGGAGGAGAATCACGGTTACACCGACGTCATTGGCAGTCCGTCGATGCCATACCTCAACAGCCTTGCCTCCACCTACTCGGTCGCCCAGGGATACTATGCCAACACTCATCCCTCGATCGGCAACTACTTCATGCTGACCACCGGACAAATCATCACCAACGATGACGGCTACACCGCTACTGTAACCGTCGACAATGTGGTGCGCGAGCTGATCGCCGCAGGAAAAACCTGGAAAGAGTATTCAGAGGCTCTCCCCTCTCCCGGCTACGACGGTGGCGATGTCGGCGAGTATTCCGAGCACCACAATCCGCTTTCGTATATGTCCGACGTGCGGAACCATCCGGAACAGCAGCAGAACCTGGTGCCGTTCACGCAGTTGGCTATCGACATTGCCAACCACAACCTGCCGAACTACGCGTTCATCGTGCCTGACCTGCTCGACGATGCGCACGATGGCACGCTAGCGCAAGCCGATGCCTGGCTGCAGACGAACATCGCGCCCCTGCTCGCCAGCCCGGACTTCACCGGCCCGAACGGCGGCATGCTGATCATCACCTTCGATGAGGCGGAGGACAGTGACCTGCAGGGCGGCGGAGGTCACGTGGCTTGGGTCGCGGTTGGCCCGGACGCGAATCCGCACTATCCGCCCAGCGGCTCACAAATTCCAGTCAAGTTCTATCAGCATCAGAGTACATGCCGCTTCATGATGAAGCTGGCGGGAGTCAGCGTCTTCCCGGGAGCGGCGGCAACGGCACCTGACATGTACGAATTCTTTGTTCAACACTGAGCAGAAATGACGGGTTCCCGGAACTGCACGCGTCGCCGCTTCCTGCATGTCTGACGGCACTGATCGATCCCGGTCGAAGCGGCATCGCACCTGGAAGTGCAACATCGCTCGCCTAAGGTGAACGTCAGGCCTTACAATCTAAAATCCCTAAGCCTGATCGATTAGCGACGACATCGAGGAGTCGGGCCGAACGATGAGCACGCCAACGTTGCCGGATACGGTTCTCCGTCTGCCGTCGCCAGATAAGGCACCGCAGAACTGGCTGGCGCGTTTCTTTTCGCATACCAATCTGGCGCGTATTTCGCGTGAGCCGGAACACACCTACCCGTGGTACATCGTGCTATGGCTGACCGGTGTCGATTACTTTTCGACCCTCGGATATCAGCCGGGCATCGCGCTGCTGGCGGCCGGAGCACTGGCGGTTCCGGCGACGGGCGTACTCATAGTGGTCACCCTGCTCGGAGCTGTTCCCATCTACGCCGCGGTCGCCAAGCGCTCTTATGCGGGACAAGGCTCGATCGCACTGCTGGAAAATCTGTTCTCCGGCTGGACCAGCAAGATCATCGTGCTGGTGCTGCTGGGCTTTGCCGCAACCGACTTCGTCATCACCATGACGCTGTCGGCGGCCGACGCGGCGCGCCACGCGATCGCCAACCCGTATCTGCACCCTTTTGCCGGCAGTTCGCAAATGAGGGTGACGCTGTTTCTACTGTTGCTGCTGGCGGTGGTCTTCCTGGCGGGTTTTCGAGAGGCCATACGTATCGCCTATGTCATCGCTGTTCCGTATCTATTTCTCAACCTGATCGTCCTGTTGTGGTGTGGCGGCGAGATTCTCCTTCACCTTAGCTTGCTGTCGAACTGGCATGCTGCCATGGCCATGCATGGCGACTTGACCGGCGTGTTTATCGCGTCCGCGCTGATCTTTCCGAAACTCGCTCTCGGCCTCAGCGGATTCGAGACCGGCGTCTCGGTCATGCCGTTCGTTTCAGGAGTTGAGAAGGGCAGCGTCGACAACACGATCCCGGGACGCATTCACAACACCCGTAAGCTGCTCTTGTCGGCCGCGGCCATCATGAGTGTGATGCTGCTGCTCTCCAGCCTCGTAGCGGCCGCGCTGATCCCGGAGAGTGCGTATCGTATAGGCGGTGCAGCCGACGGACGCGCGATTGCCTACCTCGCACACCTCTATCTGGGAAATGTTTTCGGGACGATCTACGACGTCTCGACCATCCTGATTCTGTGGTTTGCCGGCGCGTCGGCGATGGCTGGGCTGCTGAATCTTATCCCCCGCTATCTGCCGCGTTACGGTATGGCGCCGGACTGGGCAGCGTATCAGCGTCCGCTGGTAGTAGTGCTGCTGACCATTGACGTGATCGTTACGCTGGCCTTTCGCGCCTCGGTGACGGCACAGGGCGGAGCCTATGCCACCGGCGTTTTGGTCCTGATGCTCTCGGCGGCCGTGGCTGTCACGGTTTCTCTGTGGCACGAGGCCAGTTGGAAAGAGTCCCGGCTGTATCTACTGTGCTTTTATTTCTTCCTGGTCGCACTGGTATTTTTCTACACCACCGTCGCCAACATCATCGAGCGGCCGGACGGCGCGATCATTGCCAGCATCTTCATCTTTCTGCTTCTATCTGCCAGCGCGCTGAGCCGCATTATGCGCTCCACGGAGATGCGGGTCTCCGAAGCCAAGTTCATCGATAGCGACTCTGCCACCTTGTGGAGCTCGATCGAGGGCAAGAAGGTGAACCTCATTCCCCATCACACCTCCACTCTGGAACATCGCACGATGCTCACGACCAAGGTGCGCGAACACTATAACGTCAAAGGGCCGCTGGCTTTTCTGCACGTCAACCTGATGGACAACCGAAGCGACTTCCTGGCACCCTTGCGCCTGAAGCTTTTTCGCGAAGACGATCATTACGTCATCGAAGCCTACGGTGCGGTCGCGGTGGCCAATTCGGTCGCCTACTTGAGCGAGTTGCTGAATCCTCTCAGCATTGTGATGGGGCTGACCCGCCGCACCCTGATGAAACAGTCCTTCGAGTACATCTTCTTTGGCGAAGGCGAGACCGGCCTGCTGGTCTACTCCATCCTGGTGCGCTATTGGGAAGCAACGAACCGTTTCTCCGGCCAGCCGGTGATTCTGCTGGTGAGTGAATCGGCGTACCATCCGGTGAGTTCAACTTGAGAATTTGGGGGGCGAGTCGCTACTGGATCCTACGGTTCTCGTGAAGTAGTTTGGCGATACTGTCCAGCAGCGCGTCTGGACCGTCGCCCTTCGAGAGGAAGCCGTCGGCGAACTCCAAACCTTTCGGCGCTTCCGAAGCTGCCGACACAATCAGGATCGGCACCTCCGGCTTGATCTGCTTCATCTCCGCGGCTATCTCAGCTCCGCTCTTGTCAGAGAGAAAATGGTCGGCGATGACCATGTCCACCGTGTTGGTTCGGAAGAGTTCGAGTCCTTCTTCGCCAGACGGAGCCGTCAGAACCTCATAGCCCGCACTGCTGAGCAGCAGCTTGCGGACCCGCAGTGCCACTTCTGCGTCGTCGATACACAGAATGAGAGGATGCTTTGCGTCGGAGGTTGTCATGGGCGCGATACAAATTCGTGCGAGCTGTCCGCCGCAATTCCTTCTTATTGCCTAAGCGACAGCCCGTCATTCGGAGTCGCGGAATCCATTTCGTCCCGGTCCCACGATTCCCCGTACCACTAGTGCCAAGTGTATCCCAGCATGAGCTGCAGGTTTGCATTCAAGCCGGGGTTGTTATTGCCAATGGAGGCATTCGACAGATGATACGCCTTCAACGCGATATCCCAGGAGTTCGTACCTTTGCGGAAGATCTGCATGCCGATCTCCGGACCGCTGGTGAAGTTGATTTGCGCAGTATCGCCCGGCGGCAGGTTGTGGTTGCTGAACAACGCGCCGCCAACCGCTGCGAAATACGGTGCGATCTTGCAACCGTGAGTGAAGTTCCACTTGAAGACGATGGGATCGACACCACCGGCATACTGGCCGCCCCGAATCCAATATTCGTCCAGCGGAATAATGTCGATGTCCATTTCGTAGGTGCCGCGCAGAATGCCCTTGCCGTGTTCATTGGTGAGAACCCGCCCCAGACGAACTCCGAGCACAAGGTTTCCAGCGTTAGGCGAGGTGTCGACTGTGTGGCCGCCGCCGATAAAAACGCCGCCATTCCAGCCGGGATGGCGCAGCACCTCGACGGGGCTGTCGGTGGGTACTTGAGCCAGCAGTGAAACGCCGGCCAGCAGGTAGAACAGGACTAGCGAAGTGGCTTTCTTCATTGCACTTTTCAGGATAATGGCACACGTTAACAGGTCGACGGCCAACCGCGCAAACCTTCCTGCCAGCCGTTCGTCAAGGTTTTCGACCGTTCATCAAAATTCACCGCTTTTGGGGTAAACGCCTCCCTATACTTGCATCCTGAATTCGAACGCGTCTTGAACCTTTGAGGAGTGTTTATGAAGCTGCTGTTTCGTCTGCTCTTCGTGATTGGCTTCTCGCTGTCGCTGTGGGCTGCGAACTCTTCCGCGGGCGCCGAGGTGCTGAACCGCTGGGTCGGAGGCAAGTGGGTCGGCAGCGGCCAGTTTGTCGCTTCCGACTACAGTCAGGCGAACACGGCCACTGCCACGACCAAATGCGCATGGTCGCCGGATCACGTCTTCGTTGTCTGCGATCAGGACATCGTCTTCGGCGGCCAGCCCATGCGCGACTTGTCGATCTATACTTTCGCTCCCAAGACCAGCCGGTATTTCTTCTACGGAATCTCGCTCGGCGAAGAAAAAGCTCGCAACACCGCTCTGGACATTTCGGACGACGGCAACCGCTGGCTGTACTCCAGCACGAATGAGATTAAGGGCAAGCCGGTACAGTTCCGCACGACCAATCAATTTCACGGCAACGACACGGTGGAGTGGTGGACGGAATTCTCACCTGACAACGGCAAGACCTGGACGAAAACGGGCAGTGGGAAAGAAACGCGGGAGAAAGGCAGCAATTAGCAATTAGGTTGGTGCTCCAGGTTCGCCTTCCTTTGGCTAACCTGGGTCTTCCGATACATCCACCAGGTTTAGCGTCCAATGGCAGGACCCGAAGCTGGGGCACCCGCTATGTGCTTCTGCATCCGAAAATACTTCCTGGCCTTGTGCACATCTTTCGCGATCTGCTCGCGCAACGCGTCGACCGAGGGAAACTTGATTTCCGCTCTGATGCGTTTCAGGAAGATCAACTCCAGGGGCGTTTCCGGCTGAAGCTCGATGGGATGGAAGTTCAGCAGGTGGCTCTCGATGGCGAACGAATCTGCTCCGAACGTCGGACGATTCCCGATATTCGTTACTGCCTCGAAGCATTCGCCGTTAATTCGTAGCCAGGTAACGTAGACACCGTCGGCAGGAACCAGTTCGTCGTAGCGAGCAAGGTTGACGGTGGGAACGGTGTATTTCTGGCCGTAGCCACGGCCGCGTCCGGGATTGGAGAAGATGCTGAACGGCCTGCCCAGCAAGGCTCTCGCGCGACTGACATTCCCTTCGGCAACCAGCTTGCGAATCTCGGTGCTGGAGACGTGATGACCGCGTAAGGTCTGCTCCGAGAAGATGCGGGCCTCGAAGCCGCATTGCCTGCCTAGCTCCGCCAAGGTATCGACGTTACCTTGCGCCTTGTGGCCGAAGTGGAAGTTGTAGCCTTCGTGTACCTCGCGCGCCTGCAGCGCCTTAGCCAGCACCTCGCGCGCAAAATCGTCGGCGCTCATCAAGGAAAGATCGCGGGTGAACGGCAGCGCCAGCACGGCATCGACCCCTGTCTGCTCCAGAAGTGCCAGCTTGACCTGCAGCGGCGTGAGCAGCTTGGGCGCGACATTGGGACGAAGGATACGCAGCGGATGCGGCTCGAACGTTACCACCACAGCTTTGCCGCCTATGGCGCGAGCGCGCTCCGCCATGTGCCGCACCACCTCCTGGTGCGCACGATGAACCCCGTCGAAGTTGCCCACGCTGACCACCGTGGGGCCGAAGTTTGACGGTATATCCTCGAGATTGCGGAATATCTGCATTGACCTTTGCCTAGTCGAGCTACCGCGGGTGGAGCACGCCTTCAGGCGTGCAATCGAACACCATCTACACGTCCGGCTTCAGCCGCCGAGGTAACTCTGGAACAGCTCGGCCGCGGCGGCTAAAGCCGGCCTCTCTCCATGTCAGTCAGCCACGGGTGTGCTCCACCCAAATCAGTTTCTACGGCGCACCTGACGTTGCGCCCCTTCACTACAACTCAAACTCCAGTTTCAGTCCGTCGTGCGCCAGACGCACACCCTCCGGCAGCGCGGCGTTCGTCGCCTCATGCGGCAGGTCGTGTGAAATGTGCGTGAAGAATGTTCGCCGGGGTTTCAGCCGCTCCACCATCTTCAGCGAGTTTTCAACTGTCGAATGCGTGGGATGAGGATGATGCCGCAACGCATCCAGAAACAGGATATCCAGGCCTTCCAGCTGCACCATGGATTCTTCTGGGATTGCGCTAAAGTCCGTCAGGTACGCCGCGTTGCCGAAGCGAAAGGCTTCAATGGGAACATCGCCATGCAGCACCGGCATGGGCGTGAACCTCGCACCAAAGATCTCGATCGGGCCATTCAACGGTTGCAATTCGACCTGTGCCAGGCCCCCATATTTGTAGTCGGCCTCGAAGATGTAGCGAAAGACATTGCGCAAAACACGCGCGGTGTTGTCGCTGGCAAACAGCGGAATCTTGGTGCCGCCGGTCACGCGCGGAAAGCTCAGCGGCCGCAGATCGTCCAGTCCGAGGATGTGATCGGCGTGGCCGTGGGTATAAATGATCGCGTCAATCTTGCGAACATGCTCGCGAATGACCTGCTCGCGGAAGTCGGGTGTGGTGTCGATCAGAACGGTGCGCTGCAACGCGTCCGCTGCCGTGGGATCGTGCCACTGCACCATGATCGACGGACGCGTGCGTCGGTCATGCGGATCGGCCGAGGTGCAAACCGCGCAATCGCAGCCGATCGTGGGCACTCCCATCGACGTGCCGCTTCCCAGCACCGTGAGCGTGGCTTTCATCAGGAGCGGACGTCGCCGCCAGGACCACCTTGCGGGGGATGCGTGATCAGGTTCGTCACTTCCAGATACGCCATGCGCAACTCATACAGGCAGTTCTGGATCATGTTCTCTTCCGCCGGGCTGAGGTTGCTCTTGGTCTTCTCCTGCAACATGGCGAGGGTGTCGATGGTCTGCCGCGCGCCGATCAAATCGACCTCGGGCTTCGCGCCCTGCGGAGCGGCCAGCCCAAGCTGCATCAGCGATGTCATGTAGAGCGACGCAATGAACTTGTCGAATGAGACTTCAAAGTCCTTAGCGCTATGCGGCCGACCCTGCTTGCGCATCTCCTGCTCAATGCGGGCATCGATGTCGCGCGTGGACTGCTGATAGGCCGCAACCGAGTCCTGCTGCTCCCGCGCCGAGGGCATCTGCATATCAGGCTCGTTTGCCGGCGGAGCCGGCGGCGGTTCTTCGGCGACGTGGTTCTCACTGGCGCGTTGCTCGTTGACACGCTGCTGCGCTTCGCGCGTTTCGCGCTCGCGCTCCTCACGCCGCTCTTCGGCTTCTACAACGTCCTGGCGCAGTTCACCGTCATTGCTGAACAGGCGGCGATCGGTGACGACAAATTCAGGTTTCTTCTCTTTTTCTGGCATAAGTTTTTGATCCGCTAGAACTCGAAAGGCAGCTTTTTGACTGTGGCGATCTGCTCGCCAATTTGGACGACAGTCCCCGGCACGGCAACTTCACGACGCAAATAGCCCAAAGCTACGGTGCGGCCATTCGGCAGACGCGTGGGGCTGGTGATCTCTCCCACATCTTTCTCGTTGGCGCGAACCTTCGTTCCGGGTTGCGGCGGCTCACCCTCGACTTCGAAGCCGATGAAGGTTCGATGCACATTGCCCCGCGCTCGAATTCGCTCTACGATTTCCTGCCCGATGTAGCAGCCTTTGCTGAAATTCAAGGCGTGCTCCTGGCCGGTCTCTTGCGGAAGATCGCGCTCGCGCAGATCGATTCCGTAACGCGGTACGCCGCGCGTAATGCGGTACATTTCCAGGGCATCGCTTCCCACAGGCGTCGCTCCGGCAGCGACCAGTGCATCCCACACCTTCTCAACATTCTCGGGAGCAAGCCAGATTTCGTAACCATCCATCTGCGGATGGGAGCTGTGCACGACGGAGATCCAGATCTCCTGCCAGACGACATCCACAATCTGGCCGGACTCGAGTTGCGAAGCGTCGATACCCACTTTCGTCAGAGTCTCGGCGGCTTTCGGGCCGGCAACGCCGATGGATACCAGCTTCTCGCTGATGTCCTCGATCTCCACCTTGTCCATGATGATGTATTTCTGCAGAACCGCTGTGACCTTCTCGATCTGGTCACGATCCGTTGTCGCTACCAGATACTCGCCGCGATTGTAGGCCGTCAGGTCTCCCTGGTTGTGTCCCTGCGGCGTGAGAATGAAGGCGTAGACTCCATGCCCGGGCGCCAGATCACGAACGTTATTGGTGATCATGCCGTTCAGCCAGCGGGTACGGTCCTTGCCGCTGATCGTCAACTTGGCCTGCCAGCCCAGATCGAAGATGGCTGCTCCGTGCAGCAGCGCGTCGAACTCGGCAGACGTATCGCCGAAGGTGGCCGGCGTCTCCGCCCCGCGATAACTGCCGAGTCGCGCGCCCGAGGCCGTCAGCTTGTCTTGTAACGTAGCAACACTCATAGCGAATATTTGATTATAGAGTGGGGCGAGAGGATTGTGGGGAGCAAGCAACCAGCCGTCAGCACTCAGCGGTCAGCATTCAGCAATCACTATTAACAGTCAGCGTTCGGGCCGCCGCAAGTCCGGACACCTTGGCCATTAGCACAGGGCTCAAAGCTCAGAGCCCAAAGCCACAAGCCCGACTGAATGCTGAGCGCTGACTGCTGAATGCTAGTATTTTCTGACATGACCAAACGCATCGCAGTTGTGCCCGGAGACGGCATCGGCAAGGAAGTCATTCCCAACGCGCTGGAAGCAGTCCGCGCTTCGGGCGCTCCGGTTGAGTTCACCAAATTTGATTGGGGCGCCGACCGTTATCTGATCGACGGCACCACCATTCCCGCCGACGGTTTTCAGATGCTGGCGCGTGACTTCGACGCGATCTTTGTCGGCGCGCTCGGCGATCCGCGAGTGGCGACCAACATTCATGCCAAGGAAATCCTGCTCGGGATGCGCTTCAAGATGGACCTCTACGCCAACGTCCGCCCGGTGCGCCTGCTCGACGAATCGCTTTGTCCGCTGAAGAACATCAAGCCCGACGACATCAACTTCACCGTCATCCGCGAAAACACCGAGGGCGTGTACATGGACATGGGCGGCAACTTCAAGTACGGCACCGCCGACGAAGTCGCCACCCAGGAGGACATTAACACTCGCAAGGGCGTCGAGCGCGTCATTCGCTTCGCGTTTCGTTACGCGCGCGAGAACGGCCGCAAAAAGGTCATGATGTCCGACAAGTCGAACGTGATGACCTACGCCGGCGGCCTGTGGCAGAGGGTATTCAAAGAGGTGGCGAAGGAATATCCGGAGATTCAAACACAGCATTTGTACGTCGACGCGCTCTGCCTGCAGATGGTGCGCGATCCGCGCTCGCTCGACGTGATCGTCACCAACAACATGTTCGGCGACATCGTTACCGACCTCGCCGCCGCGCTGCAAGGCGGTTTGGGGATGGCTGCCAGCGGCAATGTTCATCCCGGAAGGACCTCGATGTTCGAGCCGGTCCACGGCTCCGCGCCGCCGATCGCAGGCAAGAACATGGCGAATCCCATGGGATCGATTCTGACGGCAGCGATGATGCTCTCGCACCTCGGCCTGACCGTCGAAGCGCAGAAGATCGAGCATGCCGTGCTGGAGGCTGTGCGGCAGAAGATGACTACGGTGGATGTCGGCGGGACGCTGGGGACCAAAGAGTGCGCGGCATGGATCGCCGAGCGCGTGGCAAAGTAGCGACTGTTAGGGGTCCTTCGACTGCGTTTGGTCGCTGCGCGCCCTCACTTCGCTCAGGATGACACCCATATAAATATCTACCGCGGGTTTCGGCGCCTCCTCGCGTCTTAGATCCTCTATCCCTAGGGTGTCATCCTGAGCGCAGGCGGCGCTCCGCCGCCGGAGTCGAAGGACCGCTACCCTGCCAAGATCCAATGCGGGCGGCTAAGCTGTGACCGCTGCTCGCTTCTCTGCCTTGGCCTGCTTCTGCGCGGCGGCCAGATGTTTCTTCAAGATCCGCACGCCGGAATCCACATGCTTCTCCCGCAGCAGGAAGGGCGGCAGGAAGCGCAGCACCGTGTCCTGTGTGACATTGATCAGCAGACCGTCGGCGTGCACGCCTTCCAGAATCGGCTTGCCGGGAACTGTAAGCTGCAGCGCCTGGATCGCGCCTACGCCGCGCACTTCCGTGGCGATGTCGAACTTGCTGGCCAACTCCTGCAGCTTCTGCGTAAAATATGCGCCAACCCGACGCACCTGCTCCAGCAGATTTTCATCTTCGAGAATTGCCAGGTACTCTAGCGCAACGCGGCAGGTCAACGGGCCCCCTCCGAAGGTCGTGCCGTGCTTGCCGGGAGTGATGTGCTGCGCGAACTTCTCTGTCGCCAGAAACGCGCCGAGCGGCAGACCTGCCGCAATCGGCTTGGCGATGCAGACAACATCGGGCGTCACGCCGAAATGTTGAAAGGCGAAGAGCTGTCCCGTCCGTCCCATGCCGCATTGAATTTCGTCGAAGATCAAGGCTGACTGATGCTGATCGGCCATCTCCCGGCAAGCCTTCAGAAACTCGCTCGAGGTCTCCTGGATGCCGCCTTCACCCTGAATCGGTTCGAGCACAATCGCACAAACCTTTTCGTCCATCGCGGCGCGCAGAGCTTCGATATCGTTGCGCGGAACGAAGCGCACACCCCCCAGCATGGGATCGAAATCTTTGCGGTATTTCGGCTGGCCGGTCAGTGCCAGTGCGCCCATGGTGCGCCCGTGAAATGAGTTGTCGAGCGCGATGACAATCGACTTCTCGGGTCCGCCTGTCGCATGTCCGGCGGCGCGCACCAGCTTCAGCGCGCCTTCAATCGCCTCGGTGCCGCTGTTGGAGAAGAAGGCGCGGTCCAAACCGGACGCGGTGCAAAGCTTCTCGGCCAGTAGCCCCTGGTACTCGTTGTAATAAAGATTCGAAACGTGAATGACCTTCGCGGCCTGGTCACGGATGACCTTCACGATGCGCGGATGCGCGTGGCCCAGCGCGTTCACGCCCAGCCCGGTCAGGAAGTCGAGATAGCGTTTACCGTCGACGTCGTACAGATAGACGCCCTTGCCGCGCGCCATCGCAATCGGATAGCGAGCGTAGGTATTCAGCAGGAATTTCTGTTCGCGTTCGACAATCTCTGGATAGGTGGACACGATGCTGACCTCGCAAAACTCTTAATTGTAGCGCGGGCATCGGGCTGCCCCCGGAAAAGCTTCATCTGGTGATGAAGATCACAGAACCCTGTTCATCGGCTGGCTAGACTTTGGTTATGTTGAGCGAAAAGCAGTTTCGCGAACGCGCCAAAACCGAGCTTCGCCAGATCGGCGAGCAGTTGCTGGGGCTGGCGATCGATCGCGATATCTACGCTCGGTTCGAACGCGAGATCGTCCAGAACAATCCGCAATTGCAGAGTGCCCGCAGCGAATTTATCGATATGCTGCGTGGCTGCTACGCCGATGCCATGGCCGCGCGGGTGTTGCGCCTGCTGAACGGCGACGGTAGTCCTTCTCTGCCCGGAGTGCTGACCGCACTGGCCCAGCACGAGCACATCATGCAGGGCAAAATCACCGAGCGCGAGTTCACCAGGGATCGCGCGGCTTTGCAGCAGGCCTTCGTCAACATACAACGTGCCATGGTTCCCCGCACGGCACATCACGAACGCACGCTGCCGGCGCTGGCTTCGCTGCACCGGGAGCTGGACACCGCTCTGGACCTGATGATCGAGACCGCGAAGACGTACTACTGGATCGTCGCCGACAGCTGCATGCAGTTGGATGTGAAATATGCGGGCGATCCGTTATCGGTGTTTCAGTTCGCCTGGGCGATGCCGATGCTGGCGAAATAAACCGTTCGTACCCCCTTCTGCGAAGATCGTGAATGAGTGGGGACGGGCCATGCGCCGGGCTTATAATTTCGCAATGAAGCCATTGACACCCGCCAAGGCCGTGCTGTTGGCCGGATGGTCGCGAGTGCACTGGCTGACTTCGTGTGCGTCTCCACCGAAGTCTCACTGGAGAAACTTTGGATCGAAGTTTCTCTGATGCCCAAGAGCGATCTCTCAAGAAGGAGAAGATATGACACGGACAAAACTGGGAACGGTCATCCTCGCATTAGTGGCGAGCCTGGTTATTTTCACGGCGACATCTCAAGCGCAGACCAAGCCCGCGCCTTCGGCTGCTGCTTCCAATCAGCAGGTGCCTGCCGAATACCAGGCTGGAATCGCACAACTCAGAGCTGCCAAGGGCTACCTGGAAAAAGCTGGAGATAAATGGTGCGGCCACCGTACTGGGTCGATTCGATACATCGATAGGGCATTCGAGGCGCTAGGTGTCAGTCCGGAGTCGACTCCAAGCGAAATGTCGACGGGAAATGTCGACGAGCCCATGATGATGAACAAAGCCTTAGCGAGCCTGCAGTCTGCCAAGGACAATCTCGGTAAAGCCGGCAGCGGATGGGGTGGCCGGAAGGTGAACGGGCTTACGAACGTCAATCACGCTATCGAGGAAATCCAGGAGGGGGTTTCTTGCGCGAAGGCGCACAAAACCTACTGAAACGGATGTCGAAGGGCTTTGGACTGCCAGGGGATCGGTTGAACGCAGGACACCCGCTCAGTCCGCGGTTCTTAACTACCGCGCCGAGATCAGCGTCACCGCGATCAGCGCTCCGACGATTCCTATGGCCTGCATGCGCGAGATTTTCTCCTTCAGCAGAACTCGCGCGAGGATGACCGTGCTGGCCGGATAAAGCGAGGACAGCACCGCTGCCACATCCAGCCGGCCATGACGGGTAGCGGCGATGAACATTGCATTCGCCATCGAATCGAGAACGCCCGACAGCACAATGGGTACGAACACCGGCCGAAGGGGCTGCCCATCACGGGGTGAGAAGGCCACAATCGAGAACATCAGCACTGTCGACGCAGCGCGCGCCGACACCAGCGGCCACAGCACGGCGTGACGGCCCGCCTCTTTTCCCGAGATCAGCAGCAGACTGAACATCAGACCGGCCAGCAACGCCAGCCCCAGGCCGCGTCGCGAGTCGAGTTTTCCGTCCGGCCGGGTGATGAGCCAGATGCTCACGACCGCCAGCGTAAACCCCAGCAGTTGAATCCGACCCGGCCAGCCTTCGATACCGATACCAAACAAGACCGGCAGCACGGCCGTAATCACCGAGGCGACGGGCGCTACCACTCCCATGCGTCCGGTCGAAAGCCCTTTATAGAGCGCGGCGACTCCGAAGGCATCGGTGATGCCGGCAACCACCCCCCACCCAAATGACGACAGCGGAGGCACGCGTTCGCCGCTGATCCAGACCAGCACTAGCATCAGAATCAGTCCGAAAGCATGGGCCACCGCAACCACCCGAAAAACACTGGCTCGTTTTGCGGCGATGCCTCCAGCAAAGTCGCCACCACCCCAGACGGCGGCAGCGCCCAAACTGAAAGCCGCACCCGACATGTTGCCGGAATTCATGCCAGCCTAGACTACACGGTCACGAAACGCTCGGGCCTCCTCCGGTCGTTGGTACGTAACGAACGTATCAACTCCTGCGCCTGTTCCCAAATTTTGGAATCAAAACTTCTTTGTTGCTCGGCGGTTACCATAACTGGGATTCCTAGTTCTTTAGTAACCTCTCCTGGCTCCGGAATTTAGAAGCAACCTTCCAGAATCCGTATTTCCTGGCGGGTTGAGCGACTATAATCTTGGAAGCTACTCTCCCCACGAGGCTTAGCGAGACTAGCAAGAGCGGAAGCATGGCATCTAAGTTGCTCGAAGAAAGTCGGCTTGTGGGCGCAGTCCCACACGTGCGCCTTGCCAGTCAGCCGGCTTCTCCGATGGATCGAGGCCTACAGTCGCGGTTTGTAGCAGTTTGTCTCGTGCTTTTCAGCGCGGCGGCGATCGCCTTTGCCTGGATCAATTTCGACAAAGACCGTGAATATATTGCCCCCTACGACGGAATCTGGTGGGTGGAGGCTTCCGGGCACCTGCAGGCTCAGCGCGTCGACGTCGACGGCCCAGGCCAGAAGGCCGGGGTCAAGCCCGGCGATCAACTGGTTGCGATCGAGGGCCGAAGCGTCAGTAATGTCGGGAGCCGGGAGCGCCAACTCTACCGCGTCGGCATCTGGTCCAAAGCCACTTACTCTCTAATCCGGCAGGGTGTTCCGGTAGAAGCCCCGCTGATTCTGGTGCCGGCCGATCGCTCGCTCTACTCCGGATTGCGGCTGATCGCGCTGGTCTACCTGTGCATCGGACTTTACGTCCTGCTCAGGCGCTGGACCGCCCCCAAGAGCACGCACTTTTACGTCTTCTGCCTGGTCTCGTTCATCTTTTACGCGTTCCACTACACCGGCAAGTTCAACGACTTCGACTGGATCATCTATTGGTCGAACGTGGTCGCCTGGCTGCTGCAACCGGCGCTGTTCCTCCATTTCTCACTGACCTTCCCGGAGCGTAAAGGCTTGGTTGACCGTCGTCCCTGGCTGATTCCCGCCGTCTACGCTCCCGGAGCGATGCTGTTGGCGGTCCACGTCTGTGTGATCTACCTGCTGCAGCCGAGTGAATTGCTGCGCTTTAACCTCGATCGCATCGAATGGATCTACCTGGCGGCGTACTTCATCATGGCGACGTACACGCTGTGGCACAGCTACCGTCATGCTCAGTCAGCAATCCTTCGGCAGCAGATGAAGTGGGTAACGCGCGGAACGATTTTGTCCGTCGCACCGTTTACCTGTTTCTACATCATTCCCTACCTGTTCGGCGCGGTGCCCGGACTGGGGATGAAAGTTTCCGTTTTGTCGCTGGTTTTTCTGCCATTGACTTTCGGCTACGCCATCTTCCGCTATCGCCTGATGGACGTGGACCTGATCTTCAAGCGCGGCATGGCTTACACCATCGCCGCGGGTGCGATTACCGCTGCGTACTTCGCGGCTGTCGGCATGGCTTCGGTGCTCTTCCATCAGAATTTTCCCAGCATCGGGCCGATCGGCCTGGTGGTCGCCATCGCGGTCACGGCGCTGCTGTTCGATCCTTTCAAGAACTGGGTGCAGGAGTCCCTCGACAAGTTTTTCTACCGCAAGCGTTATGACTATCGCAAAACGCTGATTGAGTTTGGCCGCGACCTCAACTCCGAAACCGACCTCGATAAGATGCTTAGCTCGATCGTCGATCGACTATCGCGCACGCTGCTGGTCGATCGCCTGGCCATCTTCGTCGCTGACCCCGACCAGCCCGAACAGTTCTATCTGGCAAAGTCGTATGGCATCTCCGACACCAGCGCGTTGAACTTCGACTTCCTTCACGTCGAGCGGTCCGAGTGGGAAGCGGGTCACCTGTTCTTCGACAACACCAATCAGGCGGTGCGCGAAATACCTTCTGCGCGCGAGACCATTCGGCGCCTGGAGCTGAACTACTACATACCCTGCACCGTGATGAACCGCATGATCGCCGTGCTCGGCTTAGGCAAGACCAACGAAGGAGACTTCCTCTCGAGCGACGATGTACAACTGCTCGAAACCCTCGCGGGGTACGTCGGCATCGCTGTCCAGAACGCCCGCCTGTACAAATCGCTGGAACAGAAAGCAGGCCAATACGAGCGGCTGAAGGAGTTCAGCGAAAACATTGTCGAATCGATCAGTGTGGGCGTGATGGCGGTCGATCTTGAAGACCGCATCGAGTCGTGGAACTCGCAGATGGAAGTAATGTTCGCACTGCCCCGTGCTGATGCCGTAGGACGTCCGCTGACTGCGGTGTTGCCGGCGGCGTTCCTGGAGGAGTATTACCGCGTCCGCCCGACACAAGGCATTCACAACCTGTACAAGTTCCGGCTGGGAACCACGGACGGTGAAACCCGGGTCACGAACATCGCCATCGCTCCGCTGGTCAGCAAGAGCTTCAGCGTGATCGGACGGCTGATCATCGTCGACGACATTACCGAGCGTATCGGCTTGGAATCGCAACTCTCCCAGGCAGAGAAGCTGTCTTCGATCGGCCTGCTGGCCGCCGGCGTCGCCCACGAAGTCAACACACCGCTGGCAGTCATTTCTTCTTACGCGCAGATGCTGGCCAAGCAAGTGCACGGCGACGACCGCCAGTCGGCACTGCTGGAGAAAATCACTAAGCAAACCTTCCGCGCCTCTGAGATTGTCAACAGCCTGCTGAATTTCTCCCGCACTTCCGGTTCAGAATTTGCCGACGTCGACCTCAATCGCGTCATCAAAGATACCCTGACCTTGCTGGAGCATCAGTTCAAGACCGCGCGCATCAGTGTGCAACAGGATCTTTATCCTGAGCTGCCGACAATCCACGGTAATACGGGCAAGCTGCAGCAGGTGTTCTTGAATCTGTTCCTCAACGCGAAAGACGCTATGCCCGGCGGCGGCACCCTGACCATCAGCACGGTCAACGGACACCACGTGCAGGTGAAGGTCTCCGATACCGGCACCGGCATCGCACAGGAACACATTCATCGCATTTACGATCCGTTCTTCACCACCAAGAACAAGCCTAAGACTGGGCACAGCGGCGGAACGGGATTAGGGCTTTCGGTCACCTACGGAATCATTCAGGAACACGCCGGCAAGATCCGGGTCGACAGCATACCGGGACACGGAACGACATTCGTCATGGAATTCCCCATGATCAGAAAGGCAGTCAGTGCTTGAAGCAGCCATAAGCCGGGACTTGGCCGGGCGCGATGAGTTCGCCTCACCCGGTTCGGTGTTGATCATCGACGACGAAGCGGCAATTCGCGAGTCGCTGCAGACCCTGCTTGAGTTCGAAGGATATACGGTCGACACGGCCAATGACGGAATCGAAGGCTTGACCCGCCTGAACGAGCGGCCCTTCGACCTGGTGCTGCTGGACTTCGCGCTACCCGAGCGCAACGGTATCGAAATCCTTCAGGAGATCCGCGAGCGCGACGCCGAACTGCCGGTCATCATGATCACCGCCTATGGCACGGTGGAGAATGCCGTCAACGCCATGCAGGCGGGCGCGACCAACTTCATCCAGAAGCCCTGGGACAATGAGAAGCTGCTGGCCGACGTGCGCACCGCTGTCGGCCGCCGCCGCGCCGAAGAAGAAGTCATCCAGCTCAAGCGTGCTCTGAAGCAGCGCTATAACTTCGAACACATCATCGGCAAGAGCGAGCCCATGCTGCGCATCTTCGACCTGGTCGCCCAAGTCGCTCCCAGCCGCTCCACCATACTGCTGCAAGGCGAGAGCGGTACCGGCAAGGAACTGATCGCCAAGGCGATCCACATGAACTCGCCGCGGCATAATCGCGCGTTTGTGCCGGTGAACACCGGTTCTATGCCGGCCGACTTATTGGAATCAACTCTCTTCGGCCACGTCAAAGGCGCATTCACCAGCGCGGTGGTCAGCAAGAAAGGTCTGTTCGAAGTTGCCGACCGCGGAACACTCTTCCTCGATGAAATCGGCACCATGAGCATGGAGACGCAGGCGAAGATCCTGCGCGTGCTCCAGGATCGGAAGTTCATGCACCTGGGCGGCGTAAACGAGATTCAGGTCGACGTGCGCATCATCGCCGCAACCAATGTCGATTTGCGGCAGGCCGTGAAAGAAGGCAAGTTCCGTGAGGACCTGTTCTATCGCCTGAACGTCATCACCATCGATCTGCCGCCGCTGCGCCAGCGCAAGAACGACATTCCCTTACTGGTCGAATACTTCATTGCCAAGTACGCCAAGGAAAACGCACGCCCGGCGCTGCGAGTTACACCGGAAGCCTTGCGCCCGCTGATGGATTACGAGTGGCAGGGTAATGTCCGCGAACTCGAGAACGTGATGGAGCGCGCGGTCGTGCTATCGAACGGGGCTAGCCTTACGCCCGATCTGCTTCCGGAAAACGTGAGCGGACGCGGGTCGGGCTTCCCCATCCTGGAGCACCGTCCCGACGCCTCTCTCTTCGAGATCATCGAGGACTGCGAGCGCAGGGTCATCACCGACATGCTGGAGAAGTGCGGCTGGAACCAAACCGATGCCGCCGAGCGTTTCCACATTCCGCTGTCCACCCTGAATCAGAAGATCAAGCGGTTGAATATCGAGATCAGGAAGAAGGGGAAAGAGAACGGGAGTACATAGCGTTCAGCAATCAGCACTCAGCAATCAGTCAAATCAAAGGCGTGTGCGCTCGGCTACAACCCGTTTGATCAACCCGGCCAGCATTTTCTTAACCTCCTGAACCGCGGCGGTCAATGAGGCGTAGTCGTCCTGAGCAAGAAGCCCTAAATCACAAGCAAGTAGAATGTGATACTCCAGTTCACTCGCCGAACCTGTCGAGATCTGCAGAAATCGGTGAAACTCGCCATTCCCTCTGCGACCACACCCTTCCGCGATATTGCAGGAATTGAAGCGGAGCAGCGTCGCATCTGCGAGGTCAGGCCATAGAGTTCTTTCTTCGGAAAACCTGCCGTTGCGCGATAGATGCCCAAGGTAAGCGCATGTGCCTTCGCCCACACCTGTAGATCACGGAAATCTTTCATGAGGTAATTTCCTTTTCCTTTGAATAAGCAGTTACTACGGAGCCTGGACTGAGTGCTAATTACTGACTGCTGACTCCTAAGGGCTGCCTTTTCGGCTCATACACGCAGAACGGCTCTTCAGCGAACATATCTCCGGTCAGCGCATAACTCCGGGCTCTCGACCCGCCGCAGATCTCGCGGAACTCGCACTGCCCACACTTCCCTCCCAAATTTTTGCTGTCGCGCAATGACCGGAACAAGGGCGAGTTGCGATAAATCTCGCTCAAGGAAGTCTTGCGAACGTTGCCGCCGGAGACCGGCAGAAATCCGCTTGGAAAGACTTCGCCGAGATGCGAGATAAAGACGAAACCCTTGCCATCATTGATTCCTCGCGGCGCGCGGCCGATCCCATCGGGGGTCTCCATCCCCATCGGCATCTGCGCATATTGCGGGATGCGGCTGAACTGCGGCGCAGGCCGCTGTGCCCGGCGCCGCAACTCGGGCCGCCGCTGCAGCAGAAAGCGGCGGTAGTGCTGCGCCTCGGTGCTCTTGATGTCGAACATCACCCGCTGCGACGTTTCATAAAGCTTCTGGAAGACCTGCTCAAACTCTTCCGCTGAAATCAGGTCGATGCTCTGCCCCCGTCCGGTCGGCACCAGGAAGAAGACACTCCACAACACGATGTCGAGGGTGTCGAGGAGAGCGATTGTGTCGTTGAGCTGCGAAAGATTATGGCGCGTGATAGTCGTGTTGATCTGCACCGGCAAGCCGATCTCGCGTGCCCACTTCACCGCATTCAGCGTCCACTCATACGAACCCTTCACTCGCCTGAACGCGTCGTGAATCTCGGCCGTGGGGCCATCCAGAGACACCGCCAGCCGCGCCAGTCCACACTGCTTTAACTGGACAATGTTTTCGCGCGTGAGCAACGGCGTGGCACTGGGCGTCAGAGAGATGCGGACGTTGTGCTCCGAGGCGTAGCGCACCAACTCGAAGATGTCGGGCCGCTTCAGCGGATCGCCGCCGGTCAACACGAACACCGGAACTTCCATGGCGGCAATCTCGTCGATCAGCCGTTTAGCCTCGTTGGTGCTCAGCTCCAGGGGATTGCGACCCGGTTGCGCCGAGGCCCGGCAGTGCACGCACGCCAAGTCGCACGCCTGCGTGGTCTCCCATATCGCCACAAACGGGCGCTCGTCGAAGTTCATCTTTGCGGTGGAACTGGCATTGGCATCCATGCCGCTTTCTCCTCGGACAGAACGGTACAGCTTGGCAGACGTTGTCACACCGCGATGTGACCTAGATCACGGGGTGCGCAACAAATTATTCATCGCCAGCCCCGAATTCTCCGGCGGACTTGCATCACTTTTTGAAGTGAGGTACGTCACAGCCCGGCTGTGCGTCCTCAGACACAATGAAGGCAGGGATGGGTAGCCTCTGGGGCGCCTTACAGGGAGTTGATTATGTCGGAAGACAAGCGCGATGTGCTCGAAGTACTGCGTTATGAGCTGAATTTCCTCGAACAGGGTGGCTACGGCAACTGGTACAGCACCCCCTGGGGCCCCGCTTCCATTTTCCAGGATTCGCTGACCTGCCCCAATCACGGAGATCCGACGCGTCCGCACGCTTGCCATGAGTGCCTGCTCTACGACTTCGTCCCCGAGGAATACCGCACGGAAGACATCCCCTGCCATCACATTCCGCTGAATCGTCAGGGCGCGACCATCGCCAAAGGCAATCAGACGGAAGAAGAGCTGCGTGAGAACGTTAAGCACTGGTTGAAGCGCACGATTGCAAGGATCGAGACCGACCGCGCCAAGCAGAAAGCCTGAGCGACGGGCGAGCCTAGTTCCATTCCGACACCAGCTTCCTCTTTTGGAACATCAAATATGCTGCGTCTGCGCTCTGGCGGTCGGAAGTCCCCCTAGCCGGCGTAAAATCTTTCGGAACCGAACTGTTGGAGAGCCGATGCCACGCAGCTTTTCTTCTCTTACCCCCGCCGAAGTCTTGCAGGTCGCCATTTCCATCGAACAGCGCAATGCCGACGTATACCACCGCTTTGCGGAGATGTTTACCGAGTTCGGTGACGCGGAGTCGCTGGAAATCGCTTCCGTGTTCTGGGAGATGGCCGTGGAAGAAAGGGGCCACCGCGCGTTGCTGGAAGAGCGCTATGTCGAGGCTTACGGCGCTTTGAAAAACCAGTTGACGGAGCAGGAACTGAGCGAACTCGTCGAGGTCCCGCGCCTGGATGCCGGCGACATCTTAGAAAGCGACGACGGGATCTCCGCTCGGCAGCGGGCGCTGGACGTCGCCCTGCAGGCCGAGATCAGGGCAGGGGAGTTCTATGAACATCTCACAGCGATTACCCCGGCAGGCCCTCTACGTGAAACCTTCAGCTATCTCGCACGGATGGAGGACGGTCACGTCACATGGCTCGGATCCAAGCTGGCGAAAGATTCCACAGAGAGCCCAACGATCCAATAGCAAAGGGCCAGTAACAGGGATTAAGGGATAGGACAGGGACTTGAGCGCTCCTAGTGAACTGTGCTCACCGACGCCGGCGATCGTTACGGCTTGCCCATGTCCGAGGGGAAGGACTTGAATTCCACCTGCCGCTGCATGACCTTCTCGGCGGCTTTATCATCTGCTGTGTGCTGCACCAGCGTGCCCTTCATCACTCTGTAACCTTCGCTGTCGGGCTGCTTGCCGGCAGTTGTCGTCACTCTGCCGTTGAAGGCATACCAGACGCCGTGCACGGTTTTGGTGTTGAAGGTCAGACGATCTCCTACTAAGGACGTCTTGTCGAAGAACTGATCGATGAATTGCCCCTTGTCGCTCTCAGTGTCGCCGAAGCGAGAGATGTAGCCGGAGAGCTTGCCGTCGTCCACGGTGAGTTGAACAAATTCGCCTTCACGCAGAAATGTATACGTGCCGGAAACGTCGTAAGCGGCATTGGCAGGTTTGGCGCTTTCCTGCGCCGTAACCGCAAGCGGACTTCCCGCCAAACACAAGATCAGGCAGAGAAGCACTCCGAGGCTGGCAAGGATCGCTTTACGCATATCACCCCAACGATTCTGTTATCCAGCATCATGGCACGGCTGCCGCCAATTGCGAAGAAGTATCTGGCTGGCCGCGTTCTGCCCGCTCTGAGCCGCTGTTTTCCGCTATAATCCGGGTACACGCGCCCCATCGAGAGGATGATGTCGGAAGTAACGGCAGCCAGGACCCAGCAAGAAGCTGCGATAGCTGATTCTCCGGTACTGCTCCGTGAGCTTGAGCCTCGGCATCGCGTCTTTTTTCGCAATCTTGGCGATCTGCTGCTCCGGCGCGAGCCTCCCCCAGTCGAGACCACTGCAAAACCTGCTGAGCTTCGGCCGGATCTCTTCATCAAGACGGGCATTGCGCCGATTCGCTTCCTCGAGTCATACGGCGGACACATTGCCTTCGTCATCGCCGTATACCTCATCTGCACGTTGCCATTCTTCAATCGCATGCCGCAGGTGAAGCCGGTGGAGAACGCCCACATCGAGTATGTTCCACTCAGCGATTATCTGCCGCCGATGAACACCGCGGAGAAGCAGCAGATGAAGCCCCGTAAAGGCGCACCGAAGCTGGCGAAGCAGGAGATTCTCTCGGTTCCGGCGAATCCAGATAACTCGCATCAGACCATCGTCACTCCGCCCAAGATCAAGCTCAATCATGACGTTCCCATGCCGAACATCGTGGCCTGGACACCCGTTCCCGCGACGCAACCGATCGCTGCTTCGGCGCGCTCCGTCTCCCAGTTGACGGTACCGCAATTTACGCCGGAAGTAGTCGCCCCCACGGCGGATGTTTCCCAGTTGAAAAGCAATCTGAAAGTGCCGTCCCTGTCGGACCCCACTGTGGTAGCGCCCACGCCCGACATCTCGCATGTGAAGGACAATCTCAAGCTGCCGCCGCTGCCGCAAGCGGCGGTGGTTGAGCCGGCACTGTCGCCCGATCAGCTGCGCCTGAAGCCGGGACAGTTGAACATGGCGGACCTGCAGCCGCAAGTTGACGCTCCCAAGCTTGCGGTGCCGCCGCAGCGTTCGAGCGGAGCAGTCGAAAGTGGAGGCGCGCCGGGAAAAGCCGGAGCAGTTGCCGCTGCAAACAATATTCCTCCCTCGCCCAGCACGCAGGGGCTTGGCACATCGCAAGGACAAGGCCAGATTATCGCGCTAAGTTTGAATCCCGATGTCCGCGGGCCAGTTACCCCGCCCGCGGGAAATCGCAGTGGGGAGTTCCACGCATCGCCCAGTGGTAAAGCCGACGCGCCGGGCACTCCCAACGTGACCGGCACGGGTACGGCAGATCAGGGCGGAGGCCACGGCGCCGCTGCCGGCGCGCCCGCGGGAATTGTGGTGGGTGCTCCTCCTCCGGGAGCAACTACATCTGCCGTCGGCGGCATGCCGAATGGTAATGTGGGCAAAGGATCGGGCGGCAATGCTAATCTCGATGCGCAGAAGCGAATCTTTGCCGAGGCGTTGAAGCCCTCGCTGCCGACTTATCACCAGCCTTCCTCAACGCCAACCGCGTCGGCTGCTAACGATCCCGACGATCTCGACAAAACCATCGAACAACGCGTCTTCGGCAGCAAGCGTTATTACTCGCTGATCATGAATATGCCGAACCTGACCTCGGCTACAGGAAGCTGGATCATTCGGTTCGCGGAATTAAGACAGGGCGACGACAAAATTCCACTGACCGCGCCGGTAGCGCTGTCGAAGATGGATCCGGCTTATCCGGCCGATGTGCTGCGCGATCACGTCGAAGGCACGGTCACGCTCTATGCGATTATTCGCACTGACGGATCGGTGGACGGCATTCGCGTCCTCAACAGCCTGGATGAACGGCTCGATCAGAATGCTATCCGGGCGCTGTCGCACTGGCACTTCCGGCCCGGTACCAAGAACGGAGAGCCGGTCGCCGTGGAAGCCGTGGTGCAGATTCCGTTCCGCATGCGATCTGTGCATCCGTAATCTCCCACACGCCGCTCTTCTCCATCGTGAGGCACAGCCCTCCTGCCAAATCGTTGCGCGCGCTTCGTCTCCAGCAACTCTCGCGTTGCAGCGCATCTTCTGTTCTCGTCTTCTTACAACCCGACTCATCGAACCTGCTTCTGTTGACTTAACGCCGTTCGCAATTCGCCGAGGAGCTTGGCCGCTGACGCGCCACCTGCACAAGGTTCGCGACGAGCTTAAACGGGTCCCCCTCTGCGTGTGCTCGGTACGGAGAAAAGCATGCGCGCAGTTTTTGGTTTCCTTATGCTTGGGTTGGCACAGCTGGGTTTCGGCCCCGTTCTTAATGCTCAAATCTCGCAAGCATACGCACTTTTGCATTTGCAGGGGGAGCCGCGAGCCACGCAGGTCCCGCCCTTTTCGACGCTGGCCATGCCGCAATGCGACGCCTCGGGCGAAGTGTATCTGAGCTATTCCTCCCAGGCTAATGGTTCCGCAAACCCCACGCTGGTCTCCATCGATGCGGATGGCAGCACTCGAACCGTGGATCTACAAGCGGCGGGACAGCCTCCAGCCGCAAAGCATCTGTTCTTGTTCTCGGCCGCCAACGATGGCTCTTTGCACGAGATTGTTCGCGTGCCCGCTGCCTCCGATTCGAATCAGCCGAGCAACGACGTCGAATACACAACCTATGATTCCGACGGCTCTCTACGCTCCGAGACCGGCTTCGATCAGGAGTTCATTCCGTCGCTGCTGGTTCCCCTGCCCGATGGGAACTTTTTCGCCTCAGGCGTGACTCTGAAGGACGAGCAGGATGGGGTTTCGGAATCTGCCCTGGTCGGAATCTTTAACTCGGATGCCAAACTGGTGCGGCATGTGCAGAAAGATTCTGGCAAGTCGCCGGGCACAACTTCAGACAGCGACATCAGTCAGGAAACTGCGGCTGCGTTCGACGGTGGAATTGCCAAGCTGGGCAGCGATAGAAATGTTTATGTTCTTCTGATGGCCGAACACGCCAAGATCGATGTGGTCAATGAGAGCGGACGCATCATACGCGAGATCAAGCTACAGGAGCCCTTCGAGACCGACGTCGCGCATGACATGTGGATCTCTGGCAACCGCATTTTGGTTGTGTACGAGGGTGAGGCGGACAATCCGAAGGACGCGTACGTTTACGTACTGTACGACGCCCAGAGTGGAAACGTGATCCGTGTCTACCGGCCAGAGTTTTCCGGGACCCTAGCCTGTTTTCAGGACGGCCAAACCCTGAGCGTGCTGCTGCAAGAACCATCGTCCGGCAAGATCTCGCTGGGAACGGCGGAGCTGCAATAGCATGTGCCTAACAGGTCCTCCTCTGAATCTGTCAGCGTCCGCTTGCTTGGTTGTCACCTAGGCGAAGTGAGGACGCGCAGCGTCCGAACGCAGTCGAAGGACCTGCTTTCCCCGCACTAGGTGCCGCTGCCGGCAAACAGTAGGTCCCTCCACTCCGGCGGGCAACGGCGGCCCGCTCCGGTCGGGATGACAATCTCATTTGCCGGCAAGCAACTCTGCAGGCGGCGCGACCAACTCACCTGAACCCAACCTGTCATAATTCCAAGGTGCGAATTCTCATCTCGGCGGGAGAAGCCTCAGGCGAATTTTATGGCGCAGAGTTCATGCAGGCACTTTGCCGCCAACTCTCGCAATGTCCAGGCCAGACCGATGTAGAGTTCTTCGGCGTCGGCGGCGACCGCATGCGCGAGGCCGGATGCGAGTTGCTGGCTGACGCTCGCGAGATCGCCGAGGTCGGCATCGTCGAGGTGGTCAAGCATATTCCCCGCATCTATCGCCGCTTTCGCCAGGTGGTAAGCGAAGCCCGCGACCGCCGCCCAGACGCTGCTGTCCTCATCGATTTTCCCGACTTCAACCTGCGGCTGGCGCGCGAGATGCACAAACTGAACGTTCCTGTCGTTTACTACGTCAGCCCGCAGCTCTGGGCCTGGAAGCAGCGTCGCATTGAGCGCGTTCGAAAATATGTGCGCGAGATGCTGGTGATCTTCCCCTTCGAAGAGAAGTTCTATCGCGAGCGCGGCATCAATGCGAAATTTGTCGGACACCCGCTGGCCGACCTGCCTGCTCCGAGTGTCACGCGCGCCGAATTTGCTGGTGAATACGATATCGAATCGCGTCGCACCTGGATCGCGTTGCTTCCGGGGAGCCGCCGCGGCGAGGTCTCACGCATCCTGCCGGTCCTGCTGGAGGCCGCGCAACTTCTGGGCCCGGATTACGTTTACATAATGCCGGTCGCTTCGACGCTCGACCCCGCGTGGGTCGTGTCCCTGATGGCCGATTATTCTGGACCGCCAATCACCCTCACGCGCGATGCGCGCGCTACGCTGCTCCACGCCCGGGTTGCAGCCGTCGCCAGCGGCACTTCCACGCTGGAAGCTTCGCTGATTGGCACACCTTTTGCCATGGTTTACCAGGTTGCGCCGCTCACCTGGAGCGTGGGCCGCCGTCTAGTAAAGGTGGACCGTTTTGCGATGGTCAATCTCATCGCCGAACGGGATGTGGTCCCCGAACTCGTGCAGGCGGACTTCACGCCCCAGCGGGTCTCGACCGAATTGCGCCGCCTGCTTCCCGACGGCGAGGCACGCACCAGAATGATCCACGATTTCCAGGACGTACGGCAGCGGCTTGCGGCCAATGATTCCGGCAGAAGCGCATCCGATCGCGCCGCTCGCGCCGTACTTTCCATAGTGGGAAAATGCCAGTGAAGGCGTCCTTCAGCCCCGCACCTAACGCATCTTTCCACTTAGATTTTCCATCATTTATAGTGAGCAGCAGAGCAGGAGCTCTTTCCTAATGCAGAGAACGGCACGTTCCCTCGGACGGCTTGCTGCCTGGGCTATTGTCGCCCTGGCCTCCGTCTGTTTTGCGGCGGAGAAGCCGCGCCTCCAGGTCGATGATTACGTCATCCACGTGGCCGTTACGCCGCAAACCCACGAGCTGAAGGCCCAGGCTCGGGTGAAATTCACTGCGCTGGACGACGTCAACGTCGCCATCTTCGAGCTGCATAATGCGCTGCGTCCCACGCGGGTGGTGGATGCCAGCGGCCAGTCGATGAACGTCGAGCGCGTCAGCCAGGATTCGACCATACGCGTCTCGTTGCCGAGCACGCTGAGCAAGGGCAGCTCCGACACGTTGATCTTCGAATATGAAGGCACGCTCCAGTCCTCTGACGACAGCCCGGTGCAGGGTTTGAAGGTCGCCTATATCGGCGATCCCATCACGTATCTTCTCTACGCCGGCCGCTGGTTTCCCATGGTCAGCTATGGCATCGATCGCTTTACCTCGACCATCAGCGTGAGTGTGCCGCCAGGCTACACTGTGATTGGCAGCGGCAAGCAGAGCGGCGGATCGGGAGCAGAGGTTGCCGAGGGTACTTCCTCGCGGAAAGGTTCGCAGGGATCGCATCTGGCAACTCCGACCGGCGGACAGACGACAACGTTCACCTACACCGAACACTCAAGTTTTCCGGGGACGATCATCATCGGCAAGTTTGTTCAGACCAAGAGCAGCGAAGGCGGCCTGAACATCAACGTCTACACCACGGCTGAACACAAGCAGTTTGCCCAGCAGTACGCCGACACAGCGACGAAGGAATTTTTCTTCTTCACCACGCTGTACGGACCGCCCTTCAATCAGAACCTGAGTGTGGTCGAACTGCCGAACGACACGTTACCTTCGGCCTGGGCGCCTGAAATCGCCGCTATCGCCGGACACAACTTCAATCAGAAGGGCAATTACCGTCTGCTCGCCAACACCATCGGGCACCAGTGGTTCGGAACCATGGTGAGCCCGGCGACCAAGAACGACTGGTGGCTGAACGATGGCGCAGCGCGCTACTCCGAGGCCTTATACGTGCAACATGTCGCCGGAGAAGCCGGCTTCGAGGAAGTGACCAAGGACATGTCCGTGGGCGCACTGGCTTATGTCTCGGTGCCGCTTGCCGACATCACCCGGCTGGACACCTTCTCACCCGAGTTCCAGTCGCTGGTTACCGACAAGGGCGGCATGATCCTGGAGATGCTGCACTGGGTCATCGGTGACGAAGCCTTCGACAAAACCATGCGGACATTTGTCTCGCAGTACTCGGGAAAATCGGTCACCATCAACGATTTTCGCAAGGTTGCTGAACAGGTCTCCGGCCAGCAGCTAACCTGGTTCTTCACTCAGTGGCTCGACTCCACCGGAGCGCCCGAGTTTAAGAACAAGTACACCGTGTATCGCACCCAGAAGGGCTTCCGCGTAGTCGGCGAGATCTCGCAGGACATGGACCTGTTCCGTATGCCGGTCGAGCTGCGCATCGATACCGACGGCAAGACCGAGACCAAGCGCATCGAGGTCGAAGGCACGAACTCCGCTTATGCCGTAGAAACGTTCGGTAAGCCGCGCCGCATCACCATCGATCCCAACAGCCAGGTATTGCAGAACTCGCAGGACCTGCAGGTGCGGACATCGATTATGCGCGGGCAGCAGGACGTGGAACAGGGCGATCTGACCGAGGCGCTGAAGGAATACCAGAAGGCGCTGGACATCAACCGCAACAGTTCACTGGCGCACTACCGCATCGCCGAGGTTTTCTTCCTGCAGCACAACTATCAGTCGGCCGCGAACGCCTATCGCGAGTCGCTGAACGGCGACGGAGAACCGCGCTGGACCGAGGTCTGGAGCCACATTCAGTTGGGAATGATCTTCGATCTCACCGGCCAGCGCGAGCGTGCCACGAACGAATATCGACAGGCACTTCAGACCAACGACAACACCCAGAACGCGCTGGATATCGCGAGGCAATATTTGCAGAAGCCATACCAGCCGACTGACAGTGGGGATAAGCCGGGCTTGAACTAATCTACCGGGCCAGTTTCAGGCCGCCCAGCGAGGCGGCCTTTTCTTTTGCCACATTGTGGGACATCAACAAAACTTGGAACGTCTCGCCCATTGCGCCGGGCGAGATCAGATGCTTTAACTGCAACGCCACTTTCGCTCGTTCCTGCGGCAGACGGCACTCCTGAAACGCGTCGGCAAACTCCGTCTGTTCCCCAACCCCGATCAAGAACTGTGATTGGGTCAGCAATGCCAACTCGTCGAGACCGCGCTCGATCCCGCGTGCCCGCAACGCAGTGAAGTTCACATGCGCCGTAATGTCCTGCTCGCCCGGCGCTTCGTACGGCGAAGGACTGGCGACGTGCTGACGGTACGTCATGATGGTGTCTCGATACCGCCCTGCAAGCTGCTCCTCGCGTGTATAGCCATAGTCGATGAGAACCAGAAATCCCCGGCGGTCGCGAAAGACGCGCGCGATGCGATCTATCCAAGTCAGCGAAGGCAGCGGCGCTTCGACACGCTCACCAGCTTCGGGATGAACGCTGTAACGATCCAAGAACTCTTCTTCCGCAGCAGAAGGGACAACGAAACTTTCTACGAATCGTTCGTCCTCGATACCAACCCGCACCGCGCCGCGATGGTCGATCACCTCGACCGCAAGCGCGTCGAAAAACTCGTTGCCGAAGACGAGGATGCTCTCGCCCGCGCGGCCCGCAGCGTCCTCCATAGAATCGAAGACTGCACATTTCCCCGAGGCGATGTGCTCCGAAAAGCGCTCCTGTAACCTCGTCCGCAGATGGTTGGACTGTTCGACCAGCGAGTAATGCAGCGCGCGAGCAAATTCCTGAAACTGTTTCGCCGACCAGTCCAGCACATCGCGCGCAAACAATCCTCGCCCGGGCCCAAGCTCGATCACATCGAGGCGCGCCGGCGAATCCAGCACCCGCCACATCTCCTCGAACTGCCGCGCGAGCAGCCGGCCGAACACAGCATGCACGTCACTCGACGTGTAAAAGTCCCCGCCCTTGCCGAACTTCTCGCGAGCGCGAGAGTAATAGCCCAACTCCGGCTCGTATAGACAGTGCTGCATATAGCGCGAGAACGGAATCGGGCCGACGCGGCGGATCTCTTCCGCGATACGCTGCCGCAAGCTATCAGCCTTGCCAGCGTCGACGGTCACAGCTTGCCCTCGCGCTCCCTTTGCTGATTCTGTTTGAAGTGTTGCGGCGTGCGAACGAACATCTCGATCATGTAGTCCTGCAGCCCGTCGAAGATATGCCGCTGCAGCATCCACTCAAATTGGGGGTCGTCCAGATCCCGCGGATGCACCTCGAAGAAGTACGTGTGCACCTGCGGCTCGGAAAACCGCGGGCTGATTGCCACCTCGATGTACTCGCCCTTCTGGCGCGCTCTGAATTCGACAAGAGGATGTTCGTACAGTCGAAGATGGTGCTGCACGCGCTCGAGGCCGGAGGTCATGCGGGAATTGTAGCAACACGCACCTCAGCTTCCAGTGCGGACCGTCACACCGCGAGCATCATTCTCATTCTCAGCGCCAAATTAATACCGGTGTCATCCTGAGCGGAGCAGCGCTGCTGTTGCGCTGCGCAGTCGAAGGACCACTATAGCCGGAAAAATCTCGCCGCGTGCGCGTCTCATGCCGAGTCGGGGGAGGGCGGCTGTCCACGGACTTCTCGAAAACAGGGGTCCTTTGACTCCGTTCGTCGGCCGTGCCTCCTCCTCTGCCCAGGATGATGCCTTTCAAAAGATAAGCTAATGCAGAAAGTCTTGACGGCCGCAGCTAACTCGAGTCTTCAGCTCCAGCGAAACCAGCGCAGCGCCAGAGCAAACGAAATTCCTCCCCACAACACCAGCACGGCAATCCGGCTGAGTTGGGAGCTCAACGGCGCACCCTGAAGAATGATCGCGCGTAAGGCGTCATTGAGCGCCGTCAGTGGCAACGCCTGGATCGCCGGCAGAAAAATCTTCGGAAAGCGTTCGTACGAAAAGAACACGCCGGAGAGGATCCACATTGGCATCATCACCAGGTTGATCAGCCCGCTGACGCTTTCGATCTTTTGTGCGCGGCTGGCCGTCAGCAAACCGATGCCGCCAAACGAAATTGCCCCCAACGCTCCCAAAAGCAGAATTGCCAGCAAGGAACCCTCGACGCGGACATGAAAGAAGAGCGCTCCGAAGGCCAGCAGCAATCCCACTTCGATCAGCATCAGTACCAGGCGGCTGCTGGCCAGCGCCATCAGGAAATCCGTGCGCCGCATCGGCGTCGCGATAAAGCGCTTGAGCAGTTTGCGCTGCCGCATATCCACCAGCGCGAAGCCGATGCCCCACATGCCCGAGTTCATCAGATTCATGCCCAGCAGTCCGGGGATGAGGAAATCGATGTAGCGCGCTCCGGGCTCGCTCGATCGCGCAGCCGACGTACTGATGGGATTCTTGCGGCCAGCGGCCGTTTCGATAGCGTCGTCTACCTGCGCGCGCGCCAGCACGCTCTCCGGCCGCGCCGGATCGTAGCGGTAGTGCACGCCGGAATCGTCCATGCTCACCACCAGCGAGTACTTGCCGAAGCGGAAACCGTCATATGCTGCACTCGCACTGATGACATCGGCATGAATCACGGAGCGCTCGGGCGAACGCTCGATCAGATCCATCACTTCTTGCGCCTTCGGCCCCTCGACCACAGCGATCGGCGTCACCTCGGCCGGCTTGTCGCGAAAGGCGATGCCCAGTCCCAACGCCAGCAATAGCGGAAAAACGAACACCCAGAAGACGACTTCGGGCTCACGCCACAACTCCAGCATGCGCATCTGCAGCAGGCGCCGATACCCCGTCCAGCGGCCATTCGTAATCGTGGCTTGCTCCCGATTCGACTTTACCGGCGGCCGTTCAACCGTTGCCATCAATCCTCCCGCAGATGCCGGCCCGTGAGTTGCACGAAGACATCCTCCAGAGATGCCTGTCGCGTGGTGAGGTGGACCAGTTGTGCACGCTGCTTCTGTACCTCGGCCAGGAGGGCCGGTATGGTTTCGTGCGGCTCATTCACCTGCAGGGAAAACAAACCGTCTTCCGTGCGAACCGACTGCACGCCCGGCAGCGTGTTCCATACATGTCCGTTGTCCGCGCCGCCGCCCGAGATCGCGAACTCCACCACGTGATGCCCGGTGAGGCTCTCGATCAGCTCCGCCGGAGTTCCCGCGGCGATGATCTGGCCGTGATCGATGATCGCCAGGCGATCGCACAACCGCTCAGCTTCGTCCATGTAGTGTGTAGTCAGAAGCACCGTTCCGTTGCGTTGCTGGAATTCGCGAACGATGTCCCACAGCTGGCGCCGGCTCTGGGGGTCGAGGCCCGTGGTGGGTTCGTCGAGAAACAGGACTCTAGGATTGGCAACCAGTGCAGTCGCTACGGCCAGGCGCTGCTTCTGTCCACCGGAAAGCTTGCCCACCCACGTATCAGCCTTCTCCTGCAGCGACAACTCATCGAGCACAGCTTCGACTGGCACGGGATGCTTGTAGAAGCTGCCGAAAAGCTTTAGTGTCTCGCGCACCGTAAGCTTTTCCGAGAGCCGGGTCTCCTGCAGCGAGATGCCAAGCCATTCCCGCAGCTCGCGCTGGTGCGTCCGCCAGGTGCGGCCGAGGATCTCCACCTCGCCCGACGTGGGTTCCAGCAGTCCTTCGAGAATCTCGATGGTCGTGGTTTTGCCCGCGCCGTTCGGTCCGAGCAGGCCAAAACACTCTCCCGTCTCGATAGCGAGGTCCAGACCGCGCACAGCTTCGACTTTGCCGTCATAGGTCTTGCGCAAGCTACGGCACTGAATGGCAGTCGACATCTGATGATGATAAATGGATTTTAGGAGCTGAGTGAGATCGAGAAACCCACGTAGAGCTGACTTTCAGGTCAGCGTCTCGGTCATCTATTCATGGATCCGAGTCGGGTTTAGCCGACGACAGGGTGGTTCGTGATGTGCGAAGCCTCTTCCCGGCCGCTCTTCCTGGAAGCTTTGATCCTGGGGAGCTCTCTCGCTGGCTGAAGCCGGCTCGTGCAAGCACGCGGCCGTGGACACTGGCCTGAAGACCAGCTCTACCCGAGCCTACGCCAGCGGCTTCAAATCCTGCAGCATGGTCGGAATCAATTCCGAAACCGTAGGATGAATGTGCATGGCGCGCGAGATCACCGTGTACGGCGCCTTCGCGTACATCACATCGAGAATGGAATGGATGACCTCATCGCCGCCCGTCCCCAGAATGGCTGCACCGAGAATCTTCTTCGTCTCCGCGTCGACCAGTACTTTCATGAAGCCCTCGGTCTCGCTCTTCTCCTTGGCGCGGCCCACACTGCTCATGGGGTATTTCCCAATCAGCGCCTTGCGCCCGGACTTGCGCACCTCGGTCTCGGTCATGCCTGCGCGGCCCAGCGGCGGATCGATGTACAGGTTGTAGGCGGGAATGCGATCGCTGAGACGTCGCGGGTCGTTGTCGAACAGGTTCGCCGCGACGATTTCATAATCGTTATACGAGGTGTGGGTGAAACCGCCGCGGCCGTTGCAATCCCCCAGCGCCCACACCCCGGGGACATTCGTCCTCAACTCATCATCGACCGTGATGTAGCCTTTCTCGTCGTGCGCGATTCCCGCCTCGTCCAAGCCTAGATCGGCGGTATTCGGTTGACGGCCAACAGCGAGCAGAACGTGAGTTCCCTGCACCGGTTTCGGATCTTCGGTGCAATCGACACCGGCAAGAATTTTGTCGCCACGCTTCTCGAAGCTGATACAGGTTGCACTGGTGCGTACCGTGATGCCTTCTTTTTCGACGATGCCGCGGATCGCCTCGGAAATATCTTCATCTTCGCGCGGCACCAACCGTGGCGCCCGCTGCAGGATGGTGACCTTACTGCCGAAGCGGCGATACATCTGCCCGAATTCCAGTCCAATATAGCTGCCGCCAACCACGATCAGGTGTTCAGGAAGAAAGTCGACGCCCATCATCGACGAGTTGTCGAAGTAGCGAATCTGGTCGAGGCCGGGCATAGGCGGGGCGATCGCGCGGCCGCCAACATCGATAAAAATATGGTCAGAGCTGAGGCGATCGTCGCCAACCGTGACCACGTGCGACGACTGGAATCGTGCCTGCCCTTTGTATACCTCGATGTTCGCCTCTGCACGCAGGCGGCTCTCTGCGCCTTCCTGCGAGGGCCGCTGAATAGCGTCTTTGCGCGCCTTCACCTTCTTCATGTCGACAGAGACCGCACCGGCGTTCACGCCGAACTCAGCCGCCCGCCGCGCTTCGTACGCCGTACGTGCGCTGGCCACCAAAGTTTTTGTCGGGATGCATCCGGTGTTGACGCAGGTGCCGCCGAACAGATGCCGCTCAAGGATGGCAACTTTACGTCCGGCCTGGGCCATTTTGATGGCGAGAAATGGGCCAGCCTGCCCGGTGCCAATGATGATGGCGTCGTACGATTTGTTCATCACTCCTCCCAATTGTGCTTGGAAGGGTAATACGAGGACGCGCCCGGCGTCATCTCAGCTGAACTCAGAGCAAGGTTTCACAGTCCCCGATGGTGTCATCCCGAGCGAAGCCGAGGGAGCGCTACCCCGCGAGGAGGTAGAAGTCCTTCGACTCCACAGCGCAACAGCAGCGCTGCCCCGCTCGGGATGCCACCTTAGGATTTAGTTGATCGCAGCCACGTCATCCCACTTCGCATCCGCCGCCAAGGGAATGTAGCTCATGGCGCGCTCGGCAAGCGCGGTGATGGTCAGGCTGGGATTTACGCCGAGGTTCGCGCCCACGACGGAGCCGTCACAGACGTACATGTTCTTGTAGCCGAAAAGACGATTGCGATAGTCGATGACTCCCTGGTCGGGCGAGCCTGCTATGACGCAGCCTCCGAGGCAGTGCGCGGTGCCGGGCACGTCGAAGAGAATCTCCGGCAACATGCTCATCGCAGTCCCTCCGGCCATGCGCGCAAACTTCTCGGCAAAGTCGTTGGCTGCGGGAATAAACGTAGGCACTCGCTGCCCGCGGCTTACCAGGAATTTGCGGAAGGGCCAATAGGCATGCCGCTCCCACTTCATATCGATATGTCCCTCCAGCGCCTGCATACACAGCAGAATCACCGACTCGCGCGCCCACTTCAGCGGCTGCAAAATGCGCACCGTGCGGAACGGATGCAGCACCAGCGAGACCACCAGATTCTTCAGCCAGAGCGCCACGCGCCCCGGCCCAGGGCGGCCGCCGGTGAGGATGGTCGCCAGCATGCCCATAGTGTCCGACTTGTCGGGATAACGCACGGCTTCGATGTGCGTGTGTTCGTCGATATACACGCCAGAGCCGATCGCAACGCCCTTCGAGAGATCGTCCGACGAGCGCGGCACCCGCACGCCGATCAGCGATTCGGAGTTGGTGCGAACATAGCGGCCGAGTTGCTCGCTGATCGCGGGCAACGAGCCTTTGTCCTTCAGGCTGAAGAGCAGTTCCATCGTGCCGAGCGATGACGCTGAGAACACTACGCCGCGGCAGGTGAAGCGGCGTGCATCGCGCTTGAAACGCGCCAGCGAATTCACGGTTTGAACTTCGTAGCCATGGCTGCCGTCGCTACTATCAAGCGGGCGCACATTGACGACCTTCGTCTCAGCGAAAACCTGCGCCCCGCGCTTTTCGGCGAGGTAAAGATAGTTGAGATCCAGTGTGTTTTTGGCGCCATGACGGCACCCCATCATGCAACCGCCGCAGCCCTTACAAGTAGTGCGCTCTGGACCTTCACCGCCAAAGTACGGATCAGGAAGCGTCGTGCCGGCGGGCATGCCTTCTGGCGATTGGAGAATCGCCACGCTGGTGCGATAGAAAGTATTTCCAATGCCAAGGTCGTTGGAGACGCGTTGCAGCAATTTGTCGGAGGGACCCAGGATGCGGTTCTCGACGACTCCGAGCATACGAGACGCGGTGTCGTAGTGCTGCGGCATCTCTCGCTTCCAGTCGGCCAAGCCTCTCCAGGATCCCGAGTCCCACACTTTGTCCGGCGGACGCAGCATGGTGCACGCGTAGGTAATCGATCCGCCGCCAACCGCGCAGCCATGCAGGATGGTGACATGCCGAAAATAGCGCATGCTGAAGAAGCCGCGCAGCGCCAGACTCGGCCGCCAGAACCAGCGACTCAGCGACCAGCTTGTCTTGGGCAGATTGTCGGGTGTCCAGCGGCGCCCCATCTCCATCACCGCGACCCGATAGCCCTTTTCGCTGAGCCGAAGCGCGCTGACGCTGCCGCCGAAGCCGGAGCCCACGACAACATAGTCAAAATCGTATTGTCGAGTGTTCTCTCCCACGGCTCTTCCTCGTACACGGCGCAGGGTCGATTCCACGTTCTCACAAAACGCACACGCCGACGAGGACAGAGCGACGAAGTTCTGCATGCTTCCCGAAACAGGAATCACGCCCAAAATGGTCGTTCGTCACTGCGCATGCGGTCATGAACCAGCCATCATGAGACGCACTAGGTTCTACACACCGATCAGGTTCTGGAATAGGGAGATGGTCATGGCGGATTCCCAACCCAATAACTCTTTTTCCTGGGGAGATGCGCTGTTCCTTTACATCGAGCGCCCCGGTCAGCCGCTCAGCATCGCTTGCGTCAGCGTTTTCGAGGGCGCTATCACCGCTAAAAAAGTTCGCGAGCTGGTCGAGTCGAAGCTACCGCTGATTCCACGTTACCGGCAGCACGTCGTATTTCCGCCATTCAACATTGGTTTACCCACCTGGCAGTTCGATCCCAAGTTCGACATTCGCGATCACATTCGGCAGGTAACGCTTCGCCGGGGCACGGAGAAGGCCCTGAAGGTTCTCACCTCGAAGATCATCAGCACACATCTCGATCGCAGCAAGCCGCTGTGGGACCTGACCATCGTGCGCGGACTGGAAGGCAATCGCACCGCCATGATCGCGCGCATTCATCATTGCCTGGCGGACGGAATCGCCGGGGTCGGCATCATGAATGTGCTGATGGACCAGAGCCCTGTTCCGGCCCCGCCGCCGCGCAAAAAGCTCGAGCCGCTACCCACGCCGGCGATTCTCGATGCGGGCGCTCAGTTTCTCGATCATCTGGTGAAATCCTACTCGTCGGTTGTGAAAGGCGCGCTCACTCTGCATGGGGAGGCCATGGCGATTGCGCAACAAATGTTTGCGAATTCGGCCGAACCTATGGCCAATCTGATGGACGCCGTACCGGAACTCGCCGCCCCGGCTGAGAGACTTCCCTTCAACGTTGTCTGCCACGGGCCGCAGAAGTTTGGCTGGACAGAGATTTCGATGGCGGACATCAAGGCTCTGCGGCAGCAGCGCGGCGGAACCGTAAACGACGTTATTCTGACGGTGATGGCGGCGGCCCTGCGGCGTTATGCCGAGTTGCGTGGCGTCAAAGTCAAGGGACGTTCGGTCCGGATCATGATTCCGGTCAACGTTCGCGGGGACAGCAGCGTCAGCGAGCTGGGCAACCGCATCTATTTCCTGCCGGTGACGATCCCGCTAGATGTCCGCGATCCGCAGAAGCTGTTCGCCTTTGTGCGCGAGCGTATGGAGTTTCTGAAGCGAGTGCGTGCAGCGGAGTTCGTCGGCTTTGCCGGCGGATTGTTTGCGACCATACCCACTCCCATCTGGGCAGCGATCGGCCCGGTCGCCAGTCAGTTGCCGCTCAGCCTGGCCAACATCATCTGCACCAACGTACCCGGACCACAGATACCGCTCTACCTGCTGGGACATAAGATGGTGTCCTGGTATCCGTACGTTCCCATTGGCGGTGAGATGGGTGTGAACTGCGCGATCCTCAGCTACAACGGGATGGCATACTTCGGTTTCACCTGTGATGTAGCGGCAGTGCCCGATCCGGAGAACCTGGAGAAGTTTGTGAATGTGAGCTTCGCCGAGTTATGCAAGACTGCGCAGAACTTTACGGCGGAAGCGAAGCCCACGGTTGAAGCGACGGAGCGTCCGCGACGCAAGCGGCCCAGTGCAAAGATTCCACTGGGTGCTCCCAAGCGTGTGCGGCCCAACGGAAAGATACCGATGGCAACCGAGCCGAAGCCCACACGAAAAGCAGCGGCCAAGAAGGTTGAAAAAGGCACACCGGAAACCCAGCCAATCACACCATCTACCTCTGCACAGCCCGCCCCCGCCACTCGACAAGACCAAGGGCTCGCGGTGGGAGCATAGACCTCGAGCCGGAGCGAGACAGAACCCCGCACAAAGTCCCGCCTGCGACTGGGCTAAACCATCGGCGCGATTCGGACAATTGGCCTCCTCCCAATCAGCGTTCACGATTACTACCTACCCCACCAGCGCCCGCCGCGTGGCATCCAGCGTGTGGATCAGCGACTCCTGCGGCAGATTCCGCACGATCGGCTCAATGATCCAACCGAGACCGGTCGGTATATCGCGGGTAAGCGAAATTGCGCGACACTCAATTGTGACGCCTTCACTCTTCTCGTCGAATTTCCAGTACGAATACAGACGCCACAAGAAGCCGTAGCCCGTATCCGGCTCCAGCACCTTCTCTTTCGGCGTGTCCACGTCCTCCACTTCGGCAATACGCGTGGTATAGGAGCGGCAGAACCAGCGCTTCTCGTCCGTGGCCGAATAACGCACGTCGTGGTCGGTGTCGAGTACGACGGTGATGATCTTCTTCTTCAGCAGCCGGAGGAAGATCTTAAAGTCGTTACCTTCGTGGCTCAGCAGCTTCGAGTCCATCACTTCGGGCTTGTAGATGTTTTTATGATTGGCGTAGTTCTGCACCAGCGCCAACACCTGTTCTGCGGTCACGCCGGCAACAAATACTGCACCCACCCAATCGTGGATGAGGCCGTTAGAAATTTTGACCGGCCCATCGCCCGCCCAGAGTTGGGCTGCGATCTGTCCTTGTTTTACTTGTTGCGACCGATTGGAATGGAGGTCCGACCACAGAAAAGCACTGTGTCCGCTAAGCGATGGTTGCATCGCTTCCTCCGCGGCGCGGATGTATTCCTCAAAGGCCTGGAGGGTCTTCGGCTTCAAGGTCACGACATTGGCGGTCTGTACCATCGAGCTCCATGCCTAACCGCATCGTCGTTCGTGAGAGTTGGATTGTCAAGACAGGTAGAGAGCTTTTGCCGCCGCCGTCTCGGAACGGGCTGGCGTTGACCGCACCGTCATGAACGCAGCACAGCCGGACTTCGCCGGGAGGCTGATTCCAATTCGCGCGACTTGCCATTCCGCGATGAGCTTCCGTTCTTGCTGGTATTTCGGTCGCCGAACAGGTACTCCTCGATCTCGTCGATGCGAGCATCGGCATCGTGATAGCCCAATTGGATCAGATCGCGCGTGTACTTCGGAGTGAACAGCAAATAGCTCATCAGATCGGAACAGGAGGCAGCGTCGCGTCCCAGGCTGTTCACAAAATACTGGATGAGATACGGCATGTCCTTCTGATGATAGGCGGCGATTTCGGTGAGATCTGCGGACGGGGTTATCTGGAGCACGGTGAGAGGCCGCATTTCTTCGCAGCTTTCAACGGCGCTCTGTTTGATGTGGCCACTCCGCATCAGTTGATTGAGACGTTCGAGGTGCTCAACGTCCGTCGCCAGGTGGTCAAGGAACATGACGTTGAAGAGGACCCCCATGACCTGCGCCAGCGACGGGTCCTTCTGATCTGCAGTCTCCTCCTGATGCTCGCGCTTCTCACAGCGCACGCCGATCGCGAAAATCTTCTCGGCGCCCAAGCGGATGAGCGGGCTTAGCGGCTGCTGTAATCGCAGACAGCCATCGCCGAAGAACGCCGTGCCCTTCGCCGTTTCCAGCTTCACCGGCTGAAACACCAGGGGAATCGCCGCCGAAGCGCAGATATGCTCAACCGTGATCTTCGTCGCCAGGGTCACGCGGCGGCTGCGGTTCCACATGGGATGGCCCTTTTGGCCCTGAATGAACAGATAGCTCTTGCCGGAGTTGTAGTTCGTCGCCGAGATCGCCAACGCATACAGATGACCGCGCCTGATGTTCTCCTGAATACGCGAGCAATCCAGATGCTTTTTCAGGAAATGGCGCAACGGAGTCGCGTCGAGGAGCGAGCGCGCATTGCCGCCGCCGAGAGCGCCGCCGAAAGAAAGATCGAGGATCCAGACAAGAGAGTTATGGGCTTGCGAAACGAAGTCACAACGGAATACATCGGAAGGCTTCAGGTTGGCCCAAAGGTTCGCGAGCACGCCCGTGACTTGCGAAAAATCGTCCGCCCCCATGGCGAGGGCGCCGCCATTCACCGCTCCCGCCGAAGCTCCGCCGATAATAGGAAACGGATTGCCGTTGGTTTGGACCCGTTTGATCTCCCCGAGTCGTTTAAGGACACCAGCCTGGTAGGCGCCACGGGCTCCCCCGCCCGTCATGGCTAAGCCGAGCACTTTCTCCATCATTCCCCTTGTAACTGGCCGTGCGAGAAAGTGTTAGTCCCGGCTGCAAAACGGTCCAGCGAACACAAATTGTGACGGGTAGGCCGGAGATGGCCTGCCGTCTCCTCCACATCTCCTGATACTAAAGCCCCACGCGCATCGTGGACTCTGAAGGCATTTTTGTCAATACCAGATGAATAGCTGACGTCGACTTTCACAGCACATCTCGGGAGGCAGTTGAATCGTCGCCTACTTGGCGCGTTTCTTGGCCGCTGCCTTCCTGCCGGAGCGAGAAGTCTTGCGTGGCTTAGATTTTTGCTGCGCCTCTAATTCCGCCAGCCGCCGCCGCAACTCCATCAATTCCTCGTTGTTGTCGCTGCCCTTTTCCGGCGCGGGGCTTTGCAGGAAGCTCTTCACCATCTGGATGGGCGACAGCGCGGCCGATTGCATCTCGCTCAAGCGAGTCTGTAGCGAGTTCTGCACCTTCGAATAGGCGTCGAAGGCGGACTTCAAGTACCACATGATGAACTCCTGGCCGACGCGGTCGGACGCCTGGATGAGCTGGCGCAGCAATTCCAGGGGCAAGCCGGAGGGCTGGTCCTTGGCGTCTTCGACGATGATCTGCGTCAGCGTGACGCGCGTGATGTCCTCGCCGGTGCTCGCGTCCACCACCTGCACGTCTTTCCCATTTCGGACCAGAGCGGCGATGTCTTCCAGATTGATGTAGCGGCTATTGGAAGTGTCGTAGAGTCTGCGGTTTGCATACTTCTTGATGACGATGCGATCTCGGTCCATGGCTCCGGCCTCTGTTGCAGTGCAAAATTATCGCGTAAATAGCTTGACATGCCCTACTGCGAATCCTACTCTAAACCTGATGCTGCACTGCAGCAATTTTGGAGGTTATCATGCCTAGAAACGGAAAGCCCGAGTCCTCCACAGTCCACACCGGGGATTCATCCTTTGTCTCTCTGCTGTCGGGATGGGTGCAGCAGGGGGTTGAGAATTTCTTTGCGACCCAGCGAATCCTGGTTGACCTGGCAATGACTCAGAACGCCAATGCCATGAAGATGATCCGCAGCCGCTTCGCCGATCCTGCCTTCTGCCCGGCAGCGATCGCCAGCGAACTGGCCGGCGAGGTCATGAACAATTTCATAGAAGGCCAGAAGCTCCTGCTGGGCCTGGCGCAGCGTGAGCACGAGATCATCACCACCGGAGTGAAAGAGCGCGTGGCCGGCAACACCGCTGCCGTCGCCATGACCGACCTGGTACAGCGCGGTTTCGACACCTTCATCGATATGCAGAATGAATTCCTGAAGATGGCGAGCAAGCAGACGAACACCTGGCTGAACGCGGTCAAAACCGGAAAGGGCTTCGATCCGGAAGGCCTGGTGGAAGTCGCGCGCGAAGGCATGGAGACTTTCGTCCATGCGCAGCGGAGATTCCTGGATGTGATCGCCGAGCAGACCCAGAAGGCGACCAGCCCCCGTGAGCCCGGCCGCAAGATGAAGCAGACGGAACTCACCGAACTGGCCAAAGAAGCGACGGACGCATTCATCGATGCTCAGAAGAAGCTGATCGACGTTGCCGGCAAGCAGGCCAATGCGGGCATGCGCGCCGCCGGTAAGACCTTGAACATGATTGCGCCGTTCCCGTTCATTCCGATTCCAGACCTTACCCGGGAGGGCGTGAAGAACTTTGTTACGGCAGAGAAGGCCCTGATCGACACCGTGATGCATCGTCCGGAGACCAAACGGACAGCCAAGCCAACAGCGCATAAGCGCGGACGGCGTGCCGGTCGGACGATCAAGATGGAAACGGCGACTGCGTAGTTGAAGTGAATCGAAGCATCAGGTGGCGTTAACTTCCGAACCTGGAGTTGATGAACACCTTAAGGGCGTGCTGTCTGAAGGCGGCACGTCCTTTTTCATGAGGTCAAGACTCCATCGGAGGTAATCCGGGTGCCCCAGGTCTCGCGACTTTTTGAGATTGGGGCTTCCTATCCAAGTCGGATCCGTCGGAATGCGCGATGCAATAGGCTCGGGACTTGAACGTAATGTTCCGGATTCTCAAGTTCAACGACATCGCACAAAGTCAACAACCCCCGGTTTTGAAAATCGCGAAACCTGGGGCACCCGAATAGATTTAGTTCATCTTCATCCCCGGAATATCGGTGTGGTCCATGTTGTCGTGGCCGTGATCATCGTCTTCCGTCGACCAGATTTTCGCCGGATCGGTTTCGTAGGGATAGAGGTGCACCATCCATCCGAGTACGTGAGGATAAAATTCCCCACCCTCGGCTTCACAAGCGTCCTTGGTCGCGATTGAGCCCAGCAGGCCGAACTTCGCATGGGGACCAAAATACTCGAGCTTCTTTCCCATCGGGGCTTTGCAGAAATTGATGTGTTGGTGCCAGCGCGCCACGCTGAGCGGAATACGTTCGTTCAACTCTTCCTCGCTTGCGTCAACCCGGTCCGTGTACATTACGCCGACCAGCTTGTATCCGCCGTCCGCGGTCTTCTTGTACAAAAGTGATGTCGGCTTCGACGGATCAAAATGCCTTCGCGCCTCGAGTCCACGCTCATAGTTCGTGAAGTGATATTGGGGCTGCCGAATATTCGGCAGGAAGATCTCATACCCGTCGGCCAGAGCTCGGCGGTAATCCTGGTAAGGCGCCATCGCCGCCTGCGCGGCCGCCACAATCGCGTTGGCCCTCTGCACATCCCCAGGGTTCGGCTGCCTGAGAGAAGTCATATACATGTGCGCCATCTTGACGCTGGACCTGCCTCCAGCCGCTGCTCTCGACTGACTTCCCGGCAACCAGCTGCAAGCCAATACGGACTTCAATCTTCGATACGAGAACAGTGAATTGGCGATCACAGCCAGCAATATCAGCAGGAGCAAGCGTCGATTCCGCATGATGCCATCCTTTCGTCTGCTCCGTATACGAACGACCAGGGCACAACGTTTCAGCCAAAATTCGGGTGAACCGGGTCTCGTGCCTTCCCAGACTGTGGGTTTCCTGCCCAAGCCGTAACTCTTGGCCTTGGCAATTTCGAGATTAGGGTTCTTCCCCGACGAAAAACCAAAATCTTTGTTGGCAACCCCTGGCTTCTCTGAATACACTAACTTCCCGGAAGCTGCCGCCGATCGTCGCTCTTCGGCTTACGGGCAGGCAATTCCCACCGAACCTGATCAGGGAGAGCACGGACTCATCTATGGCGCCACCGCCCGCCGCCACGTTTCATCCGGAGATCGCACCAGCAGACATCACCATCTGGAAGGAAGCGCTCTTCGCTGCCGACCTTCTCCTGCTGCATTCTTCCCCTGTGTACTACGGCTTGGGAATCCCGCGTGGAGACCGCTCGGCGGTTGTGCTGGTGCCGGGCTTTCTCGGTACAGATGCCTATCTTTCGCAACTTCATTCCTGGCTGGGCCGGATCGGTTACCGGCCTTATTTTTCGGGCATCGGATTGAATGCCGAATGTCCCAACCTGCTCATCCAGCGACGCCTTAACGAGAGCATCGACAGAGCCCTCGAGGACACAGGAAAGAAAATCCATTTGATCGGCCATAGCTTGGGTGGCATTATCGCCCGAGCGGTCGCCGGCCAGCGTCCGAACGACATTGCTTCGGTGATCAGCCTGGCTTCACCCTTCCGCGGTACCGTGGTCCATCGCACCGTGCTGAAGGCCGCTGAAGCCGTTCGTAAGCACATTCTCGAAGAGCATGGCCCCGGCGTCCTGCCTACTTGCTATACGGGGCACTGCACTTGCGACTTTCTTTCGTCGCTACGCCGGGACCTGCCGAACTCCGTGCGGCAGACCGCAATCTACACTCGCAACGACGGAATCGCCGACTGGCGGTATTGCATGACGGGTGTCGAGCAAAATGACTTTGAGGTCCCCGGCACGCACATCGGACTGGCGTTCAATGCTTCGGCTTACTCCATAATCGCCACCCGGCTGGCCGGCGCTGGCGGCGAAGGCCTGTCTTCCGATTGAGCTCGCAAACCTCGGCTTGAAATCTGGTACCGGCTCGCGCCCGAGCCGGCGTTCCACAGTTTCCCGCATCTTCGCCCGATACGACGGAAGTCGTATGCCTCACACAGTTTGTTTGTTGCAACAAAATTAATAGTGCTTTAGTCTGACGCAGATTTGTTTCAATTCCGTGCCAATTTGGAACGGGCTTAGAAACATTCCTGTTTTGTTACTGATTCGCGAACTCCAATGGGAGCACACTCAAGATACCGCGCAGAATTCTGGAAGTCCGCCGTAACGCGCCCATCGAGGATTACGGTCTAGAACCTGCTGCGGATAATCAGGCCGACTTCCCGAACCTAGGGCGAGTGGCAAGGAGATTTTTACATGCGGCCCAAGACTCTCTCTGTCGTCATACTGCTATTCATTGTTCTCACCTCTCTCACCGCTTTCTCTCAGCAAACCTACGTTAACCGATTTGATGTTTATGCCGGATATGGTTACTTCAGCACTCCGAGCCTGAATCTCAGCCAGAACGGATTCAATACCGAGTTTGGCTACAACTGGAAAACCTGGTTGGCTCTAGGGTTCGACTTCAGCGTCTTCACCGGGGACAACGTCATCACGCCCAGGATGCTCAATTCCGGTCTTCAACAAACTCTGGCGACGGAGATCGCAGGGTTACAGGCTCTCGGTCAGCTTCCTCCCGGCTATCAGCTGAGAATGCCAACCAGTTCGAACACCTACACCTACAGCGCGGGGCCGCAAATCAACATCCGGCATTTCAAACCGGTGACGTTTTTCGTGAGACCGGCTTTGGGCTCGCTGCATGAAGTAGCGTCGCTGCACCCGCAGGATCCCTTCGCCACGCAGGTTGCCATAGTGCTGGCCGGACCGAGCATGCAGAAAACCGACACGGTGACGTTCTACGGAGTGGGTGGCGGCATGGATTTCAATCTGAGCACACACTTCGGCATCCGCACGGCTGCGGACTACGTGCACTACAACATGTTCAGCAACGTGCTGGGCAGCAGCCAGAACAGCGTCCGCTTCTCCATCGGACCTACGTTCCGTTTCGGCGGAAACATAGTCAAATAGCAACCGCTTATTCACGCAAGCAAAAGCGCGTTCCACAGAGGAACGCGCTTAATTTTTGCTGCGAGCCATCAACCGGTCGGCAACTCGATCAGCTACAACTCCAGTTCCGCACGGATCATATTGTCCTCCAGACTGGAAAACATCTGGAAGCCAAGCTTGGTGCACAGAGCACGCATCTCGCGATTTTCCGGGAGCATGTTGGACACCACCTTGCCGAGCTTTTCGTCGCGAGCCACTTGTATCAGCCGGCGATAGAGCTCGGTACCCAGCCCTTTGTGCTGGGCGTCGTCGATGGCCACGGCCGCGAGTTCAGCCTCGTTGCGGCCGTGCAGCTTACTCAAGCGGCCGACCGCCAGCACTTCCCTGCCGCCGTCTTTCGTTTCACGTTCTGCGACCAGCGCCATCTCACGGTCGTAGTCGATAAAGCAGGTGCGGGTGAGGCGCTCGTGCGCGGTACGTTGCGTGAACTTCAACGGCTGGAAGTAGCGCAGGTAGACACTGCGCTCCGACAGCTTCGTATGGAAGTCGATCATCGCGGGCTCGTCTTCAGGACGGATCGGACGAATCGTCACCGGCTTACCATCTTTCATCGTCCAATCGCCCACCAGGTGAATGGGATACGGACGAATCGCAGCGGCAGGCAACTTGTCTTCGCTCATCTCGGCGGCATGCAGAACCACGCGCGCGTCCAGTGCCAACAATCGATCCGGCGAAGCCAGCAGCGGATTGATATCGATTTCCTGAATCCAAGGCTGCTCGACCACCAGCTGGCTGAAGCGCACCAGCAACTCTTCCAGCGCCTTCAAGTCCACCGGCTTGCGGCCGCGAACGCCTTTTAACGCGGTGAGGATCTTCGTCTGTTCCATCAGGCGAAGCGCCAGAGTCGAGTTCAACGGCGGCAAGGCGAGAGCGCGGTCTTTAAAGACCTCGACCAGCTGACCACCCGTGCCGAACAGGATCACCGGACCGAATTGTGAATCCAGGCTGCTGCCAATGATGAGCTCATAGCCATCGAGCTTTGCCATGGGCTGCACCGTGACACCCTGGAAGTGTTCGGCGCCAACTTTCTCGGTCACCGCCTGCCTGATGTTCTGGAACGCCGCCTTCACGGCAGTGGCATCGCGCAGATTCAACTGCACTCCGCCGACATCGGTCTTGTGCGTAATGGTCAGCGAGTAGAGCTTCAGGACGATGGGATAGCCGATTTCCCCGGCAGCCTTGAGTGCTTCTTCTTCCGTTGCGGCAACCCGCGTCTCGACCGTCGGAATGTCATACGCCTTCAGCAGCTGCTTCGATTCGTATTCGGTGAGGGTCGTGCGGCCGGAGTTGCGCACATCGCGAATGATGCGTTCGGCCTTTCCGCGTTGCAGCACCGCGTCTGCGTGTTGCGGCAGCGCCGGCGTTTCGTAGATTCCCTTCAGGTTGTAGGCATAACGCCACATGTAATTGAAGGCGCGCACCGCGCTGTCCGGAAATTGGAAGGTCGGAATACCTGCTTGATTGAGGATCTGCTCACCGGCGGCTACTTCGGCGCCACCCATCCAACTCGCCAGCAACGGCTTGCCCAGACCCTTCGCGTAGGGCTTCAGCTTCTCCGCGATTTGGGTTGGGTTGGTCATGTCCTGCGGGGTGAGCACGACCAGCATGCCGTCGATGCTGGCATCCTTGGCGGCAATCTCCAGTGACTTCGCATAGCGCTCAGGCTCGGCATCACCCAGGATGTCGACTGGATTGTTGTGACTCCACTGCGCCGGAAGAATCTCGTCGAAGGCCTTCATGGTTTCTTCTGAGAGTTCAGCGAGTGCTCCGCCTCCGGCAACCAGAGCGTCGGTGGCCAGCACGCCCGGACCGCCTGCATTAGTCAGAATGCACAATCGGTTGCCGCGCGGCCGCGGCTGCTTGGCCAGCACATCGGACATAAAGAAGATGTCGGCAATGCTGTTGACGCGCAACACGCCCGAGCGGCGGAAAGCGGCGTCGAGCACTTCATCGCTGCCGGTCAGAGCCCCGGTATGCGAAGCGGCAGCTTTGGCGGCAGCAGCCGTGCGTCCGGCTTTGATCACGATGACCGGCTTGGTGAGCGACACTTCGCGTGCAGCCGAGAGGAAGGAGCGGGCATCGCCGATCGACTCCATATAGATGACGATGCTGTGCGTCCGCGGATCGCTACCGAAGTAGTCGACCAGGTCGCCCCAGTTTACGTCCAGCATCGAACCAATCGAGACGAAGGCGCTGAAGCCGACATTCTCACGCAAGCTCCAGTCGAGCACCGCGGTACAGAGGGCGCCGCTCTGGCTGATGAAAGCCACATTGCCAGGCCGGGCCACGGTATGGGCAAAGGTCGCATTCAACCCCCGCACCGGATTCATCACGCCCAGGCAGTTCGGCCCGATCAACCGCATCTTGCCGCGAATGATCTCCGAAATCTCGCGCTCCAATTCCTTGCCATGCTCGCCGAATTCCTTGAAGCCGGCCGAGATCACGATAGCCGCCGGAATGCCAATGTCCACTGACTCGCGAATCAACTCGGGCACAGTGTCGGCCGGGGTCGTGACCACGACCAAGTCGACCTTCTCGGGCAGATCTCTTACGCTGGGGTAGGCCTTAATCCCGAGTACATTCGAGCGCTTGGAGTTCACCGGGAAAACGGTGCCGCCGAAGGGACTGCTCAACAGGTTCCAGAGTACCGAGCGGCCGACGCTGCCCGGACGTTCCGAAGCGCCAATCACGGCGACGCTCTTCGGCAGAAACAGCGGGTCCAGCGGATGACTTTCGGAGCGATAGACGTCGGAAGAAGGATCAGCTTTCATAATGCTTCCAGTAGGTTTGGCAGCAGCAGCGGTAGTGGTCATGATTCCTCGCTAGGGGCGAAGCTTCAGTCTATGCCTCTCAACCGCTAGGGAGGGAATTAACCATCACGCAAAATCGTGATACGGGTCACATGCCATTTTGTTCTGGAATACGTGAGGAGCTGATCGCTCGGCCGGCAACCATACGCGTGAGATCGCGCGGAAAATCAGAACTTCCCGGTCCGTTTTTGTAACCGATTCGTGAGGATTGCGTCTATACTGAGGTAGCCAAATTAGTTGGCGAATTTATGAAATGCGAAAACTCAACTGAGCCTCCCAGTAGCTGGGAGAACCTAGCTTTCGACTCCGCGAACCGCCCCGCCATGCCCGCCTGAGCGCTGCATTGCTTGCCCGGTCACGGAGTGCAACGTGAACCCGGGCGAGTGAATCCTGACCAATCTTCGGGATCACCTCCATAGCCGCGCACTCTGCTGCGCTAAGGAGGAAAAACAATGCTGTACACCGATCGCATCAAGAATCTCACATCGGCTTATCCCAAGCTTTCACGCGTCTGGATCAAGACCGAGGATCCAAGAACGCCATTGAAGAGCGTGTGGATCAGCGAATCCGCCCTGCGCCAGGCCATCAGCCAGAACTCCGCCGTGCCGCGAGAAAGCGAAACCGCTGAGCTGACTGAGGATCATTTACTTTGCGCGGCGTGAGGATCGAAGGGAACCTGCGGTCGACTGGGGTCGACTCTGGTCAACCAAAGCGAAATGGCGTGACGCGGACCTGAAGGCCCGCACTACCCGAACACGCCGAACCTGAGGCGTTTTCGGCGAGCACTTGCGAAATCAATGCACACTGCCGATCACGCCGGCGCAGTAGTCAAAGAACCTGGGCCGGGGAAGCTTCTCGGCCCAAATATTTTCAGCAGCAACCCTGACGATGGTTGCTGCGCACTTCTCTCCCATCTCGCGCAAACCCTCGACCGACGAGCGCATCCCACCAGAATCATTTCAATTCTTCGAGGCAGCCAATGAATTTGAAGTCTCCACGAGCGAACGGAGCTCGCACCCGCAAGTCGCGCGTGCAATCCATCCAGCCTTGGGCAGCAATTCTGGGCGGTGGCGCACTTGCCGTTTACGGCCTCTCGCGCAAGTCGGTGAGCGGCGCGGCTTTGGCCGCACTGGGCACGTTCGGCGCAGTCGCCGGCGCTCGGCGCAGCACTCTATCTCCTACAGCCATTCACGTTCAGAAAACATTTACCATCGATCGTCCGCCACAGCAGCTTTACGACTTCTGGCATAACTTCGAAAATCTGCCGCGTTTCATGAAGCACCTCAGAAGCGTGAAAACGACCGGCGGCCGCAACTCCCACTGGGTGGCAGAAGGTCCGATGGGCGTTCCGGTCGAATGGGATGCCGAACTGCTCGACGAGCGTCCGGGAGAATACCTGGTCTGGCGATCGCTGCCTGGATCCGTAATCAGCAACCGCGGATCGGTCGAGTTTCGGACCGCACCTAACGGTTCTGGAACCGAGGTGACGGTTGCACTCACCTATCACAATCCCGCCGGCAAAGTGGGAGTCGCCTTTGCCAAGATGCTGGGCCGCGAGCCGGAACTCCAGGTCCGCGAAGATCTTCGCCGCTTCAAGGCGCTGATGGAGACGGGAGAAATTCCGACCGTCGTCGGACAGCCTTCGGGACGGCGCTCTTCCCTCGTGAAGGTTCTGCACTCGATGAAGGAACCCGAGGCGACGCAGCGCGTTCGCAAAGGTCCGCAGCAGGTCCAGCCCGCAAAATTGCAACCACAATTCACCGGAACTCAGGGCGGAGGTGCGCGATGAAAGCTCTATGCTGGTTTGGCAAACATGATGTGCGGGTGGAAAGCGTGCCCGATCCCGTGATCCTCAACCCGAAGGATTGCGTGGTCAAGATCACGCGCACTGCAATCTGCGGCTCCGATCTGCATCTTTACGACGGCTACATCCCGACGATGGAGCAAGGCGATATTCTGGGCCACGAATTCATGGGCGAGATTGTCGAAGTCGGTCCTGAGGTGAAGAAGCGCAAAGTCGGTGACCGCGTCGTAGTCCCGTTCACCATCGCCTGCGGTAATTGCTTCTACTGCAAGCAGCAGCTCTGGTCGCTGTGCGACAACAGCAATCCCAACGCGCAGATCGCAGAAGCGCTCTACGGATATTCGGGCTCAGGCCTGTTCGGCTACTCGCACATGTACGGAGGCTACGCTGGCGGTCAGGCGCAGTACGCGCGCGTTCCGTTCGCCGATGTCGGTCCGCTTAAGATCGAGAGCGATCTCAAAGACGATCAAGTGCTCTTCCTCAGCGACATCTTTCCCACAGGCTATATGGCGGCGGAGAACTGCAACATCAAGGACGGTGACGTGATCGCCGTTTGGGGCTGCGGACCGGTTGGGCAGTTCGCGATCCGTAGCGCCAAGATGCTGGGCGCCGGCAAAGTCATCGGCATTGATCGCATGGCCGAGCGCTTGCGGCTGGCGCAGGAAGGCGGCGCGGAAGTTGTCGACTACTCGCAAACGCCCGACCTGATCGAGACGCTCAAAGAGCTGACCGGCGGGCGAGGGCCGGATGCGTGTATCGATGCGGTGGGCATGGAAGCGCATGGACACGGCATCGACTGGTACAGCGATCGCGCCAAGCAGATGATGGGCATCTCGTTCGATCGTCCCTTCGCGCTGCGGCAATGCATTCAGTCCTGCCGCAAAGGCGGAACGGTCTCGGTTCCCGGTGTTTATGGCGGATTCCTCGACAACTTCCCGTTTGGTGCAGCCTTCGGCAAAGGCCTGACCTTCCGCATGGGTCAGACCAACATGCACAAGTACATGCCGAAGCTGCTGGACCACATCCAGAAGGGCGACATCGATCCCAGCGTGATCATCACGCATCGGTTGTCGCTGCAGGATGCACCTGACGGTTACAGCACCTTCCTGAAGAAAGAGCAGAACTGCATTAAGGTTGTGCTCGATCCCTGGGGAGAAACGCACAACGCTTAAACTCTACTGATAAGCAGCACAGGGCAGGAGGCTTCGGCTTTCTGCCCTTCTTTATTGACAGCCATAATGCCGCGCTTCTCTGCCGCCTGCGCAGATCGGGTTCACGTCTCGCTCGGCTGCGCTTCCAGAGCGGCTTTCGCGCGCAATGGTACAATGGGTCTTCCGCGAAACCATTCTGCGGCGATGCGCCCTCTGGACGGGAAATTCTACTCTTGGCACAACAGACCACTGAACCCCGCAGCATCACCTACGCCGATTCCGGCGTTGACATCGAGCGCGCCAACCGCACCAAGCAGCGCATCAAGTATCTGGCGCATAAGACCTTCAATCGCGGGGTGTTAAGCGAGATCGGCGGCTTCGGCGGCCTGTTTGCCATCGACAAGAAGAAGTACGCAGATCCGGTTCTGGTCTCAAGCGTCGATGGCGTGGGAACCAAGCTGAAGATCGCCTTCGAGATGAACCTGCATCACACGGTCGGCGCAGATCTGGTGAATCACTGCGTCAACGATATCGCGGTGCAGGGCGCGACGCCGATGTTCTTCATGGACTACTTCGCGACTGGCCGTTTGCAGCCCGATGTCGCCGAGAAGGTCATCTCCGGAATCGCCGAAGCCTGCAAGCACAATGGCTGCGCGTTGATCGGCGGCGAGACTGCCGAAATGCCCGGCTTCTACACCGACGGCGAATACGATCTCGCTGGCTTCATCGTGGGCGTTGTCGATCGCGAGAAGATCATCACCGGCAAGGCGGTTGAACCCGGCGACGTGCTGGTCGGAATCGCTTCCACCGGCCTGCATACCAACGGCTATTCGCTGGCCCGCAAGCTCTTCTTCGACCATGCGAACTACACGCCGGAATCTTACGTCAACGAGATCAAGGGTAAAGTCGGTACCGAGCTGATGAAGCCGCACAAGAGCTATTGGCCCATCATGCGGCGCATGATCGAAGGCGACGCGATCTCCGCGATGGCTCACATTACCGGCGGCGGAATCACCGAGAACCTGCCACGCGTGCTTCCCAAAGGCACAGGCGCAATCGTCGAGATCAATTCCTGGCCGGTTCTGCCTATCTTCGAGCACCTGCAGAAGATCGGCAACGTTCCGCAGGAAGAGATGCTGCGCACCTTCAACATGGGCATCGGAATGATCCTGGTCGTTCCGGCCAAAAAGTTCAAGAAGGTGCAAACCATTCTCGAACGCTGCGGCGAAAAGGGCTACACGATTGGCCGCGTGGTGAAGGGCGAGAAGCGGGTCACGTATCAGTAGCTGTCAGCAATCAGTCTTCAGCAATCACTCTTAAATCTAAGACTTCCGTGAGTTGTCGGTTGTCGATTCGCAGTTGTCCGGGTGCCCCACACGTTCGCGCCTTTCAAATGTGTGGGACTTTACTCAATAAAACCAGTGTGAGTTCACGACTCCTCATTCCAAAACCAGGAATGAGTGGCGCACCCGGCAGCTTTAGCTATCCATCCCCGGCGGGGTCTTTCGCGGATCTCCGAACAGTTTGTGGACCAGCTGCAGCAGTTCCTGCGGATCGTGGCTGTGGACTACGTGGTCGGCCCAGGCGAATTCGCGGTCCGTGGGAGTGAGCGCGATGATCGGCAGTCCCGGCACAATCGTCTTCACCACCTGAATGACCCTCCCTGCGTCGAAGTCTTCGATGCCGCAGTGCAGGATCAGGGCATTGATATTGGGAAACAGGTGAAGCAGGTCCACGGTCTCACGTTCGGAGTGAGCGGTGATGACGTTGAACTTGAAGGTCTCCAACAGCAACTTGCGCGCGGAGAGAGCCTGTTCCGGTTCGGGTTCGGCGACAAGGAATGCTGGTCTGGGCAAGGTGAGGATCCTGCCATCCATTGTAAAGCAGCCCACCAGGTTCCACGAACTTCGCGTCCCTGGCATGTGGCAACACTGTGGTCTCGAATCCCGGCGATATTGACAGCCTGCCGATCTCCGTCGACACTGGGCGGATGACCGCACGCATTCCGAAGGAGCAGGACCGCGTTACCATCGAGGGACATGCCGGAGTCTTGACCGTGGTCGACGTCCATGAGCAGGCGCAAACCGTTGACCTGCGCTTTGTCACCGGCGATGGGCCGGTGGTGGAAGGCGTCGCCTGGACGGCCCTGCGCTACATGGATGACGGCGAACCGTAACCTCCGCAGCGTGAATCCTCTTGTTCCCTGAAATCATTACGCCGCGTCTGGCCCTTCACGATCTGGAAGCGAGCGACGGCCCGCGCGTCTTCTCTTACCATCGCCATCCCGAGGTGGCGCGCTTTCAATCCTGGGGCACCGAGTCGGTCGATGTAGTCCAAACCTACATTCGCAGCCTCGCCGGAGTTGAGCCGGGTGAGCCTGGCAAGTGGTATCAGGTGGGCATCTTCCTCGTCGACGGCGGCAAGCTGATCGGCGATTGCGGGTTTCGCGTCGTGGAAAACGATCCGGCTCAGGCGGAGATCGGGCTGACGCTGGCTCCCGAATTCCAGGGCAACGGTTACGCCACTGAGGCGCTGCGCGCGCTGCTGAACTATCTGTTCACCACGCAGAAGAAGCATCGCGTCTTCGGCTCCGTCGATCCGCACAACGTGTCGTCAATCCGGCTGCAAGAGCGCGTGGGCATGCGCAGAGAAGCGCACTTCGTGAAGAGCCTCTGGTTCCGGGAAGAGTGGGTGGACGATGTGATCTACGCGCTGTTGGCCGAGGAGTGGCCGCGCTAAAGGAGTTTAAGAGGGTACTCCGGGTGCCCATACACCGTTTCAAGATATTCCCGATAGAGCAACACCTTTAATGTAACGTTTTACCGGTTAGCACATCTGATGCATTTGAAGCGGGGGCAAGCAGCAACTACCCCGGTTCTGAATTCTTGAGGAGGTACAGCATGGTCCGTTACAACTATGCAGACGCCGACGGGCACAAGATTTTCTACCGCGAAGCCGGTCCGGCAGACGCGCCTACGATTCTTCTGTTACACGGCTTCCCCACCTCGTCGCACATGTTCCGCAACCTGGTTCCGGCGCTGGCCGGCGAGTACCACGTTGTGGCACCCGACCTGCCGGGCTTCGGCTTTACCGAATCGCCCACTCGCCAGGGGCGCGCCACCTTCGAACAGATCGCCACCACCATTAATAAGTTTGTCGAGAGCATCGGGCTCAAGAGTTACGCGTTGTATATCTTCGACTACGGCGCGCCCACCGGACTTCGCCTGGCGCTGGCGCATCCCGAGCGAGTGACCGCCATCATCACACAGAACGGCAACGCCTATGAAGAAGGCTTGAGCGAAGGCTGGAATCCAATCCAGAAATACTGGAAGGACCCGAACGACAAGAACCGCACCGCCTTGCGCGACTTCCTCTCGCCTGAAGCGGTGAAGAACGCGCAATACTTGTACGGGGTAAAGGACCCCAGCCTGGTGGCGCCGGAGTCGTACACGCTGGACTCGGCATTGCTGGCGCGGCCGGGCAACGATGAGATCCAGTTGGACCTCTTTCTCGACTATGCCAGCAATGTGGCGCTCTATCCCAAGTTCCAGGAGTACTTCCGCAGCAGGCGACCGCCGCTGCTGGCGGTGTGGGGTAAGAACGATCCGTTCTTTATTCCGCCCGGAGCCGAAGCCTTTACGCGCGATATTCCGGATGCTGAAGTACACTTCCTCGATACCGGACATTTTGCGATCGAGACGCATCATCGCGAGATCGCCGCGCATATCCTGGATTTCCTGGGCCGTAAGGTGAAGCAGTAAACGAGTCTCAGGCAGTGCGAACTCGGGAGGTGCGGCGCTTTAGCGCCGCGTAAAGGTAGCCCCCTTTATTGAGAAAAGCCGAAAGAAAAATGGCTTGTCCGCGGAGCTGAAGGCCCGCACTAGCCGAACGCAAGCGTACCTGAACTGAGGAACAATGCAGCTAATATCCGTCAATGTGGGACTTCCTCGCGAGGTTCCCTGGAACGACATCACCATCAGCACCGGCATCTACAAGAAGCCGGTTGCGGGTGATGTCGCTGTGGGCAAGCTGAACCTCGCCGGCGATGGCCAGGCCGATCTCACCGTGCACGGCGGTCCCGACAAAGCCGTCTACGCCTATCCCGCCGAACACTACGGATTCTGGCGTGACGAGTTTCCCGAGATGCCGCTGATCTGGGGATACTTCGGCGAGAACCTAACCACCATTGGCCTGCGCGAAGAGGCGGTCCACATCGGCGACAAATTCAAGATTGGTTCAGCGACGTTCACGGTTACGCAGCCGCGCCTTCCCTGCTACAAACTGGCGCTGCGCTTCGGACGCGACGACATCATCAAACGCTTCCTGGCGAGCCGGCGCAGTGGTTTCTACCTTTCCGTGCTGGAAGAAGGCGCGCTCAACTCATCCTCACCGGTCGAGATCGTCCATCGCGACCCCGAAGAAGTCAGCGTCGTCGACATCCTCAACTTGTTTCTCGGCATGCCGCAGGATGACGCGATCCTCGAGCGCGCACTGCGCGTCGACGCGCTTCCCCGGGATTGGAAGCTGGAACTGGAAGCGCGAGGGAAAGCTCGCAGACAGGAATCGGCCAAAAAGCCAAATTGATCAGCGGTGGCAGTGTTCGTTCACGGACAAACCATAGACTTGGCTGTACAAAAATGGACAACTGCTTTTATTTCAGCAGTTTGCTCACCCAGACCGCATACAATCGTCTAAACTTTGCTGAAGAGTTCGTAGGGAACCATTTCCCTGTCTGGCGCGTATTCCTATTTAATTCCACGGTATCTTCCTACTTTGAGAGTGTCGCTTATGAAAAAATCCCTGATTGTTATTGCCCTTGGCCTGCTTGCCTGCAGCACGGCGTTTGCGCAGAGGCTGCCCGGCGGGGTAACTCCCGATCATTATTCTCTTACCATCAACGTTGATTTTCCCACCAACAGCTTCGACGGCGATGAGACTATCAACCTCAAGCTCGATAAGCCTTCGAACACCATCACGCTGAACGCCCTGGAAATCGATTTCCACGACGTCACCGTGACAGCCGGTGGACAGACGCAGACCGCCAAGGTCTCTAGCGACGAGAAGAATGAGACCGCGACCTTCACTGTCGCCAATGCGATTCCCGCCGGCGCCGCTAGCGTCCACATCAAGTACACCGGACATCTCAACGACAAGCTGCGCGGCTTCTATCTGAGCACCTACAAGGGCAAGAAGTATCTGGTGTCTCAGATGGAGTCGGTGGACGCGCGCGTCGCCTTCCCCTCGTTCGACGAGCCGTCCTACAAAGCTACGTTCGACATGACCGCGATCATCGACAAGGGTGACGTGGCTATCTCCAACGGAGAAGTTATCTCTGACACTCCCGGCCCCGGCGACAAGCACACGGTCAAGTTCTCCACCTCGCCGAAGATGTCGAGCTACCTGGTGGCGCTGACGGTCGGCGACTGGAAGTGCATCTCCGATCACACCGATGGCGTGAAGGTAAGCGTCTGCACGGTGCCGGGCAAAGAGAATCTGGCGAAGTTCCCGCTGGAAGCTTCGAAGAATTTTCTGCACTACTACGACAGCTATTACGGGATTAAGTATCCGTTGCCGAAACTCGATAACATTGCCGTGCCTGATTTCCAGGCGGGCGCCATGGAGAACTGGGGCGCCATCATCTATCGCGAGACCGCGCTGCTGATCGACGACAAGACTGCGTCCGTGGGAGCGAAGCAGGGAGTGGCCGACACCATTGCGCACGAGATGGCGCACCAGTGGTTTGGCGACCTGGTCACCGCCGCGTGGTGGGATGACATCTGGTTGAACGAAGGTTTTGCCACCTGGATGACGCCGCATCCGATTGAGCAGTGGAAGCCGGACTGGATGGAAGGCCAGGATGTGGTCGAGCAGACCAATCGCGCTCTGGGCGAGGATTCGTCGCAGAACCAGCGTGCCATCCATCAGGCGGCTATGACGCGCGGAGAAATCGATCAGCTGTTTGACGGCATCGCGTACGGCAAGGCGGCTTCGGTGCTGCACATGCTCGAGTCGTATCTCGGGCCGGAGACCTTCCGCAAAGGCGTGAACCTGTATCTGAAGGAGCACGCGTACGGCAATGCCACGGCTGCCGACTTCTGGAACGCAATGGCGCGCGCCTCGCACAAGCCCATCGACCAGATCATGCCGACCTTTGTGATGCAGGCCGGCGCGCCCTACGTCGATGTTGAAACTAAATGCGCCGGCGGCAACACCACGCTGAAGCTTGCACAGAAACGGTACTTTGACGATCCGGCGCTGTTTGAGAAGAGCAACGATCAACTGTGGCAGATTCCGGTCTGTGCCAAGGGCATTAATGGCGAGACGGCCGGCAAGCAGGAGTGCTTCCTCCTGACCAAGCGCGAGCAGGACTTCCAACTGAAGGGCTGCTCCAAGTTTGTCTTCCCCAACTCGAACGCTTTGGGCTATTACCGCTACGACTATGACAGCGCTGCGCTCCATGAGATGGGCAACGCCGTCGAGAAGAGTTTGACTCCGGAGGAGCGCATCTCGCTGATCGGCGATGAGTGGGCGCTGATGGAGATTGGCAAGCACAACGTGGGCAACTATCTGGCGTTAGGCGCGCAACTGAAGAACACGCCGGGCGCGGTACTGCTCGCAGGTTTCGGCCGACATCTCAACTTCATCAATCGTTACATGCTGACCGACGCCGACAGGCCCGCCTTCCAGGCGTGGCTGCGAACGCAGTTCTCGCCGGTGCTGCAGCAGTTGGGTTACGACGCTCGTCCGAATGACACCCCGGAAGACAAGCAGAAACGCGCGCTGCTGTTCGAAGGTCTGGGCAACATGGGCCAAGACCCGCAGGTGATCCAGCAGGCGCAAACCATGGTGCAGCAGTTGATGAAGGATCCGTCTTCGGTCGACGGAACGCTGGCCCCGGCGGTGGTTGCGGTTGCGGCGCGCCATGGCAACGCTGAACTGTACAACCAGTTCAAGGCGCAGTTGCAGAAAGCGACTTCGCCTGAGCAGTACTACATGTTCGCGCGTGCGCTGGGCCAGTTCCCCGAGCAATCGCTGATCCAGCAAACGCTGGCTACCGCCCTGACTCCGGCCGTGCGTGGGCAGGACCTCTACATGCTGTTGCCGATGATGGCCAATCCCACCAGCCAGGACGCGACTTGGGACTTCATGCGCACGCACTTCGAGCAACTGCATGCCAAGGCGGGCGGAGGCTTGGGCGGAGTAGGAGTTTTCCTCTACGGCGCCGGCGCTTTCTGCAGCACGGAGAAGGCGGAAGAAGTGAGGCAGTTCTTCCAGCAGCATCCCTTCCCCGGCACCGAGCGCAACCAGAAGGAAACGCTGGAATCCATCGACAGCTGCATCCAGCTCCGCAACCAGCAGCAGAACAATCTGGCGGCGTGGTTGAAGCAGCAGAGCACTTCGGTGAACGCAGGCGGAAGCTCCGGCAGCGGAGGCACCGTCGGCGGCGCGACCATGCGGTAGATGCAACGACCCCAGGTTAGGCCAGAACCGGGCCGAACCTGGGGCACCTGCACTTTTCGTTCTCTCGCAGATGGTCTTAACAGGGGCGCGGCTTCCGGCTGCGCCTTTTTCTATTAACCCAAGGTGTCATCCTGAGCGCAGGCGTCGCGGCTTTTGCGACGCCGGAGTCGAAGGATCCCTATAGCCGCGATCATGCCACGATAGCGGTCTCTCGGTCTCGCCGGGGATGACACCAATACCCGCTACACCGTTCTTAACCCGCCGGAAACAGTTCTTTAAAGCTTCCAAAATTCAGAGTAGGTTTACAATTCGATTTGCGCTCCCAGTGAGGAGGAGTCTGTGATTCAGCGGCCCTCGGTGGCAAGTCTGAGTTTAATTCTCTCCTTTTGTTTATGCCTGCCCCTACCGGCAGCGCCGCAGGGCTCTTCCCCGCCGGCATCCACCTTTACCAGCAACAGCGAGCTGGTGATGGTTCCGGTGCACGTCCTGGATCACAATGGCAGTCCGGTACACGGACTCAAGAAGGAAGACTTCGTCCTCAACTCCGACGGCAATCCGCAGCCCATCGCCGTCTTCGAGGAGATGCGCGCGAGTTCCATTCCAGCCCCGCCGTCGCGCGTTCCGGTTCCACCCCGCCTGATTGCCGCTAACCCGCCTCCGCCGGTTCCGGCAAAGTTCACGAACGTGCCTGAAACCGGAATCCCCCAACAGCTAAACATTCTTGCAATCGACACGGTAAACACGCCCATTCGTTTGCAGGAGTGGTCGCGGCAGCAGATCATCCGCTACTTGCAGCTGAATCCTCCCCGCCAGCCCATCGAGTTGATAGCGATAACGCCTGGCGGTGTGCGGCAACTGCACCCCTTCACTACCGACACAGCAGCACTGATCGCAGCCATTAAGAAGCTGCACACGGGTTTCACCCGCCGGGATGAACAGCCACCTCTGATGTCGCGCATGGATCCTACCGGCAGGATTGACAGTTATACCAGCATGGTCAATGAGCTTCAGGAGCGGCAGACCGAGGAGATTGCCGCCGGAGCGAATGCTACCTACGCAACCCTGCACGACTTCGAGGAGATTGCCTGGGCGTATTCCGCCATACCCGGACGAAAGACGGTGATGTGGCTGACCACCGGCTTTCCAATTCAGCAGATGGTGCCTACCGGTCCGTCGATGATCGGGCACGGGCTGACGGCCAGCGGATCGCTTCCCCATTCCTCAGGCATGCATCTTAGCAACGAATTGCTGCCCGCCTTCCAGCGCGCGTTCACCGCTCTCAACAAGAGCAACGTGGTGGTTTATCCGGTGGATGTGCAAGGGCTGCCGATGGACGACATGTGGGATGTCACCATGCCTTCGTCGCTCTTCATCCATCCCGAGTTCAGTCATATGAGCCCCAATCTCATACCCGATCGCTCGGCCGAAGATCGCGATGGCATGAAGGAATTGGCGCACCGCACCGGCGGCAAGACCTGCACCGCAGGCAACAACGTAAGCTTCTGCCTGCAAGAGGCGCTAACGGAAAGCTCCGACTATTATCTGCTCGCCTTCTACGTTTCACAGCAGAAGCGTAAGACCGGCTGGCACAAGCTGAAGGTCAACCTGAATGTGGACCATGGCGAGGTGCGCTCGCGCAGTACCTACTACCTGCGTCCGCTGGGGATACCGCCGCAGCGCGAGCAGGAAGAAGATTTGCGCGGCGCCATCAGTGCCTCTGTCGATTACACCGGCATCCTGTTCGACGTTCAGCCAGGTACACGCCCGGACAGCGGCAAGGGGCCCATCGCATTCAAGGTCTCGGTGCCCTCCACCAGCATCCTTATGCTGCCGGGTGAAGATAAGCTCAGCTTCGACATCATCAGCATCCCCCTGACCAAGAATGGGACGCCTATGGGCAAGCAGTGGCGCATCGTGAAGCTCGAGATGAATCCGGAGACCGCCCAGAAGGCGCTCGAGAAGGGCTGGAATCTGTTCAACAGCCTCTCCGACGATGGCTCGCCCACCGCGGTGAAGGTCGTGATTCGCGACAACGGCACTGGCCGGATCGGGTCGGTGACGTTTCCGGTCGAAGCCAAGGCCGGAAGCTAAGCTGGAACAATTTCAATCTAATCAAGTGTGTCATCCCGAGCGCAGCGAAGCGGAGTCGAGGGCCCCCTACCGTGGCATCGTCGCGGCTAAAGCGGTGCTTCGACTCCGGCGCCCAGAGCGGGCGCCTGCGCTCAGGATGACACCATGCCCGGTGGTATCCTGTAACAAATAACCTGCAACCGCAGTGGGCACTCTGCCTATGCTTCAGAAACGTATCGACGATCAACCGACCATTTCGCGCTCTATGATGCGCGAGGCGGAGGGCGCTTTTCATGATCACCTGAAACGCGTCGGACTGAAGCGCACCGGACAGCGCGACACCATCCTGCGCACCTTCCTCGATACCCGCGACCATCTTTCCACCGACGAACTTTACCGCCTGGTGCGCAAGAAAGATGCCGGCATTGGTTTCACCACCGTCTATCGCACGCTCAAGCTGCTGGCCGATTGCGGCCTGGCCAGCGAGGTCGCCTTCAATGACGGCGTCTCCCGCTACGAGCATCAGTATCAGCGCCGCAATCACCATCACATGGTCTGCACCGACTGCGGCAGCTCGGTGGAATTCTTCGCTGCCGACATCGAGCGCATCGAACAGGAAATCGGCCGCCAGAACAAGTACCTCACGACCCGTCACACCTTCCAGATCTACGGCATCTGCGACAAGTGCCAGAAGAAACAAAAGCGGGCCTAGGATCGCCTGACGAACCCGGAGATCCGAATCAGGACTTTCCTGCTTCTGTGCCCCTGCGGCGGAAACGTCTCTCCGCAAAGTTATTTTTCGGTATTCCCATCCATCGCCTTTAGCGCACAATATCCCACGCAGCCATGGTCACCACAACCTTTGCCACCCGCGCGCCCCGCAAGGCGGCCGCGACCACTGCGCCCGGACATCGCATCAGCCGCGGCGTTCCACTCCCCCTGGGAGCCACCATTCGCCGCCACGGCGTGAACTTCTCCATTTATTCAAAGCACGCTACCTCATGCAGGCTGGTCCTCTTTCATCCTGGAGCGGAAGACCCTTACGTCGAATTCCCGCTCGATCCCGTCGGCAATCGCACCGGCCAGGTCTGGCACGTATTCGTCGAAGGGGTAGAGGTCGATGTGCAGTACGGCTATCGCTTCGACATGCAGCCCAATCCCGATCCCCACATCTATCGCTACAATCCCGAGCATGTGTTGCTGGATCCATGTACGCGCGCACTATCCAACGGCGGAGCCTGGGGGCAGTACAAGCCGGGAGAGCGTCCCTATCGCAACAGTCTGCTGGTGGAAAATCATTTCGATTGGGAGAACGATCAGCCTCTCAATCTCCCGCTGGTCGACAGCGTCATTTACGAGATGCATGTGCGCAGCTTCACCCGCCACGCTTCGTCGGGAGTCGCTCATCCAGGGACATTCGCCGGGCTGATCGAAAAAATTCCGTACCTGCAGAAATTGGGGGTCACCGCCGTTGAACTGCTTCCCGTCAACGAGTTCGAAGAATCCGACACCGACCGCGTGAATCCGTTCACCGGAGAACCGCTGCTGAATCTCTGGGGCTACCAGCCCACGGCATTTTGCACGCCGAATGCCGCGTATTCGTCCGATCCCACAGACGGCGAGCAGATCCGCGAATTCAAGCGCATGGTGCGGGCCTTCCACCTGGCTGGGATTGAAGTCATCCTCGACATGGTCTTCAACCACACCGCTGAAGGCGACGAGCACGGGCCTACCTGGTCATTCCGCGGCATCGACAACCCCACCTACTACATTCTCGAGCCTGGCACGGGTAAATACGTCAACTACAGCGGCTGCGGCAACACCGTGAACTGCAACAATCCGGTGGTGCGTGACTTCATCGTCGACTGCTTGCGCTATTGGGTGATGGAAATGCACGTCGACGGCTTCCGCTTCGATCTGGCGTCGATCCTGGGCCGCGGGCAGGATGGAACGGTGCTGAAGAAGCCTCCGCTGCTGGAGAGCTTGGCCTACGATCCGGTGCTGGCGAATAGCAAGCTCATTGCCGAGGCCTGGGACGCCGCCGGCCTGTACCAGGTAGGCACGCTTCCCTCCTGGGGTCGCTGGGCCGAGTGGAACGGCCTGTATCGCGACGACATTCGCAAGTTCGTGAAGGGCGACGCCGGCATGACATCCGCACTGGCGACCCGGCTGTTGGGCAGTCCCGATCTTTACCTCAGCAGCGCACGCGAACCGTACCACAGCATTAACTTCATCACCTGCCACGACGGCTTCACGTTGAATGACCTCGTTTCCTATAACGAGAAGCACAACCTGGCCAACGGTGAGAACAATACCGACGGCAGCAATGCCAACAACAGCTGGAACTGCGGTAGCGAAGGTTCCACTGCTGATCCGGCGATTCGGCAGCTGCGCCTGCAACAGCAGAAAAACTTTGCCGCCATTCTTCTCGCCTCGCATGGCGTGCCCATGATTCTTGGTGGCGACGAGATTGGCCGCACCCAGCAGGGCAACAACAATGCCTACTGCCAGGACAACGACATCAGCTGGGTCGACTGGCGCATGGCCGAGAGCAATGCCGGCCTGCTGCGCTTCTTCCAGCAGATGATCGCCTTCCGCAAGCGCTGCAAGCTGCTGCGGCGCGACAGCTTCCAACTGAATGGTGAAGGCGGATTCCACATTATCTGGCACGGCGTGCATCGCATGAAGCCGGACTGGAGCGATTGTTCGCGGACTGTCGCGTTGCAGTTGACACAACTGAACCCTGACGAATCGCGCGATGATTTGTTCTTCGTTGCGAACACCTACAGCGGCGATCTGGAGTTCGAATTGCCCCAGATCGGCGAGCGCGAGTGGTTTCGCGTAGTCGATACCGCGCAGAACTCGCCGCAAGACATCGCCGAAGATGGGCAGGAGTTTCCGTTGTTGTCGCAGGAGAGGTATGCGGTGAAGGCGAGGAGCGTCGCGATGTTTGTAGCGAAGTGACGGGAACTCCATCAATGCTGTCATCCCGGCTGGAGTCCCTGTCACGAATTGTCATCCCGAGCGTAGCGAAGCGGAGCCGAGAAACCTGCGGTGCGCCGGCAGTGGAAGGTAGACAGATCTAACGGCGCCGAAGGACACGCCGTCCAAATACTTCATAAACTTGTCATCACGAGGAGGGCTTCAGCCCGAGAGAGTCTGCTGTTCCGCCCGCGTATGCCGTCCCTGATGGGGCGCAAGAACCGCAGATCCCTCCACTCCGCTGCGCTCCGCTCGGGGTGACAATTCGTTGCGACGTGTAATATTGGCCCGCGTTCCCCAAAACTGCTAGGCTCTTCTGTTGCGAGCCGCCACCGACTCGCCATCGCACCCCATGAAAATCCGATCCATAACTTTCTGCGCGGCACTCATGTCCGCACTCATTCTGATTTCGACCGCCATGGCGCAAAATTCCACAACATCCGCAACGATGACCGTTCCCAAGCCTCCCGCGACCAAACAGCAACCCGTCACCGACGACTACCACGGCCACAAGGTTGTCGACGACTATCGCTGGTTGGAAGACGGCAACAGTCCCGAGACGGAGCACTGGGTTGCCGAACAGCTTGCCTACACGCGCGGCATCCTCGACAAATTGCCCGGCCGCGATCAATTGCACGCGCACCTGGAGCAACTGCTCCAGATCGGCAACCTCGGCGGCACCGAGGTGGGCGGCGAATACTACTTCCACACCCGTCGCGAAGGCACGCAGAATCAGCCGGTGCTGTATGTCCGGAAGGGCGTCGACGGCAAGGATGAAGTGCTGGTTGACGTGAACGCGCTGGCGAAAGACGGCACGGTCGCGCTCGACTGGTGGGTACCGTCGCACGACGGCAAGTACGTTGCCTATGGCACCTCGGCCGGCGGCTCCGAGATCAGCACAATGCACATCATCGCCACTGCGACGCACAAACTGCTGCCTGACACCATCGAACGGACGCGCGCCGCAAGCCTGGCCTGGAAGCCTAACGACAGCGGCTTCTATTACACTCGCTATCCCAAGCCGGGCGAGGTTGCCGCCGGACAGGAGATGTACAACCGGCACGTCTTCTATCATCCGCTGGGCGGCGATCCCACGAAGGACACGCTGATTTTTGGAGAGCGCCGCGATCCGCAGGACTGGCCCAACGTAACGCTATCGAACGACGGCCGCTGGCTTGGCATCATGGTCGAGCAGGGCTGGACCAAGAACGAGGTCTACCTCAAGGACCTGCAATCGGATGCGCCGCCGCAACACATTACCAGCGGCAAAGACTTTCTCTATTACGTGCAGATTTACGACGGCGATCTCTACATCCTGACCAACGAAGACAGCCCGCGCTATCGCGTCTTCAAGACGCCGGTCACCACGCCCACGCGCGAGCATTGGCAAGAGATCATTCCGCAATCCGACGCCGTACTCACGTCGGTTCAAGTCATCGGCGGCCAACTCTTCGCGCAATACGAACAGAACGCGCATTCCCTCTTGCGGCGCTTCATGACCGATGGCAAGCCGCTGGGCGAAATCGCGATGCCGACCTTGGGAACAATCAGCGCGATCGGCGGCGAATACGACAGCACTAACGCGTTCTATCTCTTTTCATCGTTCACCATGCCGGCCACGATCTACCGCTTCGACATCGCCGCCGGCAAGAGCACGGTGTGGGCTTCGGTGCAGACGGGCCTCGACACGCGTCAGTACGAGACAAAACAAGTTTGGTACGCCTCCAAGGACGGCACGCGCGTTCCCATGTTCCTGGTGATGCGCAAGAACCTCAAGCCCAACGGACACACGCCGGTGCTATTGACCGGATACGGCGGCTTCAATGTCAGCCTGACGCCGGAGTTCAGCAAGACCATCTTCCCCTGGCTCGATCGCGGCGGCATCTTCGCCATGGCCAATCTGCGCGGTGGCTCGGAGTTTGGCGAGGACTGGCATCGCGCCGGCATGCTCGACAAAAAGCAGAATGTCTTCGACGACTTCATCGCCGCAGCCGAGTATCTGCAGAAAGAGGGTTACACCGACAAGGAGCACATGGCTATCCGCGGAGGCAGCAACGGCGGCCTGCTGATGGGCGTGATGATCACGCAGCGGCCTGACCTGTTCCGCGCCGTCGTCTGCCAGGTGCCGCTGCTCGATATGCTGCGCTATCAGAACTTCCAGATCGCCAAGTTGTGGATTCCCGAGTACGGCTCCTCGGAAGATCCGAAGCAGTTCGAATGGCTCTATGCCTACTCGCCGTATCAGCATGTGAAGCCGGGCACGGTCTATCCGGCAGTGCTGTTCATGACCGCCGACACTGACACGCGCGTCGATCCCATGCACGCCAAAAAGATGACCGCCGAGTTGCAGGCCGACAACGGCGGGCCGAATCCCATCCTGCTGCGCATCGAGACCAAAGCTGGCCACGGCGCCGGCAAGCCCATCAACAAGCTGGTCGACGACTGGACTGATATCTATTCGTTCCTGTACTGGCAGCTTGAGATGGCAGGTGGGAGTTAGCGGCTAGCAATTAGTAACTGGCGATTGGCTAACACCAAACGAAGCCAGCCTGTTCGAGTAGAGCCGGCCTTTAGGCCAGCGTTTAGGCCGTTTATTCCCGTATCAGAGTCGGACTCAGCCGACGGCACAAGCCCTTAGAAATGATCTACGGCTGCGAAACTTTGTCGCCCACCATCGCGGGACCCACCACAATCGCACCCGGTATCCACTGATTCATGGGATGGGAGCGGCCGCAGTCAAAACAGCGCGTCTCCGCGTACCGCGCTCCACAGTGCGGGCACACCGCTCCAGTCGCAAAAGTGTCAAAGGCCTGCCTGCAGTTTCCGCAGGCCCAGCGCTCACCCAGCGGAGGCGCAGTATTACAGGTTGGACAGGCAAAGCCTTGGCGACGCGGGATCTTCTGCATCTTCAGCAGAACCAGGGCATGCTTCAGTCCGGACCAGGAGTTCCACACCATGAAGACCGCCAGGATGAGCAGCCAGGTGGAACCAATGCGATAGGCGAAGAAGATAAATGCCGCGGCTCCCACGAATCCCAATATCGTCGCCACCACCAGGCTGCGGGCGCGGCCGACCACAAACCACAACAGTGAGCGCAGGATCTGGCCGCCGTCGAGCGGGAAGATGGGAAGAATATTGAAGATCAGCAGCCACTTGTTGATGGAATAGATGTTCGCCAACAGCAAAAACAAGTTCGGGTTGGTATCGCCGAGGCCACCACGCGCCGCCATTGTAAACAGCCCGCCAAGCAGCGGGAACAATGCAACGTTCACCAGCGGGCCAGCGACAATGCTCCACAACGTGGCGCCCGGACGCGGCGGCGGATCCACGTAAGCCACGCCACCCAGAGGCCAAAGCACAATGCGGTCAGCGATTCCCCCCACACTGCGGCAGGCCAGGGCGTGCCCGAACTCATGGGTCAGGACGATGAGAAACAGCGCCAGATATTCGACAATGTTCCAGCCAATCGAAGAGTAGGCGCCAAACTCTCCCCTGATAATCAAGACGGCCGCGAGGAACCACGACCAGTGCAGAAACACTTCGATTCCGTACAGCCGGAATAGCTTGATCGATCCGGAACGGCCAGTAGGCATAGGGGCTTTATACCACTTAATTAGATGCGGCAGCTCCTCCGGGGAATCATAGGCGCGGCGTCACGCCTCAGCTATCTTTGCGGTAGAGCAGATCGCGGATCGCCTTTCGGCGCTCGGCGTCGGCCTCCGACTGCATTCGGCGCTCGTCCGCATCCATCGTCCGGCCGGGCGACGACTGGCTCTCTTCTTCGCTGCAACTGGGACAGTGAATGGCAAGGCCCGGTTTGCCGGGCTTCAGCTCAAACTCCTCCCCGCAAATCGCGCAGACTTTGATAGGGAATGCCATAACAACTCCATGATAGTGGACTGGCCGAACGGAGCTAAAGTCCCGTCGACCCCGCCGTAATTGGATGGCGCAGGCAGCCGACGGATTCCGCTCTTGCCGGGTGGCCAAGGTCTCGCGATTTTCGAGACCTGGGGGTTTTGGTGGGAGTCGCCGGTGAACGAGCGCGAAGATAGATTGGCTTCTGGCCGCGAGTATTCTAGCGGTTCGCTGCAAAACCCAGGTCTCGAACACCGCGAGACCTGGGGCACCCGTTTACTTCTCACTTCAGCTTGATGCTGTTCAGCATGTTGTAATACGCCGGCTGAAATTGCTGGAACTGCGACAGCGGCGCCACGAAGACGAAGTACAGCATCGAACCATCGCCCCTCGGAACCGTTACCAGCCAGTCGCGTTCTTTCTGCGGCTGACCTTTTGCGTCGGGGAACGGCGACGTCGATTCCATCATGATCGACCGTCCCTCCGAACCCGCGACGTCGATGGCCCGAGCACTGTCGGTGACGTGCAGATCGCCGCCGTCCTTGACCAGCGCCTGCACCAGTTCGTTCGTCAGCTGATCGAAATCCTCGCCGCCCTGCGGCCGCACTCCATTCAGCAACACGCCGTAACCGATGGAGTTGCCGCTCACCCCAGCTTGCGGCGCAATGCGCACATCCGCTCCACGCTGCGAAGGCGCCACCAGTTGCCAGTTGTCGGGATAGGCAATCTTCAACGGTCCAAGGTCGGTCGTCACCAGTCTCGTGCTGGGCAAAACATCCTGCAATGCCACCGGACCTGCCGGCGCGTTCGAAGAGCTTTGCGCCGAGGCGGGCGCGCTCACCGCCACTCCTTCCGGCGCCTGGAATACAGCTCCACTCTGCTTGTTCAGGCTCGCCCACTGCCCGCTCTTGGCGCCGGCCGAAATCTGTTGGGCCGTATAAATCTGCAAGCTCTGCGCATGCTTCTTGGCGGCATCAAAAGCCGAGCTGGTAGTGATGTAATGCTTCGGCGGCCAATCGGCAATCTCCTGCTGGATAGCCTGCTCGCGATTGCCGGGATTGGGGTGGTCGCTCAGGAACTGCGGCCCCTCGCCGCCCTGGGTCGCCAGCTTCTGGAAGAAGTCCGCCAGCGCCTGCGGATTGTAGCCCGCCTTGTACATGATGATCGCGCCCACGGCATCCGCCTGTGCCTCATCGCCGCGTGAATATTTCAGGATCACACCTTGCGCGCCGAACTGGATTCCCGCCTGCGCCAGTTGACCGAGCATGCTGCCGCCAGTGACAGCGCCCAGGATGGCGCCGGCGATACCCGCGATGGCCGCAGTCGTCTGCGTCTTGCCGGCCTGCTTGGCCGAGTGCTGCATATAGACGTGCGCCATCTCATGCGACATCACGCCGGCCAGCTCCGCCTCGCTCGACGCGGCGGTGATGGTGCCGACATTCACGAACATGGGGCCGCCCGGCAACGCGAAGGCATTGATCTCCTTCTGTGGGATGACATGAAATTGAAACGGCCACGAATATTGCGCCGGGATCTGAGCGGCCAGCTTCTCGCCGAGCTTGCGGATGTATTGCGTCTCCGGACTGTTGTCGGGCAGCACCGGCATCTGCTGATAAACCTGCGCCGCCGCCTGGAAGCCCAGCTGGATCTGCTGCTGGCGGCTCATCGGAGCCTTGCCGGGATCGGGCAGTTGCGGCCCGGCGCTGACGGCGAATCCCTCGCTCAGCAGAAGCGCCCATGCCATTAAGGTTGCGACAATTCTCGTTCTTGAGGAGTTCTTGATCATGAGGTCGCCCCGGAAATATCAAAATCCTGTACTAACGCTAACGTACCTCGATGCAGAAATGAAGTCGCGCAGAGATTGCCGCTTCGTTAATTCCTGACCACTGACGATGTCGATCGGACCTTGCTCGTGCCCAGCCATCACGTCTGCAGGTGACTGGGGTCACTGCCCCTGCGGCCACGCTGCGCGAAGGTCATAGAGGAGAGGTCCATGCTCCTCTCAAAACCTCTGACTGGCCGCCGGGCCCAGCGATGCCGCCCTTGCAGCATCTCGCGCCTCCATGTCTTCACAGGCTGCGGAATACCTCGAACGAAAGATTTGCCGCCGGCTAAAGACCGGATGGAAGCCACAAAAAGAACGGGCCCGGACACGGACCTGAAGGTCCGCTCTACCCCGGCAATTCGCTCTACCAGGGAAATTCGCTCCGCCCGTGCAAATCGTCCAAGAGAGTTTTCCCTCAGCCGGTTCAGGCGAAACACAGCCGTCGCCGCGGGAATTCTAGCGCTCCTCAACGTAAAGTGCGCGGCCGTTGATTCGCCCGTCCGGATTAACACTGGCGGGCAATGGGGCGGATTCGCGGTGGGCTTCATCCTGGCAATCATCGTAGCAATCTTCTCGCGAACCCGGGTCAAAGCCGCCGAGGTCGAACTAACGCGCCTGCGCGAGCTGGCCAATCATCGCGAATACGAGCGCAATGTAGCGCAGCAGGAGCTGGTAAAGCGGCTGGAAGAAGAGCGCGAGCTGGCGAAAGAGAAAATGCAGTTCGAATCGCAGCTCTCCGAGTATGAAAAATTCGCCTCACTGGCGCAACTCGCCCTGGGCGCAGCGCATGAGATCAACAATCCGCTGCTCGGCATTCTTTCGCACCTGGAACTGGAGCGGCGCGAGGCCGACGACGAACGCCACGAAGAGATCGACCAGTGTATCGAGGGCGCTAAGCGCATCTCGCTGGCGGTGCGCGGTCTGCTGGACTACGCGCGGCCCGGCCCGCTGACGCTCAGCAAAGTGAGCCTGCGACGGCTGGCCGATGAGACCTTGAACTTCGTCGGCCATCAGCCGATGTTCCGCCAGATCGAGCTGCAGAACTGCATTCCTGCCGACCTGCCGGCGATCACAGCCGATTCCAATCAGCTCTCGCAGATCCTGATGAACCTGCTGCTGAACGCGGCACAAGCGACGGCACCCGGCGGCCGCATCACCATACTGGCCGACAAGGTGAAGTTCGCCGAACTGATCGAGTTGCGCGTGCGCGACACCGGCTCCGGCATCCCGGCCGACATCCTGCCGCACGTCTTCGAGCCATTCTTCACCACCAAGCGCGGACGCGGAACCGGTCTCGGCCTCAGCATCACCCAGAGCTACGTGCGCAGCCACGGCGGCGAAATCCAGGTGGAGAGCATTCCCGGCTACGGCACCACCATTCGCGTCACCCTGCCCATCCGGCAGGCGGGCAAGCTGGTGCAGCACACCGAGGAGGTGATCGCCTAGTCATGCCGCACTCCATCCTCATTGTCGATGACGAGGCCTTGACGCTGCGGACCATTGGCCGCGCGCTGGAAGCTGAAGGCTACGAAGTGCTCTCGGCCAGCAACGGAGAAGAGGCGCTCGAGATCGTCGCTGAAGACAAGCCCGACCTGGCGCTGCTCGACGTGGTGCTGCCCGGCATCAACGGCATCGAAGTACTGCGGCAGGCGAAGAAAACTTCGCCGGCAATGATCGTGGTCATGATGAGCGCCTACCACCTGGTGGACCGCGCCGTCGAAGCCATGAAGCTGGGCGCGTACGACTTCCTCATCAAGCCGTTTCACATCGCCGACATGGTGAACACCATTCAGCGCGCCACCGAGATGCTGGCGTTGCGAGTGCGCGTGCGCGACACGGTGGAACATGCCAAAGGCCGGTACGATTTCGGGCGGATCGTCACCGAAAGCCCGGCATGCGCGAGGTGCTGGAGATGGCCCGTCGCGCCTCGGAGAGCGATCACACCACCATCCTCATCCAGGGCGAAAGCGGCACGGGAAAAGAAGTGCTGGCCAAGGCCATCCACTACAACAGCTCGCGCGCGCAAGCACCGCTGATCAGCCTGAACTGCGCCGCCCTGCCCGACACGCTACTGGAGAGCGAACTCTTCGGCTTCGAGCCGGGCGCCTTCACCGACGCGCGCCGCCGCAAGGAAGGCCTGATCGAGAAAGCCTCGGGCGGAACGCTCTTCCTCGACGAGATCGGCAACACCTCGGCAAGCCTGCAAGCCAAACTGTTGCGCGTGCTGGAGGAAGGCACCTTCAATCGCTTAGGCGGCACCAAGCCCATTCAGGTCGATGTGCGCATCATCGCAGCAACGAACAAAGTTTTGAAGGAAGCGGTCGCCAACGGCGAGTTTCGCGAAGATCTGTATTACCGGCTCAATGTGGTGCCGCTGTTTATCCCGCCGCTGCGCGAGCGCCGCGAAGACATTCTGCCTCTGGCCCTCGACATCATGCAGTTCTTCAACAAGGAGCTGAAGAAGAGCTTCGTCGGATTCACCCCGGCCGCCGCGGAGCTGCTCCAGAAGTATCCGTGGCCCGGCAACATTCGCGAGCTGCGCAACGTGATCGAGCGCACCATGATTCTCTCCAGCGAGGAACGAGATCGACGAAGACGCCCTGCCGGAAGAGGTTCGCGACTACCACACGAGCCCCGACATCATCGACGAGAAGCTGTCGCAGTACGACGTCTCGCCCACCGGCGATCAGTTCGTCTCGCTGAAAGAACTGGAAGACCGCTACATCCAGGATGTGCTTGAATGCGATGGGCCAGAACAAAACCCACGCCGCGCGCATCCTCGGCATCCATCCCACCTCGCTGATGCGACGGCTGAAGAAGACCCAGGACCTGGTCTAAGCTGGGAGCTCGACACGATAGGCCGCGCATTCCGAAATCTGAATTAGAATGTGGGCTCTATCCTCTCGTTCCACGAAGCAGCGCCTTAGTGAACAGGTTCTTCAAATCGCATGCCGAGTACTGGCTGCCTGCCCTTCTGGTCCTTGCGGCCTCATGCCTGCGGGTATTTGTGTGCGTGCAGCACAATCCCATGGACTACCTGATCTCCGATGCGGCCGGCCATTGGATGGAAGGCACACATTTTCCCAAGGGCGGATACGCCGGCGCGGCCAATCCAATTCTCTACCAGGTGTACATCTTCGTCCTGCACAAGCTCACAGGCGATAACCGATGGCTGATCGCCCTGGCCTCGGCACTGCTCTCGGCCCTAATGCCGTGGACTTATTATCGGGCAGCGCGAAATTTTGGAATGAGGAAACGGCCCGCGCTGTATGTCTGGGCGCTCATTGCCTGGACGCCTTCGCTGATCACCATCTACCACTACTTCATGATGGAGACCCTGCTGCTGCTCCTGACCGGCGTGGCCTTGTGGATGACGGCGCGTTACTTGCGAAAAGGAGGGGCAGAAGCCTTCCTGACGTGCGTATTCTTCTGGACCTTGGCGTGTCTCACGAAGCCCACAGTACTGCCCTTGGCGGGGATCTGCGTGGCTTGGAGCTGCTGGAAGCGACTCCCTCGGCTCCGCGATCTAGCGGCTGCGATCGCGCTGGCATTCGTTCTTCTGCTGCCTCAGATGGTGCGTACGGAAATTGCACTGGGATTTGTCGCACCCTTCGGCAATCCCTGGCTGGTAAAGATCCAGCATCGCGCGGGCGTCAAAACTCTGTATGTAAATTTCTACACCCATCCCAACAAGTACATCCACGTGCAAGGTCTTCCGCTCTACCGGATGTTCTTCTCGTCGCCCAGCGCGTTTATCGAGCCCCTGCAGCCGGTGAGCGGCTGGGCTATCCGCCGGGCTGCGGGAAATTCCACCCTCACCATCTCCATCGATTCGGCATACGGCGCGCGCGATTGGGAAAGAGCTTATGCATCGCTGAATGTCGGTGCGGATGAGTGGCTTGCTCAGTGGCGTGAAAACATCGTGCTGTTTTTCTTCGCGCCCTCCTTCCCTGAGAGCAGTGTTCCGGAGTGGGACGGCAGAATGGAGTACGAAGCGCGATGGATGTGGGCGCCCCTGATCGTATTTGTACTGCTGGCGAACTTCCGCGACTTTCTCAGGCGCAGGATCGCTCTGATTCCGGTTGCGGTGACGCTCTTCACTCTGTTTCTGGCCTTGCAGAATTCCGCCACCTTCGAAGGCCGTTACCGCAAGCCGCTTGAACCGCTGCTGATGATGAACCTCGTGTGGATCGTTGTGGCTTGGAAGAGTAGAAGAATCGACACGGTATAGATCACATTATCCAGCCTCTGAAATTCTACAAAATCTAGTTCTAAAATCCAGCTATAGCCAGATTACTACTACCTCGGTACAAATTCGTGGTAGTGTGTCTCACGCACGTCAGGCGTGAGGTTTTTACATTTCTGCTGGATTTTCTGACTGCAGTACACATTGGTGGCGTGAGAGAGCTGTGAGACGCAGACGTAAGTTAGGTCTGCGACACAGGTGGTGATGCCTATTTCTTAATGACAGCGCCACGATTAACATCCATCGCGCGGCCACACCGCTACATCTGCAGTCGCTCCCCTGCGGTGCTCTGGAGTCTATCCAGTGAGTATCAGAGAATTCTCGAGCGCAATATCCAATCCAAACCATCCTCCATATTTCCCTGCCTCGGGCCGAAAGATACTGGCTTGCGCCTAGGTCCTCGTCGCGCTCTGCATCCTTGCCTACTGCCGAGTTCACTCCTTGCCATACTTCAACATAGACGACCGTATCTATGTTTTTGACAATATCCGCGTCACTGGGCCGTTGAACTGGGCAACCGTGGGGTGGGCTTTCACGCACACGTTCGCGCTCAACTACGATCCGCTGACTTTCTTGGCGCACAGCATCGATGTGCGGTTATTCCAAACAAATCCTGCTGGACACCACGTTGTCAACCTTATCCTGCACGCTCTGAACGCGGCCTTGCTTTTCTGGGTGTTGTACCGCGCCACGGGCTTCGTTGGCCGCAGCTTCATGGTTGCTGCGCTGTTCGCGGTGCATCCTGTGAACGTCGAGAACGTGGCGTGGATCTCCGAACTTAAGACTTTACTGAGTACAGCGTTCTTCCTCCTGGCACTAGGGGCTTACGGCTGGTACGTTCGGCGTCCGGTGCGTACGAGAATGTTTGCCGTAGCCGTGTTTTATGGAATGGCGTTGCTGGCGAAGCCCCAGGCCATCACATTCCCATTCGCTCTGCTCCTGTGGGATTACTGGCCTCTGTGCAGATTTGAAGGGGGCGCTTCGGACGGTCGTCCGGCGATGGAGGCGCAGAGCTTCCGTCAACTCGTCAAAGAGAAAACTTTATTGTTCGTCATTGCAGCCGGCGACATAGTCCTCACTACTCTGGCCGAGCACAAAGGCAACCAGCCGTATACGTTTTTGTTGCGACTGGGTAATGCAATCGTCTGCTATGTGCGATACGCCGGCAAGGCTTTCTGGCCAATGCATCTCGCATATTTATATCCTCACCCGGGATATTCGCTGCACTGGCTACAGGTTTGGCTTGCGCTCGGGATTCTTATCGCAGTGACGGCGCTCGTGCTGCGCTTCAGAAGGCTTGGTTATTTGCCGGTTGGCTGGTTCTGGTTTCTGGGAACACTGTTCCCCATGATCGGGCTGATCCAAATCGACTTGCCTGCGATGGCAGATCGATACGCTTACACCGCTTACATCGGTCTGTTCATCATGGTTTGCTGGTCGGTCGGCGACTGGACAGCTGCTCACCATGTCGACAAGCGCATTGTTCCGGCCTTGAGCGGTGCCGTGATCATAGTACTGACTATCCTGACTTGGATACAAACAGGTTATTGGAGAGACAGTATTGTCATGTGGGAGCACTCAGACGCTGTCAGCGAGAACAACTGGCAAGCCGAACAGGTACTGGCCGGACTATTCTACAAACGAGGGATGAAAGACGACGCGATGAGGTATTCGCAGCTGGCTGTGCAAAAACAGCCGACGAGCCCTGACGTGTATATATTCGCTGCCGTCCTCGCACAGCAACGGGGAAAGACGCCGACGCCATTCGCTACTACAGAAGTGCCCTACCCGTCTCCGAGGACAGTCAAGTGAACGCGCAGATCTGGGCGAATATGGGTCACGCCTACGGAGCGCTTGGAAATGTCGAGCAAGAGGCAACTTGCTACCGAAACGCCCAGCGCATCCGCAACGTCCCTCCCCCTCAACCAGATCTCGACGTCATCCACTGGAAGAGTGATTGGTGGAACGATATCATTCCTTATACGCGACGGCGTCTGCACGACTGCAAGGTTAAGATCTATACCTGGCTCGGCCGGTAGGCGCGTTCATAGTCAAATACTCCGAGCTGCCTCAGGACAACGATTCGCAAACATCCTCGCTAATTGCTGCACTGCAAAGTGCGACGGTATCACTGCAAAATGCAGCGCTGCTGCTTCCTTAATTGGCACCGTCGCGCTAAGTCCTTTTTCATCACAGCCTTTTTCGGGAACACCTTGTGCCCTCCACGTGCACTACCAACCGTGGAGCGCGACGCCACTTTATCCACTCCGTGCAAGGAGGCCCTGTATGTCGATCCTATTTGTCCTGCTGACATTCTTACTGATTCTTACCGTTATGTACTTCCGCCGCCCTGAAGAAGGCGTGAACACGTTGCAAGTCGCTCCCGGCAAAAAGATCAATGCGCCTGCGCCCTTCATGATCAAGCAGGGCGGTTTTGAAATTCCGCAGGGCTTCTGCTTCCATCCAGGACACACCTGGGTGGTCGATGAAGGCCGGCAGAATGCGCGCGTCGGCATCGATGCCTTTGCCGGAAATCTGTTTGGCAAGATCGACTCCATCGAGGTCACCGACCTGAATCGCTGGGTCCGCCAGGGTCAGCCGCTGTGCACCATCACGCGCGAGGGCCGCACTATCCAGATGCTTTCGCCGGTGGAAGGCGTGCTGGTCTCGGTCAATCACGAAGTGCTGAAGAATCCCAATCTCATCATCGACGACCCGTACAAGAACGGATGGGTATGCGTTGTCAAAGCCCCGGAGATGGCCACCAACGTCAAGAACCTGTTGCAGGGCACGGTGGTTTTGCCGTGGCTGCAGAACAGCCTCACTCGCATCGGAGCCATGGTCCAGCAGCTCACGCCCGCGCTGGCACAGGATGGCGGCCTGCCCGTTAAAGGCCTGCTCTTCCTGGTGGACAACAGCACGCAGCATGAGCTGGTACACGAGTTCTTCCTGACCTAGAGAAAGGAGAAAACCTAAGGAGGAAGCCATGGCAAAGGAAAAAGCACTTCTCATCGACATCAAGCGCTGCATCGGATGCTTAAGCTGCGAAACCGCCTGCAAGCAGCTTCACGGATTCAGCACCGACCCCGAACCGGTTCTCTCGGACACGGCTTTCACGGTCGTCGAGGCGCGCAGCGACAAGTTTGTGCGCAAGCTCTGCATGCACTGCGAAGATCCCGCCTGCGCTTCGGCCTGCCCGGTGGGCGCGATCGGCAAGACCGCGTTGGGCCCGGTGGTCTACAACGCCGACAAGTGTATCGGCTGCCGCTACTGCATGCTGGCCTGCCCCTATCAGGTGCCGCGGTATCAGTGGACCAAGCTGGCGCCGTTCGTGAAGAAGTGCGACTTGTGCGTCGACCGCGTGAAAGCCGGCAAGCCGACGGCTTGTGCGGAAGCCTGCCCGGTGCAGGCGACGGTTTTCGGCGATCGCGACGACCTCATCAACGAAGCCTGGAGCCGCATTCGCAGCGATTCGTCTTACGTGCCGCACATCTGGGGCGTCGAGGAGCTCGGCGGCGGCAGCGTGCTGTTCGTCTCCGACGTGCCCTTCGAGAAGCTGGGGTTCAAGCCGGCGCCGAGCGGCAATCAGCCCATGCCGACACTGACCGCGAGCGCGCTGGGTGACTCGCCCAAGGTGGTGATCATGGGCGGCACGATTCTTTCGGCGCTGTACTGGGTTACGCAGCGCCGCCGTGAAGTAGCGCTGGCCGAAGCCGAAGAGCAGTCAGCCATGAACAAGATCAAAGGGGAAAGGAGCTAGCCATGATTGCGCGAATCAAAGAACAGATCACGTTGTGGCGCGTCATTGTAGCCATCATATTCGTCACAGGAATGTATGCGACGTACATCCGGTTCTTCGAGGGCTTTCGGGCCAGCACCAACCTCAGCGATCAGATGCCCTGGGGCCTGTGGGTCGGACTGGGCACGCTGTGCGGCGTGGGCCTGGCCGCAGCGGGCTTCGGCATCAGCGCAGCCGTTGAGCTGCTGGGCATGGAACGCTATCGGCCGATTCTGCGCGCCTCCATCCTCATCTCGTTCCTCGGATACCTGACCGTGTGTATCGGCTATCTGTATGAGATTGGCTTGCCCTGGCGCTTCTGGCACCCCATCGTGATGTGGAACCACCGCTCAGTGCTGTTCGACGTGTGCATCTGCATTATGACCTACACCACGGTGCTGACGTTCGAGTTCGCGCCAGCCCTCATCGAGAAGCTGCCCTGGAAGCCCTTGCGTCAGACCTTGATGCACTACCATCACAAGATCCTGATCGCGGTTGTGCTGGCGGGCGTGCTGCTGTCCTCCATGCACCAGTCTTATCTGGGCGGTCTGTTCCTGATCGCCCGCGGCAGGATTCATCCGCTGTGGTACTCGCCTTACATGCACGCGATGTTCTACCTGTCGGCGATACCCGCCGGCCTGGCATTGACCGTGATGGCCATCTACCTCTGCATGCGCTCGTTGAATGTGCGCATTGACTTCAGCATCCTCAGCGACTGCGGCCGCATGATCCAGATGCTGCTGATCGTCTATGCGTTCTTCAAGTTCCTCGACCTGATCTCCAACCAAGCGCTCGGCTATGCCTTCCAGCGCACCACCGAGGCCGGCTACTTCTGGCTGGAGGTCGTGCTCTTCCTCGCCATTCCCATCACGCTTTTGAGCTTTGAGAGCGTGCGCTCGAATCCCGAGCGGCTGTACTGGGCATCTGCCGTCACCGTTGCCGGATTCATGGTGGACCGCATCAACGTCTCGATTAACTCGATGCAAGCCGCGATGGGCACGCACTACGTGCCCAAGTGGAGCGAGCTGGCGTCGAGCGTGCTGGTGATCGCCGCCGGTGTGCTGGCGTTCCGCTACGCCGTCATCTACCTGGACATTTTGCCGAAAGCGCCGGAGAAGCCGGCGTACCGGTGGATGTCCAACGCGGGGCTGCCGGCGCAAGCCTGAGATCCCGACAATCGGATCCGGGCCGTCGGGGGGACCTCGCAATCGCGCGGGGTCCCTCGGAGTTTGATCATGGCAAGCGCAAATACGCAAATCGATGCGAGAAGATCGCACGGCGGAAATGGAAAGGTCCCGCCTGCGATACTGGCCTTCGAGGAGGCCGCCGACCTGCTCGATCTGGAGCCGTGGATTGTGCAGCGTCTTCGTCATCCGCTGGAAGAGAGCACCTCTTATTTGCAGGTTGTGCGCGATTCCGGCGATGCCGCCTGTTTTCCCTTATTCACCGTTCGTCATTGTGAACGATCGGGTTGTGCGGCTGGAAGCCTTTCGCTGGCTTCCGGACTGCAACAGCGCGACTGCCGGGCCTGGGGAATGGAGAGGACCTGGCAGTCGGCGCTGCTGGGACTGCCGTTCGGCGGCGCTTCGTACGGACTGATTTGCGATCCGGCAGAGTGGAGCGAAAGAGAATTGATCGCGATCATCCCGGCGCTCGCTCGGCAGTTGGATCAACGCACCGGCGGCTCGGTGTTGTTTCCCGGGCACGGCTGCTGCCGCGAATTTCTGGGACGGCTTGCTGGCCAGTTGCGCAGCGCCGGCGGGGTCAATATCACCGGCAAGCCAGATTGCATGGGCGGACTCGATCACGATGTCTTTGCCGCCGAAGGCATTGCCGCCCTGGTTTCAGCCGCACTTCGCCACCTGGGCCGCGCCACCATCGGCGCAAAGGTCGCGATCCAGGGATTCGGCACACTGGGACGCGTGGTCAGCCAGCGCCTGGCGCGCGAAGGGATGACGGTGGTCGCACTCAGCGATACCTCGGGCGGAATCTATCGTGCCGATGGACTGATCCTCGACGACGTAGCCACGCGTTTAGCCCAGGAACCGCTTCTGTTCGCATACCAGGAAGCGGAACCTATCAAACGCGCTGAAGTCATCAGTGTCGCGGCGGATGTGCTGCTGCTCACCTTGGGCGCAAATGAACTGAACGAAGATAACTGCGAGGATGTAGGTGCCGCTGTCATTGTTGAAGCGGATTGCAATGCCGTTAGTGAGGATGCCAGGCAGGCTCTGTCGGAAAGGAAAATGCTGGCGCCGTGGTTTCTGTCCACCTGCGGCACACTGCTGGGCTCATACTTTGAGGTGCAGGAAAACCAGATTCTCCACCCAGGTGAGGAGTTGCTCAAACGATGCTATGGCATGGTAGGACAAGCGGCCAGCCGGGTCCTACGCGCGGATAACCAGAATGGCTGTTCCTGTGAGCAGGCCGCTTATGGTCTAGCGATTGAAGCAGCAGCAAGTTATTTACGCACCTGTGGATTGCAATAGTAACCACCTGGTAATTCCGCAATCATCCGCAATTTCTACAGCCATTGCACCGCAGTGAATGGCTTTCCTATCGCTGGTAAAACTTTCCGGACAACCAAATCTCCACCTGTCCTAACCTGCTGATTCTGAGGCGCAACGATTTGGCACTGCTGTTGCACCTATCCCGTCAGTCTGCTGCGCATACAGCGACAGACATGCACAGTCTCGAGTTCGCGACAGAGGCACCGAATGATAACAGCGATCAATCCGGGAGTGTACATGCAACCACGCCGTAAGGAGATTCTTTGTTTGTGCTACGACAGCAATATGCTTCGGGTGCGACGACTTTTGCTGGAGCACTTCGGGTACGCCGTCTTGGCCACCACCTCACTGGAGGACGCGAAACATATGGCGACAGACCGCTGCCCTGACATGTTGTTGATGGACAATAACGATTCTGGTGTCGACTTTGAACGCTTGGCGGAACAGGTAAAAGACTCGTGTCCAGAGGTAATTACTGTGATGCTGTCGCCCTACTATTATTCCGGCAACAGTGAAGCGATTGATTGTGTGGTCTCGAAGGACGAAGGGCCTGATGCTTTGCTCTCGCAATTGGAAGAGTTGCTGGGCGATGAACAAGGCGAGGGCAAGGTCAGCAAGCGCGCCAGCCGTCCGATGTAGTTAAGATCGAGAACATCGCAACCAGTCCATACCGGTCTAAGACATACTGTGGCAGGAGCGGGCGGCCGGTGAGCCGCCCGTTTGTTTGGAATCCGCACCCTGGCGGCAACCGCAGATTGCGAACCTCAACGAACATTTGCGCGTTTGCGTAGATCAAGCTTGAATTTTCCCGAAGCGGGGCGCCGATTCCGGAACAATTCCCATCCCCGTCCGAAGTGAAGGATCGCCGCAATTCGCCTTTTCTTCGCATATCACTGAGGCGTCCCAAGTTAACCATTTCTGAGATATCCCGCAGAAATTGGCGCTGTTCTTGCATGAGTCAGTGGGTTGCAAGAATCCTGACGAGGCGAACATGTCAACTCCCGCGAATAGGCAGACGCCCAACTCCACCGTGATCCTGCTGGTCGAAGACGAGTCCACGGTGCGCGAAATTACCGGCGAAGTTTTATCCCACGCCGGCTACCAGGTGCTCGAATCCGGCGATGCCAAGGAAGCCCTGCGGCTTGCCAGCCTGCATCAAGGAAAGATCGATGTGTTGTTGACCGATATCGTTATGCCCGAGATGAACGGCGCGGACCTGGCTCACCACCTGCTGAATCATCAGCCTGGCCTCATCACTATTTTCATGTCGGGATATGCGGAACAGGACCTGTTCAGGAAAACGAAACTGACATCGGCCATTCACATACAAAAACCATTCACCGTGGATGTTCTGCTGTCGCGCGTCTCGGAAGCGCTGAGCGCGGGAGCCGACCAGGAATCGAAGCTGTGCGATGCACCCGCGTATGCCGTGAAGCCATCCGCAGCTATTGCTCACGGTCCCATCGCGGTTTCGATACCGGCAAGCGCCGACGGCGCTTGAGCGGAGGGGCTCGCCGAGTGCCCGGCGCGGAGGATGACGACATCCACGCGACGATTGAGTTGCCGGCCTTTAACGCTGTCATTCGAGGACACGGGATGGAACTCGGCATATCCTGCGGCGGACAAGTGGTCGGCGGAGATCTCATATCGCTCGACCAAAGCCTTGACCAGGTCGGTGGCGCGCGCGGTCGACAACTCCCAGTTGGAGGCGAACTGTGCCGTGTGAATCGGTACGTTGTCCGTGTGGCCTTCAATCCGCACGAAACAGGCGTGGTCCCGCAGGATCAGGGCGATACGTCTGAAGGCATTTTCCGCTCCCGGCTTGATGCTGGCCGAGCCGCTGTCGAAGAATCCCATCTCGCGCAGACTGACGACCAGGCCGTCGGCGTCCAGGTGCAAGGCCACGTCGTTCTGCCTGATCTCGGGAGCCAGCGCGCGCTCCAGTTCGCTGCGGATGGCGCTGAGATCGTGCTGCCGCAAGATCTCCTGGGCCGACGGCGGGGCTGCTGCTTTCGGTGACGAAACTTCGGCCGAATCTGGAACCGCAGCCGAGACCGCCTCCGGGTCGCCGTTCCGAAAGACCCCGAGTTCCTGAAAGCCTGACTCGATCGCATTCGACAGTCGCAGGGCTTTCTGTTTGTCCACCTGCGCAGTGGCGTAAAGCACCACGAAGAACGCGAACAGCAGGGTGACAAAGTCGGCGTAGGAAACCAGCCAGCGGTCATGGCTGATGGAAGGTCCACGCCGGCGGTCTTTCATCGCCACGCCCGGGTGGCCGGTTTGATCTGTTTGGGAGCGTCGCGCAGAAAGCCGACCAGCTTGGTTTCCAGCATGCGCGGATTCATTCCTTCCAGAATGGAGATCACGCCTTCCAGCGTCATCTCGCGCACGATCTGCTCTTCGCGAATTCGCCAGCGTAACTTCCCGGCGCTGGGCAGGAAGAAGAGATTTGCCGAGCCCACGCCGTAGACGGTGGCAACAAACGCCACCGCGATCCCTTTGCCGACCTCGTTGATGTTGTCCAGGTGCTGCATGACTTGAATCAGGCCGAGCACCGCTCCGATGATTCCGATGGTCGGCGCAAATCCACCTGCCGACTCGAAGACTTTGGGAATGTTGTCCTCGTATTCGCTTTGATTGTCGATCTCCAATTGCATCATCTTGCGCAGTTCCTGCGGTTCGGTGCCGTCCACGGCCAGCATCAGCGACTTCTTCATGAAGGCGTCTTCCAGCTGCGGCAGATCGGCGTCGAGCGAGACCATGCCGTAACGGCGAGCTTTGTCGGCGAACGTAATGAGCTGCTGCACGATCTGCTGCGGTTCCCGGCCGCGCTCGAAAAACACCTGCACCAGGCGGAGAGAAGCTGAGCCCACGACCGACAGCGGATATTGCAGCAGCACCGCTCCCAACGTCCCGCCAAAAACAATGATGGCGGCCGTGGGCTGCAATACCTGCGACAGTTTGCCTCCCTCGAGCAGCAGGCCGGCTACGATGCCCCCGACACCGACCAGTATCCCGATGAAGCTGCTCTTATCCACGCGCTGATCCTTCCGGGCGAGAGCAGGCTGTTTCCGCGTCCGAGTCCTCGGCTGCTGCGGAAGTAACGCCCGAGCCAGCGATCAGGACGGAGCGCCGAAAGTCACGCACCCGTTCGATGACTTGCTCCGTGGTCTCGCGCACCACCAGCTTTTCGCCGTTCAGCAGCGTGATGACCGTGTCCGGCGCCTCCTCGACATATTTAATGAGGTCGGAGTTGACCGCCAGGCGCGTACTGTTCAAGCGGGTGAGCTGAATCATGCAAACTCCTCCGCCGGGGGTAGGGGTGGATCAGAGAGGTTATCGGCAAAACTTGCCCAGCACTTCAACCGGCGTGGTACTTGGTTTGCAGTCTTTACGCTCTGTCCGGAAGGCCCCGCCGGCGATGAGAATTCTCCAAGAATGAGGGGATGCGGGGGGCGAGCTAAAGAGGGCAGCGAAAGATTCGCCTGGCATTAAAGCCGAGTTCTGCGAGAGCCGATGGAGTGGGTGACATGCACAAGGTTCCGCCGGTCAGAACAAGCCCCGGCAGCGCATCTGCGGGAACGAACTCGAGTCGAACTCGGGCAAGGTGGAACTGAGAGAGGAGCTATTCCATGGCAATCAGTATTCTAAACAACATCCCATCCCTTGCCGCGCAGAATCAGCTGTCGATTACTCAGGCGAATCTCCAGAAGACACTGGAGCAGCTGGCCTCCGGCTCCCGTATTAATTCCGGCGCGGACGATGCCGCCGGCCTTGCGATTGCGGACGGATTGCAAGCTAACGTCACGGCCCTAACCCAATCGGCCATGAATGCCAATGAAGGTGTAGGCAAGCTGCAGGTCGCCGATGGCGCCCTGTCGCAGGTCACTACCCTGTTAAACCGCGCCGTGACCCTGGCTACGGAATCGGCCAACGGAACCGTGAATGACGGCTCGCAACGCGAGGCGCTGGATTCGGAGTTCCAGTCGATCAAGGCAGAAATCGACCGCATCGGCACCAACACGACCTATAACGGCGCTGCCATTTTCCAGGGCGGCTCGACCAACAATAACCAGCTCACCACCGCGGTTACCACCCCGGCTGGAACCGCTACCACCATTAGCGGCAACCTCTCGGTCAAGTACTGGGACACCACTCTGGCGACGCCCGCATACACCACGGCAACATTTAGCGGCGACGCTACGGTAGGCGATCTGATCAACGACGTCAACGGTTCCGGCAAAGGCCTGATTGCCACTCTGGACGATACCGGCAACCTGGTAGTGACCGATACCCAGAATCGGGGCAGCGCTGCCGACCCGCTGGCCAGTGCCGGCGCTACCAACACGCTCAAGATCGGCACCGACGCCGCTGCCGAAACGCTTACCAATACCACCAACTCCAGCACCATGGATGTGTATCTGAGCGATTCCACGATTGCGGGCAGCAGCACGATCGGTGTAACTCTCGGCACGTTCGACAGCGGCAACATGAATGGCATCAGCATTTCCAACGACAATTTGCAGACCACCGGCACTTCCCAGGCGGCGCTGACCGATATCAACAACGCGATTTCGCAGGTCGCGGCTTTACGCGGTTCCATCGGTGCCGGCACCAACCGTCTGCAGGCCGCCGGAAACGTAATGGCTAACCAGACCCAGAACCTGTCGGCTGCGCAGGACGGCATTCAGTCCGCCAACATTACGCAGACCGTTGCCAACCTGACCAAGTACCAGATTCTGAGCCAGACCGGCATCTCGGCCCTGGCGCAGGCGAACCAGATGCAGCAGAGCGTGTTGAAGCTGCTCCAGTAGGTAGGCTGGTCCGCCGTCAGAGGTGAGCGGCGGGCCCAGGTTGCACGGGGGAGAAGGCGGGACTCGCGGGTCCCCCTTCTCTCCTTGCGGTGCTGCATCGTGATGGTTCTGACTCGCGAGTAACGGAGGGATAGAAAATCATGAGCTCCTTCAGTACCGGTCTTTATGGCAGCACCCTGAGCAGCATTGTCAGTAACGTGAACGACGCCTTCAGCGGCAAGACCTCCGGCATCGATGTCAGCACCGTGGTCAGCGAGCTGATGCAGGTCGAGCGCCAGCCCGAAGTGCAGTTGCAGAACCAGCAGACCACCATCAACTCGCAGGTCAGCGCGCTTACCAGTCTCGGCACCCAGCTGACCACCCTGTACAACGCCGAGAACAGCCTCAAAGATCTGGCCGGCGCCTTCAGTCAGAACACCACCGGATCGAGTGATTCGACGATTGTCTCAGCCACCGCCGACAACACCGCCGCGGCCGGCACCCATTCCATTACCGTCAGCAAATTGGCCACCACCTCCAGCAGCTATTCCGGCTACATCCCATCGGGCACGTCTCTGGGTGGCACCCAGATCGTGATCCAGTACGGCAGCGATCCCGCACACCCGGTGAAGACCGATACCATCAATATTCCCAGCACGGACACCACGTTGCAGCAAGCCGTCAGCTACATTAACAGCGGCTCCTACGGTGTGACCGCCAATGTGATGACCGACTCAGAAGGATCGCGCCTGGTGCTGGTGAGCAAGACTTCCGGGACAAACGGCAATCTCAACGTCAGCAGTTCGGCCAGCAGCTTCACCGAGTCGAGCGGAGTCGACGCGCAACTCACCGTCGACGGCGTACCGGTGGACAGCGGCACCAACACGGTGACCGGCGCCATACCTGGCGTGACCCTCAGCCTGGGCGCAGCCGATGCGAACACTCCGGTACTGGTCAGCGTGCAGCCGGATACGACAACCGCCTCGCAGGCCATCCAGACGTTTGTCGACGCCTATAACGCCGTGATCGGCTCCATCAACCAGCAGTACACGCTGGACTCGAGCGGCAAAGAAGGCGTGCTGGCGGGCGACAGCATGTTGCGCTCGCTGCAAAGCAGCCTGCTGAGCATGATCACGGGCTCAGTCAGCGGCGTGGGGCAGTATGTCAACCTGCAATCGATGGGCATTGAGATGCAGGATGATGGCACGCTGCAGATCAACAGCACCAATCTCAGCCAGGCGCTGAGCAGCAACTTCTCCGATGTGCAGAGCTTCTTTCAGTCGGCCTCGGGCTGGGGCCAGATAGCCGGCACGCAGATGCTGCAGCTGACCGACCCGACCCTTGGGCCGGTCGCCGCCGACATCAATGGACTGAACCAGACCAACCAGGGCCTGACCGACCAGATCAATGACTTCGAAGTGCGCATGGCAACCGTACAGGACCAGTTGACTACGCAGTACGGCAACCTGGACGCGTTGTTACAGCAGTATCCGATGCAGATGGAGCAGGTTGCAGCTCAGCTGGGCAGCCTGCCCAACGCCAGTTCCAGTTCCAGTTCCAGCAGCTAGAGAGGCGAATGAAGACCACAGGGAATGCCCGGCAAGGCTACCAGGAGAGCGCGGTCCGCGGCGCTACTCCTATCGAGTTGGTGATCCTGCTTTACGATTCGGCCATCGAGGACATGCGCCGCGCCTCGACTGCCATGCTCAAGGGCGACATCGAATTACGTTCGGCCCAGATTGGCCATGCCTTGATGGTGCTGCAGCAGTTACAGGGCACGCTTGACTTCGAACGGGGGGGCGAGGCGGCGAGGCAGTTTGAACGGTTCTACAGCGTAGTGCGGGCGAAGCTGCTGGAGGCGCAGATACGCGGATCGGGGGACCTGATGCAACAGCAGATCCGCTCCATGTCAGAGGTGCGCGATTGCTGGAGCCAGGCCAAGCGGCTGCTGCAACCGGTGACCGCCGCACCCTCGACACCTCCAACCTCGGAAGGAGGTCCGACCGGCGAATGGAACGCATAAACGAAGTATCCAACCTCGACCTGCTTCGCGATGCCAATGAAGGCTTCCGCAATTTCTTCGCGCGCTTTGGCGGCTTGCCGGTGGAAGGCAATGAAGAGGAAGTCCAGGCGATGTTCCAGATCGAACGCACTCTGCGCTCGGTGGGCACCTTGCTCGAGAGCGGCATTCAGCTTGCGAAGAACAGCGAACTCCATCGCCAGCTCGCAGAGTACCGCGAGAATCTGCTGCGCTTTCGAGAGGAGTTGCGGAGGATGGAAGGCTCGGCGAACGCTTGCCGCAGCCGGCTCGCCTCACGCGAACAACATCTGCAGGCGACACGTGCCTGGTGTGCCACGGCACGCTCCATTCGCTAGTGTCGAACTCCACAAATCTGCCTGCGAAATGCCAGCTTCGCGGTGCGAACCTCATCACCGGTCCCGCAGGTTACATCGCGGTAAACGGCGCTTCCTGTTTTCGGCTGATCTGATCTATCCGTGCATTTGTCCACAGGCGGACAGCGTGTTTCGTCGCCGGACGCTCAAGTCATGCAATTGCGATCTCGCATCCAGCGAAACCTTTTCATTCGCAATAGGTTGCAAGCTGCCGAGTATGGCCGTCAACGTGTATTACTCCGGTTGGACCCGGAGCCCTGCAGTTCACCACAAAATCTCTAACTGTCTGGTGGCTCTCGCGTCTTAGGTATGGAGGAGGCAGTATGGAGCGCAGATATCTGGTTGCAGCCCTGGCGATGATTGCGACCTTCGCGGTGTTCTCCCGCGGCTTCCATGCGTTGCAGCGGATGTCGGTCGACCACTCAGAAAATTACAGAACCGTGGCGGCGGCCCGGTGCTGGGCAAACTCTGCGGCGCACACCGTGGCGAGAGTGCGCAGCCACTTTCAGCATGGCTACCCCCCCGAACAGGCCCAACTTGTGGCCGAGATGAATATGCCAGGCATGGAATCCACGATCGCCGAGCAGATGGCGCGGCAGGATACCGCCATCACCCGGTGCGCGCGCGAGCGAGCCATGCAGCAAGCCGAGCGCGCCCGTAGAGACGCCATGCGTATCGAGAGAGATTCCATGCGTGCTTACGCGCATGTGACTGCGAGGCCGGCCGCGTTTGCTATGGCAATTCCCGCCGATCTGGACCAGCGGATTCAGAAACAAATCGCGGAGAGACAGCTGAAGTTGCAGGTCGCACAGGAGCAGCTCGAGAGCATGGAGATACCTGCTGTGCCCGCCGTTCCTGCGATCGATGTCGACACCCAGGTCACCGCGCCGGTCCTGCCCAATACCAAGTGCAAGGTAAAGATATCGAAGCAGGCCATGCGCGATGCCATGCGCAGCAACCAATACCAATACCAGTACGGCTTTACGTCCAGGTAAGAACCCCTCAACATGGACGTAAAGAAACGGTACAGCAGCAAGGGCTGTACCGTTTTTGTTTGTCCGGGCGACACATCCGGGTGCCCCATGTCTCGCGGTGTTCGAGACGCGGGGGTTTACATCGGTCCGCTAAAAGCTCTGACCATTTCCTTTAACACTGGTTCATCGAGAACCGCAAGAAATATGTCCCGTGGTGTTCGAGACGTGGGGGATGACACCGGTCCGCAAGACGTTCCGAGCATTCCTTTAGCATTGCTTCATCGACAACCCGACGAAAAACCGTAAAACCTCGGTGAAACCTTACATCGCTCTGGCCAGCCGTTTGCGCCGTTCCTGCCACTCTTCGGTGGCAAAGATCTTAGGTCCGACCTCGATGAGACGCGGCAGCATCTGAAACACCGAGATTGGCGTCCAGCGCATACCCTGACGGGTACGATAGCCGCGACGGTTGAGTTCTTCGGCGATTGCGGAGTAGGGGCCGTCTTGCACAGTGAGCTCCATCATCAGCTTCAGGATCTCCTGCTCCGACGGGTTCTCTTCCAGATGCTGCGCATCCGGTGCGATCTGCAATCCAAAGGGAACTTCCTCCGGGCGCTGCGTGTCGTCCGTGCGATCGCGCTCCCATTCGACCGCGACCAATCTCCAGCCTTGTTCGACGTGGCGGGCGATGTCGTCCGGTCCAAATGATGCGGGTACTTCCTGGCGCATGCGTTCCGTTGCCATCCTGTCACCCCCTCGTGGCGCCCCTGAAAGGGGCCCCATCTTAAGAACCGCTTGCCATCCAGCGCTGAGACCAGGCTCTTTCGTCTCGCGTTCTGAGGCTGGATCTCCGTGCCGCGCACAACAGCAGCCACGCCATGGCCCCTGACGAAGCGCGGCTCAGCAGGGCCGTGAGGGCCTTACTGCTCGCGCAATGTCCGCATCGGATCCAGCCGGGCCGCGCGATAGGCCGGCGCGCTGCTGGCGATCAACGACACCAGCATCAGGACTGCGCTTACCGCCACGAACGTCAGCGGATCGAGCGGCTTCACCCCGTAGAGCAGCTCCGACAGGAAGCGCGTCAGCATCACCGAGGCAACGATGCCGATGCCGAGTCCAATCGCCGCCAGCAGCAACCCTCGCCGCAGGATCAGTCCGACGACGCTTTCCCGCGGCGCACCCAGCGCCAGACGCAAGCCAATCTCGAGCGTGCGCTGCGCTACCATGTAGGCCAGAACCGCATACAGGCCGACCGCCGCAAGCAGCAGCGCCATCACAGCGAAGAACGTGATCAACACGGTCTGGAAGCGCGGCTGCGCCGCCGACAGCGAAATGAAGTCGTCGACGGTGTTGATGCGGTAGAGCGGGACATTGCTATCCATTTGAGCAAGCACCATGCGCAGCGGTCCCAGCAGGTTGAGCGGGTTGCCCGACGTACGAATGACCAGTGCGGGCGACAGAATGATGGCCTGCGGCAGGGGTAGATAAAACTGCGCCGCCAGGTCGACCGTCAGGCCTTTCCGCTTGACGCTGCCTACGACACCGATGATCTCGCGGGCTGGACTATCGGTGATGCCGTCGCCCAGCCCTGGGGTAATGTGCTTGCCGATTGGATTTTCGCCCGGGAAGTATTTGTTCGCGAACGCCTGATCAATGATTACGACTGCCGGCGCTTTCGTATTGTCCGTGGGAAGAAAGTCGCGTCCCGCGATGATCGGGATGCGCATCGTGCGGAAGAATCCCGGAGTCACAATCGTGGTCGGCTCGGCGGGTTCGTCACCCTTGGCAACCGGATGGCCTTCGACGCTGAATCCAACCCCGATGTTGTGCTGCGAAAGCGGTATCGGAAAGCCCGACGATACCGATTCCACGCCCGGCAGCGCAGCCAGCCGAGACAACAGTTCTTGCTGGAACTGTACTCTCTTGAGCGAAGAATACTGACTGTCGGGCAAGTCGATGCTGGCGGTAAGGACATTATGCGGATCGAAGCCGGGATCAACGTTCAGCACGCGAACGAAGCTGTGAATCAGCAGCCCGGCGCCGATGAGCAACACCAGCCCGATCGCCGTTTCTGCAACTACCAGCGCACTATGCAAGCGATGTTGTCCGCGGCCGGTGGTCATGGTGCGCGTGCCTTCACGCAAGGCCAGCGACGGGTCCAGCCTCGACATCCGCCAGGCCGGTAGGACGCCAAAAAGTACTCCCGTCGCAATCGAAACCAGGGCGGCAAACATCAGCACCCGGCCATCGATGGCCACCTGATTGAGGCGCGGCAGATCCTGCGGCACGAAGCGCAGAATCGTCCTGAGAAACAGTCCGGACAGAGCCACCCCCAGCGCGCCGCCGCACACCGAGAGAACCACCGACTCAACCAGCACCTGACGAATGATTTCAAAACGACTGGCGCCCATGGCGGCGCGTACCGCAATCTCCGATCGCCGGCGCGAGGCGCGCGTCAGCATCAGTCCGGCGACGTTGGTGCAGGCAATCAGCAGCAGGAACATCACTGCCGCGAAGAGCACCCGCAGCGCCGAGCTGGTGTCGCCCACCAGGTTCTCCAACTCCGGTACGACGGTGACGCTTCCCAGCCTTTTGTCGGTGTCAGGATACTGAGCTGCAAGGTTTTGCTCGATCAGGCTAAGATCGGCCGCAGCCTGCGCAACCGTAGCGCCTGGCTTAAGGCGGCCGATCGCTCTAACCATCATGGCGCCGCGCTGCGAGGTAAGGGGCTCCTTGGGATCGTTGTTGTCGTCGGCCAGCGAGGTCCAGAAAGCCGTTGCCGGATTGATCATGGGAAACATGAATCCCGTTGGCATGACACCGACCACGGTGTAACTGTTGCCGTCGAGCGTGATGTTGCGGCCGACGATGCCTCGGTCCGCGCCAAACGTGGACTGCCACAGCTCGTGGCTTAAGACGACAACCCGCGTTCCTTTTTTCTCGTCATCGGCAACGAAGCCGCGGCCCAACATCGGGCTTACGCCCAGCACGTGGAAGAAGTCCGCCGACACTGTCTCCGATTCCAGCTCCTGCGGCGTGCCGCTTCCGGTGAGCGTGTGGCTGTCGCGATGATACGAAGCAATGGCGTCGAACGAATGCTGACGGCTGCGCCAGTCGAAGAAATCGGGATAGCTCAGGCTGGTGGGAATTCCCGGCTTCACCGCAAAGCTGTCGAGCGGAGCGATCATCATCAGCCGGTCAGCCTCGGGAAACGGCAGTGGCCGCAACAGCACGCTGTTGATCAGGCTGAACATCGCCGTGGTTGCGCCGATGCCGAGCGCCAAAGTCAGCACCGTCGTCAGGGCAAAGCCCGGACTCTTGCGCAGCTGGCGGACGGCGAAGCGAAGGTCTTGCAGCAGGCTATGCATCCCAAATTCTCCGGAGAGACACCTCGAAGCCTAGACAGGTACACGTCCAGGGCCAACTGCCTGGGACGATAACGCTAGGGAAACAGGAGGGATACCGACTGGCGAAGAGCGTGAGGGGAGGGGCGTGGCGTCCGGATTCGACGTTCCTTGTCCACCAGCGGACAAGCAAATCCGGGTGCACCGGGTCTCACGGTTTTCGAGACCTGGGCTCGTTGCACTGATCCGTTACGTGGACTCGTTCGACAATCCACACCACAACCCGGCGCAATCAAATATCCGCCGGCCCACAAGGTACACTGACTTTGCCTATCTTTCACAGTGCCAAGGAGACCTCGCCATGCCCGAAGGAGCCGGAGGCGCCAACATCGAGGTGGCCCATCACCTCAGCGAACACAAAGAGCACGCCCACTCGTTCGCTCACGAAATGCTGGAGATCGTGGAAGCCATCGTGCTCGCTCTGGTCGCCATAACCACCGCGTGGAGTGGGTACCAGGCGGCGCTTTGGACGGGACATCAGGCCGAACTCTACGGCAACTCCACCAAGCTACGGGTTCAAGCCGAGGGAGCAGCGACCACCGCAAATCAAGAGCGTTTGTACAATGCCTCGACCGTGGTCGAGTGGCTGAAGGCGGAAGAGGATGGAAACAAGAAACTCGCCGATCTTTTCGAGCGTCGCTTCCTGCCTGAGTTTCGCCCGGCATTTGAGGCCTGGAAGAAAACCGATCCACTCAACAATCCCAACGCTCCCCCGGGTCCGCAGTCCATGACGGAGTATCACAGTTCCACAACCGAAAAGGCCGCCAAGCTGAACGAAGAAGCTACCGCAACTTTCGAACTCGGTGACCAGGCGCGCGAGCGCTCCGATGATTACGTAAGGGTCACGGTAATGCTGGCGACCGTGTTGCTGCTCACGGCAGTCAGCCAGCGCTTCAAAACGCAAGTGGTGCGGGTGGGGATGGCGGGAGTGGCTACCCTGCTGCTGTGCATTCCGCTGTATCGTCTGCTTACGCTGCCCCGGGCCTAGGCCGCCGGAACGAGACTGAGCCGCAATCGGGTACCCGACCCGTAGCACTCAATGGTCATCGAACCCAAGGAACACCGGCTCGGGCTGCAACTGGATTCCGAACTTTTCTTGTACGCCGATCTGAATCTCGTCCTTGAGCGCGACGATCTCGGCTGCGGTTGCGCCGCCGCGATTCACGATGGCCAGCGCATGTTTGCGCGAGATTGCGACTTGGCCTTTGGTGTGGCCCTTCGCGAAGCCCGCGTGCTCTACCAGCCAGGCTGCGGGAATTTTTCTGCAGCCATCAGCAGCGGCGTAGCTCGGCAGAGCTGATCCTTCCGACGCGAGTCGCGCCGCTAACTCCGCAAAGAACGCTTGCGGCACCATCGGATTCTTGAAGAACGATCCAGCGCTGCGCGCGTCCTCTTCACCGGGAACCATCAGCATGGCCTTGCGATGACGAATCTCGCGCACCGCACCGCGGACTTCCTGTAGCGTTGGGGCGCCGGATCGGCTGCCGAAGTGCTTCTCCAGATCGGCATAGCGGATGCTGGGCTTGCCATGCTGTCGCAAGGCGAACGCGACTTGCAGGACAATGTAGCGTCCGTGTTGCGTGGTGTTGAAGATGCTGGTGCGATAGGCGAAGCCGCAGTCGGCGTTGGAGAGAGTGGCAACCTCAAGCGACGTCAAGTCGAGCGCGCGCACCTCGGTGATGGTTTCGGAAACGTCCTGACCGTAAGCGCCGACGTTCTGCACCGGCGTGCCGCCGACGGTGCCGGGAATTCCGCTGAGACATTCCAGCCCCGCGCAATTGGCTTCGACCGTTTGCGCAACAAACGCATCCCAGTCGCACCCCGCACCGGCCGCGAAAACCAGGTCGCCATAAGACGGCGTGAAATGCGACACGCCTGCAATGGCAATTCTCAGAACCAACCCGTTGAAGCCGGCGTCGGCGACCACCAGATTGCTTCCGCCGCCGAGTACGAACAGCGGCAACTTTCGCGCGCGCGAAAACTCGACCGCCTCCCTGACCTCGGCTTCCGTCGTCGCTTCAGCAAAATAGCGCGCGGCTCCGCCGACACCAAGGGTCGTGAGCGGAGCCAGCGGAACGTGCTCGCGAATCAGCATGCGATGAGGACACTATAAATGGAGGAACGAAGCTGATCGTGGTTATTCTGGGTCGCCCAGGTCTCGCGATTTTCGAGACCTGGGTTTTCACACCTAGCCGCTGAAAACCTCCCGGGTCCGCAGTCCATTCGTTGTCGCGTACGTTCATCAAAAATCCACCGAGCCCCAGGTCTCGAGAAAGCGAGACCCGGGCCAAGGATTACCGCAACAACTGTGACGAAAATCACAAACTCTCGGCCCGTCGTCCCGTTATGCTGAAACCCGCTTATCCGCCAGAGATCGCCCGCCTCAGGCGTTTCGCCAACTACCCCGGTTTCTTGACTTGCACTCTTGGCGAACTTGATAATGGAATGTTTGCTCATACGCTCCGAACCCAATAGGCGCGCTCGCGTTGCAGATTGGGAGGTTCCAGCGTCATAAGGAGTTGGCTTCGTGGCTTCTTCAGCCAGTTCTATCGAATCCAGTGCCGCCCGAGTTAAGAACGGAGTAGCTCCCCTGCGCGCAGGCCAAGGCTACTCGTTCCTTTTGCGCCGGCTACACTCGCTCTCCGGCATTATTCCCATCGGCGCATTTCTCATCGAACACTTCATCTCCAACGCGGAGGCGATGAAAGGGCCTCAGGCCTACAACGCCCAGGTAAAATTCCTGACCAGCCTGCCCTTTGTTCATGTGATGGAGTGGCTCTTCATCTTTTTGCCGCTGCTCTATCACGCGCTCTACGGCATTTATATCTGGTACCAGGGCGATTCCAACGTCGGCGAATATCCCTGGAGCGGTAACTGGCTCTACACATCGCAGCGCTGGACCGGCATCATCGCCTTCCTCTACATCGCATATCACCTGTACACCATGCGCTTCACCGGTGTGTACCTGATGGAGAATCCCAATGCCGGCTTCTGGAAGGTGCAGCAGGAGTTCATGAATCCGTGGGCAGTGGCGGCTTACGTCATCGGCATTGTGGCGGCGTCGTGGCACTTCTCGTACGGACTCTGGTTGTTCGCGGCCAAGTGGGGCTTCACCGTCGGCGACAAAGCGCGCCGCAAATTCGGCGTCGTCTGCGCAGGAGTTGCCGTGATCCTGGTGGCCATCGGAATCTTCACCATTCGCGGGTTCCTGAACACGCCTGCGGTGCCACCACCGGCGCAAATCGAATCTCCGTACGAATCGTCGCAGATGCGATAGATCGAGCGGCTTCGGCCGCTCCAATTTTTTGCAGTAGTTGTTGGCGTTGTTTTGACTAATTGCTAGTTGCTAACACTGGTTTTTCTATGGCTCATCCTAAGATCATCGTTGTAGGTGGCGGACTGGCGGGCTTGTCGGCCACCATCAAGATTGCCGAGATGGGAGGTCACGTCGACCTCTTCTCCATCGTCCCGGTCAAGCGGTCTCACTCGGTGTGCGCGCAGGGCGGCATCAACGCCGCCAAGAATCTGAAGGGCGAAGGCGACACTCCCTGGCTGCACTTCGACGACACCATCTACGGCGGCGACTTCCTGGCGAATCAACCGCCGGTAAAGGCCATGTGCGACCAGGCGCCGGGCATCATCGACCTGCTCGACCGCATGGGCGTTCCCTTTAACCGCACACCCGAGGGACTGCTCGACTTCCGCCGCTTCGGGGGCACGCTCTTCAACCGCACCGCATTCGCCGGAGCGACGACCGGCCAGCAATTGCTGTACGCGCTCGACGAGCAAGTGCGCCGCTACGAGGCCGAAGGCAAGGTCACCAAGTACGAAGCCTGGGAGTTTCTCTCCGCCGTCATCGACGATGCGCGCGTTTGCCACGGCATTTGCGCGCTCGACCTGCGCAGCATGCAGGTACACACGTTTCCGGCCGAAGCGGTCGTCATGGCGACCGGCGGCAACGGCGCCATCTTCGGCAAGTCGACCAATTCCGTGGTCTGCACCGGATCGGCGCAGTCGGCCCTGTACCAGCAAGGCGCCTTCTATGCCAACGGTGAGTTCATCCAGGTCCATCCCACCTGTATTCCTGGCGAAGACAAGTTGCGCCTGATGTCGGAGTCGGCGCGCGGTGAAGGCGGCCGCGTCTGGGTGCCCAGGCAGCCCGGCGACAAGCGCGAGGCTAAGAGCATTCCCGAGACGGAGCGCTGGTACTTCCTGGAAGAGTGGTATCCCAAGTACGGCAACCTGGTGCCGCGCGATGTGGCCACGCGCGCTATTTTCAAAGTCGTGTATGAGCACAACCTCGGCATCGACGGCCAGCCGATGGTCTACCTCGACCTGACGCACATCGACCGCAAGACTCTGGATCGCAAGCTGGAAGGCATCCTCGAAATCTACGAGAAGTTCGTGGGCGACGATCCGCGCGACGTCCCCATGAAGATCTTCCCCGGCATGCACTACACCATGGGCGGTCTGTGGGTCGACTTCGATCAGAAGACCAATATCGAAGGCCTGTACGCAGCCGGCGAGTGTGACTATTCGATCCACGGCGCGAATCGCCTGGGCGCGAACTCACTCATGTCATGCATCTACGGCGGATTCGTTGCCGGGCCGAACGCGGTCAAGTATGCGCACAACGTCATCAAGAGCGGAAAGCATGCGGCCGGACACGTGTACGATTCAGAGCGCAAGCGGCAGGAAGAAATCAACGCACGGCTCATCAGCAACGACGGCACGGAAAATCCGTTCCTGCTGTGGCGCGAATTGGGCGAGCTGATGACCAAGAACGTCACGGTCATTCGCTATAACAAGAACATTCGCGAGACTGACGAGAAGCTGGTGGAGTTGCTGGAGCGCTATCGCCACGTCAACCTGAGCGACAAGTCAATGTGGGCGAACACGTCGTTCGTGTTTGCGCGGCAGCTCTACAACATGCTGCAACTGGCGCGCGTGATCGCCCAAGGCGCCGGCATGCGAGACGAGTCGCGCGGTGCGCATTACAAGCCGGACTTTCCGGAGCGCGACGACGCGAATTGGCTGAAGACGACGAAAGCCTACTTCGCTCCGGATGCCGACGAGCCGCGCTTCGAGTTCGAACCCGTGGATACGTCGCTGATCAAGCCGCGGCCCAGACGGTACGACGCCGCGACGTAGAAGCAGCTGTCAGCCGTCAGCTAAGGCGGCGGACGCAGGCTGTAAGGGTTGTGTCAGGGTACGACTTCAGTCGTGCCGAAGGTTGGCTTGGGGGAAATGCGGCTTCAGCCGCTGCAGGGGTATTGCGTTGAATCTGCCACTGAGCCGGATTGAACCAAGTCTCGCGAAGCGAGATGGAAGAGCTTAACCCAGCGCTACAGGGCTCGGTAGGCGTAGATGGAAGGGCTGAGTCCCGTAGGGACGACAGGTTTTTGGCAGGATAGGGGTCCTTCGACTCCGCATTCGCAAAAGGCGCGGATGCTTCGCTCAGGATGACACCTGAATGCAGAATTGATTTGCTGACGGCTGATAGCTGACGGCTGATGGCTAATACAAACATGGCGAACTCGAAAACTGTACTCATAAAAGTTAAGCGGCAAGACACACCGGAGTCCAAGCCGTACTGGGAAGAATTTGAACTACAGCACCGTCCCGGCATGAACGTCACCTCTGCGCTGATGGACATCGCGGCCGCCCCCGTCACTAAGTCGGGCAAAGCGACCACGCCCGTCACCTACGACTCCAACTGCCTGGAAGAAGTCTGCGGCTCCTGCGCCATGCTCATCAATGGCAAGGCCCGCATGGCCTGCTCGGCGCTCATCGACCAACTGGAGAAGCCGGTGGTGCTGGAACCGTTCTCCAAGTTCCCGGTGGTGCGCGATCTCGCGGTCGACCGCAGCGTGCTCTTCGAGAACCTGAAGAAGGTGAAGGCCTGGGTACCGGTGGACGGCACTTACGATCTCGGCACAGGCCCGCGGCAATCCGCGCAGATGCAGGAAGACGCCTATCCGCTGTCGCGTTGCATCTCGTGCTGCTGCTGCATGGAAGCCTGTCCGCAATTCAATGACAAGACGGGCTTCGTCGGCGCGGCCACCATCTCGCAGGTGCGGCTGTTCAACACGCATCCGACCGGACAGGCGCTGAAGGTCGATCGCCTGCACGCGCTGATGGGCGACGGCGGCATCCAGGAATGCGGCTACGCGCAGAATTGCGTGGAGGTTTGTCCCAAAGACATCCCGCTCACCAAATCCATCGCCGACGTCGGAGGCCAGGTGATGTGGCAGGCGGTGAAGGATTTCTTCCGGACGTAGAGTTACGGGGGCTTGCGCCCCGGCCTCCGACGACATAGTCGCCGCTTCGCGGCTTGGTCGAGACAGACTCGAGCTGCGGAGCAGCGACTTCGACGTTGAAGCCGAGGCGCAAAGCCCCGGCTCTCGGCCAGATTGAGGATTGGAGCCGCGTAGCGGCGACACTTGCCAAGGATTTCGCGTTGGCATTTCATTTACAATCCAGACGCAACGAAATCTCTTTCCGGAGCACTACCGCATCGATGCGAACGCTGTCTCGGCTGCTGGGCTGCGCATTCTTCTTCTCTGTTCTTGCCATCGCTCAAACGACCCCCACGCCCGGACAACCGGCCGCGCCGTCGCACACAACTAAGACGCCATTAACTCCCGCACAGGCGCGCAAGGTTCACGACTCGGCCATCATCATCGACACGCATGCCGACACCCCGGGCCGCTTCGTCGACGAGAACTTCGATCTCGCACAAGATGCCGGCACCGGCTATCTGGACTTCAATAAGATCAAAGCCGGCAACCTCGGCGCGGAATTCTTCTCCATATGGGTTGAACCCGGCGCCAACAAAGGCCACGAGGCCAGGCGCGCGCTCGACATGATCGATTCGGTGTATGAGCAGGCGCGCCGTCATCCCGACAAGATGATGATGGCCTTCAGCACCGACGACATTCTTGCCGCACATCGTGAGCACAAGTTCGCCGCGCTGCTCGGCGTTGAGGGCGGTCACGCCATAGAAGGCGACATCCGGATTCTGCGGGACTACTACCGTCTCGGCGTGCGCTACATGACGCTGACCTGGTCGAACACGAACGACATCGGTGACTCCAGCGGGGACATGACCGACGCGAAGATCCAGCATCACGGCGGCCTGACGCCCTTCGGCAAGCAGGTAGTCGCCGAGATGAATCGCATGGGCATGATGGTTGACATCTCGCACGTCGCCGACTCGACCTTCTACCAGGCGCTGGAGCTGAGCCGCGCGCCGGTGATCGCGTCCCACTCGTCGTCGCGCGCGCTGACCAGTGCTCCGCGCAACATGACCGACGACATGCTGCGGGCGCTGGCGAAAAACAATGGCGTCGCGCAGGCGAATTTCTATTGCGCATTCGTGTCGCAGAAATACTTCGATACCGCGAAGAAGCTGGGCGCCGAAAAGGATCCCGATTACATGACGGTGCAGAATCTGTTCATCAAACCGCAGACGCCAGAGGTGCAGCAACAACTGGCCGCCGCGAAGGCTCGGCTCGCTCCGAAGTTGCCGCGGCCGCCGCTCAGCGATCTGATCGACCACATCGATCACATGGTGAAGGTTGCCGGCGTCGATCACGTTGGGCTCGGCTCGGATTTCGACGGCATCGACTGCTCGCCGCAGGGACTCGATTCCGCCGCCGATCTGCCAAAGATCAGCGAAGCCCTGGCCGAGCGCGGCTATAGCGCCGCAGATCTTGATAAGATTCTTGGCGGCAATCTACTGCGGGTCTTCGGCGATGTAGAGAAAGTGTCGAAAACCATGCAAGGAGAAGACGCGCGGGAGTAATGCGCGGCGGTGGGCAAGCATGAATCGCAGAGTGCTTTTCTTTTCGATCGTAAACGCGGGAATAGCCGGGACGCTGGTTTATCTTCGTTACACTGGGGAGTTGGCGGCGAAGACCTTGCCACTCGTGGCAGTGATTTGCTTCTTAGGCTTGAATGCTTTGGTCTTTTTTCGGCTCCGCAAGCAGGAAAGATGAATGGTCGTTGAATTGACGATCCGCAGTTCTTGGAGGAATTATGAATAAGCTACTCACCACCATTCTTTGTCTCGCCAGTTTTGCGGCGGCGCAGACCAGCGGCAGCACCACATCGCAGCAGCACTCCAACACCGAGAAGACATCCCAAAACGCCAATCAAACCACGGCCGACATTGAAACCACGCTCGGAACCATTCATTGCGTTCTCTTCCCTGACAAGGCTCCAGTCTCGGTCGCCAACTTCATCGGACTGGCTACGGGCACGAAGGCCTGGAAGAATCCCAAAACCGGCCAGATGGAAAAAGGTGTGCCACTCTACAACGGAACCATCTTCCATCGCGTGATCCCTGACTTCATGATCCAGGGCGGCGATCCCGAAGGCACCGGCGCCGGCGATCCCGGCTTCCAGATCAAGGACGAGACCACTCCCGACCTCAAATTCGATCAGCCCGGACGTCTCGCCTATGCCAATGCCGGCCCGAATACCAACGGCTCGCAGTTCTTCATCACCGAAGCTCCGTATCCTTCGCTGAACGGCCACTACAGCATCTTCGGCCAGTGCCAGGACCTCGAGCTGGTGAAGAAGATTGCGCGCTTGCCGCGCAACGGCAACGATCGTCCCGATAATCCTCCGAAGATCATCAAGATCAAGATTACGGAGCCGCATGCCGCGAGCGCTGCTCACAAGAGCGCCGGAAGCAGCATGGCGCCCAAGAAGCAGCAGTAACGAATGCTCTGCGCTAAGTGAGCACGGGTGCCCCAGGTCTCGCGATGTTCGAGACCTGGGAGTGTAAACGCGCGTAAACTCCTACGCCTCGGACATCGCGTCAAGTGGGACGCCAACCTCAGATTCTTCGCAGAATATTCGCCATTGTGAACTTTTGTTCTGCTCCAGCTTTCCGCCCCGCATTTTCATCTTCCTGCAATGAAAGTTGGGCATACTCAAATAACCACGCTCCCAAGAAACAAATTGAGACGTCCTAACGTAACAAGAGCAGGGACGTCTCGGGGTATGACTATGTTGACCGTAAATGTTCAGAGCGCGCCGCCAACCGTCACACTCCTGTGTCACGGGCGAATCGTGCTGGGCGTGGAAGCCGAAACGTTACGCTGCATCGCCACCTCGCGGCCGGAGCGCCACGTGGTCATCGATCTGCGCGACGTCTATGGGATGGATGCATCGGGACTGGGGCTGCTGGTCGAACTGTATTGCCACGCGCGGCAGAGATCCGGCTGCCTGAGCATTGCCAATCCCTCACCGTGTGTGCGCCGTCTGATGGCGATGACCAACCTGGAGTCGGTGCTGGGGTTTGAAGGCCTGCAAGAGGAAGATGTCGATCCGTGTGAGCGGCGTGCTATGACCGCCTAGGAGCGTGCCTTTGCCGGAAGCCGGGCCGTCGACCGACAGGCGGGCGTTCACGAAGGCCTTTGTGTTTGCAGGCGACGCTCCCACCATCACCGATGGCCGCGACGCCATCATGGAATTCCTCGCCGGCCAGGGCATCAGCGACGAAGAAGAAATCGATCTCCTGGTGGCCTTGCAGGAGGCGCTGGCGAACGCCGTGCTTCACGGCTGCGGCAACGACTATTCCAAGAAGATCGAATGCACGGTGGAAGTCGACCCTGGTGAAATCAAGATCGTGATATGCGATCCTGGTCCGGGCTTCAATACCTCGGTTGGCGACTCCGCCGAAGACGGGACCAATCTCACCCAGCACGGACGCGGCATCCTGCTGATGCGCAGCCTGGTGGACGAGGTCACCTATCGCCAGGGCGGCTCGGAACTCCATCTGAAAAAGCTGCGGGGATAAAGCGGGACCTTCAGGACCGCGTCACGAGGAAGAGCCGGCGATCGGCATTCCGCTCCGCCGCAGCAGGATCACGCATTCCTTGCGATAGAAGCCGGCCTTCCAGAACATCACTGCCTGCCAGTCAAGCCGCATCACGGTCCGCGAGTACTCGGCAATCTCGCGGATATCGTCGTCGATCCAGGCGTGATAGTGAATGCTGTAGTCGGCCTCCAGCAGTTGCTGCAACTGCGCATCGAACTGCGGCGTGCCGGGCGCGCAGCCTACGACCTTCTCCGTCCATTCGGCAAAATGCGCGCGTTTGTCGAACCCGGCCGGGTACTTCTGTTCCTCGACAAGATGCTGCAACGGCGTGCGCTCGCGTTTGTGGTCGAAGGTGTAGCGCTTGTCGGGAATCTTCAGCAGCAGTACGCCCCCGGGCCGCAGCACGCTGTGCCAGTGCCGGAGCGCATCGAGCGGAACGGGTAGGTGCTCCAGAACATGGCTGGCGATGACGAAGTCCAGAGTGCCGGACGCAAACGGCAGATGAGTGGCGTCAGCAACTACATCGGGCGCGACGATGGGCTTGCTGACTTCAGAGTAATGTGCCAGCAGATCGGCGTCGGAAATTCGGTCGACGTAATAGACGCGCGCCCGGGATGGAACGGGAAACTTGCGCCAGAGCGCGCCGATCTCGATACCACGTCCGCGGAGATGCCGCGCCAACAGCTTGTTCTCCAGCCAGCGCAGTGGCGCTCCCTTGCCCATGCAGAAAACTATACAGAGTGCGATGATTGCAGCGCAGGGTAGGGGTCCTTCGGCTCCGCCGCGCCAAAGGCAGGCGCTGCTGCGCTCAGGATGACACTAAGGGAAATCATTTCAGTTTGCTCTCGCCCAACTCGCGGGCCACGCTGTCGAGCACTCCGTTGATGAACTGCACCGATTCCGGCGTGGAGTAGCGGCGGGCGATCTCCAGCGATTCGTTGATGACGACGGGACGAGGCGTCTGCGGGAAGCCCAGGAATTCGGCCACTCCGGCGCGCAGCAGGTTGCGATCGACGGCGGCCATGCGGTCCATGCGCCAGTGTTCGGCGTTACGCTCGATGATCTGATCGATCTCGTCGCGGCGCTCGCAGGCAACACGAAACAAATCGTCTGAGAAGCCGCGAACCTTTTCGTCGAGATCCTTGCGTTCGCTCCAGAAGGTGTGGCGAACCTGGTCCAGATCCTGCTTGCCCATGTCCAGTTGAAACAGCATCTGCAAGGTGAGTTCGCGCGACTTGCGACGCGTGCCGGTCTTGCTCATCGCTGGCCGTCCGTCGTCACCGCCACGCTCTTCGCATTTCCATCCCCAGCACCAGCCGCTCTTTCCGGATTGTCATCCCGAGCGGAGCGCGGCGCAGCCGAGGGATCTGTGGTTCCTTCACCAGGCTTTCCATCTTCGTGAGCCGAAGGAACCTGGGGGTGCCCCGCTCTAGCCTTCTTCTGGCTAGGGCGGGAACGCTTCGGCATAACCTGCCGCAGCGAAGCCATCTCCACCGCCGCCAGCCCGGCCTCGAAGCCCTTGTTCCCCGCCTTCAGCCCAGCCCGATCGAGAGCCTGTTCCAGCGTGTCGCAGGTCAATACTCCGAACGCATGCGGCACTCCAGTCTCCTGCGCCGACTGCCCCACGCCGCGCGTAACTTCGTTGGCGATAACCTCGTAGTGCAGCGTGCCTCCGCGCAGCAGGCAGCCGATACAGACGATCGCGTTGAACTTTCCGCTCTCGGCAAGCTGCCGCGCAGCCGCCGGAATTTCAAATGCTCCGGGGACGTGGACGATGATCATGTCCTCGGATTTTGCGCCGCACTGGCGCAAAGCCTGCAGCGCTCCGTCGAGCAGTCGCTCCGTTATAAACGAATTGAAGCGGCTGGCCACCAGGGCGAAGCGCTTGCCGCGCGCGTCCAGACGGCCTTCCAGGCCGCGAGAGTCTTCAGGCTTCCTCGCGTAAGTCAGGAATGCGATCCGCAAACCTCCGGTTTGCACGGCGAACATGCGCGCGCCGTAGGGTGTGTCGTGAATCTCGTGATGAATTGTGACCGCGAGTGTCTGATCCTGCTCCGCCGATTTTGTCGAGAGGGCGGGCAACAACTTCTTCACGATCTCGTACGCCGCATCGGCGTCCGCGACCTCCACGGTCGCATCTACCGGCGGAGCCTCGGCCGCGGCGATCAATTCCACGCCACCGCTAGGCGCCAGCATTTCGAGCCCATGGCTGCCGTGCTCGTGCCACTCATTGCCGGGTGCAAAGCCGAGCGCGCGGAACAACCCCAGCGCGGGCTGCAAGTCGTCGAGCGACTTGCCCATCACCCGGGGAAAAACGATCGATCGAATCATGTAGTCATTGTACGAGAAGCCGTGGGCGCTGTTAGCTCCCGGCCGTTAGGTCCCGGCAATCATTGAAGCGATCGATCGGGCGGAGCCCATGATTCGCGGCCTTTCGCTGGCCTGCTCAACGTTGAGCACGGTGTGGTCCATCAGCCTACCTGCAACCGAAGCATCGTATCCGATTAAGACGCATGTGCGCGACGACGTTAGTTACTTCAGGCAAGGCCATGCTCAAATGGAGAGCAGTCGACCACTAATCCGCAGGCGTGTGGCCACGCTCTCAGGTCACCTTCGGTAAGAAGTACTAAGGCAAATTGCTCATGCGGAATCCACTCTCGAAATTCGGGCTCTAAGCTGTTGATTGCAAGCGCGAACTCTTCGGGCTTCGACGCATGATGCTGGATTCAGGAACTTCGTAATAGTTTGCAAACTAAGTCGTATCCCCAATTGAGCCAGAGTAGATCGCTCCGTAGAGTGCCATCTCAAGGGGCGGAAGAGCGTTGCGATCTCGCCCCAATACATTTTGAGGAGCAGATATTGCGGAACTCCATCCTTATTCTCGCCGGCACATTATTCGTTTCCAGCCTTGCCTTCGCCGCCAATCAGCAGGTGAATGATATTCAGAACATGTCCGGGTGGGCCAGCTGCGACACTTGCGCAGGTCCGGGGGGCCACGGTCATCCCGTCCAGCATTGGATGCACCAGCACGAATCGAATCCGTCGATGGACGGCAAAACCGCGGAGTTTTTCCTCGGCAAGACCACAGACGGCAATTACAACTACTCGAACGTCCTGTTCTATAAGAGCGTCACGCCGCATAATGGCGCCAAGAACTTCAAACTGGACTTCTACGTTTATGTCCACGACCCCACCATCATCCAGGGCCTGGAGATGGATATCTTCTACACCAGCGGCGGCAAGAAGAATTTCTTTCTGACCGAGTGCGACGGGCGCGGCAATTATCGCAACACCTGGCAGGTCTCCGACGCTGTGCACGATCGGTGGCAGCACACCGGGCTGCCCTGCGTTCTCCATGCCTATTCCTGGAACCACGTGGTGTTGCAGTTCCAGCGCAACAGCGACGGGTCGACCAAGTTCGTCTCGGTCTCGATGAATGGCGACCAGCACTACGTGAATCGCAGCTACGCCGCCAAGAACGTGTCAGGTTCGCAGATGAACGCCGCCATCCAGCTCGACGGCGACGAACACCAGGACCCGATCCACGTCTGGGCCGACAAGATGACTCTGACCTCCTGGTAGGTCGTCCAAGGAGCGGTTGCCCCACTCATTCGTGATGTTCGAATGAGTGGGATCCCTACTTGTTCCGGCGAGGAATCGGATGTTCGTGATCGAGATCGAAGAACCTGCGCGGCGGATGGTCGGAGCGCCGGGTCACGGCTGCGTCAGCGCGTATCGCCATGCGCTGTGATTCTTTGGTCTGCGGAATTGGATTCGTGGTGGCGAAGATCGCCTCATTAAAGGCGCTGCCCGAACTCGGCGCCTGGGCGACCGCAAAAACCCCGTAAGCCTTGCCATCGGAATACGCGGCCGCCATGTAATCGCCCACCATCACACCCGATAATGTGTTCGGAAGCCACGCCAGTTGCATCGGGCCGGCCAGCGTGGTGGGAGCGCTCCAGGTGTTCCCACCGTCCGAAGACGACACCGAGCCGACTTCGAGCTGACAGGCTGCCGGTGTGCACGCCGTCTGCGGATAGAAGTTGTAGGTCAACGCCAGACGAGCCGAACCGCCACTGGTCGCGGGATCGACGGCCAGCGCGGGAATGAAGTGATCAACCGTGCTGGTGAGCGCGTCGATGGGAATGCCGGCGGGCGCCGTCCAGTTGCTGCCATCCGACGACGTGCTCATAACGATGTCGTTCGACGCGCAATTCGCACGGAAACGGCAGTCCTGCCAGACTACGTACACGCGTCCGCTGCCGTCAACCGCAGCCGAAGGCAGCGAGGACGTGCGCAGATTGCCGGCGACGATGTGGTCCGTGATGGTCGAGATCATCACCGAGCTGCTCCAGGTCGTGCCGCCGTCGCTTGAAGTGAAGGCCAGCATCTGCGTACCGTCGGCATTCTCGATGGGCACGACCACCAATCCGTTCGCGCCCACAACGGGCTGCCCGCCCAGGCCGCTTGCCGAATCAGCGGTATTGATGGCCGCGCTCCAGGTCCGGCCGCCGTCGGCGCTGGTGCTCATCCAGATCAGCCCATTCGCGGGTTTGCTGGGATCGTCCCACTCAACATAGCAATGGCCGTAGAACTGGCTGCTGGCGTTGTTGTCGCAGGTGATCCACTCTTTGTCGGCGTCGGGTGTCGCGCTGACGGTGCTAGGATTGCCCCAGGTCTTCCCGTCAGCCGACCGGCTGACTACCACAATGTCGGATCCAGTGGCGATCGCCAGCGAGGCGATGATCCAGACGGCATGCGATTGATCGAAGGCCACCGTGGGATCGCTGGCAGCGTTGTACGGGCCGCCGCCTTGAAACTTGGTGAGTGAGGGAAGCAGGCCGCTGCCCCAGTTCGCGCCACCGTTGATAGAAGTAGCGAAACCGATGTCCGATGATCCGCCACCATAAATGCGGCCGACCTGGAAGGCGGTGACCAACGTTGATCCCGAGCTTGCCATGCCGGGCTCGACTTGGGTGGCGTGCTGGCTCTCAGGATTGGTGAAGGTGTCGGAGCTAAGCTGCGTGATTCCCGCAGGGGGTGGCGGCGGTGGTGGTGGCATCGACTCGGAGGAGGCAGAACTTCCCCCACAGCCCATCAACAGCAGAAGTGCGCCCCAAGCTAACGCAGAGCCCGCCGCGATCCACACACGCCGCATGTGTGCCACCCCACTCGAGCTAGCAGGACAGACGTGCTGAGGCAGAGATGGTAAGCCGAAATGGTCGCGAGTTTTCAGCAGTTGACCCCGGCGCATGCGCTAGTTTAAGCGCATTTGTGTCAGGGCACGTCTTCAGGCGTGCCGTATAACCCACAAAAAGTACAGGATGTGCCCCAGGTTCGCCCATCTGCTGGGCTAACCTGGGCTGAACAGTATGACTTGACGTCCTCGAACCCAGGTTAACGTCCAAAGGAAGGACGTGAACCTGGGGCACCGCGAATGCTGATTGCTGACTATTTGCCTTTAAACTCAGCCGGCCGCTTCTCCAGAAACGCCTTGGTGCCTTCGTTCTTGTCTTCGGTGGCACAGCATACGCCGAAGAGCGTGGCTTCGAGAAACAGTCCGTCGGCCAGCGTCATGTCGAGGCCGTGATTGACTGCTTCCATGCAGTACTGAATCGCCAGCGGCGCGTTGGCAATGATCTTCGCCGCGATGGCTTCGGCGCGCGGGATCAACTCAGCCGCCGCGACCACTTCATTCACCAGGCCGATGCGGTGCGCCTCCAGCGCCGAGATCATCTCGCCGGTCAGCACCAGCTGCATGGCGATGCCTTTACCCACCAGGCGCGGCAGCCGCTGCGTGCCCCCGTAGCCAGGGATGAGTCCCAGCTTGACCTCGGGCTGGCCGAGCCTGGCATTGTCGCTCGCGAGCCGCATGGTGCAGGCCATGGCGATCTCGCAACCGCCGCCTAGGGCAAATCCGTTGATGCAGGCAATGACCGGCTTGCCCAGGTTCTCGATGGCGTCGATGATCGCCTGACCCTGGTGCGTGTAGGCCTTGGCCGAGACCGGCGTGTGCTGCGACAGCTCGCCAATGTCGGCGCCAGCGACGAAGGCTTTCTCGCCCGAGCCGGTTAGGATGACGACGCGGACGTCAGCGTCGTCCTTGGCCGAGGCGAAGGCCTGCTTGATCTCCTGCATGGTCGCCATGTTCAGAGCGTTGAGGACCTTGGGGCGGTCGATGGTGATGTAGGCGATGTGGTTCTTCGTTTCGGATTTGATGTTCTGGAATGTCATGATCTCTCTCCTCGCCTACACGAACTGTCCCGAAATCGGTTTCGCCGGGTCCGAATAGTCGTAGAATCCCTTGCCTGACTTGCGCCCGTACCAGCCCGCCAGCACGAGACGCTTCAGCAGCGGAGGCGCGGCAAACCGCCGCTCCTTGAACTCGTCGTACATGACCTGCGTGATGTAGTAGGTGGTGTCGAGGCCGACGAAGTCGAGTAGCGTGAACGGTCCCATCGGGTAGCCGCAACCCAGCTTCATGGCTTCGTCGATGTCGGTGATCGAGCCCACACCTTCTTCATACGCGCGGATGGCGTCGAGCAGGTACGGCACCAGCAGGCGGTTCACGATGAAGCCTGTCTTGTCGATGGTGCGCACCGGCACCTTGCCGACCTTCTTGCCGAACTCGACTGCCGCGTCGTAAACATCGGGAGCGGTGGCGATGGTCTTCACCACTTCCACCAGCTTCATCATTGGCACGGGGTTGAAGAAGTGCAGGCCGATGAAGCGCTCGGGGCGCTTGGTCGACGTCATGAGCTCGGTGACGGAGATGGACGAGGTGTTGGTGGCGAAGATGGCGTCCTTCTTCACGATGGCGTCGAGCTCGGCGTAGGTCTTGCGCTTCTGCTCGACGTTTTCGATGATGGCCTCGATGACGATGTCGCAGTCGGCGAGGTCCTTCATGTTGGTGGTTCCCTTCAGGCGCGATTGCGTTTCGGTCTTCTGCTCAGCGGTGATGCCGCCTTTAGCCGTGCCGCGCTCCACCATGCGGGAGAGCGATTTCTCGATGCCGGCAAAACCTTTGTCGAGAAATTTCTGCTCCTGTTCGAGGACGATGACGTCGCAGCCAGCGGCAGCCGCGACTTGCGCAATGCCCGAACCCATCAAGCCACAACCGAGTACGCCAACCTTTTTGATTTCCATAAATGCGTTCCTCTAACCGTGATTTTGAATTGCCTGAAACCTGGTGAATGCGCTTACTACGAATTGGCCACGACCTATTCAAAAATTGGCATCCCGATCGGAGCGCAGCGGAGTCGAGGGACCTGCGGTCCTGTCGCTTTGGATCGACTGCCTGTCGCCCTAAAGGGGCTTGTTCCTCAAAACTCAACCTACGAAGCGCTGGGCTACGCTCTTCCGTCTCGCTTCATGAGACTTCGCACCTTCTGATTTCCAGCGAATGCTTGGACCGAAACTTCGTCGCGTCGCGCGCGAATCGCGGATCCCTCGACTACGCTCGGGATGACAATTCTCTAACTGGGCCCAGCGACTTCGCCACGAGCGCGGCTTAGAAGCACGCCGCACCCGCTCTCATTCTTGTTGCTCATTCCTCGTCGCCCTGCCCAGCCGCCATCGCCCGGCGGCGCAGCACGTACGACCATCCGCCGACCACCACCGCCGGCGCCATGAAGAACACCTGAACCACCTGCGGCCACGCCACCACCTTGGCAATCATGATGACGATGGCCGTAAGCGCCACTAGTCCGCCGGCGATCCAGGCGGCGATGAAGTGCGGGCGCCCGCCGATGAAACTGGCGAGGTAGCCGGCGAGTATCGCGAACAGCATCCCGCAAATTACAGCGCCAAATTCGAAGCTGATGCTCGCCGGCGCATGCGGATCGGTGTCGGTGACCTGGAACACTCCTCGCCACAGTAGCTCGAAGAGCAGATATCCGAAGACCACTCCGCTAAAGACCCGCATATCCTCTCCCGCTTATCCTTCTGCACTCGTGATCCCAATCGACACGTCACTGCGCCTATCGCTGCAGATTCTCCACGATCACAGCGATGCCCTGGCCGCCGCCGATGCAGGCTGTCGTCATGCCGTACTTCCCTTTGCGGCGGCGCAGCTCGTGCATGACCGTGATCAGCAGGCGCGTGCCGGTCGCTCCCAGAGGGTGACCGAGCGCGATGGCGCCGCCATTCACGTTTACTTTCTCGCGATCCAGCCCGAGTTCTTTCTCGACGGCGAGATACTGACCGGAGAACGCTTCGTTCACTTCGACCAGGTCGATATCGTTGAGCGATAGCCCGGCCTTCTTCAGCGCGATGCGGCTGGAGGGCACCGGACCCGAGCCCATGATCTTAGGATCGACTCCGGCGATGCCCCAGGCGACGATTCGCGCCATCGGCTTCAGATTGCGCTTCTCGGCTTCGTCGAGAGGCATGACAACAACGGCCGCGCCGCCATCGACGATACCGCTGGCATTGCCGGCAGTGACGGTGCCGGTCTTGCCGAAGGCGGGCTTCAGCTTGCGTAGATCGTCCATGGTGGTGCCCGGTCGGCGATGATCGTCTTCGGTGAACATTTCGCCGGTGGGCTCGCCCCGGCGATTGCGCAGTGCAACGGGCGTGAGTTCTTCCTGCAGGCGTCCGGCTTTGTAGGCGTCGTCGGCGCACTTCTGCGAGCGCAGTGCGAACTCATCCTGCATCTCGCGCGTGATGCCCTGCTGCTCGGCATAGAGCTCCGCCGTCTGCGCCATGTACAGCCCGCAGTAGCTGTCCATGAGCGCCACCATGAGCGAATCTTCCAGCTTCCCTTCGCCCAGACCGACGCCCCAGCGCATGCCGCGAATGACGTGCGGCGCCTGCGACATCGACTCCATGCCGCCGGCGAGGACCTTGGTGGCTTCGCCCAACTGGATCATCTGCGCGGCGCTGACCACCGACTGCATGCCCGATCCGCAGAGACGGTTGACGGTGAGTGCCGGAACTTCGATAGGAACTCCGGCTTTGAGAGCGACGTGACGCGCGCCGTAAATGGCGTCGCCCGAAGTCTGCTGGGCGTTGCCGAAGACGGCGTGATCGATTTCGCCGGGCTCGACGCCGGAGCGTTTCATGGCTTCGACCGAAGCGATGGCGCCGAGTTCCTGGCCGGTGAAGTCGCGAAGCTTTCCACAGTAGCGTCCCATGGGCGTGCGGGCGCCGTTGACGATAGCGATATCAATTGTTTTCGACATGTGCAGTAAGAAAGGGAGAACAGGGTCTGAGCAAACATTTAAGTTTATCAGCGGGTGAAGACGAGCGGCAAATGAGCTGGTGCCCCAGGTTCGCGTCTGATGTTGGACGCTAACCTGTGTTGTACAACAGACCCCATGTTAGGCCAGAAGAAGGCCGAACGTGGGGCACCTGCCCTGATTTTGGGCTAGGGCGGGCAAGCGTCGAAGGAGTCTTCCAGCTGAAAAATCCTTCCGCGATAGCGGTCCTTCGACTGCGCCTCCCCCCGCCGCAACAGCAGCGGCGGTAAAGCAAGGGCGTGGACGCTTCGCTCAGGATGACGCCCTCAAATAATGACAACTTGGGGTGCGAGCGTAGACATTGGATCATTCGAACGTCGGCTTCCGCTTGTGCCACTCCGTCGCCTGCTCATAGGCGTGCGCGACACGCAGCACGATCGAGTCTCCGCCCGGCCGGCTGGAGATCTGGATGCCGATCGGCAACCCATCCCGAGAGAAGCCACACGGTACCGACATGCTCGGCCAGAACAGCGAGCTGAACGGCGCGGTGTTGCGCAGCAGATATTTCATCTCGAATGGACGCACATCCGGAATCGCCAGCGCTTCCAAGTCGGCCAGCTTCGGCGCGGGCGCGGGAACGGTCGGCGTGATCACGACGTCGACCCGTTCGAAGATGCGTTCGGCGTTGCTGCGGAATACCATCAGCCGCCGCCGCTCGCGAATGTAGTCGGTCGCGCTGATGCCGGCGGTCTTCTGCACGCGGAAGAGCGTGAGCGGCTGATACAGCTCAGGCGTTTTGGCCGCCATCGATTCGTGGAACTCGTAGATCTCAGCGTCGAAGATGGTGCGGAAGTTGTCGCGCGGCACCTCAAGCTCTTTTGTACCGGCAACCAGTCGAGCAATGACGTACAACGCTTCGTCCATGGCCTTCGCGACTTCGGAATCGAGATCGTCAAAGAAGTGCGCACGCGCGATGCCGACGCGCAGCTCGCAAACATCTTCACTCAGCAGCGACGCATAGTTTGATTTGGCGCTCAATGCGTCGAGCAGAACTGTCGCATCGGCGACGGTTTGTGCGATCGGACTCACGGTGTCGAATGACGTACACAGAGGCACCACGCCCTTCCTGCTGATCAGGTTCGCGCTCGGACGATGTCCCACAACGCCGCACAGCGCCGGCGGACAGCGCCCCGAGCCCGACGTGTCTGACCCCAGAGCCGCGACGCATAGGCCCGCAGCCACCGCTCCCGCTGAGCCCGACGACGAGCCGCCGGTGATGCGCTCGAGGTTCCACGGATTCTTCGTGGGGCCGAAGGCGCTGATCACGCCGCTCATACCGAAGGCGAACTCATGCAGGTTGAGCTTGCCGAGAAGAACCGCGCCGGCGAGTTTGAGACGACGCACAACTTCAGCGTCTTCCGCGGGGATGCGCTCGCGATACTGGTTGCTGGCGGCAGTGGTGAGAACCCCCGCGGTGTCGAAGAGATCTTTCAGCGCGATCGGAATGCCGTGCAGGGGTCCGCGATAGTTGCCGGCGGCGATCTCGGATTCGGCGCGACGTGCGCTCTCGAGTGCCTGATCGGCGGTGACGGCGAGGAATGCGTTGAGCTGCGGATTCAGCCGCTCGATGCGGTCGAGACATTCGCGGGTGAGTTCGACAGGTGAAAGCTTGCGGGTGCGGATTTGTTCAGCGGCCTCGAGCAGGGTGAGCATGCGCGGACATTGTACCGGAGCACTAAACCCACGTTAGGCCAAAAGAAGGCCGAACGTGGGGCACCAGGCACCGGGTTGTTCAGGTTGACGTCCAACAAGAGGACATGAACCTGGGGCACCGGTCTCAAATCGTGGGTGGAGAAAATACCGGCGATTTATTTCAGCAAGTCGCGCGCGATCTTCGTATACAGATCAATCGCATCCAGCAGCTGCTTCTTCTCGATGTACTCGCCGTCGGTGTGCGCGACGTGAATCGAGCCGGGTCCGATCAGCAGCGGCTTGCCCCAGCGCGGCAGTGCGGGAATGTCGGTGGTGAACTTCGCAATCATGGTCTCGATGCCGGGGACCGAGCCCAGCTCCATGTAGGGGATCTCGAGCTTGAAGTGCGCTTCGGCTTTGTCGCCCGCGGCCTGTGTAATGTCATTCCGCAATTCTTCCGCCGGCCCGACCAGCCGGAACAGCAGTTGCGCGACCGCTCGATCCGGAATGACATTCGGCGCACGTCCGCCTTCGATCTGGCCGATGTTTAACGTGCAGGGGCCGGCCTTGGAATTCTCCGGCAGCTTGAGCTTGCGAATTTCCTCGAGCGCATCCAGCAGCTTCTCGATCGCCGACTCACCCAGCTCCGGATAAGCCGAATGCGCCATGCGGCCGCGTCCGATCAACTCCACGCGCAGTGTGCCTTTCGACGCTAGCGCCAGCCGGTTTTCCGTGGGCTCGCCGTTGATGAGGAACTTCGTGCCGCGCGGCTGCTGGTTGGCGGTCTGCGCGCCCTGACTGTCGCGTTCTTCGCCGACCAGGAACAGCAGGCCGACGTGAACGCCTTCGGCCTTCAACTTCTCCGCCGCCGCCATCTGCGCCACGATGATCCCCTTGGCATCGCACGAGCCACGTCCGTAGACGCGGTCGTCGGTTTCGCGCGAAGGGATGAAGGGGGGCACCGTGTCCATGTGCGTCGAGAGCGCCAGCGCCGGCTGCGGATGGCCGGGATGCGTGGCCCAGATGTTTACGCGATCCTCTTCGACAGGCATGCGTTCGACGCTGTAACCGAGAGCGCGCAACTCTTGGTCGAGCGCGACGCCGACAGCGGCTTCCATGCCGGTGGTCGATTCAATGTCAATCAGCTTGCGGGTGAGGGCGAAGACGTCCATGCGTGAAGAATAGATGATTCGCGCCACGCCGCGCAGCTATGCTTTGAAAAGGTACGGTCTTTGAAAGGGCGGCGTCCTGAAAGGGCACGGCTGAAGCCGTGCCCTTTCAAACTACCTGCCCTCGCTACGGGGACTCCGGCCACCCTGCGCGCCGCGGGAAGAAGTGAACTAGAATTCAAGCAAAGCACTTTCAGGTTCGTATCGTGGTCACGGTTCTTGTAGCCCGGCAACTGCTGACTCCGCTGGAGCGGATTGACGACGCCGCGCTCGTTATTGAAGACGGCATCATCTCGGCTATCGGCGCGCACGCAGACGTAACGATTCCCACTAACGCGCGCGTCATCGACTTCGGCGATGCCATCCTCACCCCCGGCCTCATCGACATTCACATTCACGGCGGCGCCGGGCACGACGTGATGGAAGGCTCCGATGCGGAGCTTAAGGCGGTCGAGCGGCTGTTGGCCAAACATGGCGTCACCAGCTACTGCCCCACCACCATTACCGCTCCAATCGATGAAACGCTGGCGTCGCTGGAGAAGCTTGGCGCGGCGGTGAATCGGGCGAAGACCGAAGCGCAGGCTGATCGCGCGCAACCGCTGGGCATCCATCTCGAAGGACCATTCCTGAGCCACGCGCGGCCAGGCGTTCATTCTCCTGTGCATCTGCAGCCGGCGTCGCAGAGAATCTTTGCGCCCATGTGGCAGGCCGCTGCCGGAAACATCAGCATGCTGACCATTGCGCCGGAGCTGACCGGCGCGCTCGATCTCATTGCCGATGCGGCGCGACGCGGCGTGCGGGTCAGCCTCGGGCACACGAATGCCACCCTGGCGCAAGCCACCGCCGGCATTCGAGCAGGCGCGCGCCATGCCACGCACACCTTCAACGCCATGCGGCGCATGGAGCATCGCGATCCCGGCATACTGGGCGCTGTGCTCACCAACGATGACGTCACCGCCGACATTGTCGTCGACGGACTGCACGTCGAGCCCGAGATTGTCGATCTGTTTGTGAGAGCCAAAGGTCTGGACCGCGCGGTGCTGATCACCGACGCCACCAGCGCAACCGGCATGCCCGACGGCGTCTACCGACTGGGATCGTTTGAGGTCGAGGTGCGCGACGGCCGCTGCGAGGCACACGGCAAACTGGCCGGCAGCGTGCTGACCATGGATCGCGCCATTGGCAACGTGATGAAGTTTGCCCGACTGAGTTTCCAGGACAGTCTTCGGCTGGCCACATTGAATCCGGCGTGCACGCTGGGGATCGAAGACCGCAAGGGCATGCTGAAGCCGGGGGCGGATGCGGACGTTGTAGTGTTCTCTGGCGCTGGAGAGGTGCAGCTCACCATCGTTCGCGGACTGATCCACTAACTGGGCGAATCGAATTTAGTTTCAGCGGTTTCCCAAACGATTCGCGCGGTGAAGGCCTAGTTTGAGGCCTCGGTTGTTTGGTCGGGCTGGTGCGATCTCCTTATATGACCCGCAAAATCTTCGGAGAGTGAACGATCCGACACGGTAAGAAACGATGTCTTGCATATGGAACAGCGTTGGAAGCGCCCGTCGGGAATCAAGCTTGGCGGGAATTTGTCCTTCGTAGCCTTCCCTTTTGTTACCTTAACTTTTGCCATATTCTAAGTTTACGCTACTTGCGAAGCGATTGCTCTTTATCAGACTCAAACGTGCCGTTTCGCCTGGGTCCGCGCTTATCAGCATCGGTTCCGGCGGCGCTGCAACTGAGTGGCTCGATGCGCCGCGGCCCGGCGTGCTTCCCAATTGACCCCGCAACGCTTAAAATGTTATAAGAATTCGCCTTTTGTGCGTGCCGATTGTGTGTTGTCGTACGCACACGAAACGGTGCAGAGTTTTCCCGACGCGGCCAAACCTCAACACTTCTCGTCTTGAAGTGGAAGCGCGTTTCCGGGATTCCAGCAGGTACATTTTCTCCGGCAGGTCGAAATCACGACTTGTTGGGGACCTCGGTTTCATCCCAGCCGTCTGAAGTCCGGACGTGCCGGGGAGGCTCCGAGTGCGCCCAATCTGCTGGGTGGTCAACGATCTTAGGAAACGATGCTCGCGAGCTTCGAGTCTCATAGCGCCAGCGGTTGGCACGATGGGGTAGAAGTGATTGCGGCAGAGTGAAAAACCGTAACGCCATTCATGCGGGCGCGGATCGTCGGCAAACGACCGCCCCTCGGAGGACTAATTGTATGCACACCTGGCTAGCCACCCTGCGGCGGCTGTCGTCGGTAACCTGTAAGAACCCGGCAAAGTTTTTCACGGCCGCGGTGACTCTGTTTCTGCTGCAAGCTTCCACAGCCTTCGCTCAACCGAGCGAAGCCGCCGGCGGCGAAGCTAACCTGCAGCTCCCCGATCTTTCGTCGGTCAGCTTCCTGGGAATGGATGGGCACAAGCTGCTCACCATCGGCCTCATCTTCTGCGCTTTCGGCCTGATCTTCGGCCTGGCGATTTGCCTGCAGCTGAAGAACATGCCCGTGCACAAAAGCATGGGCGACATCTCCAGCCTCATCTACGAAACCTGCAAAACCTATCTGGTGACGCAGGGCAAATTCCTGATGATCCTGTGGGCGTTCATCGCCGTTGTCATCCTGGCGTATTTCGGGTGGCTGGCGCCCGTGCCGGGTAAACCGGTCGGAGTGACGCTGCCGGTGATCCTGCTGTTCAGCGTCATCGGAATCATCGGCAGCTATGGCGTGGCCTGGTTCGGCATCCGCGTCAACACTTACGCCAACTCGCGCACGGCTTTCGCCGGACTGCGCGGTAAGCCGTATCCGATCTATGCGATTCCGTTGAAGGCCGGCATGAGCATCGGCATGATGCTGATCTCCGTCGAGCTGCTCATCATGCTTTGCATCCTGCTGTTCATTCCGGCTGATTACGCCGGCCAGTGCTTCATCGGCTTCGCTATCGGCGAGTCGCTGGGCGCGGCCGCGCTGCGTATCGCCGGCGGCATCTTCACCAAGATCGCCGACATCGGCGCCGACCTGATGAAGATCGTCTTCAAGATCAAGGAAGACGACGCGCGCAACCCGGGCGTCATCGCCGACTGTACCGGTGACAACGCCGGCGATTCGGTTGGCCCCTCGGCTGACGGTTTCGAAACCTACGGCGTGACCGGCGTCGCGCTGATCACCTTCATCCTGCTGGGCGTGAAAGATCCCCACGTGCAGGTGCAGTTGCTGGTCTGGATCTTCGTCATGCGCATCATGATGCTGGTCTCCAGCACCGTGGCGTACTTCCTGAACGAAGCCGTGGCCAAAGCGCGTTTCGGCAATGCCGACGAAATGAACTTCGAAACGCCGCTGACCTCGCTGGTCTGGCTGACCTCGATCATCTCCATCATCCTCACCTACATCGTTTCGTACCTGATCGTGCCCGTGCTCGGTGGCGATAGCACGCAATGGTGGAAGCTGGCGACCATCATCTCCTGCGGAACGTTGGCGGGCGCAATCATTCCTGAACTGGTGAAGGTCTTCACCTCGGTTGAATCGCGTCACGTGCGTGAAGTCGTTACCTCGGCGGATGAGGGCGGCGCGTCGCTCGGCATTCTATCGGGCTTCGTGGCTGGCAACTTCTCCTGCTACTACCTGGGCTTCACCATGGTTGCCCTGATGGCGACGGGCTACTACGTCAGCAACTTCGGACTCGGAGCGCTGATGCTGGCGCCCGCGGTCTTCGCCTTCGGCCTGGTGGCGTTCGGCTTCCTGGGCATGGGTCCGGTCACCATCGCGGTCGATTCCTACGGCCCGGTGACGGACAATGCGCAGTCGGTGTACGAGCTCTCGCTCATCGAGCAGGAGCCCAACATCGAAAGCGACCTGAAGAAGAACTACAACATCGACGTGAACTTCGAGCGCGCCAAGCACCTGCTGGAAGAGAACGACGGCGCCGGCAACACCTTCAAGGCAACCGCCAAGCCGGTGCTGATCGGCACGGCCGTCGTCGGCGCAACCACGATGATCTTCTCCATCATCATGGCCCTCACCCGCGGCCTGACGGAGAATGTCGGCAAGCTGTCGCTGCTGCACGCCCCGTTTGTGCTGGGGCTGATCTCGGGCGGCGCCATCATCTACTGGTTCACCGGCGCTTCGACGCAGGCCGTGACCACCGGCGCTTATCGCGCGGTCGAGTTCATCAAGGCCAACATCAAGCTGGATGGTGTGGTGAAGGCTTCGGTGAGCGACAGCAAGAAGGTGGTTGAGATCTGCACCAAGTACGCGCAGAAGGGCATGTTCAACATCTTCCTCGCGGTCTTCTTTGTCACCCTGTCATTCGCGTTCGTGGAGCCGTTCTTCTTCATCGGCTACCTGATCTCGATTGCCGCGTTCGGTCTGTACCAGGCTATGTTCATGGCGAACGCCGGCGGCGCCTGGGACAACGCCAAGAAGATCGTGGAAGTCGACTTGAAGCAGAAGGGCACGCCTCTGCATGACGCAACCGTAGTCGGCGACACGGTGGGCGATCCCTTTAAGGACACCTCTTCGGTGGCCATGAACCCGATCATCAAGTTCACCACGCTGTTCGGATTGCTCGCGGTGGAGCTGGCGGTGCAGTTGACTGCCACGCAGGGTGAAACCTTCGCGCACATCCTGGCGACGGTGTTCTTCCTGATCTCGTTTGTCTTCGTGTACCGCTCGTTCTACGGTATGCGAATCGTGAAAGCCAAAGCGTAAGGCGGGTGGAGCACGCCTGAAGGCGTGCTCCACCCGATCCTGATGGCTCATCCGCAGGTGCCCCAGGTTTGGCCTTCCTTGGCCTAACCTGGGTTTAGGGTGCCCCAGAGCCTGCCCTGAGCCTGTCGAAGGGTCTCGCGACTTTCGAGGCTTGGGGTTTTCCTCTTCCCGAAAAACATTCCTTGACGCATGCGTAAAGTCAACAGCCCCAGGTCTCGAACATCGCGAGACCTGGGGCACCCGAATATTCAAGCGGACCTCATCTGGCTGTCGCCGCGAAATTCCTATCCGCATCTAAGATCGTATGGCAAAGATCACAGAACTCCTCATCACCGAACTCGATCACGAAGCCATTGGTATTCGCAAGGCGCTGGAGAATGTTCCCGAAGGCAAGAACGACTGGAAGCCGCATGACAAGTCGATGCCGCTGGGCTCGCTGGCAACCATCGTCGCCACCACCCCCGGCTGGATCGATATGGTCGTGAATATGGATGAGATCGACATCAATCCTCCGGGTGGATCGAAATTCAAGCCGCCGGAGTGGAAGACGCGCAAGGAGCTGTTGCAGCAGTTCGAAGAGAGTCTCAAGAAAGGACGCGAGGCGCTGCAGAAGACCACGGACGAACATCTGCTCAACAGCAAGTGGCGCATGCTCTCCGGCGGCAACCTGATGATGGAGCAGACGCGCTACGAGGGCATTCGCGAAGCCGTGATCAATCACATGGCCCATCATCGCGGACAGCTGACGGTGTATCTGCGCCTGAACGGAGAGAAGGTGCCGGCGATCTACGGGCCTTCGGCGGATGAGGGCAAGGGATGACTGAAATCCGTTGACGTCGATAATCCGAGTGCCCCGGGTCTCGCGAATTTCGCACTTACCTCTTCGGTCTAGGCTTGGGTCGCGGTGGCTTGGGATGCGGCTTCGGCGTTGGACTCGGACTCGCACCGCTCAACGCTGCCAACAGGGCCGTTCCATTCGGACTGCCCCATCCCGTGCACGCGTCCCATCCCTTCGCTGCCTTGAAGTCGCCGTTGTTTCCCGACGTGATGTCGTGGAAGGCTGCGCCATTCTGATAGAGAGCGGGATTCAGATAACCGAGTGACTTCCCTTTCGACTGATTGCACAGCGCGATCAGTCCCGCCCACAACGGCGCGACTGCGCTGGTGCCGCCCACGGCGAAGCTCTGCCCATCGGCCTGCACCTGATAGCCCGTCGACGGATCGGCATCACCGGCCACATCGGGTACACCGCGCCCTTCGAATCCGCTGGGATTCTTTGACGGCGGCACGTTGGCATTCGCCTGATACGCCGGCAACGGAAAGGTTCCGCTCACACCGCCGCCGGTCGCGCCTTCGTTGCTGGCTTGCTCGTTCCACACCACTTCGCTGGAGATCGTGCTGCTGCTGATGGTCAGCTTGGTGCCACCGCAGGCCAGCGAGTATGGGCTCGACGCGGGAAAGTCCACATGGTCCTGACCATCGCCAACTCCGTCGTCCGAGCCGTTGTCCCCACAGGCAACGCAGACGGTCACGCCGACCGCAGCTGCCGATTGCAGCGCGCTGTTGAATGACTGCAGCGACTGCGCCGTCCAACTCGACTCCGGGCCGCCCCAACTGATCGACAGGATTGACGGCTTGTTGACCGTGTCCATCGCGGCCTGGCTGATAGCGTCGAGGAAGCCGGCATCGGTGTTGGGCGCGAAGTAGACGACGATGCGCGCGGCGGGTGCCACCGCTCCAGCAACTTCAATGTCAAGCATGACCTCGGTGTCGGGGCCGCTGGGATCGCCGGTCGGGGCATTCTGTCCGCCATCGACCGACACGGCAACCACGGTGGGCGCGGGCGAGATGTTCAGGTTGCTGAAATATGTGCTGAGGTCCGACGCTGTGTATCCGCCGCCAAGCTCGATGATGCCGATGGTCTCGCCCTTTCCCGTCACTCCGGTGGGAAAGCTGTAAGCCTGCGCGACCTGCAAAGCGGTGTAAGAGATTGCCGCGGCCGCGGCAATGTTCGGACGCGAGGTGCGTTTCGCTAGCCGAAAGTGCGGCTTGGCTTGCGGGCGGTCGTCGAGGCCGTGGACGCTTTGAATGATCTGGCTGAGCTCTTGCGGGATGCTGATGGCACCGGTGCGTCCGCGATACATCCCGCCGGCATGCTGGTAGTGCGCCAGTTCGACCTGGAAGGCTTTGCTGAAGTCGCCAGTTTTGCCGGTCAGGGTCAGGGTACGCGCGCCGAGATCGACCCTGGTCAGCGCCAATCCGAAACCGCTGGTGAAGGCCAATACGGCCTGCACATCCGCGGGATCGGCGCCGTAGCGCGCCTGATATTCCTCGCGCGTAAGGCGCTCTCCGCAAGCGACCACGTCGGCGAGAGCCTGGGCGTCGGATGGGCGCGGACGGAGCACAACGGTTGCCTGCATGATCGCGTTGGGATCAGCGGCCGCCGTCTTCGTGGCGCCGGCCATTGGCTGGCGTTCGCTACCCGGAAGCTTCACGTAGTTTTCAAAAGCCATAACGATTCCTCATTTCGGGTTGATGAAAGTCGAATCGATGAGGCGGCGCGCCTGAATCTTCTTGTTAAAGCTCAAAAGCGATCCCTCGTCGGCCTAAAGGCCGCCTCGAGATGACAGATAAAAGGGCTGGTTACGGCACGGCTGAAGCCGTGCCCTTTCAAAAAACCGATAACTGCCTTCAATCGCCCCTCATTTTATTCTTCACCGACTTGGCCAGCTTCTCGATCTCTTCGGCTTTCTTCACCACGTCCAGCGACAGAGTGTCTTGGTTGCTCTTGTCTACAGCCTGCTTGAGTTCGGTTGCCAGTTCCAGCAGTTTCTCGGTGTCTTTCCGGATATCCTGCTGCCGTTGCAGGTTGGCTCTGTGTTGCATCGCCTTTTGCTGCTGCTGTTCCCACACGTCTTCGTTATGACTGGCGGGCGTCTGTCCGGGATAAGCGGGTTGCGTCGGGTTCTGCTGCTGCTGGTTCGTGAGCTGCGCGAAACCAGCCACCGTCAATAAGAGCGTTATGGTTGTGATGCAGCCGGCCCATTTCCAGCCGTGCGGTGTATTGAGTTTTGATTTCATCGAATCACCGTTGATGAAGAATTTGCGCGCGAATAGCGCTAGCTTGAGCGCCGAGCCGGGCACTGCTACCCCGAAACTGCTTGTTATAATCCGCCTCAATGGTATCTCCACTTGCACAGCGGTTACAGGCCATCCTTCTGGGTCCTTACCGAGCCAAAGATGATATTGTTCGAATGCTGAACAATTGGGGCGACGACACCTTCGATTTCATCCGCCACCAGGCGCCGAGAATCGTGGGCGTCTTCATCATCGCATTTATCCTGACTCGGCTGCTGAAGGCCCTGTCCCGACGTTTAACCCGGTTCAGCAACAGTCAGGGACTGCCGTCGACGATGCGCGCCCAGCAACTGCGGACACTGTCGAGCGTCGTCTACAGCGTTGGACTCTTCATCATCGTTTTCGTTGCTGCCTTGCAGGTATTACCTTTATTGGGCATCAACATGGGGCCGCTGCTGGCCAGCGCCGGCATTGCGGGCGTGGCTATCGGTTTCGGCGCCCAAACCCTGGTGCATGACTTCATCAACGGCTTCTTCATCCTGGTCGAGAATCAGTACGACATCGGCGACATCATCAAAATTGCGGGGGTACAGGGGACGGTAGAGCTCATGACCTTGCGGCGCACGGTGCTGCGCGATGCCGACGGAACGGTACACAACGTTCCCAGCAGCCAGATCACCGTGGTCAGCAATATGACGCGCGACTGGACGCAGCTGGCGCTGCACGTCTCCGTCGCCTACGACACGGACAGCGATCTGGTGATCAAGTCGCTACAGGAAGTGGGAACTGAGTTCGCCGCCGATCCGTCATTTGCCGACAAGATCGTCGCCAAACCGGAGGTTCCAGGCATCGAAAAAATCACGGGCGACGAAGTCGATTACCTGATGCTGATCAAGACGCGGCCCGGGCAACAGGACAACGTGCGCCGCGAGTTGCGCCGCCGTATCAAGGTTTGCTTCGAGAAGAACAAGATCCAGCCGGGCAATCCGAATCGGGTGTTCGTGGTGGGCAACAGGCCGAATTAGGCTTGGATCGCCGTTATCCGGCTCCAGCCTCTCTTGCACTTGCCCCGCGGGCTCAAATCAAAGTCACCGCTTCGCGGCTCCTCTGAGCCAAAGGCGCGGACATCCTCAATGATTAGAAATTGCCAGATCAGTCGGTGCCGTGATCATTGTCACGGACGCGGGTCATCGTCAGGCGGATAAAACAAAACTGCGTTTGCGAGCAAAAGTGGCGAACCCCGGGGACCGCACCACAACAAAAAAGGGCGGACCGCAGCCCGCCCTTCATCTATTTCAAACCATCCCTACACCCGCTCGATCGTCACCGAGTTCAACACCACATCCTTGTTCGGCTTGTCCTGGCGAGTGCGCGGGAGCTTGGTGATCTTGTCGACGATGTCCTGGCCTTCGATCACTTCTCCGAAGATGGTGTGGTTGCCGGTGAGCCACAGCGTGGGCGCGACGGTGATGAAAAACTGCGAGCCGTTCGTTCCCGGGCCGGCGTTCGCCATCGCCAGTTTGCCCGGCTTGTCGAACTTGTGCGGCGAGCCCTTAGTCTCGTCCTGGAACTGGTAGCCGGGACCGCCCATACCGGTGCCCGTCGGGTCGCCGCCCTGCACCATGAAGTCGGGAATCACGCGGTGGAAGATCGTTCCGTTGTACAGCGGAGTGTTGCTCTTGGCACGAGTCGTTGGATGCGTCCACTCTCGCGTACCTTCGGCGAGGTCAATGAAATTCTTCACGGTGACCGGAGCTTCCGCTTCAAACAGGCGGCAGACAATGGTTCCTTCCGAGGTATCGAAGATGGCGTAAACGCCGGGCTGACGTGGCATGAGAATTCCTTTCGAGGATGAATTAGACCGGCGCTGTGGCCGGTAATGAAGTGATGCAAAAGATCAGCTATCGCGGGGCGTTCTTTAAGTCTGCGAACACAAACTTGAAATTGTCATCCCGAGCGCAGGCGACCCTGTTTTGGTCGCTGGAGTCGAGGGACCTGCGGTTCGTTCGCTTCGGCCTGACTCGGTGCAACGCTCAGCGGCTCGCGGCCAGTTCCCGCTTCTTAGTCGCTTCGCTGGCGCGATACCACTCCACCGTTCGCCGCAGGCCTTCCTTGAAATCGACCAGCGGCTGGTACTTCAGCTTCTGCTGCGCGCGCGAAATGTCGGCCAGCGAATGCTTGATGTCGCCGCTACGCTCGGCTTCGTAAACTACGTCGCCGGTGTAACCGGTCAGCGGCTTCAGCATCTCGAATGTTTCGTTCAGGCTGAAGCGGTTGCCGGTAGCGATGTTGAACATCTGCCCCGCAACTTCCGCTTCGGGCGCGGTAGCCGCCAACAGGTTCGCTGCGACAGCGTTGTCGATGTAGTTGAAGTCGCGCGACTGTTCACCATCGCCGTAAATCGTAGGCCGCTCGCCGCGCAGCATCTGGGTAATGAACTTCGCCAGCACCGCCGAGTAGGGCGACGTCGGATCCTGATGCGGTCCAAAAATGTTGAAGTAGCGCAGGCTCACCGTCGGCAGCCCGTACACGCCGTGGAAAACCTTCATGTACATCTCGCCCGTCAGTTTCGCGACCGCGTAGGGCGAGAGCGGATTCGAGGGCATGTCCTCGTTCTTTGGCAGCGTGGGACTATCGCCGTAGGCCGACGACGAGGCGGCGTAGACCACGCGCTTCACCTTGGCATCGCGCGCCGCCATCAGAACGTTCAGCGTGCCTTCAATGTTGACCTTGTTGCTGCGCACAGGATCGGCAATTGACTTGGGGACGGAAGGAATCGCAGCCTGGTGCAGCACGTAATCGACACCCTGACATGCCGACTGGATGGCTTCTGCATCGAGCAGATCGGCTTCGCGAAAATCGATTCGAGAGTGGAAATCCTGAAGGTTCTCGCGCCGGCCAGTCTCAAAATTATCGAAGCCGCGAACCTGTTCGCCGCGCTGCAACAGGGCCCGCACCAGGGAGGATCCGATGAACCCGGCCGCGCCGGTAACCAGGTAAAGCGCCATCCGTAAAGCTTAGCATGGAGTTGCGGCCGATCGACCCTTGGGTGATTGATGAGAGAAGCACAGCAAAGAACTCGGGTGCCCCAGAGCCTGCCCTGAGCCTGTCGAAGGGTCTCGCGATTTTCGAGACTTGGGGGTTGGTGTAGTTCCTCGATAGCAGAACACGGCTAGTCAGTGATTGCCGCACAGGAAAGGCTTTAGCGGATCGGTGTAAGACCCCGGGTCTCGAACACCGCGAGACCCTTCGACAGGCTCAGGGCAGGTTCTGGGGCACCCGGATTTACTGGACCACAGTCAGACCAAATCTTTCTGCCATCATGCTCACAATCTCTTTCCCGATCTCCAGCGACGCCGTCGCCGCCGGCGAGGGCACATTGCACACATGGATCATGTTGCCGCTGTGCATGAAGTAGAAATCGTCGACGAGATTGCCGTTCGAATCCACTGCCTGCGCCCGCACGCCCGATCCGCCGGGCGCGAGGTCTGATTCCTGCAGCTCCGGCACCATTTGCTGTAAAGCCTTGGTGAATGCCGACTTCACCCAGGCGCGATACTGTTCGGCCAGACCTTTGCGCCAGTATTTCTTCGCCATCTTCCAGAAACCGCCGAAGCGCAGCATCTGAGTGGCTTCCGCCATATCGGGGGATGTGCCGTTATATCCCTCACGGCGGAAGGCGAGCAGCGCGTTGGGTCCGGCTTCGACGCTCCCATTCACGCGCCGGGTGAAGTGCACGCCGAGGAATGGAAAGCGCGGATCGGGTACAGGGTAGATCAGGTTCTTAACCAGATCGCGGCGCTCGTGGCGAATCTCGTAGTACTCGCCGCGAAACGGGATGATCTCGAGATTGGTTTCGAGGCCGGCCATGCGCGTAATGGCATCGCTGTAGAGTCCGGCGCAGTTGATGACGTAACGCGCGCGGAAGGCTCCAGCCTTGGTCTCGATCACGTTGCCGCCATTGTCCGCGCTTAGTCCAACGACTTTTGCGCCGAAGACAATTTCGCCGCCCGCCTGCCGTATCAGCTCGGCATACTTCTGCGCGACCATTGTGTAATCGACAATGCCGGTGGAGGGGACGTGCAGTGCGCGCACGCCTTCGCAGTGCGGCTCCAGCTCGCGGAACTCCTCACGTCCCATCATGAGCAGGTCAGGAACGTCGTTGGCATTACCGCGTTCGTGCAGCGCCTCCAACCGCGGCACCTCCTCGGCAGTCGTAGCCACTACCAGCTTGCCGCAGACTTCGTACGGGACGCCATTCTCCTGGCAGAAGCGTTTCATCGACGCCGCGCCGGCCACGCAATTACGCGCCTTCAGCGAGCCTGGCTTGTAATAGAGGCCGGAGTGGATGACGCCGCTGTTGTGTCCGGTCTGATGGGCGGCAACGCGGTCTTCTTTCTCGACGACGACAATGCGCATCGCCGGAAAGCGGCGGGTCACTTCCAGGGCGGTCGCCAGTCCCACGATTCCGGCGCCGATGATCAGCAGTTCGGTTTCGCGATCAGCCATATAAGGAGAGCTCGAGCAAACGCGGTGATTATACGGCGGGGCCGTATCCAGTGCCATGATGAGCATCACACGCATTTGCACTGCGGTTCGCGACCCGTTTAGTCTAATGGGTTTGGAGGAACCGTATTGAAGATCCTGATCACGGGAGGGGCCGGCTTCATCGGCTCGCATCTCGCAGAACGGCACCTCGCGCTCGGCGACGAGGTCTACATCATCGACGATCTCTCGACAGGCTCCATCGGCAACATTCAGCACCTCAAGATTCATCCGCAGTTCAGCTATCACATCGAGAGCGTGAACAATACGCGCCTCATGGCCGAACTGGTGGACTTGAGCGACGTGATCTATCACCTTGCCGCCGCCGTCGGTGTCCGCCTGATTCTGGATAGCCCGGTACGCACCATCGAAACCAACATTCGCGGCACCGAGATTGTGCTGTCGCTGGCAGTGACCAAGCGCAAGCGCGTGCTGATCGCCTCCAGTTCCGAGGTGTACGGCAAGAAGGTGCAAGTTCCGTTCCGCGAAGATGACGATCTGGTGCTGGGCGCGACCAGCAAGGCGCGCTGGAGCTATGCCTGCTCGAAGGCGATCGACGAGTTCCTGGCCATTGCCTACTGGAAAGAGCATCGCGTGCCGACAGTCATAGCGCGCATGTTCAACACGGTGGGTCCGCGGCAGACCGGCCGCTACGGCATGGTGATTCCAAACTTCGTGGCGCAGGCGCTGAGTGGCTCCGACATTCGCGTCTTCGGCGATGGCACCCAGAGCCGCTGCTTCACCCACGTGACCGATGCGGTGGACGCGCTGGTGGGTATCGCCGCGCATCCCGAGGCCAACGGCGAGGTCTACAACGTAGGCGGCAATCACGAAATCACGATCATGGAACTGGCCGAGCGGATTAAGGAGATGACGCGCTCGAAGTCTCGCATCGTTCTGGTTCCCTACAGCACGGCGTATGAAGAAGGCTTTGAAGACATGCAGCGGCGCGTGCCCGACGTCAGCAAGTTGAACCGGCTGATCGGATACGAGCCGAAGATTTCGCTGGAAGATTCGCTGCAAAGCATCATCGAAGATCAGCGGGCACGGCTACGCGGCACCGGCGTGTTGACCTTCGCATAATCCGATTGATTTTGAAGGGGCGACGGTTTACCGCTGCTGAAATCCTACTGGCAACAGCTTTGAAAGGCACAGCTTCAGCCGTTGCCATGAATGGGACTTTTAATTGTTTAACGCGGCGGCCTTCAGGCCGACGAGCCTCCTCTTTGTTCTTGGGGCGACAACGATGCGTGTGCTGGTCACAGGTGGTGCTGGCTTTCTCGGATCGCATCTTTGCGACGCTTTGCTGGCGCAGGGCCACTCCGTCGTTTGCGCCGATAACCTGCTGACTGGCGATCTCCGCAACATCGCGCATTTACGCCAGGAGCCGCGCTTCGAGTTCCGCGAGCAGGATGTTTCCCAGCCCTTCGATTTCGGCAAGGTTGATTACATCTTCCATTTCGCGTCGCCCGCCAGTCCCACCGATTACCTGGAACACGGTATCGAGACGCTGCAGGTCGGCTCGCTAGGGACGATGAACTGCCTGGAGGTGGCGAAGGAGCACGACGCAAAATTCTTCCTGGCCTCAACCTCGGAATGTTACGGCGACCCGCTCGAGCATCCGCAGAAAGAAACGTATTGGGGACACGTAAATCCCATCGGACCGCGCTCGGTGTATGACGAAGCCAAGCGCTTTGCCGAGGCGACGACGATGGCGTACCTCCGCTATCACAAGGTCGACACGCACATCGTGCGCATCTTCAACACCTACGGACCGCGGCTGCAGCTCAATGACGGCCGCGTGATCTCGAATTTCATGAAGCAGGCGTTGTTCGGCGAAGACCTCACGGTTTACGGCGAAGGCTCGCAGACCCGCAGCTTCTGCTACGTGAGCGACGAGGTTGCCGGCATCCTGGCGCTGGCGAATTCCGACGAGCACGAGCCCACGAACATCGGCAATCCCACCGAGTTCACCATCCTGGAGTGCGCGCAGGTGGTGCTGGAAGTGACGGGATCGAAGAGCAAAATCCGCTACGAACCGCTTCCACAGGACGATCCCAAACAGCGCCGCCCGGACATCACGAAGGCCAAACGCCTGCTCGGCTGGGAGCCGAAGATCGATCTGCGAACGGGACTAACGATGTCGCTGGCGTACTTCAAACGGGCCGTCGAGCGGAAGTTGTAGAACTGTGTAGCTTGTGCTGTCGCTGATAAACTCAGTTGACGTTCTGCAACGGCTGCGGATGCTGCTGAACCGCCGCCGGGTTGGGATACCGCACTCCGCGCAGCCAAACGGCGAAAATCACGCCCCAACTTGCCAGCAAGACCAGAGTGAAGATGCTGGCCTCCGGACCGAAACCGCCACCAGTGAGCAATGACGAGCCATGAAAACGAGCCTCCAATAGGTGGCCGTTGGCCGGGTAACCGCTGTCGGGCACGCCGTAGAAGTAAATCTCGGCCCAGGCCCAAGCCGAGTGAATTCCCAGGGGCATCCAGAGATCGCCGGTCCTGCGCAAAACCAGAACAGTCACCAGGCAATACATGGTTGCAGATACCGGTCCCAGTCCATGACCGTTGGGATTGAAATAGTGCAATCCGCCCATGAGCAACGATGTGACGATTGCCGCCGGCCAGAACCCGAATCCAGTCGCCAGCGTGAATAGCAGGTATCCGCGGTAGAGAAAGTCCTCCAGTAACGCGCCCAGGAAGGCTAGAACCGCCCAAGCGGCGGCGTACTTCCACAAGTCGAACCCGTGCAACGCAACTGGGCCAAGGGAGAAAACGCCAGCCAGGCGCATCACCAGCAGCAGAACCGAAAATGACACGAAGCCGAAGCCGGCTCCCTGCCAGAACCGCCGCCCGAACGCTCGTCGCCAGGGCAGCCCATAATCGGCAACCGTGCGGCGTTCGATCCGGCTCATGATCCAGGTCGCAATCAGAAGAGGAACGAGAAGCAAGTCAATCGAAAGGACGGCGCCTAACGGAGTCGAGAGATGGGCATGCAAGCGGTGAATCAGAGCATCGACACCGCGACTCATGGCGTAGCCGAGTGACGCAAGGATGGCGATGAAGATGAGCAGCCGCCAACCTGCGCGCAGACCGTTTGGTCCTTTCAAAATGCCATAGTGCGGCAGCGGCGGCGCGGACATGGCCTCAGAAGCATCACTCATAGCGGCTGGCGTCTAAAACACCGTGAGGGAACCAGATCTCCCGGAGCCAGGTCGAAGAATCTTAGGACTAGGAATGGGGCAAGTCAATGAATGAACTACGGTTAACTCCTGATCGCAACAATGACTGGCAACCGTCTCTCTCCCTGCGAAGTTTCTTCTCCAAAAGCGCAAACAAATTCTCGTAAAATGGGATTGCGACACCCATTTTTGACTTATGCAGGCGCACAACGAATTCGAGGCTCTTCGGCGCGACACCACTTCGTGGTGGTGGATTTCGCGCCGCAAGCTACTGGGTAAGGCGGTCGGCCAAACTTTAACAGGCGGGCGCGAGGCCCGCGTGTTGGACCTGGGCTGCACGGCCGAACTGGAGTTTGCCGATGGATCCCTGCTGCGTGCCGTGAACGTTCATTCGGCGCTGCCAACACTGGCGTTTCATCAAATGCAAGGGCGCCAGGCGCTCATCTGTTCCAGCCTGGAGGAGCTGAGCTTCGCCTCGAATTCCTTCGATGCCGCAGTAGCGGGCGATATCCTGCAGACCGTTCCCGACGATCTCGCCGTACTGCGCGAGATGAAGCGCGTGCTGAGAGACGGAGGCACGCTCTGCCTGACCGTTCCGGCCTATGCCACATTGTGGGGCGAGCAGGACGAAATTCGTGGTCACCGTCGCCGCTATACCGCCAGCGAGCTGCGGCGCAAGCTGAACAACTCCGGCTTCGAAGTCACGCGCGTGTCGTATCTGGTGGCTTCGGGATTTCTGCCGGCCTTCATCGAGCGCATCGGCAAGAACATCTTCACCCGGTCGATTGACCGTTATCGGCAAACGGCGCGGCAATCGCGCAGCTTGAATGCGGCGATGGTGTTGCTGCTGGATTGCGAGCGTTTCCTGATCCGGTTCATCAACCTGCCCTTCGGCACGCGTGTGGTGTGCTGGGCGCGCAAGCCCGCCGTGGTCGCCGAGCGCGTGACGGTGCCGGCATGGGAGCGTCAGTGGGCCGGCCAGCCGCTGCCGCAGGGCGGCTGAGGCAGCGGTTTTGAAAGGGCAACGCGTCCCCAATGATTGTCATCCCGACCGAGGGCTGGCCAGGGCTCCCGACAAACGCCGCCTTTGCGCTTGTTGGGATAGTTCAGCCCGAGCGGAGGGGCCGCGGTTCCATGGCACCGCAACGGTTCCTTTCCGGCGGGCGCGAACCGCAGATCCCTCGACTTCGCTCGGGATGACAATTCAAAGGGGCGTGAGGCGTTGCCGTCGTCACCACCTTCATTTCCATTACAATTAAGTTGTGGCGTTGTTTCGCAGCATTGGCACCACTCTGGAGATGATCAAGTGGGAGCACTCCGTTTTAACGCTCCCCTTTGGACTGACTGGCGCTGTTCTGGCCGCCGGCGGCATTCCGAGCCTTCACACTTCCCTGTGGATCATCGTCGCCCTGGTGGCGGCGCGCTCGGCGGCGATGGCTTTCAATCGCCTGGCCGACGCGACCATTGACGCAGCCAACCCGCGCACGAAGATTCGCGCGCTTCCCGCCGGCAAGTTGAGCCGATCCTTTGTGGCGTGGTTCGTGATCGTGACTTCGGCGATCCTGATTCTTGCCGCCTGGGAGCTGAATCTGCTGTCGTTTGAGCTTTCGCCGGTGGCGCTTGGGATCGTCTTCCTTTACTCCTACAGCAAGCGTTTTACGCGATGGGCGCATATCGTACTCGGCCTGGCAATGGGCATTGCTCCGGCGGCAGCGTGGGTCGCGGTGCGGGGCTCGCTTGATCCCCGAATTCTGATTCTCACCGGCGCGGTGATCTTCTGGGGCGCGGGCTTCGACATCCTGTACGCCTGCCAGGACTACGAGCATGACTGCACAGTCGACGTCTATTCCGTGCCGAAGGCGTTTGGCATTCGCAGGGCGCTTACGGTCTCGCGCCTCTTCCATGTTTTGACGGTGCTGCTACTGGTCTGGATGGTAATGGCCTTCGGCTTGGGCAAGGTTGCCGTCGTCGGCGTGGCCTTCGTGGCGCTGCTGCTGGTTTACGAGCACTCGCTGGTGAAGCACGACGACCTCAGCCGCGTGAACGCCGCATTCTTCACGATGAATGGGCTGGTGTCGATGGCGTTCCTGTTCTTCATAGCCGGGGATTTGCTGCTGCGGAGGTGAAATTCCCATGCCTGACGGGTGGGACGAGCTCGACGGTCGAGAAGATAAAGAGAGCAACGAAGCTTGGTTTCAGGAAATTGTTAAGAGACTTGATGAACTGGATCGCGGTGTGACAAGAACCATCGCTTGGCAGAAAATCCGAGAGCGGCTTGCCGCAAAGCTGGCCTGATATTCCGCGCCTCACATCCTCCTGTGATTCCCCAGCCCGCCTGCGATATCATTGATGAGTTATGCCTGATTCGCCCAGCGCCAAGCAGCTTCACCCCTTCCAGACCGACGACTCCCGCCTGCTCTCGATCCATGACAAGGTTATGGCGCAGGAGCGGCTTTCGGCCGACGACGCGCTCACGCTCTACCGTTCCGGCGACATCCTGGCGATCGGCTGGCTGGCGAACCATGTGCGCGAGCGCATGCATGGCGACACGGCTTACTTCAACGTCAACCGGCATATCAACTACACCAATGTCTGCGTCGCCGCTTGTCGCCTATGCGCCTTCGGACGCAAAAAGTCATCGCCGGGCGCCTATACCATGGCGCTGGAAGAAGTGTTCAATACTGCGGCCTCCGGCTACACCGAGGCGATCACCGAGTTCCACATCGTCGGCGGCTTGCACGCCGATCTGCCATTCCAGTACTACCTCGACCTGATCTCCGGATTGAAAGAGCGTTTCCCGCAGGTCCACCTGAAAGCTTTCACCATGGTGGAGATTTCTTTCTTCGCCAAGATCGGCAAGATGACGCCGCGTGAAGTGCTGACGAAGTTCAAGGAAGCCGGGCTCGATTCCATGCCCGGCGGCGGCGCCGAGATTTTCTCCGACCGCATCCGGCACATCATCTGCGATCACAAGATCGATGGCGGCGAGTGGCTGGAGATCGCGCGCACCGCTCATGAAGTCGGCTTGAAATCGAATGCGACTATGCTGTATGGCCACGTCGAGAACGATGAAGACCGCGTCGACCACCTGCTGAAACTGCGCGCCTTGCAGGACGACACACACGGTTTCCAGACCTTCATCCCGCTGGCCTTTCATCCGGAGAACACGCCGCTGCAACATCTACCGAAGACCACCGGCATGCTCGATCTGAGACAGATTGCCGTATCGCGGCTGGTGCTCGACAACTTCCCGCACATCAAGTCGTACTGGCAGATGGTCACGCCGAAGATGGCGCAGATTACGTTACGCTTCGGTGCCGACGACATCGATGGAACGGTCGTCGAAGAGAAGATCTATCACGACGCCGGCGCGACTACGCCGCAGGGACTGCGTCGCCAAGATTTGATCCGCTTGATCACCGAAGCCGGGCGCATCCCCTTCGAACGCGACACGCTATACCGGCCGGTCACAAGAACGGAGACGACAGTCACCGTGGCGGTATAGAACCGGCTAAAAGATCGAGGGAGATTGGTGTGCCAACAGCTGCTAGCTAAGAGCCCACAGCTCATAGCCCACGGCTTCCCTATTGTCACCTCCACTTAACTCTGCCAAACTATCCGGTCATTTCCTGGAGGCGCATGGAGCGCGAGTTCTCGGCTGGAGGCGTGGTGCTGCGCAAGATGCGTGGCCGCTGGTTTCTCGCCGTCATTGAACCGCACATGGAGCGCCCCAAGAAGCCGGCCAAGAAATCCTCGCGCGCTAAGCCCAGCGATCCTCACACCGTCACCGCACTGCCGAAGGGCGCCATCGATGAAGGCGAGAAACCGGAGCAGACGGCACTTCGCGAAGTCGAGGAGGAAACCGGCCTTCACGCGGATTTAATACACAAGTTGGCCGACATCAAATATGTTTATGTGCGCAACTGGGGCGACCACGCGCGGGTCTTCAAGATCGTCAGCTTTTACCTGCTGCTCTATCGCTCCGGCAAGCTCGATAACATCGCGCCGGAGATGCGCATGGAAGTGCAGAAGGCTTTCTGGATTCCGCTCGACGAAGCCGCGAAGACCCTCAGCTACAAGGGCGAGCGCGAGGTGGTTGAACGCGCCCTGGCGTATGTGAACGAACATCCGGAACTGAGAGATCATGCCGCAGACCCCACACATTGAAAGGCACTTCACCGCCGGAGAAGTGGTGCGCGACGTCGTCATCGGCATGTCCGACGGGCTGACGGTTCCCTTCGCGCTGGCCGCCGGACTTTCCGGCGCGGTCGATAACAGCCGCATCGTCGTGGTCGCTGGGCTGGCCGAGATCGCCGCCGGCTCCATCGCCATGGGACTGGGCGGCTACCTGGCCGCCAAGAGCGATGCCGAGCACTACGCCAGCGAGCGTCTGCGGGAAGAGCGCGAGGTCGAGGAGATTCCGGAAGAAGAGGCACGCGAGGTCCAGAAGGTTTTTGCCGACTACGGCCTGACGCCCGAAGAGAGCGTTCCTGTAATTCAGGCACTGACCCGCAAGCCGAAGGAGTGGGTGGACTTCATGATGCGCTTCGAGCTGGGCCTGGAGGAGCCGGACCCGAAGCGCGCGCACCGGAGCGCCTTCACCATCGCCGCTTCCTACATCGCAGGAGGCTTCATTCCGCTTTCGCCCTACATGCTGCTACGCAGTGCGCAGGCTGCGCTGGAGTGGTCTGTGATCGTCACTCTGATCGCCTTAGGGGTGTTCGGCTACATTAAGGGCCGCTTCACCGGCGCTCACGCTCTTCGTTCTGCCTCACAAACCGTTGTAATTGGTGGACTTGCGGCGGGAGCAGCCTTTCTCCTGGCCAAGCTGATCTCCTAACCCAATATGGGAAAAAGATTTATGAAGATTTCTGTTGACTGAATGAGTATTCATTCACTACCATCGACTCAACTTAATAAAGCGCGCGTCGTTGCCATCCTCACCCCACATCTTACGACGCGCGCTGCTTGTATTTTGGGCCGCTTATTTAGCCGTTTTTTGCCAAGGGGAGAGTTTGTCGTAAGCGTTTTCTCAGGATAAACAGCAGCGAATCCCACGCAGGTTCAATCGAACGAGATGAGCCACACTGTCGCGATGAATAAAAGACACCATTATGTTTTGCCCCAGGGCCGCTGATTCGGGCCTGAGCCGGAGTTATCGAAACACCTCATGCAAAGACGGATAGAGAAAGTTGCCGTTCTGGGCGCGGGCACCATGGGCGCTCGCATCTCCGCGCACCTGGCCAACGCCGGTGTTCCCTCCTATCTGCTCGATATCGTTCCTCCTGATGCTGACGGCCCGGCTCGCAATCGCATTGCCGCCGCCGGTCTGGAAGCCGCGGTGAAGTCCAAGCCCGCTGCGTTCTTCAAGCCCTCGCTGGCGCGGCTGGTCACGATCGGCAACTTCGAAGACGATCTGCAGAAGCTCGCCGAAGTCGACTGGATCATCGAGGCCGTTGTTGAAGACATGGAGATCAAGCGCACGTTACTGCGCAAGGTCGAAGCCATTCGCAAGCCGGGCACGATCATCACCACCAACACCAGCGGCCTGCCCGTCGCCAAAATCGTCGAAGGCTTCTCCGATGACTTCCGGCGCTGCTGGTTCGGCACGCATTTCTTCAATCCCCCGCGCTACATGCGACTGCTGGAAATCATTCCCACGCCTGAGGCTGATCATGCGGCGATGGACACCATCGCGCAGTTCTGCGATCTGCACCTGGGCAAAGGCGTGGTCCACGCGAAGGACACTCCGAACTTCATCGCCAACCGCATCGGCATTTTCTCAGCGCTGAACATCATGCGCCTGATGCAGGAGATGGACCTCAGCATCGAGGAAGTGGACGCGCTGACCGGAACCGCTGCGGGCTGGCCGAAGACAGCGACCTTCCGCCTGGCCGATCTCGTCGGGCTCGACATTCTCGGGCACGTCGTGCGCAACAGCGTCGTCAACATCAAGGACGAGCGCAGTGACCTGGTGCTGCCCGATTTCTTCCAGCAGATGCTGGAGCGCAAGTGGCTTGGCGATAAAACCAGGCAGGGCTTTTACAAGAAGACGAAGAAGGATGGCAAGAACGAAATCCTGGCGCTCGACTGGAAGACGATGGAGTACCGGCCCTCGCAGCGGCCGAAGTTCCCTCCGCTGGAAATGGCGAAGAGCATCGACGACCTGCCCGAGCGGCTGCGGACGCTGCTGGCGCCGTCGAAAGACAAGGCCAGCGTCTTCCTCTGGTCGGCCTTGTCGGACCTCTGGACTTACGCAGCGAATCGCATTGGAGAGATTGCTGACTCCGTAGTCGAGATCGATCGCGCCATGAAGCTCGGTTTCAACTGGGAGATGGGGCCCTTCGAGTTGTGGGATGCGGCGGGGGTCGCCAAGACCGTCAAGCGCATGCAGATGGAAGGCAAACCAGTTTCGCCGAACGTCGAGAAGTTGCTCGCCTCCGGCAACGAGCGCTGGTACACCGACGACGTGAAGGCGGCCAGCGGGCGCGCTTACTTTGATCTGGACAGCGGTCACTATACGTCGGAGAAGGTTCCTGAAGGCGTGTGGTCGGTAACCGTCGCGAAGAAGTCCGGCCTGGTAGTAAAGAAGAACGCGGGTGCTTCGCTGATCGACATCGGCGACGGCGTGGGTTGCATCGAGTTCCACTCCAAGATGAACGCGCTGGGCGGCGACATCGTGCAGATGATCACGCAGACGTTGAAGCCGGGCGGTGCGGGCGACAACTTCGACGCGTTTGTCATCACGAATGACGCGGCAAACTTTTCTGTCGGCGCCAACATCATGATGCTGCTGATGGCGGTGCAGGAAGAAGAGTGGGACGAGGTCGATCTCGCGATTAAGCAGTTTCAGGGCATGACGCAGGCCATCAAGTTCTCGTCGAAGCCGGTGGTGGTTGCGCCCTTTGGCATGGCGCTGGGTGGCGGCTGCGAGGTGACCTTGCATGCGGCGGCCCGCCAGCCTCACGCGGAACTGTATTGCGGCCTGGTCGAAGTCGGCGTCGGACTGCTTCCGGGCGGTGGCGGCTGCAAAGAGATGACGCTGCGCGCCCTAGACAAGGCGTATCACGTGCGCCCGGCCGGCCGTGGCGAAAGCGTCGAACTGATGGAGGCGATGAAGCAAGCCTTTGAGACGGTAGCCATGGCGAAGGTCTCGATGTCAGCCTTCGAGGCGAAGAATCTTGGATTTATCTCCGCCGGCGACGATGTGACCATGAACCGCGAGCGCGTGCTTACGGATGCGAAGCAGCGGGCGCTGGAACTGGTACACGAAGGCTATCGTCCGGTGGTGCCCCGCAATGACATCCTCGCGCCCGGAGAGAGCATCCTGGCGACACTGAAGCTCGGTGTGCACATCATGCACGAAGGCGAGTACATCACCGATCACGAGGTGAAGATCGCTAACAAGGTGGCAGAGGTGCTGTGCGGCGGCGCGGTAAACCCGGGTACACCGGTAAGCGAGCAGTATCTTCTGGACCTGGAGCGCGAAGCCTTCAAGTCGCTCTGTGGCGAGAAAAAGACGCAGGAGCGGATTCAATACACGCTGAAGACGGGCAAGACGCTAAGGAATTAGAAGCAGTTGTCGGTTGTCGAAGCGGTCCAAACCATCATGGCAGCTGCTCTTCGGTATTGACGATTGCAACAGCGGCAGATGTAGCCCAGGGTTTCAACCCTGGGTACGGCGAGCGAACGATGATCCGGGCTGAAGCCTTGGTCGGGATGACACGATTAACTGCTGATGGCTGGTGCGGGTTATAGAGGGGTCCTTCGACTCCGCAAAAAACGCGAATGCTGCGCTCAGGATGACACCTCGGGGTGGAACATTCTTGCTTTGGCCAACGGCCGACAGCCAACGGCTAACGAGTAAGAGCTAATCGGTAGGAGCTGCAATGCGTGATGTAGTAATCGTATCCGCCGTCCGGACACCGGTCGGCAAAGCTTACAAAGGAACATTGCGGGCGACGCGCCCCGACGATCTGGCGGCCACCGCCATCAAGGGCGCACTGGAGCGCGTGCCTTCGATCGATCCCAGGGAGATCGAGGACGTGATCCTGGGCTGCGCCATGCCCGAGGCGGAACAGGGCATGAACGTCGCCCGCATCGCCTCGCTGCGAGCCGGGCTGCCGGTCGAAGTTTCGGCCATGACCATCAATCGCTTCTGCTCCTCGGGACTACAGGCGATCGCCATGGCGGCCGAGCGCATCATGGCAGGGGGCGCGGAAGCTATCGTCGCCGGCGGCGTCGAGTCGATGACCATGATCCCAATGGGCGGCCACAAGGTTTCCGCCAATCCGTGGCTGGTCTCGAATTATCCCGACGCTTACCTCTCGATGGGACTGACGGCCGAACGGCTGGCGAAGCGCTTCAACATTACGCGTGAGCAGGCGGACGAGTTCTCGGTCCAAAGCCACAAGAAGGCCATTGCCGCAATTGAAGCCGGCAAGTTCGACGAGGAACTCGTGCCCGTGCCGGTCAGCTTTACCACGCCCAATGGCAGCAAACCCAAGCGTACCGACATCGTCTTTAAGATGGATGAAGGCCCGCGCGCGGACACGTCTTTGGAAGCGCTGCTGGCGCTGAAGCCGGCCTTCCACCTGACAGGCACGGTCACGGCCGGCAACTCGTCGCAGATGTCGGACGGGGCGGCGGCGGCCGTTGTTATGTCCGCCGAGCGCGCACAGGCTCTGGGACTGAAGCCGCTGGCACGCTACGTCGCTTATGCCACAGCGGGGTATAAACCGGAAGAGATGGGCGTTGGGCCCGTCTTCGCCATTCCAAAAGCTCTTAAGATGGCGGGGCTGAAGCTCGATGACATTGACGTGATCGAATTGAACGAGGCCTTCGCGGCGCAGTCCCTGGCGGTGATCCAGGAAGCGAAGCTGGATCCGACGCGCATCAACGTAAACGGCGGAGCGATCGCGCTGGGCCACCCGCTGGGCTGCACCGGTGCCAAGCTAACGGCCAGCATCATCCGTGAATTGAAGCGCCGCAACGGACGCTACGGCATGGTGACCATGTGCGTCGGCGGCGGCATGGGCGCGGCAGGCATCTTCGAGAATTTGCAGTAAGGCAGTTCACCACGGAAGCGCGGAGAACCCGGAGAATCGGGTAGAGCTGGCCTTCAGGCCAGCGTCCAAGCGGTTCTCTTCTGATCGGAGTCGGCTTCAGCCGACGGTACGGGTTTGTGTCAGGGCACGACTCAGAGGCTATTGAATGATTTGGACGACAGAGCTATCGCCGGCTAAAGCCGGCTGAAAACGACGAAAATGAGGGGCTTGGACGCGGACCTGAAGGTCCGCTCTACCCTAAGATCTCGCCCAATAAGGTTTCGGCAGCAGGCAAGGATGTGCCCTGACACAAAGCTGACGAACACGGCGGTAAGACCGATTCGACAAAAATTCCGTAACCTCCGTAGTGAAAACGATTTTGAAGTTCAGCAATAGTGAGGAACCAATGGCAACGACGACGGCAACTCCGAAGACTAAAACCACGGGCGGAAGCTTTCTGCTCGAAGATCACAACCTCGACAACGTTTTTACTCCTGAAGATTTTAATGAAGACCAACAGATGATCGCGAAGCTGGCCGACGAGTTTGCGACCAACGAAGTTCTCCCCGCGGTCGAGAAGATCGAGCACAAAGAGTGGGACGTTACTCGCGAGCTGCTGAAAAAGTCCGCCGAGATGGGCCTGACCAATGCCGACGTTCCCGCCGAATACGGCGGCTCGGAGATGGACAAGGTTTCATCGGCCATCATCGCCGAATATATGGCCAAGTGCGGCAGCTTCGTCGTATCGATGGGCGGGCACGCCGGCATCGGTACGCTGCCTATCGTCTTCTTCGGCACCGAGGAGCAGAAGAAGAAGTACCTGCCCAAGCTGGCCTCCGCCGAAATGATCGGCGCCTACGCGCTCTCGGAGGGAACCAGCGGCTCCGATGCGCTGAACAGCCGCACCAAGGCCGTGCTCTCGCCCGACGGCAAGCACTACATCCTCAACGGCGAGAAGATGTGGATTACCAACGCGCATTTCGCCGACTTGTTCACCGTCTTCGCGAAGGTCGACGGCGAGAAGTTCACTGCCTTCCTGATCGAGAAAGATTTCCCGGGTTTCTCGGTCGGCGCAGAAGAAAAGAAGATGGGCATCCGCGGCTCGTCCACCGCGCCGCTCATCCTGAACGACTGCAAAGTGCCGGTGGAGAATGTGCTCGGCGATATCGGCAAGGGACACATCATCGCCTTCAACATTCTGAACGTCGGCCGCTTCAAGCTGGGCGCGGGTTGCGTCGGTGGCGCGCGCACGTCGCTGCAGAGCGCCATCGCCTACGCCAAGCAGCGCAAGGCCTTCAACAAGTCCATCTCCGACTTCGGCCTCATCCGCGAGAAGATCGCGCAGATGGCCGTCGGTATCTATGCCGGCGAGTCGATGGTCTACCGCACCGTGGGCATGATGGACACGGCCCTCGCCGATCTCGACAAGAATCCTGAAGCCATCCGCAAAGCCATCGAGGAGTACGCGGTCGAATGCTCGATCATCAAAGTCGCGGGCTCTGAGATGCTCGACAAAGTTGTCGACGAAACCGTGCAGATTTATGGCGGCTATGGCTTCGTCGAAGAGTATCCGGCGGAGCGGGCATATCGCGACTCGCGCGTGAACCGCATCTTCGAAGGCACCAACGAAATCAACCGCCTCATCATTACTGGATGGCTGCTGAAGCGTGCCATGAGCGGACAGCTCGCGCTGCTGCCGGCCATCAAGAAGGTGATGGACGAGGTCATGTCTGGTCCCTCCGGCGAGGAAGTCGAAGGCACGCTGGCGGCCGAGCAGAAGCTGGTGTCGAACGCCAAGAAGCTGGCCATGCTGATCGCAGGAGCGGCATCGCAAAAGTACATGCAGAAGCTGGCCGATCAACAGGAAGTGATGGGCGCGATCGCGGACATGGTGATCGAAGCCTTCGCCATGGATTCAGCTCTGCTGCGCGCTCGCAAGTACGTCGCAACGCAAGGCGAGCAGAAGGCCGCGCTGGTCATGGCGATGACACAGGTCTATCTTGAAGGCGCCTTCAACAAGCTGGAAGCCGCGGCCAAGAAAGTTGTCGCGGCGGTGGCCGAAGGCGACATGCTGCGCACCCAGATGGCGATTGTCCGCCGGCTGGCCAAGCACGAGCCGGTCAACGTGATCGCGTTGCAGGAGAAGATCGCCAGCCGCGTGCTGGAAACCGGCAAGTACGTTACGGCTTAAAGTTCGTCGAAACCAAGTGACGCGCGGAGCTCTCTCGTTGGGAGCTCCGCTTTTTTGTTAGTTCGGCAAAGCAGGATAGCGTTTATGGTTCGGGGGCGATTTTCACGGTCCCGGGATAGGCAATTTCGTCTTTTCTGAGAGATCATGGGCAGGTTCAGCAGCATCACACATTAGCACTGCCCTGAAATTGGGCAAGAGTGGACCGCGTGAGTACCTTCAGCAGAATTCGCCGCTCCGTACGCGCCTTCTCCCGTGAACTGTCGCGGCCAGTCTCGAATCATGAACCTGTAGTTGCGGAGCCACGACGGCTCAAGCTTGGCTTGGCGCTCGGAGGCGGCTTTGCGCGCGGCCTGGTGCACATCGGGGTTTTGAAAGCGCTGGAAGGCGGCGAGATTCCCGTGGAGTTCGTAGCAGGAACCAGCGTGGGGGCGATCATTGGAGCGTGTTATTGCGCCGGGATGAATGCCGGTGAGATCGAGGAGGTTGCGCGCGCCGCGCGCTTCAAGCATTTTGCGCGTTGGACGCTCTCGCGCTACGGCTTTTGCAGCAACGACCGCATGACGCAGTTCTGTGCGCGGGTTTTGCGGGTGACCACTTTCGAGGACCTGAATATCCCGCTGGCGGTTACGGCCACCGACTTTCACACCGGCGAAGCGGTCGTGTTCACCAAAGGCCCGCTGGTCGCGCCGATTCGCGCCAGCTGCGCTTATCCGGGCATGTTTCATCCGGTGGAGATTGACGGGCGCTCCTACATCGACGGCATGCTGGCTTATGCAGTCCCCACGACACCGCTGCTGGCGATGGGAGCCGAACGCGTACTCGGTATTTATCTGAGCGCTCACTGGGCCCAGGATCGGGCGCCACGTCACCTGTTCGAGGTGATCGGGCAATGCTTCTCCATAGCGCAAACCCGGATGTGTGAGCTGTGGAAGAAGGATGCCGACCTGGTGGTCGAGCCTGATGTTACGGGATTCACCTACGACTGCTTCGATCGCGCGAAAGACTTGATCGCACTGGGAGAAGAATCGGTGCGCGCGGTTGTACCCCAGTTGCGGACGATGCTGAACCTGAATGAACCGGGGATTCCGGTAGAGTCACTGCAGGCACAAATTTCTGTTGCAGCCCCGCAGCCTCGCGCTGCGGCGTAGCCCACGACGGCTTCATTCGCCCTCAACCTGTTGTTGTTGTAATCTGCTGATGTGGTTGGTTGCGCGCCCGCATCAGGAGACCCGGATTGATCCGATCGCTAAGCGTTATTCTTACCTGCGTCCTCACCTTTTCGAGCGTTGCTCTCAGCCAGGAAACATCTACAACTCCGGCGCCGTTTACTCCCCCGGACACGATCCTCGGCTTTCACGAACCGGCGGCTGAGCTCAAGGTGGAGAAGACCTTTCTCGCGGTGCCCGATCCCGAGCTAGCCAAACAGCACTTGCAAACGCTGACTGCTGTGCCACACGTTGCAGGTTCGGTCGAGGACCGCAAGACCGCCGAGTACGTTCTGCAGAAGTATCAGGACGCGGGGTTGGACGCGCACATCCAGGAATACAAGATCTGGATGGCGCTGCCGCTGGATATTCGGGTTGACGTGGTCGAGCCCGAGAACGTGGTGATGCACGGTCCGTCGCCTGAGCGTGTCAGCGACGATCCCTTCCAGAAGGATCCGCGAATTCTGCCGGCGTTCAATGAGTACTCCGCCAACGGCGACGTCACCGCCGATGTAGTCTATGCGAACTATGGCCGCCCCGAGGATTTCAAAAAGCTGAAGGACATGGGCGTCGACGTAAAAGGCAAGATCGTTATCGTGCGTTACGGTGACAACTTTCGCGGCGTGAAGCCGTTCCTGGCGTCGCAATACGGAGCCGTGGGCGTCATCATCTATTCCGATCCGTGGGACGATGGCTATTACAAGGGCGATATTTATCCTAAGGGTCCGTGGCGTCCGGCTACAGCAGTGCAGCGCGGGTCGGTGCAATATCTGTTCCGCTATCCGGGAGACCCGACGACCCCGGGCATTGCGTCGCTCATGAACCTGCCTGAGAGCAAGCGCACTCCGCCTGACCAGGCGACCGACCTGACACGAATTCCGGTGACGCCGCTGTCCTATGCCGATGCGACGCCGATCATGCAGAACCTTGGTGGACCTGAGTCTCCGCGAAGCTGGCAGGGCGCCTTGCCCTTTACCTACCATGTGGGCCCGGGTCCGGTGAAAGTGCATCTGACGGTCAAGCTGGCCTATCACTACACCACCATTTGGGACGTGATCGGCATGGTGAAAGGATCGGAGTGGCCGAACGACTGGGTGGTCAGCGGCAATCATCGCGATGCCTGGGTATTTGGCGCGGTCGATCCAAACAGTGGCACCGCGGCGCAGTTGGAAGCAGTGCACGGCGTCGGCGAGCTGTTGAAGACCGGATGGAAGCCGAAGCGCACACTGGTTTTCGCCAGCTGGGACGCGGAAGAAGAAGGCCTGATCGGTTCGACGGAATATGCCGAACAGCATGCAACCGAGTTATCCCACGCTGTGGCATATTTCAATATGGATGTGGGAGTGGCCGGACCGAACTTCGGAGCGTCGTCGGTACCGAGCTTGAAGCAATACCTGCGAGACGTTGCCAAGGCCGTGCCCAGCCCCAAGGGCGGCAGCGTTTACGACCAGTGGAAGGCTTCCCAGGAGAAAAAGGATAAAGACGGCGATGATGCGATGGCCGGCGTTCCCGCCCGCGATCCGGCCGTGATCACACCGGATGTAAAGGTCGGCGATCTGGGTAGCGGATCCGATTACACCGCGTTCCTGCAACATCTGGGCGTACCTTCGGCGGACATGGGATCAAAAGGGCCGTACGGCGTTTATCACTCTGCGTTCGACAACTTCGCCTGGTTCACCAAGTTTGCCGATCCGACGTTTGTCTACGAGCAGGAGATGGCTCGCGTCTACGGCATTGCCGTGATCCGGATGGCTTCGACCGAAGTGCTGCCACTTGACTACGGGCAGTACGGCAAGGAGATCACGGGTTACCTGAAGGCTGCGGAAATTAAGGCAAAAGCGGCCTTCGGCGATCAGACGCCCTCATTTGCAGACGCCTTCGGCGCTTCTGACCGGATCGAGAAAGCCGGGGTCAGCCTGATGCAGAAGCAGGAGAATCTGGTCGGCGATGCGGGCGTCGTCAACCTGGTGCTGCGCAACACCGAACGCATGTTCCTGATCGATGGACTGCCTGGCCGGCCGTGGTTCAAGCATGCGATCTATGCGCCCGGCGAGCATACCGGGTATGCGGCGGTTGTTATTCCCGGAGTGAACGAGGCCATTGAGAACAAAGATCTGGCGCTAACGAAGCAGCAACTGCAAATCTTGACGACAGCGCTGAACCGAGCTGCCGGAGCGCTGGAGGCGGCGAAGTAAGGCAGCGATCAGCAATCAGCTACTAGCGAGAGGTGTCATCCTGAGCGGAGGTGCGCCTCTTTCGCGCGCCGGAGTCGAAGGACCCTATAGCTGAAACCCTTCCGTATCACCCCCCCGCCACCTGGCAACATTCAGCGCTCGGGTACTAGCTCCTTTTTCTCCGATAGCGATTGAACTGCAGATCTCCCGCCTTGCGGCAGCTCATCCAGCGCCAGTGAGTCATGCGTTCGCGCGTGTGTCCGACTCCGCCGAAGACGGTAGGCCGCAAGAGCACGGGAATAGTCTGCTCCGCCGGAAGTCTTTCCTGTTCCGGCGGCACGACTTGTCCAACCTCGACCGGCGATACGGTCATGAACTTCTCGTCTACCAGATCAGCGCGCGCCAGGTTGCCATACAATGTGGGACCTCCCTCGCAGAGCAAGTGCTGCACTCCGAGCTCTTCGCGAAGCTTGGAAATTCCGCTGCTTAAATCGAAGTGCTCCTTTTCGCCTGCGCCAATAACGGCGAGATTCGGATGCGATCCCTGGGCACGCAAACGCTCAGCTCCGTTCGGCGAAGTGAGAATGGCCGCGTCAACGAGGTCCCCGTCAAAAACTTTGTGATGCGAGAGGTCGAGATTGGCCGCGCTGGTCACAAAGATATTCCGCTCGCGCGGCTTACCCAGCTTGCGCCGCAGATCTTGCAACCCTGGGTCGGCGACACGAAAGACGATGCCGCGACTTTCGGGTCCGCGCTGGCGCTGCTCCTCGCGCAGCGTATTCATGCCCATGAGGAGGCCGTCAGCATGGGCGCGCAACAGATCCATCAGCCAGCGATCCGCGGGCGACGACTGCGAGATCTCGCCGCCCGAAGCGTGCTGCCCCAACAGGGTGGTGATTCCATCGAGCGACTGGACAAAGTTGGTATAGATCCAAGGTCGAGCCCCAGGGGCAGGCGGAAATCCCAGACTGCCGTAAGGCTCATAAGCTGAGTCGTCGATTGCGCTCGGCTCGGCGTAGTCGAATAAGATTTCGAAGGCGCGGTTTGTGGAAGGACTTTCCTTCATAAAATATTCCGAGTCGAAATTCTACCCTGCCGGGGATTCACGCTCACGGCACAGTCTCCAGCTTGCATTTCTAGGGCAAATTATTACCGACAAGCTCAGCAACCCTGAAGCTGGTGACCTCAATCCAAGTTTGTAGCTTCGAGGGAATCTCTGTGTACTGGCCGCCATTCACATCCAGTTCTTACTTGATTTCCCAGTATGGTGTTTGCCCAAGGTTACGGTTACAGCTTGCAGTATTGTCCTGCCCGCTGAGCTAGGGGGCGGTAACGCGCGTACCTATGGTATTCACCTTACATCGAAGAAGTAATCTCCCACATCGAATCAAATCATGCGCTGGAAGCGTGGCAACAAGCTGCGGCTGGTGAGTGAGGAGGACGCGCCTCCTCGCACTCGTGAGATATTCCAAGAGGTGTGCCACAGCCTGGGCCTGCCGTCCGTTCCTGTTCTGTACCAGGCGTACGCAGCATTTCCCCGGTTTCTGGAACTGCACTGGCAAGCGTTCCGGCCGGCGATTCGATCGCGTCAGTTTTTCACTCTGGGCGCGCGCATGGCTGCCGAGTCCTACACTCGGGCCCATAACTACTTCGAGATAGCAGCTCTGACAATGTATGAGTTCCATTCTGAGGTATCGCCTAAGCTGCCAATCTCGCAAGTGTTGGACTATTACCAGTATGTGGACCCGTTGCTGCTGCTGATCAGCGCCGCCCAGATGCAGGCATTTGAGGGCCCGGTGGGAGAAAACGGTATTCCCGAACCGGCCAATCATCCACATTTTCCTGTGCCACCTTGCTTGCTGAAGCAGGACCAGGTGAGTCCGGCCGTGCAACGCACCTGGGACGAGCGTCGACGCATTTTAGAAGTGGCTTTCGTCTCCGATGAGCATCGCGCGCTGGCCTGTTGGCCCGATCTCTATCGTGAATACTGGTCGGTCCTGAAAAACCTCTTGCAGTCGCCGGTCTACGCCGATTGCCAATACCGGATCGGGGAGAGCGCGCTGGCGCTTGTGGCCGAGCTGCCTGTGCGCGTGGAAACAGGCGTTTCTCAACTGCTGGAGGCTGGCATGGATGGTGAAGAGTTGTCCTCGCTGGTCCGCATTAATGAAGCTTTTATGCAGGCAATGACCGGGTTGGTGCTCGACGTTACGTTCGCCCGCATAGGCTGCGACGGAGGAACGCACGCACAATCGGCTCCCCAGAAGGAGCCCGCACGCGCTGCCAAGAAGAAGAAGGCGGGCTCGCCGACCCGCGCGGCGTAAAGTCGTCTAGCTGGCAGCGATCGTTTGCAGTTTGGCTCGCACAAATTCGACCAGCTCCCGCGTAACATACTGCGGAGGACGAATGCGGAAGGTCGGCTTCCCTGAGACCGGCTTCATGGAGACCCTCTCCCATCTCACCTGATCTGTCTCGTCGTGGAGTACCACAGCGTTGGCGCGATCGAGAAACTGCTGTGCCGACAGCTTGAAGTCTGGGGTAGCGGCGTCGAGCACGGTGATGTAAAGATCGGGCCGCACGAAGCGCATGATGCTGTTCGATTCGAGGATAACGTTCTCGGCGCTGGCAAGTTCTTTGCGAACGCGGGGCATGGCTTCTGCCAGCATGCCTTGCCGGGTTCGCACCCACAGCGAACGGACAGCGCCGGAAACCAGAAAACGCGAGGAGTCGCTCTCGCCGCTGCGATTGCGTTCTTCCGTGACCGCCCACATGTGATCGGCAGTAGCGCAATCGCACATCTTGCCGTTGGCAGAACAGATACCGTGGCCATACTGCGTGATCTTCATCGCCGTCCAATGAAATTCGGGCAAAGCGGCGATGATGCCGGCGACGACGCTGGTCTTGCCGATGTTCCGGGAATGTCCACCTACTACGATGAGGGACATAACTGAGCTATGAGCTAACGAGCGAACGCATTGCCAATTTGACGACTTGACTGCTTACTTGGTTTCCTTGCGCGTCAGCCTCGCTATGGCCGCAAGTTCCTTCAGGTAATCGCGCAACGGCTGGGCTGGTGTACCCCAGTATAGCTTTCCTTTACCGCGCAAAACCTTGTGTGGCAGGACGCCCGCCTGGCCGCCGAGGAGCGTTCCCTGCTCGATCTTCGCGTGGTCGCCAATACCGACCTGGCCGCCGATCACGCACCCATCACCGATCTCGGAACTCCCCGAGACCCCGACCTGGGCGGCGATGACGACGTTCGCGCCCACGATATCGTTATGGCCGATGTGCACCAGGTTGTCCAGTTTCGTTCCCGGGCCAATCACGGTCTGGTCGAGCGCGCCGCGATCGATCGTGCAATTGGCGCCGATCTCGACGTAGTCTCCAACCAGCAGTTCGCCGATCTGGGGAAACTTGTGATAACGCCCGTACTGCTCGTCGCGTACAAAGCCGAAACCGTCCGAGCCCAGCACCGCGCCGGCATGCACGATAACTCGTTTGCCCAGCGTCGTCCCCTGATAGATGACAACGCACGGATAGAGGTCGCAATCATCGCCGATCACGACTCCCACGCCGATGCTGCAGCTTGCGCCGATGTGGGCGCGTTCGCCGATCACCGCTCCGCTTTCAATGACGGCATGGGCGTCGACAGCGGCGCTCGCCGCAATTGTGGCCGAGGGATGGACCACTGCGGTCGGATGCACGCCGGGCTGGTAGATTTTCGGCGGATGCAGGAGAGCGCCAGCGCGACAGAAGGCCAGCCGCGGGTTTGGGGAGAGGAGTAGAGGCTTCTTCGCAGCGCGATGAGCAGTGCCGAATTCACCCACAATGATTGCGCTCGCCCGAGACTCCAGTGCAGGCGCAGGTCCTTCTCATCCTGAACGAACACCAGATCACCTGGCCGAGACTGCGCGATGCTGGCAACTTTCAGAACGGTGATAGCGCCATCGCCGATCAGACGCGACGCCGTAAATTCCGCCAGTTCTTGCACTGTTTGAGGCATGAGATTGTTATAGCAGTGGAGGGTCGATTGGGGTTAGTGGATTGGGGATGGGGGTCAGGGAGGGAATAAGGGCATCACGACATCTGTACACGGCATTCTGAAATCAAGACGGGCACGCCAGATACGTCACGAGTTTCGTTTAACGGAGTAATTATCAACGACAGTCCACGATTCGCCGCTCCCTAGCCCCTCAGCCCTTCAATACAGCGGCGGCTCTCCGGGCGGCCGGCTCTTCCAGCGGCGATGCACCCACAGCCACTGATCGGGATAGCGGCGAACATACTGCTCGATGACCTTGGTAAAGATTGCCGTATTGGTGACGGCGTCGGCTTCGTTGTCGCCGGTGCGTACCAGCTCAACCGCGCGGTCGAACTCGACGCGATATCGACGGAGCACCGGGTCCCATATGGTGAATGCCGGGACCACCGCCGCATCGGTATGCAGCGCCACGCGAGCCAGTCCACTGGCTGTACACGCGGGAATACCGAAGAAGTCGACGAACACTCCTTGCGGCGGCGTCATGTTGGTGTCCATCAGGATGCCGACGGTGCGGTTCTTACGCATGGCGGCGATGAGGCCGCGCGCGAACTCCTGCTTGCCGATCATGGTGTTGCCATGCAGCCCGCGATAGCGAGTGATTAAGGCATCGACATAAGGATTGTCGAGCGGCCTGACGACAATCTGCATGGGATGCCCTTGCAGCGAGTGGAAGAACGATCCGACCTCCCATCCGCCGAAGTGTCCGGTGAGCAGCAGTACGCCCTTGCCGCGTTTTTCCGCAGCCTGAAAATTTTCGAAGCCCTGGTATACCGCGATCGCGGATGCGTTCCTTTGCGTGTAGCTCGGAAACAAGCAAGCTTCGCCCAGCAGGCGGCCGAGAGAGACGTAAACGCCGCGCAGAATTCTTCTACGCTGAACCAGAGACTTATCCGGAAATGCCAATTCGAGATTGCGTAACCCCACTCGCCGCAGGCGCGGATGCAGGTGATATACGACGACGCCGATCATAACGCCGACGGCGTGGGCCAGGGGACGAGGCAGAATGCCGATCAGGCGCACCAGTAGCGCAACCGGCCAGTATTGCAATCTATTGAGCATCGGGGGCTGTCGGTTTGACGGTAGCACCGCAGAAAATCGAGGTCAAACCGCAGAGACAGGCATGGCCGACGTCGGAGCCGCGCGATTAACGTAGAGACAGGAGCTCGCGTCAGGCCGTGGCTTTGCGAGAGCCAGCGATCAAGAGGACAGCTCCCACTGCGCAAAGAACGCCGCCCACGGCGGGCGGCAGTTTTTCGTCGTGATGTGTCGTGATGCCAATCGAAGCGTCACCCGCCTTGATCTCATGTGTTTTGTTCACTGGCACCGGCACAACGAACGACAGAATGCCGAGCAGCAGCACGACCAAGCCCAGTATCGATAGAGGTCGCATGTCTTTCCTTGGCGCGAGAGCCGCATCGGTAACGGCTCCCGGGCGAAATGAGCCGACGACGTTAGATCCGGCCCAGCAGCAGCAGGATCACCAGGATGATGACCACCAGGCCGAGGCCACCGCTGGGGTAATAACCCCAATTGCGGCTGTGAGGCCACGCCGGGAAAGCGCCAACCAGCATCAGGACAAGCAGGATAATCAGAATCGTAATCACGTTATGGACTCCTTTGCATGAGGCAGCAGTCGCTCAAATTGGCGGACTGCCGTGCGAATTTGTTTTCACTGTGCCGTAGGGCTACGTTGCAAGACGGGAAGGGATCGAACGCCCGCACGGCTTTCGGACGGTTGCTATCGAATGCCGCGTGTGATGAGCTCGTTGAACAACTGGCGGCAAGCGTAATCAGCAACACCTCATTGGAGAGCTGCTGCAGGCGAAAGGTTGTATTGCGAAATAGTGGGAGAACATTCAAAAAGCGGCGGAATGGGCGCATCGGTTTCTTCCCGCGGGGGTAAGGGCCGCGAATGACCATCAGTGTTATCGGGTCTCGTCTCGGCGCGCGATCTGCAAGAGGGCTGTTGATTCGCCTATGATGAGGAGCATCGATGGCCACCCACTCTCTTCGGCGCCGCTTTAGCGATCCGGTTTTTCTCCTGGCACTGACAGCGGGCCTGATCGCATTTGTAGTGCAGTCGGGCGAGTTGGGTACCGCCGACACCCAGCATCGCGAGCAATCGGCTCACGCCTTCTGGACCTCGGAGCCACCGGTATTTCCGGACGAGTATCCGGAATTCGGTGTCCACGGCCGCAACGGCATGCTGCAGAGCTGGTACGGCATGGGACAGTCGCTGCTGATGCTGCCGGCCGACATTGCCGGAACGTACATCGCACGTCTTCCCGCATTCGCTAACTACGATGGCACCGATCCTACGGTTCGAAACATCGTCGTCAGCTACAGCACCAACATCCTGGTGACGGTGCTCACGGCGTTCCTCTGCCTACGCTTTCTGCGGCAACTGAATTTCACGATGAGGCAGGCGGGCGTTGGGGCACTGGCGCTGCTGCTGGCGACGACTCATCTCCATTACACGCAGAACATGATGGAGAACAATTACATCTTTCTGCTCACGCTGGCCGGATTTTCGTATCAATACGAGTGGCTGCAAAGCGGCAGCCGGCGCGCGTTGCTGATCGGCTCGGCGGCTTTCGGACTGAATCTGCTGACGCGTCTCACCACCGGCCTGGACCTGATGGCCGGAGGTCTTTTTGCGCTGCTGGTGATGTGGTTCGAAGACGTGCGTGGCAAAGAGCTATGGGAGCGTTGCAGGACATACGTCGCGGTCGCAGTTCCCGTCTATGCGGTGTTCGGTCTGATCGATCGCGTGTACCAGTACTACCGCTTTGGCTCGCTCTTCAATACCTATGTGAGCGTGGTCGCGCGTGAGGCACGCCAGCGAGATCCTTCTCTGCCCATCGCCTATCCCTTCGAAAAGCCGTTTCACCAGGGCTTCTTCGGGGCGCTGTTCGCACCGGAGAGATCCATCTTCCTCTTCGACCCGCTACTGATCCTGATGATCGTGCTCACCCTGGTCGCGTGGAAACGCTTCAGTCCGGCCGTGAAGGCGTACGTCATTACGGGATATCTGCTGCTGCTGGCCTACATTGGCTTCTACGCGCGCTACACCGTGTGGAGCGGCGACTTCGCCTGGGGAGACCGCTATGTCTCGACGACCGTCGAACTGGCAGCGCTACTGGCGGTTCCGCTGCTGCTGCGCGATCGGCGCGAAAACGGCACTCTGGTTTGGATCACCGGCATCGCGCTGGTTGCGATCAGCACCATGATCCAACTAGCGTCCCTCTGCTTCTGGTTGCCGCTGGAGATCTACCAGATGGAAACGCTGGGTCATCCGACGTTCGTCATTGCCCTGCGCTTCAAGAACATCGTCGGGTTCGCGCTGGGCAGGATGTACGACAACTATGCGCTGCACTGGGATCCGTGGGATTATGTCCACATCACCACCTGGAACTTTCTGCCATTCCTGCTGAGACGGGTGGGGGTGGCGCCCGCCTGGGTGGTGCGGGTCGCTTTCGTCGTCTGGAGCGTGGGCTTGGCGGCGACGACGGCCGTCTTGTGGCGGCTCTGCACAATCCTTGGGCGCAGAGAGTACGCCTAACCCCTCGTCGCGACTTTTGTAGGTCCCCGTGTTCTCCCGAAAGGGAATCCCCTGACATAACGGACTAGCAGAATTTCCAGTGGCGAATTTGCAAAATTAGGTTAGTCTTTGGACGAAGAAGGGCGGGGAGGAACCATAATGAAATCCAGCTTCGGGAAATGGGCTTGTGTTCTCTTGATGTGCTCGGCCATTGCAGTGACTGTTTCCACTGCGCAAACCCTTAAATCTGTGTTTAGTTTCAACGGCAATCTTGGTGCTAATCCACATTCGCCTCTGATCCTTGGGACCGATGGGAACTTCTACGGGACAGCGTACTCGGGTGGAAACAGCGGTGCCTGTAGCGGTGGCTGCGGTACGGTGTTCAAAGTGACGCCGGGCGGTGCCCTAACCACACTGCACACCTTCAGCAACCTCGATGGCGCCAGGCCCTACGCCGGGCTGTTCCTGGCTACCGACGGAAACTTCTACGGAACAACATCGCTCGGCGGAACGTTGGGCGGCGGAACGGTGTTCAAGATCACCCCGGCCGGAGTGCTTACCTCGCTTTATAGCTTCGGCGGAAGCGGCGGCACAATTCCCTACGGGGGAGTGGTGCAAGGCACCGACGGCAATCTTTACGGAACCACGTACCAGGGGGGCACGAATGGTCACGGCACCATCTTCAAGCTCACCCTAAGCGGGTCATTGACTACGCTCTACAACTTCGCGGGAACGGATGGAGGATCCGTTTACGCCGGGCTGACGCTGGGAACCGACGGGAACTTCTACGGAACAACCTACCAGGGCGGCGCCAATAACGATGGCACAGTCTTCCAGATCACCCCGGCGGGAACACTGACCACGCTTTATAACTTTGCCGGCAGCGATGGTAACCAGCCTTACGCGGCGCTCATTCAAGGCAGCGACGGTAATTTCTATGGAACCACGTTCCTGGGCGGGGCTAATGGCAATGGAACGGTCTTCCAGATCACCCCGACGGGCACGCTGACCACCCTGCACAGCTTCTGCTCCCCGCAAAATTGCACGGACGGCTCAAACCCATACGCTGCGCTGGCTCAAGCCGCTGACGGCAGCTTCTATGGCGCTGCCAGCACTGGCGGGCGTTTTGCCGAGGGCACGGCCTACAACATCACCAGTACCGGTACCTTCACTACGGTTTATGCCTTCGGCGCTGCCGACGGCCATCACCCGTACGCGGGACTTACTCTGGCGCCCGGCGGCAACTTGTATGGGACCACTTACAGCGGCGGCACCTCTAATGATGGAACGGTCTACAGTTTGTCGCCCAATCCCTATCAGTTTGTCGCGGTCACGCCCTGCCGCCTGCTGGATACACGCAACAGCGGTCCGATCGGTGGAGGCAACTTCGCAACCTTCAACCTCAAGGAGTTGGCGCAAAATGCGGGCTGTACCGACCTTACCGCGGCGTCCATTTATTCCTTGAACGTAACCCTTCTACCGGCGAGTGGTCCGGTGAACTATCTGACCATCTGGCCTACCGGGGAAACGCAACCTACGGTTTCTCTGATGAACTCGCCCGACGGTCGGATTAAGGCGAACGCTGCCATCGTTCCGGAGGGTGCCAACGGAGCCGTTAACATTTACGTCACCAATACCGCAAACGTCATTGTGGATATCGACGGGTACTTCACCGCTCCGACCGGATCCACGCTGGCCTTCTATCCTCTGCCGCCTTGCCGTGTGGCCGACACTCGCGCCCCTAACGGAAACCTCGGCGGACCGTATCTCCAAGGCGGACAGGAACGCGACTTTCCGGTGCTGTCGAGCAATTGCCTCATTCCTCCAAACGCCCTGGGATACTCTCTGAACTTTACGGCCGTTCCCTACAACAGCCAGGCTCTTGGGTATCTCACGGTGTGGGCAGCCGGGCAGCCGCAGCCTATCGTCTCGACCCTGAACAACCCGACCGCGACCGTCGTCGCAAATGCGGCGATCGTGCCGGCCGGAAACGGCGGACAGATTGCCGTCTACCCGAACAACAACACCAACCTGGTAATCGATGTCAACGGCTACTTCGCACCCTTCGAATCCGGCGGACTGTCTCTGTATCCTGCGGTCCCGTGCCGGGCGTTCGACAGCCGGGCAAACGGCGGGGCGCCCTTCAGCGGCAACCTGAACCCGCCAGTGGACGTGGTCGACGGGCCTTGCGCAATCCCAAGCACTTCGCAAGCCTACGTATTCAATGCCACGGCCATACCAGCGCCGAGCCTGACCTTCCTGACTTTGTGGCCCGACAGCAAGCTACAGCCGGTGGTTTCGACCCTGAACGCCTTGGATGGATTGACCACCTCGAACATGGCAGTCGTGCCCAACGTCAACGGCAAGATCGATGCCTTTGCCTCCGGCACGACCCAGTTGGTCCTAGACATCTCGGGCTACTTCGCGCCGTAGTTGTTTGGGACGTCTCGAGTAGTAAATAAAACGCGTACCGTCATAAGCGGCATTTCGGAAACACCGGAATGCCGCTTCGCTATTTAGCCCTGTCGAACAGCAGGCGCAGGACAAAACAGGGAATGAAGCGAATGCGACAACCGTTCTACATCGCGCCTCGGCAGACGAGATGCACTGCTCGCAATGGCAGACAGACTCGGTTAGTATTCTCGCTCGATGTCTAATCAACGCGCGTTCCCGGAAATCCGTCTGCTCGCACTTGCTTCTCTCGGTGGCGCTCTCGAGTTTTACGATTTCGTCATTTTTGTGTTCTTTACCACGGTCATCAGCAAGCTGTTCTTTGCGTCAACCCAGCCTCAATGGCTCCGCGAGACCGAAACTTTCGGCGTTTTTGCCGCCGGATATATTGTGCGTCCGCTAGGCGGCATCATCATGGCTCACTTCGGTGACACGCGCGGACGCAAACGCATGTTCACGCTCAGCGTGTTGCTGATGGCGATCCCCACGCTGCTGATTGGCCTGTTGCCCACCTACGAATCGATCGGAATAGCGGCGCCGCTGCTTCTGTTGGCGATGCGGTTGATCCAGGGAACGGCGCTCGGAGGCGAAGCGCCGGGCGGATGGGTCTTCGGCGCCGAGCACGCAAAAGCCGGCCACACCGGGCTTGCAGTTGGCCTGCTCACCAGCGGCTTGAGCCTGGGAATTCTACTGGGATCGATTGTCGCGGTTGCCGTCAACGTGTACTACTCGCCGCAGCAGATTGCCGCCGGGATCTGGCGCGTTCCCTTCGTGATCGGCGGCCTGTTTGGACTGACCGCGATGTATCTGCGGCGCTGGCTGGAGGAAACTCCCGTCTTCGAAGAGATGCGGCGGCGTGCCGCCTTGTCGCGCGAATTGCCGGTCCGCGCCATCCTCCGAGATCACGCAGCGGCGGTGGCCGCCTCGATGATCAGCACCTGCTCGCTCATGGCAACCATCGTGGTCGTGATCCTGATGACTCCATCGCTGCTGCATCAGCTATTCGGAATAACCTCTCGCGCCACCCAGGTGGCCAATCTTTTCGGCTCATTCGGTCTCTGCATCTCGACCGTAGCAATGGGTGCTGCGGTCGATCGCTTCGGCCTGCGACGTGTCGCCATCCCTGCATTCGCTCTGCTTATTCTGGCGACTTATGGACTGTATTTCGGCGCAGCTCACACGCCGGCGGCCCTATCGTTTCTCTACTTACTCGCTGGCTTGGGAGCTGGATCCACCGTTCTCACTCCAATTCTTATGGTCCATGCCTTTCCGCCACAGGTACGGTTCAGTGGAGTTTCCTTCTCTTACAACATCGGCTGCGCCGCGGTCGGGGGCGTCACACCGTTGCTGGTTTCCTGGCTCGCTCACTGGAACCGCTTCAGCCCGGCGCACTACGTAGCCGCAGTCGCCGTCTTCGGCTTCACGGCAACCTTCGCATTCGCGAATGGAAAGACGACGGCAAACGAGCCTGCGGATATCCTCGCCGCCTGATGTGCACCGGCGTTGTCTCCGTCGAGCTATTTCTGACTCGGCGACACTACGATCAACCCCGCCAATTGGCCTCGTTGCGAGTGCGCGAGATAGACCGTGCCATCTTTGGTGACGACTCCATTGCGAGCGCCTTCGTGCGTCGGCACTTGTGCAACCAGGCTGAGCTTGCCGGCAGCGTCCGCGCGGGCGATCGTCAGCCGCGCGTCCTGGGCAGCGCCCACATACAGCATGCGCGTGGCAGGCGAGTAGTGCAGGTCGTCCACCCCGTCGCCCGTATCGATCGACGACAGCTTCTCCCCGTTGTGTCCCGCATCCAGAACCTCCGCGCGGGTGCTGCAGGCTACGAACAGGAAGCCCGCGTCTTCATCCACCGAAAGACCATGCGGGCCGTCTTCGCCACACGCTGACGGCCACTGGGCAACGGTTTTGTGCGTCTTGAGATCGATGGCGGTGGTAAGGTCCTTGTCCTCGTAATTCATGTACAGGCGCCCGCGCTTGGCATCAACCGCATATCCCTCAGGCCTGCCTTCGAACGTCAATTTCTCTTTCTGAGCCAAGGTCTGGCTGTCCAGAATGCGAACCGAATTGTCCCGGGGCGCGGTGACCCAGACTTCCCTGGTCGGCGCAACGTAGACAACACCGTCAGGAGTGGAATCGATGTGCCCACAGTTCTTGCGCGCCAGCGTGTGTTCATCGATGGCGCACACGCTGGTATCGGCGCGATCGCCGATATACACCACGCCATCGCCAACCGACACGCCGCTGGGCCCCTGATGCCGCTTTCGGCCGCCCATTTCAACCTCGTTTGTGGCAAAGCCCGAGATCTCGCGAACGGAATTGTTGCTCGTGTCCACCACAAACACCGAGCCCAGGTTTATCGCCGGGACCCAGACATATCCCGTCCTGGGGTCGTAGGCGATGTAATCCATCGTGATGTTTCCCTGGCCATGGTCCGGAAGCGCGAGGGTACGAGTCGTGTAATTCACGCTCGGATCTGCGGCAGCATGCAACGCAACGGCGATTGCAGCCATGCCCACAATGAGGACGAGCAGAGCAAGAATTCGCGGTTTCATGGCTGAAATCTTAGCACCACATCGTAGGTGTGAACCTGACTGCTCCGTGGCCGACACATCTCCAGTGTCCTACTTCTTCGTGATCGGGCAGGTCCTAACCTGCTGAAAACTGGTGCTGATGTTCTCGCACTGAGTCTCATCCAAGACTAAGCCGAATTTGTTTAATAGAGCTCTGTCTGATTCAGACTCCGGACGTTCGCTGAGGCTTCTGATAGGACCCGTATGTTGGGAGATCAACTTCACTGCTTCCTGGCCCAGGCGTGTGTCGAGTCGCAGCGGCATGTTGCCGTTGATTCGAATTACCCGATCGGAGTCAGGCATAAAAGGAACTATATAGGCCAGCGGGCCATATTGCAGGATGACAAAAAGAGTGTTGGGAGCGGAGGCAGATGGGGGCAGCTGCACAGCAAACCAACCCTGCTTGCGATAAGGTATTCGCTCTCTAGTAAATGGCCTGCTCCAGGCGACCGAAAACGAAGCCAGCAACACAAAGACAATGATCTTGCGGCTGTTACTTGATATCAGTCGATCAAGGGTAAGAAGCAGTATCAGCCCGCTGATCAGGTCCAACGGAAGGAGGTAACGATAAATAGCGAAGGTCCTGATCCATAGTACATAGGAAAAGACACCGAAAAGAATGAGCAGCCAAGAGTAGTTGGTGGAAATCAACGAATGTTGGGAGACAGTCTTCTCTGGATTATCTCGCTTGCCCAGCGCTCTCCAAAGCATTGCCAGAAGGCAGAGAGGCACCAAGACGCTCAGCAATGCGAAACGTGCGTCTCGGAGCGGGGCATGACTCGTGGGATGCAATCCGATTAACCACTGGAAAGGATAGGAAAGACCGGTCAGGACTGTCCGGGGAACCCCACCGTTGTCGCGAAAATTGTCTGTAACAACCCACGGAGAACGGAAAGCAGTGTTGTAATAAGGGAGAATTGGGTTGGAATAGTTCTTCCACAGAAACCAGCTCCAATAGCCGCCAGTGAGCGAGAAACCGACAATGCTTCCTGCCAAATAAGTGGCGAATCGGCGCGCGCCGAAGCCCATCCTGAACGAGAGTACCACTAGAGTCAAAGCCAGACCGACTACGAAAGTCATTGCAGTTAGCTTTAAACCGGCGGCAGATCCCAGGAGCAGTCCGCAGGCTCCATAGGATGCGTATTGCTCCTTAACACTTCTCTCCCGGCGAAGACCCCAGCATATTGCAAGCAATCCGGCGAGCACAGGAATGCTGATGGAAATGTCGGAAGACGTTGTTCCCAGATTTGCCAAGAACTCTGGGCCGCTCAGGCCAACGACGGTGCAAACAAGACTGAGGAAGATTGCCATTGCGCGTGTATTCGCCGAGATGACGCAGCGCGCTAACGCATAGAGCAAAATGCAATCGAAGCCGGCAAGGGCGCCGAATAGTGCTCCCGTGAACAAAGGCGGCAGATGGTTGATGAGCCAATAATGCGGTAGGAACACTAATGGATTGAGCCAGCTTTGCAACTGCGCCGGTGCAATGTGGTAGGTGACACGGTGGTTGAGCCAAGCATAGACCGAGTAGTAATGGTAATTGCGCAAATCCCAGTTAACATCTTGTCCAAGGATCAGAGCACGGCAGGTAGTAAACGAAATACCGAGCGCCGCGACAGCCACAATTTCCCATCGTCCAATGCCCTGATATCTTGCTGCCTCTTCTGGCAGGTTTACCTGAGCCGAAGGCTGCCTGCAAAGATTCGGCATGCTATATTGCCCTTTCCGTGCCCAGAGTCACTGCTGCGTGACTGTACCAGCACTCGCCGCATACCAGCGGGTGCGACGAGTTAATTCGTCGTTGAAAGTTAATCGGGATTCCCTTTTTTGACCTCGAAAATGACACCATGGTACACTCGTCCTGCTTGTCCGCGGCACCATACAACGGTTTTCATCGATAATCCTCCCGACGGTGTTCATCCGCTGCAGTACGGTCTACAATTGCTCCATTTGTGGCAGATTTGTTGATATGTCGGTAGATGAAAAAGAGACAATTTACGGAGCGCGTATCGCATATAGTAAGACCGCTGATTGATCTGAGCGCTGCGGCTCGTCTGTCCTGCGTTGTTGTCTGCGCAATAGGTCTCCGATCCGACCGGGCAACGGATACTGCTCCAAAGAAGGCTTCGTTTGATAATCTTACTCCATGGGCTCGACGCGCTATTTTAGCTGCCGGATGAGGGTTACCTGACGCACAAAACGGGTGGTAAAAAGCGTGTATTAATAGTCATTTGCCTGCTCACAGTTGCAGCGGTCTTGCCGGCCATCTTTCACTGGCACGCTCACGCCTCCGCACATGGCATCGGCCGATCGCTTCGAATCGCTCTGGCGAATCTGCTCGCATTGTCGATCTGCTTCGTTATTTACCGCGTCGAACGACGGAGATTGAGTGTCAAGAATGCTCTGGCGCTTGTCTTCCTGATATTTCTGCTTACGACGCTGGTCAACTTTTTGCACAAGGTTATCGTCGACTACGGTAAGAACCACTTTCCGACTTCAACAAATCTTCAGTGGCAAATCAGAGTGCAGGATGACGCTATTAACTTGAATCCGCATGCGCTGCCACACTCCTACCGGTTTCTCCCGAATTCAATTGTGCGCTGGATGGAAATTGGAGGGCTTGACTTCGAGGCGTCACGCAATCTTTACCGTTTATACGCCGGATTGTTGTTGTTCTATGCCCTCTTTCGATTTGCAAAATTCTACACGTGTGACCTGGGAGCCGTGGTATCGATGCTGATGACTGCGGTTATCTTTCCCGCCAGCTTTGTTCATTATGCGGGGCAATTAGCGGATCCGTTGTCCCACCTGTCATTCGTCCTATGTTTCATATTCCTGCAGACCGAAGACTTCGAACTGTTCTTGCTTACCATGTTGGTAGGAGCGCTGGCAAAAGAAACGGTTCTCGCAATGGCTGGGTACTATGTGATTTTCCACAGAAAAGAGAAGAACTATTTACCTAAATCTATCATGGCCTGCGTTACGGCACTTTCATTATATTTCGGGGTTCGGTTACTGGTACTCGGCGGACATATGGGCTACCGTCAGATTAGTGGTCCTCCGTTCAGCCATGTGTTTGAGAACTGGAACCTTGTCGAATGGCGTTGGCTATTCCTGCTGACAGGCGGGGCCTTGCTACCATTTCTGCTGCTTAGCTGGAAAACAACTCCGCGACATTTGAAACAACTGTTCTTTTACCTCCTACCGGTACTGCTAATCTCATCGCTTTTCTTTAGTTGGCTGGTGGAGGTCCGAAATTTTATGCCGCTGGTGTTTGTGCTTTCGGTCGTGACTGGCAAGTTCTTAGCTGAACAGCTAGCGGTTCCAGAAACATGAGATGCAATCTAATCCATAAGAATCGCAAACTCTTCGGTGCAGGTTGGCGCGCGGACCTGTACCCTGCTTTTGTCATTCAGAGAAGTCGTGCGAATTTGCGGCAAACCCGGCCGCATGTTTTTTCTGCTTCAACTTTGCGCCACGACTGCGCGAGGATTGCGGCCAAAATGGGATGCTCTTGCCGTTGGCACTCGTTACCTCGCTGACGCTAGCGACTTACTGGCGGAGGGAGAGGGATTCGAACCCCCGGTACGGTTTCCCGTACAGCGGTTTTCAAGACCGCCTGTTTCAACCGCTCACACATCCCTCCGCGTGAGGTGGGCAGGTCTATTGTAAGGCCTATTGCCGTTTTCGAGGTTTGGACCGCATGAATGGCACTTGCTGCTTGCCGCACCCGACACCTTCGCGTCAGTCTTCTTCGGGTTACACACTTCATCAACGAAATAATTGTAAGTTGCCGGATTTCGACAACTCCCCGGGGCTAGAATTCGCCTAACTATGACCCCAGCCCAAGCCCTCACCATCGACGCAATCTGGCAACAGTGGGAGCGGCGTATCGTGAACGCGCGCTATCCTCTGCTGCAATACCTGGGAGGCTCGAAACGCAGCGCGTTTTATTTGACCGAGATCGGCGGGAACAGAGCTGCCATCAAGTTGATACCAGCAGGCACGCCGCGTGCCGCCGCGCAGACAGCGTGCTGGAGGCTATCCGGCGGCCTGTCGCACCCCAACCTGGTGAAGATCGTCGAGATCGGCTTGTGGCACGCCGACCAGGAACAGGATATGCACTTCGCCGTCATGGAGTATTGCGACGAAAGCCTTGCCGACGTGCTGCAGCAACGTTCACTGACCGCCGCCGAGGCGCGACAGATGCTCGGGCCCATGCTGGATGCGTTGAAGTATCTACACAGCCAGGGTCTGCTGCATGGACAGATCAAGCCGGCGCATCTGCTGGCGAACGGCGATCAACTGAAGCTGTCGAGCGACACCATCCATCGCAATGGCGAAGGGCATCCTTCGGCCATCGAAAGCCCGTACGACGCGCCGGAGAAAGCTGCGGGTACGATTTCGCTCAGCGGCGATGTGTGGTCGCTGGGGATCACGTTGTTCGAGGCGCTCACCGGTCACCTGCCGGGTGGAGGCGAGGTCAAGGTGGCCGAGAAACTGCCATCGCCATTCAACGCCATCGTGGCAGGCTGCATGGAACGCGATCGCGAGCGCCGGCTTTCACTCAGCGCTATCCGCGCCATCCTGGATAAGCCGGTCAAAGAAGTTGTCGTGCCATCGACGAGCGCGGCTCAGCCGGCAGGCAACGTGATCGTGCTGCCCGCCGACAAGGGTCGCGTCGAATCCGCATCATCCTCGCGAATCGAAGTTGCGAAAGCTACTCCGTCGCTGGAGAAATTCGCCTCGGCAGAAAAAGTTAGCTCGCCGGCTCCGTCGGCTTCGCTCAAGGCAGCAATGCCGTGGAGTGTCGACCGGCGAACGATCCTTCTGCTGGTTGCGGCAGTGGTGGCCATCCTAGTCATCGTGGTAGGCGTGCGGTTGGTGCGAACGACTCCGAAAACATCGCCGGCAATCGAAACCAACGCCGCCCGGCCAAGCGGGCCGTCCCGCACCCCGGCACGAATGACCGCTGCGCAACCGACCCAAGCTCCACCGAGCCCGGCTGCCGTGCTTCATCAGGTCACGCCGACGGTATCCGACCACGCGCGAAATACGATTACCGGCACGGTAAAGGTCAGGGTGCAAGTGACGGTCGATACGGACGGGCGGGTTTCGAACGCGAAGCTGGCGACGAAAGCCCCTAGCACCTACTTCGCGAACGAGGCGTTGCGCGCGGCCCGGCAATGGACGTTCGCGGTTCCGGTTCGCGACGGCAAGCCGCAGGCAAGCGAGTGGGCGATTCGCTTCGATTTTCGAAGAAGCGGGACGCAGGTCAGTGCGCGGCAGATCTCCCGTTAAATGGCGGCACGCGAGGATCACTCGGACGCCCGCAATTTTTGCGCGTGGGCTCCAGCCTGATACAACTCCCGCAGAGACATTCGTGTCTCAGTCCTGTGCGTGCTGCGCCAAGACTTCCCGCACCTGTTATCTGCCTCTTCCGAAGCTGCGGGACGCAAATTGATTTGCCGGTTGGCGCATTTCGCTCTGGGCGTTTATTCTGAGTCTTCTTCACCATCTCACCTTAAGTTCTCGTTCGCATGCCTGAATCAAGACGTTGGAAGACTTGGCGAATCCGTCTGCTGATGTTCCTGGCCGTCATCGGTCCAGGATTCATCACCGCCAACGTGGACAACGATGCGGGAGGTATCTACACCTATTCCGCCGCGGGCGCGCAGTTCGGCTACTTGCTTCTCTGGGTGATGATCCCGACGACGATTGCGCTGGTGGTCGTGCAGGAAATGTCGGGGCGCATGGGCGCCGTCACCGGCAAGGGTCTCAGTGACCTGATCCGCGAAGAGTATGGCTTGCGGATCACGTTCCTGATGATGATCGGCCTGGTAATCACCAACTTCGGCAACGTGGTCGCGGAATTCGCCGGCATCGCCAGCAGCCTGGAGCTGTTCCACATCTCGCGCTACTACAGCGTGCCCGTCTCCGCGGTAGTGGTGTGGCTGCTCGTGGTGAAAGGTTCGTACAAGAGCGTTGAGAAAGTATTCCTGGCTGCCTCGTTCTTCTACTTCGCCTACATCATTGCCGGTGTACTGGCCGGGCCGAGCTGGAAGGAAGCCTTCGTCGCCACCTTCAAGCCGCCGCAGGCCGGGCCGTTCCACGCTCCGGCTTATCTCTACATGGTGATCGCGCTGATCGGAACGACTATCGCGCCCTGGATGCAGTTCTATCTTCAGTCCAGCATCGTGGAGAAAGGAATCACCGCCCGCGAATACAAGGCGTCGCGCTGGGATGTGGTGCTGGGCTGTCTGTTCACCGATATCGTGGCCTGGTTTATCGTGGTCGCCTGCGCTGCGACGCTTTACGCGCACGGTGTCCGGCAAATCCGCGACGCCGCTGATGCTGCGCAGGCGCTGCGTCCGCTGGCGGGCGAATATGCTTACATTCTTTTCGCCGCCGGACTCTTCAATGCTTCCCTGTTCGCGGCGTCCATTCTGCCGATCTCGACGGCGTACACGGTTTGCGAAGGTTTGGGCTTTGAGTCAGGCGTAGGACACAAGTTCAGTGAAGCCAAAGTCTTCTACTGGCTCTACACGCTGCTGCTAGTCGCCGGCGGTGGCGTCATCCTGCTGCCGAATGTTCCTGTCATCAAGCTCATCATCCTGTCGCAAGTTGTGAACGGCGTAGTGCTGCCGTTCGTTCTTATCTTCATGCTGCTGCTGGTGAACAAGAGCGAGTTGATGGGCAAGTATGTGAACGGAACATGGTTCAACATAATTGCATGGGGGACGACGGTGATTATGATTGGGCTGACGATCGCGTGGTTTGCTACTGGCGGCTGGAGCAGCTAGAGCAGTTCCCCGTTGGCGATCTGTTGCACCAGCGTCCGGTCGGCATCCAGAAAGTCCAAGGTCGGCAGTTCGCGGCGATCGACCCAGCGGATCTCGCGGAAGATACGGTTTTGCAGCTCACCTGCGTAGCGTTCCACCAGGAAGAATTGCAGGTCGACCGCATTGCCGTTGTGGTAGCGGTGCTGGAGTTGAGCGACTTTCGCGCCGATTTCGGCCTGCACCCCCAGCTCCTCTTCCAGTTCGCGCACCAGCGCCTGCGGCGGATTCTCCCCGGGCTCGATCTTGCCGCCCGGAAATTCCCACTTCAGGGGCAATGCCTGGTATTCGCTGCGCTGGCAGCAGAGGATCTCTTCACCACGCACAATCAGCGCCGCCACAACTTGCTTGACCATAGGTTTGTTTTGAATGGACACCACGGGAGCCTTACGTCGTCCTCTCCAGGTAAAGTCCGACTAACCGCGCATAGTGCTCGACCAGTTGACGATCGTCCGCGGTAAACGCGGCAGGAGTATGACTGTCGATGTCCAACTCTCCAACGACTTCGCCTTTCACGCGTATGGGTACAACAATCTCCGACTTGGTTTCAATCGAGCATGCCAGATAACGCGGATCGCTGTTGACGTCATCGACCACGACCGTGCGCCCTGAACTCGCAGCCGCTCCGCAAATGCCCTGGTTGAGCGGAATGCGCGTGTGCGGCGTCACGGCGCCGACATAGGGTCCGAGGATCAGCACAGGTCCTTCCGCGACACCGCCCTTTTCAATCTTGTAAAAACCCACCCAATCGTAATGCGGCAGTTTCTGCTGGAGGCGTCCGACGATCACCGTCATGAGATCGTCAACACTGGCGGCCGCCCCGGCCAGAGTCGTGAGTTCTTTCGCGAGTTCCTGTTGTTGCGTCATGCCGATACTTTTCTATCACAAGAACGAGGCTCACGCTGCGCGTGGCCCTTAGCTCTTAGCTTACTTACGCTCGTCGCTACAAAATACCGATGCAGCTTGCAAATCCAGCCGCGAAGCGGCCGCGGAGCAGTGAGCCCGGGCGCAAGCTCCGGCTGACGCGTCCGAAATCATAGAGCCGCGTCAGCGGCGGCCTGAGCACGAATCCTCCGAATGCCTCTCGGCTGCAGGAATAATTCCGGATGCAGCGCCCACGCGATAGCATCCAGCCCTCCCAGCAGGCTGCTGGAAGGAGTGTTCAGCAGTTCGTCATTGATGCAGAAGACTCGCTGCTGGCGAACCGCCGCCAGATTTTGCCAATGTCGCTGCTCGACGATCTTTTCCAGCGGAACGCGATCCCCGGCGCCGCACCAGGCGGCCAGAATCACATCCGGTTCTGCTGCTGCGACATCTTCGGTGGCCGTGGTTTTTCCTGCTGCACCAACGAACTCGCCGCCCGCGGCTTCCACCAGCTCCGCGACCCAGGGCTGCGATGCGATGATGGGCTTTCCCCACTCTTCGCAAAACACCTGCTGTGTCGCCGCAGCCGATGTAAGCCGCCTCACCTCTTCGATGCGGGCGCTCATACGCGCAATGACCTTCTGCCCCGCTTCGCTGGCTCCCATGACTCCAGCGATCGCCGCGATATCGGTGTAAATATCGGCGAGAGTTCGAGGAGCGAGGCCAAGAAACCGTACGCCGGCTTTTAGGACTTCGGCGACCGCCTCCAGCTGATATGGAACCGAGGCCAGCACGAGGTCGGGCTTGGCAGCGACAATCTGTTCGGTCTGCGCTGTCCATGAGTCGGAGACGATAACGCGCGAACCGTCGCCGACCTCGGGACAAACATCCACGCAATATTTCGTGCACGCGACAAGAAGGTCGAGCAGCCCAAGATCGCGCAAGGTTACGGTCGCACTGGGCTGTAGAGAAACAATGCGGCGAGGCGTATAGTCGAGGAGATTCAACCTTTGATTATACGAATCAGAAGTGCCTGCTTGATAAATCGCCCTGCTGATGTCGACGAACGATGCGCCCGTCGAACGATATTCCTCCGACTATAGGGGTCCTTCGACTCCGCGGCCAACGGCGGCCCGCCTGCGCTCAGGATGACGCTGGAAATAGAAAAGGGTGCGTTCGCAGCACCCTTTGATGGATAACTGCTACTGCTGCTATTTCTGGCTGTCCTGGAAGCGCTTGTTCACTTCGGCCCAGTTCACCACGTTCCACCATTCCTTCAGGTAGTCGCCGCGGCGGTTCTGGTATTTGAGGTAGTACGCGTGCTCCCACACATCGTTGCCCATAATGGGGTAGAAGCCCTGACTCATGGGGTTGTCCTGGTTCGGCGAACTGACCACCTGCAACTTGCCGCCGTTGTCGCGCACTAGCCAGGACCAGCCGCTGCCAAACTGCTTCAGGCCGGCGTCGTTGAACTTCTCCTTGAAGGCGTTGAAATCGCCGAAGGTGCTTTTGATCGCGTCGGCAATGGCGCCCGTGGGATCGCCGCCGGCATTAGGAGCCATGATCTTCCAGAACATGGAGTGGTTCACGTGGCCGCCGCCGTTGTTGCGTACGGCTCCTCGGATTGCTTCGGGAACGTTATCCAGGCTCTTCAGCAGCTCTTCAGCGCTCAGCTTCTGCAGCTCGGGAGCCTTCTCCAGTGCGGCATTCAGATTGGTGACGTAGGCCTGATGATGTTTGTCGTGATGCAGGTGCATCGTCTGCGTGTCGATATAGGGCTCCAGGGCAGAGTAGTCGTAGGGCAAGGCAGGAACTTCATGTGCCATTCTGTATCTTCCTCCAGTTGGCGTTGATGCTACGGATGATTTCGCGGATGCAAAACCCCGGTGAAACCCACATTCGCCGGGACACCCATTATAGAGGCTAGTCGACCGATTCGGCTTGGCGCCGCTGGCAATCGCGCCAGGGTGGAGCGCCGCTTCAGCGGTGCAGATAAGCTTGCCGAAGGCTCGTCAGCCTTGAAGCCGCCTCGCCTTGACCAGGACAAAAGGTTTAGGACGGCACGGCTGAAGCCGTGCCCTTTCAAAACAGCTCGACGATCCCTGCGCTTCCCAACGTTACTTCTTGATGCTCTCCAGCAGCTTGGCTTCTTCCTCCGACGGAGGCTCGGCGCGGCCACCCAGATATTTCGCCAGAAATCGCTCGACGGCGGCGTTAAACGCCATGTCATTTTCTGGCCGCTGGAAGCCGTGCCCTTCATCCGGGAAGACGTAATATTCGACCGGCTGACCGTTGGCGCGAATTGCGGCGGCGATCTGGTCACTCTCGGCCTGCTTGACCCGGGGATCGTTCGCGCCCTGGCCGATCAGCAGCGGCGCTTTCATCTGCTGCGCCTTGAATAGTGGCGATTGAGAGTTCAGGAACTCTTCGCTATCGCCCATACGCTTGTGAAGCGCGGCCACCATCGTCGACCAGTACGGCGGTATCGTCGACAGCAGAGTGTTAAGGTTGGATGGGCCAACGATATCGATTCCGCAGGAAAACGCTTCGGGCGAAAATGCCAAGCCGGCGAGCGCGGCGTAACCTCCGTAGCTGCCGCCCATGATGCAGACCTTCTCCGGATCGGCGATGCCGCGTTCCACCGCCCAATTTTTCGCGTCGAGCAGATCGGTGTGCATCGCGCCTGCCCACTGACGATCGCCGGCATTGATGTACTGCTTACCGTAGCCGGTCGAGCCGCGGAAGTTCGGCTGCAACACCGCGTATCCACGATTCGAAAGCCACTGCGCTCCGGGGTTGTAACCCCAAACGTCGCGATGCCACGGACCACCGTGTACCAGCAGCACCATCGGAAGCCGCTCGGCTTTCACGCCCTCCGGCACGGTGAGATAGCCGTAGATGATCATGCCATCGCGCGCGGTGTACTCGATCGGCTCCATGTTGGAGAGTTGATACTTCTCGAGATCAGGCCGGGCACTGAATAACAGTGACGCCATCTTTGCGGGACGGTCATACAAGAACCAGCTCACTGGCCCATCGTCGCGAGAGTAGGTCACCACCCACTTGGTGTCGTCGAGGTTGCGCGACAGCCGGACGATGTCGCCGGGTTGCGCCTGCTGCAGCCGCTCATAATCTGCTTTGATCGCGGGATCGATGAACGCGTACGAGACGCGCTGCTTCACAAATCTGGCCAGCTGCAGCCGATTGGTCTTCGGTTCAAGCTCCATGCCGGAAACGTCGAACTGTGGGTCGGCGGCGATCACGTTCTGCGCGCCGGTCTCGATATCAACTTCCAAAAGCCGCGCGGCGTTCGCCTCGATGCTAGTTGCCACCCAAAGCTTCCGATTGTCCGGGGTAAAGCCAAAAACCCCGCCGAAGGTTTCGTCCGGCCCCCACTGCATGAGCTCGCGCCAGGGCGAGCCAACGTCGTTGCGCACACGGATGATCGTGCTGCCATCCGCCGTCATGACCTGCGCGGCGCGCACCTGGAGATCGTTGTCCGCGTGCCAACTGGCAACGTCGCCGGGATTTTCCGTATCCAGCTGCAGCTCGCCGGTGATCAGGTCGAGCCGGTAGACATCAAACAGGCTTTCGTCGCGCTGATTGATCTGCACCAGCAACATCCCGGGCTTGTGCCAGTCGTAGGCGACGATAGAGGCCTGCACTTTTTCAAACGGCGTCAGGTTCCGGGTCTGCCGGGTGGCGATGTCGGTTTGGTAAAGGCGCCAGTTCTCGTCACCGTCAGCGTCCTGGGCATACAAAATGTGCTGATTGTCATATTGCCAGGCGAAGATGTGAATCCCGCGCTTGGTATCGTCGGTTACCGGACGATCGTCATTCTGGCCCAAGGTCCGGATCCAGACGTTCAAGACGCCGTTCACCGGAGCCAGATACCCCAGTTGCGTGCCGTCAGGAGAAATTGCCGGCTCCGAGCGCTCAGGATTTCCAAACAGGACCGAGCGCGGAATAAGATCTGTTGCAGGTTGCTGCATTTTTCTTGATGGCGTGTTCATGGTCGGAAAGCCCACAGTATACAGGTGGGAATGACTCGGTGGCGGTGACGTCTGCTTCTCCGGATGCCCTGCTACAATTTGGCGAAATCAGGCTGCCACCTGCGCAGGAAGGCGATTTTGCGGCGAGCCTGATTCGGTCGAACTACTGGCCCTGGATCGTCGTATAACCTCTTAGCTGTGAGTTGGATTTGGGCCAGGAGTCACGCCCTTGGGGAGCGTTGATTGGACGACAACCAAGCTGTCAATGCCCTTGTCCGTCGCTGTGTGTCTGGCGACGCCGCGGCATGGCAGGAGATTGTCCAGCAGTATCATCGCAGGATTTACAACATCTGCTACCGGTTCTCCGGCTCGCTAGATGATGCGTCGGACCTGACGCAGGAAGTGTTTATCAAGATGTATCGCACCCTGAGTACGTATGACACCACGCGGGCTTCCTTCATGACCTGGGTCACCACGGTCACGCGGAACCTTCTGGTGGACCACTTCCGTAAAGGCAAATACGACCGGGTAACGGACTCGCTGGACGCGACTCCCGGCAATCAGGAAGATGGGCTTACGCTGGCCGAGCAGCTGGAGGATAAAAGCGCCAGCCCGGAAACCAAATTACGTAGCCAGGAGACCCAGAAATTGGTACACGAGGCATTGAAAAGGCTGTCTCCCGAGCTCCGTGAGGCTGTCATCTTGCGCGATTTGCAAGATTTGGACTACAAGGACATTGCCAAAGTCCTCAATGTACCTGAGGGAACCGTGAAGAGTCGCATAAATCGGGGACGAACGGAACTGGCAAGGCTTTTGCAACGTACCTATAAGCAGGCAAGTTAATGGCAGGTGAATTCCAATCCGGAATGCAGTGTGCCGAGGTGGAAGCCCTTCTGGCTGAAGCACTTGACGGCACGCTGCAGGGCTCCCAGCTGGCTGTGCTTGAGGCGCACCAGCAGAGTTGCGCCTCCTGCCGCAGCATGGTGGAGGAAGCCCGGGCCGGAATGAACTGGCTTGAGGGGCTGGATGAAGCCGAGCCGCCGCACAACCTGGTCCACAACATTCTCGCCCAGACCATCGGCGCGCTTCCGTCCGAGCACGCAATACCGGCTCCGCAGCGCGGTGAAGGTTGGATCGACAAGCTGAAATCCCGGCTGGCTCCGATCTTTGCGCCGGTGGCTACCCCGCGTTTTGCCATGTCGTTTGGCATGGCGTTCTTCTCCATCACCATGCTGCTGGGCATCGCCGGCTTCCATATGAGCGATTTGCGCCATTGGGACCTGAGCTCCCGCGGCATCACGAAGACCTATTACGCGAGCGAAGCGAAGGTCATTCGCTATTACGAAAACATGCGCCTGGTGTACGAGATCGAGTCGCGAGTCCACGATCTGAAGCGGGCCGCGACTCCGGCAAGCAACCAGCAGCAGCAACAGCAGCAGGAGGCACCAGCAACGACCCCAAAGAATCCGTCGAAGAGCGAACTTCGTCGGGAAAATCAACCTCGAATCCCGAACCACAGCCAAGCCCAAGGCCAACCCGAGTTGGCGGCGAGTGCGACGGTGGTTCCAGCAGAAACCCCTCAGGCCCGGCGGCAGGGTTCTCATCTGGTCACGTCGATGGGAGCTCTAAACAGGAGACCCGTATGAACTGCGCCAACCATCCCGATGTTCCAGCGGTCGCGTACTGCCGCACGTGTGGCAAGCCACTGTGCAGCGCGTGCTCGCGGGACGTCCGTGGCGTTATCTATTGTGAGGAATGTCTGGCCTCACATTTAAGCGGCGTCGTGCCGCCACCCGGCTCTACCGCCGTGCCTCCGGGTGTGGAACCGCCAGCAGGAACGCCCAGCCCTAAACTGGCTGCCCTCCTGGGATTGATCCCCGGAGTGGGCGCCATGTACAACGGCGAATTCGCCAAGGGTTTCGTTCATGTGCTGATCTTTGCCACCCTGATCTGGCTATCCAACCCCGACCACGGGAGCGGACTGTTCGGCATCGCGATAGCGGCGTTCTACATTTACATGCCAATTGAGGCTTACAAGACGGCACACGCCAAACAGATGGGGCTGCCGGCTCCCGATCCGTTCGGGTTCAACAACCTGTTCGCTTCGGGCCCACAAGCAAACCGCGCCACAGGATCTACCGCGACGGCGCCACCTGTTGCCACCGCAGTGGGAACAGTCGCGCAAACTGAGCCGGTGCAGGAAGAGCCGCGCTCTCGAGTTCCAATAGGGGCTTTCATTCTCATCGGCTTGGGTGTGCTGTTCCTGCTGGATGAGATGGGCGCATTGCACTTCGACTGGATCTGGCGGTTCTGGCCGCTCATCCTGATCGCTATTGGAGTTCGCATCCTGATGCAACGCCAGCAAAGGATGCGGTGAGGAGGACATCATGAAATACCGTTATAACTCTTATTGTCCGTGCGGAAGGTGCCGTGCTCATGGCTACATGGGACCCGCAGTCCTCATCACCATCGGCGTACTGTTTCTGCTGGATCAGATGGGCCACATGCACTGGATGGATTTCGGCTTCACCTGGCCCGCGCTATTGATCGTCATCGGCCTGATCAAACTGCTGGAGCACAGCGCTTCCATCGCCGGCCATATTCCGCGCGAGTATGGCGCAAACCTGCCGCCGAACGCGGCGCAGCCGATGCCTCCGGTGCAGCCTGTCTATCCGCCACAAGGACCCATTGCGCCTCCACCGCCTATCGCTCCGGCGGGATTTATCTCTTCGGGAAGCGGATCGGATGCTAAAGGAGGACAAAATGGCTAGCGTCAATCAATATCCTCCGCCTGCGTCAACGCCGCCCCTGGTGCCGCCGCCGTACCGTTATCGGCGCTCCATCACCGGGCCGGTGATCCTGATCGGCATCGGCGTCCTGTTCCTGCTCAGCAATCTGGGCATCATCCAGCGCTGGCAGTTGTGGCACTGGTTTGGACATTGGTGGCCGGTGCTGTTGATTATCTGGGGCGTCATCGCACTCGTGGAGCATTCGAGCGCGCATCGCATGGGATACCGCACGCGTCATCTCGGTGGCGGCGGAATTGTTCTGCTGATCCTGCTGGTCGCCGCCGGCGTTTCGGCGCACTACAGTTCCGACGTGAATTGGGGCGGTGTGCGCGACCAGTTGCAGATGGACGACGACCTGGGCGGCTTCTTCGGAACCGCTTACACCTTCGATGACCCGATCGAACAGGCATTCCCCGCAAACGTCAACCTGCGTATCGTGTGCGACCGCGGCACGCTGAACATTACGCCCTCGGATGACAGCAACATTCACATCACGGTTCACAAGAAGCTGTATGCTCAGAACCAGAATGAGGCGAACAAGTACAACGAAGGCAGTAAGCCGCAGATCGAGTCCACTGGCAGTACGGTGGTGCTGAACGCCAATACGAACGGCGCCGGTGATCACGGCGTGACCGCCGATATGGACATTTCCGTTCCGGCGAACGTACCCGTTGACATCGCCAGCAAGCGCGGCGATGTGACCGTCAACAACCGCAAGGCCGACCTTAAGGCCTCGGTGCAGCATGGCGACGTTACCCTGACGGAGATTGGCGGACCTGTACAAGTCAACCTGGAAAAGGGCTCGCTGCGCGCTACGCAGATTGCCGGCGACGTCGAGGTCACCGGTCACGTCGACAGCGTAAACATCGAGGATGTCTCCGGCGCTGTCAGCCTGAATGGCGACTTCTATGAAGACATCCGGTTGAGCAAGATTGCCAAGTCGGTTGTCTTCAAGACCTCGCGCTCCGATATGGAGTTCGCATCGTTGGCCGGAGATCTCGATATCGCCAGCGATGAAGTTCGAGGCAGCGAGTTGACCGGTCCCAGCCGCGTCAGCAGCAGCTCGAAGGACATTCACCTGGAGGACGTCTCCGGCGACCTTCAGGTGCAATCGAATAACGGCGACGTGGAAATAACCACCAGCGGCAAACAGCCAGCCGGCAAGATAAACGTAGCCACCGAGCACGGGGACGTCGCGGTTACCATGGCGGCTAAGACCATCCCTGACAAGGTGAATGTTGCCACCGAACATGGAGACATAACCCTGACGCTGCCGACTGGGGCGGGCTTCCAGGTCAGCGCGGTCACCCGTAAAGGCGACGTCTCGTCGGAGTTCGACGCTATCAAGGTTGACGAAAACAACGGCACGACCAAGGCCAGCGGCTCCGTCGGCAGCGGCAACAGCAAGCTGCAGGTCGCAACCGATACCGGCGACATCAAGATCGTCAAAAGCTGAAAGCAGTGGATAGGGATTAGGGGTTAGTGGATAGCCAATCGATTCCGCTCCCATTCCCGGATGTATCGTTGGCCGCCGAGTTGGAGACCCGCACGAAGTAAGAAGTTGGGTGCCCCGTTCAAGCGAAGCTTGGGCGGGGTTTTTCGTTTGATTACCGAATACGGTCCAGACTTGAATAGACTGAACCTTAGCCCTAACCCCTATCCCCTAGCTTCTGTCTCACGATTCCTTCCAACTCCTCCACCACCTGATCAATGTTCTTGTTTGTAGTATCGACAACGACGGCGTCTGACGCTGGTACCAGCGGCGAGGTTGCCCTTGTCCGGTCACGTGTATCGCGTGCGGAAATTTCCGCTTGAACGCGCTGCGCTTCTTCCGCCGACTTTGATCCGTTCTGCAAGACGCGTCGTTCCGCCCTCACCGTTGGGTCAGCATCCAGAAAAATCTTCACCTCTGCGTTTGGAAAAACGGCGGTGCCGATATCGCGGCCTTCCATCACTACCCCGCCATTGGCTCCCAGTTCGCGCTGGCGCGCTACCATCACCCGCCGCACCGGCGGATGTACCGACACCTGCGACGCCGCCAGCGTCACATCGGCTTCGCGAATACGTTGCGACACATCGCGTCCGTCGAGCAGCACGCGATTCCCTTCTCCATGCGGCTCCAGCTCAATGACAGAAACATTCGCCAGTTGCCGCAGCGCTTCCGCATCGTCCAGCGCGACCTGTTGTTCCATGGCCTTCAGCGCCAGCGCGCGATACATCGCGCCGCTCTCCAGATTCATGTAGCCAAGCTTCTTCGCCAGCCGAGCAGAGATCGTGCTCTTGCCCGATCCCGCCGGTCCGTCGATGGCGATGACCAGCTTTCGCGGCGTACTCATTCTTTATTGCTGTCCTGCCCGGGAGGTTTCGATCTTGCGGAAGAAGCTGAGACGTCGCGATCGACGTTCTACCAGGGGCTTGCCCGGCCGCGGAGGAAGCGCCTCGAACTTCGGACGCGGCTTGAACTCATGTGGGGTCGGCGGCGCCTGCAGCGACGAGACTTGCAGCATCACACGCCCATTCACATGTACGAAGCTCAACTCGCGTGCAGCCTGCAGGCGTTGATGGCTTCGCGCACCCGCGCCCGTCCGATCAGGTGAGAGAAGAATTGCTCGACTTCTTCCTGCGGTGCCGCCAGCACGCAGTCAAGATACTTCGAAACCAGCGCGGTCAGCGACTCGGCCACCGAGACGTGCATGCCCTCTTTCACTGCGTCGGGGGACCAGCGGAAGAGCACGTCCCAGAAAACACCTTCATCGGGCTTGTAATCGACGCGCGTGATGCGCAGGCGTGCCCACAACTCGTCGAGCGCGCGATCCAGCGCCGCCTCCGAGATGTCGCCGCCCAGCAACTCCCGCAGTCGGTATTTGGAGATGGGGCCTTCCTTCTGGACGAGGCGAAAAGAGTCAACCGCCAGCGGCGAGTATTCCGACCGCGATCCCGACTTCGGCGCTTGCCGCGGATTGCGATCGCCCACCAGCCCGTAGAAATACGGGAACACCGCGGCCGAGACGAGGAAGTTGTTATCCGCAAAAACGTTAGCTTCGTACGCCGTCTTCTCGCGCAGCAGGCGGACCATCAGGTCTTTAGCTTCTTGCGCCTCAGGATCGGCGAAAGCCATATGAACCATCGGCAGCTTCTCGTCGCTTCCCTTGTAGGCTCCAACGAAAGTCGGCACCAGCACCGCCGGACGCTGCGGATAAAGCAGACAAAAGCCCGCCGAGTCGATAAATACGCGCGCGTCATCGAGCGTGCGGACAGGCTGTCCGTTCAGCCGCCACTTCTCGCGGCGCATTTCCTGGAGTTGCTGTTCGTGCATAAAAAGAGGCTGTGGGCCGTCGGCTCTCAGCTGTCGGTTTGGCAATTAGCTCTTAGCTCTTGGCCAGCCCCGTAATACCTGATTAGGTGCAGACAAGGCTCGGCGTGAGCGCAGGAACTGGGGCCGAAGGTTTTGCTGGCTAAAAGCTAAGAGCTAAAGGCTAAGAGCTCCAGCGACAGCTAGATCCGCTTAAACGCTCTCTGAATATCCTTTACAGAATACCGCAGAACCACCGGCCGTCCATGCGGGCAGCTCATGGGGTAGTCGGTTTTGGCCAGCTCGCGCAGCAGCCACTCCATTTTGTTCTGCTCCAGCGGCATGTTGACCTTAATCGCCGCGTGGCAGGCGATGCTGGCGGCGATGTTGGTGCGAATGCGATCGAGGTTCAGCGACTGCTCCTCACGCTCGAACTGCTCCAGGATTTCGTGCAGCAGGTGCTCGACGTCGCTGGCCACAATCCCCGCAGCCGTGGTCTTTACCGCGATGGTACGCGAGCCGAAAGGTTCGACCTCAAAGCCGTTGCGGTTCAGCTCGTCGGATATCTCGGCGAAGACGGCCATCTGGCCCGGCGTTAGCTCTACGATCATCGGCATCAGCAGTTGCTGTCGTTCCGGCGACTCGGCCAGACGCTGCTTCGAGATTTTCTCGAACAGAATGCGCTCGTGCGCGACGTGCTGGTCGATGATCCAGAGCCCTTGCGGATTGATGGCGAGGATGAACGACTCGCGAATCTGTCCGACCGGCTTCAGCGATGCCAGCGACTCCAGGCTTACTGGAGCATCCTCGTCCGCTAGCTCAGGTGAACAGCCGCCGCCGGAAACAGGCGCCGGCGCCACCGCCGGACCTCCGAAGGTCTGCGGCCCGAAGCGCGCCACGGGCATGGCAGCATTCGCATGAACCTCGAAGCCGCTGCCCTCGAATTGCAATGGCGCTGTGAACGGGGGCGGCTCTTGCGCCCGCAATGCGAAGTTAGCATCAGCTTCCGTGATCTGCAGTTCGCCGGCATCATTCGGAAGTGAACCCGGCGATAGGGAGGGTGAGGCCTTGGCGCTCGCATGCATCTCGGTCATGAACGACGGCACCGGCCGCTCGCGCATCAACTTTGCCCGAACCGAGTCGCGAATGAAATCGTGCAGTACCGACGACTGGCGGAAGCGCACTTCGGTCTTCGATGGATGCACGTTGACGTCGACCTCGGTCGCCGGCATCTCCAGAAACAGCAGCACGACGGGGTACACAGTCGGCGGAATGATATTGCGATAGGCCTCGGTCAGGGCGTGCTGCACCAGGCGGTCACGGATCAGCCGGCCATTTACGAAGATGAAGATCGATTCGCGGTTGAGTTTCTGGATCTCGGGCCGCGAAACGAACCCATGCAGCTTGATCTCGCCCTTCACAGGCTCCTCGTGCGGGTCGTTCTCGTCCTGCTTTCGTCGCCACGGCGGAGGCTGCGGCAAGCCGACACGCTCCAGCGGCAGTAGCGCGCTCAACGGGATGAGTTGATCGAGTGTCTCTTTGCCGAAGACCTGGTAGATACGCTGCGAATGATCGCCAACAGGCGGCGCGACCAGCATAGCGTTCGTCGCCGAATGCAGTTCCCAATGCATCTCCGGATGCGCCAGCGCATAGTGCGTCACGAGTGAGGCGATGTGCGAAAGCTCAGTCGATTCGGCCTTCAGAAATTTGCGGCGCGCCGGAATGTTGTAGAACAGGTCGCGGACGGTGATGCAGGTGCCCAGTGGCAGGCCGGCCTCTTCGACGGTCAGAATCTTGCCGCCGGCAATCTCGACGACCGTCCCTGCAGTATCTTCGGGAGCGCGAGTCTCCAGACGCAAGCGGCTGACGGAAGCGATGGACGGCAGCGCCTCGCCGCGAAAGCCGAGAGTCGCGATGGTCAGCAGGTCATCGGCATTGCGGATCTTCGAGGTCGCATGACGCTCGAAGGCCAGCATGGCGTCGTCACGGACCATGCCGCAGCCGTCGTCAGTGATCTGAATAAGCTTCTTGCCGCCGGCCTCGATGTTAACGCGAATCCGGCGCGCACCCGCATCCAAAGCGTTCTCCAGCAACTCCTTCACCACCGAAGCCGGGCGCTCCACCACCTCGCCCGCGGCGATCTTGTTGGCTACATTTTCGGAGAGAATGTGGATGCGGCCCATTGCTACTACGTTACATGAGGTCAGTGATTAGGGGTTAGGGGATAGCGATTAGGGAGCCGTTGATCGGACACGAACGTGTGCGGGAGCCGATACCTATACCGGGTCAGTCCGCGGCGTTGGCTGACTCACCCGCACTACTGCGCCGCCGTCCGGACATGAGGCATACATTCGCTCCCGGCTCAAACAGCGGATCGGCCGAGGCTTCGATACCATCCACGCGTGGAATCGGATGCACAAAGACCAAAGCAGCGGGATAGGCCCCCAGGTACTTCTCAAAGGCCTTCGGATGACGCCCGGCGAAATCGGTGGCAATCAAGGTGTTCAGGAATTCCAAAAAGCCTTCGGCGGTGCTCTAGAGCGTATTAAAAACCGGTCCCGCAGCAGGTGCTCGCTTCTCCCTTTATCCCGGAGGCCACTTCAGATTACGACCGCCGATGAGGTGCAGATGCAGATGAAATACGGATTGGCCTGACATCGGACCTACGTTGTACACGGTGCGATAGCCGTCTTCGATACCGCGCTCGCGTCCGAGCTTGGCGGCAACGAGCTGGCTGTAACCGATAATCTCGGCGTCTTCCGGCGTCGCCTTGTCCAGTCCGGCAATGTGACGCTTGGGAACGATGAGCACGTGTGTCGGAGCTTTGGGGTCGATGTCTTCGAAGGCGTAGACCTTGTCGTCTTCGTAGACCTTCTTCGACGGAATGTTTCCGGCAATGATCTTGCAGAAGAGGCAGTCTTCCATAAGCCGATGTTAGACGACGGCAACCGTCTGCTCAAGCCGAGAACTACTGGCTGCAAGATGAGTTCAATTCGGGTCCGAATGGACGAAGTTACAATCGTGGTCCGGGCGCGGGCTTGCGTAGCGTGAACAACACAAAGGTATAGTCCAGTCCGAACTGTGGCCAGTGGACGGGCTTCTCTCTGCAATCGAGATCAAGCGGACCGGTTTGCTCGAAGCCAACTGACTCCGCCAATCCAAGCATCGCTTCGATCTCAGGCTGCGAGAAGATCTTGATCGGCGCGCCGTGCACGGAATGTCCGCGTGTATCGATCGGCGTGGGGTAATAGTCGGTCGAGGTGATCAGCAGGCCGCCCGGCTTAAGCAGCCGCCACATCTCGCGAAAATAATCGCCGAGTGGAACGCCGTGCTCGATGACGCTCATGCAGGCGATGGCGTCGAAGGAACCGTCGGGATACGGAGTTCGCGTCAGATCGCCGGGGATGTAGCGAATGGGCCCGCGACGCGTGGGCGCGGTGAAGCTGAGGTTGATGCCGTGCAAATCGCGATAGCCGTAAAGAAACAGCGCCGGTAGAACATTGCTGTAGATCTCAGCGCCGGCGTCGAGAATGCGGGCGTCGGGCATTGTGTGACCCAAAATTGTCGAAACCGCGGCTAGGTGGTCCCAGTTTTTCTCCGGCCCGCGATGCAAGGGGACGTGCAACTCCTTTGCTCTCGTGGCAGCCGCTTCCCATTCGGCGCGAGTCTTCAGCGTACCGTTAGCGATGTTTGGTCCGGGTGGCTGCGAGAGCGTCGCCGCGCCGTACTTCATCTTCAGCGATAGCCGATACATAGGCTCCGGTGTAAGAATGGCGCTCTTGAGTCGGCGCAGGAAGCGCCGGTGGGCCGGAGCCCGATCATAGGAAGGTCGTTCGGAAGTTGAGGTCGGGTTCGCCAAACTAGGAAGATAGCGGGAGTGCCAGCTGTCGCGCAACCTGGCCTCCGCTGCAGCGACGCTGAGACTGGGTCAGTTTATGCTGCCGGCTGAAGCCGGCTCCGTCTAGGTCATGCCGCGCCGCTGTGCACACTCGAAAAGCGTGCTCCACCCCACCGATCCCAGATTTCGAGAGGAGATTTCCAACCAACGTCTGCCGACTCCCCCGCTGCGCGCGCATCGCTGACGAATTGCAGTATCCTGAAAGGGTGGTTGCGCGCGGTGCCACGCGAAGGGTCCTGAACCCGTATTTCCTCCAGGCATCAAAGGATTGATGGCCGATCCGTCCCAAAATTCTGAACACGAATCCCTGCGTGAGATCGTCGCCGAGGAGAAGCAGGAGTTCGCGCCACCGGCATCGAAGAATTCCAGGCTGGCGCTGGCGGTGCGCGCCTTGCGTCACCGCAACTTCCAACTATTCTTCAGCGGGCAACTGATCTCGCTGATCGGCACTTGGATGCAGACGGTTGCCGAGTCGTGGCTGGTCTATCGCCTCACGGGTTCGACGCTGATGCTCGGTACTGTTGGATTCGCCAGCCAGATCCCCGTCTTCCTGATGGCGCCCATTGGTGGCATCGTCGCCGACCGATTCAACCGTCATCGGGTGGTAATTGCCACTCAGACGGCGGCCATGTGCCTGGCAGGAATGCTCGCGGCACTTACGCTTTCCCACCGTGTGCATGTCTGGCATGTGGTGGTGCTGGCTTCGTGCCTCGGCGTAGTCAATGCCTTCGACATTCCGGCGCGGCAGGCGTTTCTCATCGACATGGTGGGCCGCGAGGACCTGATGAACGCAATCGCGCTGAATTCGTCGATGTTCAATGGCGCGCGCATCATCGGTCCGGCGGTGGCCGGAATTCTGGTCGCATCCATTGGCGAAGGCTGGTGCTTCTTCGCGAACTCGGTCAGCTACATCGCCGTGATAACCGGCTTGCTGCTGATGCACATTGAGCATCCGGCGAAGCTGGCCGGCGTAGGCTCGGCGATGGAAAACATTCTGGAAGGTTTCGCTTACGCGCGAAACACCGGCCCGATTCGCGCCATCCTGTTGCTACTGGGTCTGATCAGCTTTGTCGGCGTGCCTTACGCCGTGCTAATGCCTGTATTTGCCGACCAGATCCTGCACGGGGGCGCAAGAGGTTTGGGCATTCTGATGGGCGCGACGGGCGTTGGCGCGCTGCTGGGCGCGGTCAGCCTGGCGGCTCGCGTGGGACTGAAGGGACTGGGCCGGCTGATTGGCTTATGCGCGGGAGGCTTCGGCATCAGCCTCATCCTGTTTTCGTTCTCGCGCATCTTCTGGCTGTCAACGCTGGCGCTTGTCCCGGTAGGATTTTTCATCATGGTGCAGATGGCGTCGTCCAACACTCTGATTCAATCGATGGTGCCGGACAAGCTGCGCGGAAGAATTCTCGCCGTGTATTCGATGATGTTCATGGGCATGGCACCGTTCGGATCGTTATCGGCTGGTACGGTCGCGCATCACCTGGGCGCCCCGTGGACGGTGGCTCTGGGAGGACTGGCGTGCATTGGTGGCTCGGTTTTCTTTTTGCTGCACTTGCCGTCGATCCGTGGCGAGGCACGAGAGCTTGTGTTGGCGCAGGGTATGACGGCTGGATCTCCGGCGGAGGAGATGACCAGCCGAATCGTATCGTAAAGTTCCGTGTCCGTCAGGCGCAGACACACCTATTGCGCGTGCGTTACGGGAGATAGTAGTGCTGCACTCGGCAGCGAAATTTTAACGACGAATCCGATACCAGATCGCCCCGATGCAGGAGCCGCCTGCCAGCACGAGATAGGTTAGATCGGAGCCGCCCTCAGGCAATCGGTGAGAGGCTTGGGCTAACGCAAAAGGCGCGGCGCTCAAAAATAGCAACAGTAGAACAAGGCTGCGGGTTTGGAGCAGCTTTCTCATAATTCCTCCAAATCGCTCGCGTCAACCATTTGACTTCGCTTCGGTGGCCGAGACCGAGGCGGCTGGGCGATATTTACAGGGATTTAACCTCAGCTCCTCAGGCTGGTCAAGGCTGATAATTTCTGCACTAGGTTGCAAGGCACTGCAACCCCTTTTGTGACTGGCAGCGACGCTATCTTATTGAAAAGGCGTAGGCGTAAAACGCAGCCTGTTAACCACGTCGCTAAGGAGGGCGACCCAAAAATGTTAGAAGAGCCAAAACCCTACTGCCCGCTTGCCGGCGGCTTGTGAACCGCGCCGCTCCCGCTAGTTACGCCGAGCCTGCGCAGCCGGTCGCGCGCCTGTGATGCTTCAATCGAGCGCGGATAACGCGCGATGAGACTGTTTAATTCGCGAATGCCTGCCTGCTTCTGTCCCAGTTCCAGCAGCGCATATCCCTTCTTCAACTGCGCCGCCGCAGCCTTGGTGCCACCGGGATACTGCTCCAGCACCTTGTCATAATCCTGCACCGCCTGCTGAAAGTTGCCCTGGCGATACTCGATGTCGGCGAGGTAATACTGCGCGTTGCCGGCGAGATCGGTATTCCCATAGGCCTGCAGGTACTGCGCGAACTCCTGCGATGACAGGTCATACTTGCCTGAGTTGTAGTCACGCAGCGCATTGTTGTAGAGCGTATCTGCCGGCGGGGCTGCCGCAAGCGCACCATTGTCCGGAGCACCTGCTGCCGGCGCGCCTGCAGGAGCCGCACCGGGAGCCGGGGTCATGCCCGGCTGACCGGCAGCCAGATTCTGTCCGCCCTGCTGCATGTCGTCGAGCTGTTTGCTGATTTTGGCGAGACGCGACTTCAACTCGTCGACGGAATCGTGCAGCGACTGCACCTGCCCGGAGAGCTGATCGATCTTGCCATTGTTGTCGGCGGTGAGACCCTGCATCTTGTTTTGCAGATCGCCAACGGCAGTGTTCATTTTGTTGACGCTGTCAGCGCTCTGCTCGACCAGATTTTTCATCACGCCCATGTTCATGTCGATGGACTGCTGCATGCGCGCGACCTGATCCTGCAAGGCCTGAACTTGGGTCTGCAGCTGAATCATTTCTTTGCTGACCGCGAAAGCAGGGGCGGCGGGCGCCAGCAGCATCGAAGCCAGCGCCAGCCAAGCTACGTAATTACGAATTCGCATAGGTTCTTCCGTAAAGCAAAGTTAGGTCGTCTCTGAAGAGACTGTGGTACGCAGCAATAGTCACAATAAGCGATCGTCATCACGACGAGGCCAAGTCAGGGTCCCCGACAAGCGCTGATTTTGCGCTTGTTGGAACGGCTTAGGCCGACGAGGGATCTGATTTCCGCCGCGTGGGAACAGCAGATCCCTCGCTCCAAAACAAGGCGCTCGTGATGACAATTACCGGTCTATTTCCCGAAACAACTCCCAGTCAGGCAAACCGATACATCAGTGCTACTGTCCCTGATACACGAAGTGCGCGCGCCGGTTCTGCGCCCAGCAGGCTTCGGTGCTCTCGGTACAGAACGGCTTTTCTTTGCCGTAGCTGATGGTCCGAATGCGGTCTGCTGGAATGCCCAGCGACACCAGGGCCTGCTTGGTGGAGTTGGCGCGATTATCACCCAATGCCAGGTTGTACTCCGTCGAACCCCGCTCGTCGCAGTGTCCCTCGATCGTGAACTTGATATTGGGATGCTGCTGCAGGAATTGTGCGTCGGCCTGCAAGACCCGCTGATACTGCTGAGTCACGTCGTAGCTGTCATAGTCGAAGAATACATCCTGCATCTTCGAGGCGAACAGCTGCGCTTCCGTCTCGTTGCCGTTCTGGTTGGTCGGCGGTGGCGGCGGTGGATTGACGGTCACGCGCGCGGTTGCTTCCTGGGTGCCGCTGTCGTTCTTCGCAATCAGCCGATAGGTCGTCGAGGCGCTCGGCATGACGCTGCGCGAACCGCTGGGATCCACCTTTCCCAACTGATCGATGGTGACATCGGTGGCGTACTGTGTGCTCCAGGTGAGCATCGTGGACTGACCGGGATTGATCGTATTCGGATTGGCTGTCAACGAGGCAGTCGGGGCCGGCGCAGGTGGCGGCGGTGGCGGCGGCGGTGGTGCTGCCTTCTTCTTGCCACAGGCGCTGACCATCAGGACTACGGCCAGTGCAATCGTGATCTTGCTCCATTGACTGCGTGTACGCTTCAACTTTCTCCTCCGTTTCAATGCGAGAGCACTCGCATGAGTTCTTAAAGGGCCGAAGTGTGCTCCTTCCGTCGCCCGTCAATGATCACGCCCCTGCGAGGACCCACACAGCTAAACCGATTCAATCAGGGGCGCGATTCCTTACTGCCTCTGCGCCGCTGATTTTGTTCCAACCCGAGCAACGGCCTCGACTCCCAACCAAACCTTTCAGCTTACTTGAAACTCCAGTTCGGCTGCGAACTCTCGCCTGATTTCGTCAGCTGCCGTTGCTCGCTGCCATCGGCCAACATTGTCCAGATCTGCAACTTACCTGTTCGATTCGACTGGAATACGATATGTCGCCCGTCCGGAGACCACGACGGAAAATCATTTCTGCCGCCATCGTGTGTCAACTGCGCCCACTGCTTGCTGGCAATATCCATCACATAGATATCGCTGGCGCCCGGTGCACCCGGCCCGTAATGCCGCACCCACGCGAAGGCAAGAAACTGTCCGTTGGGTGACCACGACGGCGAGACCGCATAACCCTGATCGGTGACCCGCGTGGCATTCCCTCCATCCGATGCCATGGTGTAGATCTGCGGCAGCCCGGTGCGGCCACTTACCCAGGCAATCTGAGCGTTGGTCTTTGGGTTCCAGGTCGGCGAAACGTCCGGCGCCCTGTTCTCGGTCAGACGACGAAGATTTCCGCCCGACGAGGTCACGGTATAGATCTCGGTGTTGCCAGTGCGGGACGACGAGAAGGCGATGTTCTGCCCGTCCGATGACCACGCCGGCGAATAGTTGTCGCCGGGGAAGTGCGGAAAGCTTACCAGGCGGTTGAGATCGAACGAGTACATCAGAATCTGCCAGCCCTCTTTGGTCACGCCCGAAAAGGCTACGCGCGATCCGTCCGGTGACACATGCGGCGACAGCGCGATCGAGCCCAGGTGCGTCAGTTGCTTCTCGTTGGCCCCGTCATAATCCATCTGCCAGATTTCTTTCGAGCCGCCGCGATTGTTGACGTAATAAATATGTGTCTCGGCGATGCCCTGAATGCCGCCGCCCAGCCGGAAGATGATCTCGTCGGCGAAGCGGTGAGCGATCAGCCGCGCGTTCTCATCGCTGGCCTGCTCGCGATATTGCTTGCCCAGCACCTGCGGCGTCTGCGTGTTGTGCGTGTCGAAAAGCCAGCCCTGCACGCTGAGGTAGCCGCCCTGCACTCCCACGTTGCCGAAAGCCAGCATGTTCGCATTCGGCGGCGGACTCGACCAGTCGGAGAGATGCACTTCCTGCGGCGCGCCCGGCAGCGAGGTCGGCCAGAAGCTGCGCGAGACCATCTCAAAGATGCCGGCGTTCTGCAGATCGTTCTGCAAAGTCGTGTTGAAGGTCGTCGCCAGGTTGTTGGTGCCGGAGTCGGTGGTGATTTGTTTAAAGTCTGGTGACGCCAGGCGGATCTTTTCGACGCCTAGTCCGGTGCCGGTGCGGATCCAGTCCTGCGCCGAAAGTCCAAGCGTAGCGAGCAGTACGAGCGAGATGATTGCGACGAACCGTTTCATAGTTTATAGAGACTCCGGTACATACCAGTTGATGGCGTCATCCTGAGCGCACGCGCGCTGCCTTTGCGCGCCGGAGTCGAAGGACCCTATAGCCGTCGTTTACTCTTGCGCGACCTCGGCTTCCGTCGACGAACGGCAGATCCCTCGTCGGGCCGAAGCCCTCCTCGTGATGACAACTTCAAAAGTTCTTACCGCTTGTAATCGAACCAAAACTCCACCGCGACATATCGTCCCGCATATTCCGGCGGCAGTGGCCCGAACGTATCGATCCTCTGCAGCGCGCGCATTGCCGACTCGTCAAGCGATGGCACTCCGCTCGACTGCTCCACGCGAATATTCGTCGGCGATCCCGAACGGTCGATCTCGAAATAGATGTACACTCGCCGCGCCGCGTCGACCCGCGGATCGACCTCATACTTCATCCAGTTGTCAGAAACCTTGCGCCGTACGCCATCAACATACCAGCCGAAGCGGCTGCCGAAGTCTCCCGTACCGCCGCTGAAGCTCAGACCGCCCTTCGCATTAGGTGTAGAAAACGAGCCATACGGTCCGCTGACCGGCCCGCCTTCGCCGAAGGGAATCTTGTTGTCCTCAGCCTTCGCGACTTCCTTGGGCGGCGGTTTTTTCTGGGTCGACTGGACTGGAGCTTTCTTCTTGGTCTCGCGCTCGGGTATCGGAATGGCCTTGGGCTCTTCTTTGGGCTCCGCCTTTGGCTTCGATTCCGTCAGACCCTTGGACTCGTTCGCCAGCACGTTCTGCGTTTCGGTGGGAGGCTTGGGCAAGGGGATGCTGGTGACCAGGGTCGCGCTCATTGCCCCACCGCCTCCGGTGGTGCCGCCCCAGCTTTCACCGCGCTTGAATGGAATCAGGTAGCCGAAGAGTGCGAGCGCAAACAAAGCCACATGAAGCGCGACAGAACCGATCAGGGGCGCGCGAACATTGCCCTCGCCGGCAAAGATGTCAACGTCGGCTGCCATTCATCTTTCACCCCACGATGCGCAAAATCGACGCATCGCGGGAGCCCCGGGATTAGGCTTGCCAAGTCGGGCAATCCTGCGGAACCGCAAACGTGGCGCAATCAATTCTGCCGCCCTCGACATCCCGCGACTGGCGATCGTCGTAGCGAACATCGAAGCACTACCGGCCATGGTGCTCCAGCGGCTGGGTGACAATGCTCACATTGGTGATACCGGATTGTTTCACGGCATCCATCACGGTCGCGAACGCACCGAAGGGCACGTTCTCATCGGCGCGTACGTAAATCGACTGACCTTCGGGATCGCGAACCTTCTCATGAATGCGTTGCGCAATCTGATTGATGTTGACCGGCTGACTGTTCAGGAACACGTTCTGGTCGCGATCGATGGTGACCACCAGCCGCTCCTCGGTGACCTCTTTGACGGTTTTGGTGTGCGGGACCTGCACTTCGATGCCCGACTGCAGCACCGGCGCGGTCACCATGAAGATGATCAACAGCACCAGTACGACGTCGACGAGCGGCGTGACATTGATATCGGAAAGCGAGCTCTGGGTGCGGCCCTGCGCGTTGGTGAATGCCATTACCGCCGCTCCACCGGCTGAGGCCGTGCCGCCGCTCCCGCCTGGGCGCGCTCAATCTCATTCATCAATTCCAGGCTGAAATCGTCCATACGCGCGCCGAACTCTCGGATGTGCTGGGTAAACATGTTGTAGGCGATGACGGCTGGAATGGCGGCGAAGAGTCCGGCGGCAGTCGTGATCAATGCTTCTGAGACGCCGGGAGCGACCGCGCGCAAGGTGGCCGAGCCGGCTGTGCCAAGGCCGTGGAACGCGTCGATGATTCCCCACACGGTTCCGAAAAGGCCGATGAACGGCGTCACCGCGCCAGTCGTTGCCAGCCAGGGCAAACGGCTCTCCAGCCGCGAAAGTTCTTCCGACGACGCGATCTGGACGGCGCGTTGCAGCGCCGGCAGCCTGATCGGATGCGTCGCCTGCTTACGCAGCTCGTCATAAGCGCCTTCAAAGACGGCGACCAGCGGGCTGGGCTTGAACTGCTCGACCACCGCAGCCACGTCGTTCAGGCGCTCTGACTTGCGGAACATGCGCATGAAGCGATTGCTCTGCGCACGCGCGCGGCGGAATAGTCCCCACTTGGAGAAGATGATGGCCCAGGAAGCGACACTAAAAATCAACAGGATCAGGAGAACGGTTTTGGCGACCAGGCCGCTGGTTTCAATCAGGCCTGAGATTTCACCACCGATAACCGAAGCGAGCAAGGCATGGGAGACATTCATGAGTCCTACAACGCTCACCTTTCGTTACTCCGCATTATAAGCATTTGACGCACGAGAAGCAGAGATGGAGGCCGGGGTTCCGGGGGAGTAACTAAGCCGGCTGTTCGCTATTCGCTGTTCGCTCTTCGCTAGAATGTCACCCATGAAGTTGCTTCGGGATATCGGCTTGTATCTGGGACATTTGCTGACGGCGGTCTTTGGGACAGCGATCCTGACCATAGGGTTAGGTAGGTTGTTCCATCCGGCTGCCATTATCGGCGTCCTTTGGAAGGAGTGGATTCTCGACATCCTATTGGCTGGGCTACTCGGCATTCTCGCGTCCCGAATATCGAGATCGAGGCTTGCTCTGTGGGTGTGGATTCTGCCTGCAGTCTGGTTCGGTTTGAGGCTGCTGTCAATTGTGCCGGTGATTCACAGTAGGCAAGGCCAAATCAGCTTATGGTACGAGATCTCCGGCCAGGACTGCGTACACCGAATCACGGACTACGGCTGTGTAAACTTCTTCACATTTACCATCCCTCTCCTCCGCTCGGCTGCTTATTCTCTCGGCGCTTCGATCGCGCTGGTATTTCACCGAGCCCACGAGGCGAAACTTTCTTCAGCCCCGGGCGGAAGCTCGAGGTAGGTGGCATCATCGGGTGCCAGTGCCTTCAGGAACGGCAGCCTTTCATGGCGATTTGGGGATCTACGTGGATGCTGCTACTGCCCGAGTCGCCTTTCGCAAACCGCAGAGCACAAGCACCGCGCAGGCGACGATCGCGATCCCAACCGCCATGAATCCCGCCGTGACTAGCTTTTCCTGCCACGGTTGCCCGCCGTGAGGAGTCCCGGTGATGGGCGAGAGCGCCGAGGTGCCGAAGACCGCCGCTGTCGTCGTCATCAACCAGTTTCCGTAAGTGCCGACCAGAGCGATCCAAAACGTCGCCGCCTTCAGACTAGGAGAGAGCCTCACCTCGGTCCATATCGCGCCGAGGCCAATTAGGAAAATGCCGTTCATGACGCCTTCCAGGTGGGCCGCCAGTCCCATTCGTATGTTGGCAAAACGCGGCTCGATGAAGCCGGTCAACAGCCCCAACAGAAACAGGAACATCCCATGCCACATTAACCGCCGATTGCTCTCGTTCATGGCGGGCATCGTTGCATCCTCGCCGAGCGGCGTCAAGTCAACGGTGCGCGGTACAAAGCCTTCGTCCACGCCTTTCTGGCGAAAAACGAGTGGCGAAAAGCAAGCCGACGGCCGATAGCTGATAGCCGACGGCCCTTCTGCTACACTGCCCCTAACTTCGCCGGTCGAGAACTCACGTGCTGCTGGAATTGCGGGTCGAAAACTACGCGGTCATCGACAACGTGGCCGTGGAGTTTGCTTCCGGCCTGAACCTGCTGACCGGCGAAACCGGCGCGGGAAAATCCATCCTCATCGATGCGCTGGCCCTGCTGCTTGGGGATAAAGCGTCCAGCGACGCCGTCCGCCACGGCACGGAAAAGGCAACCGTCTCGGCGGTCTTCGAGGTCGGCTCGCCGGCGATCGCCGGTGTCCTTGAAGAAAACGGAATCGACGCCGAAGACGGCCAGATTATTCTTCGCCGCGAAATCTCTGCCGGCGGCAAAGGCCGCGTCTTCATCAACAATCAGCCGGCCACTGTAACCGTTCTGAAACAACTCGCCCCTTATCTGGCAGTCATTCACGCGCAGAACGAAGCTGTGCTGGGCTTCGATGCCGCGTCGCGGCTTAGCTTGCTGGACACGTTTGCCGGCAGTGACGACTCTTCGGTTGCGGACGGCTTCGCCAACTGGAACGAGATTCGCCACCGCATCGCCGATCTGGAACGCGACGAAACCGACCGCCTGAAGCTGCTCGATCTGTGGAATTTCCAGCGCAAAGAAATCGCCGACGCCAGGCTTCAGCCCGAAGAAGACGTCAAGCTCGAGGCCGAGAAGCGCGTGCTGGCGAACTCTGAACGCGTGCGCAGCGCCGCCATGGCTGCCTACGACGCGCTGTATGAGAGCAACGGATCGGCGGCCGGTTCGATTCGCGCTGCCACCCGCCAGCTTGAAGAGCTGCTGCGCTTCGACCAGCAGTTTCGCGATGCCGTACCGGAGCTGGAGTCGGCTCGTATCGCCATCGAAGACATCGGCACGCGGCTGCGCGATTATTCCGAAGGCATCGATGCCTCTCCCGAACGGCTGGCGGAAGTTGAAGATCGGCTTGCGGCATTGGATCGCCTGAAGCGCAAGTACGGCCCGACGCTGGACGACGTCATCGCCTTGGGTGGCGATCTCGAACGCAAGCTCAATGAGATGGAGAACAAGGACGAGGTGCTGCGCAAGCTGCGTCAGCAACTGTCTGGGGCGGGCGAGAAATACCTCGAAGCAGCACGTGCGCTCTCGCGGCAGCGCTACGACGCGGCACACAAGCTCGAAAAGCTGGTCGAAAGCGAGATCAACGAGCTGGCCATGAAGGCGCGCTTCAAGGTCGAGGTCAGCGGCACCGACGAAGAAGCGAACTGGACCAGTCGCGGATTCGACCAGGTGCAATATCTCATCTCGGCCAATCCCGGCGAGCCGCTTGGCCCTGTCGACGAGATCGCCTCGGGCGGCGAGCTGTCTCGCGTGATGCTCGCGTTGAAGACGAGCATTGAATCCGGTCAAAATAAGCGAACCGGAAAAAACGGCGGTCCCCCATCCTCCTTGCCGCCCGTTGGCAAGAGGGTGGGCGCGAAGGATGTCGCCTCGCAACGAACGCTGGTCTTCGACGAAATCGACGCCGGCATAGGCGGCCGCGCGGCGGAAGCCGTAGGCAAGAAGCTGAAACAGCTTTCGCGCACCAAGCAGGTGCTCTGCATCACCCACCTGCCGCAGATCGCTTCTTTCGCTGACCAGCACTACCTCATCGAGAAGAAAGAAGCCGGCGGCAGAACGAAAACCTCGGTGCGGCAGCTTGATCAGGACGAACGCACGAAAGAGATTGCCCGCATGGTAAGTGGCGCGAAGCTGACAGAGACCTCGCTCAAGCACGCCGAGCAAATGCTGAAGGCGAACCGGTGAAACCGTACAGGTTTCTTCTTTGGGGTGCCATCCTGAGCGTAGCAGCGCCGCATTTTGCGAGAGTCGAAGGACCCCTAGAGCCGGAGGGATTGTTCGGGCGATAGCGGTCCTTCGACTTCGTTCGACCGCTTGGGGGCCTCCCTTCGCTCAGGATGACCCTTTGTGTTGCGCGTGCAACTGCCAATGCCGCTCTACCGGATCGCCCCATCTTTTCCCGCAATCCGTCGCAACAAACCAATCTGTCCCGCATGATAGCTCTCGTGAAAGCTCAGACGCGCCAGAGCATTGCCAATCGATCCCGCCAACGGCGGCCGATTGAACTCCTCCGGAACGTTCGCCGCCAGTTCCTGATCGGTCATCACGGACAGTGCGGGGATGAATTCCTCGTGCGTGTCCGACAACAGGCCGCGCAGACTGGCCAGATCCAGATAATGCTCGCTGCCATCGGGATGACTGCCGCGCCGGTACAAGTCGGCACGTTCTCCTTCGAGCAGCGGACGGCGGCCGATGATCTTCAGCATGCTGCCGCGATACAGGACGATATGTCCCAGCACCCAGTTCAAGCAGTTGCCCGCAGGTGGCCGCACCAGGCTTTCCTCATGGCTTACGTCGTCCAGGTTGCGGTTGATTGCTCCGTAGCTGATTTCGTACATCTTGGCCAGATCGCCGGCGTTCATGATGGCTCTCGCTTTCAGGTGAGGTAAAACGAGATTCTACAGGTGAGCGTTAGTGGCCGGGAGGCAAACACGAAGCCGTCTTGTTGATGACAATGTTTGTGAGGGATCGGGGTGTTCCCGACACTGGTCGTGATGAAGTGGTCGATGGAAGGCGCCGGGTGGACGACAGCTGTTCCGCCAACACAAGCCGCAACCGGCCAAACTGCGTTTGGAAAGGAACCGCTCCGCGCCGAAAACCGGCATTTCCCTATCCCCGTTAAGTGCTTATTTTGCACCGCAGAGTGCCCAATTACGCACTCGGGCCCGGCTAGGTTGGGGGTTTCACCGCTGTTACAATAGAGTAATTGTGGGGAAACTCCGCTGGGAGTTCGCGTATTCGTATAACTAGATGCAGGACGGAATGAGCCAAACTCAAACGAAGACTTTACTTTTATTGAAGCCCCGCGGCTTCTGTGCCGGCGTGGTGCGCGCGATCGACATCGTCCGCATTGCCCTGGAGACCTTTGGCGCGCCCATTTACGTGCGCAAGGAGATTGTCCATAACCGCCACGTAGTGGACGAACTGACCTCCAAGGGCGCCATTTTTGTGGATAGCGTTGAGGAAGTTCCAGCCGGCGAGCGCGTCATTTACAGCGCCCATGGCGTGGCTCCGGAGGTCCGGCAGGCCAGCAAATTGCGCGAGCTTCGGGTGATCGATGCGACCTGCCCGCTGGTAACCAAGGTCCACGTCGAAGCCGTGAAGTTTGCCCGCGAAGGATACTCGCTTATCCTGATTGGGCACCACGATCACGACGAAGTGATCGGCACGCTGGGTGAAGCCCCTCTGGTGACGCAGGTTGTGGACGCGCCCGAAGATGTGAACGACCTGCATGTGCCCGATCCGAACCGCGTCGCCTACCTGACGCAAACCACCTTGAGTCTCGATGAGACTACGCATGTAATCGAGGCGCTGCGCAAGCGCTTTCCCAATATCAAAGGCCCGCACGCGCAGGACATCTGCTATGCGACCGAGAACCGCCAGACCGCAGTGAAGGAGGTCGCCGAAGAGTGCGATCTGCTGCTGGTCGTTGGCTCCGACAACAGTTCCAACTCCAACCGCCTGGTCGAAGTGGCCCGCAATCATGGGACTGCCTCGTACCTTATCGAAAACTATCGCTCCATCAGGCCCGAATGGCTGGAGAACGTGAATACCGTCGGGCTTACCGCGGGAGCTTCCGCACCCGAGATCCTGGTGCAGGAAGCGGTGACTTTTCTCGAAGAGCAGGGTTTTACCAATATGCGCGAGGTAGAAGTGATGCCTGAAAACGTGCGCTTTGGCTTGCCCCCCGAGATTGTGGAGGCGATTGGCGCCGCGCCAGCTTTGGCGTCGGAGTAATAGAGGAAATGGCAGAACCCCCAAGTACGGCCGAAATGCGTTTCGGCAAAATAGATGACATGAAGAGCCGCGTAGCTGCGGCAGTCGACGCCTCGCGGAAATTCCTGTTCGGTATGCAGGACCGCAGCGAAGGCCATTGGTGCGGAGAGTTGGGCGCCGACACGACGCTGGTCTCCGACTACATCCTGCTGCACCGCCTGCTGGGCACCGAAGACTCGGCCCGCACGCAGAAGTGTGCCACTGAGATTCTGAACCGCCAGAATCCCGATGGTGGATGGCCGATCTACGAAGACGGGCCGTCGAACATCAGCGCGTCGGTAAAAGCCTATTTCGCACTCAAGATGGCCGGCTACAGCCCGAACCATCCGCAGCTGGCGATGGCGCGTGAGCGCATTCTTGCGTTGGGCGGCGTGACCGAGGTCAACACTTTCACCAAGATTTACCTCTGCTTCCTCGGCCAGTACGATTACGACGCCGTCCCGGCAATTCCGCCGGAGATCACGCTCTTCCCCACCTGGTTCTGGTTCAACCTGTACGAAATTTCTTCGTGGTCGCGCGCCATCCTGGTGCCGCTGTCGATCGCCTATGCTAAGAAGCCGTTCAAGAAGCTTTCACCGGAAGAAGGCATCGACGAACTCTTCCTCGGCGGACGCAGCAAGAGCCAGATGCGCCTGCGCTGGGCGAAGAAGATCGTCAGCTGGCGGAATTTCTTCCTGTTGCTCGATCGGCTGGTTCACTTCTTCGAGCGCGTGCATATTCGCCCGCTACGTTCGCGGGCGCTGAAGGTTGCCGAGAAGTGGATGCTGGAGCGTCTGGAGATGAGTGACGGCCTGGGCGCGATCTATCCCGGCATCATGAACTCCATCATCGCGCTGCGCTGCCTGGGCTATTCGCTCGACGATCCGCAGGTCATTCGCGCCATGGATGAGTTCGAGAAGCTGGGCATCGAGGAAGAGAAAACTTTCCGCATGCAGCCCTGCATGTCGCCGGTATGGGACACCGCCTACGCCGTCTTCGCGCTCGCTGAGAGCGGGGTTTCGGCGACCGATCATCGACTGGTTCAGCCCTGCGAGTGGATGCTGAAGAAGCAGGTCACGCGCCGCGGCGACTGGGCAGTGAAGAATCGCAACGTCGCGCCCGCAGGCTGGTACTTCGAGTTCAACAACGAGTTTTATCCCGACGTCGACGACAGTGCGCAGGTGCTGCTGGCCCTGAGCCGGGTGAAGACCAGCAACGAGGGCTATCACACCAAGTCGGTGGAGCGCGCCATCGAGTGGATCCTGTCGATGCAGTGCAAGAACGGCGGCTGGGCTTCGTTCGACAAGGATAATGACCGCATGGTCTTCCAGAACATCCCGTTTGCCGATCACAATGCCATGCTCGATCCGCCGACGGTCGATATTACGGGACGCGTTCTTGAGGCGCTCGCAGCTTACGGCTATTCGCTGAAGGACAAACCCGTGCAACGCGCGGTGGAGTTCATCAAGCACGAGCAGGAGTCCGATGGCTCGTGGTTCGGACGCTGGGGTGTGAACTACATCTACGGCACCATGCTGGTGCTGCGCGGGCTGGAAGCGGTCGGCGTGGATTATCACGAGCCGTGCGTGCAGCAGGCTGCCGAGTGGCTGCGCATGATGCAGAACCCCGATGGCGGCTGGGGCGAGCGTTGCGATTCGTATGACGATCCCAACACCAAGGGCGTGGGGCCGAGCACGGTTTCGCAGACTGCATGGGCTGTAATGGGCTTGCTGGCGGCCAACGACACTCGCAGCGATTCCTTGCAGCGCGGCGTGGCTTACCTGTTGAAGTCGCAGAGGCGTGATGGCTCGTGGGATGAACAGTTATATACCGGCACGGGATTCCCGCGCGTGTTCTATCTGGAGTACACCATGTACCGCCAGTACTTCCCGCTACTGGCGCTGACGACGTATACCAAGGCAACTTCGGTATCGGAAGAAGAGCGCCTGCGGGTTGTCAGCCGGAATTAGCGTCACATGAAGCACTTGTTTGAAAGGGCGCACCTTTAGGTGCACCGATGAGTCGCGCGAGAGGAAAAGAGCCGGTTTTAACCGGCGCCACTCTGCCGCCGACTGAAGTCGGCTCGGGATCGATAACGAACGCGTACGGCACGCTTGAAGGCGTGCCCTTTCAAAGATCAACCGGCAACTGACCACTGACAACTGATCCTCATGAAATGTTTTGTCACAGGAGCGACCGGATTTCTGGGGAGCCATGTTGCGCGCCAACTGCTAGCCCGTGGCGCTGAGCTGCGTCTGCTGATGCGCCCGACGAGCCGCCTCGACAACATTGCCGACCTCCCGGCCGAACGCGTGGTCGGCGACCTGCGCGACGCCGAGTCGCTGCGCAAGGGAATGTCGGGTTGCGAGTACGTTTTTCACGTTGCGGCCGACTACCGCCTGTGGGCGCGCAATGGCCAGGAACTCTATGAATCTAACGTAGATGGGACCAAGAACCTCCTCCAGGCTGCGAGAGATTCCGGCGTCCGGCGGGTTATTTATACCAGCAGCGTGGCGACCATGGGCTTCGGCAACAACGGTCACCTGACTGACGAGCAATCGCCGGTGAACCTCGACAACATGATCGGCGACTACAAGCGTAGCAAGTTCATGGCAGAGCGCCTGGTCATCGAGGCGGGGCAGGGCGGCCAGAACGTTGTAATGGTGAATCCGACGACGCCGATCGGCGAACGCGATATCAAGCCAACGCCGACCGGACGGATCGTCGTGGACTTCCTGAAGAAGAAATTTCCTGCCTATGTCGACACGGGTTTGAATCTGGTCGATGTGGTCGATTGCGCTGGCGGGCATTTGCTGGCGATGGAGAAAGCGCGACCGGGTGAGCGTTACATCCTGGGCAGCGAGAATCTCACGCTGAAGCAGATCCTCGACAAACTGGGCGCGATCACGGGCTTGCCGTCGCCGAATGTGAAGGTTCCGTATGCGGTTGCGCTGGCCGCAGGTGCCTGGGGCTCGGTGGTTGTCGGCGGATTGATGAAGCGCGAGCCGCGGGCGACGATCGAGGCCGTGCAGATGTCGCGCAAGAAGATGTTCGTCAGCAGCGGCAAGGCGGAGCGCGAGTTGGGATGGAAGCCACGCGGTGTTGACGATGGGTTGCGCCGCGCCGTGGAGTGGTTCCAGGCGCACGGCTATGCCGCATAAGCCGGTCGCCGTGATCGCGGCGATGCGGGTGGAACTAGCGCCCTTGATCGGTAAGATTCGACCGAAGCGGGTGAACGGCGTTGCACTCTACGATCTGCCGAATGCCGTTGTGGCTATCGGCGGCATCGGAGAGAAGTTTGCGCATCGGGCGGCGGAAGTCGCCGCTGAATACGCACATCCGACGCAGTTGATCTCGGCCGGTATCGTAGGTGCAGTCTCGCCGGAATTGAGAGTAGGCGATGTAGGCCACATCCGCGAAGTGGTACACGCTGCGAGTGCAACCTCTTACTGGTGCGCGGGTGGCGACTGGATTCTGGCGACCACGCGACACGTCACGGACGCCACGATCAAGCAGGAGTTGCTGAACAGGTACGCCGCTGATGTTGTCGACATGGAAGCTGCTGCAGTGGCCCAGGTGGCAGACGCCCGGGGCTTGAAGTTTTCAGCAGTGAAAGCGGTTTCCGATGAGGCGACGTTCGTGATGCCGCCGCTCGACCACTTTATCGACGAGAATGGCCGGTTCGCAACGGGTAGCTTTTTGATGTATGTAGCGGTGCGTCCCAAGTGGTGGTCATCACTGGGGACACTGAAGAGAAACAATGATTTGGCATCTGCGAACCTGTGCAGGGAGTTGGAACATCTACTAGAAAGCAGTTGCCAGTGATCAGTTGCCGGTTGTCAGATTCGATTGGATCCGACATCGCCAAACTGAGAACCGACAACCGACAACCGATTATGTCCGTTGCAACACAACTAGGAAGCAACATCGGCGATCGAGCCATCCCCTCGACCATGCGGGCGGCTGTGTACCGCGGCGTCAACGACGTTCGCCTGGAGGCTGTTCCCGTCCCACAAATAGGCGCGGGCGAGATCCTGATTCGCGTACATAGCTGCGGCATCTGCGGAACCGACCTGAAAAAGATTGCCACTGGCTCCCATTCGGCTCCGCGCATCTTCGGACACGAGACCGCCGGGACGGTAGCCGCCATCGGCCGAGGCGTAACGAACTTTAAGGTCGGCGACCGCGTCGTGGTCTTCCATCACATCCCCTGCGGCGGTTGTTACTACTGCCAACACAAGGTTTTCGCCCAGTGCCCGACCTACAAGAAGGTTGGCGCGACAGCCGGGTACGAGGCCAGCGGCGGCGGCTTTTCCGAGTACGTCCGGGTGATGGACTGGATCGTTGGCAACGGCGGTGTCGTGGGTATCCCCGCCGGCGTGTCGTTTGAGCAGGCGTCATTTATCGAGCCGGTCAACACCTGCATGAAAGGTATTGAAACGCTGAGGCTTAGCCCGGGAGAAACCGTGCTGGTCATGGGCCAGGGGCCAATCGGCATCATTTTGGCGGTGTTGGCCCGCCGACACGGCGCGCGGGTAATCACTTCCGATTTGCTCCCGCAGAGGCATACAATATCCAAGACGTTCGGCCTGAATGAGAATATCGACGCCTCTTCCTCCGACACGGTCCAGGCCGTAAAGGAGTTGACCGAGGGTCGGGGGGCGGATGCCGTCATTCTTGCGGTAGCTGTAAATGGGTTGATCCGTCCCGCGATGGATGCAACTCGCCCGGGAGGCCGGGTTCTTTTATTTGCGCAGACCCAGCATGGGGAAGCCACCATTGACCCCGCAGCTGTTTGTGTCGACGAAAAGAGTCTTCTGGGTTCGTATAGCGCTTCCGTGGACTTGCAAGCAGAATCAGCACAGTTCGTGTTGAGCCGGGAAATGGATTTGGAGCGGTTGATCAGCCATCGTTTCCCGTTGAACAAGTCGATTGAGGCGTTGCAGCTGGCTGCCCACCCTAAGCCCGACTCGATGAAGATCGTGATTCAACCGGGCAGCGAATGGAAGGACGAGTAGCGTGAATGGACAAATGACAGCGGCGGTCCTCTACGGGAAAGAGGACGTCAAGATCGAGCAGGTACCGATCCCAACCCTGGAAGAGGGTGAAGTCCTGGTCAAGGTGCAGGTGGCCCTGACCTGCGGTACCGACTTGAAGGTCTACCAGCGCGGCTATCACGCGCGCATGATCGTTCCTCCGGCGCTGTTCGGCCATGAACTGGCTGGTGTCATCGAAGAGGTCGGGCCCAGCGTTAAGGGATTCAAGCGCGGCATGCGCGTGGTGGCGCTGAACTCCGCGCCCTGTGGCAGTTGCTTTTACTGCTCCAAGCACCAGGAAAATCTCTGCCAGGACCTGCTCTTCAACAACGGCGCCTACGCCGAGTACATTCGCATTCCCCGCCGCATCGTCGAGAGCAACATGCTGGCGATTCCGAAGCATGTGAGCTTCGAAGAGGCAGCCATTGTTGAGCCGCTGGCCTGCGTGCTGCGCGGCCTGCATGAGACCAAGATGGAGATTGGCGACACGGTAGCCGTGATCGGGGCCGGTCCCATCGGCCTGATGTTTGTCCAGGTGGCCAAGCTCACCGGCTGCAATGTCATCTCAATCGTCAAGCGCGACTCGCAGGTTGCTGCGGCGCGGCGTGCCGGAGCCGATAGCACCGTGCAGATTACCGAGGTCGACGATCCGGTGAAAGCCGTCCGCAAGCTGACCGCGGAAGGCCGCGGTTGCGATGTGGTGATCGAAGCTGTAGGCCGTCCGCAGGCATGGGAGTGGTCGATCGACATGGTGCGGAAAGGCGGCACCGTGAACTTCTTCGGCGGTTGTGCCAACGGAACCACGGTCGCGCTCGACACGCAACGCCTGCACTACAACGAGCTGACACTGAAAGCGACCTTCCATCACACGCCCGAAACCGTGCGCCGCGCCTTCGCGCTGATTTGCGAGCGCAAGATCAAGGGCACCGACTACATCACCGGCGAAGCCCCTCTGTCGCGCCTGCAGCAGGTTCTGCGTCACATGCTGAACCGCAACGGCGACATCAAGACGGCGATCATTCCCGGGCAGTAAGCAGTTGTCAGTTGTCAGTGATCGGTTATCAGTTTCCGGTGGCCAGCAGAAATCATTGGCAGCGATTTGATACCGGTAAAGAGGGTGCCCCGTTTTAGCCATCCTTTGGTTAGGGCGGGTCGGTTTTACGACGCAACCAAAACATCCCCGGTACAATTCTTGTAATGTCCTCCATTCCTACAGACATGAATTTTGCCCAGCCGGACCCGGCCGCGGCGGGGTGGCAGGCGCTGCCGCCGGAGTACGCGATCCCCGAGCACGCGCCGTCATTAGAGGAGGCGCAGCAATACTGCTCGCGGCTGGCGCATTCACATTACGAAAATTTCTCGGTCGTCACCTGGTTCCTGCCGAAGCATCTACACCAGCACTTCTACAACCTCTACGCCTATTGCCGCATCTCCGACGATCTCGGCGATGAGGTCGGCAATCCGCAGCAAGCGCTGGCCCTACTTGACGCTTGGGAAGCGGAGTTGAACGCGACCTACATGAGCCTGGTCGAGCCATCGGCAAGGGACGTCCGGCAGGATGTCGAGAAGCTTGAGGCAGAGACGCCCGCGCATAATCCAATCGCGCCGAGACATCCTGTCTTCGTCGCCCTGCGCGAGACCATCCGAGAGTTCGAAATCCCGCGCGATCCGTTTGCCAATCTCCTGACGGCTTTTCGTCAGGACCAGACCACTACCCGCTATCCCACATTCGGGGACGTGCTCGGCTATTGCAAAAATTCGGCGAACCCCGTCGGACATCTCGTGCTGTATCTCTGCGGATATCGCGACGCCGAGCGCCAGCAACTTTCCGATTACACCTGCACCGCGCTGCAACTGGCGAACTTCTGGCAGGATGTCGCTGTCGACTACGGCAAGGGCCGGATCTATTTGCCGCTCGAAAGCCTGACGAAATTTGGGGTTAGCGAAAGCGACATTGCCGAACGCCGCGCCACTCCGCAATTTCTCGCGATGATGAAGTTTGAAGTAACGCGGGCGCGTGAATGGTTCGAAATGGGCCTGCCCCTGATCGACAAAGTCGACAAACACCTCGCGACGGATCTCGATCTGTTCAGCCGCGGCGGACTCGAGATCCTCAACGCCATCGAGCAGCAGGGTTACGATGTGCTGAAAAGCCGGCCGTCGATCTCCAAGCCGCGCAAGCTGTGGCTGGTGGCGCGCGCGGCCGTAGGAAAGATGTTGTGAGCGAACACCCGCTGCAGCTGCGGGCGGCCTACGGTGTTTGCCGGCACATCGCCCGCTCCGCTGCCAAGAATTTCTACTACGGTTTTCTGGTTCTCCCTCTGCGTAAGCGAAATGCGCTGTCGGCGGTGTACGCCTTCATGCGGCACGCCGACGATATCTCCGACGATCCCGCGATCCCGGCAGACCAGCGCCGCGAAAAGCTCGACGAATGGATGAACGCCTTGCGCCGTGTGGTCGACGGCGACCGCACCGACGATCCCGTGCTCTTCGCTCTGGCCGATTCGCAGAAGCGCTTCAATATTCCGCTGGGACTTTTAGAGAAGCTGGTACACGGGACCGGGATGGATGTTCCGGCAGGGCTTAAGAGCCGTGACGCGGGCGAGCCGCAACTCCAGTACGAGACCTTCGATCAGCTCTACGACTACTGTTATCACGTCGCATCGGTCGTGGGCCTGGTGTGTATTCGTATCTTCGGCTATCGCGATCCGCGGGCGGAAGCGCTGGCCGAGAAAGTTGGCGTAGCCTTTCAGCTCACCAACATTCTGCGCGATGTGAAGGAAGATGCCGGACTGGGCCGGGTGTACCTGCCGCGGGAAGATTTCGCGCGCTTCGGCATTGATATTCATGCCTTGACGAACGGCTCTGCCCCGAGCGCGATGCGGCCGCTCCTGGAATTTGAAGCGCAACGCGCCAAAGAGTTCTACGCCGCCGCCACCGAACTTCTGCCGCTGATCGACGAGGACAGTCAGCCAGCCTTGTGGACGCTGGTTGAAATCTATCGCCGGCTGCTGGAGAAGATCGTTGCTCGCAACTATGACGTCTTCACCGAGCGCGTCCGCCTGAGCTCTGCCGAGAAGCTCTCGGTCATGGCGAAAGGGTTTGTGCGGCGCGCATGAGCGAGACCGGCAGCAATGCAACGCGCGGCACAGTGGCTGTCATTGGCGGCGGACTAGCCGGTCTGTCGGCCGGAAGTGCTCTGGCTGAGGCCGGCTACCATGTCGAACTCTTCGAGCGGCGTCCGTACCTGGGCGGGCGCGCGTCGTCGTATGAACTGCCGGGCACGGGCGAGGTCGTCGACAACTGCCAGCACGTGCTGCTCGGCTGCTGCACCAACCTCATCGACTTTTACCGAAGGCTCGGCGTCGAGCAGCAGATTCGCTGGTACGACGAGATCAACTTCATCCTTCCCGGCGGCAAGACGTCCACGCTGAAGCCGGGCTCGCTGCCGGCACCGTTTCATGCAACGGCTTCGTTTCTCGATTCTTCCGTCCTTGATCTGAAGGATAAGCTGGCGATCGCACGCGCCATGCTGGCGATGATTCCGTCGTTGCCAGGCGATGACGGCGAAAACTTTCAAGCCTGGCTCGAGCGCCACGGGCAGACCAAGCAAGCCATCGACCGCTTCTGGGCGCCGGTGCTGGTCAGTGCGCTGAATGAGGATCTGGATCGCATTTCGGTTCGTTACGCCGCGCTGGTTTTTCGCGATTCATTCCTGAAATCAGCGGAGGCCGGGCGCATGGGTGTTCCGGCTGTTCCACTGTCTCAGTTGTACGGCACCGCAGCGCAGTACATCGAAGCGCGCGGCGGAAAGGTCCACACCCGAGCCGCGGTCGACTCATTCCGTATGGATGGTACCGGCGTGAAGCTGTGCGTCGGCGGCGAAGACTTGCGCGCCGACTATGCCGTGCTGGCAACGCCGTTCAATACGCTCGACAAGCTCTTGCCGGATACTCCCGAACTTGACTCGCTGCGTGACAGTGCTTTGCATTTGGAGAGCTCGCCAATCACCGGCATCCATCTCTGGTTCGATCGCGAGATTACGCCGCTGGAACATGCGGTCCTGCTGGATCGCACCATTCAGTGGATGTTTCACAAGTCGAAAATCCTGGCGACGCGTCGAGATTCCGCGCAGAGCGGGAGCTACCTCGAACTGGTTGTCAGTTCGTCGAAGACGCTGGTGGACAAACCTCGCCAGGAGATCATCGACTCGGCCGTTCGCGAACTGGCGGAGTTCTTCCCCACCGTGCGCGATGCCAAACTGACGAAGGCCACGGTGGTGAAGGAAATTCACGCGACCTTCGCGCCATCCCCGGGCAGCGATGCGTTTCGCGCTCCGCATAAAAGTCCATGGCCGAGACTCTTTCTGGCCGGCGACTGGACGGCGACTGGCTGGCCCGCAACCATGGAAGGCGCCGTGCGTAGCGGTTACGGCGCCGCGGAAACCCTGAGCATGAGGAAATGTCTGGTTCCCGACCTGCCTGCCAAGGGATTCATGAAGCTGTTTTCGTGAAGCTAGCCCTGCTAGTCAGAGCATCCATCGTTCGGCAACTTGCTCACGTGAAATCCTGCCACAATCTGATTGAACAGCACCTCGTCGCCGCTGAAGGTTTTCTCCGGCGATTGCAGCGTGAGCTGGTACAGAACTCCGGCTCCTGAGCGAAAAGCGATGATCCGGTCCCGGCGGATGGCAGCGGAGTTCTCCACCCAGCGTACTTCCTCCCACTTGGCGCTCAACCCCGCGAGTCTGTAACTCTGTTTGCCAAGGGTGACGAAGTTTTCCTCGCCGCTCAGCACTCCCAGCGATAGGTAGTAATCGATGGTGGCCGAAGTCGACTCGCCGTGGTCCTCAAGGTCGTAATAGCTGACTACCTCGATGAAGCGTTGCGAGTTGCTGGCGCTGAAGGCCGCTGTCGATGCCAGCGCTGCCGGATTCACAGCGAAGCCTTGATTCGGACCCGTCACCTTCGCCTCGTGACCAACCACACCGGCGGGCAGCAAGAGGTAGAAACCACTCTCGCAGTTGGCGTAACGGCCGGTCCAGGTAGTTTGGTCAGCGGTCTCGCTGGAGTGCGTGGGAGTCGGCGCGGTCTGCGCAAAGGCCATGGCGCAAACCAGAATGGACAACGCGAAGAGTCTGACCAATCGCATCAACAGTGAGTGTCGTCCCTACGGGACTCATGCATCTCTTTGACGTTCTACCCAGGACTTCCGTCCTGGGCTATTGCAATTTCGCCCTTCGGGCTTGCTCGTTCGAATCGAAATCACCGCTACGGAAACAGCCGGGTTTCTCAAGCTGAACTCTCACCACACTTTGCAAACCTTGTCTGCGGGCTTCACCATCGCCGAACCGGGTTTGCAGCCGAAGGCCTGACCAAACTCCGGCATGTTGACCACAACGCCGTTGACCCGGTACTTCGGCGGCGAGTGCGGATCGGTGATCGAACGGGCACGCTCGTCCTCGGGACGATCGTTCTCGCAGGCCCACTGCGCAAAGCCCACAAAGAAACGCTGATCGGGCGTCAGGCCATCCGCATTCGACAGCTGCTTACCTTTTTCGTCGCCCTTCCAGGCGATGTAGGCGAGAATCGTGCCCCCGAGATCGGCAACGTCTTCGCCCTCGGTGAGCTTTGAGTTGATGTGGATGTCGTCCACCACGACATACTTCGCATACTGATCGACCACGCAATCGGCGTGCTTGACGAATTGCGCCGCGTCCTGCGTCGTCCACCAGTCTTTCAGATTGCCCTTGGCATCATATTGACGGCCTTCGTCGTCGAAGCCGTGCGTCAACTCATGGCCGATGGTTGAGCCGGTATCGCCGTAGTTGGGAGCGTCGTCCATTTTGGCATCGTAGAGCGGCGGCTGCAAAACTCCGGCGGGGAAGTTGATGTCGTTCATCTGCGGGTTGTAGTACGCATTCACCGTCGGCGGGGTCATACCCCACTCGGTACGGTCCACCGGCTTGGTGATTTTGTTGAACTCGCGATGGTTCTCGAATTCCTCCGCCCGCTCGGCGTTGCCGTAAAAGTCGTCTCGCACGATCTTCACCGAGCTGTAATCGCGCCACTTGTCCGGATATCCAACCTTGTTGCGGATCGAGTGCAGCTTGTTCAGCGCCTGCTGCTTCGTCTGCGGACTCATCCAATCCAGTTGCTGGATCCGCATGGCCATGGCGTCTTCGATCTGCCGCGTCATTTCCAGCGTCGCCTGTTTCAGCTCCGGCGGAAACGTCTTGCGAACGTAGGCCTGCCCCAGCGCCTCGCCGAGTTGCTCATCCACATCTTCCACGCAGCGCTTCCAGCGGGGCTGCAACTCCTTGGCGCCACGCAGATACTTGCGGTAAAAATCGAAGTTCTCGTTGACGAAAGCGGACGACAGGTCCGGCGACTCGGAGTTCGCCACATGAAAGCGAAAATAGCTTTTCCAGTCTTCCAGCGAGACCGAGCTCAGCTGCCGATTGAACTCCTTGAAGAACTCCGGAGCTTCGACATTCAGAATGTCGAATGCCGGCACCTGGCCGGCGGAGAAGTATGCCGCCCAGTTGAACTTCGGGGCCAGCGCCTGCAGATCGTTCACCTTCATTTTGTGCGTGACTTTGTAGGGGTCGCGCTGATCGACCCGGGTGAGCGACGCCTTCGCCAGGTCGGTTTCGATCCGCATCACCGTATCAGCCTCTTTTTTCGCCACCTCTGGCGGGTCGCCGATCAGCTCAAACATCTTCTGGACATGCTGCACATACCGCTCCCGAATCTCCTTCGACTTGGCATCGTCCTTGGTGTAATAGTCGCGGTCGGGAAGCCCCAGCCCTCCCTGGTCCACGGAGACGATCATGGCGTCAGAGTTGTCGGGATCCTGCTGCGAACCGCTGCCGAACAGCATCGACTCGCCGGCGATGTGAAGCCGGCCCGTGAGCGCACTCATTTCCTGGATGTTGTGCAGGCCGGCGATTTCCGCCAGCTCGGGTTCGATCGGTTTAGCCCCTAGCCTCTCGACGGCGGCCTCGTCCATACACGCCGCATAGTAGTCGCCGATTTTCTGCGTAACCTCATCGCGGTCCTTCGCGGTGGAAGCTTGCTCCAGAATGCTGCGCAAATATTTCAGATTGTCCTCGTACAGCTTGCCGTAAACGCTCCATGAGCTCTGGTCGGGAGGGATTGGATTGTTCTTTTCCCAGCCGCCGCACGAGTACTGATAGAAGTCCGCGCAAGGATCAGCCGACCGGTCCATGGAAGGCAGGTCCAGGCTGGGCGTGTACGCCATGGTTGGCTCGACGTACATCTGCGTCGGCGGGGGCGTGCTGGAAGGTGCAGGTTGCTGGGCGCAGAGTGATAAAGGCAGGAAAAGGCCGGAAATCAGAAGTGCTCTGAGGTTCACAATCCCTCCGGGAACCGTTGAGGATAGCAGAGCTGGTAGGCGGGGCGCGAGCGTGTCCCGGAAGGAGAACCCCATTCCCGAAAGCGTCGGCCGAAGGTCGCCGCATTCAAAAAAGAGCTTGCATTTACTTATAGTTCAGTTACTCTGCTACCCTATACGCACTTTGCGGCTGCTCCCGGTTTCGTGGTCCTCTGAGAGATGTGTCTTGCCTCGCAGGCCCCGCTACGTCCGGCCAGCCGATCCCCCGAAGGCGTTTCAAAAAACCAGCTTGTTCAGATTCGATAAGGAGATCCATGAAAGGGCTTAAACCTTTCCTGTCGCTTGCGGTGGGATTGCTGGCATGCGCAATTATGGTGGGTTGTGCCGGAGGCGTTCCGCAGAACGGCCCCTCCGCACTGAATATCGCTCAGTTCACGGTGACGGACGGAGTTATTGGGCTATCGTATAAGTTCCTGCTGGTCGCCTCCGGTGGCGTAACTCCCTACACTTGGACAATCACCTCCGGTCAATTGCCTCCCGGCTTAAGCCTCGCCTCGAACGGAGTCATCAGCGGTACGCCTACGGCGTTGGGCAAATACCAGTTCACGGCAAAAGTGAGTGACTCGCAGACGCCGACCGCGGCCGTCAACCAGCTGACAGCGTCAATCACCGTCAACCCGGTACTCAGCTTGACGGCAACTACGCTGCCCAGCGGAACCGTCGGCGGAATATACAACACCACCATCACCGCCAGCAACGGCCTGCAGCCCTATACGTATACAGTGGCTACGCAGGGCGGTGACAATCCGTTAACCGACATCGGGCTGGCCCTGACGACCAATCCGGGACAGAATGGAGCTCCCAACGTCGGGCTCATCGCCGGCATTCCTACCACGGCTGGCGTATTCACCTTCACGGTCCAGGTGAATGATGCCGACAACGAAGTGGCGACCGCGGTATTCACCCTCACCGTGGTGGGCCGGCTGCAGGGACCATACGTCCTGTACTTCAACGGATTCGACAACGATCAGCCGTTCTATGATGTGGGCCAATTGACGGCCGGCAATGTTGACAAGAATGGACAGGGGACGATCAACGGATTCCTCGACCAGGTCGGTCTCGGCGGTACCGCGGCCAGCAATGTAGCGGTTACGGGCACCTACACTATTGGGCAAAACACCAATTTCGGCACCCTGACCTTCACCCGCGCTGACAACAATCAAACGTATAACTTCGCCATGGTTGTCTCCACGCACGGAGCCACCAAACTGATCCTGAACAACACCTCCAATCCGACCCCGGCATACGGTTCCGGGCTGTTAAAGGCTCAAACGACCCCGCCCACCGTCTCGGGCCTCATCAGCAACTACTCCTTTGGTTCATTCGGGAATGACATGGCCGGCGCGCGCTACGCAGCTGCCGGCATGTTTGCCCTGGGTAACACTGTAAATGGTTCGCAACCCGTTTCCGGCGGTGAGGAAGATACCAACGACAACGGAACGGTTTCGTCTCAGGTCGCCATCACCGGCGGCTCACTGGTTCAGGCCGATCCCACGACCGGACGCGGAACCTACAGTCTGACGACCTCTTCCGGCACGTCGAACTATGTCTACTACGTGGTTTCGTCGACCGAGTTGGTGTCGCTCGATATCGACAGCTCAGGTCCTTCCACCCTGGCCGATATTCTGCAGCAGCAGGCTGCGGGGTCTCTTGGCTTCAGCAACTCATCGTTGACCGGGCAGACCCTGATTCAGCTGAATGGTCTGGCTACCAGCAATGGATCGCTGGTTCCCTCCGCAGCGGTTGGCGTCGCGACCTTCGACGGCGCTGGAAATATTGCGCGCACGGATGGAATCAGCGGGTACTACACCGATGAGAGCGATGGCGGCGTTGTGAGTGCCGTCCAGTACACCAGCGGCACCTACAACCTCGATGCGACCTGTGGCTCGATTCAGCAGGCCTGCGGACGGGTTACGGTCACTCTGCCAAGCGCCCCCGCACAACCGGTGTGGTATCTGGTAACGCTGGACCAGGCGTTTGTTCTCGACACGAGTCCTGCGGTGATGTCCGGATCATTCCAATCGCAATCGGTGCCGGCGACCGGGTTCTTCGTCGGATCGATTCTTGGTTCGTATCTGGCAAGCACAATCACACCCGTGCTTCCCAGTGTGACCAACGAGTTGGATATCTCGATCACGCCGCCCCCCGCTGGAAACTGGAACCAGCAGTTCGATGCCAGCGGGCCAAACGGTACGGTCAACCAGGCATTCTTCGCCGGCGGATACAACTGCGGCGCGACCATTCCAAACTGTGACGCTTTCGACACCGCCTTGGGCCGTTTTGTGGTTACCGGACCGGGCAAAGCGGCTTCCGACGTCCAGATTGTCTATGTCATCGGCGCCGGCACCGGAACCACCGGCACGAAAGGCAGTGTGGTCGGGTTGAATGTTGGACAACAGTCGGATGGAACGCCCGATCCTAATCCCCGAATAACCGTCTACTCGAAGTGATTTGAGTGTTTGCCGAGCCGGTATCCACACGGATACCGGCTCTGTTTTCAGCTCGCGATTTCGACGCTCGAAATGCGAAATTCCCGCGAAAACAGCAGCGACTCGGGTTATACTTCCTGAATAGATGGCTTGAGTCGGAGCCTCTCCCAAGGCTGGTTTCACTGGGGAAGGTAGGGCTAATTGGCTGGGGATCAAGAAGGAGCAGCGCGGCGCGCGCGTGAGGGTACTGCTGTGTCCACGGGGGAAAGCTCCGCCCCGATGCCACAACCTGCCTTAAATTCAGATGGCGCAACCCTGCCCGGTCTGGAGCTGCCAAAACCGGATTCTTCCGGAGGCGGTGCCGGTAACTTCACCCCTTCCTCGCCGCCTCCCAACAGCAACCCCTCTGATGCCGTCACCATGCTCGGTGGCACCTCCGCGCGTCCTGGAAGTTCCGGCTCGCAGCTGAATCCCATCTTCACCCACATCGGTGCGACCATCTTCCGCGAGGGCGATGTCCTCGGCAGCCGCTATGAGATCCACAAGATGCTCGGCATGGGCGGCATGGGCGCAGTCTACAAAGCGCGCGACATGGAAGTGGAACGCGTGGTCGGGCTGAAGGTCATCCGTCCCGACCTTGCCGGTAATCCCGCCATACTGGCCCGCTTCAAGCAGGAACTGGTGCTGGCACGCCAGGTCACCCATAGAAACATCATCCGCATTTACGACCTGAACGAAGCCGACGGCGTGAAGTTCATCACCATGGAGTTCATCGAAGGTGAGGACTTGCGCACCATCCTGCTGCGACAGGGTAAGCTCACGCCGGAAGAAGGCGTCGACATCATGCTGCAAGCCTGTGCGGGCTTGCAGGCCGCACACGCCGAAGGCGTCATCCATCGCGATCTGAAGCCCAGCAACATCATGCGCGATCAGTCCGGCCGTGTGGTGATTATGGACTTCGGCCTGGCCCGCACCTTGCAAGGCGATGGCATGACCCAGACCGGCATGATGGTCGGCACCATGGAATACATGTCGCCCGAACAGGCGATGGGCAAAGAGCTGGATGCGCGCTCCGATCAGTTTGCCGTAGGCCTCATTTTCTACGAGTTGCTGACCGGCTTCATGCCCTTCCATGCCGAGAGCGCCATTGCCAGCCTGGTGAAACGCACCCAGGAACGCGCCATCCCGCTGGCTGAAGTCGATACCTCAATTCCACCCGCGTTGAGCGCGGTCGTCGCCAAGTGTCTGGAACGCAATCCGGAAGATCGTTTCAACTCGGTACAGGAATTGATCGACGAGTTGGAGATCTGGCAGGGCAAGAAATCGCGCGGCAACCACCCGTATCCGGTTCTGAGCAGCACCAGGGCCGGAACGGTGGCGTCCCCCGCGAAAAACCTCCCCATGAAGTGGATTGCCATCGGCCTGGTAGTCCTGGTCGTCATAGCCGGAGGCATCATTGGCTTGCGCTACCGCACGCATCCAGCGGGTGGCGATTCCGGAACCGTTCAGGGTGCGGTCACTTCACTCGCGATAGTTCCCTTCTACAACGCAACCGGCGACGCGAGCCTCAACTCGATGGGATCGGTGATTGCCGACGCCTTGAATTCCGATATCGGCCACTCCGCCCACCTGCGCATGGTTTCGCCCGATCGTCTGCAGCAGGTGCTACACGATCTCGGGGTGTCGCCCGAGTCGCCGCTCGATGTTTCCACCCTGCGGCGTATCGCGGAGTTCACGCACGCCGACACTATCGTCTCTGGCAAATACGAACGCTTCGGCCAGCAGACCCGCATTAGCGTGACCGTGCATGACTTCAAGAACGATCAGGAAGTCTCGCTCAGCACCGACGTCGCCAACGACAACGAACTGCTGGCTTCGCTGGAAAAACTGGCTGGCAACATGCGCGAGAAGCTGGCCTCGACGCCCTCCATCCTGAAGGAGCTGCAAGCTCATTCCCAGCACGTCACCACGAAATCCATCCCCGCTCTGAAGGCCTACGACGAAGGCACGCAACTGGCGCGGGCCGGTCAGTACACCCAGGCCGTGACCAAGTTCGAGGATGCGACCACGCAGGATCCCAGCTTCGCCATGGCCTTTTCCAAGCTGGCACAGACCTATGCCGCCATGGGCTATGACGACAAGGCGGAGCAGGCCTCGCGCCGGGCCGTCGAGCTCAGCGATAATCTCCCGGCGCAAGACCGTTTCCTCATCGCTGCCAATCACGCCAGCCTGACCCATGACACGGCGAAAGCCATCGCAGCTTATGAAGAACTGGTGAAGGTCAATCCCGACGACAGCGACGCCGAATTGGCCCTGGCCAAGCTGTACGAAGACAGCAACAACTTCGACCAGGCCAAGAAGTATCTGACAAAATTACTGGCGTCCGATCCGAATTACGTTAGCGCTCTGCTCGCCAGCGGCCGGGTCGACATCAAGAGCGGCGATCCGCAGGCGGCTCTTGATCCGCTAAACAAGGCTTACGGCCTGGCTGTCCAGTTCGATAATCAGGAGCAGAAGGGTTCCATCCTGCAAGCCCTCGGGGTTGCGTATCAGCACATGAACAAGCCCGAGGATGCTCTCCGGAACTTCAATCAGGCGCTTGAGATTCGTCGCAAGATCGGCGACCAGCGCGGTATTGCCGGCAGCCTCGGTCAGCTTGCTCAGGTGCAGGATGCCATGGGCGACTCCAAAGCTGCGCTGGCCAGCTATGAGGAGTCCCTCAAAGTCGAACGCGCCATCGGCGATAAGTTCGGCCTGATGCAGAACCTCATGAGCCTGGGATCCTTCTACCTCGATCATGGCAAGAACGATCAGTCGCTGCAATACACGAACGAAGCTTTGCAGATTGCCCGCGACACCGGCGATCAGAGTTCGCAGGCAACCTTGCTGCTGAACATCGGCGCAGCCCATTTCAACAAAGGCGAGTTCCAGGACGCGCTGACGTACTTCCAGCAGGCCTACGATATTCGCACCAAGCTCAACCAGGATGGCACCGAAGCTCTGCACGATCTGGCGCAAACCAACGTGCAATTGGGCCAGTACGATACCGCGCTCTCGCAATATCTGAAAGCTCTTGAGGCCTATCGCACCGCCGGCGACAAGAACGGAATCGCTACCGAGTCCGCCGACATGGGCGCGCTCTTCGCCGTCCAGGGCCGTTACGACGCCGCTCTCAAGGCGCAGCAGGAAGCCGTCAATCTCTTTCAGCAGTTGGGCGATCGCACTTATATGAACGTCGCAGCGCTGGCCGGATACGGGCATACGCTCTCGGCTGTGGGCCGCGGCGACGAGGGCCGCAAGAATCTGGACGCGGCGCTGAAGCTGGCAGCCGAGGTGAAGAACGATTTAGGCACCGCCGAAGCGCTCAATTATCTCGGCGACAGCTATTTTTACGGCGGAGACTATGCCTCAGCGCGCCAACAGTATGAGAAGGCGCTGCAACTGGCGACCAAGGCCAACCTCCGCGAGCAGGTCGTGCTGGCGAAGCTCGACTTGGCGAAACTGGATGTCGTCCAGGGACACGCGCAGTCGGCAGTTGCCACGCTCAAGAAGATTAAGCAGGACACCGACCTGATGGGCCTGAAGGCCGACTCGGTGCGAGCCTCGATTTATCTCGGCGAAGCTCTGCTGGCCGCCAATCAGGCTGACGCCGCTCGCGAGGAATTGGACAGCGCCGTCGGCCGCGCCGAGAAGCTCGGACTTCGCGTCGAACAAGCGCGTGCGCAATACCTGCTGGGCAGCGCTCTCGCTCACCTCGGCAAGAAAGCCGAAGCCATCCAGCATTATCGTCAAGCCGTAAACATCCTCGAAGCGATCAGCAAGGAAGATGGCGCCTCGCGCGTGCTCGACCGCTCTGACCTGAAGGATGTCTATCACCAGGCCGCCAAGGGCTATCAGGGATCCTAAGAGAAGAGTTCAATTAGAACTTTTACGCATAGCTTCAGAGAAATTCCTCTCTAGAAGATAGAATTATTCCTATAGTACCGAAATAGAACCAATCTATTCGAGTATGCCTGCAGTGACATAAAGCTATTCTGCTGAATAAAATCTTCTCAGCATATTCCACCTAAGTCGTCGGTGGTTACCACATACCTTCCATTGACACATCTGAGGAGGATGTTATGGTGAGCCTGTTCAGCCGACCTCGATAAGCGACTAGCCGCTTGTGGGACGACTGACCCGCTCCCATCTTTAAGTCAGAGTCCGGTTGTTCCCGACTGACCAGAGTCGGCCAAATCTGATCCTCGACAATACCGGCCCACATTACCCAGGAGCATCGTCAGCACCGAAATTTCATCGGTAATAGCAGTCACTGCCATGAGGCTGGCGAACATCCGAGCGGACGATGCTGGATCAAACCGGATCCGGAGCGGGTTGTAACCCACAATCCGAATAGAACAGAGGTACTCCATGAAAAGAATATTATTGCTTGTCAGTTTTCTAGCCGTTATTGCCCTATGCGCAAATGCGCAGACCTTCATTCAGTTCGGCGATATGCATTGGGCCTCGGCACCTACCCCGATGCCGGACAATTATCCGCTTGGAACGTACCTGTCATGGGATAACTTTCTTTATGTGACGCCGGGTCTGTGGAGCGGAGCTGGCCCGGGCTTCTGGGTTGATCCTGCGACGCCGCACAACATCGTTACGTTCATTGGAGGACCCTACTGCAACGTTGCCGCAAGCTGCGGTGGATCAATTAAGTTGATGCCGAGCCCGGTAACATCCGCCGGCAAGGGTTTCCAGCCCATCAGCATCTCACTGTCAGCGGGTTGGCAGCAGAACGGCGTTATCGTAACTGCTTACAACAATTCGAAGTTCCTGGGCACCGTGGAGTGGAAGCTTACCACCAGGCCGACGCTGTTCAAATTCCCGGCGGCGTGGCCTAATGTTACCCAGCTAATGTTTACCCCGCGGTTTAATACGAGTTCTACAAAACCACCTGCTGGATCTATGGTGGTCTACAGCTTCCTGTTAGTCGAGCACTAGTTGGAAATACACTATGGAAGGGCGGCTCCGGCTGCCCTTCCACACCCCGAAGAGAGCGCGACCAAGGGTGTAGGTGATGCCCGGCTCGCCGGCGGCGAGCGCTTCGATGTTCTTGTTGCGCGCGCCGCCACGAAGCCAGACTCTCACGCTTTTTTCAACGGCGGTGACGCTGGGAGATACTGGCCGGTTCGCGACAGCCAACCTATACAAGCCACCCGCGTCCTTCCCTTAGTAGAATGGGTCACCGCGAGGTTGTCGCAAACCACTAGTGCAATTAGCGAGTCTCGGCACCGCGAGATTGCGTGTCCATCCGCTCCACGTATTGGGCGCGAGCTGGGCTGGCCTCGAAGGGATCGGCAAAGTACTGTGTTTCCCGCGCAACCTGGTCGCCGCTGAACTCCATGATGCTCACCGTGTAAGATGGCTTGCCGTCGTAGGACAGGATGAATTCGGTGACCCAAAGACCGCCGCCCCCGATGATTCGCTGGACCGTAAAGCGCTTCCGGTTCGGCTGGATCGAGCGGGTGATCTGTATATTGCGGCGGCCGCGTATGCGCTCGCCTGACTGTGGGTATTCCAGCACCGCGTCCTCGTGATAGATGCGGTGCTCGGTTTCAAAATCGTTGGCATCGGAGGCCGCCCAATGCTGGTCCAGAGCCGCACGTATCTGTTGATCTCCCATCCTTCCCTCCTGCGATAGGCGAAAGCTTAGCCCCCGCATGGCGCGGTTTCAAGGGGATCAGATTCGTATCTTGAAAATTGCCTCGAGCCGCCGGATTTTGAAACTGGCGGGATGGCTGTCATGAGAACGCCGCCCCTTCTCACGCCCGATGTTCGCCCGTATCCATCCGGATAGCTTTCAGACTTATGAGATAGCCCTTCATCTCTGCCGCATGCCTGTTGTCGGTGAATCGTGGCCCGGGCGTTCCCTTCCAAGCTACCAGCGGACAAGGCGTTGCGAAGTTGAGGTCCTTCCGCCCGCTTCGACGAAGCTTTCGGAACCAAGACTGCTAGAACAATGTCAGCCACCCGTTTAACGAGGAAAAGAACATGAAGTCTCTTAGGTTGTTGATATTTCTAATTGCTCTTGGCATGGTTTCCCTGCTTCCGGGTCGAGCCCAGGCCCAGCAGGAAGTAGATCCAGACCATTTTGACCAGCCCGCGGCCACTGTCGCCGCTTCAAAAGCGCATAACTCTAAGATGGCATCCGCACGCCATCCTTCGCATGCTAACGCGCGAGTCGCCAGCAGGCACGCAACCAGAAAAGGGCATCACCGCTCAGGGGGCGCGGTTGCATAGCTCACGAACGATCAAAGCGGGGCTTCTTGCCCCGCTCGATCGCGACGGCCTTGTTGCGCCTGAGCCGCCGACCGAAGACTTCCGATTTGACCGTTGCAACCACATCCTGGGTTGACTACCGGGTCGCGAATGACTAGCGCGATATCGCCACAGCATAAAGTACCACCGGCGCCGTCGGCCCGGTCCCGCATAACTCATGCACTTGCCTTCGCCCCCATCAACTGTGGCGTAGTTTTCAAGCTCACCCGATCAGGCGGAAGTTGGACGGAAAGCGTGTCCATCGGCGGCGTTGTTATGGACGCTAACGGCAACCTCCATGGAACGACCGAGGAGACATTCACTTCCCCTTGGGGCGAGGTTTGGGAGCTCATTCCTTAGAAGGCCTCATGCCTGCGTTGCAGTCGTAATGTCGGATGCCCACACATTCATTCCTTTCGAATGTGTGGGTGCATGTGGCATGAATCTTCGCGTGAATTCTCTATCGATTACGATAATGCCTCATTTCAATGGTTCTTGTCTGAAGGCACGAGATTCGTGCTAACATCCACGCCGCTTCGTTCTGCACTTCCCGGCCCCAAAATCCAGCGCAAGCGACCTTGCATCCCTTGTCGCTCTTGGAGAACCACCATGTTGAACAAGAACTCCAGGATCACCCGCAGTCTGGTACTCACAATCCTCACTACTGTTTTGATCGGCCCAGGTGCTTGGGGGCAAACCTTCAAGGTATTGCATTCCTTCGGCGCCAGTGGCGACGGCCAACGGCCGGAAGGAGGCCAGGTATTTGATGGGCAGGGCAATCTTTATGGAGTTACTCAAATCGGTCCGTCGGGAAATGGATGTTTGGGCGACGATGGATGCGGTACGGTGTACCAATTGAAACCAAGTTCCAACGGCACCTGGACGGAGACCGTGATTCACGCTTTCAACGGGAACGACGCTGCGTTTCCTCTCTCTTCTCCAGTCTTCGACTCGCAGGGCAACCTCTACGGTTCCACCGACGGGAGTGGGGGCGCGGGCCAGTACCCAGATGTCGTTTACCAGTTGACACCAGGTTCTAACGGCACTTGGACGGAATCGATCCTTTACCAGTTTCCCGGCTCTCCGGACAGTATGCCGGGGGAGTTGACGTTCGACGCAGCCGGCAACCTTTACGGAATAACCAGAGGTGGAGGCCTGAATGATGATGGCATCGTCTACAGTCTGAATCGATCATCAGGATGGCAGGAGCGGCTGCTGCTTACCTTCGGGCCCAACCCTGGTGCCGGCACCGGAGTGGGCCCATACGGTGCAATTACATTTGACGCCAACGGCGATCTCTATGGCACGACCCTGCAGGGAGGCGCTTATTACTCTGGTGTTGTCTACAAGCTTACGAATCTGGGAAGCGGCCTCTGGCACGAAACAGTGTTGTATTCCTTTGCGGGTGGTCGCGATGGCAATGCCCCCATCGGTGTAACGTTTGGCCCTGATGGCAGCCTCTATGGTGTGACGGAGGTTGGCGGGTACTTGGGAGATGTTCGTTGTGAGCTCGGTTGTGGCACGGTGTTTAAACTCACCCCGAATTCAGATGGCACTTGGACGAAAACCACGATATACGTGTTTCGCGGCGCCGCCCGCGACGGAGCATTCCCCGAAGATCGCCTCATATTTGATCGAGCCGGAAACATCTATAGCACGACCGTCGGCGGCGGTGGTACCAACGGCGGTAACAACTTCGGCACGGTATTCAAGTTGACGCCGTCCTCCGTAGGCCAGTGGACGGAAAGCATCCTGCATTTCTTCACCGACGGTTTGGACGGCTCGGGCCCAATCGGCAAGCTGGCAATAGATGGAACCGGAAATATTTACGGCACTGCCTACCAAGGTGGCGCGTACGGCGAGGGTGTGGCGTATGAGATCGTACCGTAAAGCACCCCGAGTCGTTTCTTTTGGTGGAGTAGCTGTCGACGAACATTACGGAGCCGGGTGTATCGTTTCGGGTGCCTTGCGCTAGGGCCTGCTTACAGCAGCTACGAATTTCTGAGTATTAAACGCTGCAGGCCCTTCTGAGACTTTTCATGCCCCTGCTTCGTAATACGTATGAGCGGGAGGCATTGCCGATGAAACCCTTTTTGACCTTGCTTGTTGTCCTCCTGGTGCTGGGCGTTCTGGCCGGATGCGCGTCCGGCCCTAACCCGTTCAAAGGAACGGCCAGCGAGCACGGGGGAGTTGCGGGCTTCTGGCTCGGTCTCTGGCAAGGCTTTATTGCGCCCCTTGTGTTCGTGGTCTCGCTGTTCCGGAGAGACCTCAGTATCTACGAGGTCCACAACAACGGCTCTGGGTACAACTTCGGCTACCTGTTCGGTCTAGCCTGCTTCTTCGGCGGCAGCGGCAACCGGGCGCCGCGGAGGGCGGCGAAGTCTGGCACCCCTCACGAAGGCGCGGGTCAATGAGTGCTATGGCCTTCCATGAGAAGGCCGCTGCTGCCAACATCGTTCGCTTGCTACTCACCGAGCCAAACCATCTCCGATGGCCAGCCCTCCCCAGATCACAACTCCTGCAACGATGACAAGGCGGTGTGCGCGGAGAGACAAACAAAAGCATGCGGCGGGTTCCCCACCCAAGGCCTCATTTGACCTTGAATAAGAATTCCCGCCGCATTACCGGAATCACACTGTTGTCGTGCTTACTGAACCGGCGGACAGATTCCGCCACTCGGGGCGCTGGGAAGTCGCGGCATCGCCGCCTCCAGCCCTCCGCCTTCAATCGCCATCCCTGCGCCATTTCTGCGGAAGGTTGCGACCAGATCCGAGAAGTTCGTGCCCTTGCCCGAAACGATCGGATCAATCAGGTTCTGCTGAAAGTTGGTGAAGATGCTGATCCAGTTGTTCGATCCGATCGGATCGGCCTTCAGGTAATCGGCATTGTTCGCGTTGATTGGATCCGACGTATAGAACTGCGTACACATCGCGATAGTCGGCTGCGGCTCCGACGGGCACGTCGTTTGCTGGCCACTTGCTGTCAGGCAGGTGACGCTATACACAATGCAGTCGCCTCCGGTTTCCAGATTGACGGCGCAGGCCTCGTTGGAGAACTGCGTGCCCAGCAGGCGCTCCAGATAGAAGGTGTTCCGGTTCCACGGCGTGGCCAGCACCGACATCTGGATTCCGTTCGGGTTCATGAAGCCGTTGGGATACGTCACCGCCAGTTCGTAGCCGCCAAAAACATAATCAGCTTCCTGACCGCCCGGCGGAATCGTCTGGATGATCGTCAGCGGCGTATGCGGCGTGAACTCCCACGCCAGAATGTCCTGCGCGGTCGAGGTAATAGGCTGCGATCCGGTGAAGCCAACCCAGGCCGAGCCGTTATCCAGATTCAGGCCGGTGGGATTGGATGCCGAGAAAGCGACGTTATACGGAACGTTGATAATCGGCGGCGAGTTCGGCATCGGCGTGTGAGTGCCCGGGATGAAGGCCGGATCCAGCCACACCTGCAATGTTCCCAGAGTCTGCCCCACAGCGGGTGGCGTGTATTCGACCACAACCTGATGCACGGCGCCATCCTGGCAGCGCCCGCTGGTGCAGTTGTCGCCGATCGTAGGAACGCTTGTGTTAATGGCGTTCTGCGACAGCAGACAACTGGTCACGTCATTGTTCTGGCCTATGGTGTAAACGCCCGGCAGATGGACGGGAGTGTTGGTGAGCGGGCCACAGCTTTGGACCGAGACGTGATTGCCGTTAGGATCCCACGCATCCTGCTGAGTATCGAACTCGATGGCCAGGTTGTTGTTGATGCCGGCATAACCCATGCCGCCGTTGTAGGCGCCAACCGCGGTAACACCCGCGCCGTGGGCTCCATAGGTGGGATCGGTCGCGGTGGAATTCTGAATAATAAAAGCCACTCCGTCGCCCGGATTGCAGCAGACTGCGGGAGTATGGATTTGAAATTCAAACCAGGTGGTGAAGCCGGAAGTGAGCGGCTGCTTGACTTTGAAGTAAGAACTGGATTGTTCCGGGTTGTGCGAGTTCGGCGCCAAGGGTCCGTCGGTCAGGCGCAACACCTTATTGCCCTGCCACGTGGCCTGATGAGTGCTCCCGTTCAATTGCAGGTTGGTCAGGGAGGAGAAGTCGGAAAACCTGATTTGCTGGGCAGTCGCAGGGGCTCCCAGGAAGGTCAGAACGGAAACAAGCGCGATAATGACGAAGCTCGTTTTGAGTCGCATCTTTGCCTCTCTCTGCGCCAGGTTTGGAATTCGGTCGCACGGAAGACTCGGCTTGCGCGCAACGCCGACGGTCGACGGGTCAGCCAGATGCAATGGCGCAGGGTCCACTGTGCTGGTAGATTGGAAAATATTGCGGTGCTCGCAAGCCGATGTCAAGCCAATTCAAGAGGTAAGGGAGCTTCTCTCTGCTCGTGCCAGGTCTCTAAGGCCCTGTTTATCGACCAAGGTGATGCCGTCCATGCACCCTTAGGCGTCGGAAATTGCTTTCCGTTCGGTGTCTTAAAAGGCGCCGTTAGATACGATTTGTGCGTTTCCGGGACTTATTTTCGGCCAAGAAAGGCGTTGTTGTATAATATGGCTGCGTATGTTCGAACGGCGCGTCTAGCAGCCATCCCTCCTTTGTCCGAGCGATTCCTGCCTGTAACCTTCCGATTCACCAAACGCAATATCAACACAAGGATGTTAGAAACAGATGGAACAAGGAACAGTAAAGTGGTTTAACGATGCCAAGGGATTTGGCTTTATTTCACGTCAGAACGGCGAAGATGTTTTCGTCCATTTCACGGCCATTCAGTCGAACGGGTTCCGTTCGCTGCAAGAAGGTCAGGCTGTGAGCTTCGACGTGAAGCGCGGGGCAAAGGGTTGGCAGGCTGAGAACGTACAGGTTCTCTAAAAAGTAATTCGGAGATGGGGGCGGCGCATGTCGCCCTCGTCTTTTTCAACGCAGAAGTTCGCTGAGTCTTTAGTCGTGAAACCCCAACATGCGTCTGCCGAATGGGGCTTCGGCGGAGCGCTCAACTCGAAAGCGAGGCAGTCATGAAGAACATTTACGTGGGGAACTTAAGCTTCGATGCGACTGAAGACCAGGTTCGCTCGATGTTTGAAGCCTATGGCCCGGTGGAACGGGTCAGTATCGTTACCGATCGCGACACGGGACAGCCCCGCGGATTTGCGTTCGTCGAGATGACCGATGACGACGCGGCCGGCAAAGCCATGGACGCGCTCAACGGCACCAACCTCGGAGGCCGTAACCTGACCGTGAATGAAGCCCGACCGAAGGCGGATCGTCCGCGCGGCGGCGGAGGCGGTGGTGGTCGCGGCGGCTTCGGCGGAGGCGGTGGTGGCCGTGGCGGTGGTGGCGGAGGCCGTGGTCGCTCCGGCGGCGGCGGTGGGGGCGGCGGCTGGGGCCGTTACTAATCCCGAAGGAACTAAACAAGATTTGCCGGAGCGCTCACAGGCTGCTCCGGCGTTTCTATTTTGTGGCGCGAAGTGCTCGCTTGAGTTGTGACTCTGATACGCTGGTTCGGCATTTTGTAGCGCCGACTCATGCGAGATGCTGCTCAACCTGTCATCGAGTTCGACGACGTCGGCTTGGGCTTGCCCGACGGCAAGCAACTCCTGTCCGCCATCAACCTCAGCGTCCGCAATGGCGAAACCCTGATGCTGGTTGGACGCAGCGGCTCGGGCAAGACTACTTCCCTCAAGTTGATCAATCGCCTGTTGAACGCAACTTCCGGCGAAGTGCGCGTCGAAGGCAAGCCTGTCACGCAATGGGAAGCGACCCAGCTGCGCCGCCGCATCGGCTATGCCATTCAGGATGTCGGACTTTTCCCTCACTACACAGTCCGCGAGAGCGTTGGGCTTGTACCCAAACTCGAGCGGTGGGACGCGAACAAGATCTGCGCGCGTGTAGAAGAAGTTCTGGCGCTGGTAGGATTGCCGGTCGCGGAGTTTGCCCGACGCTATCCGCACGAGCTTTCCGGCGGACAACGGCAACGTGTCGGAATTGCACGCGCGCTGGCTGCCGAGCCGCCCATACTGCTGATGGACGAACCCTTCGGTGCGCTCGATCCCATCACCCGAGCTGAGTTGCGGCGCGAGTTCAAGGGACTACAGGAAAAGTTAGGCAAAACCATCGTTTTCGTAACGCACGATATCGGCGAGGCCCTCATGCTCGGTGATCGCATTGCGCTGCTGGAGAACGGAAAGCTCCTCGGCGTCTACAGTCCGGAAGAGTTTCTACGAGGTGAGGAACAGGTGGTGAAGGCTTACGTCGATGTCTTCCGCGAAGGACAACAGCTATTTCCGGCTAAACCTGGAAATTGAAGTCCAGCGGCGACTGCAGTCAACTTAAAGAAGAATTGTCATCACGAGCGCTAGCGAGGGATCTGCTTTTCGCCGATCCTGGAAGGGACTGGCGCAAGCGATTTCACGTTCCAATGAACTTCATCCTCAGCCATCCACGCGAAGTCGCCACGCTGACCGCCGAGCATCTGTGGCTCGTGGGAATCTCGATGCTGCTGGCGCTTGCGATTGGCGTACCGCTAGGCATCCTGTTGACCCGACAGCCGAAATGGAAAGCGGTGGTGCTGGGCGGCACCAACGTCATCCAGACTATCCCTAGCCTGGCCCTCTTTGGACTACTGCTGCCATTGCCCTGGCTGGGTGCGCGCGCCGACCGGCTAGCCATTGTCGCGCTTGCGCTCTACGCGTTATTGCCTATCGTTCGCAATACCTATGTCGGAATTGCAGGAATCAGTCCACCGGTGCGGGAAGCCGCGCTCGCGATGGGACTAACTTCGGGCCAGCTACTGTGGCATGTCGAGTTGCCGCTGGCGCTGCCGGTCATGCTGTCAGGCATTCGCGTCGCGATGGTGATCACGATCGGCGTGGCGACGATTGCCGCGGCGATCGGCGCGGGTGGTCTCGGCGAATTCATCTTTCGGGGCATCGCCATGGTCGACAATGGCGTCATCCTTGCCGGCGCGATTCCCGCAGCACTGATGGCATTGACTGCCGACCTCTCACTCAGCGGCGTCGCGAAGCTGCTGATGCGCCGGCGAAGCTAGCTCGCTATGGACCGCCGAACCTTCCTCTCCGCTTTGGCGCTTACGGTTTGCGGTGGCTGTGTCTCGCGCACAAGTGAGTTGAGTGTCGGCTCCAAGAACTTCACCGAACAGCTCATCCTCGGCGAGATTCTGAAACAGGCACTGGAGAAGGCATGCCGCATGCCGGTCGATGGCCGCTTCTACCTCGCCGGGACCTACATCTGCCAGCAGGCCATTCTGGCCGCACGCATTGATACCTATGTTGAGTACACCGGCACGGCGTTGGCGGCGATCCTGAAACAGCCCGCTTCGGGCGACTCGCAGGCGGTATACGAGCAGGTCAAACGTGACTACAAGCAGCGCTTCAATTTCGATGTCATGCCGCCGCTGGGATTCAACAACAGCTTCGCCATGGTGATGCGCGGGGACAAGTCGCGCCCTACAGCGGTGACCAAGCTCTCGCAACTCGCACCCTGCGCACCGAAGCTAAGACTTGGTGTCGGTTATGAGTTTCTCGAGCGGCAGGACGGATACAGAGGCCTTGTCAAGACGTACGATCTGCATTTCGCGGATGCTCCCCGTGTCATGGACTTGGGCTTGTTGTATCGCGCGCTGCAAAACAATTCCATCGACATCGTCGCCGGCAGTAACACGGATGGACTGATCAAGGCGCTTGGTTTGGTCGTGCTCGAAGATGACAAACACTACTTTCCACCCTACGATGCAGTGCCCATCGTCAATCCTGTGCTGTTCGAGAAATGCTCGAATGCGCTGAGCGCATTTGAAATGCTGGGGGGCCGCATCACCGCCGAGCAGATGCGAGCGATGAACTATGCGGTCGATGGAGAAAAAAAAGATGCGGCGGAGGTAGCTCGCGAGTTCCTAAATCAAACCCTACCCAGTCTGCCGGCTCTTGCAGGGACGCGCCTTTAGGTGCGCCGTTACCGGTCCTTGCTTATCGTCAGGCGAGGCGCCGTCAGGCCGACGAGCGCTCCGCCCTCAGACAGCGGGGCCTTTCGTGCTCTGGAAGATCCTGCCGTCAGGCAGCCGGAGCGCGGTCAGGACTCCATGCGAGATCGTATCGATACCGTACGTGCGATTCGGTAAGATGCATGGCTGCACCGAACCATCCTCCTCCACCAAGGCATTGTTCCAATGCCCGTAGATGATCGTGTCCGCTCCGGAATACTCGCTCGGGAAACCGGGTGGTCCCCACACACAGACATTGAGATCAAGCGGCTGTACGACTCCTTCGAGTTCAACGCCCCCGTGTACGCACATGACGCCATCAGCTTGATGATATGGCTTCAGTTCGCGGAAAAACTGCAGATGCTCCGGCGGCATCGCATCGAAGAATTCACGATAACGCAGAGGGATACGAAGGGTGAAAAGCCTCGCACCGTATTCATCAAGGGCCTGTTGGAAGTGAACGGCAACCTCTTCCGAATAGCTCTTGACAGTTTCAAGCGCATCCATGGCAATCAGCCACGAGTGTCGGGTGGCATCGGTTAACGAGCGTAACATCCACTGCTCATGATTTCCCATCAGCGTCACAACCGGGAAAGGACTTGCGCGCTTGAGTTGAAGAATCCGCTCGATAGACCCTTTGGTGTCAGGCCCGCGATCGATATAGTCGCCCAGGAAAACCAAGCTGTCTCCCGGACGCAGCTCGGGAAGAACCTGCTTCAGCAGGTCGTCAAGGGCATTCGAGTTTCCGTGTATGTCGCCAATAGCGATAACTGACATACAATTTCCCCCTGGCCCTGCCAGCCTGGTGGCTACGACATTACCACCGATTTTGAGAGGGCCAATCGATGGAAGGTACTGTATGGCGAAACTTGATTCTACGGCACCAACGTTCTTGGCCAACGACGTGGCGATGACCGCACAATGGTACGAGCGTAACCTCGGATTCACGGCCAGCTTCTTTCCAAAGACGCCGCAATACGTCTATGCCAGCATGCAGCGCGATGGCGTTGAGATCATGCTGCTTAGCCAGGAAGGATACCGTAAGCCCGAAACTATGCGGCCGGGAGGGGTTTGGGACGCTTACATTCGGATGCAAGGGCTGCTGGAATTTTGCGACGAAGTGCGGGCCAGAATTCCGCTGAAAAATGAGCTGACGAAACGCCCTTACGGCGACACCGAATTCGAGGTCATGGACCCGAATGGATACATCCTGGTGTTCGGAGAAATCGTCTGAGCGCGAGATAGGCGTCCTTGCCGTTGTGACAAAAAAATCCCCGCCCTTGCCCAAAATAAGGGCTAGAACGGGGCACCCTCTTGTTTCGTAGCTCTTCCCTAGACGCTACCCATTAGCTTTTGCCATCCCCCAGAATCTGGAAGAACCGGATGATCGATTCGATCCCGCGATAAAAGTTCGGAATGTGGAACTTCTCGTTGGGCGCGTGCAGGTTGTCGTCCGGCAGACCCATGCCCATCATGATGCTGGGAATGTTCAGGTCCTTGTCGAACTGCGTGACGATTGGAATCGACCCGCCCGAGCGGATATAAACCGTGTCCTTCTTGAAGATCTCATGCATAGCTTCGACCGCCGCGCGCGCGTAGGGATTGTCCGTATTGACCACGCAGGCCGGACCTTTGCTGTGAATCTTGATATTGGTCCTGATACCCTTCGGCGTAATCTTCGCAACGTAGTCGCTGTACTTCTTGAAGATGTCGTCCGCATCCTGGTTGGGCACCAGTCTCATCGAGACCTTCGCCGAAGCGCGTGCCGGGATGACTGTCTTGGCGCCCGGAGCCTGGAAGCCGCCGAGGATGCCATGCACTTCCAGCGTGGGACGCGCCCAGGTGCGATATAGCACCGAGTAGCCCGGCTCGCCGGTCAGCACATCGGAGCCGACCTCGGCCTTGCGATACTCCTCTTCGTTAAATGGCAGACGCTCCCAAGCCTTGAGCTCGTCGTCGGTCGGCTTCTGCACGGCGTCGTAGAAGCCGGGGATCAGCACTTTGCCATTTTCGTCTTTCAGCTTGCTCAGAATTTCGACTAACCCGAAGATCGGGTTGGGAGCAGCTCCGCCATACACTCCGGAGTGCAAATCCGTCTTTGAACCTTGGGCCTCAAGTTCCGTGTACACCAGTCCGCGCAATCCAACACACAACGTCGGAAGGTCTGGCGCGAACAGCTCGGTGTCGGTAACCAGCGCGAAGTCGGACTTCAGCTTGCCGTCCTTTGCATGCTTTTTGACGTATTCCTCGATGGCTTCGCCACCAACTTCTTCTTCACCTTCAAAGAGCACGCGAACATTGATGGGCAGCTTGCCGCCGCCGGCCTTGAAGAGCGACTCGAACGCCTTCACCTGCATCCACAGCTGGCCTTTGTCGTCGACAGCGCCACGCGCGTAGATATTCTGATTGCGCTCGCTGGGCTCGGCCCACGCTTGCTTGATCGCTTGTGCGTTGTCCCCTTTGACGGGGACAGCATCCTTGTCGATGAACGGCGGCGACTTCCACTCATCCCAGGGCTCGGCCGGCTGCACGTCGAAGTGCGCATAGCAAAGCGCGGTGGGCTTGCCGGCCGCATGCAGCCAGTCGGCATAAACCAGCGGGTGCCCGCTGGTCGGAATGATCTCAACGTTCTCGAAACCGATGCGCTTGAGGTCAGCGGCAACCATCTCGGCCGCCTTGCGGACATCGCCTTTGTGCTCCTCGGTGGTGCTGACGCTGGGAATGCGCAGCAGGTCTTTCAGTTCGTCGAGGAAGCGCTTCTGATTTTCACGTGCGTAGGAAATTGCGGAGGATACAGCTGTGGATGACATGAAGAACAACTCCTTCCTGAATGAGAGCAGGCTGGCTACTACTGCTCGGAAAGCTCACTTGGTAGACCAAAAAGTATAACGCAATGAAGAGGGGGCTGTTTACGCCCGATAGCAGTGGGAATACTCGTGGGGTTTTGTCGAAAAGCCCGCCGGGAGTGCGGGCGATTGGTTCGGCACGTGACGCTAGCCCGGGCTCAAAGTCCATTTGGCGACGACAGGCCTTTGGCCAGACCCCTATACCTCAAATATCCGGTAAACCCCGCCGCCGTTGCGCGTCTGGTTGATCGCCATAGCGACGTTGTGAACCGGCGTGCCCGCCGTGGTCTTGCCGTCGGGACTGCCGGCGTGCGCGTGTCCGTGCAGCACAAGATCGGCACCGTGACGGTCGATGACCTCCGCCAAACGCGAACTGCCCAGGTAAGGATAGATCTCGAGTGGCTCGCCTTTCACGGTGTCGCCAATCGGAGCATAGTGCAGGACGACGATGCGTTTCTCCGTTCGCAGTTGCGACAGCGCGCGCTCCAGCTTTAACGATTCGTCAATGGCTGCCTGCACGAACGCTTTTACCTCCGGCTCGCCAAACGCGGTGAGGGCGCCACGTCCGAAGCCACCTGGGAAACCCTTGGTTCCGGCAAAGCCGACGCCATCGCGCTCGTAGGCGGTACCGTCAAGGACCTTCACGCCGGCCTCGGTCATCAGCTTCATGAGTTCTGAGGCACGCCCACTTTCGTAATCGTGATTGCCCAGCACGGAAATCGTCGGAATGCGCAGGCGAACGATCACATTCAGTAGCGAGTCCATTTCCTCGGGACGCCCGAAGTTGGTGAGATCGCCGCCCAGCACCAGCACGTCTGCCTCGTCGCGCACGCGATTCATGTAGTCGCGAACTTTGTCGTGTACCTGTGGACTGAAATGAAGATCAGCAACCGCGGCGATTCGCATTAGTCCTCTGTCTTGACTAGTGGCTCTGCGGCAGGATCCTCGATTCTGGGCTCGCGACTCTCGCGTTTTTCCCGCAGCAGGTTTTCCATGCCCCATTCTTTCATGTCGATGGAAAACATTTTTTCGTCGATCAGACTGCCGCGGAACGGCAGCTTTGATAGCGGCGCGTCGAGTTGCCGTTGCAACCTCGCCAACAACTCATCCCAAATGCGGCGTGGGACATACTCCTGCTTCGCCGGATAAACGTAGTGGAAGAGCATCAGCTCCCATAGCAGCAGCTCCCAGTGCTCGGCCACCAATTGCAGCAACCTTCCCCAATCGAGCCTGCCACCCGTGCCGTAGATGATGTGAACCACGTCAGCGCCGTCGAAACGCTCGCGGAAATTCACGAACAGTTTGGAGGCGATCAACTCCTCTGCCGCCAGCACCCGCGTGTTCACGCCAAGTACCACGCACGGGGAGCTGCGATCGATCCAGGACTGGTCGACGGTGATCACCGCATTGCTCATGCCAGTGATGAGGTCAACGAAATAGCCGTCGCGATGGGCCTTCGCTAGCCAGACGGGGTCGCGAATTTCGGTTTCAAAACCCTGCTCCTGCAGATGACGCAGCGCCTGCGGCACGGCCTCGCTGGTAAGGAACAGATCGAGATCTTTGGTATTGCGCCAAATGCCCGTGTGCTGTTGCAACGCAAATGCGCCGGATACCACATATTGAACGCCGGCTTGGTTCAAGTGTTCCAGGACTTCGCAGAACAACGCGCGCTGCTCCGGGGGAAATTCCGGAGGCATGGAGGTACTGACCGGTAATTCCTTCTCAGTCGCCACAGCCTAACGTTGGATGACGGCAGGTGGCTTTGGCGTTGTTGCTGAAATGCAAAAAGTCGCCAGCAGACGTTGCGGATACGACATCTTGAGCATGCCAGAAACCAGCCTCCTTGCATACTTGCCGGTTCGGGCTGCATCATTCTTAAGCGCCAGCGAGGAGCCGATGCCGAAAGAGACTACGGTCGATATCGAAGGCCAACACCTGAAGCTGTCGAATCTCGACAAAGTGCTGTACCCCGAAGCCGGTTTTACCAAGGGGCAGGTCATCGATTACTACGTGCGCGTCGCCCCCGTCCTCTTGCCGCATCTACGCGGACGCCCGCTGACCATGAAGCGCTATCCCAACGGTGTGGGTGGCATGTTCTTCTACGAGAAAAATTGCCCTAGCCATCGTCCCGATTGGGTGAAGACCGCGCGCGTGTGGAGCGAGGGCAACAACCGCTGGATGGACTACTGCCTCATCGAGGACCTGGCGACGCTGGTGTGGGCTGCAAATCTCGCCGACCTCGAACTGCACACCAGCCTGTCGCTCGGCAAGAATGTGCCGCAACCATCATTCCTGGTTTTCGATCTCGATCCCGGCGCTCCCGCTACGATCGTGCAATGCTGCCAGGTGGGTGTATGGGTACGCGATATCTTCAGCAAGCTGGGGCTGCAGAGTTGCCCTAAGACCTCGGGATCGAAGGGTCTACAAATCTACGTCCCTCTGAACACCCCCGTCACCTACGACGAAACCAAGCCGTTCGCACATGAACTGGCTCGCCTGTTGGAACGGCAGCATCCGGACTTTGTTGTCTCGGACATGAAGAAGGCGCTGCGCACCGGGAAAGTTCTGGTTGACTGGAGCCAGAATGACGATCACAAGACGACCGTCTGCGTTTATTCGCTGCGCGCGAAGCAACGCCCTACCGCTTCGACACCCGTGAAGTGGGCGGAGGTGGAAAATTGCCTGAAGAAGGGCGATCCGAACCTGCTGGTCTTCGATTCCGATGAGGTGCTGGCGCGCGCGAAGAAGTACGGCGATCTGTTCGAACCGGTATTGAAGCTGAAGCAGAAGATGCCGGCGCTGACGGCTTTGCCAGAACTGGAGGCGGGCGCTCCTGCCAAAACCGCAGCCAAGCCACGCCCGCAAGAGAAGACTTCCAGCCGCGGCACAACAGCTAAGACTAAACGCATAAGCGCGAAAAAGACGGCTACCGTGCGCAAGCGCGGCTGATGAAATCAGTTGCTGAAGACGCTGATCGTCAGCCTAGTCCCACTGGGTAAGACTACCTGCTGCTTCTTGCTGACGACCTTGGAAGCAGCCCCTGCGCCTCCGCCGGCTGCCGCCCACGGCCGCGCCACACTGCAGACCCTAGCCCGGCGCGGATCCAGGTGTACTTCCCCTGCCCCGAGCTCTCGATGGTGCCTTCATTCCCCACCTTGTCGCCTTTCACATAAACCTGCGTGATTTCAGCCAGGATGTTACAGCGCTGACGGTTCCGCATCACCAGACGATCGAAGCGAGCAGCAACTCGGCCGACCCCTCGAAGTGTCCTGACTGGTTCACCGAGCGGACCGTTCCATGAACGATTGCGCCCTTATACGGACCATCGTTGACGTCGGCTGTGAACTGATCTCCCGCCTGCGAGAACTGCGTCGACAGGGGCGTATTCAACGTGATGTCCAGCTTGGTGCTGATGGGAACGGGAATGCGCGCCTCCTGTCCGATGCTGAAGAGGGACCCGGCTGCAAGCAGCGTCACGACGAACAGGGGCGCGAGGCGGCGAAGCTTTATCCAACAAATCTCCTGAGACTGTATTTTTCCGGTGAGGGTGGACACGACCGAAGAGGAGCGGCTTACTCCCGGCTCACCGCAGGATACCCCAGTGTGGGAGCTACGCCAGAGACAAAGCAGTTGCTAACCTTCCCAGACAAACGCGTCGAAGATGCTGGTCTCGTTGAATCCCAGCCGCTTATAGAGACTGACAGCGCGCTCATTCATTTCGGTCACGGTGAGGGTGAGCGCGCGGAAATGGCGATGGCGCAGCGAATTTGCGGTGCAGGCAATGAGGTTCTCGCCAATGCCCATCCGCCGGTACTCGGGCAGCAGACAAACCTGGGTGACGTGGCCGACGTCGCCTTTCACGCGCGAACACAGGATCAGTCCTACCAGCGAGTTCGTGGGACGATGAACCGCCGAGAAGGACGCCTCGGTGTCGAACACCCCGCAACCCGGGAAGCGCACGATGTTATTGAGGAAGCGAATCGACCCTGCATGGGTACGATACTGATCGTTAATTTCTGAATCGATGTGACCGCGATAGGCCGCGGTGATGACCCCGGCAGCAGGCTGATAATCCTGCTCGCTCCAGCGGCGGATCTGGATGTCTTCGTGCAGGCGCGCGGGAGGAATGGGCGCAGTCTGCTTGCCCTGCATGTCGAGATTGAGAAACAGGCGGCGGTGCCGCTGGAATCCCGAGGAGAGGAAGCAGGTGGTCAACTCGCCTGTCTGATGCGTCAATAACTGCGCTTCGACGCGGTGAATTCCGGGAGACTGCTGCAAGGTCTCGATCACGTGCTCCGCCATCTGCGCTTCGACGCGATGGGTATCGACGCGCCGCGGGGAGACAAAAAGGTCGCCCACCACGCCCTTGCTGCCCTCATAAACAAAAAACGAGTATCCCACGACGTTACCGCGCTCCACGGCCGCATATCCGGGAAGGATCTTCGCATCCACGTAGCGCAGGATCATGTCCGCCGAGTTGCGATAATCCCAGCAAAGCATGCTCCCCCACGTCTCGACCTCCTGATCGAGCAAGGGGCGGAGGTCGCTGGACGAGAAATGCCTGAGGTCAAGAATCTCCACAGTATTCAGTTGATGCGACCGGCGGAAAACGGTGGCAGCCATAGGCGCGCAAACCAGGGCGCTGAGCCAGTCTAGTGCGCTGAGGCAGGCGAAGTAAACTGCGGCCTGGTGGCGTTGCACCTCGAACGCCATTGACCAGAGAAGCGCTTGCACTAAGGTTGAGCCGGCTCGCTTGTGCTATGGGCTCCCAGTTCTGCGGCTCGTTGTTCCGCCCTCTGCTGGTCGGCGGTGCGTCCGACGCGCTCGTAAAGGTGAGCCAGGTTGGACCATGCCGCCGCATCATCAGGCGAGAGTCGCACCGCCTCTGCGGCGGCTGCGATGGCTCGCGGTGTATCGCCCGACATACGCCAGGCCTCGGCGCGGGCGCGCGCGACTTGGAAGCGCACCGAGTCCGGCCCCGTCTCCGCGAGAGCCGCGGCCGGAGCCTGCCGCCAAGCAGCGTCGAGTGCGGTCAGTGCCGGTTGCGGCTGCATAACGTTCAGGTAGTAATAAGCCAGGCGAAGATCGGCTGTGTACGGCTGGAACGATAGGCGGGCTGCCCGCTGCATCGCGTCTGTCGCCTCCGGCACACGTCCCAGGCGGTGATACAGAACTCCTAGGGAAGACCAGGTATCTTCGCTGGGATCGAGCGCCACAGCCTTGAGATATTCCTGCTCGGCATCGTCGTTGCGCCACATGGAGGAGAAAACGTTGCCACGCAGCCAGTGCACGTAACCGCTGTCGGGAAAGAGAGTGAGAGCGCTCTCGCTGGCCGCGAGAGCTTCGCTGTTCCGGTTCAACGCCGCGAGCACGGCAGCAGCATTGGCCCAGCGCTCGAAGGCGATGGCGGCCGAAGCCGGTAGTGGCTGCACGGGTAGAGCCACGGTCGCGCAATCCACCTGAGATCGTCGGATAAAATCTTCTGTGGCCGGCGTACGTCGCACAAATACTGCAGCAACCTCATCCAGGTACACCGGTCGCCAATTTTGGCTGGCACAGAAATCTTTCAAGCGAGTTAACGGCGTTTTCTGCCGGCGCTCGAGCGACAGAATGAAGGTATTGATGCCGTAGCGGTCTGAGACGCGCTGCCATTCGGCTGAGTCTGGCGACGCCGCCATCAGGCGCAACTGGTTCTCGAAGATCCCGGTCCCAAACGGAATCGCGCGGCCGTCGATATAGTCGCGATAATGTTCGCCTAACCGCCAAATGAAGAAGCCGCCTTCGTCGTAGGTGTTAATAACCTCGCCGGGAAGGTTGGCTTCTTCGACGAATCTCGCTGCCCCATCGGGATACCACCATCCGATACCGGCGCCAAAGGTGGCCGCATGGTCGCGCACCAGATAGGTCCGGTTGCTGACGACATCAAACACTCGCACACAGCCAAACAGCACGAAAAGTCCGGCCAGCGAAAACGTCAGCACACGCCGCACCTGTTCGCTGGAAATTCGTCGAGCCACGAACTGCGCGGCGGTCTGCAACACCGAACCACCGATCAGCACAACCACGCACGCGGTCAGAGCTTCCATGCGGATATGCCGGACGCTTTCGTAACTGGCGCCTGCCAGCAGCACCACCGCACCGGGTTGACGTTGCACAATTGCCAGCAGCGCCGCCATGACGGCGATGGCCAACACTATATAAACCGTGCCTTGGGTATCGTGCAGCGATAGCGAACTGGAGATAGCTGCCCAAGTCAACGGAAGCGGAAACCATTCAGTCAGAAAGCGCGCATGTTCCGCCATCGCCTGGTTCTGCCGTAGCAGCGCCGTGTAAAGTCCCCAGCCCCAGGGATTGAGAAGCGTTACCGCCGCCGTTGCCGCGAACCAAGGCAGCTCGTGCTTCAGCCTCTGAATCGCCTTCCGCCTGCGAGTTTCCCCGAACAGCATTTCGATCACGTCGATACCGGCGAAACCGAAAATCAAGCCCAATCCGGCGACGAAACCGAGATGCAGGTTCACCCAGGCGATCATCCCTACCGGTAAACACCACAGGCGAGCCCGGCCGGTCTGGAAGTTCTCCCACAGGATCGACAGGAAAGCCGCGAAAAGTATGACGGTGAACATATCGGCGCGCGGGACCGTGCGATAGGCGATCAGGGGAACCGCGATGATGGCAAGAATTGCGGTGGTCACCGAGCCGCGTCGCAGCAGCAGGGCAACCGTGCCTGCGCAGGCGATCGCGCCGATCCAGGAAAGCAACCCGTAGCCGCCGAGCAGGTAAGCCGCGTAAAAGATCAGCCCCGCGCCGATGGGATAGATCCACGGTTGCCCGTAAGCGGTGTAGGAGAAAACATCCGTGGAGAAGATGCGATGATGCTGCACCATCCAGCGTCCGCTGGCCAGTTGCCAACCGAGGTCGTAATCGGACACGGTTCGCAGGCCGGATGCGCACGCGTATACAAGTGCAATCACACCAGGGAAGAGGAAAAGTGCGCCTTGCGATGCAACCTGATGAGCCTGGACGTTCACGCCTGGCCGATCCGGGGTCGCCGCGCTGCCAGCGTTCTGTGTTTTCGCGCCTGCCTCAGACTGTGCTTCCAACTCCACCCTCCGTGGCCTGCGGAATTCATGCTATCTCAGGTGCAGCAATTTTGGTTGCCCGCATGAACGACAACAAAAGAAATTTCGCCCGTGACGGCAGACGATAAAGTCGCAACTAACGCATATACGTCTTTTTTTTATGTATAGGAGTTGTGAAATTCAATTTGCGACGATCGTCAACGAATAACGCTGAAACTGAGCGACTGGCCGAGCGGCGGGCGATCACCAGGAACGATTAAGGAGAAACAATGGATCTCTTCCGTTACAGTCGATTAGTCTTAATTGGCCTTCTGCTCATCATTCTTCCCGCCAGCTTATCGGCGGGCGTCTTCATCTCGGTCGGCTTCGCTCCGCCGCCGCTGCCGGTATACACGCAACCGCCTTGTCCCGCCGCCGGTTACATGTGGACACCGGGCTATTGGGCTTACGGACCAGAGGGTTACTTCTGGGTGCCGGGCACATGGGTGCTCGCTCCCGAACCGGGCTATCTCTGGACGCCTGGCTACTGGGGCTACCAGAATAGTGCCTACGTCTGGAACCCCGGATACTGGGGACCGCAGGTCGGCTACTACGGCGGCATTGACTATGGCTACGGCTATCCCGGCAACGGTTACTACGGCGGATACTGGCAGAACCGGCAGTTCTATTACAACCGGTCGGTGAACAACGTTACCATCAACAACGTTCACGTCTATAACCGTACTGTGGTGAACAACGTCAACGTCACGCGCGTCAGCTACAACGGCGGACGCGGTGGAGTTGAAGCGCGTCCAACCTCCCAGCAGGAAGCTGCGCTGCGCGAGCGTCACCTTGCAGCCACGAATACGCAGACACAGCACGAGCAGGCTGCTCGTCAGAATCGCGAACTCTATGCTTCGGTGAATCATGGACGTCCGGCGATAGCCGCGACTCCGAAAGCCGCCGAGTTTCGTGCAGCCGGAGTAGTTCCCGCACGAAATCGGCCGGTAAATACGGCAGCAACGCAGCCGCATCCGAACGGCACGGCGCGTCCCAACGAGCGCGTCGCGAATACGCCGCGCCCGAATGAGACTCCGCGCCCAAACATGAACACAGCAGCCCGAGCGAATAACGTGCCGCGTCCACCCGAACGTGAAAACAACGCTCCTGCGCCGCGTCCGGAGAACCCGCCGGCGGCGCGAAACGTTGCTCCAGCTCCGCGGGAGACGCCTCATACCCCTGCCGCTCATGTAAACCAGCCGGAGGCTCCGCGTGCGGCTAACCCGCCGCGCCAGATGGAAGCTCCGCGGCCACAGGCTCAAGCTCCACGTCCGGAAGCTCAAGCTCCACGCCCTGAAGCAGCGCGGCCGGAAGCGCGTCCTATGGGCGCACCACCTGCGGCCGGGCCGCCGCGGGGTGAGGCCCCACATGCCGCCGACCCTCCTCGGGGCGAGGCACCGCATGCCGCCGCTCCAGAACACGAAGCTGCCCCGCATGAACAGCACAACGCTCGCTAATGGGTTGTGTCTTGAAGAACGTAGCGTTTAAATCGCGGCCGTCGGACCAGAACCTTTAAGGCGTCAGTTCGAACACAACGCCTTGATTTTGGTTTCCGCCGGCGGCCGTCGTCCCCAAGTAGTGTCCGGTGGCGTCGGGCGTCAATCCGTAGTAAGCGAAAGCGCCATCTGGAGGTGTGCCAAAAGTGTGAAGAACGTTTTCGAGCCAGTGATTGTTACTCACCTGAGAGAGGGAGAAGAGCACGCCGCAATCACAGCCGGCGTCTCCGCCCGCCGATGTAGCGCCATACAGTTTGCCGGCCGGATTGAATACCAGCGTGCTGGTGGGATTCCCGCCGTCGCTGCCCCCGTGGAAGCTATACAACACGGTGCTGTGCCAGGGTCCAGTGCCTACGCCGGGCCCCACGCGGAAGACGGCTCCGGCGCCGCTCGTTCCACCGTAGTAAGTCGTTCCGTACAAGTTGCCGTGTGGATCAGCGATCAATCCCCCATAGGGAAAAGCCGCATCGGGTTGACCCTGAAAAGCGTAAACGGTGCTGAACGTCCAGGTGCCTGCGGAGCCCGGAGCCAGTTTGAACACCGTGCCGAATCCGTTAGCTCCGCCCAGCTCGGTCACCCCGTAGAGATTACCGGATGCATCCAACAGCAGCGCACCCAGCGATCCGATTCCGCCATCCGCCCCGCCGGTGAAGTCGTGCACCACCCGCTCTGTCCACTGCCCGTTGCTCTGCGAGAGTTCATAAATTGTGCCTTCCGCAAACGCTCCTCCGTCAGGACTGGTACCCAGCAAATTGCCTGCGCGATCGAAGACTACCGCGCCGCCGGGACCCGCTGCGTCAGGACTATCTCCAAAGCTATACAGCACTGTCTCCATCCAGCTGTCGCCGGAGCGTGTCAGCTTGAAGACCACCCCGCAGCCATCACCGCTGCAAATTCCTCCCGAGCCGCCCGCGACAGTAGTGCCGTACAGACTGTGCTGGGCATCCATGGTTAGGCCGCCATATGGATTTTTGCCGTCGCTAAGGCAGCCGAAACTGTACAACACAGTCTGCTGCCAGTGGCCGCCACCACTTGGCGTCAACTCGAAGACCGTTCCGCAGTTCGATGAGCCGCCAGTCACCGTGGTTCCGTAAGCATTACCCGCTGAGTCGAAAATCAACTGCGATGCCGGATCGGCTCCATCGAGGCCACCCGTAAAACTATAGACAACAGTTTCGGTCGCTGCCCAGGACGTATCCCCAAAGCCAGCCAGAACCGCAACCACGACACAAGCGAAGAATAGGAGATAGGGAGTGCTGAATCTCTGCATGCTTAGCTCCTCAAGAGAAATGCGGAAGCCTATGTCAGGCCTTCCGCCAAGCGGGCTGACACTGTAACACGATTTCGCTTCGATCAACGCGGCAGGAGAAGTTTTGACAAAGTGAAGGGGACCTAAACTGCAAAAGAACAGCCCACCCGGCAATGTGCGTCGGATGGGCTGCTCTTCGGGAGTATTCTTGATTTATGGCGTAATCTTAAACACTACCCCGGCCGCATATTGTCCGCCGCTCGAGGTGGTGCCGTAAAGATTCCCGCTTCCATCCAGGATCAGAGGCGCCATGGGGCTGGCGCCATCATTGCCGCCGGTGAAGTTGTGCAGCGATTGATAGGTCCAGGTTCCACCGGATCGCGTGAGCTTGAACACTGTTCCATAGCCATACTGTCCGTCGGCAAAGGTGGTGCCGTAGAGATTGCCGGAGGAATCCATCACCAGGTTCGCATACGGTCCCAGATTTAGACCGCCCTGGAATGCGGTGATGAAGTTATAGTTCCAGCCACCTCCCGAAGCAGTCAGCTCGAACGCGCTACCGCCGCTGTTCGGAAGATAGACCGTTGCGCCGTAGAGATTTCCCGCCGAATCCTTGATTAACCCACTTTGCGGACCCATGCCATCATTGCCTTGGTCCGTGAAACCATGGACCGCGCTTTCCGTCCAACCGGATCCCGAAGGCGACAGTTCATAAACCACGCCGAAGCCGTACGGTCCCCCGTTCGTCATTACGCCGTAGAGGTTGCCGGTGCTGTCGAAGATCACGCCGCCCCAGGGGAACTCGCCGTCCCCATTGTTCATCACGTTATACAGAACGTTCTGGGTCCACTGACCGTTCGATGGCGTCAGGGTGTAGATCACGCCCGCATCGGCGGGGCCACCGTTCACTGCGGTGCCGTAAAGCGTTCCGTTCAGATCGAAAGTCAGGCCGCCTTGCGGATACGATCCGTCGGTACCGCTGAAGTCATACAGTACGGTAGCGCTCCAACCCGGATTGGTGTTGGGGGAGGAGTGCGTCGGCGGAAGCAGCTTATAGACTGTGCCGCACCCGTGATAACCGTTGGAGGTAAAACAGGGTCCCCCGCCTCCGGCAGACGTGGCGCCATAAAGGGTGCCATCGGGGCCCACCGTCAAGGGACTGCTAGGACCAGCGCCGTCCGGGCCGCTTTCGAAGGTGTGCAGCGTACTCAAGACCCAGCCGTTCCCTGCCGGTTTCAATACGAACGCGGTGCCATAATTATCAGCTCCGCCAAAAGTAGTTCCAAACAGATTCTGGCCTTCCAGAGTTAGGCCGGTGAAAGGATACGCGCCATCCCGGCCGCCGGTGAAGGCATGAAGTACGGAGTAGGTTTGTGCCTGTGCCGCCATGGCAAAAAGCACTGCCAGCGACATCAGCACTGAAATGAAACTGCGAATTGGGAACTTCCTGTTTGTGCTGATTGCCTGCCCACCGAAGGTATCTCTCATAACACACTCCTTTTCGAGCCAGACGCAATCGTCTCCCTGTTTGTCCTTCTGGGGGCGCACCACAAGGCGGAGGCGTGGTTGAACGCGAGCGCGTTCAGCGCAAGCGCCGGAAATTTGTCATTTACAAGTGGCGGCGCGGCTTCCATTAAGCACACCGGAAGGAGGAACCTGCTCTCTTCTGGCGGCCGCAAAGAAGCGGTTGCGCAATTCGGCACAAACCCTGAGAGGCTTATTTACTACGGGGTCTAAGTGAAGCGGCTCTTACGAAGATGGCTTATGTATGAATGAAAGCAGTGGCCGGAAGAAACAGTATCTCAGTTCAGCAACTCATGAAGTGACGTGAGTGGCTCGATTCTCCATGACTCACCGCCATACGTCAAGAGCCAGCGGCAAAATTTCATATTGCCAAGGGTGGAACGAACCTCAAGGATGCTGCTGCGGAGCCGGCTTACCGGCGATCAGATAGAAGTCGAGATGTTGCCAGGCAAATCCGCCGAATTGAATGACTCGCCGACCCGGAAGCCGATATTGCAGCTCTTTCTGGCTGCCCTCGGCAGCCACGACGATGTGATCGCCTGCTGGGATTTCGTTGCGCTCGTAATTCGCGACCGGATGATTGCGATAAAACGCCAGCCCATATTCGACACCCGGAGGAACGTCGTAGACCGCAATGTCGGGAAGGCGGCCGATCTCGGTCTGCGACAAAGCCGCTTCCACCGGGCGCTCGGACTGCAGATAGCTGATCAACGGAGCGGTGCCCCGCAGGATCAGCGAGAAGGCGATCACCACCGGAACCAGAGTAGTGAAGCGGAGCACGCGGTATCCCTGGCTTTGCAACGTCAGCACGAACATCAGGATCGTAACCACAGCCAGCGACGCGGCCACGACGATGACGGTGCGTGGCAGCGGTAGTTTCAGCAGTTTGAACGATACGACAAATGCCGCGATCAGCATGGCCGACGAGAGCAGCGCATGCAGCACGATCATCCACATCGCCGGCTTGACCTGCGCCTGCTCACGGCGGCGTATGAAGTCGGCCAGCAGCATGGTTCCCGCGGGAATGCTCGGCAGAATGTATCCCGGCAGCTTCGAGTGCGAGAGCGAGAAGAAGACGATCGGCAGCAGCAGCCATAGCGCAAGATAGGTGCGGAAATCTTCCTGCCCGGCCGGCTGTTGCACGGAGAAGCGCCAGTCGCGGATGGCATCGACTGCGGCAGCTATGACGAAAATTGTCCACGGAACCAATGCCAGCAGCGCCACCGGAAGGTAGAACCAGAAAGGCTCAGGGTGATGATAGAGATTGCTGCTGAAGCGCTCCAGATTGTGCTGCAGGAAGAAGGTGCGGAAGAACTCGGGATTCTCATGTTGTACTGCGATGTACCACGGCGTGGCCACCGCTAGATACAATGCAATGCCGACGGGCCACAACGCCCGCACGATCAACCGAGGCTCGCGCCGCAACGCCGCAAACAACAGGATAATGACTCCACCAAGGAATATCGCAACCGGCCCTTTCGCCAGCGTCGCCAGCGCCATGAAGAAGTAAAACGCCAACAGCCAGCTTCGCTTGTTGCTCGAATGCCAGCCATACCACGACAACATGGCGACAGTGAACATCACCGTTAGCGGCATGTCTGTGGAAGCACTGCGTCCGAAGCCGACAATGATCGCGGCTGATGCGGTGATGAGGGCCGCATCCAGTTGCATGCCGGGACGAAAGCGTCGCGACCAGGCATAGATGAAAAAGATCATCAGCGTGGAAAGCACGGCAGTAGGAAGACGCGCTGCGCTGTCGCTTACTCCGCCTGCTCCCTTGTAGGCGATCATCGCCGTCCAGTAATAAAGCGGAGGTTTTTCCAGCCAGGGATGTCCGTAGAGAACTGGCGTGACCCAGTCGTGACGCGCCAGCATCTCGCGCGCAACCTGCGCGTACCGAGGTTCATCGGCGCCCACCAGCCCGACGATCTGCAATCCAAGCAGAAACAGAAATCCGCAGAATGCGATCAGCGCAAGAGCGTCTGTCGAGCGCCGCGTACGATCGTTCATGATGGGAGTCGGTGTCGGTCTCAATTAGCTGCTCGCGTCTACCATTGTCACCACGAGGAGACCTTCAGGTCGACGAAGGATCTGCTGTTCACCTTCATTGTGACAAGGATTGAGCCTGGAAGCAAAGCACGAAGGCTCCAGGTCTCGCGGCCGCGCAGCGGTAAGCAAAGCCCGGGTGTCCCGGGTCTCGCGCTTTTCGAGACCTGGGGTTTTTAACACCGTCAGGCGTGTCCTAAAGTCCGACCTTCTAGATAATTCTGAAACGCCAGGAGGACAGCAGTCATTGCACGTTGGCGTCGTAACCCCGTAGCCGCAACTGAGCCAGCAGACGTTCGGTAGCAACGGACAAGGGGCCTTCCACCGCGCAGCCGCTGGCGCACTCATGTCCGCCGCCGCCAAAAGCTTCGGCAACAGCAGCCACGTTGACCAGGCCTTTGCTGCGCAGGCTGACGCGATACCGCCCGTCAGACTGCTCGCGGAAGAAGAGCGCCACTTCGATGCCCTGAATTGCGAGCGCGTAGTTCACCAGGCCTTCGCAATCCTCGTCGCTGGCCTGGCAACGTTCCATGGTCTCGCGATCGACGTGCATCCAGGCCAGGCTGCCCTCGCGCTGCAAACCGTTAAGCGCCGCACCCAGCAGTCGCATCTTCGACAGCTGCGTCGAGAAGTAGACATTGTGCGCGATGCGCACCGGATCGGCGCCGCAACGCACCAGTTCCTGCGCCAGCGCGAAGGTGCGCTCGGTGGTGCCATGGAAGCAGAAGGAACCGGTATCGGTCAGGACCGCGGTGTAGAGACAGGTGGCGACCTCCGGCGAAATCTTCACCCCGGCTTCCCGCGCCAGGCGGAAGATCATCTCCGCCGTCGCGCACGCATCAGGATCGATCCAGTTCACGTCGCCGAAGGGACGTGCCGTGGCGTGGTGATCGATGTTGATGAGGAAGTGGTGCTCCAGGCCGGTCAGACGGGTGCGCGAAACGCTGTCGCATTCCAGGATGATGGCGGCGTCCGCTTCAGGAGCCTCGTCGGTGTTGCGCAGGACGGTGTCGGTGAACGGCAGCGGCCCATAAACTCCGGGCACACCATCGCTCAGCACTACGCTCGCCTGCTTGCCCATACTGCGCAAGATCTGAGCGCAAGCCAATGTCGAACCAACAGCGTCGCCATCCGGCCGCGCATGCGAAGTCAGAATGAACGTCTTGCGTCTACCGATTTGGTTCAGTACTTCGTCCAGCATGGTGATTAGCTGTTAGCGACTAGCGATAGCCACCAACCCTTCAGAAAATTGTCCCGCAACCCGCGACATTGGCCCTTACTAGTCGCTCGTCGCTACTTGCTTTTCTTCCTCTTCTCAATTCTCTGCAACAACTCTTCGATCCGTCCACCGTACTGCTCGGAGCGGTCGAGCACAAAGAAGACATCCGGCGCCTGCCGTACTCCCAGGCGCTGGGTCAATTCATGGCGAATGTAGCCGCGCGCGGCGTTCAGTCCTTCCAGGCTCTGCTTCGCCTCTTCGTCATTCCCGGCTGCGGCTACGAACACACGCGCATTCCGGCTGTCGGCCATATGGACCTCAGTCACACTGACCAGGCCGATACGCGGATCGCCCAATTCGCCCTCCACCAGAGCGGCAATTTCTTCGCGCAACGCTTCTTCCATGCGTCCGCGGTGATATTTCTGTCCCCGATTTTCCATATCAGCTCTTAGCTCTTAGCCTTTAGCTCTTAGCTTATAAAATGACTTCTGCTCCCCTACCAGCCTTTGCCTGCCTGCTAAGAGCTCAAAGCCAAAAGCTAAAAGCCACAAAGGGGAACGTTAGAGCATACGCCAGTCTGTCAACTTGGCGGTGATAACCATCACGGTTCCCCGGTTAGATGATCACCGAATTCCGCTTCCTGCAAGAAATCCAGAAAGGAATCCGTCACCTCGCCGCCCGCATTATTCGCCACCCGCGTGGCGTGGCGTTCGACGTTACGCATCAGCCCGTCGAGATAATCGCGCGAATCGGAGATGCTGACCACACCAATCGTCGCCCGCTGCCAGGCCTCGCTCGCGTCAATTTCTGCCACGGCAACATTGAAGTGATTGCGCAGGCCGTCCTTCACGCTGCGCACCACTTGCCGCTTGTCCTTCAGCGAATGCGCGCCTTCGATGCGAATCTCCAGCATGAGATACGCGATCATATTTCTCTCGGTTGCAGAACGTCCCGGATACCGGGTCCTCGCAAGCGAGGATTCAGGTCCGGGACGATGAATGTTTGATCGTACGGGTGGAGCACCGCTTCAGCAGTGCATCCATGAATCTTGTCAAAGGTGCGGCTTTAGCCGCTGCGGTAAGTACCTCGGGCGCTAAAGCGCAATCCGTTAGATTTTCTCGCCTGCACCCCTGAAAGGCGTCCTCCACCCAATTAAAAGCTCAACAGCAGTCACCGACAACTGACAACCGGCCACTGGCAACTGCCTTACACGAACGCTTCGGCCGCGACGCGCTCGGTCACGAACACTTCGATCACGTCGCCTACCTTAATGTCGCCGTAGTTCGCAATCGAGATGCCGCACTCCATGCCGGTACGCACTTCGCTGACATCTTCTTTGAAGCGCCGCACCGAACCCACCTTGCCCTTGAAGGCAACAACGTTGTCGCGCAGCAACCGAACTTCGGCATCGCGCTTGACTACGCCATCGATGACCATGCATCCGGCAATGACGCCCACCTTCGGAACCCGGAAGGTGTCGCGCACTTCGGCGCGGCCCAGGTAGGTCTCCTTGATGATCGGTTCCAGCAGTCCGGTCATGGCCTTCTTGATCTCGTCCTGCACCTCGTAAATGATCGAGTGCAGGCGGATGTCGACCTTTTCCTGCTCCGCCAGTTCCTGCGCCTTGCGTTCCGGCCGCACGTTGAAGCCGATGATGATGGCATTCGACGCCGAGGCCAGCAGCACATCGCTCTCGGTGATAGCGCCCACACTGGCGCGCATAACATTGATCTTCACCCGTTCGTTCGACAGCTTGATCAGCACATCGCCCAGCACTTCCACCGAGCCCTGCACATCGCCCTTGAGGATGATGAACAGTTCCTTCTGGCCGGCCGTCTTGAGCTGCTCCGCCAGACCTTCGAGCGAAACGCGCGAGCTCTTCGCCAACTGCGCTTCACGCGCCTTCATCTCGCGATACTCGGAGATACCGCGCGCCTTCTCGCGATCGGCCACGGCGACCAGTTGATCGCCAGCCTGCGGCAGTCCTTCCAAGCCGAGAATTTCAACCGGAGTAGACGGTCCCGCCGATTCCAGCGCAACGCCACGATCGTTAAACATGGCGCGCACTTTACCGAACACGTTCCCTACCACAAAGTTGTCGCTGTTGTGCAGCGTTCCGTTCTGTACCAGCACGGTCGCCACCGGACCACGGCCACGATCGAGCTTGGCTTCCAGCACCGTGCCGCTCGCCAGACGCTCGGGTACAGCCTTCAGATCGCCGAGGTCGGCGACCAGACAGATCATCTCCATCAACAGATTGAGGTTGGTCTTCTGCTTCGCCGACACATCTACGAACACGGTGCTCCCGCCCCAGTCTTCCGGCATCAACCCACGATCGGCGAGCTGTTTCTTCACGCGGTCGGGCATGGCGTCGGGCTTATCGATCTTGTTGACGGCGACGATCATTGGCACATTCGCCGCCTTGGCGTGATCGATCGCCTCCAGCGTCTGCGGCATCACGCCGTCATCGGCTGCGACCACCAGGACAACGATATCGGTGACCTTCGATCCGCGGGCACGCATGCGGGTAAACGCTTCGTGACCTGGCGTGTCGAGGAAGACGATCTCGCGGCCAAAGGCCGGCGAATTCGTATCGGTGATCGCGACTTTGTAAGCGCCGATGTGCTGCGTGATTCCACCAGCTTCGCCTTCGGCAACGTTGGTAGAGCGGATCGCGTCGAGCAAGCTGGTTTTGCCGTGATCGACGTGGCCCATGATGGTCACCACCGGAGGACGAGTTACCGCCATCGCTCCGTCTTCCCCGGTACGCTCAGCCGGACCCTCATCTTTCGCCAACTGCTCTTCGAAGCTGATGACCGAAGTCTCGGCGCCGAAGTGGCGAGCCATGTTGGAAGCGAGGTCGGAGTCGAGGGTCTGGTTAACGGTGGCGAAGACACCGCGCGCCAGCAGACGAGCAATCAAGTCCTTTGCGCGAATCTCCAGCTTCTCAGCCAGATCCTTCACGCTGATACCCTCCGGGATCTCAATCGCGCGCGTGATGGGCAGCGGCTCGCTCGAGAGCGAAAGCCGCGGCGGCGGAGTGAACCCCTTCATCGGGCCTTCCTTCACCCCACGCGGAACATAACGCTGTCCCGGACGCGCCGGACGTCCCATAGGACGCTGTCCGGTCGGAGGCGGCGGAGCACCAACGCCGGGGCCGCCGGCACCGAAGCCGGGACGCATTCCCGGAGCACCGGAGCGCGTCGGATGCGGACCACGACGCTCACCCGGACGCATGGGCGGACGAGTGCCAGGAGCACCGCTCGTAGGCGGCCCTCCCGGACGCTGTGGGCGCTGGAAGATCGGCTTGCCGCGTTCCGGCATGACCGGGCGTGGAGGCATGGCGGCTGCCGTTGGGCGCACAGGCGCCTGATAGACCGGACGCGGTCCCGTCTGCGGCACAATCAGCCGGCGCGGAGGAGCCGCAGGCGCCGCATTCGCTGGAGCCTGTCCAGGACGACCCGGAGCCGAGCGTACATCGCCGGGTTGCACCGGAGTTCCGGGACGTACGGGTGGTACTGCCTGAGTTGTCGGCGCGCCAGGCGCCGGAGGAGCCGCGGTCGTCGTTCCTGCCTCCAATGTTGCTGGTGTCTCGGCTGCCGGAGCTTCCGGCGTCAAAACTGTGGTTCCTGCGTGATTGGTGGGGGGCGCCTGCTCTGCCTGAGCCGACTTTGCCGCTTCGGCGGCGGGGCGTGGCTGGGGGACGGGCGGCGCTGGAGGCTTGGCCGGAATGACAATGGCAGCCGGCGGACGCGCCACCGATTGCGGCGTAATGAAACGCGGCGCAGGCTTCGGAGGTTCGACCGGAGGCGCGGGTTGCGTGCTGGCGGTCACGGCCGGCGCAGGCTTCGGAGGAGTAACGGCGGGACGCGCGGGAGCCGCCGCAACCGGAGGCGTACTTGGACGCGCAGGCGCAGCCGGTTGAGCAGCCTTCTGCGTGATCGCCTTCAGCACATCGCCTGGCTTGGAGATATGCGACAGATCGATCTTGGGCTTGAACTCGTCCGACGACGCTGCTGACACACGGGAGCCACGACTTGAACTGGGCTCATGCTCCGCAAAGTACTTCTTGACGCGCTCCGCTTCGTCGACCTCAATGGAGCTGGAGTGCGTTTTTTTCTCAGTGATGCCGACCTTGATCAGAACGTCGAGGATGGTTTTGCTCTTTACCTCGAGTTCTCTGGCCAGGTCGTTGATTCGAATCTTGTGCTGCATTACGCCCCGTTTCCTCCGTTATTTCCCGTCTGGGTTACGCCTTCATAGCATCCTCACGGTGTGGTTAATGTTCGCTCGGGCTGTCGGCTGAAGCCGACTCCCATCACGGAAAAGGATCGCTCGACGCTGGCCTGAAGGCCAGCTCTACCCGGCAACCGACAACTGCTTTAACGCTTCTCGCCCGGCTCTTCTTCGTCGGGTACATTCTCGTTCGGAGTTTCGATGCGCTCATGGAAGATGCGCTCACCTTCATCTGCCAGCGGAGCATTCTCGACCCCATCGATCACCTCGGCTTCGAAAGCCTGACCCTCGTCGGCCAGCTCTTCCACGCTCTCCGAAGAAGCCTCGGGTTCATCGGACAAACCTTCTTCATCGCCCGACTGGCCACCTTCGTCACCCGGCTCGACGTCGGTCTCAGCGGAGAGTTCCCCTGCCGATTCAGCCTCGGCATCATCGCGCTCGGCGACCGCGACTTCATCTGGCGATTCTCCGGCTGTCGCATCCTCTACAGCATCTACGGCCCCCGCATCGGATTCAGCGCCTTCCGTGGCTTCCAACTCGCGCGCTTCTTCCTCGGCCGGCACATCCTGTCCCACCGCCTCGCCGGCATCCGGAAGGCCCTCAGCGGCTGCATCCAGGCTGGCGAAGTAATTATTGACCGCGATACTGATCTTCTCCACCGTCTTCGGTCCGATGCCCGGCACTTCTTCCAACTGCTCGGGCGTCATATCGGCGACCGACTCGACCGTGGTGATTCCGGCGGCAACCAGCTTCTCGACGATTCCAGGCTCAAGATCAGGCACGCTCTCGATCGGCGTAGTCGCTTGGCCCATCATGCCGCGCATCTGCTCTTCGACTTCCTGGCGCTTCTCTTCCTCGCTCTTGATGTCGATCTTCCAGCCGAGCAGCTTAGCGGCCAAACGAACGTTCTGACCCTTCTTGCCGATAGCCAGCGACAACTGGCTGTCGTCAACGATCACCTCAAGATGCTTCTCCTGGCCTTCAAGAACGGTGACGCGACTGACCTTCGCCGGCTGCAGCGCCTTCTCGGCGAAGGTGACCGGATCTTCGTGATACTCGATGATGTCGATCTTCTCGCCGCGCAGCTCGCGGATGATGGACTGCACCCGCATGCCCTTCATGCCCACACAGGCGCCCACGGGATCGACATCCTTGTCCTTCGACATCACTGCGATCTTGGTGCGCTCGCCGGCTTCGCGCGCGATGGCGCGAATCACAACCGTGTTGTCGTAGATCTCCGGCACTTCCGTCTGGAATAAGTGTGTGACCAATTCCGGAGCCGCGCGCGAAACTACAACCTGCGGGCCTTTCGAAGCCTTTTCCACGCGAGAGATTACACAACGCACTCGCTCACCCGGAGCAAACGACTCCAGTCGCGACTGTTCCTTCTTCGGCATGCGGCCTTCCGCCTTGCCCAGGTCGACGATTACATCCTGACCTTCGTTGCGTTTGACGGTCGCGTTGATGATCTCGCCCACGCGTCCGATGTACTCGTTGTAAACCGTGTCGCGCTCAGCTTCGCGCACCTTCTGGAAGATGACCTGCTTCGCCAGCTGCGCGGCGATACGTCCCAGAACGTCGGTCGCCTTGTAGGTGCGGAGTTCGCCTCCCACCTCGGCCGCGGGATCGATTCGCTTAGCGTCGTCAAGCGTGATCTGCGCCAGCGGATCTTCGATCTGTTCGGGGGTCTCGACGATCGACTTCACCGCATAGGCCCGAATCTGCCCGCTCTCCTTATCGAGTTCGGCGCGCAGGTTCTCCTGGGTCTTGTAATACTTTCGGGTGGCCACGACGATGGCATCTTCCACCGCGCTGACCACAATTTGCGGATCGATGCCTTTCTCCCGGCTGAGAGCGTCGATTACGTTGTACAGTTCACTCGCCATAATTCACTGCCACCTTACTGTTACTTCCTGCCGTCCCTGCGGACTCGAATTGTGTGATCTTGCTACCCAGCGCTGAAACGCTGGGCTAAGCTCTTTCGTCCCCTTCGGGACTCGTTTGTCATTGCGCCAGCCTAAACGCCTATATGAGTTGCGTTCCAACCAAAGCGCGGCTTCAGATCCCACCGCCACAGCAACTAAATCGTCATCACGAGGAGGGCTTCAGCCCGACCAGGGATCTGCTTTTCTCCGCGCCGGTAAGAAACCGACTCAACCAGCTAAAACTCCGGAACCAGATTCGCCTTCTCCACGTTTGCCAGGCCGATCTCAACCTCGGCGCCAGGTTCAACTGCTTCGTGCTTCTTCGACTTCTTGCGCGGCGTCAGCTCCAGGCTGAGCCGGCCATCGTTGAACGCCTTCAGGCGTCCCTCGAAGTGCCGATTCCCATTCACCGGGTCAAGGGTCGTCAGCTTGACCCGGCTGCCGATGAAGCGCTGGAACTCTGCCGGCTTCGACAGCTTGCGATCCAGTCCCGGCGACGAAACTTCCAGGGTGTACTGGCTACCCGGTACTGCGTCTTCCACGTCGAAGATCGTGCCTGCCTCGCGGCTGAAGTTCGCACAATCCTCATGCGTCACTCCGCCCGGCTTATCGATATAGACCCGCAGCATGCGCGCCTTGCCGCCGCCGAGTAACTCCAGGTCCACTACTTCCAGTCCGCTAGACTGCGCGACCCTATCTGCGATCTCGCGAATTTTGTCGATCCCGCCCGCCATCGTCTCTCGTAAACCGCTGCTCCAGCTCTGTACCGGCGTTCCCCGCCGCCTGGCGGAGCGTGTAAGCACAGAGCGCCTCTCAGGCCCTTGTAACCACCTGGACTCGCCGTACAACCAGCGGATTAACGGGTGGAAATAAAAAGTGGGCTGTCGCCCACCGGTGTGCTTCGCCGGATCTGCCGGTTCGCCGTCACGCCGGAAGCCGGTGACAGGAACCTCAAAACACAACAGTACCTAGACAAATATACGCCCGAAATGGCGAGAATTCAACGACAACGCGTGCTTACAGCGAAGCGGATACAGGGCCCACAGCTACCAGCTTACCCGCTCAGGCAATTGCCCATAAGTCATCAGATGCTGGACGCTTTCCGTCGATGCATGCAGGCAATTTACGCGCCAAGCCGCCCGCGCTAGCTGGACTTTCGCAGCTTGCGATGCGCCACGCTCCCCAGGCCCAGCACTCCGGACGCAAACAGCGCAATGCTGCCCGGCTCAGGACTCGTGCCCGTTGAGGTGTTGCTTCCCAGCATGGTGAATGACTCCGAGGGAATCGATTCGAAAAAGTCGGGAAACGCCAGTGAGGGACAGCCTTCAGAATGACAGCCGACCCCGTTATTCTGGTCCCAATACACCATATTACCTTCGGCGGTCACCGCATTCTGCAGGTTCAGGTAATAGGTGCCATTGCTGAGAGTGACTGGGCTGAAGCTGCCGGTTTCCGTGCATACGTCAAAGTTGCCGCTGTTCAAGACACAACCGCTCTGCGTGAAGTTGACAATACTGTCGAAGTAGCTGGTTCCACCGCCCGGTTGCGAAGTGAGGGACACCTCGACGGATTCAAGCGTATCTCCCGGGAAAAGCCACGCTCCAAAGGCGACACCGTTCACCTGGGCACTGGAACTGGCGATGTAGAAGCTGTCATCGATTTCAAAGCCGAAATTGATAGTCCAGGCATTGACGTCACCGTTGATGGGGCCGTTTTCGTACAAGGTTTGTTGTGCCGCAGCAGATACGGCGGTCAAGGGCAGACAGAAGGCAAGCAGCAGAAGCGACGCAGTTCGCATATATGCCATCCTCCGGGCCAACATCATAACCCCGGTGTCAATGGCCTCTTCAGTTAATTTCCATCCGGCCGCAGGGCGATTCCATCGAATTACCATCTGTGTCTTTCAGCGCTGGTTTGCCTAAGCTCCGCCGCGACTCTACAATATTTCCTTATCCCTCCGTGGAATACATATCATGATTAATTTCCCAGTCCCTGAGGCCCTGACCTTCGATGACGTGTTGTTGCTGCCCGCCAAGTCCGATGTCGTGCCGGCCACGGTGGACACCACCACCCGCCTGACCCGCAACATTGAACTGCGTGTGCCCATGATCAGCGCCGCCATGGACACGGTGACCGAGTCGCGCATGGCCATCGCCATGGCGCAGCAGGGCGGCCTGGGCATCATCCACCGCAACCTGACCATCGAGCAGCAAGTCACCGAAGTCGACAAGGTGAAGCGCTCCGAAAGCGGCATGATCGTCGACCCGATCACCATGTCGCCGGACCAGAAGATCTCCGAAGCGCTGGAGTTGATGCGGCATTACCGTATCTCGGGCGTTCCGATCACCAAGAACAAGAAGCTGGTCGGCATCCTCACCAATCGCGATCTCCGCTTCGAAACCCGTACCGACGTTCCCATCAGCGAAGTGATGACCCGCGAGAACCTGATCACGGTCGCGGTCGGCACCACGCTGAACGATGCCGAGGCGATCCTGCATCAGCACCGCATCGAGAAGTTGCTGGTGGTCGACGATGCCTACAATCTCAAGGGCCTGATCACCGTTAAAGACATTCAGAAGCGGCTGAAGTATCCCACCGCTGCGAAAGACGATCATGGCCGCCTGCGTGTGGGCGCCGCGATCGGCGCAACCGGCGACTTCCTCGAACGCGCCCAGGAACTGGTGAAAGCCAAGGTTGATGTGCTGGCCATCGACAGTGCACACGGACACTCCACTCGCGTGATCGAAGCCATCAAGAAGCTCAAGTCAGTGCTCCCGGAAGTCGATCTGCTCGCCGGCAACATCGCAACCTTCGACGGCGCTTGCGAACTGGCGAAGGCCGGAGCCGACGGCATCAAGGTCGGCATTGGACCGGGCTCCATCTGCACCACACGCGTTGTGACCGGCGCAGGGGTTCCGCAGATCACGGCCATCGCCGAAGCCGCACGCGCCGTGCGTGACAGCGACATCTCGATCATCGCCGACGGCGGCATCAAGTATTCAGGCGACGTGACCAAGGCCATTGCCGCGGGCGCTGACTGCGTGATGATCGGCTCGCTGCTGGCCGGAACTGAAGAGAGTCCGGGCGAAACGATTCTGTATCAGGGGCGCTCCTTCAAGACTTATCGCGGCATGGGATCGCTGGCTGCGATGGCGCAAGGATCCAGCGAACGCTACTTCCAGAACACCGACGGCGACTCCTCTGTGCCTGTGCTGTCGGAAGATGGCACCGAAGGCAATCGCCTGGCAAAGCTGGTGCCGGAAGGCATCGAAGGCCGAGTGCCTTATCGCGGAACGGTCGGCATGATCGTCTACCAGTTGGTTGGCGGCGTGAAGAGCGGCATGGGCTACGTGGGTTGCGGCAGCATCGAAGAGCTGCAGCAGAAGGCGAAGTTCGTTCGCATCAGCGGCGCCGGACTGCGTGAGAGCCACGTGCATGACGTGATGATCACGCGCGAAGCTCCCAATTATCGCGCCGAATAGCGTGGCTGCTCCTGCACAAGCCGAACGGTCGTCGCTGACGCACTCCTCGCGATCCCTGCTCCGCAACTGGTGGCCGGCCGTGTTCTGGGTGGGAGTGATCTTCACCGAATCCACCGACATGGCCTCGGCCAAGAATACCGGCGGCCTGCTCTACAGCGTAATCTCGTTTGTCGCGCCGCACGTGGATCAAGGCTTCGTCGATGTTCTGAACGAGGTGCTGCGCAAGACCGGACACTTCCTCGGCTACGGCATCCTCAGCGTGCTCGTTTTCCTTGCCTTGAAGAACACCAATCGCGATCGCCTGCGTAATCTGGTGCGTCGTCCGTGGGGAATCTACCTGCACGATCTCTGGCGGCTGGAGTGGGGCTTTATCGGCGTAATGGCTGCCATCGGCATGGCGACCTACGACGAGATTCACCAGACGTTCATTCCATCACGTACCGGCCGCTGGCAGGACGTCATCATCGATACTAGCGGGGCAATCGCGATGCAAGTTGTCGTGTATCTGTTGGCGACGCGGAAGCTGAAGCAGGGTGGGAATGCGACGCCGCAGCAGGAACTGAGTGCAACTCGATGAACACAGTGTTGGTCGGCTGGAATGCTGGTGCCCTGACGTTCGCCCTGCAGTTGGGCTAACGTGGGTCCGCACGGCACTCCGCCCAGGTTAACCTCCGAAGGCAGGACGTAAACCGGGGCACCAGCGATTTGACCCGGTTTACATTCCTAATACATCAAGTACTTCTGCCGCACATCCATGAACTGTTCCAGCTGATCCTGCCAGCCCTCGGCAATGCGATGCGGGTCCTGCCCCGCCTGCAACGCCGTGAACGTCGCCTGATTCACCAGCAGTTGATTCATCTTCGCCATGTCGTACCCCAGCGGAGACAGTTTATGCAGCGCCGCCGCCAGTTCAATCCCCAGCTCCGGCGCATCCAGTTGTTCGCGATTCGTCACGCATGATGTTCACGCCAGAACACTCGCGCCGCGCGAACGGCCCGACGGTCGGCGTAAACGTCGTCGGCATGAATCGCACTCCGCCGATGTTGCGGCCGTTCAAGTAGGTCGATAATTCTTTGGCGACGAAGTACGGCGAGCCCACCAGCTTGAAACGGCGTGTCCGTTCCGCGTCCCACCGAAACGTTGGTGCCCTCAATCAGCGCCACTCCCGGATACAGCACCGCCTGATCCAGGTTGCGAATGTTGGGCGAGGGATTGATCCACATCGCGCCGGTCGAGTCGAACCAGTCGCCGCGCAGCCAGCCTCGCATCGGCATGACCGTCAGCTCCGCGTCGATCTTCTTCTCTTCGTTGAAGATTTTCGCCAACTCGCCCATGGTCATGCCGTGCCGCACCGGCAGCGGATAGTAATTGACGAAACTTTCCTGCCCGCATCCGAGACCGGCCCCTGCACATAGTTGCCGGTGATCGGATTCGGCCGGTCCAGCACCACGATCGGCTTCTTCGCCTTAGCCGCGGCCTCCAGAAAATATCCCAGCGTGGTTTCGTAGGTGTAGAAGCGCGCGCCCGACATCCTGCAGGTCGAAGACAATCACGTCCAGGTTGCGAATGACATCTGGCGACGGCCGCCGCTTCGCATCGGTCTCGCCGTAGACGCTATAAATAGGCACGCCGGTCGTCGATCCTTCGAGTTCCCAATGCCGGTGGTGTCGGCCGTGCCCTGCACGCCGTGCTCGGGGCTGAAGATCGCGGCCAACTGCAAGCCGGGCGCATCGTTGAGCACATCGATCGTCCGCTTACCACGGCGTCAACGCCCGTCTGATTCGTCACCAGACCAATTCGCGGCTTCGCAACGTTCGGCAGATGCAGCGGATCGAACTTGCGCTCTTCCAGAATGTCGATGCCATTCAGCACCTTGCCATTGCGCGCGACCACGCGCCGCGCCGCCATCTGCGCTTCGTTGTAGCCGGTGATGCGAGCCAGCCGTGTTTTCTGCTGTTCGCTGGGATTGAGGTGCAGCGCGGCGGCCACGGCGGTCGCAATCTCCGTACGCAACGAGATGACGTTGCCATCCTTCAACATAGTCGCGTTGCTTAGCAGGATGACGTACGTGTTCGTCGTGGGATCGATCCACAGCGAGCATACCGGTAAATCCAGTGTGCCCGTAGGAGCCGACTGGCAAAAGCTCTCCGCGATTCGACGAGTAGGGCGAATCGATGTCCCATCCCAGCCCGCGCACGTTGGGATAGTTCGCCGGCTGCTGCGGCGTAGTCATCTTCTCGACGATGAGCGAATTCAAAATCGGCGCGCCGCCATTCAGCAGCGTCTGCGCAAATTTCGCGATGTCGTCGGCCGTCGAAAAGAGTCCCGCATCTCCCGCAACGCCGCCCATCTGTCGCGCCGTGGGATCGTGCACCGTGCCGCGCAACGTCTGGCCGGTATGCTCGTCACGTTGCGTAGGGGCAATGCGCGGAACCCACGTCGGCGGCGGATTGAATCGCGTCGAGGTCATACCCAGCGGGCCAAAGACATAGGTCTGCGCATACTGATCTAGCGGCATGCCGCTGACCTTCTGCACCAGCTCGCCGAGAACGATAAACCCTACATCGCTGTACAAGAATGTGGAGCCGGGAGGGTTAACCAGCTTCGACGCATTCGCCAGTTCATATCCTGCATCGCTTCCATTCCACGGCTGCTTCAAATCGACATCTGCGGGAAGCCCGGAGTAGTGCGTCAGCAGCATTCGGATGGTGACATCTTCTTTGCCGTTCTGTCCGAAATCGGGAATGTACTTCGCCACCGGATCGTTTAACTTGATCTGCCCCAACTGCTCCAGCCGCATCACCGCGGTCGTCGTCGCGATCACCTTGGTCAGCGAGGCCACATCGAAGACCGTGTCGACCGTCATCGGTTCGGCTTTCGGGCCGACGGTGCGGTTCCCCATCGCTTTGCGGTAGGCGATCAGACCGTTGTGTCCCACCACCAGCACTGCTCCGGGCGCGTTACCGCTGGCCACGGCTTCTTTCAGGATATCGTCGAGCGGCGCGAACCAGCTCTGCTCCTCCTTCGAAGCCACGGGAGAGGCGGCCGGCGCAGGAGACGCTTCAGTTGTGGGCTTCGCGGACGACTGCGGGTTTGACGGAGTTCTTTGCGCGAACACAGGCGCGCTGGCAGCGAAAAGACAGACAAAGGCCAGCACAGCGGCCGGCCGGCGCAGACACAGGCTCAAGAGCACCGTTCCCTTTATGGAATACCCGCTGGGGAGGCGAGCAAGCTATTATAAGTTGCAACTGCCCGTAACTGCAGGGGAGGGGCGTATGCCTCCATTCTCGCAAGACGCTCTCCAGCTAACTCCCGCGTTCGACCAGCAAGAGAAGCAGTTCGCAAACGCCTTCGCCCTCCTCCGGCAAGCCATCGAGCAGCGCGCGTTTCCGGGCGCGGCGCTGGCCGTCACTCATGGCGGAGCACTGGTCGCCTCGCAGGGCTTCGGCCGCTTTACTTATCGACAGAACGCGCCCGAGGTAGGCGCTGAAACCGTCTTCGACCTTGCCTCGCTGACCAAGGTCGTGGCCACCACGGCGGTCGCCATGCTGTTATACCAGCGCGCCAAGCTATCGCTCGATCAGCCGATCGAGAAAACGCTGCCGGAATTTATCAGCCTTACGCCCAAACATCAGCACGTGCAGCGGCACTTCGTGACCATTAGAAGCTTGCTGACCCACTCCAGCGGGCTACCCGCTTATGAGAAGCTCTTTCAAATCGCCAAGACGCCCGGGGACGTGGTGCGCGCCGCCATTACATCGCCGCTGATCGCTCCGCCCGGCAAGCGCGTGGAGTACAGCGATATCGGTTTCATCCTGCTGGGCGAGGCCTTGACCCGGATTGCCGGCCTGCCGCTCGACGAATTTGCGCAGTCCGAGATCTTCGCACCATTAGGGATGACGCGGACTTGCTTCAATCCTCCAGCCGCGTGGAAACTGGAGATCCCGCCCACCGAAGACGAAGGCGGCTTCTTCGGCCGGGTGATGCAGGGCGAGGTAAACGATGAAAACGCGAATGCCATGGGAGGCGTGGCGGGTCACGCAGGTCTATTCGCTCCCGCAACCGACGTCGCCCGCTTTGCGGAGTGTATGCTGCGCGGCGGCGCGCCGATCTTTCAGCCAGGCACCGTGAAGCTGTTTACAAAACGCGAAACCTCTCCGCCGGGAACCACTTGGGCTGTGGGTTGGGACATGCCGTCGCGTCCGGAATCGTCGTCGGGCAAATTGTTCTTCGACCGTTCCATCGGACACCTGGGATTCACCGGAACATCCTTGTGGATCGATCCCGTGCGACATCTCTCGGTAGTGTTGCTGACCAACCGCACCTGGCCCGATCGCACCTCGCATGTGATTCGCGAAGTACGTCCGCAGGTTCACGATGCGATCGTGGAGGCGCTGGATGAGAAATGAAAAAATGATTAGCCAGACGCGCCTGGGTAGTGAGAAATGCCGAGACCCGCTCGGGCAGTGAGAAAAGTTGGCGAGACATGCTCGGGTGGTGCGGACCTTCAGCTCCGCGTGTCGCGACTCTTCAAAGGTTCAGAGCTGGCGTCAGCCGGCATACGGGTTTCCAATGCCGCCGGACTAACATCCGGCTCTTTTTCTTGCAGGCCCTTACCAGCGGCGCTGAAGCGCCGCACTACCCGAACATTCCTGCGGCGTTGTTGGCAATCGGAAGGGCGTCCTCGACAAACCCTCAATGTTCCGGCTCGCTGCCGTCGAGCAGCGATTCAACGATGACATTCCACTCTTCGTCGAGCGGCGCTTTGCTGGGAGGCTTCTCCGCACGCGTGTACCAGTAGTTCGCGTTCGAAGCGTCGCCCTCCTTGCGATGCAGGTAGGCATGTACCCACGCGGCCGCCGGACCTTCATCCTGCCCGGCTGCCTCATGGGCCTGCTTCCAGTTGCCTTTGGCGTCCCACCACAAGGCAGCGAGAGCGAGCTCAAGTTGCCGGGGCGGTTCCTCGCGCGAGAGCGAATCGCGAAACTCTTCGACGGTCATGCGGTTATCTTAGCGCGGTGGTGAGCGTGCCGCCGGTTGAAGCTGGCCCTTCCCCAAACGAAACGGCAACCTCAGCTGATGCCCCGAACTGCAGATCCCTCCACTCCGGCAGGCAACAGCGGCCCGTCTCTGGTCGGGATGAAATCTGACATGGGTCGGGGCGAGAAAGAGAAGGGCCGGGGAGGCTGCTGCCTAAGTCGTGCTGACTGCGGCCGAATCGCCGACAAACTCCACCATCGGCTTGTTGGGAATGATGCCGGCCTCGTAGCCCATGTCGAGCAACTTGGCAATCGCCTCGCGGCCGTCCTTGCCGTAGTCGAGCGTGCGCTCGTTAACGTACATGCCGACAAATTTATCCGCCAGTTGCGGATCGAGGTCGCGGGCAAACTGCATGGCGTATTGCAGCGCCTCTTCGCGATTGTCGAGCGCATAGCGAATGCTGTCGCGCAGGGCCGTGCAGCAAGCCGCCATAAGTTCCGGGCCGAGTTCGCGGCGAATTGCGTTGCCGCCCAGCGGCAGCGGCAGACCAGTCTGGTCGCGCCACCACTTGCCCATGTCGACAATTTTGTGCAGCCCGGCTTTGGCAAATGTGAGCTGGCCTTCGTGAATGATCAGCCCCGCTTCATACTTCCCGTCGAGCACCCGCGGAATGATTTCGTCGAAAGGCACGACCTCGGTTGCGATATTCGGCGCGAAGAGTTTCAACGCGAGGTACGCCGTCGTCATGGTGCCCGGAACGGCGATTTTGCAACTGGTGATTTCTTCCAGCGGGATGTTGCGCGAGGCCACGATCATGGGTCCGTAGCCTTCGCCGACGCTGCCGCCGCTGGGCATCAGCGCGTACTTGTCCTGCAAATACGGGTAGGCATGGAACGAGATCGCGGTGATGTCGTAGTAGCCTTCCAGCGCTTTGCGATTGAGGGTTTCGATATCGCAAAGCGTATGCGTGAACTTCACGCCCGGCACCCGGATCTTGTTCGTTGCCATGCCGTAAAACATGAAGGCATCGTCCGAGTCCGGACTGTGGGCTACCTTGATTTCGCGAACACTATCTCCGGAATTACTCGTCATAGGAATGCATTTGTCCGAGAACTTACCTAACTTCGAGATTACAGCCTGGCCGAAAGAGCAGCAAACTAGATGCTGCGACGCAGGCGTTTCGCGCCGGCAGCCGCCACCATCACCTTCGATACTTCAGCAAACAGGAACGGATACAGGCCGAACAACGCCGCCTGACGCCAGTTGTGCGTGTAAACCACCAGCCAGCTGATGCCGGCGGCGAACAGTACAACCTCGGCTGCGATGGCGCCCAGCAGATTCCGCCTAAAGCTCGGCGTGCCATGCTCGGCGACCCATCCGGCGAGGAAAGCCACCACCGGATACGCCCACAGATATCCACCCGTCGGTCCCAGCATCTGCAAAAAACTTCCCGGGCCGGACGACGCAAATACCGGCAGCCCCATCGCGCCCCAAGCCAGATAAAGAGCGGCTGCGGCGAATCCGCGTTTGCTTCCCAAGGTCAGGCCGACCAGCAGCACGCCGAAGTTCGCCAGAGTCAACGGAACCGGCGTGAACGGGAGCGGCACCATCAGCCGCGCGCAAACGGCGATCACCGCGCTGGCGCAGACCACGATTGCGGTCTGCTTGATCAAGCTGAATGACTGCTCTGCGGTATTCGAATTAATAGGAAGTGCCTTCGACATGTCGTACCTCGCCCAGAAAAACTAGTCCAGAATGAACCGCAGGGGCTAAAACCCCGTTCTTCTTGCTACACGTGCGGCACGGCGAAAGCCGTGCCCTTTTCAAGTCGTGCTCTTCAAAACGCACTTTAAAAGCCCGCTTCTTCAGGGCTGGCGTCCAGTCCCCTTGCTCTCGCTTCCCTCCGGACCCGCAGGCGTTTCGGAAGCGGGGCTGGGAGGCGACTGTTCACGAAGATGCCGCTTGACCCGAAAGTGAATCGCCAAAACCACGGCGACGACGGCGGCGGTGCAGAGCACCAAAACCGGAAACAAAACCTTCATCACCACAGAGATTCAGGATATCAGAACCACGCAGAGCGGTATCCCCTTTCCAGCGTTGTCCGCGTCACCATTACCATAATGAAAAACGTTCCGTTTCCAGGTTCGATGTCGGTTGGTGCCCCAGCTTCGCGTCCTGTTGGTGCCCCCTGGCTCGCGTTCTGCCCGCGGACGCTAGCCTGGGTTCTACGATGCCCCCACATGAGATCCGGAGTATCATCGTCCCAAAGCGGAGATCCTCGGTGAGACGGAACCTTGCAGAGCGCCAGGCTGCCATGAAGAAAAAAATTCTCGCTGCGCGCCAGACGTTCCAACGCTGCGCGTTCCGCGAAGCGTGTTGCCTGCAAAATCCTGACCTCGATCCCGAGTCTTGTAGCCGCTGCTCCGCCACCGAACTAGCGGAACGTATCCGTCGCTCGCGCTCCTCCTTTCCCTCAGCGTAGCTCGCCCATTGCTTGCCTGTGGTCTCAGCCCAGTGGCACAATCCCGGGCTGCTCTCCAAAGTGATCTTGTTTCTTCCAGGGAATTCGTAGTAGCCCCGCAAACTCCAACTTTCCCACCCGCATCTATCTATTCCGTTGCAGCATGATTGCGACAAAAGCGGAGGACACTTTGAACAAGTCAACCTTATTTGGCAAGCGAGCGTGGATCGCCCTACTCACGGCAACTTTAGGCGGCATTCTCGTGCTCGCAGGATGTAATCGCAATGCCGAGCACCCGGATGTGAAAGATGCCGTCGACAGTGCTATGACCCAGCACGGTTTGGGCGTGGTAAAAGTCTCTCAGGATCGCGAGAAAGGCGTGCTGACGCTTACCGGCGACGTTGAATCGACGGACCAGAAGGCGCAGGCCGACCAAGTCGCCAAACAGGCTGCCCCGGATTATGTAGTCGCCAACGAGCTGGCGATCCGTCCCATCGGCGCTGAGAGCCAGGCCAAGGCCATCGACTCCAATCTCGACAATGGAATCGAAGACAATTACAAAGCTGCTCTGAAATCCAACAAAACCCTCGACGCCCAAAGCATTTCCTGCAAGGCCAAGAATGGCACCCTGGTTCTGTCGGGCAGCGTGAAGACCGCAGCTCAGAAAAGCGAAGCCATGAAGCTGGCCAAGAACATTCCCAACGTCAAAGAAGTTGTGAATGAAATCGAGGTGAAGCCCTCGAAGGACTCCACCGCCGGTTAACTTTCGCTTAAGCCAAACCATCATTCGCCCGTCCGAGCTGAATCGGACGGGTTTGTCTTTTTGGGTTCAACCCTGTCCCTCTCCCCAAACCTTCGTTCATATTGTCAAGATTGTCCCAACGGTATTGACAATCGTTCGTTGCGGATAAATACTGCCGCCAAGTCGAATCCGGGCTCCCGCACCTGCTACTGCACGGATCGTCTCAGGGAGCTGCCAGCAAGCTTTAACAGGGGGAGATTTATGCGCGCCGCTCCGCACGGCTTCTCGAAGCATGGGCGTAACGCTGTCCTGACGCTGCTCACCTTATTGACTTTTTTGGCAACCGCCAATCTGTTAGCTCAGAGCGATGGCAACGGGCATGACACCAAGCCGCTCGACCCTTCCCTGACGCTGAAGGGACATCAGGGTGCAGCCATCCGCATCACGGTGCTTGATGCGCAAAACGCGCCCCTCAAGAATCAGGCGCTGATCATGTTCCATAGCTTGTCCCCGGATGCCACCAGTTGGCAGGTCACCGGCGACGGTTCACAAGTTCTTCTCTCCGATCGGCCCTTCGGCAAGTACGACATCGAAGTCAGCGCTCTCGGTTACGTCAGCAACCGCACCACGCTGGACGTCGCCAGCATGAGCGAGACCATCGACGTGAAGGTCGCGCTGCAGCCCGACACCTCGGCCGATCTGGAGAGCGACGCTTCCCTGCCGCCCCACGCGCTGCGCGAGATGAATCGCGCCATCCGTGCTCTGCGTGCCGGTGACCTGAAGGAAGCGCAGAAGCGGCTGGACGAAGCCGAAAAAGCTGTGCCGAGCAGCGCTCGCGTGAAATATCTTCTGGGCTACCTGTTGCTGGCGAAGGGCGACCTGGCACAGGCTCAGACCTCTCTGGAGCAGGCGACCACCTTAAACCCCAGTTATGCCCGCGCCTGGAGTCTGCTGGCCCGGCTGCATCTGCTTGCCGGTCAACCGAAGGAAGCCGTCGCCGCGCTGCAAAAGGCCGTGAAGGCAGATCCCAACAATTGGGTGGCGCACGATCTGCTGGCCGACGCTGACCTCGAGCAGCACGAATATCAGGACGCCCGCCATGAGGCTGAACTCGCCATCAGCGGCGGCGAACAGGACAGCAGCGTGGCCCAGCTTGCTCTCGCCGAGGCCGCAGCGAACCTCGGCAAAAACGCCGAAGCCCTTGCAGCCCTGAAAGTGTTTCTGAACAACAATCCCCGCAGCATCGCAGTCCAGCACGCCGACGAGTTGCGCCGCAAACTGGAACAATACAAATCCAAGCCCATCGAAGACTGGTCCGAATTCGAACGCGCGGTGGCCGCCTTCGATGTTTCCAACGACCTGCTGGTGGCGCCCCGGGCCGAGTTGCCGTCCGCCTCCTGGCTGCCTTCGGATGTGGACCACAACAAGCCTCCCGTAGTAGCCGGGCTCGGTTGCCCCACGCAGCAGGTGATCGAAGGCGCTGGCCATCGAGTGCAGGAGCTGATCGCGAACGTCGAAAAGATCTCCGCCATCGAGAGCATCGACTATGAGCGCTTCGATCAGGCCGGAAACTCCGGCCTCAGCGAGAATCGTAAGTTCGACTACGCCGCCACCGTATCGCAAAAGCCCGACGTGGTCCTGGTGGACGAATACCGCTCCCAGCGCTACGACGAGAAGACCATGCCCGACCACATCGCCGACAACGGCTTTGCCGTGCTGGCCCTCGTCTTCCACCCGGTCATGCGCGACGCTTTCAAGATGACTTGCGAAGGCCTCGGCGACTGGCATGGCAAGCCCGTCTGGATCGTGCGCTTCCAGCAACGCGAGGATAAGCCGAACCACATGCAGGCCTACCTGCTGGGCGATGTTGCCTACCCAGTCGGCCTCAAGGGCCGCGCCTGGATTACGGCAGACAAATTTCAGGTGGTGCGGATTGAGTCCGACATGGTGAAGCCCATGCCGCAAATCGAACTCATGGCCGAGCACATGATCACCGAATACGCGCCCGTGCCCTTCCACAAAGCCGGCATGGAATTCTGGCTGCCGCAAACTGCCGAAGTCTATATGCACTTCCGCGGACAGCGCTACTACCACAAACACGCCTTCGACAAATATATGGTGTTCACCGTGAACGCCGAAGACAAAGTCCACGAAGCCAAACAGGACCCCGACATCCCCAAATCCACCAACCCAAAGAAGCACAAATTCTGGCCGGCATAAACAGTTGTCGGCTGTCAGTTCCGCACCTAAATTGAGTTCACAGGAATTTTCTCCCCAACTCCAACGCCGAGAGGATTTTACGGGCGTACCGTTTTGTGGCTATTGTTTTAAAGAGTTTAGACGTGTTTTGGGAAAGGGAGTCACGAAGGTAACCAGCAATAACTGGCACTTCTGCGCCGTGACAGAAGCAGATCCCTCGCGCCGCTTGTGATGACAATCTCGTAGTTTAAATCCTAAGTCTGGCGAAGAGCAGAAGGCGAGAAGCAAAAGGCGAGGATCGAAACGCTCTAGCCGAGAGCTAACAGCCGAAAGCCGAAAGCCGACAGCTCACAGCTCACAGCTCAAACCTTCGTCTACACTCCAACTGGATAAGGTTTCGGACTCTGCTCTTCGATGCGGTCGCGCAGCATGCTGTCGAAACGGCCTTGCAGCAGCGACATCAGTCCTGTGTACCAATAACCGAAGACGAAGATCACCAGGAATGGAACCGTGAAGAAGTTCTCGATGCTGATTGCATACCAAACCGTGATTGCGAAGTAGGTTCCGACCAGCAACTCGAGATAAGGAACGAAGCCGAGACGTTTGCGGTACTTCTTCGCCGCGAGCACTTTGTCCTTCTTGTCGATGACGCGATACTTCGGCGTGCGCGCAAACGCAGTCTGATGGCCGATGAGCGCTTCGATCACGGCTTTGCTGTTGGTGAGCGTCAGGCCGATTCCCAGTCCCATCAGCGCAGGCAGGAAGAGAAATGTGCGATACCAGGCTTTCGGAAACAGCTCCTTCTGCGAGACCAGATAGAAGCTGGAGATGGAGAATGTCGACGCCAGGAAAAGCGGCATGTCGATGTACAGCATCTGAAACCAGCCCTGATAGAAGCGAATCACCATCGCAGGCATGAGCAGCGTCGAGAGCACAATCATCAGCGGATAACTGATGTTCGCGGTCAAGTGATACCAAGCTTCAATCTTCTCGCGCAGCCTCACGTTGGAGCGGAGAACTTTCGGCAAGTCCTTCTTGGAGCACTGAATCAGCCCCTTCGCCCAGCGGGCTTGCTGCGTCTTGAACGCGGTCATCTCGATCGGCAGCTCTGCGGGACATTCCACATCCTGCAGATAACGGAACTTCCAGCCTGCAAGCTGCGAACGATAGCTGAGATCGGTATCTTCGGTAAGCGTGTCGTGTTCCCAGCCTCCAGCGTCATCGATGGCTTTGCGCCGCCACATTCCCGCGGTTCCGTTGAAGTTGAAGAACACGCCCGCGCGCGAGCGTCCTCCATGCTCGAGGATGAAATGTCCGTCGAGCAGAATCGCCTCAACTTCGGTGAGGAACGAATAGCTGCGGTTCAGATGAGCCCAGCGCGTTTGCACCATCCCGATCTCGGGATTGGCGAAGTGATGAATCACCTTCATCAGCCAATCTGCAGGCGGAGTGAAATCGGCGTCGAAGATGGCAACAAACTCGCCGGTTGAAGATTTCAGTCCCGCATCGAGCGCGCCCGCCTTAAATCCATGGCGATTGGTGCGATGGAGATAAACGATGTCATGGCCGAGCGCTGCATAACGTTCTACAACGCCGCGCGCTACGTCGACGGTTTCATCGGTGGAATCGTCGAGCACCTGGATCTGCAGCTTCTCGCGCGGATAATCCATCTTACAGACGCACTCGACCAGCCGATCGATGACGTATTGCTCATTGAAGATAGGAAGCTGAATAGTGACGCGCGGCAGCTCGGTGAAGTGCGATTCCGGCTCTGTGACTTTATTCTTGCGATGCTTGTAGTAGAGATAGACCAACTGATAACGATGCATTCCGTAGAACGCCAGCGTGATCAGCACGATGAAGTACGGAATCAGCAACGCCAAGTCGAAGGCGTTCGCCTGATACAGACCTTTGAACGTGGTATCGAGGAAGTGCGACCGCAGATAATGACGAAACCCGTGAGGTTCCACCATTGCGCAGGTCAGTCGGATGAGAACGACGTTCAGAAGCGTGCTCCTTCAACCGCCAAACGCGAGCGGCCAAGACAGCGGCCCATCTCGCAAGCTCCACAAGCCTCAAATTGTACCTGACGGATTCCCGGATTCGGTATCCCTTGAAAGAGCTATGTCGTTAACGCCAAAGAAGCAGGAACTTGCAAGCCGAAATACCGGAATCGTAGCAGCACAGCACCGCGAATCCGCCGCTCGAATCCGTGGCAAAGGGAGCAACTCTGCCCAGCTACGTTGACTCTTGCCGGCGAACAGCTAACAATAATAATCAGTAGAAACAGCCTGCGAACCCGATGTTGAACCCGACGACGTTTTGTAGGGCCGTATTCCTGTTGATGCTCGGTGGAGCAGTGTGTCTCGCCGCGCAGGCGCAGCGTCCTGCAGTGAGCAACAGCTCTTCGGCACCAGCTGACGATTCCAGCTATCCCGAAAAAGCGTATCTTTCGCCCGAACGTTACACCAACGAATACTTCGGCTTGACCTTCGAGCTTCCGCCCGACGCGCGTCTGCGGCCGCTGGCTCTGCCAGCATCGCGCAACGGAAATATCCAAATTCTGGAACTCGGCGGTCCGCCTCCAGCTGACGCCGAGATCTCCATCACGGCGATTCCAACCGCGACGGGCAACAAGCAGGATGCGAAGACTTATCTTCGCGAGTCGCTCGATCAGGAGTTGTATCGCGGCGTCGAAGAGCTGCGCGGCCTGAGCAAGGCGAACTTCGCGCAGCACCAGTTCTTCCTCTTCGAAACGCGCCGCGGCATCGAGCAGCACCTGATCATGGCTACCACCATCGGCGACTACATCCTGGAAGTCATGGTTGCCGGACACGACGAAAAGACGGTGAAGCGCCTCGAGACTTCGGTCGAGCATCTGGAATTCTTCCCTGCCTCGGATGCGCACAAGTATGTGGAGGCCGACAGCAAACCGTATGACGGTCCATCGATCTCTTCGCATCGACTGGCCCTGCTGGAGCAGAATCCGCCAGCCAAGCAGATCGATCCTGGCAAGATCAATGGCGACTTCTATGAGAATGCCATGCTCGGCTTCAGCTATCGCATTCCGCAAGGCTGGGTCCTCAAGTCCGAAGGCGCAGTGCAGCCTGCCATTGAACGCTATCGCGCCAAGGAGGATTTTGGTCGTCCGCGCATCGGACGCAGCGAACACATCCTGATGGACTCCTGCAGCCGTACGCTGTTCTCCGCCTGGGCAAAGCCGCCGGCGGCGGACGGGTTAATCTCGTACGACGATTTTGGCGAAGTCACGGCTTCCGCGATCGCGATGTCATGCTTTCCGACCATGGAATTCCCCAAGCAAGGCAGCGACCTGCAGACCTTCAAGGACTTCGTCGGGCAGTTTGCCCTGACCCATCCCATTGTCGAGGACATGGGAAGTGGCAAGATCTTCAGCCAGGACGGCATCGTTTTCACCTATCTGCACGGGACCGTCGCGTTCCAGGTCCCGAATGACGAGCTTTCGCGGCGACTGTCGCTGGCGATGGCGATGACCGAACGCCGAGGATATCTGATCGTATGGTTCTTCGCGGCGCCTCACGACCAGGAGTTGCAGGGCCTCACCAATGAGCGCGTCCTCTTCGACTCCGCACCCGCGGTCAGCGTTGCCAGCGCCGCCAAATCCTCGGACAACACGCCCGCCGCTTCGGACGATTCGGCCAGCTTTACCGCGACCGACACGTTGCAAACCGCTGCTCCCGCGAACGCACCTGCAACCGACGCGACCGATTCAAGTGCAGCCCCTGCTTCGACCGATCACAACGCGCCCGCTCCTTCGGCTTCCGATCAGCCGCAAAACGCTCCCGCCTCTTCGGCCGCAGATCATCCTTCACTGCTTCGCCCTGGCGAAACCATGCAGACCCAGCAAGGCAAAGGCGTAGTCATCAAGCCGAAGTAATTCTCGCCTCAGTTACTCCGCGGGAATTCTCCTCCCGGAAAATTGTCATCACGAGGACGCCTTAGGCCGACGAGGGATCTGCTGTTTTCCCGCGCCGGCAGAAAAGCAGATCCCTCGCCTACGCTCGTGATGACAATTGCACGAAAGACAATTTAGCGCGGAGAAGTGGCGCGCCTCGCTCAGGACTTGGTCGTTTTCCTCACCTCCGTGTTCTCCGTGCCTCGGTGGTGAATCCGCCGTCAGATTGCACCCTCAGTTGTGCATCTCGCATTCTCCTCTTATCGCCCGCGTCATTCCCTGATAAAATCAACAAAATCCACTCCCCGGAGAAACAATGCAGGCAATCCTTGCGCTGGAAGATGGACGAATCTTCCGCGGCAAAGGCTACGGAGCAAAAGGTGAATGTTACGGGGAAGTTGTTTTTAATACCTCCATCACGGGTTACCAGGAAATCTTCACCGACCCTTCGTACGCCGGCCAGATCGTAGTCCTCACCTATCCCGAAATCGGCAATTACGGAACGAACTCCGACGACAACGAAGCGACGCGTCCTTATATAGAGGGCCTGATCGTGCGTGAGTTCTCGCGCGTCAGCTCGAACTGGCGCTCGCAAGAGGTCGCGGAAGAATACCTCGAGCGCTACAAGATTCCCGTGCTCGGCGAGATCGACACGCGCGCGCTGGTCCGCCACTTGCGCGACAACGGCGTGATGCGCGGCGTGATCTCGACGCTCGAGACCGACACCGACAAGCTGGTTGCAAAGGCACGTTCGATTCCGAAGATGGATGGAACCGACCTGGCGAAAGAAGTCACCACGCGCAGTGTGTATCAGTGGGACGAAGGCGTGCGCTCGCATGAGCCGACCGAGATTGTGGGCGTGAAAGACGCTCCGCCGAAGCATCACGTGGTTGCCTACGATTACGGCATCAAGCACAGTATCCTTCGCCGCCTGGTCGGCGAGTGCTGCACCGTAACTGTTGTCCCCGCGACGACGAGCGCGGAAGATGTGCTGGCTCTGAAGCCGGATGGAGTCTTCCTGTCGAACGGTCCCGGAGATCCCGAGCCGGTGACCTACGCGCAGGAAAGCATCCGCCGCATGATGGGCAAAGTGCCGATCTTCGGCATCTGTCTCGGACATCAGCTGATCGGGCTCGCGCTCGGCGGCAAGACCTTTAAGCTGAAGTTCGGGCATCACGGCGGGAATCATCCGGTGAAGCAGTTGTCGACGGGCAAGATCGAGATCACGGCGCACAATCACAACTTCGCCGTCGATCCGGATTCGCTGAAGCAACGCGATGTCGACCTGACGCACATCGACTTGAACGACAACACGCTCGAAGGATTACGGCACCGCTCGCTGCCGCTGTTCAGCGTGCAATATCATCCCGAGGCCGCGCCCGGCCCGCACGACTCGCACTACCTGTTCAAGGATTTTGTGAAGATGATGGAGGAATGGAAGGGAAAGTGATTTGAAGGGCTCAAGACCGCCGGTCAGAAGGGGCGCGCCTTTAGGCGCGCCTTAGGGACCAAACAAAGAGTCAGGGCTTTAGCCCCCGAGGGAATTCGAATTGAGACCAACTCGGCAGTCGACAAGATCAGGAGAAACATATTTTGTTACCTCCCAAACTTGGCAGAGGCGAACTCTCTTTCGAAATGAGACTTGGGCTGAGCTATTCCTCGAGAGTCTGCATTCCTATCGAGGTCGAGCCTATCTCGTTCACGAGTACGTGTTGATGCCGGAACACTTCCACATTCTGATAACACCTTCAGTCACTCTGGAGCGCGCGGTCCAATTCGTTAAAGGCGGATTTTCGTATCGAGTGAAGAAGGAACTGCAGTCATCCATGGAGATCTGGCAGGCCGGATTTTCAGACCATCGCATCCGCGATCCTCACGATTATGAAAATCATGTTGGATACATCTGGCGCAATCCGATTGGCAGAAAATTGGTTGAAAGCGCAGCCGAGTATCCTTACTGTTCCGCATTCCCCGGGAGTTGGAAGGACGAGGTACCGCAGCGCCTGAAGCCGCTCGAAACGGAGCAGCCTTTCGTCGCGCCTAAAGGCGCGACCCTTCAACAGCAGATCCCTCGCGAGCTAAAGCTCGCTGGTGATGACAACTCGGTTTGTGCAGATAGCATTGCCATTGAACAAGAATTGGTGACAAAGAACTAATCCATGCCACGCCGCAACGACATCGCGAAAGTACTCATCATCGGCTCGGGGCCGATCGTTATTGGCCAGTCGGCGGAGTTCGACTACTCGGGCGCACAGGCTTGCAAGGCGCTCAAGTCCGAAGGCTACGAAGTTGTGCTCGCCAACTCCAATCCGGCGACCATCATGACCGATCCCGAGATGGCCGACCGCACCTACATCGAGCCGCTCACGCGTATGTATCTGGAAGAGATCATCCGCGTCGAGAGCGAAATGCTGAAGGAGAATGGCAAGCCCGGCGTCTTCGCGCTGCTGCCCACGGTCGGCGGACAGACGGCCCTGAACCTCGCCGTCGAGCTGGCCGACAGCGGCATACTCGAGAAGTACAATGTGCAGCTCATCGGCGCGCAGCTCGGAGCGATCAAGAAGGCCGAAGACCGCCTGCTGTTCAAGGATGCGATGACCGCCATCGGTCTTGAGGTCCCGAAGTCGTCGCTGGTCAACAATCTTAAAGACGGTCTCGACTTCAGCAGCAAGATCGGCTTCCCGGTGATCCTGCGCCCATCGTTCACGCTGGGCGGAACCGGCGGCGGCATTGCCTACAACCGCGAAGAGCTGCTGGAACTGCTGGCCCGCGGCCTCGATCTTTCTCCGGTTCACGAAGTGTTGCTCGAAGAATCCGTACTCGGCTGGAAAGAGTACGAGCTCGAGCTGATGCGCGACCTCGCCGACAACGTCATCGTCATCTGCTCCATCGAGAATTTCGATCCGATGGGCACGCACACGGGAGACTCCATCACCGTCGCTCCCGCGCAGACGCTCACCGATCGCGAGTATCAGGCGATGCGAGATGCTGCCATCGCCGTCATCCGCGAGATCGGTGTCGAGACCGGCGGCTCGAACATTCAGTTTGCCGTCGATCCGCATAACGGCCGCATGGTTGTCATCGAGATGAATCCGCGCGTTTCGCGGTCGTCCGCTCTGGCGTCCAAAGCCACGGGATTCCCGATCGCGAAAATCGCGGCCAAGCTCGCCGTCGGCTATACGCTCGACGAGATCACCAACGACATCACGCGCAAAACGCCCGCCTGTTTTGAGCCGACGCTGGACTACGTGGTCGTAAAGATTCCGAAGTGGCAGTTCGAGAAGTTCCCCGGCGCCGATGAATCACTTGGCCCGCAGATGAAGTCGGTGGGCGAGGTGATGGCCATCGGCCGCACCTTCAAGCAGGCGCTGTTGAAGGCCGTGCGCTCGCTCGAGACCGGCAGGAAAGCCACCGCAGACGATATCGAACCGCGCATCCTGACCAAACGGCTGGTCACGCCGCATCCCGAGCGACTGCAATACATCCGTTACGCGCTGAGCCAGGGCATGAGCGTGCGCGAGCTCACGCAGATGACCAACATCGATCCCTGGTTCCTGCACCAGCTCAAGGAAATTGCCGACGTGCAGGCGAAGCTTGGTTCGGAGGCGGTCGACGCGGGGCGGCTGCATGAGATCAAGCGTATGGGCTTCTCCGACGCGCGCCTGGGCGAAGCGCTCGAATCTACGAACGGCCGGTCTGCCGCCGAGAAAGTTTATCAGCTACGCAAGGAACATAACGTTCGACCGGTGTTCAAGCGCGTCGACACATGTGCGGCCGATTCGAAAGCTACACGCCCTACCTGTACTCCACCTACGAAGAAGAAGACGAGGCGCCGCCGACCGACAAGAAGAAGGTCATCATTCTCGGCAGCGGTCCGAATCGCATCGGCCAGGGCATCGAGTTTGACTACGCCTGCTGCCACGCGGCCTTTGCGCTACGCGACGACGGTTACGAGACCATCATGATCAACTGCAATCCTGAAACCGTCTCGACCGATTACGACACCAGCGACCGCCTCTACTTCGAGCCGCTGACCTTCGAAGACGTGATGGCAGTCTACGACCACGAGGCTTCGGGCGGCGCGGAGATTGGTGTGATCGTGCAGTTCGGCGGGCAGACACCGCTGAACCTTGCTCTGCCGCTGAAAGCTGCAGGCGTGCCCATCATCGGCACCTCGCCGAGAGCATCGATCTGGCGGAAGACCGCAAGCGCTTTGGCAAGTTGCTGGAAGAGCTATCGATTCCGCAGCCGCTCGGCGCGATGGCCACCAGCGTAGAAGAGGCGATTGTGCACGCGAACCGCATCTGCTATCCGGTGCTGGTGCGGCTTTCGTATGTTCTCGGCGGACGCGCCATGGCGCTCGTGTATGACGACGACTCTCTCACCCAATACATGAGGGAAGCGGTCGAGGACTCGCAGGAGCGCCCGGTGCTGATCGATCACTTCCTGAGTCGGCAACCGAGATCGATGTCGACGTATCACCGACGGCGAAGACGTCGTCATCGGCGGCATCATGCAGCACATCGAGGAGGCCGGCATTCACTCCGGCGACTCGTCGGCGTGCTGCCCGCGGTCGACATACCGAAGCACCTGCTGGACACCATTCGCGACTACACCTTCCAGCTGGCGCGTGCGTTGAAAGTCGTCGGCCTCATGAACGTCCAGTACGCTATCCAGCGCGACAAGGTGTTCGTCATCGAAGTTAACCCGCGCGCCTCGCGCACCGTGCCCTACGTTTCGAAAGCCACGGGCGTCCCGCTGGCGAAGATCGCCGCGCGCCTGATGACCGGCCGCAAGCTGCGCGAGTTCCTGCCCGACAACATCGCCAGCAAGAGCGATCTCGACACCGGCAACTTCTACTTCGTGAAGTCGCCCGTCTTCCCCTGGGGCGAGAAACCCGGCGTCGACACCGTACTCGGGCCGGAGATGAAGTCGACCGGCGAAGTAATGGGCGTGGCTGACAACTTCGGCGAGGCCTTTGCCAAAGCGCAATCGGCTGCCGGCCAGGTTCTGCCGACTTCCCAGGCACAATCTTCATGAGCGGCAACGATCGCGACAAGCCTTTCCTGCCGGAGTTGGCGAAGCGCTTCGTCGAGCAGGGCTTCAGCATTGTTGCCACGCACGGCACGGCACGCGTGCTCGAAGAGTCAGGGTTGCGCGTCGAGCGCGTCTACAAAGTGAAGGAAGGCCGTCCGAACGTCGTCGACCTGATCAAGGGCGAGCGCATTCAGCTGATCATCAACACCCCGCACGGCGTCGAGCCCTGGTTCGACGAGAAGGCAATCCGCCGCGCCGCGGTGACGGCGCGTATCCCAACGATCACGACGCTGTCCGCAGCAAAAGCGGCATGCGATGGTATCGCGGCGCTGCAACGTGGCGAAGCGAAGGTTTATGCGCTGCAGGCTTTGCATGCGGAGCGGAAGCAGCAGCTGGCGACTAGCAGCTAGCGCTGCGGCTCCCCACCCGATCAGCATCTGGAGTGAGGTTATCACCGAGTAGTAGACTCTTCCTTGTGGCGAATATCACTTTAGGAGAGAAACGTACTATTGAAGACTTCCTGCAAATGGGAAACGGTTATGTCCTAGACTTTTCGAATTCTCAAGTTCGGGAGTTTGTGATTGGTAGCACGGGCCTGAACATCGACGAGGAGAGCATCGGCGGGTCAGGTTCGAAGGCACGGCGTCTCCGACATTTTTGGAATAGTCAGCCGGATCATGTTGTCGGCAAGCTGCTGAGAGACCTTGTAGATTACAGACCAGACGGTTCCCCATTGAAGGAAAAATGTCAGAATATCGCAGCTCGGCTGTTGGAATCTGTGCCGCAGTCTGAGAGACGCCGATATTACGCGGCTAGGATGCATCCGGGTCGACTAACGCTGGAAGGTCTGTATCAGAAGCTCAAACACTTGTATCTGTTTTTTCGCGATAGAGACTATTTCAAAGAAGTTGGCATTACGAGCCAT
>CAWFUT010000007.1:0-12960 GCA_963819055.1 uncultured Acidobacteriaceae bacterium | reverse complement strand
GCACCCGGCCTGAACCATCAGGCGATTTGTTCGTTAAAGGAACGTTACAGCTCAAAGGTATATAATCCGTTCTTATCTAAAACCAGCGAAAAAAACGCTTCGCGTGAGGAACGGCCATGCCTGCACTAAAAGAAGCTGCACCCAGCCGCAAGAAAGTCAGCCAGCCCCTAAAGCAAAGCCGCGAGGCGGTAACCGAGAGTTGGGTGGGCCGCGTTCCCCAGCTCAAGCCGGGCCAGTATGCCGACGGCATGCCCATCCATCAGCCCGAGTACGTTTGCTGCAAGCTCATACTGCGTCCCAACAAGTTCCACTCTCGCGAGAGCTTCTTCGAGTTCGGCAAGGTTTTTAAGGAGCCCGCCAGGGAGCACGGAGTAAAGTACAGCATCGCCGGCTTCGAATCGCAGCCGGTCAAGCTGCGCGAAGTTATCTTCGCCGACACCGAAGATTTCCGCCTGTATAACAACGCTTTCATTCTGCGCCGCCGCATCCCTTACAAAGACGGCTTCCCCATCGGCGAACCGGAAATCGTCTTCAAGTTCCGTCATCCCGATTTGCAGGTTGCCGCTGAAACCGACGTGCGCCCGCAAATCCTCGGTGACCACCGCGTCAAGTTCAAGGTTCAGGCCATGCCGCTCAAACAAAAGCTCGGCGGCATCCGCCTGCTCTACTCGCACAATGTCCAGTTCTTCCGCTCCGCCATCGGTATGGGCAAGGAAAACGTCAACGATATGGACGCCCTGATCGATCTCTTTCCGGCGCTCACCGGGATAAGGAAGACGCCGAAGGAGCAGATCAAGATGGTCAGCAACACCATTGTCGAGGAGGTGCTGCAGGACATTGGCATGCTCGACTTCGGCGATGGACTCACATGCAAGGCGAATGTGGCGATCTGGCGCACCCGTGGCGAGCACCGCCCGCTCATCGGCGAGTTTGCCTACCAGTTCCGCTTCAAAGACCGGGCCCGGCTGAGCAAGGATGCCTTGCGACGCACCGAAGCCTTCTTTATCTCGCTGCAATATTCAGCCGAGGACTACATTGCCCTGAATTGCACGAAGACGGCGACGGTCTATCGCCTCCTGGGCAATCCACCAAACTCGCACGAATGATTGTCCGATATCTGTGTTGCAAGGGCCGAGTACGCTGTCGCTGAGCGCCTCGGCCTTTCTTTTCGTGCAGGTTGCCTGTATCTCACTTTCGATCCTGGCTCTCGCGTGGGGTGTCGATGAGAATGGCGTTAATCATCGCCAGTTCAGTTCCAGTCGGCCCTATGAGGTGGACGGCCGACTGGGCATGGGGATTGCCGCTGATCGTAGCAACCGTTGTCTTCCATGTCTTCGGTCTTGGACTCATCAGACGGCGGACAAATCGCTTTTCGTCACGTTCCGTCAAGCGCCGTCACCCTACGGCAGCGTTTGTAATCGTGATCGGTTCCGCGACCTGGATCAGTACTAATTCATAGCGCATTCGGGATGCTTCTCGAATTCCGTCCGTAGGCCGGTCAGGTCGAATGTGCTCGAAGTAGGGACACCTGTGAGGAACGGTGTGAAGGCGATGGAGACGGTTGGCGCATTCAGCAGGGCTTGCAGTAACTGGACGCGCTCGGGCTCAGTCTTGCCGACGTAGTCGAAGGTGGCGAATTTGGTGGATCCGAAAGATTGGTAGGTCTGATGCACCCAATTCGTCGATTGCCTGTGGTCCCCGATGGTCATCTCCAACTCCAGCGAGGTCGAGTTTCCGAAGGAGGAGACTTCCTGCTCGGTCACAAAACCCTCCGGCGAAAAGACTATGGCGTGCGTGATTTTCTTACCCTTCAGCTGGCAGACTACGCTCAACGTCGGGGTCTTCGTCTGGCCGGCAACATAGCCCTTCCGCGCCATCACACTCAGCGTGGTGATCCCTTTGTCGGAGGTCACTTGTACGTCTTGTCCCAGGAGGCTGGGCGAGCACAATGCACAGCCGATTGCCCCTGACAACAATGTGGCTCGTACCTTTCTCATGCCGCTCCTTGCCTAACCCGGAAAAGTGCTGAAATGGGTTTGAACAAGTTCAGGATAGCATCGCGTGCAAGTCGCTACGTCCAGGAAGTGAGTGAGCCCACTGCGACGCACTGCGTTGGGGTTCAGGGATCACGACATGGTGAAAACTCTTTATACCGGGTTGCTCTAACTGCGGAGTGTTGGAAAAAACGCAGGTCTCGAAACCCGCAAGACCCGGGGCACCCGGATTTGGTTCCCGGACGTCCTTCCGGAATTACCTGGTGTGCCTACTCGTAGCGCAGGCTCTCTATGGGATCGAAGCTGGCGGCGCGGGTGGCCGGGGCCGTGCCGAACAGCACTCCCACCAGGCTCGACACGGCCACGGCGATGATCACCGACCATCCTGATACCGGCACGCGATAATTGGTGATGAAGCGCACCGAGAACGGCAGCGCCAGACCGACAATGATGCCGACGATCCCACCCGACAACGAAATCAGGATCGCTTCCATCAGGAACTGCGCGCGAATTTCGGCCTTAGTCGCGCCCACCGCTTTGCGCACGCCGATCTCGCGGGTGCGGGCGTTCACCGTGGCCAGCATGATATTCATGATGCCGACGCCACTGACGATCAGGGTCAGCACCGAGATCAGCAGCAGCACGGTGGTCAGCGTGTTGGCGGTCTTCGCGCGCGACGGTGAGCAGCTGCGTCAGGTTGTCCACGCGATAGACCGACTCCGGACGATGCCGCGATTGCAGCACCTCGCGGATCTGGCGCGTGGCGCGCGGCACCTCGTTCGAGTCCGACACCGAGAAGAACAAGCTGCTTCACCTGGTCGCTGGGGTGAAGTAGCGGGCGACCGTGTAAGGCACCAGAATGGTGTCGTCGGAGATTTCGGTCTGGCCGAAGGTATCGACGCGCTCGCGGAAAACGCCGATCACGGTAAACGGCAATCCGCTGAGCTTGATCTCTCTGCCGATGGCCTCGTCGTCCGAGCCATACAGCGTGATCGCCAGTTTCTGCGTGATGACGGCAACTTTGTCGCGGGCCTGGGTGTCCGGATCGTCGAAGAAACGTCCGGCCAGCACCTCCAGGTTGCGCACGTACAGGTATTGCCAGGAAACGCCGAGCACCAGGATGTCGCGCTCCTTGCCGCCGGGAACGACGATGCGGTCGTGGAACTCGATCATGGGCGAGGCATTGCTGATGCCGGGAACCTGCTCGCGCACCGCATTCAAATCGTCGAGGCGTAAGGTAGTCGCTGGTGTCATTGCGGCCGTAGATGCCGCCGCCGGCGTACTCAGCCACCATCATGTTCGAACCGATGTTCTGAATCTGCTGCAGCAGGTACTGCTTGCCGGTGAGGCCGATGGTCACCACCAGAATCAGCGATGCCGTCCCGATGACCATGCCCAGCGAGGTCAGGATAAAGCGCACCTTGCTGACCCGGAAGGTCTCGATAGCAACGCTCAGCGTCTCGCCGAAGACGAGCTTGGGATAGCGGTGCTGAGTTTGGCTTTGCCGGCCATGCCTGGATTAGACTACTTCTTCGCCAGCGGGCTTCAATCATGCCGGCTGTTCGAGGCTTGGGCCATCGGCTGAAGCCGACTCAAATACAGAAATAAACGGCTTGGACGCTGGCCTGAAGGCCAGCTCTACTCGACCAACTGGCTGCGTTGTTGAACCCCGCTCCCGGGTGGTATCGTCAGGATGGTGTCGCTCGGCACCTTAGAACTGATGCAGTCGTCTCTCCATCGCCTCGTCCTTCCGCTGACTTTGTCGATACGCATGTTGCCTGTCGTGACGCGGGCCAGCAGCGCAGCAACGATCGGGCGAGCTCTACGCCAGCGATGCCAGCGTCAAAGGATCGGTGATGCTGGCCGGATCGGGCACCAGCGTTCTGAGCGGCTCGTCGATCCAGGCCGGAACGCAAGCCGCGACCTTGAAGCTCGACCGCGGCGGCAGCCTGCTGGTATGCGAAGGCACCAAGCTTTCGATCACTTCGTCGCAGAACGGCCGCCAGCTGCTGCTCAGCCTGAACAGCGGCAACGTGGAGTTGAATTATCCGCTGGGCACAGAAGCCGACACGCTGCTGACGCCCGACGTGCGCCTGCTGCATGCCGGGACCGGGAACCGTCCACGTCGCTGTGCGTGTCGCCCCGAATGGCGATACCTGCGTGCAGTCGCTGCCCTGGAACGCGGTCGGCGATCGTCGTTTCCGAGACCATGGGCGACGCCACTTATCAGGTGAAACCGGATGAGGCGGTGATCTTCAAGGGCGGGCACCTGCAGCAGGCGAACCCGTCGAAGAGCAATTGCGGATGTCCGAAAGAAGTTCCGGTGCAGGTTGCGAAGGCCGCACCGCCAACGGTGCCGCCGGCTTCTGCGACTAAGCCGACAACCGCCGACGCTTCGGCTGCGACCATGCTGCCACCCGCAACGCATCCGCAGACGAATCAGCAACTGGCCTCGGCGCCGCCTCCCGAGCAACACATGACGGTGGACACGCCCCTGATCTTTCATGGCGACGATCCCAGCCCCGATTTGCGGCAGATCGTGATGACCTTGAAGCTGGAGAACACCAGGATCGTTACGCTTCAGCCAACCGTGTTGCCGCCTCCGGCAAACAATAAGAGGACGCCGCCCGCGACCCAAATGCACAGAGCCAGTCCTCCGATAAGAAGCAGTCGCACGGGTTCTTCAGCAAGGTGGGAGCCTTCTTCGCTTCGATATTTCATTAGGACCGGGTGTCCCAGGTCTCGCGATTTTCGAGACCTGGCATTTTCCTGGATCTGAATCAAAATCCAAATCTCCCGCAGGACTCAAGCCGCGGGATGCACCCGCAGAGTGGGACGAAAAACGCTATCCGTGCTCCTTGTCTCGAAAACCCCCAGGTCTCGAAAATCGCGAGACCTGGGGCACCCGAAACTTCACTAGCGACGCGCATGACCCACAGCTCAAAGTCGACGGCTGACGGCGGATAGCCGACAGCCATTCCCCTTCTGCTAAACTTGCTCTTTCCTTATGCCTGACCAGCCGCGTTCCCGCATGTTCCTCTGGGTTTTGCTCGGCGGTGGAGCGTTCTTCCTCTTCCTCGTTGGGATTTTCGCGCTGGTTTACTTTTCGGTGCGCTCGCAGCAGAAAGACACCTTCAGCGGCTTTGGCGACAAGATCGGCGTGGTCGATCTCGAAGGCGTCATCATGGATCCAAAGGACGTTGTCGAACAGCTCCGCAAATTCGCCGACGACAGCTCCATCAAGGCCATCATCATCCATGTGAACTCGCCCGGCGGCGGCGCGGCAGCCTCCGAGGAGATTTATCGCGAGGTCCTGCGCATTCGCGACAAGAGCAAGAAGCCGATTGTCGCTTCTATCGAGACCGTCGGCGCCAGCGGCGCGTACTATGTTTCGTCGGCGACCAGCAAGATCTTCGCCGATGATGCCAGCATCGTCGGCTCCATCGGTGTCATCGCCGAGTGGTACAACTACGAAGAATTGCTGAAGTGGGCCAAGCTGCAGCAGATCACGCTAAAGGCCGGTGAGTTCAAGGACACCGGTTCGCCCACACGTCCCATGACTCCCGAAGAGCGCGCCTACATGCAAGGCCTGATCGACAACATGCATTCACAGTTCATTCATAGTGTGGCCGTGGGCCGCAAGGTGAAAGACGACCAGATCCTTCCGCTGGCTAATGGCAAGGTGTGGACCGGACAGGAAGCGCTGCCGCTGAAGCTGATCGATCAGATTGGCGACTTCCGCGCCGCAGTGGAAGACACCGCGAAGTCTGTGGGCATCAAGGGCGAACCTACGCTGGTGCACCCCGAGAAGGACCGCAAGAGCCTGCTTGACCTGTTGTTTGGCGACCTCTCCGAATATTTGCCTGACCGCGCCAAGCTCATGCAGACCAATGTAGGTTTCTATTACCTATGGAAATAGTTTGTGGTCGGGAAAGCTACGGTAATTCGACAAGTTCAATGTAAACTTCTACTTGCCAACCCGATAGCAATTTGAGAGTATCCGTTGTACCGCTGAAGCGTGGGCGGTCGCCGAACCTACCGTGGGCTGTGGTAGGAGCGGTGAATGTGACGTTGCATCGCGACGAGGGGCGTGCGAGATGACCAAGGCTGACTTGATCGATGAAGTTTCGCGGCTGACCGAACTCACCCGTAAAGACAGTGAAGTCATCGTCGAGACCATCTTCGAGAGCGTGGTGCGCTCGCTGCGCGCCGGCGACAAGATCGAGATCCGCGGCTTTGGCAGCTTCCGCACCCGGCAGCGTAAACCGCGCGTCGGCCGCAACCCCAAGACCGGCGACCGCGTGGAAGTTCCTGCCAAGAAAATCCCGTTCTTCAAGCCCAGCAAAGAGCTGAAGGATATGGTGAACAGCTATGTCGAAACTCCCGGCCAGGCGCAGGCCGCTCCGGCCCCTCCGGCAGGCGGCAACGGCGCCGGAAATCTTTAAGGTGCCGGCCTCTAGCTCTTAGCTGTTAGCAAGCCCAAAGCCCCGAGCGCTTACGGAGCGAGCCGTGTGCCGCCGGCTAAAGCCGGCTCCTTACGTTGGTCGTGCCTGTGACGCGGGCCTCAAGGCCCGAGCTACTCGATCAAGCCGCTACTTCGCGGCAGAATGGTCGTCCACTTCGGCGGCATTGGTCCGCACGGTGTCTTTAAAGGCGCGAATGCCATCTCCCAATCCCTTACCCAGTTCAGGCAATTTCTTGGGACCGAAGACCAGCAGGGCAATAAACAAAATCACCAGTAAGTGCATGGGCTGAAACAAACCTTCGAGCATCGAAATTTCTCCTCAGGCTGCATCCCGCGATGCAGCCCATTGCTGATTGGAGTTTTAGTAGAGTGTGGGGTCAGGTAGCGTCATCAGGATGTTCGCCCCAAGCGCCACGCTGCCTTGATTCGCCAGCGCTGTTTGCAGCGAGTACGCTGGGCCGGTAGACGGATTGAGGAAAGGCGCGAGAGCATCCTCGGCAGAGTGCGATCCGTGCGCCAGGCTGGTCAGACCATCGGTCTGCTCATAGGCCTTGTTGTTTGCCGGATTCACATTCCCGATGACGCGTCCCAGCACGCGATGCTCGGATTCGACGCAGCCGATCGAGGCCGTAACCTTGGCGAAATATTCCAGCTGGTCCGAGGTATAGCCCGAGACGCCGTTCACGGCGAGCACGGCAAATTCCTGCGTGGCGACCAGGTAGGCGCCGATGAATGCATTCTCCAGCGCATCCAGAATTGCCAGGAAGGGCGTCAGGGTATCGAACGTTCCCGTCGGGAAATAGAAAGTCTGGTAGGGATCCTGTCCGGAGTTTCCAATTCCCAGAAGGCTGCGCATCAGGTTGGCGTGATAGATCTCTTCCATAAACGCCGCCTGCAGGTACGCAACGTTGCCCACGTTGGAATCGTTCGGGTTCGGATGATGCGGCGTGCCGCCAGGGCCGGCGAGGTTTGGATCCTGAATCACTCCTCCGGTCAGACCGTTGTAGTAGAACGTGGTTGCCAGGTCTTCAGCCACCAGCGCAGCGGTGAAGATGTCAGTGGGAGTGTCGTGAATAGGGGTGGGAGTTTTGCGTGAGCCGGCAACGGCGGGGTTGTTGCCCGATGCCATGCCGAACAACGGACTCAGGCTGCCGCCGATCAGGCCGGCAGATGCAACTCCCAGCCCAGCCATTCCGGTGCCTTTAAGAAAGTTGCGGCGGTTGAGAGCCTTCTCTGTAAAGTCGTTAATTTTGGCCCAGTCCATAAAGATATTCTCCTGCGCGAGGTGGGATGGGAAGGCGAGACAGTCGAAAGCGGGCGCAATCTGCATGACCGTCCGCCTTCCGGAGTGAGTACGCGCACTAAAGCAGGGTGGATTGGAAATGCAACGTTATTTCTGGATTACAACTCTGTTCAATCGACGGTTCGCGTAAGTAATTCGGGTGCCCCGGACCCTGCCCTGAGCTTGTCGAAGGGTCTCGCGATGTTCGAGACCTGGGGCCTTTAGAGATGTCAGCAGCTACTTCGCCTTTCCCCAACTCCAGCAAACTCCGCCTCCGGCGCCGCGCATCATAGACCTTGTCGGACAGCAACGCCCTTCTTGCTCCAGGGTCTGGTCTGGGCAGCACACATCGACATCTTAGGGAGGATGGTATGAAGAGTTTTCTGGTTGGGCTGGGGCTGGGGGTTGGCCTCGGTCTTCTGTTTGCGCCCATGAGCGGCGAAGAAACACGGACGAATCTGGCGGACCGCGCCAGTGATTTGGCCAACTCGGCCCGTGACACTTACGAGCAAGGCCGCGATCGCGTGCAACGCGGCGTGGAAAGTATCCGGGGCACAGCCGAGCGCGCTGCCGGTCAGGTGCGCAACACCGTCAACGACGCGGCAAGCCAGGTACGCAGTACCGTGAACGATACGGTTCGCGCCACCGGCACGGAGAACAGCTCTCCCAGCCGTCAGACCACCTAGCGTCTCGCCGTCGCAACTTCTCCTCAACCGGGGCAGGTAACTTGCAGCTAAGTTGCCTGCCCTTTTTCGCGCATGCGCAGATGCCGTTGCTTCGGCACGATCCGCCGCGACGATTTATCCTAGACGCTCATCATCGCGGAGGAATCTTACATGCAGGTCTTAGAGAACTGGCAACCGAAGGGCGTCACGGTTTACATGGACGACAAGCGCTTCCTCAACTGTGTGCTCACCGAATGCCGCCTGGTCTATGGCGGCGGAGACGTTACCTGGGAGAACACGCAGTTCGTCAACTGCCAGCTCACCTTCGATGGCGCGGCGCAACGCACCGTCGCCTATCTGCAAAACTTCGGCCTGATGCGTCCGCCGGAGAAGCAAGGCGCACCCACCATCCAGTCGAATTCGGGGATCAACTGAACAAGCTGCCGCCTGAACACTCCGTCTGCCGTCAGCTGTCGGCTGTCAGTGTTTGCTCTCCCGGGAGACTTTCCGGAGGGAGCTCTTTCTGCTGCCATGAGATTAGATCAAAACCGAGGGGCACTACGTCAGTGAGTGCTATGGGGATGTTACAACAGTTATCATCAGGCGATAACAGAGGAGCACCCGGTGAGCGGCACTTTCGAGCAATGGCTTCAGGCGTCGTTTGACCATGCACCACCAACTACTGCGAAAGAGCAAGATTGGTACTGGGACGAAGGCTTCGAGTTGTTCTGGAACCCGCTATGCATCACCGATGCAGTCGCGGTGAGATATATGACTCGCCTTTTCTTGGAATCAGAGGGCCTCAACGTGTACTCGCTTGAGCAGGTTGCAGAGGGCATTTGGTTCTTGATCGGCGGCTCGTCCCCAAGCAGGTCGAGCCAAGCTCTCTTGAATCCGGCCCTTCGCCTTGACGAGCGAGTTGCTTGCATTGACTCAATGACAGAGTTCTTCCGTAGCTTTGTTGCGCCAGCAACACAGCCTCTTGCTTACACCGAATCCGACCCGTTCCAAGGCGCTTGCGTCATGTGGTGGGACATTCTTCCACTACGCCCCTTTCGCGGAGCCTCGCCGGTCGGTGAACCTGAACTTCACAAAGCCTGTTTAAGGGCGATGAGCGAAATACTTGAATTTCGGTCAGACGTTTGCCGCATGAGCGCCCTGCACGGCCTAAATCACTGGCAGGAGCATTATCGGGACGCTGTCGAGGCTACGATAGACGGCTTTCTCGAATGTGCACAGGAGATCACGCCGCATACTCGCGAATACGCTATGAAGGCGCGAGCCGGTTTGTGTTTGTGAGCAGCTCATAAACGACCCAGCTCCAGCAGGGTTACTGGTGATAAGGCGATATAACAACAGTTACGAAGCTCTTTGAACGATCATTTCTTCGTTGTATCGGTATCGTTGCGCATCTCGGCGTAGAACTCGTCCACGCAACCGTTACAGATACACACGTTGTCTTTCTTGATTAGCCTTTCGATTCCCTGATCGGGCCTCCTACCACAAAAGCTACATCTGGAGTCACCCCACAATTCATTCAGGTAGCGCTCAGCCTCGGCTTCGGTGGCATGCGCTTGCACCCAGCGCGATGAAACTCCAGGGTACTTGTCTTCAGCCCAATCCCGCGCCTCCGCGATAGTGGAGAATCCTGAAAAACCCACATCAGACCACTGCTCGTCACAGAGGAGGAGCAAGACCGAGTCAGTGGCTTCCGATTCGTCCTCACAGATCGCAAGACAAGGTACGCGGCCTACCTCATTCCAATCGTGTTCCCTATTTCCTCGGAATAGGAATGTTCGACCTGCATAGCCGACGGACTCGTCCAGCACCGCATATTCCAGCAGTCGTGAACAGTTAAGCACTGGTGGCGGAGGCAATTGCACTGGCATGTCGTTCACACAATGGTCGCTAGCTATTGTAATCAGGCGATTACACTTAAAACCCTCGCACTGAAAACGTCAGACGATCAGTCGTCGTCGGCTGACAACTGCTTCTCTATGTTGGGATACGGGTTAGCCGCCAACGGTATCAGCCCGATAACACATCTGTCATGCGCCCACATAAACTGTGGAGACGCCATGTCTTCTTCCGTCGTGATGAGGCGAGATTCTATCAGCACCGTCCAGCCGTGTTTGTCGTTCGGAGCAATAGTGCCCTTGCAGACAAAACATTGGAATCCTTTCTCTCTAAGCTCGTCATTCATGTCGCATCAGCGTAAAGCCAACGAATTGACTGGCGATAACAGGGCATAGCGTAAACAACGCCCCGCCAGAGGTCAATAAGGGTAACCGGGGTTTTCGCTATCTGCAGCTTTGAGCCGGGGTCGTCCGATTTGGTTCGGACTATTACGAAGGCTCCGGGACAAGTCATGGATGCCGACATCACATGGGCCTGTGATTCCATACACAGACGTCCTCCACCTCAGAAGCGCAGCCTAATGTCGCGGTAGCCAGACGTCTGTCAGACAGACGTCGCGCGAGGCGCCTACGCTCTTCGAGTTCCTACGCCCGACCTCAGGCCTCACTTCACCTTGCTTCCCCGATTTGGAGGTGCGGCGTAGACTGGCAGCTGAAGATCGACTTTTCCTTCCCGATCAGTCCATTAGATTCGCGGCCCCCTGCGGCACCTGCCGCCGATTGCGAAGGGAACGCCAAGCGTTCTACCGCACTTTGTTTCCTGGAGGTTTTCATGCTTCACCTCGATACCGGTAATACCGGGTTCATGATTTTGTGCACCAGTCTGGTCATGTTGATGACGCCGGGCCTTGCCTTTTTCTATGGCGGGCTGGTGGGCCGCAAGAACGTGCTGGCCATCATGATCCAGAGCTTTGTTTCCATGGGCTGGACTACCGTCATCTGGTACCTGTACGGCTACTCGCTTTGCTTCAGCGGCGACTGGCACGGCATCATCGGCAATCTGGATAATGTGTGCCTGCGCGGCATCAACCTGTCGACTCCATCCGGGCCGAACAACACGGTTCCGGCCATGGTCTTCATCGCCTACCAGATGATGTTCGCCATCATCACGCCAGCCCTGATTTCCGGCGCCTTCACCAATCGTGTGACCTTTAAGGCCTACTGCCTGTTTCTCACCGGATGGCTGACCCTGGTGTACTTCCCCTTCGTCCACATGGTTTGGGGTGGAGGCATTCTGCAGCGCTGGGGAGTAGAAGATTTCGCCGGCGGCATCGTAGTGCATAACATCGCAGGAATGGCGGCGCTGGCTTCCATCCTGTACGTCGGCAAGCGACGGGTGCTGGATCGCGGGCCGCACAGCATTCCACTGGTAGCGCTGGGCACCGGTCTGCTGTGGTTCGGATGGTACGGCTTCAACGCGGGCAGCGAGATGCGCGTGGACTCGGTTACCGGCACGGCATTTCTCAACACGGATATCGCGGCATCGTTCGCAGCCGTAGCCTGGCTGATCGTCGCCTGGAATCGCGAGCGTAAGCCGAAGTTCCTCGGCCTGCTGACCGGCGCGGTCGCCGGCCTGGCGACCATCACTCCGGCCGCCGGCTATGTTTCACCGACCACCGCAGTCATCATCGGCGTAGTCGCGGGCGTGGTCTGTTACTTCGCGGTGGAGATGAAGAACAAGCTGCACTGGGACGATGCGCTCGACGTGTGGGGCGTACACGGAGTCGGCGGCTTCCTGGGCATTCTGCTGCTGGGACTATTCGCCAATAGCGCCTTCAACCCCGCGGGAACCAATGGGCTGCTGTACGGTAATCCTGGCTTCTTCGGCAAACAGGTGGTAGCGGTGCTGTTCTCGTCCGTGTGGGCCTTCGGCTTCACCTACGGCATGTTGCGGATCATCGACATGTTCACGCCGGTCAAAGTCGAGATGATGAGCGAAGAGATCGGACTGGATGAGTCGATACACGGCGAGCATGCCTACGAAACCCTTGAAGTCGAAGAAATGTTTCACAGCGAGAGTTTGCCCAAGTAACTAAGTAGCTGCAAGTGGGAGCGGCGCGGGCCGATCCCACTTGGTTGTGGCGCCCGGCGAGGGGAGGCCGCGTCCACCCCTAGGTCGTCTACCCTGGCGCCGTCCTCTTTCTATTGACGCGAAGCGGCGGCATTCAGGACGAAAGGCCGCCCTACCTTGCCGCTGAATGGATAATGCCGATCAACACATCTGTCCTTGCAGCGGGCGAAACGTGCGCGATAGAGTCGTAGCTATGAAACGTCTGATTCCGATCCTTCTGCTGGCGACCGCCGTCCTTGCGCAGACGGCGATGACGAACGTGGCCGACATTCGGAAAATCTACATTGAGCCGATGCCGAACAATCTCAACCAGTACCTCACCTCGGAGATCTCGAAGCAGTTTCATGGGAGATTGACCGTCGTTCTGGAGAAATCCGATGCCGATGCGATTATGAAGGGCGTGAACGCCGCAGCGCAGGACACGACGATCGGCACGGTTCAGATCGTGGACCTTAACGGGAAGACCATTCTGTGGTCGGGCACGGCCAAAGATGGGGACAAGGTCTTGCTCAGCCTGAACCATCGCGGCGAAGACAAAGTCGCCGCCAACTTGATCGGTCAACTGAA
>CAWFUT010000006.1:0-52937 GCA_963819055.1 uncultured Acidobacteriaceae bacterium | reverse complement strand
ACACCACTCCCTCGCCTGAGGATCCGCCGGAGGACGCCGTACCAAAGATATCTCCCTGGGTATTCACAGCGACGCTGCCGGTGGGATACCCGCCATCGCTGCCGTCAGTGAAGTCATGGAGGTTGGTGAAAGTCCAGTTTCCGTTCAACTGTGTCAGCTTGAATACCGAGCCCACTTGGTTTGCACCATCACGATACGTCGTACCATAAAGCACGCCATTGGCATCCATGGTCAGCGTGTTGTAAGGTCCGGCGACACCGCTGAAGCTGTAGAGCGTCGTCAAGGTCCAGCTTCCAGCATTCGGCGACAGCTCATAGATCGTGCCCCCTCCATTGGCTCCGCCGAATACTGTGCTGCCATAGAGATTCCCTGCCTGGTCCAGCACCACCCCGCCCGACGGCGCGCGGCCATCATTTCCGTTCGTGAAGTTGTATAGCACGGTTTTGGTCCAACCGCCGCCGGAGCGCGACAGCTTGAATGCGGTGCCGAAGCCGCTGGTCCCTCCCGCGTAAGTCGTTCCATAGAGGTTGCCGGCACTATCGATTGTCACGCACGGAACTGGATTGGCGCCATCGTCTCCACCGGCAAAGCTGTAGATGACGTTCTCCGACCAGTTTCCCCCGGAGCGCGTCGCTTCGTAGATGGCTCCGTTGTCACTGGCGCCTCCATGGTAGGTTGTGCCGTACATGTTTCCTGCGGTATCGAAGATCACGCCGCTGGTGGGACCGTACCCGTCGTTGCCGTTGCCAAATTGGTGAACGGTGGTATCGACCCAGAAACAGGACGTCGTCGGGCAATTAGTGAGACGCGGCTTCAGGTTGAAGATGACGCCGGCATTGCCAATTCCGCCCGCATAGGTCGTACCGTATGGTGTGCCGTCCGAACCCAGCGCCAGGGCACCGTAATACGGAAGAGCCCCGTCGCCTTCGCCCGTAAAAGCATAGAGGGAGCTGAGAGCCCATGAGCCGCTGTGCTGGACCAGTTTGTAAACGATTCCGCAGCCGCTGGCGCAATTATTCTGGTTTCCACCGTAAAAAGCAGTTCCATACAGGTTGCCGGCTCGATCCAGTGTCGGACCCGCCGCAGGCTGGCCGCCATCCCGGCCGTTGGTGAAGTTGTAAATGACGCTATACGTCTGGCACTGTGCTGTGTGGGACAAGCCGGAAACGAACAGAAATGCAGCCGTGATCGCTAACAGGAACCTGGCAGGGCGCTGCGCCAAAGCGAGACAACCAGCTCGATGCTGAAGCATTACCATCTCTCCTTTTTGCTCATTGTGGTCGTCACGGCGGATGTGAAGAAGCACCCTAACGACACGAAAAACATTATTCCCCTCCTTGGATAATCTGGCCAACGTAGTTGTTGGCACAAACAAAAGCGCGGAAGATGAACGCGTCCGCGCCGCACTTCGATTCACTCTCAACTGGTATTCGCCGGTGCGCCCGCTAGCTTTATTCGCCCCCGGCCGCACCCTCTGCATGGGGGCCGTCCCCTTCGCTTTCGATAATCCGGCGCACGGCCGCGTTCAGGTCTGGAGCGGTCAGCACCAGCTCACGCAGCGGCTCCAGCTTCTGGTGGATCGTAGCTCGATGCGCAGGATTCTCCTCCAGCGTTTGGACATATTCCTGCCATTGGCCGGCGAACTTGGCTTCCAGCACCGATTCCAAAGCAGCGTTGCGGAGGGACAGATATTCAATGACGTCGAGAAGACGGAGTGCGAGGTCTTTATCGGAGAGCATTACGGGGCCCTTTGGAGGGTGAGTGGGTTCGTACGGACATGGAGCGCCCGCCCTAGCCAAAAGCGGGCTAGAACGGGGCACCCTAACATTGCGCGTTGAAGCTCACAGCCTTCTTTACAACGATCCCATGTTCTGCAGGAACTCGCCGTTCGAGCGGGCCTTGCCTAGCTTATCGATCAGCAGTTCCATCGCTTCCACCGGCGACAATGGGTTCAGGATCTTGCGCAACACCCAGATGCGCGCAAGATCTTCCTTCGGGATCAGCAACTCTTCCTTACGCGTGCCCGAGCGCTGAATGTCGATCGCCGGGAAGGTGCGCTTATCGACCAGCTTGCGGTCGAGGATGATTTCCATGTTGCCGGTGCCCTTGAACTCCTCGAAGATGACGTCGTCCATGCGCGACCCGGTTTCGATCAGCGCAGTCGCAATGATCGTCAGCGAGCCGCCTTCTTCGATGTTGCGCGCTGCGCCGAAGAAACGCTTCGGGCGCTGCAAGGCATTGGAATCCACGCCGCCAGAAAGCACTTTGCCCGAGGGTGGAACGATGGTGTTGTACGCGCGAGCCAGACGGGTGATGGAGTCGAGCAGAATCACGACATCGCGCTTGTGTTCGACCAGGCGCTTGGCCTTCTCGATCACCATCTCGGCAACCTGTACGTGACGCGCTGCAGGCTCGTCGAAGGTCGACGAAATGACTTCGCCCTTTACGGAGCGCTGCATGTCCGTGACTTCTTCCGGACGCTCATCGATGAGCAGCACGATCAGCACGATCTCGGGATGATTGGTGGTGATGGAGTTCGCCAGGTTCTGCAGCAGCATCGTCTTGCCGGTACGCGGCGGGGCGACGATGAGGCCGCGCTGGCCTTTGCCGACCGGGGTCAGCAGGTCCATAACCCGGGCGCTGATGTTTTCGCGAACCGTTTCCAGCTTGATCCGCTCCTGCGGATACAGCGGAGTGAGGTTGTCGAAGAGGATCTTATTGCGCGCCTCTTCGGGCGATTCAAAGTTGACGGCTTCGATCTTGACCAGCGCGAAATATTTTTCGCCTTCATGCGGCGGACGCACCTGTCCGCTAATGGTGTCGCCGGTTTTCAGATCGAACTTGCGGATCTGTGACGGAGAAACATAAATATCATCCGGTCCGGGCAGATAGTTGTAGTCGGGCGAGCGGAGAAAACCGTAACCATCAGGCAGGATTTCCAACACGCCTTCGGCGAAAATATGTCCTTCCTTTTCGCTTTGGGCTTGCAGGATCTTGAAGATGAGGTCCTGCTTGCGCAGGCCGCTGGCGCCGGGTAGCTCGAGAGACCGAGCTATGCGGGTCAACTCGGTGATGTTCTTTTCTTTCAGTTCTGAGATTGTCATGTTCACCTACGGGGATTTTGCAGAAGGGCGGGCCGGAGGAAAAGCAGAGGAAGCGCCAAAGGCGCGACGCGCTTACGCAGCGCGCCGCTGGCCTTCGGTAGCAGTCTCCGGTTCAACAATTACTGCGCGGCGATCCGCGTCAGCAATGCGATGCAGTACCTCATTCGTCGTGTCCTGAATACGCGTGTTGGGCTTGTGGAACTTCCGCGTCGCCTTGGAAGCCAACTGGCACAGCGTGTAACGGTTACGCAGAGTGTGCACTGCCTCAAATACCAGTTCAGACCTCATTGATGTATGTCTCCTGTGGTGTATGAATGAATGTTTCCGGAGCCCGGCCAGAAGAACTTACTGCTCCTTGCGTAAATTCAAGCGATGGGAACCGACTGCTAACCAACTATTGCGGCAGGAGCTAATTGCTTAGATGCTGCTCAAATGCTCCAGGTTCGGCATTTTTCCGCCTGCCATCTGCCGCTCCCTTACTGAATAAACCATTGTTTGGCAATAACTTGCCTGCATCTCGCCCGTTTCCGGTATAGTGGCGTAATACCGGAGATTGCCTTCCTGTTTCCCTGATGATGGCTTGCAGTGGGGGCCGTTTCGGGGCAGGACGTTTTGGACTGGCCTTATAGACCTTGCCGTACGTAAAAAAGTAAGGTAGTCGCCTCGGTTCCCGCAGTCAAGCAAAATATCTTCCCGAATCTCGCCCGGCAACTTTCAGCCGAGGATTCCCAACGGCTGCCCCTTAGACGCGCAATCGGGGCAAACGTCGCTAAGTAATTAATAACCCACAGTAGATCAGTAAGTTGCGCCCTGATTGCAAGCGGCCTTTTCCACAGCTGGAGCTTCTACTAAGTGCCGTCCCCAGAGCAATTCCGGTCCCGGTAGCGAAGTATCCCGGAACCCTTTATCTTGGGAGTTGGAGAATTCTGCTCACGTACGGCTGGCCACGATGACACTAGGGTTGAGCCGTAAGGATGGTACATGCCGACCGAAGTACAAACGTCCCACATGGAAGCGGATCCGGGGGCTGGCGCCGCGTCGCACCGGGGGATCAACCTGGAACGCCTCAACGCCGAGATAGGCGACGCTCTAAGCGCGCACCAGCACGTCAATCAACTCACCGTCGAATCTAAGTTCAGCCCGCGCTATTGGCTACAGAAGGTCATCCGGCGATCGCTCGCCTGGTACACGATACCCATCCAGCTTTTTCAACGGGCCACAGTGGCCGCACTACAGAGTACTGCAACCACGCTCCAGACCCACCGGGAAACGCTCGCCGAACAGGCTTCCGCCGTGCGGCAGCTTCACGACGACCAGGCATCGCTGCTGGAGAGATTTGATCTGCTTCGACGAACGGTACAGCTGACTACATCATCGAAGCTGCTCCGGGAAAACGATCGCGTGGTCGAATATTGGAATCAAGCGGCCGAGTCCGATCCGACCCGCGAAACCGTCACCCAGCGCAGCGACGAAACGGACGAGGAGTATCAGGAGAACTGGAAGAAAATCGGAGCCTACGTCGCCGACAAGATCATGTCGTACTCTCATCCAAATCCGGTCGCGCTGGAAATCGGCCCGGGAATGGGCCGCATTACCGTGCCTATGTCGAGTTATTGTAAATCGATCACGGCGCTGGATATTTCACCGGTCATGGCGGCTCGCGCCCAAACGGCGACGGCTCACCTGAACAATGTTGAAATCCAGATCATCACGGATGAGGATCTTCGCTTTCTGCCCAGCGAGCACTTCGATCTCGCGTATGCCATTGCCTGTTTCCAACACGCCGATAAGAAAACGTTCTATCGCTACCTGGAGGGCATACGACAGGCTCTGAAACCCGGAGCGGTACTGTTCTTCGGGGTTCTGGATCTCTGTACGGAATCGGGCTGGGGTCACTTCGAAGCGATTGTGAGGAACGATTACCCCGAGTTCTTCCATACTCCCGATGAAGTTTCCGCCTATCTGAAGCATGCCGGGTACAGCTCCCACGAGTTGGTAAATGAGGGCGAAACGCTTTGGGCGATAGCTCGCCGGTAAACAGCGATGCGGTAAGGGTTTGAGGCTACGCTCGTCGGGCCGCCGTCGCTACGCCCAGAAGGTCCGGTCCAGCGTCCGATACTGAATCGCTTCGGCGATGTGTCCTGGCTCGATTACCTCGCTGCCCGTCAGATCCGCAATGGTTCGAGCGACCTTCAGGATGCGGTCATGCGCGCGGGCGCTCAGCCCCTGCTTCACCATCGCGCGCTCCAGCAGATGCTCGGAATCCGTGCCCAGCTCGCAGTATTTGCGAATTTCGCGTGACCCCATCTGGGCATTCGCATAAATGCGCTCGCCGCCCTCGTGGAAGCGCTGCAACTGTACGTCCCGCGCCTGGATCACGCGCCCACGAATGTCAGCCGAACTCTCCGGTGTCGCTCCACTGCGCAGCTCGCGATAGTTGACCGAAGGCACGTCGATGTGGATGTCGATGCGATCCAGCAGCGGACCGGAGATCTTCGAAACGTAGCGCTGGATCATCATCGGAGTGCAATGACACTCCCGCAACCGATCGTTGAAGTATCCACAGGGGCAGGGGTTCATCGCCGCTACCAGCATGAAACGTGCCGGGAAGGTGAGCGACATGGCGGCTCGCGCGATAGTGACGATGCCATCTTCGAGCGGCTGTCGCATCACCTCCAGCACGTTGCGCGGAAACTCCGGCAACTCATCCAGAAAGAGCACGCCGTTGTGGGCGAGCGAAACCTCGCCGGGCCGGGGTATCATGCCACCGCCGATCAGGCCCGCGTCGGAGATGGTGTGGTGGGGCGAGCGGAACGGGCGTGTGCCCACCAGCCCGCTGTGGGCGTCGAGTACCCCGGCGACACTGTGGATCTTGGTGGTCTCCAGCGCCTCGGCAAAGGTCAGCGGCGGCAGAACAGTCGCCATGCGTTTGGCGAGCATAGTCTTGCCCGAACCGGGTGGTCCGATCATCAGCAGGTTGTGGCCGCCGGCCGCGGAGATCTCAATGGCACGTTTGGCTGTCTGCTGGCCACGCACCTCGCGAAAGTCAACCAGGAAGCTCTGCGAGTCTTCCAGCAGGGCTTTGGTGTCCACCTTCACCGGCTGGATTCCGTTGCCGGTGTTGAGCAGTTGCACCACCTGCATCAGTGACTTGACCGGATAGACCTCGACGCCTTCGACCAGCGCGGCCTCGCGCGCGTTGGCCTCCGGCACGATTAGCTTGCGGATGTGGTTGTTGCTGGACATCACCGCAATCGGCAAGGCACCGCGCACGCCGCGGATGCCGCCGTCCAGAGAGAGCTCGCCCACGAATAGCGCGTCCGCCGGAGGTTTGTGGTTCAGGCCGCCGTAAGCGCCAAGGATGCCCAGCGCCATAGGCAAATCGAAGCCGGAGCCTTCCTTGCGAATATCGGCAGGAGCAAGATTGATGGTGATGTTGGTAGACGGGATGTCGTAACCGCTGTTTTTCAACGCGGCGCGAATGCGCTCGCGACTCTCCCGCACCGTGGTATCGGGCAGGCCGACGGTGGTGAAGTAGTCCTTGTCGGATTTTACAGGCGCAACATCGACTTCAACCTCAACCAGGTTCGCGTCGATGCCATAGACGGCGGCGCTAAGCGTCTTGTAGAGCATGCAAGGGAGTGCGCGCCCACCACAGAAACTCAAGAGATAGCAGATCGAGCGCGGTGTGGAGTGTGACCGCTCTCACGTCGAAAGGTGACAAAACCGGAGCACTCAACTGCTTACCATCAATCCACCGATTCTCCAGACGCAGGCCAAACGTAACGCAGAACGATGGTCAGGACGAGGGTCAGGAAGAACAACGCCCATTGCGGATGGGCAGGCCAGATCATACGCGTCAAACCCAGCATCCATGCCGCGGTTCCAATTACGCTTGCGACCAAAGAAGCCTTCAGAGTCTTCATGGATCAGCCTCCTAGGCAGCTTCCTGCGCAAATTGCCGAATCTCATCCAGTTGCGCCTGCGCCCTCTGCAGACTCCGTCCGACAACGGCCTGATCGACAAAGCGACGCAGACCCTCACGCGATGGTTTGCGCGAATACGCATACAGCCAGAGCATTCCCGCAAGTCCAACCGCCCCAACCGCGAATCCGCCCCACACCACTGAAGGCGCCTGGGCGTAGAGGTTCACGTGAACCAGCGCCAGAAGTACCATGAGCAGCGGAATCCACAGGAACCACCAAGTCAAGCCCGCGACAATGCCCCCCACAATGTAGGCTCGGCGCACTCGCGCCAGTCTCTCCTGGATCTCAAGAACTGAACCGGCGTAATCAATGTTCGATATCGCGCCCATCACCATACCAGCGGCAATCATGCAACCGACGCCATACGCATTTACCAGCACTCCCGCAACGATGACGGAGATGGCCATCGGCCTGGTGCTCCACAACAGCGCTGCCAGCAGCAGGAAAGCAATGCCGAAGAATAGCTGCAGGATCTGCCCGATAAACAGGGGCCGCAGCCTGGAGCGGGTGTTCGCCAGCTTGCGATCGGTGTAAAAGGCGAGGTTGATGGCGCTCTCCCGCTTCATGTGCTGATTCAGGGTCTCCCAGGTCGTCTTCAGTTCTTCGAATTCCATAGTGTCTTGCCTTTCGCGATGCGGGCATTGTCCAACTAAATCTCCGCACGGATCTTCTGTTTCAGCCGATTGACCTTGGTAGAGACATTGGTTGGGGTAATGCCCAGAATTTCCGCGATCTCCCGTTGACTCTTGTCGTCCAGGTACAGCAGCAGAAGGGCTCGATCGAGTGGCGACTGCCGCTCCATAAACGCCTGCAGGCGCTCTTGCATGGAATGTGTGTCAGATACCACGGCAGCGTCGTGGAGACTTTCATCCAGAGGTATCGAGACATCGCGATCTCGAACCGTCTTTCGCACAGAGCTGATGGCTACATTCAGCGCGATGCGGTACATCCACGTAGAGAAGCTTCGCGCAGAGTCGTAGCGCGGCCACGCCCGCCAAAGTTGTGCCATGATGTCCTGAACCAGGTCGGCGCGATCTTCGGGGCGCCAGCAGTAGGTGTTGGCTACCTTGAAGACAATCCCCTGATGCGACTGGAGAAAGGCCTCGAACTCCTGCTGACGGTGGTCTTCCATGAGGTTGCATTCGCTCCCCGCGGTGGCCGACATGGCGCAGTCACTGTCCATACGCTGTCTGCACAGTGATTCGCGGAGAGGTACCGAATGTCACAGAGGCGAAAAATTTTGCTTGGCGTGTTGATGGTAGCAGGGAGAGGAAAGTAGTCCGGGCTGAGCCTGCACGAGATAGCATGCAAAGAAAAGGGCGGAATTCTAGTCCGGAAGCGCAGCGCCCAGTTGCACATCCGATGCCGTGAGGCCAAGAATTCCGCCAACCGATAAACCTGAACTCGCTATGTTGCCCTGAAACTTGCCTTCCCTGAAATGCGATCCCAATGGAGGCATTCTTGCATTGCACCCCTTCGGTGCCAATGCCCCATATGCGGTAGACATCTACAACTTCGGTTGTAAGAAAAATGGCGATCATCGACTTTCAGGCATCACTGGCCCGGCAGAGCCCGCTTTGGTATCTTCGAGCCATGCCCCTCTCCTCCAGCATCTGCGGCGTGGTTCTTGCGGCCGGTTTCTCCAGTCGAATGGGGCGAGACAAAGCCTTGCTCCCCTGGCCGCCGGTAGCCGAAGGCACGCCCGCGGCAAACACCTTCTTGGGCGCAACGATTGATCTGCTGCAGGGCTACTCCGATCTGGTGATTGTGGTCGCCGGCAAGAATGCTCCCCACATCACACCCGTCGTCTATGGGCACGGCGCATTCCTGGCGGTCAATCGTGATCCCGAGCGCGGGCAGTTCAGCTCACTGCACGTCGGTTTGCACGAGGTCCTGGAGCGCGGACGTGATGCGGCCTTTGTCGCCCTGATAGACCGTCCTCCTGCGCTGCCCGGAACCGTCAAGACATTGCGCGAGACCTTTCATTATGCCGACCCGAACGTTTGGGCGGTCGTTCCGGAAGTACTACGCGGCGACGAGAAGGTGCACGGACATCCCATCCTGATCGGGCGCGAGATGATCGAAGCGTTTCTGCGCGCGCCGGTCACAGGCAACGCCCGCGATGTCGAGCACCAGTATCAGCAGCATGTGCGGTACGTGCCCGTCGACGATCCACGGCTGGGCGTCAACATCGATACTCCGGAAGATTATGCGCGGCTGGCCCGCATTGAGATGATCTCTTCGGAGAAGCAGTTTTGAACTTCTCTACCACCGCTGAATTTGTTGACTCCGTTCTGTCGTTGCGACCCTCGATCGCGGTCTTCGACTGTGACGGCACGCTGTGGAGGGGCGACGCCGGCGCCGACTTCTTCTACTGGGAGATCGAACGCGGCATCGTGAGCCCCGAGATGGCCCAGTGGGCGCGCGAACGGTACGAAGGCTACAAAGCCGGAGCGGTTAGCGAAGAGCAAATCTGCGGCGAGATGGTCACGATGAATCGCGGGGTCTCGCATGAGAAGCTGCAGCGCGCCGCGGCAGAGTTCTTCGACGAGGTTGTTGCCCATCGGGTCTTTCCCGAGCTGCAGGAGTTGACGCGCCGGCTCGCCGAACAGGGTTGCGAACTTTGGGCGGTGTCCTCCACCAACGATTGGGTGGTCGAAGTCGGCGCTGAGCGCTTCGGCATTCCGCGCGAACGGATACTCGCAGCCTGTGTGCACATCGACAACGGAATTGCCAGCGACCGGCTCATACGCGTTCCGACAGATGAACTGAAGGCCGTCGCGATTCGCGAAGTCATTGGCAAGCCCATGGGAGCGGTCTTCGGCAATTCTGTGCATGACCAGGCGATGCTGGAGTTGGCGAAGTGGCCGTTCTGCGTGAATCCGAATCCTGACTTGGAGCAGATTGCGGAAGAGCGCGGCTGGCCCGTGTATCGGCCGGCAGGATGAAGGAGCAGCCTTGAACGCACGCACCTTCATATGTGCCGAATAGTGCATATAAATCTCCGGTGTCATCCCGAGCGGAGCCGAGGGACCGCTACTGCCCGCCAAGATTTCTGTGGCGATAGAGGTCCTTCGACTGCGGCGGCAAAGACAGCCGCCCGCGCTCAGGATGACACCCTCGTTTCATGTTGGCGGAAAATTATCAGCTGGTGCGAAAGGCGAGGTTCTAACAAAAATGCCCGCCAGCGCGGGCGGGCATCACGGCAAACGCGACATTTCTTTACGCTTTTTCCAGATTCAAGCGCGCGCTTGAACGAGCCCTGGTCGTTCTTAATCTTCTCCTGCAGCAGCATGATCGCGTAGATCAGTTGCTCGGGACGCGGCGGGCAGCCCGGCACGTAGACATCGACCGGGATCCACTGATTCACACCCTGCACCAGCGCGTAGTTGTTGAACACACCGCCTGAGGTCGCGCACGCGCCCATCGAGATCACCCACTTGGGTTCGGGCATCTGCATGTAGAGTTCGCGGATTACTGGCGCCATCTTCTGCGAGACGCGGCCGGCAATGATCATCAGATCCGACTGGCGCGGCGAGGGACGGAACACCTCGGCGCCGAAGCGCGCGATATCGAAGCGCGAGGCTCCCATGGACATCATCTCGATGGCGCAGCAGGCCAGGCCGAAGGTCATCGGCCAGATGGAATTGCGGCGCACCCAGTTCACCACGGCATCCAGCGACGCCAACACCACACCCTCGTGCTGCTGCTCACCAAAGGTCGCGCGCAGAATGCCGCGGCGGCTCTGGTCTGAACCGACGAGATTGTCGAAACGCTCGGCACCCGTCTCCGGGTTGTCAAAATGCGGCATGCGATGTTCAGCCATATCAAGTCCTATTTTATACCTATCGTTTTTGATGCGCTGGCAGCGACCCGGACGCAACTCCCGGTTCCTGGTCCAAGCGCGAACAGTCCGACAATTGTCATCACGACCACGGCTTCAGCCGTAGGAGGGATACGCTTTGGCCCGCTCTCGTAAGGGTCCTTCCGCTACGGCCGAACAGCAGATCCCTCGCTATGCTCGTGATGACAAGAATTGGAAAAGCGGTAGGCTTTATCGGCACAGGCCAGGCGGGTATCAGCGGTCGCGATGAAGCAGCTTGAACATCTGCACCGTCGGCAAGGTCCCACCGGAAGGAAGCGGAACATCCGCCTTCTCTGCCTCGACGAACCCGTGGGCGCGATACAGCGGAACTCCCGTCAAGGTGGAGCGCAGTTCCAGCCGGTTGAAGCCCTCGGCGGCAGCCGCGTCTTCCGACGCACGCATGATGGCGCTGCCGATGCCGCGGCGCTCATAGCCCGGCCGCACGAAAAAAGCGCGAATCCTGGCCGCGTCCGTAGCCGGATCCAGCAGAGCGTCCTCTCTTCCCGAACGGCGGTCGCTCCCGAACAGGGTCCGGCGGCGGCTCCATCCACCGCAGCCGACAATGACGCCGTCGATCTCGGCTACGAAATACGTCTTGTCGAGGATCAGTTGCCGGTCCACTCCGAAGACCGAACCGAGCGCCGCCTCGCGCTGCTGTGTGGTGTAGTCGGGAGCCTGCAGCACGCGCACCGATTCCGCAATCAACGACTCCAGGGTCTCAATCTCGTCCGGCGTGGCCACTCGAATTGTCAGCCCCGTCTGCATACCGACTCGTTGCCCGGCGCGGGGGTTCTAGCCCTGGGGTTGGGCTAGGGCGGGCCTCACACCGTCAGCACTACTTTACCGAACATCTCGCTTTTCGCCAGGTACTCGTGCGCCGCGCGCGTCTCGCTCAGGGGGAAGGTGCGGTCGACCACCGGCTTCAGCTTGCCCGCGAACACGTGCTTCAGCACCTCGTGCAGCTCGCCCATCTCGCCCATGTATGAGCCGCGCAGCGAGATCTGCTTCGAGAACAGCACCCGGAGATCGATTTCGCCTTCGTAGCCGGTGGTCGCGCCGCAGGTGACCAGCGTTCCACCCGGCTTCAGGGAGCGTACGCTGTCCTCCCAGGTTGCCTGTCCCACATGCTCAAAGACGACATCGACTCCGTGCTTGTCGGTGATGCGACGCACCTCATCGGCGATCTTTTGCTTGTAGTGGTCGATGGTGAAATCGGCGCCCAGTTCGCGCGCTCTCTCCAGCTTGGCCTCATTGCCGGCGGTGGTGATCACCTCGGCCCCCAGCATCTTGGCGATTTGAATAGCAGCCGAGCCCACCCCTGAGCTGGCTCCCAGGATCAGCACCGTCTGTCCGGCACGCAGATGGGCGCGACTCACCAGCATGCGCCACGCGGTCAGGAATACCAGGGGAACGCTGGCAGCATTCACGAAATCCAGCGACTTGGGAATCGGGATAACGTTGACCTGCGGAATGGCGATCAACTCACAATTGCCGCCATCCACCGTATTGCCCAGTACCGCAAAGTGCGGACAGAGGTTCTGATGGCCTTCCATGCACTGCTCGCAGTGATTGCAGAAGACCATTGGCGCCAGCAGGACGCGCGTACCCGGCTTGATGCTAGTGATGTATTCGCCGCTCTCCACCACCTCGCCGGCAATGTCGCTACCGAGGATGTGCGGCAGGGTCACACCACGCAATCCGCCGCGCACCCACAGGTCAAGATGGTTCAGTGCACAGGCGCGAATCCGCACCAGCACGTGATCTTTGCGCAACACGGGATCCGGCGCGTCCTCGTACCGCAGAGCTTCCGGACCGCCGAACTCATGAATGCGAACTGCTTTCATCAGGTAATTCCTTTCTTGCTATTCACAAAGGGCATTGGGCAAAGTACTTATCTCATTCGCTTTGTGTCAGGGCACGCACGCTTCGTGTAATGACGCCGACCGCCTTGTGTCAGGGCACGACCTTGGTCGTGCCGAAACCGCGCTTCTGAAAGATCCCGGCTTCAGCCGCTGCGTACAGCGTGCCGTGGCTAAAGCCTTCTTCCCGCCGTGTATCGCTTGCGGCACGACCGAGGTCTTGCCCTCATACGAAATGCGACTTCGCCGAGAACCGAAGCATGAGCGGGCAGCTACCTGTTGCGGTCATCCCGAACCATCTCTTCTGCCGAGAGAAATCCAAATCCGCCGCAGCCGTTTTGGTCATTTTCCCAGCGAGCAAAGCGAACTTCGAGCTGTTCTCGAATTGCACGGAGTTCTATGGCGATTAACTTTGTCGCAAGTTCAATAGCCTGAAAGGCATCCACTCCCGCAGCATATTTCACCTTCTCGTCCGCAATTCCACTGATCTGAATGAGACAGAGGTAATCGGGTCCTGCGTCCCACAGAACAGGCTTGCCCATTTTGACTACGATTCGGCGACCGGGATCTCCTACTACGAACAACTCTCTGGTCGCAATCACTTCACCAACATCGTCGAAGTTCATATCGCAATTCTAGTCTGGATTGATTTTCGCCTGCCCGTAATAGCTTGCAGTGGAGCGAACCAGAGAGCGTTTTTAAGCGCGCATGGGCATTGGGCAAAGTCGGAGCGGCACTTCTCCTATCTATCTCAAAGCACCCAAACTACCAAAGAATATTACGATGTGTGATCACGCGGCTGTACCATGTGCCCGACATCATTCTGATAGAAAACTTCGGAGAACCCTTATGATGCATGCCAAAATTGCATTCACCGCCATTCTGTTCGCCTCGCTGATAAGCCCAGGCGCTTCGCTCGGCCAGAATTCTTCCACATCCCAGCCTCGCGCCCGCGATCTCGGCATCCCTTTTGACGGCACACCCGGACCGCTGAACGCCATCACCGACGTCCCCGGCGTCGAGGTCGGCTACAAGACGCTTATCTCCGGCGAAGGACGGCTGGTGGTCGGTAAAGGGCCGGTGCGGACAGGAGTAACGGCGATCCTGCCGCGCGGTAAAGACAACATGAAGAGCGTGTTCGCGGGCTACTTCGCCGGTAACGGCAATGGGGACATGACCGGCACGCACTGGATCGAAGAGAGCGGAGTGCTGGAAACGCCTATCCTCATCACCAACACCGGCAGCGTCGGCGTGGTGCGCGATGCCGCCGTGGCGTGGATCGTGAAGGAGAAGCATCCCGGCGAGTTCTGGTATCCGGTCACGGCCGAGACCGCCGACTGGCCGCTGAACGACATCAAGGGGCAGCACGTCACGGCACAGGACACCTGGGACGCGCTGAATGCCGCTACCGGCGGCTCGATCCTGGAAGGCAATGTCGGCGGCGGTACCGGCATGGTCTGCAACGGCTTCAAGGGTGGCACGGGTACGTCGTCGCGCAAGGTCGGCGAATACACCGTGGGTGTACTGGTGCAGTGCAACTATGGTGGTTCGCAGGGCCTGCGGATCGCCGGCGTCCCGGTCGCACGAGAGATGAAGCTGCAGAAGCCCTGCGTCGAGAAGAAACTGGATCCGCCGGTGTTGATGTGGGACGGCAAGCCTGCTCCGGTTTGCGAGGGGAACATCGCCCGCGCCGCTGACGGCGCACGCGCCCCGGAGATGGGTTCCATCATCGTGATTGTTGCCACCGACGCACCGCTGACGCCCGACCAGTTGAAGCGGCTCGCCCGCCGCGTCTCGGTGGGACTGGGCCGCGTCGGCGCGATCGAAGGCGACGAATCCGGCGACATCTTCCTGGCATTCTCAACCGCTAATCCTGGCGCGGACGAGGGCAACAGCGCTGAGCCGCCGTTCACCGAGCCCAACGCGAAGGTCGAGCGCATGCAGAGTTGGAAGATGGATCCGATGTTCGCGGCCGTGGTGCAGGCAACGGAAGAGTCGGTAGTCAATGCACTGGTCGCGGCGAAGACCATGGTCGGCGCAGACTACTGGGTTATACCGGCGATCCCGCACGATCAACTGCAAGAGGTGCTGCGAAAGCATGAGATGCTGACGAAATAACCGGCTAACGAATGCTGATTGGACTGTGCCCTGGATTTGCCTACAATGTAAGAGTCTCCCGTGGAATTGAGGCGAAACCTTGCAGCGGTCAAAAGTCCAAACCGTCTTCCTCCTGGTAGTAGCGGTTGTTCTGGGAGGATATGTTTTGTGGCACGGCAACCTGGGCAGCGCGGCACCTGCCTTTTCTCTGCCGGAGATTGACGCCGGTCAAGTCGATCTTGCTTCTTACGCAGGTCAGCCAGTGCTGCTCGTCTTCTGGACAACCTCCTGCCCGATCTGCCAGCACGAGCTTCCGCTGCTGAACCGCATGGATCCTGAGTTCCGAAGCAAAGGAATCTCGGTTGTGACGATTTGCCTAGGCGGACCGGACGAGACTCGCGATTACGTGAACTCGAAAAGGATCGCGCTTAAGACGCTGTATGACGCGGAAGGCAAGGTCGGACGCGCCTATCGCGTCGGCGGTGTTCCCAAGCTGGTGTTGATCGACAAGGATGGCAAAGTCAAGCGCAGCTCCTCCGGTTGGGCCGGCGAAGGTGTGCTCCGCGACTGGATGAATGCCGTCAGCTGAGAAATCCACGTACCACTTCTGACTCGTGGCACAGACATCTAAGTTGGTATAGGCTGGTTTAGCTAATTGCTAACAGCTAATTGCTAACGGCTAATTGCTAGTTGCTGTTTTATGGATATCTACGAACAAATCGTGCAGCTTCGCCGCGAAGGGCGGCGAGGGGCCGTCGCGACCATCACCAATGTTCGCGGATCGATCCCATCGTTCCAGACCGCAAAGATGCTGGTGCGGGATGATGGCTCCATCGCAGGCACGATTGGTGGCGGCTGTGTTGAAGCGGAAGTCTGGCAGGCGGCGCGCGAGGTGATGGAAGAAGAGAAGCCGCGCTCGCTCACCTTCAACCTCAATAACAATCCCAAGTACGACACCAGCCTGGTTTGTGGGGGCACTCTGGAGATCTTTATCGAGCCGGTGCTCCCACCGGCGCTGCTGTACATCTTCGGCGCCGGGCATGTTGCCTACAACCTGTACAAGGTTGCGAGTATCGCCGGCTTCGAAGTTGTGGTCATCGACGACCGCGAGTCTTACGCCAGCCGTGAACGCTTTCCCGAAGCACGTGAGGTCATCGCCGACGATTTTGACACCGTCACCACACGGATTAATGTTCCCGAATCCTCCTACATCGTCATCGTGACCCGTGGACACCGCGACGACATGCGCGTACTGCGCTGGGCCATCAATGCCAACGCGCGTTACCTGGGCATGATCGGCTCCAAACGTAAGACGATTTCGATTTACAAAGAGCTCGAAAAGGAAGGCATTCCAGCGGAGAAATTCGCCACCGTGCACGCGCCGGTCGGGCTGGAGATCGGCGCGGTTACTCCCGAAGAGATTGCGGTGGCGATTGTGGCCGAGATGATTGCCGAGCGCCGTCACGCGTCGACGAACGTCACCAGTAAGATGTACGCCTATCCGCCCAGCCGTGAGGAGCAGGATGCGGTGCAGGAAGAAACCACGTAATAACCGTAGTCGGCTTGCCTCACCCAGGCTTCGGCCTAATAATCTCCAGAAGGCTTCTTAATGAATTACCTTTCGCGTCAGAAGGAATTCGCGCGCACGCTGACTGGCGCTCATCTCGACGGCTTTATGGTCACCCATCCAGCGAACTTGCGCTATCTCTGCGGCTATACCGGGAGCAACGGCTTACTGCTTTTTCCGGGAGGGCGGCCGGTGTTCTTCACCGATGGCCGTTACACCCAGCAGGCTCGAGAAGAAGTGAAAGGCGCGCGCCTCGTCATCGCGAAGGGTCCGTTGCTCGAAGCGGCGGGAAAGCTCATTGGCGCCATGAAGTCGGCAACCGTCGGATTTGAGGCGGACCTCACCACGGTCGTCGCAGCCAATCAACTCCGCAAAATAGGTCACAAGAAAATCACTTGGAAGCCGACTTCGGGGCTCATCATGCGGCTGCGCCTGATTAAGGACGCCGACGAATTAGATGTTATTCGCGAGGCAGTCCATCTCGGCGCTGCCGTGTACGAGAGCGCGGTGCATTCCATTCAACCCGGCATCCATGAGTCCGAGGTTGCCGGACGACTGGAGTTTGCCGCGCGGCAGGCGGGCGCCGACGGCATGTCGTTCGACACCATCGTCGCGGGCGGCAAACGCTCGGCCTTGCCGCATGGTCGCGCTACCAGCAAGCCGCTTCCGCGCCGTGGATTTGTGGTGGTGGATTCCGGCGTTGTGCTGGACGGTTATTGTTCGGACATGACGCGCACGGTGCACGTCGGCAGGGCCAGCCGGGAGGAGCGCGGGTGGTACTCGGCCGTGCTCGAGGCGCAACTGGCAGCTATCGCCACCGTTAGAGCGGGAGTGACGGCCGGCGAAGTGGACGGCGCGGCGCGAAGCGTCTTGCGCCAAGCCAGGCTGGACCGATACTTTACGCATTCCACGGGGCACGGGGTGGGGCTGGAGATCCACGAGCCGCCTCGACTCGGGCGAGGCCAGCAGGAAGAATTGCAGGCGGGCATGGTCATCACCATCGAGCCGGGAGTCTACATTCCGGAGCGGGGCGGCGTTCGGGTTGAAGACATGGTGCTGGTGACAAACGCCGGGTGCAAGATACTGACTCCCGTCGACAAGCAATTGATCGAAATCTGAGTGGTTCTGAGCACGTTTGCGGGTTCGAATCGAGAGATTCTGCGGTATCTTTTTACGCGAGCAAATCCGACAGGCAAAATTCAAGGCCGATGCTGAACACATTCCAGGACCTATTCATACTCGTCGCCTCCACCGCGGGTTCATTGCTGTTCATGTGGGCGTTGAACCGGATCTGGCCGCAGGAGAAGCGACGTGAGCACAACGATCAAATCGGGTGGCAACTGACCGCGCTGGGCACGACCTACGCCGTGATACTCGGCTTCATGTTGTATGCGGTGTGGACGACGTTCGGCGCTGCAGACTTAAATGCCGATCTCGAGGCGGACTCGCTGGTCAACGTCTACCGGGCTGCCGATGGTCTGCCCGAACCGCAGCGGACACAGGTCAGAGATCTGGCTCGCACTTATGCCGATGTAGTAATCAATCAGGAATGGCCGCAGATGGCTCGGGGAGAGGTACCCAACGAAAGCCGCGATCTGAATGGGAAGATGTGGCATGCGGTGATGTCGATCAAGTCGGCGACTCCGACCGAACTGCTCGCCGAAGACCACGCTCTTACGCAACTGGCGGCCCTGACGCAATGCCGCCGCACGCGCATCCTGCAGAGCACGGACAGTCTGCCAGGCGTACTTTGGGGCGTGCTCATCGTAGGCGGCATCCTGAGCGTGGCGTCCTCGTGCCTGTTCGGCTCGGCGAATGAGACGCTGCACAGCATGCAGGTTTTCGCTTTCTCTCTTCTCGTAACCCTCGGGTTAGTGGCTATTGCGGATATCAATCGGCCATTCCAGGGTTCGGTACATGTACACAATTTCGGATTCGTACGCGCACAGCAGAATATGACTCCCTGAGCCTGAGGTTGTACGGCTTTGCAAAGTAGCCGCCAACGTTGATAATGTCTGATTGCCTTGTTTTGTGGGTGTGAACCAAGGACCATCAGGGCTCCAGATAGGCACAGTTTCCAGTTTGTTCCTTACCGCAACGCACCTTAAGGCAGTCATACGGCACATTCATGAATCAAAAGGAAATCAAAGAACTCATCGAGCTGCTGGTGGAGAAGGACATCACCGAGTTCGAACTCGAACGCGGCGATATGAAGCTGCACGTCAAGCGCGGTGCATCAGCTGCTCCTGTCATGCACGTCGCGCCTGCGGTGGCAGCGGTGCAGCCCGTCGTTCCGATGCCGGGCACTCCGGCCGCTCCATCGCAACCTGCCCCTGCAGCGCCGGCCGCGGAAGAGGTGGATGCAGACCTGTTCATTGTGAAGTCTCCGATCGTCGGTACCTATTACGAAGCGCCTTCGCCGGGAACGCCACCGTTCGTCAAAGTCGGCGACACCGTGAAGGAAGGGCAGGTGCTGTGCATCATTGAAGCCATGAAGCTGATGAACGAAATCGAGGCCGAGGTTGCCGGCGTGATTGCGAAGATGTTCGTCAGCAACGGGAGCCCGGTCGAATATGGCATGTCCCTGTTCGGCATTCGCAAACAGTAACCGGACTCGATTGAACGCCTAAATCATATTCATGTTCAACAAAATCCTAATTGCGAACCGCGGGGAAATTGCCCTGCGCGTCATCTGCGCCTGCAAGGAACTCGGCATCAAGGCGGTCGCCATCTACAGCGAGGCCGACCGTAATTCCCTGCACGTCCGCTTCGCCGACGAAGCCATCTGCATCGGGCCGCCTCGTCTGCAGGAGAGTTACCTGAACATTCCGGCGGTGATCAGCGCGGCCGAGATCGCCAACGTTGATGCCATCCATCCCGGCTACGGCTTGCTGAGCGAGAACGCCAACTTCGCCGAAGTCTGCCAGGCCTGCGGCATCAAGTTCATCGGTCCTCCGCCGGAAGTGACACGGCTGATGGGCGAGAAGGAAAAAGCACGCGCCACCATGAAGAAAGAGGGTGTGCCGATCCTGCCAGGCTCGGATGGCATCATCGCGTCGGCGGACGAGGCGATCGAGTGGGCGCGTAGTGTCGGCTTTCCGGTCATCGTGAAAGCGTCGGCCGGCGGGGGCGGACGCGGCATGCGCGTTATTCGGAGTGAGGAAGACCTGCCCAACCTCTTCCACTCGGCGCAATCTGAGGCCGCAGCGGCCTTTGGCAACGGCGATCTCTACATGGAGAAGTTTATCGAGCGGCCGCGCCACATTGAGTTCCAGGTTCTGGCCGATGAACACGGCAACGTAATGAGCCTGGGCGAGCGCGAATGCAGCATCCAGCGCCGTCATCAGAAGCTGGTGGAAGAAGCCCCGTCGGTCAAGGTCACACCCGAGTTGCGGGAGCGCATCGGCGGCATCCTGACCAAAACTCTGGGCAGCATCGGTTACATGAACGCCGGCACCGTCGAGTTCCTGATGGATGAGGACGACAGTCTGCACTTCATCGAGATGAACACTCGCATCCAGGTGGAACACCCGGTAACGGAGATGACCACCGATGTCGACCTGGTGAAGTCGCAGATCCTGATTGCAGCGGGTGAGAAGCTGTCGAGCGTCATAACCCAGAAAGTGGTTTCGCGCGGACATGCCATCGAATGCCGCATCAATGCCGAGCATCCCGAGCGCTTCACGCCATCGGCAGGCAGGATCACGGTATTCAATACGCCGGGAGGTACCGGCGTACGCGTGGATACAGCTGCATATGCAGAAGGAGTGATTCCTCCGTATTACGACTCGCTGATTGCCAAGCTGGTGGTGCGCGGCCGCGACCGCGCCGAAGCCATCTCGCGTATGTCGCGCGCGCTGGAGATGTTCGTGGTGGAGGGTATTTACACCACGATCCCCCTGCACCAGAGAATCATGCGAGACGCCGACTTCCGAGCCGGAAACTTCGATACGAAGTTCATGGAGCGCTTCCTCGGCAACGGCGGGGGAAAGTAAAAAGCGTATTCACCACGGAGGCCACAGAGGACACGGAAAAAATGATTTCGTAAATATCCGTGCGTTCCGTGTGCTCCGTGGTACATCGGTTACGAGTCATAGATGAATCTGCCAAAGCTGTACGCTATCGTAGATGTCTCCTGTTTTGCTGCGCCGCTGCGCACTACGTCCGCTATTGTGGATTACGCGAAAGACCTCGCCGCAGGGGGCGCGACTTTCATTCAATACCGCAACAAGGTCGGCAGCACGCGCGAGATGCTGTCGCACGCGCGCGAGATCCGCCGCGCGCTGGGCACCGGCGTCACGCTCATCATGAATGACCGCGCGGATATCTGCCTGGCTGCCGGGTATGAGGGCGTTCACGTCGGCCAGGACGATCTGTCGCCAGAAGGCGCGCGTACGGTGATCGGCCCGGAGCGCATCCTCGGAGTTTCGACCCACAATCTGGAACAATTGCGCGAGGCTGATGCCGGTCCGGCCGACTACATTGCCTTCGGCCCAGTATTTGCCACATCGTCCAAGCGCAACCCGGATCCGATCGTCGGACTCGAAGGAATCCGGGAGGCGCGGGCAGCAACCAGGAAGCCGCTGGTCGCCATCGGCGGCATCACTCGCGCCAACGCCCGTTCCGCGATCGATGCCGGAGCCGACTCAGTTGCCGTGATTGCTGACCTTCTGAGTTCGCCCACCAAAGTTGCTGAAGAATTCTCCCGGCTGTTGGTGTAGATTCTTGCACAATGGCGTGGAGTCACAGGGCCGCGTCCAATGCCGCCGACTAAAGTCGGCTATAAGCGAATGGCGCGTGCGGACGCGACGCTGAAGCGCCGCTCTTCCACCCGCTTTCCGAGGTTCATTGGCTACCGAAACGAAGACCATCTCCGCCGTCTCCAGCGAAAGCGAGTTTGTCAAAGGGCTCGGGCTCACCAGCAGCACCATGCTGGTGATGGGCTCGATGATCGGCTCCGGCATCTTCATCGTCTCCGCCGATATCGCCCGTAAGGTCGACTCTCCTGCGCTACTGCTGGGCGCGTGGTTGCTGACCGGATTTCTGACCATCACGGGTGCTCTCGCCTATGGAGAGCTGGCGGCGATGATGCCCCACGCCGGCGGACAGTATGTCTATCTGCGCGAGGCCTTCGGGCCCATGTGGGGCTTCCTGTACGGCTGGACTCTCTTCCTGGTGGTACAAGCCGGAACCATTGCGGCGGTCGGCATTGCCTTCGGAAAATTCCTCGGCATCTTCGTCCACTCAGTCTCGTCGACTCACTGGTTGAGCCCGGTCGCACACGTCCCGCCCGTCAAGCTGGGACCTATGGTCCTGGGCAATATGGACATGGGCCTGAATACGCAGAACCTGGCCGCCATCGTCATCGTTATTCTTCTCACCATCGTGAATATCTTCGGCCTGCGCACCGGCGCAATCGTGCAGAACATCTTCACGTTTGCCAAAACAGCAGCGCTGCTTGGCCTGGTGCTGCTCGGTCTTCTGGTCGGACGGAATGCTCAAGCCATCGCCGCAAACTTCGGGGCGGAGTTCTGGCGTAACGCCGGGTGGCAAGCCTTGCATCCCGTTGAGGTTGGAATCGGCGGTCCGATCGCGCTGGTCGGCATGTTTACCATCCTGGCGGTCGCGCAAACAGGCTCATTGTTCTCCTCCGACGCCTGGAACAACATCACCTTCACCGCCGCTGAGGTAAAGAATCCGAAGCGCAATCTGCCGCTGGCCCTGGCAATGGGAACCGGTGCAGTCACGCTGCTGTACGTGCTCGCCAACGTGGTGTACCTCACTGTCCTTCCGCTGCACGGCGACCCTCACGGCGCGACCATCCTGGCACGCGGCATTCAGCATGCCTCGGAAGATCGTGTTGCAACTGCGGTCTTCCAGCAGATCTTCGGGCCCAGCGGCGCGGTAATCATGGCTGCCGCCATTCTGGTCTCCACCTTCGGCTGCAATAACGGCCTGATTCTCGCGGGTGCTCGCGTGTACTACGCCATGGCGAAGGACGGCTTGTTCTTCCGCAGCGCAGCCAAGCTTCACCCCAAATACCACACGCCTTCAGCGTCACTGGCGATGCAGTGCGTCTGGACCTGCATACTCTGCGTTTCCGGCAGCTACGGTCAGTTGCTCGACTATATTATCTTCGCCGTGTTGGTGTTTTACATCCTGACCATCGCCGGCCTGTTTGTTCTGCGCGTCAAGCGACCAAATGAGCCGCGGCCCTATCGCGCGATCGGATATCCCATCCTTCCCGCGATGTACATTTTGATTGCCACCTTCATTGATGTAGTCTTATTGCGTTATAAGCCGCAATACACGTGGCCTGGCTTGATCATCGTTCTACTCGGGATTCCCGTGTATTTCCTGTGGTCGAGACGCAATCCGCAGGTTCGCGAGCAAGCCTAGTTGTTGAGAAGAGGCAATCCTTAATGTCATCCAATCTCCTGAAGTGCAAACCCCTCGACATGCTTACTCAAGAGGCAGCGGAGACGGGGGAACACAGTCTCAAACGGGCCCTCGGTCCGGTCAACCTGATTACGTTGGGCATCGGCGCTATCATCGGCGCAGGCATTTTTGTTCTAACCGGATCGGCTGCCGCCGAGTATGCCGGCCCGGCAATCGTCCTGTCGTTTATTCTGGCCGGAGCCGGTTGCGTCTTCGCCGGGCTGTGCTATTCCGAATTCGCTTCACTGATTCCGATCGCCGGCTCCGCCTACACCTACGGCTATGCCACCTTGGGCGAGATCTTCGCCTGGATCATTGGCTGGGACCTTATCCTGGAATATGCCTTCGGCGCGGCCACGGTGGCTTCGGGATGGGCTGGGTACTTCGTCAGCTTCCTTCAGGATTTCGGCATCAGCATTCCGCCACAGTTCACGGCCACTCCGTACACCTTCACCGGCACTCACTGGGTGCGGAACGTGATCGTCCTCTATAACGGCCGCTGGGAACTGTTGACGACCATGGCCCCCATTTTGAAGCAGAATGGCGTCGATGCTTCTACGCTCCCGCAGGTAAATGGAGTTTTCAACCTGGTCGCGCTGATCGCGATCCTGGTAATTACGACCATTCTGGTGATTGGCATCAAAGAGTCGGCTGACTTCAACTCTGCCATCGTCATCACCAAGGTCACCATTGTTCTCATCTTCATCGGAATCGCCGGATCCTATGTACTGAAACACCCCTCGCTGGCAGCGCATAACTGGCATCCATTTATTCCGCCCAATCAGGGTGGGTATGGTTTGTACGGCTGGTCGGGTATCGCTCGCGCGGCAGGAGTGATTTTCTTCGCCTACATTGGATTCGACGCGGTTTCGACAGCGGCTCAGGAAGCAAAGAACCCGCAGCGGGATATGCCAATTGGCATCTTGGGCTCGCTGGTGATCTGCACCATCCTCTACATTCTCGTCTCCGGCCTCCTGACCGGAATGGTGCCGTACACCGCCCTCAACGTTGCCGATCCGGTCGCGGTGGGAATCGACGCGACCGGCATTCGCTGGGGCTCATTCCTGGTGAAGCTGGGCGCAATCGCGGGACTCGGCAGCGTGATGCTGGTGATGCTGCTCGGCCAATCGCGCGTTTTCTATTCGATGTCACGCGACGGTCTGCTGCCGGAGTGGGCTGGCGCAGTGCATCCCCGCTTTCGCACGCCCTGGATCTCGACCATCACTGTCGGCTGTTTCGTTGCGGTATTCGCTGCCCTGATTCCGATCGGTATTCTGGGCGAGTTGGTCAGCATCGGGACCCTGCTGGCGTTCATCATCGTGTGCGCGGGCGTGTGGGTACTGCGCGTGCGGCGTCCGGACCTTCCGCGGCCATTCAAAACTCCCATGGTGCCGCTAGTGCCGATCCTGGGAATACTGATCTCTTTCGGCTTGATGTACAGCTTGCCGATTGATACCTGGATCCGCCTCGGCGTCTGGCTGGTGATCGGCATGGTGATTTACTTTGGCTATGGTCGTCATCACAGCCGCGTACAGAAGCTGGTGTCAGAAGAAGTGAAGGTCGCAGGAGATTAGCCCGGGCCTTCAGCTCCAAAAAGGCAAACGCCCTTCCATTACGGAAGGGCGTCGCTGTTTCGCACGACAAATGACCCGGAATGAGTCACGCCAGCTCTTTGGACGTTGCCTTCATTGCACTTTCGTCATGGCGTTGACACAATGAACTCGTGAGGCCCTGGTTCAACCTGAGGATCGTTTTCCTGGCGCTGGTCGCGCTAGTCCTTATCGGTATGACGGGGTTTCATTTCCTCGAAGGCTGGACCTGGTTCGACAGCTTCTACATGGTGTTAACCACGGTTAGCACCATTGGCTACGGCGAGATTCACCCGCTGTCGCACGGCGGCCGGGTTTTCAATGCCTTTGTCATCATTGCCGGCGTAGCCCTGGTGCTGCTGTTCTTCGGAGGGGCGGCACAGGCTTTGCTAGAATTCGAGCTGCAATCGGTATTCGGCAGGAGACGCATGGACCGCGAGATCGACCGATTGTCGGACCACTACATTCTCTGCGGCGCCGGACGCGTGGGCCGCAGCGCAGCGCGCGAACTGGCGCGCAAACCTCTGCCCTTCGTGATCATCGACAGTGATGCAGTCAAGCTGGCGCGTTACTCCGAGGAAGGCTGGCTGACCCTGGCGGGCGATGCCACCCAAGCTGCGGTTTTGCGGCGGGCGCAGGTCGAACGCGCCCGCGGCCTGGTCGCCAGCGCCACCGCCGACGCGACCAACATCTACATCACTCTGACCGCCAAGAGTCTTAACCCCAAACTGAACATCATTGCCCGCGCCAGCGACGAGGGAGCGGAGAAGCACCTGATCACGGCCGGCGCAAACCATGTGATCTCCCCCTATAACTTTGCCGGCTACCGCATTGCGCAAACCTTCATGCGGCCGCACGTAGTCGATTTTTTTGATACGGCCATGAATCGCCAGCTCCCCCTGGAAATCGAAGAGGTGCAGGTGCAGCCCGGATCCCGAGTCGCCGGCCAAACCCTGGAGGGTTCGCGCATCCGTCAGGAGATGGGTGTGATTGTGCTTGCGATCAAAGGCGAGACTTCCGACATGCGATTCAACCCCTCACCCGATGAGGTCATTCATGAAGGCGATCACTTGATTGCCATGGGTCAGCCTGACGGGCTGCGCCGGCTGGAGCAATCCGCCGTGGAGCCAGCATGAAGATTACGACCGCAGCGGAAATGCGCGCGATAGATCGCGGCACCACGGAACGCTTCGGCGTGCCTTCGCTCACCTTGATGGAGAATGCCGGGTCTGCAGTCGCCCGATTCATCCTGCAGCATCACCCGAAGCGCTAATCGCATCGCGGTCGTCTGCGGGAAAGGCAACAACGGGGGAGACGGATTCGTTGTGGCCCGCAAGCTGCACCGCGCCGGACGGGTGGTTGAGGTCCTGTTACTGGCTTCGCGAACCGACTTGCAAGGCGATGCGCTGACGATGTTCGAGCGCCTGCCGCTGCGACCTATCGAAGTCACGAATACCCAGGAATTAGAATCCGAATCCTCACGCAGCCTGGCCAACTGCGACCTGCTGGTCGATGCAATTCTTGGCACCGGATTCAAACCTCCGGTCACCGGTCTGTATGCCGAGGCGATCTCACTCATGAATCGCAGCGATAAGCCGCTCATTGCCGTCGATATTCCGTCAGGAGCCGACTCCGACGCAATGACGCCGCAGGCTGGCCACCTGATGATCCATTCGGATGCCATTGTGACCTTCACAGCTCCGCGGCCCGCGCACGTCTTCGGAGAACTCACTCGAGGGCCCATTGTGGTTGCACCTATAGGGTCGCCCCCCGAGGCCATCGTATCCAGTCTGAACCTGGAGGTCACCACGCCGCGCGATTTTGCCACACTGTTAGCGCCACGCAAGCGTGACAGCAACAAGGGCATGTATGGACATGTGCTGATCGTGGGCGGCTCGTTAGGGAAATCCGGAGCGGCCGCCATGGCCGGCATGGCAGCGCTTCGTGCGGGCGCTGGATTGAGCACCGTGGCAACTCCGGCGCGCGTGCTTGGCAGCGTCAACTCATTTGCGGCGGAATTGATGACCGAGCCGCTGCATGAAACGCACTCCGGCTCTATCGCGGTTGCGGCGGCCGAGAGCGATCGCTTCATCGAGTTGTCGAAATCCATGACGGTCGTGGCGATTGGCCCGGGTATCGGCCGTCATCCCGAGACGGTTCAGTTTGTCCATGAAGCGGTCCACCAGACGAAGGTTCCGCTGGTGCTGGATGCTGACGGCTTAAACGCCTTCCAGGATCACACGCACCTGCTCGATGGGCGTCGCAGACCTCTGGTGCTGACGCCGCATCCCGGCGAGATGTCGCGGCTGGCGGGGATCACGATCAAGGCGGTTCAGGCGGATCGAATCCACGTGGCCCGCAGCTTCGCCCGCGATCACCACCTCGTCCTCGTCCTCAAGGGCGACCGCACGGTAGTTGCTCTCCCCGATGGCAGCGCCTGGATCAATCCGACCGGCAACCCCGGCATGGCGACAGGTGGCACGGGCGACATCCTCACGGGAATGACTGCGGGCATCATCGCCCAGATGCCGAACGACTACGCACGGGCAGCCATCGCTGCTGTGTACCTGCACGGTCTAGCGGGTGATGTGGCTGAAGAGCGAATGGGCGAACACTCGCTGACGGCAACAGACCTGTTACACGGCCTCCCCGGCGCTTTCCGGCGTGCTGCACAATTTGCGTCAGAAGAGACGGTACGGATCCAGTGAGAACCGACCCTGGTTCTGTGGGCGAGGCAGACAGCGCACCCTGCTAGAATGTTCCGTCCTCCGCGATGAGCGATCACGAGCACATCACGCATTCAGCCGAAGAGACGATGGCCTTGGGCCGTGAACTTGCTCCCATGCTGAGGAATGCCCGCATGGTAATCTTGCGCGGTGATCTCGGCACCGGCAAAACCACGTTGGCCAAGGGAATCGCCGAAGGACTCGACGCCGCCACCCACGAGGACGTCACCAGTCCGACCTTCACCCTGATTCACGAATACCGCGGTACCGACGGTGAATCTCTATCACGTCGATCTTTACCGCATCGACACCCCGCGCGAGCTCGACACGCTGGGCCTGGACGAGTTGTTTGCAGAGGAAGGCAACCTGGTCCTGTTGGAGTGGGGAGAGAAATTTCCCCGCTTCGAGAAAGAACGCGATGTCGAGATATCAATCGAGCGCCGGGGCGATCAGGAGCGGAAGTTTGTGGTGAAGAGGAAGTAGCGCTCAGATCATAGGCACGTTGGTATTCACATCCAACAGTCCGAGCTCCTGCTCGAAGGGCAAGAACACCGAAAACGCAGTGCCACTGCGGCCGTTGCGGTTGGTGCTGGTGAGATGAATTGTGCCTTCATGCTTCTCGACGATGCCGCGGCTGATCCACAGTCCTAAGCCTGTTCCCTTTTCCCCCTTGGTCGTATAGAAGGGCGCAAACAGATTCTTGCGCACGCCTCGGGGAATGCCGCCTCCATTGTCCAGCACCGTGATACGAATGCCTTTACGAGCTGGATCGGTTGCGAGGCTTGACTCGCGGGTGTGCAGTACGAGTTCGCCCTGCAGAGAGATCGCTTCGATGGCATTACCCACCAGGTTGGAGAATACCTGACGCAACTCGCCGGGAAATCCACGCACACTGTGACTTGCTTCAAATCGCTTATGGACCTGGATCTGATTGCGCTTGATCTGCGGGGAGAAGAGCACCAGCACGCTGTCCAGCACTTCGTTCAGATTAACCGGCACCGGAGTGCGCGATTCACGGTGAAAGGTCAGGAGCTGGCTGGTGATCTGGGCAATACGAGTCAGTTCTTCGCTGGCCACGTCGAGATACTGCCGGGCCGCGGGATTCGTCTTCTCCTCATGCTGCAAGAGGTAAACCAGATTCGTCACGGTATCCAGCGGATTACGAATCTCGTGAGCGATGGTAGCCGACAACCGTCCCGCCAAGGTCAGCCGTTCGCTGGTGCGTAGGGTCTGCTCGGTCTGTCGCCGCTGCGTGGTGTCGCGGAACACCACCGAGACGCCGGCAAGCTGCCCGAAGTTGTTTAGGATGGGCGCGCCGGTTAGTTCGATGGGATACTCGCGGCCGTCGCGGCTAGTGAGGATTAGCCCACCGGGATAGCTGACGACCTGTTGTGCTCGCCGCACGGCCTCAACCGGATCTTCAATTTCGAGCCGGGTTCTCTCGTCCCCCAGCTTCACCACTTCTCGAAACGGCTGCCCCTGGCTATCGACATGATTCCAGCCGGTGAGCTGCTGGGCTACCGGGTTGATGAACGACACTCTCCCGTCATGATCGGTAGACACCACGCCGTCGCCCAAACTCTTCAGCGTGATCTGGAACCACTCTCGACTTTCCTTCAACTCCTCTTGCTGCGCGGCTTCGGCCTGTAGGTGACGTTCGTAGGTGTTGGAAAGTGCCAAGAGCTCGCGTCGAGTGAAAAAGAACAGCAGGATGGCAACCAGTAACGAGAGCACCACCGCGGAACCGATCACAACAGCGTTAAGTACCTTGGCCCTGACAGAGCGCGAATGCCGCAGTGTCTCTTCTTCTGCGACGAAGACGCGCTGCTTCTGGCGAATTCCTTGCATCTGCTCCTGGCCGCTCAGGAGATCTTTCGCCAAGGGGGTGGCTATCCGGGTCTGTCGCATTTGGCCGTCGGCCCACTCTGTCCATTGGGAGTACCGCTGCTCAATCTCCTTCAACCGCTGCAGTTGAGCAGGATTATCCGACGTCAACTGTTCCAGGTGAGCGGTTTGCTCCGGCACTCGCGACCTCGCCTCGTTATAGGAATCGAGAAAGGCCCGATCACCGGTGAGATAGTAGCCGCGAAGATCGGTATCCATCTCGACGATCTGTCTTTGGAGTTGGCGCGCCGTGGATATGACCTGGTCGGAGTGATCGACCCAGCGCAGCGATGTCGATAGCAGGACAATCTCGCCAGCCAGAGTTACAGCCAGCAGCACCAGCAGAATAACTGGTAGAGCCACCGTGCGTCGTAAGAGCCTTTGAAAGCTGCGTTGGTCCATAGCTGAGGCGAGTTAGCTTTCACGTGAACGCTCCCGAATCATATGCAGTCCTGGTCCGTTGCCGCAAGTCACAATGCTGCGACGCCTATGAGCTTGGCAACGGGAGCAGCCCAGGCTGCGATGTAGAATTTATTCAGGGAACATGAGCGTATTACTACTAGATTTCTCCCGTCGGGCCGTGGTGCGCCGGAAGATCGTACTTGCCGTCCTTCTGTTCTTTCCTATCTCGATTGGCGCCCAGTACCTGGCAGCCCAAGGACCTACTGAGCTAAGACCCGGATTCAACCTATTCACCAAGCAGCAGGACATCCAACTCGGTCGCGAAGTTGCTGCCGAGATTCGTAAGAAGGTAACCATCGTCAATGATCCGGTGCTGACCAGCTACGTCAAGGCCGTGGGTCAACGCCTGATGCAATCCCGCGAGGCGAGGGCCAGCGGATTTCCCTTCACGTTCGAAGTGGTGGCCGATCCGAGCGTCAACGCTTTCGCGCTGCCCGGTGGACCAATGTTCGTCAATACTGGTCTGCTGCAAGCTGTCGACAACGAAGCCCAACTTGCTGCCGTAATGGGCCATGAGATGTCGCACGTGATTTTACGGCACGGAACGAACCAGGCCAGCAAGATAAACCTGATCGAGATTCCCGTGGCCCTGGCAGCGCAAATGACCAACAGTAACTCTCTGATGGGACAACTTGCCGAGCTCGGAATCAGCTTGGGAGCCAATAGTGTGCTGCTGAAGTTTTCGCGGACGGATGAGACTCAGGCTGATCTGATGGGATCGCACATCATGGCGGAGGAAGGATACGATCCCCGTCAGATGGCTAAGTTCTTCGAGAAGCTGAATGCCAAAGGTGGGTTCTCGACGATTCAGTTTTTCTCCGATCATCCCAACCCGGAGAATCGGTCGAAAGCCATCGACGAAGAGGCAATGCGATTGCCGCAGCGCTCTTATGGCTACCAGACAGGACAGTTCTGGCGGATGAAGAAGGAGCTGGCCACTATTCACCAGCCCCTGCCTAAGAGGCCGCAAATCGACGCGCAATAGCGCAGCGCTGCCGATGGGACGCAGCGCCCTAGAATGCGTCGGCGATATACTCCTGTAAGCCATCATGAGATATGAAGTGAATATGTCGCCCCTTGGGTGTGTCGTTGTGGTTCTGTTTCTGGTCTGGGTTTGTCCCGCGCTGGTTCAGGCGCAGGACGCTCCGCAACCGCAACCTGCACCGGGCCTCACGCAACAAAAGCCTGCGACCACACCCAGCAAAGCTCAGCCACCGGCATCGCCGGCCGAAGTCCCCAATCCGCAGGCCGAGACACCAGCAATTCCCGCAGCGGCGGAACGACATTTCCATCAGGGCGTGCAGTTCGAGCGCGACGGAAATATCGAGAATGCGATTGAGGAATACAAAGCAGCGATCAAGGAGTATCCCAGCTACTTTAAAGCTCACGCGAATCTCGGACGAATTTACCTGGATCGCAAGGGCTATGCTGAAGCGATAGCCGAACTGAAGACCGCTGTCGGTCTTCAGCCGGACAATGCCGACGTACACAATAATCTTGGCTTGGCGCTCAAGCGTAACGGCGACATCAAGGGCGCTATCGGACAATATCAGGATGCCGTGCGATTGAATCCGAAGATGGCTGATGCGCAGAACAACCTGGCCAACATTCTTTACAAGGAGCGCGATCTGCGGGGCGCAATCCAACATTATCGTGCTGCCTTGGCATTGCAGCCGAACAGCGCCGGAATCCACATGAACCTGGGCAGCGCCTTGGACGACTCCGGCGACGCGGAGGGAGCGATGACGGAGTATAAGGAAGCAATTCGTCTCGACCCGAAGAACTCCACCGCGCACTACAATCTCGCAATCCTCTACCTGAAGAAAAAAGACAATGCGAACGCCGTGGCCGAACTACGCCAGGCAGCAAAGCTATCCCCCGATTGGCCTACGCCGCACATCATGCTGACCAATCTCCTGAAGGATTCCGACCCGAAAGCCGCTTACAGCGAATGCGTCGTGGCTGATGGTCTGACCAACGATGCCAAGCTGCACAATCTGTGCTCCGACCTGCAGAGGAAGATGCAGCAAAGCAGCAACTGAGAAAAACGGACGGACGTGCTCTCACACAAAAGGCGCACGTTTCAGTGATATTGAGCTCTTTTTCCCTCCTACTATTCCGAAACGGGGCTTCCTCCATTTAAGATGGAAGGTTCCGCTTTAGCAGGAATCCGCGCCCTCTCCTGAATCCTCTTAACTGTAAGAAGGGACTTATTCATGAACAGCTTTGGAAGTCGTTCCCTCTTTCGCGCGGGCAAGCGCGAGTTTGAGATTTACCGTCTTGACGTGCTGGAGAATCAGGGGTGTGCGACGAAACACCTGCCCTTCTCCCTCCGCATCCTGCTGGAGAATCTGCTGCGTCGCGAAGACGGCAAGACCGTGAAGGCCGACGACATACGCGCTCTCACCTCCTGGAACAGGGACTCGCACCCCTCCCAGGAGATTGCTTTCATGCCGAGCCGCGTGCTGCTGCAGGACTTCACCGGCGTTCCCGCGGTGGTCGATCTGGCTGCCATGCGCGACGCCATGAAGGCGTTGGGTGGCGATCCGACGCTGATTAATCCGCTGCAGCCGGCGGAGCTGGTGATTGATCACTCCGTGCAGGTCGATGAGTTCGGCACTCCGCAGGCGATGCAGCTCAATGCCGAACTGGAGTTCCACCGCAATAAAGAGCGCTACGCCTTCCTGCGCTGGGGACAGACGGCATTCAAGAATTTCGCAATTGTTCCTCCGGACACCGGCATCGTCCACCAGATCAATCTCGAGTACCTGGCGCGCGTCGTGTTCGTCGGCGCCGACGGCGAGACCGGCAAACCGCTCGCCTATCCCGACACGTTGGTTGGCACCGATTCGCATACAACGATGATCAATGGGCTCGGCGTACTCGGCTGGGGCGTCGGCGGAATTGAAGCCGAGGCCGCTATGCTGGGCCAACCGGTTTCGATGCTGATCCCGCAAGTCGTCGGCTTCCGCGTGAAGAACCAGCTTCGCGAAGGCTCAACCGCGACTGACCTGGTGCTGACGGTTACCGAGATGTTGCGCAAGAAAGGCGTGGTCGGAAAGTTCGTTGAGTTCTTCGGCCCCGGGCTGGAGACTCTTCCACTCGCCGATCGCGCGACCATCAGCAACATGGCGCCGGAATACGGCGCCACCTGTGGCATCTTCCCGGTCGACAAGGAAACGCTCAACTACCTGAGGCTCAGCGGTCGCAGTGAGGAACTGATCAATCTGGTGGAGGCTTATTACAAAGAGCAGGGTCTCTTCCACACCGCGGACACGCCGGAAGCCGAGTACACCGACGTCATGGAACTGGATTTGGCAACTGTCGAGCCCAGCATCGCAGGCCCAAAGCGCCCGCAGGATCGCGTGACGCTCTCGCACGCGGCAAAGTCATTCGAGGAAGCATTGCCCGGCTTGTTGAAGCCAGGCCAGCATGTTCCGCCCAAGCAGGAGGCACGCTGGGAAGGTGAAGGCGGACATCCTGAGGGGATTGACTCGCAGCAGGACATAGTCCAGGAGCATGTGAAACTGGACAAGGCGTTGCATCACGGAAGCGTGGTAATCGCCGCCATCACCAGCTGCACAAATACCTCGAACCCGTCTGTGCTCGTTGCCGCCGGATTGCTGGCGAAGAAAGCGGTGGAGAAAGGCCTCACCGTTCCGGCGTGGGTGAAGACCTCGCTGGCTCCCGGATCGCTGGTAGTTACCGAGTACCTCACTCGCTCGGGCCTGATGCCGTATCTGGAGAAGCTGAAGTTCAACGTCGTGGGCTACGGCTGCACCACCTGCATCGGCAACTCCGGACCACTGCCGCAGGAAGTCTCTAACGTAGTGGTGGAGAAAGACCTAGTGGTAGCTTCGGTGCTCAGCGGCAATCGCAACTTTGAAGGTCGCATCAACTCCGAAGTACGCGCAAATTACCTCATGTCGCCGCCGCTGGTCGTCGCTTTCGCTCTGGCGGGCCGCATCGATCTCGATGTTTTCAAGGAGCCACTGGGCTACGGTCAGAATGGCAAGCGCGCGCCGGTCTATCTTAAGGACATTTGGCCGACCGCGGACGAAGTGGACGCGGTGGTTCGCAAATACATCACCGGCGATCTCTTCCGTGGCGCGTACAGTGACGTGTTCAAGGGCGACGATCGCTGGCGCGGTCTTAACGTTCCCGAAGGCGAGACGTTCGCGTGGGATGAACAATCGACCTACGTCAAGAATCCCCCATACTTCGACAAAATGTCGGCCCAGCCCGAACCCGTGAAGAACATCTCGGGCGCTCGCGTGCTCTGTTATCTCGGCAACAGTGTGACCACCGATCACATTTCTCCTGCGGGATCGATCAAGGCCAGCAGTCCAGCAGGCCAGTATCTGATCGCCCATGGTGTGCAACCGGGAGATTTCAACTCCTACGGGTCGCGGCGCGGCAACCACGAAGTCATGATGCGCGGCACGTTCGCCAATGTTCGTCTGCGCAACAAGCTTACGCCGCATCGTGAGGGTGCCTTCACCCGGTATCTGCCGGCCGGTGACGAAATGACGATCTTCGACGCCTCGGAAAAATACCGTGCCGCGGGAACTCCATTGATCGTGCTCGCGGGCAAGGAGTATGGATCAGGATCCTCGCGCGACTGGGCTGCCAAGGGCCCGCGACTGCTCGGAGTACGCGCCGTACTGGCCGAGAGCTTCGAGCGCATTCACCGCTCGAATCTGGTGGGCATGGGCATTCTGCCACTTCAGTTCCTGGAAGGTCAGAGCGCGGAGTCGCTCGGGCTGACCGGCGAGGAAACCTTTGAGGTCATCGGGCTTACCGATGTGCTGGCAAGTTTTGCCGCTGGCAAAAAAGTGAAGGTGCGTGCGAAGAAGGCAGACGGAGCCGTCACCGAGTTAGAGGCTGTCCTGCGAATCGATACGCCGCAAGAGGTGCAGTATTACCAGCACGGCGGAATTCTGCAGTACGTACTGCGTTCTCTGCAGAGCAAGCCGGCGAAAGGTTAGCGGTTTGTCAGGAGTTTTGCTAGTGCTACGCGGGCGTTATGGCGCCCGCGTTTTTCTTTCTTGAGTTCGCTATCGTCGCTGATTCTTATGCTGCCTTCTTGCGCGGCACCTTCGCTCCCGACTTGCGTGCCTCGCTGATCCCGATGGCAATTGCCTGCTTGCGGCTTTTGACCTTGGCCTTGCCCCGCGATTTCAGCTTGCCGTGTTTGTACTCGTGCATGACCTTGCCAACTTTGCTCTGCGCTTTACGGCTGTACTTGCGATGACCACTGCTGGAACTGCTGGAAGATGCGGAACGCGAGCGACTGGACTTCTTCCTGGCCGATGTCGAGTGCCCCGAGCTCCGGTGCGAGGACTTGCTGCGGCTGCCTGCGCTGCGACGACTGCTGCTGCTCTTGCCGCTGGCGGCACGCGATCTACCGGACCGGCTTCGACTCGAACTCGACTTTTTTGCGGTTGCCATGTAGGTTTAGCCTCCTCTAGAAATCAGACGCCTGCAATCCAAGAACGGTTGTGCCGCGACTATTGTGTCTAGCTTCTACGCTGGTTCCGTCAATCCTCTTCCCGTCATTGACCGTGTCATTCCACTTCACGTAACCTTGATGGTTATCGCCTAGAGCCCCTATGAAGATTGCTGAAATGCCCTCTCTCCGCGTTGCCGAAGAAATCACCGAGCTGGTCGGCGAAACTCCAATTCTTCATCTGCGCAAGGTGTCTCCCGCGGGTGCGGCCGACGTCTATGCCAAGCTGGAGTACCTGAATCCGGGTGGCAGCATCAAGGACCGGGCTGCGCTCGGCATGATCACCAAGGCCGAACGCGCTGGAACATTGAAACCGGGAGCTACGATCTTCGAAGCAACCGCCGGCAATACCGGCGTGGGGCTGGCTTTGATCGGCACAGGCCGCGGTTACAAGACCGTGCTGGCCGTTCCAGAAGGTTTCTCGCAAGAGAAAGTAACGTTGATGGAGGCCCTGGGCGCTGAGGTGATTCGCACGCCGAAGTCCGGCGGCATGCAGGCGGCAATCGATTACGTAAAAGAGCGCGCATCGCGAACCCCCAATTCTTTCATCGCGGGCCAGTTTGAAAATCAGGACAATCCCGACTTCCACTACGAAACCACCGGGCGCGAACTGTATGAGCAGCTTGGCGGACAGGTCGATGCCGTCGTTATCGGCTGCGGCACCGGCGGTACGTTTACCGGCGTGGCGCGTTACGTGAAAGAACGCAATCCAAAAGCTCTCGCAATCGCAGTCGAGACCGAGGGCTCAGTACTCGGCGGTGGCGAGAAGGGCGATCACGAAGTAGAAGGTATTGGGGCCAGCTTCGTCCCTAAGACCTTTGACGGCTCACTAGCCGACGAAATCATTGCGGTAACCGATCGCGATGCCTTCGACATGGTGAAGAAGCTGGCTGCGACTGAGGGAGTGCTGGCCGGATCGAGCGCCGGAGCGAATGTCTTCGCTTCGATCGGGATTGCCAAGCGCCTGGGCGCAGGCAAGCGTGTGGCAACGATTATTCCCGACTCGGCGGAACGCTATCTGTCAAAGGGAATTTTCCAGTTCGGAGACAAGAAATAAATTCATCAGCAAACGGCATGGAGCTCACGAAAAACAGGTAAGTCCCGACCTAGGGGCGTGTAGATTTGTGAGTTTCGCCGATTACGTGCCTTTTGTGAAGACCTCGACGGCATCCGACGTCTCCGATAAGTGCTCCAGGACAAAGGATCGCAGGTCCGAGATCTGCTCAGTACTCAGGCCGCGTTTCGGAAGCGGGTTGAACAAGATCGGCGAGGTATACAGGACGAACTGATTTTGGCTCTCCACGAATTTCGTGATGTTTTTCCATTCGAGGTCCAAAGCGCCGCCGTCCCATCGCCAATGCAGGCCGGCTTCATCTAGCCTCAAGCTTCTCGGGCCACGTGCATTGGGTAGTGATCGGAACTGTTTCACGGCCAGTCGCCGAGGCGACGCTATGAACGTAAAGCCTACAAAAACTAAGGTGGCAAAGATCAATGCTGGAAGAAGGTGGGATGGCGAACCATGGTGTCTCACCAGTTCCCATAAGACGAAGCCACCGACAGCGGATATCACCATTACCGATATCGGGGTAGGACCTTTGCTGTATCGGTGGACATTCATCGCTTGGACGAAGTCGGTCTCAGTCATCTCGTACGTGATTTGCATGCCGATGCATTCTGCCTATATCGCAATACAAACTCAAGAATTATCAGAATATTTTTGTGGATAACTAATCTATGCGGAAAAACTCTCTCGGATTTTCTACCCGCTCTATTCATGCCGGCAACGAAGCCGATGCTTCCACGGGAGCCGTCGCTCCTCCTATTTTTGCCACCTCGACCTATGCTCAGGAAGAGCTTGGCAAGACGAAAGGTTACGACTACTCGAGAGCCGGTAATCCTACGCGCACGCGGCTGGAACAGAATCTGGCGTCGCTCGAAGGTGGAATCGCTGCGCCCGTATTTGCCAGTGGCATGGCGGCGGTCGGGGCGATCTGTCACCTGATGAAGGCGGGCGATCATATCGTGGCCTCCAACAATCTCTACGGCGGCGTACCGCGGCTATTTAACCAGCTCATGACCAACTTCGGCCTGGAGTTCACCTACGTGGACACGGCCGACCCGCGCAACGTGCAAAGCGCCATCCGCAAGAACACGCGTTACGTTTACATCGAGACGCCGACCAACCCGCTGATGGGACTGACCGACATTGCCGCTGTGAGCGAGATCGCGCATAAGCGCAGCTGCGAAGTCATCGTCGATAACACGTTCATGTCGCCGTATTTTCAGCAGCCCATTCGGCTGGGCGCGGACATGGTGATGCACTCGACGACGAAGTTTCTCAACGGACACAGCGATGGACTCGGCGGCGTCCTGGTTTGCACTACAAAAGATCAGGCTGAGAAGCTGGCGTTCGTTCAGAAGGCTGCCGGCGCGATCATGTCACCCTTTGAGTGCTGGCTGGTGCTGCGCGGTACAAAAACGCTGGCGGTGCGCATGAAGCAGCATGACGACAACGGCCGCGTGATGGCCGATTATCTCAGCGGCCATCGCAAGGTTAAGAAGGTCTTTTATCCTGGCTTAAAGAGCCATCCGCAATACGAACTGGCCTGCCGGCAAATGTCGGGCTTCGGCTCGATGATAACCTTCGAGACGGGCTCGCTCGCCAATGCCAAGCGTCTGCTCAAGCGTGTGCGCCTGTGCACTATGGGCGAATCGCTGGGCGGCGTCGAGACGCTCATCTCACATCCGGCCAGCATGACGCACGCTGCCATCGGCGAGAAGGGCCGCAAAGCAATCGGCCTGACCGACGGCATGGTGCGCATCTCCGTCGGAATCGAGGAGATCGAAGACATCATTGCGGATTTGGAGCAGGCGCTGGCATAAACCGGTCGTCAGTTATCGGTTGTCGGTTGTCAGCCCCTAGTGATTACACTTCGTTCTAAGCGTCATCCTGAGCGAGAGGTCGCGCGATTTACGCGATCCGGAGTCGAAGGACCTCTACCCTGCTGTAATCTTCAAGGAGAAGCGTGTCCGTTACCGAAGCTGAACAGATCACCGAACTACTGAAAAATGCGAAAACGATCGCTGTGATTGGACTCTCCGACTCTGCCCTGCGTCCGAGCTTCGGCGTCTCAGAGTACATGCGGGCGCACGGCTATCGCATTATCCCGGTAAATCCGGCGATTCAGGAATGGCTGGGCGAAAAAGCATACGTTTCCCTGCTGGATGTGCCCGACAAAATCGACATCGTCGATGTCTTCCGTCGCTCCGACGCCGTGCCTGAGATCGTGGAAGAGACCATTCAGATCAAGGCCCCAGCCATCTGGCTGCAAGAGGGCGTTATCCATGAGGAAGCGGCTGAACGCGCCCGCCAGGCCGGAATTTTCGTGGTAATGGACCTCTGCATCCTGAAAGAGCATCGCAGACGCCGATAGACCGCGGGTTCACCACAGACCGCACGGAGGCACCGGAGAAGTTGTATGCGCAGATTCCCGAACTTTGAGGGTCGTCAGCCTCGGCCGCAAAACTATTAAGGCCTATTCTTCTTCCTGTTTTTCCTCCGTGCCTCCGTGCCTCCGTGGTGGATTTTTCTTCGCCTTTCGAATCTCTTCCAGCCGCGCTTTGATGCGCTTCTCGATTCCCTCTTCAGTGGGATGGTAATAGACACGGTTCTTCAAGTTGTCAGGAAGACACTGCATGTCGGCGACCTTGGATTCGAAGTCGTGTGCATACTCATAACCCTCACCGTAACCCAAACCTTTCATCAACCCGGTAGGCGCGTTGCGAAGATGCAGCGGCACTGGGTCCTGCGCTGTTCGCTCAACGTCTTGTTGCACTGCGCTGTAGGCCGTGTACACGGCGTTCGACTTCGGCGCTGCGCACAGATAAACCACCGCTTGGGCCAGGGCGAGGTCACCCTCCGGTACACCAAGAAATTCGAACGCATCGCGAGCGGCGAGAGTAATGCCCAGCGCGTTGGGATCGGCGAGCCCGATGTCTTCCACGGCCATCCGTACCACACGCCGCGCAACGTACAGGCGGTCTTCCCCAGCCTCGAGCATGCGGCCCAGCCAGTACAGCGCTGCGTCGGGATCGCTATTGCGCACGCTCTTGTGTAGCGCGGAGATGAGGTTGTAATGCTCTTCGCCGGCCTTGTCGTACATCAGTACGCGCTTCTGTAAAGCATCGGTCACGATGGCGTCGGTGATGTGTGAATCCGATTCGCGCGCCAGCGTCGCGGCGACCTCGAGAGCGTTGTAGGCGCTACGCGCGTCGCCGCTGGAATACGCCGCGACCTTTCGCAATGCATCCTCGTCAGCTCGCAGGTGCAGATCGCCTAAGCCGCGCTCTTCGTCGACCAGACTCCGTTGTAGCAACTCGACAATCTGGTCCCCGCTGAGCGGCTTGAGCACATAGACGCGGGTGCGGGATAGCAGCGCGGAAATGACTTCGAACGACGGGTTCTCGGTCGTAGCACCGATCAGCCGGATGCTTCCCTTCTCGACATAAGGCAGGAATGCGTCCTGCTGTGCTTTGTTGAAGCGATGCACTTCATCGACGAAGACGATGGTGCGCGTGCCGTACTGGCGCGCGCGTTCAGCGTCGGCCATGACCTGCTTGATTTCCTTGATCCCGGCGAGCACCGCAGAAAATTCGATGAAATCTGCGTGCGTCATGCGAGCGATGATCTTTGCGAGAGTGGTCTTGCCGACCCCGGGCGGTCCCCAGAAGATGAGCGAGCCGGTGTCGTCGCGCTCGATCTGCACCCGCAGAGACTTGCCCGGCCCGAGAATGTGTTCCTGGCCGACAAACTCGTCGAGTGTCCGAGGGCGCATGCGATCCGCCAGTGGACGAGACTTGTCGATGGCTTCATCGTATGCCGGGTTATTCTGGAAAAGGCTCAAGGGCTTTAATTCACCACAGAGAACACGGAACGCACGGAGGAAGTTTCAAGAAGTTCAGTGGCAGCGGGCAATCCCCTTAAACCACTCTTCTAATAATTCCATCACGCAGTGTTCTAACGTTGAAGTTGATCAATAATCCCACGCGCAGGCCGCTAAGGCGCAGCCAGGTTAACAATTGGGCTTGATGGACTGGGAGCAGCTTATCAATCGACTTTAACTCGACTGCAACTTTAGCTTCCACCACCAAGTCCATCCTATAACCACAATCCAAATGCCACGAGCTGGCATTGAAAAACTTATACTTTCGGCGAGAGACAGGCATGATAGGCTGACTCCAGCAAGCCAGGCCCGAGTTCCCGATGCACTTCAATCGGCTGCAGCAGTGATTTCGCCCGTCAGAGCGCCGTGGAGAAGGCGAGATTCCTGAGAGATTTCAGAGTTGTAGAAATCGGGAACTGACAATTTCACGACTCCATTGGACCTGCAATGGCTGCGATTTTATCCTTCTAACCTCCGTGCGTTCCGTGATTTCCGTGGGCAACCGCCGTGATATTTCTCTGCCTCGCCGCTTCATAGAGCAAGATAGAAGCTGCGATGCCCGCATTCAGCGATTCAACGCCTGTTGTCTGCGGAATGGACACGATTTGGTCGGCTTGCGCCAGCACATCCTTCGGCACGCCTGCCCCTTCGTTTCCGATGACGAATGCCACGGGCTGGCGCAGGTCGACGTCGGAGATGCCAGTCCCCTTATGCGATGAGGTGGCGAGCACGTGTATGCCGCGCGCCCTGATTTCCGGCAGCGCGGCTGCCAGTTCCATCTTCACGGAGGGCAACCGAAAGAGCGACCCCGCTGAGGCCCGCATCGCCTTCCAGTTCCATGGGTTCACGTTACGTTCGCCCAGCAGCAAGCCAGTTACTCCAAAGGCCTCGGCGGAGCGGGCGATAGTGCCCAGATTGCCGGGATCCTGCAAAGCAGCCGTAACCACCAGCAGAGCGGGCTCGGCCTTCAAGATAGTTGCCAACGTACTCGGCCTTAGCCGGACCAGGGCTGCCACTCCCTGGGGCGTGTCGGAGGGAACAGCGCTGGCAAAGACAGAGTCGGGCAGCAGCAAGGCTTCGGTATGCGATGACAATTGCGGCAGCAGTTTGTGAGCGCGCTCGCGCGCCGACTCACTGAAGAAAACGGTGGCCAGCTTCAGGCCGCTGCGTATCGCCTCTTCAACCAGATGCATGCCCTCGATCGCCACCTCGCCCTGCTGGTTGGGCGTAGCTTCGGCGAAGGCGCGGCGCAACTCCTTGACGTGGGCGTTTTGGCGGCTGTCAACGCGACGCAGCCGAGTGTCGAAATCGGAAGAACCAACCATGATCGGCAAGAGGCCGCGTCTATCCTACACTGCCGCTCACAACTTCACGGCGCAGAACCGAGGCAACGTGATAATCTGCTGAGTTGCCGTCCCGCGGAGCGGTATATTAGCTTTCGCTCCGCAAACCCTCGCTTTAGGAAGAGGCACGGTTGCGTCCCGAAATAGTAAAAATGAATGGTCAGGCGCCGGAGGCCTCGCTGGTCACCTACGCAGCGGAGAAAATCCGTGCCGGCGAAGTGCTAGGCGTACCGACTGATACGTTTTACGGCTTGGCTGTCGACCCGTTTAATCTGCACGCCGTCGACCGGGTATATGAGATCAAAACCCGCTCGCGGCACAAGCCGTTATCGCTGCTGATCGAGTCCGTGGACCAGGCCGCGGACATGGCCGGGCTCGTCCCGGAGATCTTCTATCTGTTGGCACGCCGCTTCTGGCCAGGGCCTCTGACGATCATCGTTAAAGCGGATCCCAAGCTACCGCTCAAGGTGACCGCCAACACCGGTAACGTCGCTTTGCGCGTGCCGGCGGCCGAGATTCCGCTGGCCATAATCCGCTCGGCCGGTTTGCCGATCACCGCAACTTCAGCGAATCTCCACGGCGAAGTCGAATGCAGCACGGCCATGCAGGTGCGAGACCAGTTAGGCGACTGCCTCTCGATCATCGTGGACGGGGGACAGGTTCCGGGCGTGATGCCTTCAACCATCGTCGATCTGACCGGCGACGGCAGTTGGCGGCTGCTACGTCAGGGGGCGATTCCTGAGGAACAGATCGTCGAGCTCCTGGGCCGGGAGTAAATCGCCACGGCAGCGCACAGCTCCAAGTTTCACCCCATCCGCTGGATTGCGGCGCTGGCCACGATCGTGGCGATGGGGGTCCTACTTTCTACCAGCACGAAAATCATGCGCGAGGCCGGAGTGGATGAAGAGCACTCGGCCGACGCCATTGTAGTTTTTGGTGCGGCCGAGTATGTGGGGCACCCCTCGCCCGTATTCCGCGCAAGGCTCGACCACGCTTACACGCTATTTAAACGGGACCTGGCGCCGGTAATCATCACTACCGGGGGAGCGGGCAACGATCTTCGCTTCAGCGAGGGACAAGTGGGGCGGGACTATCTCGAGTCGCGCGGTATTCCAGACGCAGATCTGATAGCTGAAACCCAAGGCGGCGATACGGATGAATCAAGCCAGCGGGTTGCCGTCATCATGCGCGCTAACGACATGCAAACCTGCCTTCTGGTGAGCGACGCGTACCACATGTTTCGCGCCAAGCAGATGATGGAGGCTCAAGGGATCAAGGTGTTCATCTCTCCGCGGCCAGGCTCCATTCCCAGGACCATCGTCGGACGATTCCTCGCCGCTCTGCGGGAGAGCTTCAGCTACATGCTGTATAAGGCGCACGTGCGATAGGAGCCATCGGCTCTCAGCCATCAGCTCTCAGCTGAGACAACCGCTTACATTTCCATACTCGTGCCAAAGAAACCCAGTAGCCGAGTGGAGCGCATCGAGAGATCTCGCGCCCCGAGCAACCTGACATCCGACAACCGACGACAGCTTCTACACCAGCGCCAACACCCTGGCCGGACCCCCCGAGCCTTTTTCCAACTTGATTGGTGCGACGACAACCGTCGCTCCCGCGGGAGGCACTTTTGCGAGGTTGGCTACGTTCTCCAGGTGATAGATGTTCAGTTGCGATGTGAACAAGTGGACGGGGTAGGTCGTCGTTGCGCCTATGTCCACGCTCATGGTGTCGATGCCGAGGCCAACCACGCTGCGTGATTGCACCAGGAGCTTAGCGGCATCAAGCGAAAATCCCGGGTAGTGAGTTAAGCCGTCGCTCTGCTGGTTGCGGAAGTCCAGCTGCCGCTGCCAGCGCTCATCCCATCCGGTATAAGCCATCACGACCGAGCTCGGGGAGATTTGCCCATGCGATTGCTCCCACGCGTTGATGTCCTCGACGCAGACTTCATAGTCGGAATTGCTGGTCACATTCTCGCGAACGTCGAGTATCACCAGCGGCCCCACCAGGCGGTCGGGGGGGATCTGGTCCACCGTCCACCCGCCGGAGGCGAAATGAGCGGGAGCATCGAGATGTGTGCCGTAATGTTCCTGGGTCGAGAAGATTCGGGAGTAATACCCGTCGCGTTCGATGTTGCCAAGCTCCCTCGCTTCGAACGGCGATTGCGCCGTACCCTCCCAATTCGGCGAGTCGTCGTTGAGAGAATGTGTTAAGTCAATGACTGTGCGAATTGTGAGCTGCTCGGACATGGCATTCCTTCCGCTGTGGATATGTCGTGGGATCCTGTGCTTGAACCTGATGACAGGTGAAACTAACTACCGACTCGCTGCATGATCAAGGCGACGACTAGCGCGACGTCGGCAGCGAAGACGGTGCTGATGAAGTTGACGGCGTTATTCCCCAGTTTGCCGGAATTTTCCCAGGTCGCGCCGATAATGCTGTCGAGGAACATGCCGCCGATCGCGGCAAAGGCGATCACCAGGGTCCAGTGCCAGTCCACAAAACCGACTACGGCGCTGATCCAAGCCACGAGGCAGGCAGCCACACAGCCGCTGATGGTGCCCTCGATGCTGATGGCGCCGTTGGTGCCGATGGGCACATCGCGAAAATCGGTGATCATGTACGCGCTGCGGGCCGTCGCCTGCCCAAGCTCACTAGAGACCGTATCTGCCGCCGCCTCTGCCAAAGCGGCAACCACTGCGATGAGAAGCAGATCGGCCAGCTCCGGAAACCAGAGCGTAGGCAGCGCACAAACGGTTGCTGTGCCGAGGTTAGCCAGTACTTGCGAAGCTTTTCGGCCCTTCTTGTGCTCCGCAACCCCGAGCCGCTGCTTGCGCTTGTATCCCCAAGCGGTTGAGATCATGGTGAGCGTGAAGAGCATCAGCAGAGGAATGAATCCGGAAAAGCCTTGAGCCAGCATGAGAACGAAAGCAACCAGTACCCCTGCAACCGCTCCGCCGTCCGTAACAGAGCCCATGGCTCGGGCCAGAATTGCGAAGCCGACCGCCACCACCCCAGCCGGCAAGGCCCTTGCATGTATAAGATTCATCACGCCTGACCCAGTATCGCATCCTCTGCAGGTTACAGCCACGGCGCCGCCCCGGGGTCGCACAGACGGCAAAACCTGGACCGAGATGCATCCCATGCATCTGAAGTGTGGCTGGCCTTACCTTTGCAGGTGTTTGAAGAATAAGGCTTGACGAACACCAGCGAAGCGCCGGATCATATTCTGCCCAGTTTTCCACAGGGCCGAAACCTAACTTGCGCTTCTGTTACGCGGGCCGGGCCAGGGCGCTCTCCGCAAAAGGACGAAATATGGCATCTTCCGTGTGGTCTGGATATCTGACCTTTGGCCTGATTTCAATGCCGGTTCGACTATTCTCCGGCGCGCGCGGTAACCACATCTCCTTCCACATGCTCCACCGCGATGACAACACACGCATCAAGCAGCAGCTTTGGTGCCCGCACGACGAGCGCGTTGTGGAGCGGAACGAGATCGTGAAGGGCTACGAGTACCGCAAAGGCGAGTACGTCATCATCGAACCCGAAGAGATCAAGAAGATCGAGCCTAAGACTGCCAAGGCGATGGAGATCCTGGAGTTCGTCAAGGCCGACGACGTCGATCCCATTTACTTCGAGTCATCCTACTTTCTGGTTCCGGAAGACGCTGGCAAACGGCCCTATGCGCTGTTGACCAAGGCTTTGGAAGAAACCAAGTATGTAGCCATCGCCAAGCTCACCATGCATAACCGGGAGTACACGGTGTTTCTGCGGCCCTACAAGGGCGGCATGATGCTGCACACCATGTACTACAAGGAAGAGGTGCGTGATCTGGAGAACTTTGGCCGCTCCGGACGTCGAACTGAAAGATGCCGAGGTCAAGGTTGCTCATCAGCTCATCGAGGCGCTCGCCGGCGATTTCGAGCCGGAAAAATATCACGACACTTTCGAGGAGAACGTTAAGAAGCTGATCAAGGCACGTTTGGAAGGCGAAGAGGTCACGCCAGTCGAGAAGCCGAAGAAGATGGCTCCGGTCGTCGACCTGATGGCCGCGCTTAAGGAAAGCCTGGCGAATTTGCCCAAGAAGCCACCGCAACGCGTGGAAGACGCACAACGTGCGTCTGAGGTCAAGACTGTGGCGAAGGGTAAGAAGGGTTCTCGCCGCAAACCGGCCGCATGACAGGCTGGCACCGGTGGGAAGCGAAAGGGCTGGGCGGCTTAAGTTTGCTGAGAAAACTTGTCCTGCAACGCTTCTGCGGTCGGCTGAAAGCCGACTCCGCAAGAAAAAGAAGGCCTAAACGGCTGGCCTGCAGGCCGGCTCTACCCAAAACTTCCCGGCACTCGAGCTTCTCGGCAAACCTTAAGCCGCCCAACTGAACACTGAGTAGGCGTATTCGCCACACCATTTGTGTGCTATGCAGTTGTATGCTAGAAAGTGCCGTACGATCGACTCAAAAACAGGCGCCCTGGCGGACTATGAAATCATCAAAACGAACCGTCATCCGCGTGTCTGTACTCGAAAGTGATCCTGTCCGCTTTCTCGGACTGCGCACGATCTTCGCATCCCAACACGACATTCAAATTCACACGGGTACGGTAGCTAGCGTCGTAGGTGGACCAGAGAACGAACTTGTCTTGATGACCGCTAATCGTGGAGCCGCATTTTACGCCGGCATGTCTGCGCTGAAGGCGGTGCGCCCGGAGATTTGCATCATCGTCACGGGCCCCGGCAATCGCGACGAGGATATTCTCCGGGCCGTAACTGCCGGGGCGAAAGGTTATGTCTGCGAGGAAGCTCCGGCCGAGGAATTCAAGAAAGCCATTCGCGAAGTCCATGCCGGTTCCTTGTGGGTACCGCGACGGGTGTTGGCTCGGTTCATTGAACGGGCGACCGTCTCGGCCCGCAGAGTTGAACCGCGCAGCGAAGCCAAGATCAGCGATCGGGAGCGCGAAGTTCTGCGGCTGCTGGTCGCAGGCTGCTCCAATCGAGAGATCGCTCACGAACTTGGAATCATCGAACGAACCGTGAAGGCACACGTCGCCCAACTGCTCCGCAAAGTCGGTGTCACCAACCGCATCGCCTTATCGGTCCATGCTGTGACCCACTCGCTGCTCTCCCCGCAGCAATAGGGTCGCCCTGAGCTGAACCTTGTTACTTGTGACTTGATCCCCTCAAAGTTTGGCGGGGGAGCGGTTTGAGGGCCTCTTGTGGTTACCATCGAGAGAGGCCTTATTACGAAAGTACAATAAGTCGGACATGTACTTTCGTAATCTTGCAGGAATTACTGGCCCATACCATACTGCATTCACCTACCACAGAACCTGGGAGACAGGGCAGGAAGAGGTTACGAGGGTCTCCTCTTCTTGCCCTCTTGTTTCGTGTGGTGACGAGCGAGGTCCTGGCCGTGGCTGGTTACTTGCAAGTCTTTTCCGGGTCTAGGGGTCACCAAAGAGTAACCAGCCAGTCGCTTTCTTAACGCTTCCTCCCCGATAAAACACTCTAAGATGAAATTGGCTGGCGAAGGCCGGCGCGCGCCACGTCTTTTCACCTGGAGTCGTGCCATGAAGAAAATCCTTACTATCTCGGCGATGTTGTTGTCGCTCGCATCCGGCGTTTTCGCATCCGAGCGGCGGGACGCCGCTCTGGACCGCATTCAGACCGCCGGCACCGTCCTCAGTCAAATCATGTCGGCGCCAGACCATGCTATTCCTGACGGCATCATGTCGGGCGCAAAGTGTATCGCTGTCATTCCGTCGTCGTTGAAGGCAAGCTTTGTCTTCGGCGCGAACTACGGCAAAGGCGTGGCGACCTGTCGTACGGAGAAGGGATGGAGCGCTCCTGCGTTCTTCAAGCTGACGGGCGGCAGTTTCGGCTTTCAAGCCGGTGGTCAGGCATCCGATCTTGTGCTGATCATCCGCACCGATGACGGGATGCAGCACCTGCTGGCGAGCAAGTTCAAGCTAGGCGCGGATGCTTCCGCCGCAGCCGGGCCCGTGGGGCGCGACGCACAAGCCATGACCGATCTGACTCTTCGCGCGCAAGTGCTCACCTACTCGCGTTCGCGCGGCCTGTTCCTTGGCGTCTCGCTCAGCGGCGGAGTGATCAAACAGGATGATGCTGATACACAAGCTTTTTATGGCAAAGACTGGACGTATTACTCGGTGCTGAACGGCGAGGTGCCGGCCCCGAAGGATGCACAGCCTTTTCTGCAGACCGTAGAGAAGTATGCCCCGACACCGAGACCGGCAGCGACTCCAACTGCGGCTGCTGTATCGACTCCTGCCGCTCCTCTGACCGCTGCGAGTTCGACGGCTCCGGTCGCTGCGGCAACTGCGCCGACGGAAACGACCTCTGCTGCAGAACCGGCTCCGGCAGTGCCGGCCAGTGAGAGCACTCCAGCCGCGGCGCCAGCCCAGAATGCAGCTCCTGTTGCGACTCCCACGAGCGCCGTACCTGCTTCAACGGGCGCAGGGGGCAATCGCTAATCTGACCTTTGAATTTGCAACAGCGGCAGCTTCGGCTGCCGCTTACTTTTGCACGCAAGCCAACTCTTAACCACTCGACTATCTCGAAGGCGGAGGAACTATAGCCTTCTGCTGCTGCTCCTCGAGTTGTACCTGCCGGCGCAAATCGCGGATCAGAATCGTCCACATCTGCGAATTCGTACGCAGCAGGATCTGCAAATTCTGATCGTGCAGAAACTCGATCTCGCTGCTCATATTCATGTTCAGGCTTTCCATTTTGTTCAGGTCGTCGCGCATCTGCACCAGGCCATCGTTCGATTGATTTGATGGTTGTTGCATCGCATTTTGTAGTGTCGACGGGGTTGCGGGCTTGGCAGTCCCAGCTCCCGTGGACTGCTGGGCGAGCGACAGCGTGCTGAACAACATCACAGATGCTATTTGCCGGATCGAAATCACAACGGACCTCTCTGACTCCTGGTTTTGCAAGGTTGGACATATCTCGCGCCTGCGAAGATTCAGTATGATCGAGAGCACATCTTTTCAGGAGACAAACAGTGGACCGAACGACGCTTGGCGACTTTGAGCTGACGATACTTTCCGATGGCAGCTACTACCTGGATGGAGGCGCCATGTTCGGCGTGGTGCCGAAAGTTCTGTGGGAGAAACGCATCACTCCCGACGAGCACAACAATATCCAAATGGGCCTCAATTCTCTGCTGATCCGTACAGGCCAGCATAATGTGCTGGTTGAAACCGGGATCGGCAGCAAGCTAAGCGAAAAGAGTCAAGCCATTTATCGTAATCAGGCTATGCTGATAAAAAACTTTGAAGCGGCGGGCGTCTCGCCCGACGAAATCGACATTGTCATCAACACCCATTTGCATTTCGATCATTGCGGTTGGAACACGTACTACAAGGACGGCAAACCCGCGGCAACATTTCCTCGCGCCACGTATTACGCGCAGGAAGGCGAGGTGGAACACGCGCACGAACAGCACGAACGCGATCGGGTCAGCTATATGACGGATAACTACGATCCCTTGATCCAGAGCGGTCAGATGAAGTTGCTGAAAGGCGACGCTGAAGTTGTGCCCGGCGTTTCCGTTAAGGTGTATCCCGGACATACGCGTGACCTGCAGGCGGTTATTGTCCGTAGCGGCGGCCAGGTCGCCGCCTATCCCAGCGACTTGCTGTCGGATGCCAAGCATCTGGACCCGACCTGGGTGCTGGGTTATGACTTGTATCCGCTGGAGAGCATCAACAACAAGCACCAGTTTTACGAGCGCGCTATCCCAGAACAGTGGCTGGTGATCTTCACCCACGATCACGAACTGCCTTGGGCCTATATCGACATAGGAGAAAAGGGGAGGCCGGTGGCACGAGCTATCCGTCGAAAGTAGCAGCGAAGCACTACTCTTAGGGGCTATTTACCGACCATCCTCTGCCTCCTACAATGTAGGACAGTTGCAGATGAACGTGCATGGAGAGCGAGGCCGATGAGCAAGAAGAGTAAGAAAGATAAGAGAAAGAACAAGAAGGAAGAACAACGCACATCCTCAGCAGCGGCCGAAAAAGGCAGCGTCAAACTTGACCTGCGCTCGGTAGAACTACCGGCCCGGCCCAAGGCAATGAAACCTGCCGACATTCGCGCCGTTCGCGAAAGCCTGAACGCCAGTCAAAGCCTTTTCGCCCGACTTCTTAACGTGAGTTCTAATGCCGTCGAAAGCTGGGAGCAGGGGATTCGTGAGCCCCGGCAGGCCACCCTGAAACTTCTGCACATCGCGCGCAGAAACCCGGACGTGCTGCTGAGTTGAACGCAGAGGTTGCTCAACGTAACGTATCCTCACTTGAAACGCCGCTCGAGGATGTCGCGATCGGCGCGGGCAGTGGTTGCGTCTCGTCTTCACACATTGGGGAAATGCCTGCGGGCATGTCCGTCTCCATGGCATCCGTGACAAACAGTCTCTGTCGCGCCTTAGGCATCACTCGAACTGAAAGTCGTTCCGTCCACAGTCGGAAAGTCGCTGAATACTCCCGATGATCCGAAGTAACGATGGTCAGCGAGAGGCCATGCCATTCCCCGTGACGAATTCCTTCCGGCATGAAGCCGCCCTGTGCCAAGAGCAAACCCTCTAGACAACGCCCGCCGGGCAGTCGCTTCCGTGCAACCAAGTGATGGTTGAGAACTTCATCGTTCGAGAAAGTTGGCCCGCTCGAACCAAATTCATAAATCGAGCGGGTCCGTTTGGCGTGATGCTTGAACTTGGATTCAAACGGTAGCAGCCACTCGAAATCCATGTCGTCCCAATCGGGTCGCAGGTATGCTCCAACGATATCGATCGGCCGCGACCTCAAGTTCGTGATCGCAACGTCGACGATGCAGGCGACGCGGTTGCTCGCGGTCTGAAAGAACTGGGCTTCGGTGATTCCGCCAACCTGCTCAATCTCGATCGCCTGATTTTGAATAGTAGGCGCTGCAACCGATAGGTCGACGGGACAGCCGAAGCGAGCCAGTTCCTCCAACGAGGCACGAAGTCTCAGCATCTCTTCAAGCGTGTTCATGTGTCCTCACCCAGAAAACAATTAGAAAGAAAAGCAATGTACATAAGTACACTCGTTCACTGTTCTGGCTGCTCAGGCGGTACTACCTCAGAGCAATTGTCACACCGCCTCTCGCGATTGTCGAGGGTCGGGACAGCGTAATCGGCCGCCAACTCGTGAATACGCCTTCGGACGACATCAGTCAAAGCAACGCGGTATCCGGCAGCAACACGCCTGCCGTGTATACCGACTTCGCGCAGTAGCGAACCCACCCTTTTCTCCGACAGCTTGGATTCCTCATGCCTACCTTGCAATAGATCATTTGCTACTTGAGCCAGGTCGCCAACATAAAAATGTTCGACATCGGGTTTATGGCAGAGGAACAAAGCAGCCTCAATAACCACGGATTTTGGCTCAGCGAAGCGAGCACCGGCAGCTTCCTCACTTTGACGAGAAATCTCAGCACGAACGGAGTCGCTAAGTTCCGGGCACTCGACGATTGGAGCCAACCAGCTGCGCGCTTCTTCACGCCTTTCCGGGATCAATGCGCTGGTGTCGATATTTTGATTCCGGAGGTCTCCGTAATGGAGCATACGATAACGTAAAAGCCTGCTTTGAAACGTCCGCGTCATGACCCGTTCCTGCGAATCGGTCAGCGGAGGCAGAAGGTTGCGGGCGGGCGGTATCGTAACTGTCAACCCGCGCTCGTTGGTGGGGAGATTTTCGCATGAAAACGCCTTCGCGCCATAAACGTCAAGTCGCTCCATTCCATGAAGCAAACCAAAGTGACGCCGTTGGGAAGCGAGCAGCACATTTTGTACTCGCCGACCCAAGCGGCGTTGATTGACCAATAGAGTGGCGCACATCCGGTTCGGCATAGTGATCAGGGCGGAAAAATCAATATCTCCCACCAAAGCGGGACGGCGGCAGAAGCAAGCAAGAAGACGCAACACCTCGCTGCAGGCTTCTTCTGACCCGCATATGTTAATAACCGGAGCCACGGTGACGAGGTCGCAGAACCAGCTAGCAAGGCCGAACGCCAACAGCAGATTTTCCCCTTCCTTATGAAGGCGTACATATGTCGCCAAGAAATCTCGCACCAGTGAAATCAGCTTCCCGGTTGACTTGAAAGCCGAGCTGGGAGGAGGAAACCGCACGGATTGTGCAACCGCCCCTTCTACTTTTCTCGGGATGTAGGACAGACCCTCGTATTCCACTTTATGCCTTGTCGTGACCTTGGAACCGTCCCAACAGTGAAGCATGAGGCGTTCTGGCTTGTCCGGGTTGACGACGCATTCCATCAGCAGCCCAGGCAGGTCCTCACCGAACGTTTCAATGGTTGACATAGGCCTGCCTCGAAGAGTCTTGGGGCAACCAGCATGCAGAGCGCCAATCTGTGGCACCCCACACTAGATCACTACCGTCGAATCTACCTCCCCCACTAATGAAGATGTTCGTCAAGCTTTCGTTGATCTTCGGTAATTCCTTGTTATCCGCTCGGCTTCACCTGAGAAAGTACTCGGGGCACGGGATTTCGGCAAGCGCTCCTTTGCGAAGCAAAGGCGAAACAAAGGCGAAACAAGAAAGTACTGCCGCCCCGCGCTTTGTCAGAGGAACTGCACCTCTCTTGCGTAAGATACCGCGGCAGCTTGTATCCCCCGCTACCGCAGTGATACGTCAGTTTCTTTCTCCTCGCACTATCCAGTCGATATCTTTGTGGAACCTAGCTGAAAGTGAGATGAGTATCTCTAGACTAGGCGCAATCTTACCTCGTTCAATCTTTGAAAGATGTCCCTGGCTTACGTCAAGATAGGCGGCAAGTTCTTCTTGGAGCATCACCCCGCGTAGCTTCTTGATGCGACCACCTATCGCCCTCAAATCAACCGTGGATCTGCCTGCCATAACGTTGAAGATCTGTTGACTTCTATATTCACATATGGCATATTCATTTATGGAATATGCCATATGTGAATATAGAAGTCCTCATGGTCTTTTTACCTCATCCGAGAGCGCCCAGGATAGTGCCTGAGGAAGTTCGGAGAGCTATTTGAAGTGAGTGGAGGCGTTATGAATAAATCCGAAAAACAGCGTCCTAGTGCACTTCGACTAAGCCGCAAAGCACATGTTGCGCAAGAAAATCTCAGGTTCGTTCGCCGACTCATTGGTTGTACGGTGCCCCTTCGGCTTACGGAATCGCTGAAGACCTTGTCGCAAGACTTTAATTTCTCGATCCGAAGGGGTGATATTCAACTTCTCGATGGTTCTTGGTATGTCACACATACTGGCCTACTCCGCCTGGCACGTCGCAAGAGATGCAGGGGCATTCATGTGGAGGCGGTCGACTCCTTGTGTGACTCTTTAGCCAGCCGGTTTGTGCTAAAGGCGACCGTTTACCCGTCGAAAGGATCTAGCGGCTTTGCGGGATATGGCGATGCGGATCCATCAAATGTTTCGCCCCGCGTCCGCGGGGCTGAAATGCGCATAGCTGAAACCCGGGCGGTCAATCGAGCCCTCCGCAAGGCGTATGGAATTGGGATCTGCTCGATCGAGGAGATCGGATCT
>CAWFUT010000005.1:0-304559 GCA_963819055.1 uncultured Acidobacteriaceae bacterium | reverse complement strand
GCGGAGCAAGGGATTGGAAACTACCTCATACGGCGAATGGCGCTCCCTGCGAAAAGATGGCAGCTCATTCTGTGCGGAAGTAAGTGTCACCACCCTGGGCGACGGCCGTCTACTTGGCATTGGACGCGACATCACGGAGCGGAAGCAGGCTGACGCCGAACTGAAACGGGTGCAGCAGATTCTGGAAGCCTTCGTCCACTATGCTCCGGCTGCCGTCGCCATGTTCGATCGTAATATGTGCTATCTGCGGAGCAGCCGAGAGTGGCGGGCTGCCACTGGCTTGTCCGATGAACCCTTAGCCGGCAAGTGCCACTATGACGTTTTCCCCAACATACCCGAACAATGGAAAAATGCGCACCGGCGCGGGCTGGCAGGAGAGATCGTCAAGGGAGAGACCGACTGGGTAAGGCCCGGCGGAGTTCCCGTCCAATATCGCTGGGAAGTCCATCCTTGGGGAGACGCCGGCACAAGCACCGGCGGCGTCATCGTGCTCTTCGAGGATGTAACAGAAGCCCGCAAGCTGGAATCCCAGCTCCGCAATGCTCAGAAAATGGATGCGGTTGGCCGCTTGGCGGGAGGCGTGGCCCATGAATTTCGTAACGCTCTCTGCGTCATACTGCTGCAACTTGATCTGGCAACGGGCGAAGTTGCACCCGACAGCGAAGTCGCCTCCCATCTCCAGGCGATTCAGAAAGCTGCCCGGCGCGCCGGAACCATTACCGAGAACCTGCTGGCTTTCAGCCGCAAGCGGACCTTCAATCCGGAGCCCTTCGCGCTGGACAGCTTCGTACAGGAACTGGGTAATATCGTGCGCCCCTTGGCCGGTGATCATATTCGCGTGGACTTACGCTGTAACACCGATGACGCCAAGATATTTTTCGATCCAATGCAGCTGGAGCAAGTGCTAATCAACCTGGTATGCAATGCCGTGGACGCCACAGCCTCGGCTGGGGTATTAACGATCGAAACCAGGCGGCAAGATGAAGAGCACTCCTCAGCCAAGACCAAAACCGGGGATTACCTGGTTCTCTCGGTGGCCGATACAGGCTCCGGGATCGAACCGGAGTGCCTGCCCCACATCTTTGAACCGTTTTACACGACTAAAGAGGTTGGCAAGGGCACGGGGCTGGGACTCTCGATCAGCTATGGAATAGTCACGCAAGGGGGTGGAACCATCGACGTAGAGAGCGTCCCCGGCAGAGGTTCACGGTTCAATGTATTTCTGCCGCTATACAGAAAAATGTAGAACAGAAAGAGATTTTCGCCGGTGGCGAGAAAAGAAAAAAATAAGGGGCCGCTTCACCGCGAAGCCAGCCCCCTACCGGAAACGCGGGCAAATGTCTCGGCCAGACGCTCGTCGCGCTCCCTAGCTTGGTTATTGGGTGCTCGAGATTTTGCCAAGACGGAGTGGCGCAAACCCTTCATCAAGTGGCAACATCTCGAGCGGTCGCAATCGCTGCCTTATCGATCAGCCCCCATTTGCCAATCTGGCTGCGATCCAGGTTCAACGGGTGCATCAAGGGTTGACTCAATGCGTTTCCCGCTGGTTAGCACAATGCATCGATACTGTCACGGCTTTCAAGACCGCACTGCGTGATATCTTGGTGAGCAAAAGGTATTCGGGCAGAGCATTGAAAACGATGGGCTTAGTGAAGGATGTATGCAGAAAGTTAAGACCATAAACGGATGGAATGAGGGTATAATTCCTCGCGAGGCTGGTTCTTGACCGACACTCATCGGCTACTTCGATTCGGCGTGTTTGAGCTAAACCTCGGCACGGAAGAACTACGCAAGTCCGGGACTATCATTCGTCTGCCTCCGCAACCCTTTCAATTGCTGGCCTTTCTGGCCAGTCGTGCCGGACAGATTGTTACCCGCGAAGACATTCAGGAGCGGCTGTGGAGTGACGAGTCGGAACTGGATTTCGAGCGACGCATCAATCAGTGCATTAAGCAGATCCGGACCGCCCTGGCGGACAATGTCAATCAGCCCGTCTATATCGAAACCTTGCGCTTGCACGGATATCGTTTCATTGCGCCGGTAATCTCGAAGACGGTGGCAGCTCCTGCACCCCGGGTGACGGTTTCCGATTCCTCCGGCCTGGAACGTGATATTGCTGCACGGGTCATCGCGAGAATTGCGGAATCGCCTTCGCAACTCAATCGCCTGGTGGACGTGGTCAAAGCCAGGAGCGCTGCCGCTGCAACGGTCGCGCCGCCTGCCCCAGCCGTCCCTGCGGGGCCGCAGTCCCGGCAAAAAGTCTGGGTGTTTGTGGCCGTGGGCGCCGCCTTGGCCGCCGCTGCGCTTGTCGGATTCTTCTACCTGCACCACTAGCCGGTTTTCTTCCCGTCAGCGAAGAAAAGGAGAAGATTGCGGTATACTTTGCGGCATGTCACGCCGCCTCCTGAGGATTGCTGTTTGCGAATCCGACCACTCGCCCCAGTACCCGACCGCACCCATTGAATCCCGGTTGCGAATCTCGTCCGCAGAGCTTCGTCGCGAACTTAGCCGGCGAAACCAGGCGTTAGCCGAACGAGTGCCTCACGAATCGACAATCGGCGACCTTCCCAGCGTCCTTTATTGCGAACTCGGAGGCCGGCACGGGAATTTCATCGCTCCTTCCTACCGCCGTATTTGCGCTTCCCCCGAATGGCGGCTTCGTATGAATAAGTGCTACACCGCCAGCAAGCAAGTGCCGCGCTCCCGGGACCGCAAGCGACGCGAATTGGACTGTGCTAACAGTTCTGACGCGCTGCTGATGAACATTTTCTGCTATCCGGGCGTGACCAAAGGAGGGTGGTGTGTCAGCTTCTTGGGATTAAGCCGGGCGCGCGGCCGCAGTTTGGCGTCAGAACGCAGATGCCTTGTGTCGGCGGACTCCCCGATCGCACTGAGGTTGACATGGTCCTGGGACATCTTCTGGTCGAGGCGAAACTGACGGAGGGCAGTTTCCAAAACGCACGACGCGCCCTGGTCGATCGCTACATCGGGGTAGATGAAGTTTTCGACGCCAGCGAACTGCCCGCCTCCAGGGAAGGCTATCGTCACTACCAGTTGATACGAGGCGTTCTGGCCGCGCATCACTGCGGCCGTTGCTTCCTGCTGCTGTGCGATTCCCGGCGCGCCGATCTGGTGGAACGCTGGTATAGCGTGGTGCGCGCAGTTCGAAGCTGCGAACTCCGATCAAGATTGGCGATTTTGACCTGGCAGGAACTCGCGGCCGCTCTTCCCCCGAAGCTACAGTCGTTTCTGCAAACAAAATACGGGATCTACCCCGTCTGAGCCAGAGCACATATCGCCGCCATCCAACTACTTGGTCAGGAACACATCCTTGCGCGGAAATCTCTCGAACACAGATGCGTCCTGAGAGAAGTTCGTCGCCAGAATGTCCGTGGGGTTCCCGGCAATCCACTGCGACAAATCAATCGTCTGATAGTGACCGCTGTTGAAGACGATGAGGATGCGGGCTTTCTCACGGCCGACGTTCTCGATGGAGTGGCCGAAGCCCTGCGGGATATAGCCGACGTCGCCTTGGCTCAGCCTTTCTTCCCGCCAACGGCCGTGCGAGCCGAACAGCGTGACATTGAACTCGCCGCTGAGAATGTATTGCCACTCCACCGCATTCGGATGCCAATGCATTTCGCGCAGCGCGCTCGGCTCCATCTCGAGGACGACGCCAGTCATGGTCGTGGAGATGGGAAATTGAGAGCCGTCCACCCGCCATTCCAGACCACCGCTGAAAACTTCGAACGGTTTTTGCGAAAGCAGACTGTACTTGTGCGTGAGCGGAGGCCTCTTCCAGCCCTGCAGCGGAGCTGCCGCGACAGGCGGTGGAATCTTTCCCTTGGCGAAGTAGATTTCATTCTTCGGAAAATTATCGAAGGTTGAAGCGGGCAGGCCGAAGTTCTTGGCCAGCAGTTCTTTGGGCGCATGGCCGATCCAGTCCGAGATGCTGAAGGTGCCGAACTCGGAAAAATATCCGTTGTCGAAGACGAGAATAAAGTGACAAGGCTTGTCGCCTAGCGTCTCGATGACGTGACCGTGGCCGCGCGGGAAATACCAGATATCCCCGGGAAGGAAATCGTTGGTCTCCGAGCAGCCTTGCGGATCGATCACCGTCGTCCGCACTGCGCCTTCGGTGACCAGGGCCCACTCCGCTGCGGTGGCATGCCAGTGAAGCTCGCGCATCACGCCCGGCTCCATGCGCATCGAGACACCCGCGATGCCCTTTGAGATCGGCAGCTGCTCCACCGTGGCTTCCTTGCCGTAGCTTCCTTCGAGTACGCGTCCCTCCGACTTTTCCAACTCAAACTTGAAGGTCGGAAGTTCCTTGGCGGAGGTAATGGGATCGGGAACATTGTTTTGGAAGCTATTGTGGCCACCTTCGGAGCTGATGGGGATCTCGAGTGAAAACACGAAGTCTCCTGTCTGGCGTCAGACGGATAACGCCTTGCGATTTTAGGGGATTTAGAAAACGGAGATACCTTACCCGGGAGCAAGCCCGCAACGCAAATGAAAATTCCGGAACCCGTGAAACGGATTTCCCGAGAAACAGCTTCGCGGTTACGCTTATGTGTGAACCTGCAGGTTCACTTCCTCTCGCAATGCTCGCCACCAGTAAACTTCTGCGGCGCAAAGGTTCGCTTCCACTCCTCAATCTGTTCGCGGGCATCCTTGACCGACTTTGAGAAGCGGAGAGCAAGCTCGCGAATTCGCTCCAATTGCTTATATTCAATCGCTTCGGTCGGGATCAGTTCTCTTCCCACACCAATTGCGGTAGCTCCCGACAAGATGAAACTGGCCGCGGTCTGCTGATTCACGCCGCCAGCCGCGACGATGGGGATGTCGATAAAAGATGCCTTGAGTGCCTTGATGTACTTGTCTCCGCCCACCAGTGCACAAGGAAACACTTTCACGAAGTCGGATCCGGCGCGCCATGCCGAAAGCACCTCGGTTGGCGTCAACGCGCCCGGGAGTACGGCGACTTCAGTTTTGGCCGCGAACTCCACGATCGCCGGATCGAACCCGGGAGCGGTAAGGAAGCTTGCGCCAGCATCGACGCACTTGCGCGCTGTCTCTACACTGCAGACCGTGCCGGCGCCCACTATCATCTTCGGATGGTAATGGACCAGGTGAGCGATCAACTCGGTCGCATCAGGCACGGTCATAGTGATCTCGACAATCGGGATGCCGCCCTTGGTGACAGCTTCCGCCGCGAAGTGCGCATCATCGCCGGAAGAGACCCGGATAGCGGGAATGATTCCGACCTTCTTGATGAGTTCGCAGACTTCTTCTTTTTTCATCGGTCCTTCCAAGACGTCTACACGGGTTCGTTAACTTCAGCTGCCGGAAGCTGATCATCACTGCGCGCGAACCATACGTAGAGAGTCGGCAGCAGAATAAGGCTGATGATCAGGTCGGCGAAGAGACCTCCCACAATAACGATCGCGAAAGGCCGCTGCGAGTCCGATCCGATCCCGTGGGAAATGGCGGCGGGCAGTAGTCCCAGCGTCGCCACCATCATCGTCATCATGATAGGCCGAAGCCGGAGCACGGCGCCTTCCACCGCAGCTTCCTCGATCGAATAGCCTCGGGCTCGAAGCTGATTGATGTATTCCACCATGATGACGCCGATCTGTACCGACACTCCGAAGAGCGCGAGGAATCCGACGCCGGACGACACACTGAAATTCGTTCCGGAGAATAACAATGCCAGCAGTCCGCCAATCGGCGCCATGGCGATGTTGGTGAGGATCAGCGTGGCCCACTTCAGCGACTTAAACATCATGTAAAGGATGATGTAAATCAGCAGGATGGTCAGAGGCAACACCAGCAGCAGCCTGCGTTGCGAGCGCTTCTGGCTCTCATATTCACCAGCCCAGTCGATGGTATAGCCCTGCGGCAACTTCACCTGGGCATTTACTTTCTTGATAGCTTCTTCGACCGTGCTGCCCAAGTCTCTGCCGCGCACGCTGAATTTCACCGCGACATAACGGGAGTTCTCCTCGCGATAAATTTCCGAGCCTCCGTCCATCTCTCTCACCTTGGTGAGCTGGGCCAGGGAAACTCGCTCGCCCGAGGGCGACAACAAGCGAATGTTCTCGATGGCTTCCTTGGTATCGCGATACTGCGGCAGGTACCGCAGAGTCAGATCGTAACGCTGTTCTCCGATCAGCACCTGGGTAAGCGCATTCCCTCCCACCGCTGTCTGAATGGCATCCTGCACGTCGGAGACATTGATGCCGTAACGCGCGGCCTGCTCGCGGTCGACGGTGAAGTCGAGGTTCGGTTGGCCGATCACGCGGAACACTCCCAAATCCTCGACGCCGCGAATGTTTTTCATGACAGCAACGATCTCGTCACCCTTCGCCTCCAGGGTCTTCAGATCGTCGCCGTAAATCTTCACTGCCAAAGCGCCTTTCACACCGCTGACCGCTTCTTCCAGGTTGTCGGAAATAGGCTGTGAGAAACCCCAGAAGACGCCGGGAATTTTCTCCAACTCGCGGTCCATGGCAGCAATCAGTTCTTCTTTATTCTGGTGGAAGACGGGCCGCCATTGATCCTTGGGCAGAAGGTCGACGAAGAATTCCGTATCGAAGAAGCCGGTCGTGTCGGTGCCATCGTCAGGGCGTCCGATCTGGTTGACGACTACCGGCACCTCGGGGAACGATGCCAGGACCTGCCGAGCTCGATTGGCGACGCGCGCGCTCTCCGTCGGTCCCGTACTCGGAGCCAGCGTGCCGCGCACCCAGATTGCGCCCTCGTCGAGGTGCGGCAGGAATTCCGAACCGATCACGCCGCTGAACATGAGAAAGGCCGAAACGCAGAGCAGGACAGCCGCTGCCCCGACCGTGATCCAGCGATGACGGATCGCCCAGCGGACATCCGTACGATAGTGGCGGGTCAGGAAATTCATCACCGGGTTCTGCCATTGCTTGGCGCCCTTGCGGAACATGAGACTGGCCAGGGCGGGCGCAACCAGCATGGAGAACATCAAAGCCCCAAGCAGGGCATAGGCGACGGTCCAAGCCATCGGCTTGAAGAGCTTCCCTTCCACCCGTTGCAGGGTAAAGATCGGAAGATACGCCGTAATGATGATGGCAATCGCGTAGAAGACCGGCCGCTGCACCTCGTGAGCGGCCTCACGAATACGTTCCAGCAACGTGCGCGGCGCTTCATCCTGGCGATTGAGATGACGCACGATGTTTTCCACCATGACGACCGCTCCGTCCACTACCATGCCGAAATCCAACGCTCCAAGTGAAAGCAGGTTCGCCGAGATGTGTCGCAAGTCCAGGCAGATGGAAGCGAACAGCAAGGCAAACGGAATGGTCAGCGAAACGATAATGGCGCCACGAACGTTTCCCAGGAAAAGAAACAGAATGATGATGACCAGCGTCATCCCTTCAGCGAGGTTGTGCAGCACGGTGTGGGTCGTATAGTGGACCAGGTCGTCGCGATCAAGATACGGAACGATCTTCACCCCGGGCGGCAGGATGTGCTCATTCAACCGCTTCACCATGGCGTGAAGATTTTCCAACATGGTGGCTGTGTCAGCGCCCTTTCGCAGAAAGACGATGCCCTCGACCACATCGTCGTCGTCCACCACCGTCCCATCCGAACGATGGACGGCTTTGCCGATCTGCCCCAGGCGAATTTTTGGCCCCTGGGTCACCTCTGCGATGTCCTTCACTTGTAGCGGCGTGCCGTTCTGCGTTTTGATGACGGTCTTTTCGATGTCCCCGACGCTCTTAACCAGGCCCACCGAGCGAACGTTGATCTGCTGGGAACCTTGCTCAATGAAGCTGCCGCCGGCGTTAGCATTGCTGTTCGCCAGTTGTTGCTCGACCTGCGCCAAACTTAAACCGTAGGCAATCAATTTTTCGGGATCGACCTTGACCTGGTATTCACGAGTCAGGCCGCCGAATGACGAATCGTCCACGACGTCAGGAACCGACCGGATGTACTTGCTGACGACCCAGTCCTGGAGAGACTTGAGCTCCATAACGTCATAGCTGGGATTAGTGCTCTCGAGCGTGTACCAGTAGACCGAGCCGATCGGGCTGAAGTCGGGACCGATGCCGGCGGAAACGCCCGGCGGCAGCGTGACCTGCGAAAGCCGCTCCAGTACTTTCTGGCGGTCCCAATCATTGTCGGAATCGTCATCGAAGATCAGGTTGACCACCGACAGGCCGGCGAGCGATGCGGAACGGATGTGTTGAAGATGGGGGATCCCGTTCATCTGGATTTCGACCGGGATGGTGACTTGCTGCTCTACCTCCTCGGCGGCGCGGCCGGGCCATTGGGTAATCACCTGCACCCAGGTATTCGCGACATCCGGATACGCTTCGACCGGCAGCTTCTTGAAGGCAATGATGCCCCAGACGAAAAGCAGAAACGCCATGCTTAACACAACGAAGCGATTGTTAAGCGCGAAGTCGACGAGCCAGCGGATCATTGCTGCTCCGCCGTGTTCTGGAATTCCAGCGCATTAGCAACCACTTGTTGTCCCGCACTGATGCCCTTGAGCACTTCCTGCATGCCGCCCGGCAGCATGTCGCCGCTAACCACTTCCACTCGTCGAAACTCTTTGCCGTTAACCGGGACGTAGACCCAATCGCGATCGTGCAGGTGCAGGATCGCGGTAGCCGGCACGGCAGCCAGCTTCTGCTTTTGCTGGCCGTGGAAGGTCGCGGTTACGAACATGCCGGGACGCATGAGGCCCGGGTTCGGTACCTGGATCCGCACCTTGGCCGTGCGAATGTTCGGATCAAGGATCGGTCCGATGTTGTCGATGGTTCCCGTGAAAACCTGGTCGGGATAGGCATTCAGGCGAATTTCCGCCTTTTCCCCGAGGTGCACGTTGGCCAGATCGTTCTCAAAGACGTCACACAGAATCCAGACATCGCTCAGGTTGGAAATGGTGAACGGGTTGGGCGAAGCCAGACCCTGCACGCCTGCCGCGTTCGTCACCTGCTGATCGGTGATCACGCCCGATATCGGCGCGCGAATATCGACGATGTCGCTGGGATGATCCAGATTGGCATTGCCGAGCACGCGCAACTTGTTGGCTGTGGTCTCGACATCGACCTTGGCCTTGTCCGCAGTGTCCTGCGCGATTTGCAGATCGTTCAGGGAGATCGCTCCACGCTCATAGAGCTGCTTGGCACGCTCCAACTGCGTACGCGCTAATTGCTCGTCAGCTACGGCCTTTCGGTAGTCGGAAAAAGCGCCCGATATATCCGCACTCTGCACGCGCAGCAACAGCTGCCCCTTCGTAACCGTGTCGCCCAGGCGCGCCTTCACATCGACAATGCGGCCGGAGGCGAGCGATATGACCGGAACGTTCTTCGAAATGTCGGGGGCAACCACGCCGGTGACTTGCAGTTTTGGAGCGGCAACATATTCCAGCGCTGGCGTGAGCTGGAAGCGATCGGCATGGTCCACCTGGAACAAGTTGCGGTCCTGCACCCGCACAACTTTGAGGGGGGGCGGCGCTTCCGCCTGCGGATCGCTCTTTCCGCCACTGCATCCGGCTTGAAGAAGGACGGCTGCCCAACACAGCACCAGCAGTCCCGAGATTCGACGTTTCATGGGATGACCTCGCGTCCCACAGCAAGATTCAACTGGCTGGCAGCCTGCAAATACGAGCCGACAAGGTTTAGATAATTCAGTTGCACGCTGCGGTAGTCCGCCTGCGCATCCAGCAGCGCGAGCAACGAGGCCGCACCATGCTCATATGAAAACGTAATCGTGTCGCGCACCCGCTCGGCTTGCGGCAGGTAATGTCCCTGGTACGGCTGGAGCAGAACTACGGTGCTCCTGACGGTCGCGTAGGCAGAATCGACATCGCTGAACACGGACGCCTGCGTCGCCTCCAGCAGTTTCTGGCTGCGATCGATATCGAGTAGCGTGCGCTGCTTTTCGCCCTGGTTGCGATCGAAGATGCGTAGCGGGAAACTCACGCTCACGCCGATGTACTGATCGATGGGGGGATTGCGTCCTACGTCAAAACCCAGGGTCGGATCCGTGGATCCATTGGCGACCGCGAGTTGATGATCGGCTTTGGCTTTTTCTACGGATTGCAGAGCAGCCTTCAAGTCGGGGCGCGTGTCCTGTGCGGCGCGATGAATCTCATCGAGGACGGGAAGTTGCGCCGAGAAATCGAACGGGCCGCTGACATCGAATTGATCGACCGGCGTTCTCTCATTCAGCAGCGACAACAACTGAATCTTCGCTGTTCGCAGATTGACTTCGGCTGTCTGTAGGTCGGACTCATATTGCACCCGCTGCAACTCCAGGCGGTCCAGGTCAACCTGCGCGATGGCGCCCAGCTTGTAGCGGTCACGATTCACGCCCAGCAAGCGGTCGTAATAAGCGAGGTTCTCTTTGGCCAGGCCGTATACGGCTTTGCTCTGAAGCGCCTGCACGAAAGCCATGCGCAGGTCGAAGAGCATCGTTCGCTCCAGGTCCGCCTGGCCGGACACCGCTATCTTGGTCGCATCCTGCGCGCTGTCTAAACGCAACTCGCGTTTGTGCTGGCGTTCGTGAAGGTAATTGATACTCGCAACCGACAACAGGTAAGCAAACGGGCCATGCGGAACTCCACCGTTAAATGGGTCAATCTGATCTGTCAGTAGTCCTACTGTCGGATTAGGGCGCAAATAAGCAGTAATCTCCTGCGCGCGCGACTCGTCGACGCCGATCTGCCCCGCCTGAAGAGTGGGATTCGCGCCCTCGAACTTCGCTCGCACTTCCGCCCAAGTGAGCACGGTTTGTGCGCCCGCGCTCTTCAGTAGACCCGAGGCCAGCAGCAGCAGGATACACAAGCGTGTCAAGGCCCGGTGCATGGATCCTCCTTGTTCGTGTCGCAAGGCATTGGCTCGGACAACTCGTACCTTCCTTTGCGAGGGCTGGTCTCGATGCATTAAACCCACTACATGTGAATAGAGTGTTAAACCCGCAAGCGTCGGCTCCGTTCCTCAACGGACTGGAGCAGCACAGGCGTCTCTAGGGCCGCTACGTGGAGGCTTGAGTTCCTATATCCTTTGTTGGTTTGGACGGGCGATGGACTTCCCGCCGGAGCTTTTATATCATACCCCCCTAGGGTATAGTCAAACGGGGCGAGCACGATGAAGGAAAAAATTTCGCAAACCGCTAAAGAAAAACAGAAACTGTTATTGCGCATCAAGCGCATCCGGGGTCAGTTCGCGGCAGTGGAGCGCGCGCTGGACGCCGGCGACGAGTGCGCTGACATCCTCATGCTGCTGGCCGCAATTCGCGGTGGGGTGAACGGCTTGATGGGGGAAATTCTGGAGGACCACATCCGCCTGCACATGATGAATCCCGAACAGAAACTGGATTCGCCCGAAGAGTTAGGCGAGGATCTGATCGGATTGGTGCGCGCCTATCTCAAGTAGGAGGTCAGGTCATGTGGCTTGCGCCATTGCCTTCTCCATGCCCCGCCAGATCATGGTCAGATGTTCCAGGATTGGCCCGGGAGCGAGCGCGGGAAGGAACTAAGCGCGGAAACGATCAGCGCCGGAAAACGCCAGCCAGGGCTAGTAATGATGAGGCAATTCCCTTTCCGTTTCTTCGGAACTGGTCAGCGCCCCAACCACATAACTGACCAGAATAATACCCACTACCGCAATTGTGACAACATTCATCTGAAACCCTGCGACAGCGGCTGTCACCAGGCTAGCCGACTCGGCTCGCCGAGCATTGCCGCGCTATATATCAGAGCGTGACGCTCCGAGCATGAAATGCAACTCGCGGATAAACCGCCGACTACGCTCGACTAGTAAGGGCGCCTGCGCCACCCACAGTTGAGCCGCCGCTAATACCTGGTTCAACATCCCCACTCCGCCTCTCCCGGTTTGGCGAAGTAGCGGCGGGCCGCGCTTTCGGGGGGCCTGCTTTCCAGGTCTTGAATCGCGAGGCGAGCGGCTTCGAGCAGACGATGCTGTTGATCGGCAGCCGCTGAATTGGTTACTGTGCTCGCCGGCTGTGTGTCAGACGATAGCGCTTCACTGTAGTAGTGGAACAAGCTGGCAAACTGCTGGATGAAAACTTCCTGGGTCGACATTTCTTCTGGGCGCCTTTCTGCGCTCAATACATTCGATACCGGGCACCGTAAATGTCGAATAGGTTTCCCATAAAAGAATCGTAAGCAGAAAAGTGGGTATACGGTGCTGGGGGCGTCCGGCCGATTTGTCGTTCATCTCAGCCGCCGGGCAATCTCGCGCTGGGAGAGCGTCAGGCTTCTTGGCGCTCGACCTCTGCGCGTGTACTGACCGTCCAGCCACTAAGAAAACTTAAAGCTATGAGCGTTGCGAACGTCAGCTGCTTTAAGCCTGTTTGCGCATACGTCCTGCTTGGCTAACTTTAATATGCAGGTGTGAAAGGACTAGACCAAGCATGTTGCACATTCGCCTGACGCCCTTAGGGAATGGGCCGAGTTGCGTTTTCGATATAGAAGCCGCATCGGCGCGAAGCTTTCGTACCTGACAACTTTTCCATAGTGCGTAATACTTCGCATTCAGCGCCGCGCCGATGACAGCAAACTCACATTCCGACGTTCCAACGGGTAGGTTTCTGGAAGTTCAGGCCCAAGCTCAATGTCCGGTTGAGTCTCCCCGGCGGCTGGCTTCAAACAGAAACCAGGTACGCCGTTCGGTCTCGTCGATCCACACTTCGATCAGACTGGCGGTCGCGATATCCTCATGTTCATCGCAGACGCCGTGGGCTTCGCGTAGCCGAGCCGCCAGCGTCTTATTGTCTTCGCGCAATTCAGCAAGCATATCTTCCGGTTCGACGTACTCGGCATCGTTGTCGGACACTCGCTGAAGACGAGCGATGTGCCCGACCGAACGAATGGTCGTGCCACCCACCTTGCGGATGCGTTCGGCGATCGGGTCCGTCATCGCAAAAAGCTGATCGCCCTGCTCGTCCAGGAGCAGATGGTAGTCGCGAAAATGCGGGCCGCTCAAATGCCAGTGAAAGTTCTTGGTCTTCAAATACAAGGCGAAGACGTCCGCCAGAATGGTGTTCATCGCGCCGGCGATGTCCCTGGTCGCGTTCCCCGCGAGGTCAGTTGGCGTAACCAAGGGTGACAGTTGCTCACGTTCTAAGACATTTCTTGGAGGTTTGGATTTTGCCATGGTTATCTCCTTGACGAACGGCAGTCGCAAAACTTCGTTATGTGATGCAAGCCGCAACGTCCGGTTACAAAAGTCATTCTGCGAGCAACCAGAAACCGGGTCACACCCGGCAAAACTTCCATAGGAACGGAACCCAGAAAGATGACGACGTCGATGCCGCGCCCGGCATCACGTTTCCGGACCCAGAACAGGGCGTCCGATTGAGTTTCCGGGAAGCGGGTCGCCTCGAGTTGCTCGCCAAAGAACCCGGTTTCCGGACTGAGAGTGGCTCGCAAACGATCCAGAATTCCGTTCAGCTGCTCCTGGGCTGCCGGAGAATACTCCTCGTTCTGATGGATCAGCAGGATACGTTTGGGAACAGGCGGCTGAGCCACCGCGACAGACGCGACTGCGACGGCAAACAACAAGACTGCCGCCGCTCGCCCCAGGATGCACGACTGATTTTGAAGCTGATGCTGAAGGATGACTTCCTGAAGATCTGGGTGCCCAGGTGGGAGAACCGTAATCTCCCCGGGCAACTGCGGTGGCATCGGCTCCCCACGGTGCGCAGTAGAATACCGAGCTATTGGGTGGTCACTCCACCCTCTGATAAGGAGTTCGAACTGATGACCATGATCACAGCGGCGATCGAAAGATGCATGGGCCGGACCGAGTTCTGAGCTGAGAGGATTAGAAGGCGAACCGTGGTTGATTGGGACAGAGTTTTTCCACTAAAGCGAAGTGGCGCTTTCAGACATACCGCACTCTTCAAAAATTGCCGCCAGCACCTCCGCCTCCCGAAGCTCCTCCACCGAAGCGAACGCCTGAACTGGTTGTTTGCGGGGTCGGCGTTATGGACTGGGGGGTCACCAGGCCCAATACGGCGGAGCTGGCGTTCAACCACTGTTTGTCCTTTCCCGATAGTCGAGCGGCGGTAAAGCCGTAGCGAATTCCGCCCGGACCACGAGCGAGCCAGCGTCGAATGAGCAAGGCAGCGGCAGTCAATAGTATGCCCAGAAGCATTGGGTCCCAGGTATGCCGCGGCCAGCCGAGATAGGGCTTATTTGTGACGAAGGTCAGGACGGCGACAATCGCGCCCACTGCCATGACGAAGCGGTCCTTCTGCCGAATCCCACGCGTCAGTATTACAGGCGGCAGGACCCAGGTCAGCACCCACGTTGTCCAGTAGAACCAACTCGCAAATTCAAATGCGGGATTCGTACCGTGTCCCCACCAGTGCCGTGGCAAATCCAGCGATGAAAGCTGGAGATTGATTGCCAGGTAGATCCCGAGCCAGAGAAACGCCTCAGCGAGCGAAACATCAGCTTCGATGGAATCGAAATGACGGCTGGAACGTACGGCGATTACACCGATGAGTCCGACCGCATACAGCGACGCGACAATCCCATGTTGAGCCGGCTTGGATGAAGTCCAGTAGCCCACCAGAAAGAGGGCGAAAATCATAGCCGCGGGAAAGGCATACCACAGTCCGAAGCGGCGCCAAATCCAGAGTGAAAACACAGCGCCAGCGGCGGGAACCAGCGAGTGGGCCGTGTTCGAAGCCGGCAGCAAAGAATAGCCGCTGAAGAGAGAGAACTGCATTCCCACGCAAAGAAACGCAACCGAGGCAACGGCGAGCGCTTCCTCGATCCCATAGCGATACAGACGACCTTGGGCAACGGCAATCTCCGCGGCTGCATAGCTGAGAGCAGCTCCAATCAAAAGGAAAATGCCTTGGGTTTGCTCCGATGAATGCGGCAGGAAAACCACAAAGAACAGCGCTGCGGCGGCGCACACGCTGATCAGCGTGAAGAGGAATAAGATGATTCGCAGAAAAATGTTGGTAGTGTGCAGATCAGAAACCGTCTCCTGCTTCAGGCGCTGGTACTGCTCCTGAGTGAGGAGCCCCTCGCCGGCCCAGTCCGCCAGGAGGCTGCCGGCGCGCAGAGTTTCTTCGCTGGATGCAGCGTACAGTCTCATGCATGCCTCCCGAAGCGGCGCGCGATCAGGACCAACCCTACAACCATGGCAACGCCGGTAAAGACGAAATAGGTCAGGATAGAAGTAAAGTCATTGATATCCCGGAGAAGCATCGCACTGATCCCCACGTATCCGTAGACGGCGGAATAAGCAACGAACACAAACTGCCGTCGCCGCAGGCCCCAGGCAAGAGACGCGCCGCAGGCGAGAAGCAACGTCAGAACCCATATCCCGTAGCCTTCCCGCTGGAACACGCCCGAGAGCACTGCCCAAAACAAAACGTTGGCCACGATATTCAGATATGTACCGAAGAAGTGCGCCTTTACACCGCGGCGCTGAAGAAGCGCACCGACGAGGCCGATCACCAGGCAATAGAGAAGAGCATACTGGCGATACGCCGCATCCTGATGCGACGACCAATGCGAGATCGTCAGCCCAAACCATCCGGCAAGCGACGACAAAGCCAGCGATAGCACGAAGCGATTGTCGAGACAATATGCCAGAAAGAAAAAAAGGACTGCTGTCGCCAGGAGGTACACATCCCATTGTCCGGAGAGCAAGTGCAGCCGGTTCTCCAGGTATGCGAGTTCTATGCACCAGACCAGGCAGCCCAGGTAAAGCACATAGTCGAAAATCACACTCTGTGCAGGCGTTTGCACGAGCGACCAAGCCGGCGCGCGGGAGAAGCAGTACCAAGAACAAGCTGCGAGGATGCCGGAGAGAACGGCCAGAACGACAACGTCACCGAGCTGCTGCGACCAGGTGGTGACCGTCCAGCCCAGCCCGGCAACAAACGCCAGCACACCAGCATAGAGAAGAATGTTCAGCTCAAGAAAAAGGGAGAAGGGCTCTCCTCGGCAGAGGCTCGCCAAATGTGAACGCTGCTCCGGCGATATCGCACCTTGCTCCCTCCACTGCTCTAAGCGGGCGAGGATGGTCATGAAGTTTTCGTTCTACCAGGACCGCATATCCGTGGCCGGTATCAAACCCAGTGCTGCCAGACCCTATCGTACATTCCGACTGGCTCACCGCGCTGAAAAATGCGCCACTGGATGTGCCAAATCGAGACCCGTTCTGGGTCATGCGGGAGTTGCGAGCTATCGCCGACGGAGAATCGCGCACTTTGCCTACTGGGTCGGTGCCGGAGCAGGTTGCTGGGCCGGTGTGCCAAAATTAACTTTTGGAGCCTCCCGTGCTCCTTCCTCAGTCTTAAAGTAGGCATCGTTGCGGGTGAATCCCGAAAGGCTTGCCACGATATTGTTTGGGAACAAGCTGATGTAGGTGTTGTAGTCCTGCACGGTTTCGTTATAGCGGCGGCGCTCGATGGCGATTCGGTTCTCCGTGCCCGCCAACTCGTCCTGCAACCGCAAAAAGTTTTCATTGGACCGCAGCTGCGGATAGTTTTCTACGACCACCAAAAGGCGGCTAAGAGCGGAATCCAACTGGCCGTTCGCGGCAATCTTCTCTTGAGGGGATTTTGCCCCCATCATCGCGGCACGGGCGGCGGCAATATCGCCAAAAACTTTCTCCTCGTGCGTGGCAAAACCCTTCACCGTCTCGACCAGGTTCGGAATGAGGTCGGCCCTGCGCTGCAAAACAACATCCACTTGTGACCAGGCTGCATTCACCGCCTCGCGCTTGCGAACCATCTCGTTGCGATGCGAGATGAATGTGCCGCCGAACAACAGCAGCAGCAACATGATCACGACCAATACGATGATTCCGGCTTTCATGGCAATCTCTCCCCGGCAACTTACCTGTCAGAAATTTACGACGAGCTCCGCAAGTTGCGCTTCGGCACTCGCACGTCGAGTTCGTGTGCAACCCGCTGAATCGCACTCATGTATGCGTGGTACAGTTCGCGCAGGTTCTTCGGATGCGTGCCACCGTTCCTCAGTTCCAGAATTGACTGAAGTGGGCCCACGTCAAAACCAAAGACCTCACCGGCCTGCTGCAGCAGCTGCGGCCTGTCATGCGGAGGATTCTCCCCCAACGCGATCAGAGCGTGGCGGAACAGCGTTAGAACACTGGTGATCGACTTTGCCAGCACCGCCCGCAACTCCTCTTCCTGGTCGGGGCTCAGCAGCAAATGCTGTCGCAGGCGCAGAATCGTGGTTCGCAATTCATGTTCGACCTCGATGCGGTGCAGATTCATAGGCACATCAATTGCCGCTGCAACATCCTGGCCGAACAGCGTTTTGTGAGAGCTCTTGATGTCGAGCAGTTCGATCGCGAAAACGTCGGCCGACTCCCGCAACTCTTCGAGCGTCATGATCATCGGAGGCCGCAGTTTCTCCTCGTGACTCCACCAGCGCAGGACTTGCGAGATTGCTGCAAACGAATCCGGCTTCACTTGTTGCAATACAACCAGAACGTTGACGTCGGAAAACTCCTCGTGGAAGTCCTCGCGAGCAGCGGAACCGAACAGAACGACCGATACCAGGTCGTTGCCGCACGCCTTTTGCAATCGGCTCACGAGTTCTTGTAGTTTACCTTCTGGTTTTTTCATCGCACCCTGCTCCGCGTGCCGGGTTCACCAACTACCACCGGCACCGCCGCCGCCGCTCAGGCCGCCGCCGAATCCGCCAAACCCACCGCCTCCTCCGCCGCCGGAGAAGCCTCCCGAACTGCCGCCAAAGCCGCCGCCCCAGCTGCCGCCGCGGCCTCCTAATGCATTGCCCATCAAAAGCCAGGGAAGAACGGAACTTCCACCACCGCCGGATCCGGGGCCGCGCCCACCGCCTCGCACGGCGCGCACAATCGCGCGGATGATCACGAACACGATCACGATGATGAGCCAGGGAGCCCACCACGGAATTTGCAGTGCCGGCGCCCGCGCCGGATTGGTCGGCACCCCGTTCAACTGGACGCCCTTGTCGGCCGCTATAAGCTGGGCAAGCCGGGTTGTGCCGACCAAGATCGCGCCGCTGTAATCTCCGCTTCGCAGGTCGGGAACCATGTCCCGGCCGACGTCGCCGGCGCGAGCGTCGTTAATCACGGGCTCCAACCCATAACCGACTTCGATTTTGTATTGACGTTCCTTGGGGGCCACCAGCAGCAGAACTCCTCGGCTATCTTTCTTTGATCCGACCCCGAGATGCTTATACAGATCGGCGGCGTAGTCCTCTCTGCTTTGGCCGTCGAGAGAATCGACGGTCACGACCGCAATTTGTGCGCCCGTCTTCTGCTCGACCTCGGCGCACAGCGTCTCCAGTTTGGTCTTCGTGGCGGGATCAATGACGTGGGAGAGATCGGTGACGTAGCCCTGCGGCCGTATATCGTTGATCTTCTCTGCCCAGGCGAAGAAACACCACGCTGAGAGCAGCGCAACCAGCAGAGCAAATTTAGTGCGTGTGGCCATCTGTCGTCGGTGACACTGCGCCCACGTTCGTACCGTAGAGAATGCTGTGCTCACCTGTCAAGGAACGCGGTCGGCAACGCAATCGTCGCTTCGGTACTTCAGTGCTGCGAAAGGCGAGGGTTCCTGAAGACCTCCTCCAGCTCTGGCTCCTTGGACTTTCCGTGAACTCCTGCAGATCTCCGTCTTCTACGGCGGTCATTGCGTGGCCGAAGCATCTGCGACGCTCACTGGCCACTGGTCATCCGTCGGCTGCCAGGTGGAGTCGGGATTATAAAGCTCCATGTTCTTGACGATGTTCAGGGAATCCGGACCTAGATCTTTCTGGTAAACAACTCCGTTGTTATTGATGATGAACGTCTTCACGCCGGTGACGCGGTATTCTGCCGGAACTGCGACCAAGGCAAAACCTCCGATCATCACCCCCTCGATGACATAGTTAATTTTCCCGAATGGCGCTGCTGGACCTTGCCCCTTCAGGATCTTGAAGTAGTATCCGTGGAAGCCTGATTTGCCGGTGGAGTACCCTTCCTCCAGCGCCTTGGCTACTGCCTCGCCGATCGGACCTCCTGAAGTGCCATCGGGATTCTTCCAATACAAGCCGTCCTGCTTTCCGGGAGTACTGAAGATTTTCTGCGCGTACTGATTGACGCCAGAGTCATCGTGAATCTCCAGGGCGTATTCCCGCTGCGCTTCGACATAGCCATGGCAGACCGTAATAGCATCCAGCTCATTGGCACCGATTCGCCGGTAGAGAATGTCCTGCCGTCCGGCCTTGGAGTCGAAATACCACTTACCATTTTTCTTGATCAACGGAACCGGAAGCGGCCACTCCTCTTCGCCAACGATGATGGTTGCGCGGTTCGGCTTTGATGGATCGATGGAAATGGAATTCTTAGCGCGCGCTTCTGTGGCAAAGGCGACGGTATTGTTCTTGTCCTGCACTTGATCGCCGCCGGAGACGAAGTCCTCGCCGTCTGGTCCAAAGATCGCCATCAGTTGTGGAACGTCGTACGACGCAGCCGCGCTGATGAGTGCGTCCGTAGCCTGCTGTGGCGTGTCGAAGGCCTGTGGTCCTACCGCTGCGGCAGTTTTTGTCTGGGCCGCTGTGGCGATCGAGAGCAAGCACCACAGACAAACCATGATGATGGCTGAAAGGCCGATGATGCAGCTGTATTCAGATCGTTTCGTTTTCATGTTTTCCTCATTCATCATGATTGGCTCACCTATCTCCGCCGCCCGCCGCCACCGCCGCGTCCACCGCCACCGCGTCCACCGCCCCCACGAGAACCTCCGTAGCTGGAGGCGCCCCGCGACTGACTGGCCCGCGCCGAGCTGCCGCTTTGTCCGCTGCCGCCGAACGCGCTCCTGTTTGTGGAGCTAGGACTGTTGGGTACCTGACGATTTCCGACGCGATCCCCTCCTGCACTCCCGCGATTCGACATGTCGCGGCTTCCCGCACCAGCGCCGTTACCGCGATTGGCTAGGTCCCTGGTGCCTGCACTCGCACCTGCACCACGATTGTTCATGTCGCGGCTTCCGGCGCCTTGCTGCCGGCCCTGGTTCTGGCGGGCATTCGCCTGACGACTCTGCATGGAGTCGCCGCGGGCCGTTCCCCCGTACTTATTTGCAGTTCCGCGATCGGAATAAGGCGCACCGCCGCGGTGCTGCGGGTTGTGCTGCCAGTTGCTTGCCCGCTCCGCCTCGATTACCGCCATTGACGCGGTTGCCACCATTCACGTTCTGCCGATTGCTGTTGTTGACGAAGTTGTTGTTGCGATTGACGGTGATATTGTTGTTGCCGCCATGCCAGCCGCAGTTGTAACCCCAGCCGCCGCCCCACATCGCTCCCATGGCGACTCCCACACCAAATGAAATCGCCATACCCGCGGCGTAATAGCCTGCGGGAGGATAGGCGATGGGAGGGTAGGCATACACCGGCGCTCCATAGACAACTGTTGGGTTGTAGCTGGGCACGTAGACGACCTCAGGACTCGCCTGCTCAACTACGATCACTTGTTTGCTTTCGACAACCTTTGTCTCCACCTTTTGTTGCTGGGAAGATTTCAGATTGCCGGCATCCTGCGCCTTCTTGCGCATGCGCTGCACCGCGTCCATCACGTCATCCTGCTGCGCCAGAAATGCGTTCCCCAAGTCGGTCGTCCACTTGATGTTCTCGGCCAGTAGCTTCACCACCTCGGGCAGCGCGGCCAGGGACTGAATGCTCGGGTCCCAATCCTGCTTCTGCACGGCGTCAGCTAGAGCCTTTTCTGACAGGCCCTTGTTCTTGGCCAACCATTGCTGCAGCTGAATGACTTCGAGAGGATAGGTGGAAGCGACTAAGGTCTGGCTGAGTAACGGATCGGGATAGAGCGCAATCGGCGCTACCAGCGAGTTCAGTTGATCCGCGGGGATCTTGCTGGCGGCCTGCTCTGCGGAAGGCGCGGTTTGCTGAGCTTGTCCTGTCGCTGGCGTCGCACTCCCAAATGCAAGCACCGCCACGCACACAATCGTGGTTAGCTCGCGAACAGTCTGGATGAGGCTACACACCGAACTTCGTCTTGAGGTCATGTCGAGAATTCCTCTGCCGGTTAACTCGCCTTTTCAGGTGAGGTCGGGGATGTCCAAGCTGGTTGTACTGCGGCAGGAAATACGGAACAACTAGGGAAAACCCTAAGTGTGGGGGGAACGCCCGGCCGAAATAAAGGACTGGCCTGCCAGGGCCGCGTGAATTGCCGGGATCAAGTCGGTCTTGATGCGACTCTTGACTACATAACCGAGGGCCCCCTCGGTCAAACAAGCTTGGACAAATTCGTCCTCGGAATGAATCGTAAGGAAGACCAACTTTGCCGCGCATCGTCTTTCGCGAAGTTGATGCGCGGCTTCAATCCCGCTGAGCTCCGGCATCGATATATCGGCAACGATGACGTCGGGATTCAGGCGGACGGCCTCGGAGATCATCTGCCTTCCAGTCGTAGCGGCGCCCACGACCTCGAACGCCGACTGCAAAAGCGCTGTTACTCGCTGCACCACCGAGTTGTGATCATCCGCCAGAAGAATGCGTGGCCGACCCATGCGCCAGCTCCAGGTTCACCGTCCCAACTAAGAGCTGATGTTAGGAGTGGACTCGTACGCTCACAACTGGGGAAATCCCTAGTCCGAATGGTGGTAGATCGAGTCGACGTACTGATCAGGCCTGAAAAAGAACAAGCACAGCTCCAGTAAGACCTCTGCCTGGGTTTCCTGCTGCAGCTCAGGCGTGTCATTTAGCCAGGCGAGTAACAACTTATATCCGACCGATAGAACGATGGCTCCGACGATTCGTTCTTTGCAGTGCTGCTTGTCCTGAAACCATACCGAAACCCTCCCAAACTCTCACGTCCGCGCTCTGGCGCAGACAGAGGCCCGATGATTCGCAGGCTTTGTTGTTCTCTGTCGGGAACTGTCTGCAATCCCAGGAGGGAACTCGCTGCCGAACAACTGGGGGAATCCCTAGTACAGTTTCACCCACTCGGCTTGGAACCTGGCGCTGAATCCAGCACGATCAAACCTCGTTTCAAGGCGAAGAGAACCATGTCCGCATTGCTCTTGAGGTTGAAGATCTCCATGATGTGGTGTTTGTGAAACTCTATGGTTTTCTCGCTCAGGTTCAGGTGGGAGGCGATCTCTTTCGTGGGACGTCCTTCCGCGTAGAGTTGGACGATATCGCGCTGCCGGGCGGTCAGGTCCTTCGAGAACTGACGCGCCCGTCGCTTGCTCTCGACCCAATCTTCAGCCCTGAGTTTGGGGGTCAGATAAGTCCTGCCTTGCAGCGCGTGTTCGATCGCGGTCATTAACTCGGCGCCGGCTGATCGCTTGAGCACAAACGCCACCGATCCCATTTCCATTGCGGCGGCGGCGAGGTTAGGGTCGTCCTGCATGGTGAGGAAAACGACTTTCACTTTCGGCGACTGCTCTCTGAGCCTTTGCGCGGCATCCAGCCCATTGAGCAAAGGCATGCCAATATCCACCACCACCACATCGGGCTCCAGTTCGGCGGCAGCAGTCAGAAGAGCGCGGCCGTCTCCCACCGTTCCCACCACGTCATAGGATTTTTCAAGAAGAAGTCGGAGCGCCTCGGTAAAGACCGCATGATCATCAGCGATCAGAATTCTTGGCCGCGACTCGTGCATGCACTGTTTTCCTTTCGGCCCACGGCAATCATGCTCAGGATTGTCGATTCGAAGGTGCGCTATTCGGGGTGAAGATAGTTCACCCGGCCCGTGGAGATCTCGTAAACAGCGCCGACCAGTTTGGCTCGTCCATCGCGTATCGCCGCACTGCCTTCCGGGGTAATGGCCAGTTGATGCATCGACCATCGCACGTTCGCTTCAACAGCTTTGGAGACTTGTTCTTCTTCGGACGCGCCTTCATCGAGGCTGGAAAGACCGGGAAGGATGTTGTCTACGAGCAATTGAATGCGCGATTGATGCTCAACGTCATGCAGCTTGCTGCGCAACGCAGCTTTCACCGCGCCGCAACCCTCATGACCCAGCACCATGAACAATGGCGTATGAAGGTGAGCGCCCGCATATTGCAGGCTGGCCATCACCTCGGCTGAGACTACATTTCCGGCGACGCGCACGATAAACAAGTCGCCGAAGTTCGCATCGAAGATCAGCTCCGGCGGAACTCGCGAATCGCTGCAGCCAAGAATCGTGGCGTAAGGCCGCTGTCCCCTGGCCAAATCCGCCAGCGTTTCCTTGCACACCGTCGGGAAACGAGCTTCTCCGCGCAGGAAACGTTCGTTGCCGGCAATTAGCCTCTGCAATGCCTGATCGGCGGAAAGGATCGCATCGTTCATGCGTGGCTCACTACCGATGGCGGCTCCAACTGATTCTCTTCGTGCACCTCGTCTTCGGGCGGCAGCTGCACCCAGGCCTGGACAAGAGTTCCTTGCTGCAGCTCTGAGTGAATTTCGAAGCGCGCCTTAATTAACCGCGCGCGCTCCTCCATGCTATAGAGGCCCAACCCTTGCTGAGCGCCAAGGTCCATGCGATCAAACCCCGCTCCATCGTCGGAAACAGACAAGTGAAGTTCCGCGCCAGCCATGCTTAAGCTTATCCGCGCCTGCGAGGCCCCACTGTGCTTCTTCACATTACGAAGGCTCTCTTGCACGATTCGAAAAAAGCACAAGGCGACGTCGGGCGGGATCGACCGAGGCACATTCTCGTGGGAGAGGACGACCTGGAGTCCATGCTGCGTTCCGAACTCTTTGCAAAATGCGCGCACCCCGGCAACCAGACCCAAGCGCTCCAGGGTGTACGAGTGCAAGCGGTGCGAGAGCGTGTGCAGATCGGCACCTAACTCGTCGGCAGAAGTCAGTAACTCGTCGAGCTGCAGCTTGGCATCCGTCGTTGAAGTCGGCAGCAGTTCCGCCACTGTTTCCATGCCAAGGGAGAGCAACGCCAGCCGCTGGCTGAAATCGTCGTGCAGTTCGGCTGCAAGCCGGCTGCGCTCATCTTCCTGGGCGCTAATCAGCATGCCGCTGAGCCTCAACTGCTCGGTGCGGGAACGCCTCAGCTGCCTTTGTTCATAGAGCAGATAGGCGGTCAACCAACCCAGGACGAGGACTACCAGGCCCCCCCCGAGAAAACTCCATGTCGCCCTCTCCCACAGAGTGGGCTCCCGGTTGAGCAGGACGCTACCGGGCGGAAGCCTGCTCTCCTTGATCCGCCATCGCTGCATCTGCCGCCAGTCGAACATGTAGACGCTGGAACTGCTGGCCACCGGAATGTCGACGGGACTCTTACCCCGGAACAGTTCCAGCAGTATCTCGGCGGCAATCTTGCCTTGTTGCGCGAAGCTTATGACATAGCCACCGACGATTCCATGCTCAATGTAGGTATCGGACATGCCGAATACCGGAGCATTCGCGGCCTCAGAAACCAGTGGGAGCGCCGTTGTTGCATTCACGAACTGGTTGCCCCTAGCATCGCTAAAAAAAGATGTGTACAGAACGATCGTGTGGCTGGGCAGATGGCGTAATTGCTCGAGCAGCCCGCTCATGTCAAGATCAACGAGGTAACGAACGTCCATTGCCTTGGAGTACGGCAAAAGGGCTGCTCGGACAACGGCCAAGACTCCTTTGTCAAAGCTCGAGGAGCCGCTCACCACGACCACGTGCTGGGTTCCGGGAACCAGTCTCAGCGCCGCCTCTAGCGTCTTCTCAGGCTCGAGCTTAAACCACGCACCGGTAAAACGGCCGTTCAGCGTTAGATGCCCAGCCTGGCCCTCGCTGGAACCGCAGATAACCATCGGGACGTCAGGGTGAAAGGTCCCAGAAACTTGGGACATCATCTTGATCGCCTCGGGACCCATGACAATGATCGCGTCGAGCTTATACTTCTGGTATTCCTGGACCAACGAAGATTCGATCTCATCTCGCGAGGCTTGGTCCACAAAGCGCATAGAGTCGAGACTCTCGATGTAAAACTCCACCTGGTAGTCGGGATCGGCGGTAAGCCGTGACATCAGTTCGCGGGTTATCAACGCTGAGCCAGGATGGCTTAAGCCAACGTCATTGATGATTAATACGTTCTTGCGCACCGGAGCAGCGGAACAGGTCGCGCCGAGAAGCCACAGGCAAAAGAGTAGGAGAACTGGCCCACGGAGTCGCCAGCGAAGGCTTGAGCAGCGCGCAGTGAGGGACACCCTCATAAAATTCATCGCCAATAGACGTAACGGGGCACCACAACACGCGCCGCCGCGAGTCGACGAACTCCAATATGGGCGCTGACCGGAGTGTTATGTCCATCATAAGACCCCGAGTGAATGCCTACAAGTCAGTTGAATTGAGAGGGGTATAACCTTCTGGCGAATGGCGGTATCGGCGCCAATCCAGTCTGCTAAGACGACGTCATGGCGCCGCCTGCGGACGGCGCCTCCAGGTATTTCGCGACCGCAGCCTCCAGGTTGAAATACATACCTTCGTGTCCCAGCACTTTGCCCAGCTGGGACTTCCGGACGACCTCCAGCACCTGCGGGTTCATCCCGACCAGCCATAGTTGCGTGCCGCGCTCGCGGCCTCGCTTTTCACCTTTGGTTAACATCTTGAGGGCCGTGTACTCGAGATCAGGAACACCTCGGAGATGAAGCGCGATGACCTTGGGCTGCGCTTCCTCAATCAGGAGCTTCACCTTCTCAGCTATGCGTTCCGCATTGACGAAGAAAATTCGGCCTTCTAATCGCAACAACAACAGACCGGCATAGCTCTCATCCTCGGGATGATCTTTAGAGCGTGGGCGAAAGACATTCGTGCCCGGCATGCGTCCGAGCACGTACACCGGCGGATCGGCCGCCTGGTAGGCGAGGGCAATCATTGACACGATGATGGCGACGATAATTCCCTTCAGCGTCCCCACGAGCACAACTCCGGCGAACGCGGTCAGCGCCCAAGTAAATTCCGTCCGGCGGACGCTGAGAATTTCGCGGAACTCGGCTGGCTTGATCAGTCCGATCGAGTAGACGATGACAACCGCCGCCAACGTGGCTTGCGGCATCAGGGCAATGACCGGAGCCAGGAAGATCATCGTGACCAGGGCTACAGCGGCCGTCACGACTTCCGCCAGTTGCGTGCGTGCTCCCGCCAGCCGATTCACCGCCGTCTGCGTGGTGCCGCCGCCTCCCGGCATTGCACCCAGCAGGGCGCCGCCGGCATTTGCTAATCCGGTTGCAAGCAACTCGCGGTTGGCTCGTGGTGAAGGTTCGTCGCCGCGCACAAAAGCACGTCCCGCCGCAATGGTTTCCGTAAAGCTCATTAACGCAATACCCAAAGCGCCGGGCCATAGCTGCGACGCATACGACAACACCGGGGGAGTGAAGGGCGGCAATCCATGGGGGATGAGACCGACCAGTTCGACTCCGTGCGCCTGCAGATGAAAGAAGAAGGCTGCCGCGATACCGGAGGCGACCGCGACTAAGGGAGCAGGAGCGCTGGGAGTGAATCGCTCCATGACCACCAGCAGCACGATCATAGAAATTCCGACCGCCAGTGTTGCCAGAGAGGTTCGCGGGATGGCGTGCAAGGTGGCGAGCAGGTTCTGGAGGAAAGTACCGCGTGCGATGTGAACGCCCAGGATCTTGGGAACCTGGTCCACCACGATCACCACTCCAATCCCAGCCTTGAAGCCGATCAGGACCGGCTCGGAGATGAAGTTGGCAATGAATCCCAGACGCAGAATCGACGCCAGCACGAGCATCGCGCCCACCAGCAACGTCAACGTGGCCGATGCAGCCAGCAGCGCAGCCGGGTCCCCGTTCGGTACCACTTCTCCCAGTTCCGCAGCCGCCAATATCGCAAGCGTTGTGGTGGTGCTTACGCTGAGCACTCGCGACGTGCCCAGCACCGCGTAGATCACCATCGGCAGAAAGGCGGTGTACAAACCCACCTGAACGGGAAGTCCGGCGATGGTCGCGTAAGCCATCGCTTTCGGAATGACCACGGCGGCCGTGGTTAGGCCAGCGACTACATCGGGTCGCAACCAATCCCTCTCGTAACGGAACATCCAGTCGGGGAAGAGAAAATGTCGAGGCTTAGTCGTGGTCACGATTTCCTCCTCGAATACAGTAGCCGGCGTCTGAACAGCCGCATTCTTGTGGGAATCCTAGCAACTCGTACCCTGTCTCTGCACCTAGGGATTCTCCTAGTGGCGGTTCCTCCGACGCGGGCGATATACAAGGGCACGAAGCAACATTCCTGATGCTGGCGCAAAATCAAAACGCGGCGAACGCGCGTTTGCTAAAACAGTCGATCCTGGAAGCTTTCGAGAGGATTTCCGAAATTCTGTTTGGGCTGATCATCGTCCTTACCTTCACCTGCTCATTGGGTTTTCAGCGTGTCGAACGTCATGCGGTTCGTGCCCTGCTCATCGACGCCGTCGGCTGCAGCGTGGCGTGGGGAATCATTGACGTGGTATTTTTTCTGCCCGGCCGTCTCAGCGAGCAAGGCCACAGTCTGCTGCTCCTGCACCGAGTGCGGAAAACCGCAATCGCGCTGGGAGGCCGACAACGCGGCGCCACCGACCGTCCCTCTGACTTCGATCATCCGTGCGACGGTCTAGGTGGGATTTCCATGCATTTGCATGGCGATTGTGGCCGCACGAACCGCAATCGCAATGAGGATACCGGTCAACAGCAATCCCAAAGTGGCAATCAGTAGCGCTACCACCTTCGACGCTTTCTTTGCCGGGCGCAGGTCTCCGTATCCTACCGTGGTGGCAGTAACAAAAGACCAGTAGAAACTGTCGAAGGCAGACCAGCCTTCTTTTCTTCCGACAACCCTTCCCAGCAAAGCTATCGCGAGCGCGAGCGTCAACAGTAGCGGGAGCGCAATCCATAGGCCCTCACCGAACTCTTTGAGAAACGTGATCGTCATGCCTGTAAACATCACGGGTCCATTGCCTTTCGAAAGTCATCCTGAAAATGTGAGGCGTTGGCTGGAGTTTACATCTGCGAAGCGTCGGTCGAACGAGATCGCGGCTGCTGGTCGGTATCTGTTTGCAACGGCCAGCGGAAAGCCGATGTCGCAGCGCTCTGTGCTGCGCATCCTTCACGCTCGTCATAAGGTCGGGTTCCATGCCTTCCGCCGCTTCCGTACCTCGGTGCTGCGGAAAGCGCGGGTGCCCGAGGATCTCATCCAGCTGTGGATGGGTCACGCATCGAAATCGGTTACGGATGATTATGCTCGGCAACTGCAGCAGGATCTACCGTTCAGGCGGGAATGGGCTGAACGCGCGGGCCTTGGCTTTTCAATAGGCTCAGACGAGCAATGTTCTACATGTTCTACATCGGGTGTTACAACACCCAATTCCGCTGCTGCGTAAGTTGTGATGATTGAGTGGATTAAGATGGCGCGCCCTGAGAGATTCGAACTCCCGGCCTTCTGGTTCGTAGCCAGACGCTCTATCCAGCTGAGCTAAGGGCGCTCGCGCGGTGCAGCATCTCGATTATAACAAACTTCCAAGTGTGCCTTTCGCGGGACATCGGCGCGGCACGCACCCAGGTTTTCCACAGGGCATTCTCGAGCATCTGCATGCGGCACTTTCGTGAGCCGAGTAGACTTTACCGGGTGTTGGAAAGTTCTACAGCCTTTTCTATTCAGGTACTCTGCTAAGTCTTTTATTTTCCGCAAGACCGCTTTGGCATACAGGATGCTATTTACATAGCCAGACGAAGTGGCGCAATAGGGTCACCCGGACGCGAATTTCGGCCAGAGTTCGCCCCCGAGTGACCCTTAATTATTTCCCCATCAAAAAGCACCACTGTGCTCCCCTCCAGTGACACCGGAATCCATCACCACATTTAGGCAGAATAACCAGAGATCGCTCACCGATATCGGCTACGAACTGCGCTTGGTCGCGCTTAGATGAGTGCTAATTTTTCGCGTAGATCGAAGCCGGCCTTGCGCAGCAGGTTCTCGACGGTAGCCTCGTTCAATCGCGTCGCGTCATACTCGACGCGCACCTCGCGCAGGGGCTCATTGAACTGCACCCGCCGGATGCCATAGACGTCGCTGACCAGTCCGAGTGCGCTCATTTCTTTCTCGCCCGGGGGCATTCCATAGCGAAACAAGACTTCTACTGCTGTCATCGCCTCAACCTTTCGCAAACGTGTAATGATTGGTAAGGTAGCTCGGAACGTGTGCGCGGCCTGCGCATCTACTGCTGTGACGCGTACGGCGTTCCGCTTTCACTATAGAGCATCGCCCGATTTGTGAACAGCGCGGCGTGAGTGGCCGAGAGAGCGAGGAAATGAGCGAACCCGAAGTACCCCTGCAGAACATGGCGCTGGATTTTTCCGCTAAAGACCCTGTCTGCGGTATGACTCTGGAGCCTCTGCAGGCCCGCGGCAAAGCACAGTACCGGGGCGAAACCTATTTTTTCTGCTCGCCCGGCTGTATGCACAAGTTCACGGCGACGCCTGCAAAGTACATCAAGGATGCCGCCGCTGATGATTCGTCTGCCAGCGCAGCTCCTGCTCCTGCCCCCAGCGCGAAGAAGCTGGCCAAAGATCCCGTCTGCGGCATGAGTGTCGATCCCTCGAACGCCGCGTCCACGGCCGAATACGATGGCAAGCTCTATCATTTTTGCTCGCGTAATTGCGGTGAGAAGTTCCGCAAGGATCCCGCGCGATATCTCACCACCGCGAACAAGCCCACCGGCATGACGGGCATGGTCCAGATTGGCGGAGCCCCAGTGCAGCTCGGCGCGAGTCGTCGCCTGGAGAAGGACCTGGTCTGCGGCATGAACGTCGATCCCTCGGCGGCTGCGGCCACGGTCAATCACATCGGCAAGACGTATTACTTCTGCTGCCGAGGATGCGCCGAGAAGTTTCAGGCCTCCCCCGGAAAATACTTGTCTCCGGGCTCTTCCCCGGCAAAGACGGCGGCAGAGTCGACTGCCGTTCCCGCTCCTGCCCGCAAGGGTACTGCTTACGTCTGCCCGATGGACCCCGAGATTCGGCAGGACCACCCCGGAGCATGTCCGAAGTGTGGCATGGCGCTGGAGCCTGACGTTCCGATTGGGCCGACTAAGACACAGTGGACCTGCCCCATGCATCCCGAGATCGTGCGCGACGAACCGGGAGCCTGCCCGATCTGCGGCATGGGGCTCGAGCCGATGACGGTGAGCGCAGGCGAAGAAGAAAATCCAGAGCTCCGCGAGATGACCTGGCGATTCTGGACGAGCGTGGTGCTGGGCATTCCGCTGGTCGCGTTCGCGATGCTACGCATGAGTTCGTGGTCTGCACTTCATCCCGCCACGCCTGGGCAATTGGGTGGAGTTCGCGCTGGCTACACCGATCGTGCTGTGGTGCGGATGGCCGTTTTTCCAGCGCGGTTGGGCGTCGGTAAAGTTCCGCAGCCCGAACATGTTCACGCTGATCGCCATGGGCGTCGGCGTGGCTTACCTCTTCAGCGCTGTCTGCGACCATTGTCCCGCAGATCTTTCCGCCCTCCATGCGCAAGATGGGCGGCCAGCCCGAAGTCTACTTCGAAGCCGCGGCTGCGATCATCGCGCTGGTGCTGTTGGGGCAGGTTCTGGAGTTGCGCGCGCGCAGCCGCACCGGCAGCGCCATCCGCGCATTGCTCGACCTGTCGCCCAAGATGGCGCGCATCATGCGCGAAAATGGCAGTGAATACGATGTTCCGCTCGACCAGGTGAAGGTTGGCGACAAGCTGCGGGTGCGGCCGGGCGAGAAAATTCCGGTCGACGGTACTGTCGTGCGACGGGCTGAGTTCGGTCGACGAGTCCATGGTGACCGGCGAATCCATGCCCATCGAGAAGCACGCCGGCGATCGCGTGATCGGCGCGACCGTCAACGGCACCGGCTGGTTGCTGATGCGCGCCGAGCGCGTAGGCAGCGAGACCATGCTCGCGCAGATCGTCAAGATGGTGAGCGAGGCGCAGCGCAGCCGCGCGCCCATTCAGCGGCTGGCCGACAAAGTGTGCGTCGGTGTTTGTGCCCACGGTTTTGCTGGCGGCGGTCGCCACCTTTGTCGTGTGGTTTCTTAAGGGCCCGGAGCCTCATCTGGCGAATGCCATCGTCAACGCCGTAGCTGTGCTGATCATCGCGTGTCCCTGTGCTCTTGGCTTGGCAACGCCGGTAGCGATCATGGTGGGCACCGGACGCGGCGCGCGCGCCGGCATCCTGATCAAGAATGCCGAAGCGCTCGAGACTTTGCAGAAGGTTGACACGCTGGCTTTCGACAAAACTGGCACGCTGACGCAAGGTAAGCCGGAACTGATTTCCGTTGCCGCATTCGGCGGGGAAACCGAAGACCGCATCGTGAGGCTGGTGGCTAGTCTCGAGCGCAGCAGCGAGCATCCTCTGGCTGCCGCTGTCGTCTCCGCGGCACAGGCGAATGGCATGTCGCTGCTGCCGACGGAAGAGTTTCGCTCGTACACGGGACGTGGCGTCGTGGGCAAGTTGGCGGGCCACGAGGTCGCCGTCGGCAACGAGCAACTGCTGAAAGAGCTCGATATCGAGACTACCGAACTAACGTCCAAGGCCGAGGAACTTCGCAAGGAAGGTCAGACCGTCATCTTCGCCGCCGTCGATGGCCGCGCCTGCTGGTTTGCTGGGAATTGCCGATCCAATCAAGCCGGATGCAGCGCAGGCGATTCGCGATCTTCGCGCCGAAGGCTTGCGCGTGGTGATGCTCACCGGCGACAGCCAGACTACGGCCGCATCGGTGGCGAGCAAAGTCGGCATCACTGACTTCGAGGCTGGCGTCCTGCCCGAGAACAAAGCCGAGGCGGTGAAGAAACTCCAGCAGCAAGGCCGGATTGTCGCGATGGCGGGCGATGGCATCAACGATGCTCCGGCACTGGCGCAGGCGCAGGTTGGAATCGCCATGGGTACGGGTACCGACGTCGCCATGGAGAGCGCCGGCATCACGCTGCTGAAGGGCGACCTGAGCGCCATCGTGCGCGCGCGTCGGCTGAGCCGCGACGTAATGGCGAACATCAAAGAGAATCTGTTCTTTGCGTTTATCTACAACTCGGTGGGCGTGCCGATCGCGGCGGGCGTGCTGTATCCCAAGTTCGGCATTCTGCTGAGCCCGATCATCGCAGCGGCCGCCATGAGCTTCAGCTCCGTGTCCGTAATCACGAATGCACTGCGCCTGAGGAATGCGAAGCTGTAGCGGCCTTCAACCCTGGCGAGAAGGGCAGCGCTGCGATGGCTCTTCGCTCTTCGCTTTTCGCGGAGACCGTAAACTTTCAATGAATTGTCATCCCGACCGGAGGCGGCCTTCTTTGGTCGCCTGAGCGGAGGGACCTGCGGTTTGCTCGCATTAGAAAGCTGTGGGCACAGTCCAGTCGCCAAACCGTCGCAGCCGCTGTGCATAGTCCCGCCGCCAGGCAGCACGAAACCTCTTCAGCCCAATGCGGCAGCACTGGGTACACGCATTTCAAAATGGGTCTGAGCCCCCTCGACACACATGTCGTCCCTACGGGACTCGGCCCTCTGATAACGCACGAAACCCGGCGTTTCCACGCCGGGCTGGAGAAGTTTCATCCCGCCTGGGGGCGGGATTCTCGCGTTATCACGCAGTCTATTCAATCCGTGAAGTGTTTCGGTCGACACCTTGGCGACCTGAAATGCTGACTTGTTGACCGAGCAGGTATGACTTTACGGCAGGGTCGTTGAACGCGATGAAGTCCGCTACTTCGAAAAACGAACTCAACGCGGGGCTGGCCAGAGCTGATGCGCGACTCATCGGAATCCCCAGAATATCTTTTCCGAAATAGAAAGATTCGTCTGGCTCTTGCACCATCATCTCGTAACTATCGTTTGTGGGTCGGGCTTCGATGAAAAGCCAATGGCGTGCTTGCACGTTTTTCTCGTCTGCCCCATCGACGCCCCATCCACCAATGCTGATGGTCAACCGCGCAGAGGGTTGCTCATGTCCCGTCATTAAGCCGGCATAGTAGACTCCATACGCTGCACCGTTCTCATAGACAAAACCCCAAACGGTCAGGCAGTCCCTCCCGCAATCAGGACAATCAAAACTCTGAATGCGCTCATTTAATTCGATGGCGTACATGCAGATGAATGCTCAAGGAGATTCTCAGCTCTAAACTTCCAGAATCACCGGCATGATCAACGGTCTCCGCGAGGTGTTCTTCACAATGAATCGCTTCAGATCCTGGCGGATCTTTTCCTTGATCATGCCGTAGTCGCCCTTCTCTTCATCGCTCGACGCGTCCAGCGTATTCATTACCGTGCGCCGCGCGCCATCGAGAAAACCATCATCGCTGACATCGCCGCCGAAGCCGCGCATCACGATCTCGGGCGTGGTCTCGACCTTGCCGGTGAGCTTGTTGATGGCGATGATCGGCAGCACGATGCCGTCTTCGCTCAGATGCCGGCGGTCGCGAATCACCAGGTCTTCGACCACGTCGCCCATCGAATTCGAATCGATGCAGACGCGCCCGACGTTGATCTTCCCCGTCTTGCGCGCGCCTAGTTCGTCGAACTCCAGAATGTCGCCGCTCTCGATCATCAGCACATGCCCGACCGAGCTATGCATGGCACCGGCCATCTCCGCATGAAGCTTGAGTTGGCGGTACTCGCCGTGAATCGGGATGAAGTAGCGCGGCTTCACCAGGTTGATGATGAGCTTCAATTCTTCCTGGCTGGCGTGCCCGCTGACGTGGACTGGCGGCGATGAACCGTCGTCGTAAATCACGTGAGCGTCGCGGCGGAAGAGGTGATCGACCACGCGATAAATCGCCTTCTCGTTGCCGGGGATGATGCGCGACGACAGCACCACCGTGTCGCCGGGTTGAATCTTGGCGTGCTTATGATTGTCGACCGCGGCACGCGACAGCGCCGACATGGGTTCGCCCTGCGTGCCGCTGATCAGCACGCAGACTTTCTCCGGTGGCAGGTCGCGCATCTGCGAAGGATGGATCAGCAGCCCGTCCGGCACCTCAATATAGCCAAGGTCCTGCGCAATCTCGGTCGACTCCATCATGGAGCGGCCAACCAGCGCAACCTTGCGCCCATGCTCGAAAGCCTGGTCGATCGCCAGCTTGATACGGTGGATCGACGACGAGAAGCACGAGATGAACAGCCGCCGCTCAGCAGTTGCGAAAATCTCCTGAAACTTGGCGCGCACGGCGCGTTCGCTGGGCGTGTAGCCCTTGCGCTCGACGTTGGTCGAATCCTGGAAAAGAGCCAGCACACCTTCCTTGCCATATTCGGCGAAGGCGTGCAGATCGAAGAGCCGGTTATCCGTGGGCGTGGGATCGACTTTGAAATCGCCGGTGTGAATCAGCGTGCCCATCGGCGTATGAATCGCCAGCGCCACGCAATCCACCAGGCTGTGGGTCACCTGGATGGGATTGATGGTAAAGGGTCCAATCTTGAAGCGCTCGCCTGCCTTGATCTCGTTGAGTTCGGCGTCATCGAGTAGTGCATGCTCCTCCAGCTTGCCTTCAACCAGGGCCAGCGTGAACTCGGTCGCATAGACTGGGATGTTCAGCTCGCTCAGCATCCAGGGCAAGGCGCCGATGTGATCTTCGTGCCCATGCGTCAGCACTACAGCGCGAACGTGCTCGCGGTTCTCGATGAGGTAGCTGAGATCGGGAACGACGATGTCGACGCCGAGGAGCTCGGCTTCGGGAAACATGAGTCCGGCGTCGATGACGATGATGTCGTCACCCCAGCGAATGGCCATGCAATTCATGCCGAATTCGCCGAGTCCACCGAGGGGAATGACCTGGAGTTTTCCTGTGGGCATCTGCAACCCTCGATGCTAGCACAGGGAGGACGGATGGTTGAGCCCGCCTCAACGTACTAGAGCCGGCGATCAGGCTAGCCTCGACCGATGCTAGGAGCCGGCGTTTAGGCCCGCGGCCGGTCTTAGAAATCGGCTTCAGCTGACGGCAGGTTCTACTCCTACTCCGGTGCTACACTTGCGCGCAGTGGCGAAGTCAACAAATTCTGAAGCTGGCGAGAACCTTCCTGCTGGCACGTTGTATCTGGTCGGCACGCCGATCGGCAATCTGGACGACATTACCTTGCGGGCGTTGCGCGTTCTGAAGGAAGTCGATCTGATCGCCTGCGAAGACACCCGGCACACCGCCCAGCTTCTGAATCACTACGGCATTTCGAAATCGACCGTCAGTTATCACGAACACAATGAGCTGACGCGCGCAGCCGAGCTCATCGTCCACCTGGAGCGTGGCGATAACATCGCCGTGGTGAGTGACGCGGGTATGCCCGGCGTCAGCGACCCAGGATACCGACTGGTCGCGCTCGCCGTTCGTCATCATATCCGGGTGGTGCCGGTACCGGGAGCGTCCGCATTTCTCTCGGCCTTGGTCGCCAGCGGCTTGCCGACAGATTCATTCCACTTCGGCGGCTTCCTGCCGGCCAAGTCCGGGGCGCGCCGCACGGCGCTGGAGGCGATTCGCAACTCGCCGCGTACGGAAGTCTTTTACGAAGCCCCGCACCGGATTGTGGAATGCCTCCGCGACGTCGCGGAGGTACTTGGCCCCGAGCGCCATGTGGTGATCGCGCGCGAAGTTACGAAGTTGCATGAGGAGTTCCTGCGCGGCCGCGCCGCGGACGTCTTGGCGACACTCGAGGCGCGTGGCGAGATACGCGGCGAAATCACGCTGCTGATCGGCAAAGCGGACGAACTGGTGTCCGCCACCGCTCCGCAGACGACGGTCTCGCAACGCGTACAGGAACTGATACGGAACGAAAAGCTGGACGAGAAGTCCGCTCTCAAGCAGGCCGCAAAAGAATTTGGCCTCTCGAAGAGTGAAGCCTACCGCGAATTGCAGCGCTCGAAATAGCACAAATTCCCGCCCTGGCCCAGAATCAGGGCTAGAACGGGGCACCCTCATTTGTTGGGTTACCTGAGAAAAGCCGGCTGACAACCTCTTCTGCGCGAACGCATTGTTTTCCACAAAGAAGCGTGACTCTGCTTCTCATGTTACTGCCCGAGCTTGCCGATTTCCTTCTCTGGGTGCGCCGTGCACCGCTCCCGGAGGTTCCATGCGCTATCTTTCTTGCTGCTTGTTGCTGGCCTCGTCGTTGTGTGCCCAGCAATATCCGGTCGCATCCGATTCGGCGAAGAGCAAAGGCTCGTTCTACGTGGACGGCATCGTCTATCAATTCGCCGCCGGCACGGATTACACGGTGGTCGCGGCCGTCCATTCGGTGATTAATCACAAGTACGCTGCGGTAAAAGTGCGCGTCTACAACGCCGGGCAGCGCTCGGTCACGGTGCGGCCGGAGGATATTCTGCTGGAGGATGCTGTTGCCGATCATGCGGTGACGCCGATTGCGGGAGCGGAGTTGGCGAAGCGCATGCGCAAGCCCTACAACATGGCCCGGATGGCGGTAAGCGGCAACGAAGATGCCGATGCAGATTCGCCTGACGCCAATTCCGGAAGCAACCAGCAGATCCTCGAAATGATGCGCGCCATCGCGGCCCGCTCCAACCAGCCTTCAGTCCCAGCAGGAAACAATCTTCTCTATACCGATACGCCGGGGGCGTTGGAGCAGGGAGAGTCTGCCCATCGCACGACGGCTTGCGACGAGGTATGCCGCCTCCGCATGGGTGAAGCGGCGCAGGGCACCGACGTACTCGCGCAACTGCAACGGCAGAACACGCCCGAGTATGTCGAGCAATGCAGTTTGCGCTCGAATACAATCCCGCCGCACGCCAGCGTCGGCGGTGTACTGTACTTACCGCTCGGCAGGCTCGCACAGGAATCCTCGCAATCCGCGCACATCAGGAAGAGGAGAATTGTGCGGGTGACCGTGCCGATCGAGGACGAGAAATTTCAGTTCGTCCTGCTGGTGGAGTGACAGAAAGCGTTGGCGTTCGGGCGCCAGACTTTGCTTGTAGAGCTTCTTGGTCAGGCGAACAAAGAGCCCCACCCCAGCCCAACATCAGGGCTAGAACGGGGCACCCTCTGATATTGCTTTTTTAGCTCAAAGCTCACGGCTCAGAGCTTGTAGCTGCCCATTACGCGAACGCCGTCTCTTCATATGTACCGTAAACTTCGCGCAGCGCGTCGCAGATCTCACCGACGGTTGCGTAAGCCTTCACTGCGTCGAGGATGAACGGCATGGTGTTGACCGGCGAAATCTTGCCGTCAGCGCCGGCTTTCGGTTCTTGCGCTGCGGCCTTCTTCAGCGCGTCCAGGCAGCGACGAACCTCGTCGCTCGAGCGACGGGCACGCAGCGCATTCAGCTTCTTGGTCTGCGCCTGCGCTACCTCTTCCCCAATGTAGAGAATCTCCGGCGAGGGCTCGTCGACCACGAATTCGTTCGCGCCCACAGTGATCTTTTCTTTAGCCTCGGTCGCGCGCTGGAACTGGTAGCTGGCCTCGGCGATCTCCTTCTGCGGATAACCTTTCTCGATCGCTGCGACCATGCCGCCCATGGCATCGAGCTTGTTGAAGTAGTCGAAGGCGCCGTTCTCCATATCGAGCGTCAACCGCTCAACAAAGTACGAGCCGCCCAGCGGATCGACCGTGTTCGCCACACCAGACTCGTAGGCGATGATCTGCTGCGTGCGCAGCGCGATGCGTACCGCTTCTTCCGTCGGCAGCGCCAGGGCTTCGTCGTAGCTGTCGGTGTGCAGCGACTGGGTTCCCCCCAGGACGCCGGCCAGCGCCTGAATCGCGACGCGCGCGATATTGTTCATCGGCTGCTGAGCGGTCAGCGAGACACCTGCGGTCTGGGTGTGGAAGCGCAACAGCCATGTACGCTGGTTCTTTGCGCCGAAGCGGTCCTTCATCAGGCGATACCAGATCTTGCGCGCCGCGCGATACTTCGCGATCTCCTCGAAGAAATCGTTATGCGCATTGAAGAAGAAGCTGAGCCGCGGCCCAAACTCGTCGACATCCAACCCGCGACGGCGCGCCCACTCCACATACTCCACGCCATCGTAAACGGTGAATGCCAACTCCTGCAGCGCGGTCGAGCCGGCCTCGCGAATGTGGTAGCCGCTGATGGAAATCGTGTTGAACCTTGGGGTGAACTTCGAGCCGAACTCGAAGGTATCGATCACCAGCCGCATCGAGGGCGCCGGCGGATAAATATATTCCTTCTGCGCGATGTATTCCTTCAGGATGTCGTTCTGCGTGGTGCCAGAAATCTTGTTCCAGTCGGCGCCCTGCTTCTCGGCGACCGCCAGATACATCGCCCACAAGATCGACGCGGGCGAGTTGATGGTCATTGAAACCGTGGTCTTCTCCAGGTCGATGCCGTCGAAGAGTATCTCCATGTCTTCCAGCGAATCGATGGCGACACCGCACTTGCCAACTTCACCTTCGCTGAAGGGATGATCGCTGTCGTAGCCCATCAACGTGGGCAGGTCGAACGCGACCGACAGGCCGTGGCCACCGTGCGCCAGGAGGTATTTGTAGCGCGCATTCGTCTCCTCAGGAGAAGCGAAGCCCGAAAACTGGCGCATGGTCCACATCTTGCCACGATAGCCTGAGGCGTGAATGCCCCGGGTGTACGGCGCCTGTCCGGGATAGTTCAGGTAGCTGTCGTAATTCCAGTCCTCCGGCAGGTCGGCCTGCGTGTACAGGCGGCGGATGGGCATGGCTGAGATAGTGGTGAAGCGCGCGTGTCCCCGATCGTCCAGGTTCACGCCGCTGGGCGCGCCGATGGGCTTCTCCGGATTTTTCTCGAGCGTCGGTGCGAGCGTCTTCTCGGCCCACTGCTTCTCGGTTTCGGAGGGATGACGGCCCGACTCAAACACGTCGGCCGCCGGCGATTCGGACACACCTTTACCGCTAGTCTTGCTGTCAGCCATGAGCTACCCCACTCTTGAGACGAACCTTACATGCTAGTAGATGCGGGGAGCGGGGGCAAGGAGCGTTCGGGGCTAGCGGCTCCACCAAGTGCCGTTATCCCAATTGATGCGGCCGGCATTGTTGACCAGCGTTCCGTCGATGGTCTGGCCTCCCCAATTTGCGGTGATGTGCTTCGGGCTGAGGAATTGGCCTTGCGCCGTCTGACCGCTTTCATTGGTGAAGGTGAGGCTCTTTTTGTTCTGCTGGATGGAACAGGTCAGAGAGTGATTGCTGCTGCGATACCACGTCCCCTGCAAATTCGGCAGACGTCCGTGATTGTGACCTCCGCCGCCCTGATTGCAGCGCGCCCAATACGTTCCATTCGACCAATTGATTCGGCTGCCGTCAGGGCTCAGAGTACCCTGCACGAACTGCCATTGCGCGGCCACAATGACGTTCTGGTTCATGCCCTGGTAGTTGCCGGTCGAGGTCGATCCCTGCTCGTTGGTGAGCGTCAGAAATGGGCCGTTCGCGGAGATGGAAGCCACCTTTGTCGAATCGCCCTGCGCACACCACTGTCCGAGAAAAGCCGCGTTCTGCGGCGATTGCGGAGGCGTCGCAGCTGACGCGTTCGATAGGCCGACCCACCATGCCAGCAGAAAGGCGATGCCGGCCAGCAGCAGTCGAACAGTAACTCTCCCGCCAGAGGCATATTTCATGGCTTCGTCCTTTACAACCGAGGCCAGCTTATGCGAACAATCTCAAGGGCAACTATTCTAGTTACGAGGAACACGGCGACCTAGGCCGTTTTCTTGGCTGCCGACCCAGGCTTGGCATCGGGCTTCGCTTTGAGACCGCGAATCACCTCGCGCTTTTTCTCGCGCGCCTTGCGCAGCCGATGCTCTCGCGACTTGTCGCCATTACGGTAGGACATAATTTCACCTCTCTCGGATAGTACAGGATTTGGCTAGCATTCGGCTGGCCTGGCTGCCGCCCCTCACGAATTGCCGATCAGAATCCCGGTCGCAAAGACCAGCGCTCCGCCAAAAGCCACCTGCATCGCCGCGGACACTATCGGCGTGTCCATGAAGCGTTTACGGACCCAGGTAATAATCGCGAGTTCGAACAGCACAACGACGATCGCCACTGTGGTCGCGATATTGAAATTGTGGATCAGGTAAGGCAGGGTGTGTCCGATACCACCCAGTGACGTCATGGCGCCGCAGATCAAGCCACGCAGCCACGGCGTGCCGCGGCCGGTAAGACTACCATCATCGGAGAGAGCTTCGGCAAATCCCATGCTGATGCCAGCGCCCAGCGACGCCGCCAGTCCGACAGCGAACGCGTCCCAGGTATTGCGCGTGGCAAAGGCCGCGGCGAATACCGGCGCCAGCGTCGAGACCGAGCCATCCATCAATCCCGCGAGACCGGGCTGAACAATCTGCAGGACGAACAGTCGCCGCTTGGCTTTATCTTCCTCTTCGCGCACCGCTGGTACGAGTTCACTCTTCTCGAGTTCGGCCGCGCGATTGACGTGGGTAGTCTCTGCGATGGCCAAGTCGTCGAGCAACTGGCGAATGCTGGCGTCCTGTGCGCGGGCGGCAGCATGCAGATAGAAATTGCGGGTCTCGGCCTCCATGGCACCCACCTGCGAGCGAATCTGCTCCAGGCGCAGCGGGGTGTTCAGCCATATGGGCTTGCGCTGGACGAAGCCGCGCACGTCCTGCCGCCGGATCAGGGGAATGTGCTCGCCAAATTTCTGCCGGTAGATATCGATCAGCTGCCGGCGATGGCCAATCTCTTCCTGGCGCATCTCTTCGAAGATCTGCGCGGTGCCCGGAAAGTTCTCCCGCAGGCTCTCCCCGAAATCGGAATAAATACGTTCGTCCTCTTCCTCCAGCGAAATCGCCAGAGCCAGAATTTCTTTTTGCGACAAGCTATTAAAATCGCGCATGGTACTTTCTCCTGCAATCTTCAAACTGGTTAGTAATTCCCGAAAAATCGGCTGAACTGTATGTAACCAGCAGTATCTTTGGCGTTGGATTCAGTCGTCAGGGGTCGAGCCGTCACAAGGAAAGTTCCTGCTGGAAGTAACGGACGGCAACTCCGCGGACCAACTGGTGGCGCACTCCATTGATTCTTCCACGGGTGCCTTGTCGGCAGTGACCGGAGCGCAGGCAACATTACCGTCAAAGTACGTATACGTTTCAAGATGCTGGACGTCTCTCCGAGCGATTAGTCTCCCCTAATACGGGGCGATGATCCCGCCGATGTTTCGTCCTTCCGGCAATTTGCCCGGTAGTGCAAATGCCGCCACGCCCCAATACTTCGCAAAGGTATCGAGATATTTGTATCCCGAGCCGGTGTTGAAGAGCACTACCTTGTCGCTCTCCTTCAGAAAGCCGCTGGCCAGCAGTTGCTGATACGCCGCCAACGCTGCTGCCCCCTCCGGCGCGGGGAAGATGCCTTCCGTGCTCGCCATCTCTTTCACCGCTGCCATGATCGCATCATCACTGACAGCGATCGCCGTTCCGCCGCTCTTGCGGACGATGTCGAGGATGATGAAGTCGCCATAGGCTTTCGGAACGCGAAGGCCCGCCGCCAGGGTGTGCGCATCGGGCCACATCTTCGATACACCCTCGCCGTCCTGCAGAGCCTTCGGGATGGGAGCACAACCTTCGGCTTGCACGCAGATCATCTTCGGCCTCTTGCCTGCATCGATCCATCCCAGCGCTTCCATCTCCTCGAAGGCCTTCCACATGCCAATTAGTCCGACGCCGCCTCCTGTCGGATACAGGATCGCATCCGGCAGCGTCCAGTTCATCTGCTCGGCAACCTCGTAGCCCATGGTCTTCTTACCCTCGATGCGGAAGGGTTCCTTCAGGGTAGAGAGATCGGACCAGCCTTCTTTGTCTTTGCGTTCGGCAACCATGCGACCGCAATCGCTGATCAGGCCATCGACCAGCGTCAGATTCGCGCCCGCAGCTTCGACCTCCAGACGATTCGCGATCGGCACATCCTTCGGCATGAAGACATAGGCTTCAATCCCGGCTGCCGCAGCGTAGGCCGCCATCGCCCCGCCGGCATTGCCAGCTGACGGCGCAGCTACTTTCTTCACCCCGTAATGCCGCAGCATAGTGATCGCCGCCGCCATGCCTCGCGCCTTGAATGAGCCCGTGGGATTCAGCCCCTCATCCTTGATGAGCAGGTTGGCGTACTTGCGACTGGACAGCAACGGTGTTAAACCTTCGCCCAGCGTCACCGGCTCAGCGTCGGGAAGCACGGCCGCGTAGCGCCACATGTTTTTGGGCGCGCCCAGGAGCGAGTCGCGCGTATGATGCCAGCGGATCTCGTCGAGATCGTAGCGCACATAGAGCGGCCCGCCATCCACAGGGCAAATTGTGGGCGAAGCTTGTGGTGGAAACTTCTGGTCGCACTTGCTGCACTCGAAACTAACAATCGTCGCCATTCATAAACTCCGTGAAAAATCGCAGTGTAGCACTCCTGTTCCTGCGCCGCAGTGAAATGCGTCGCGGCTGCTATAATCCGCGCAGTTTCCTGCCATGAGCGAGCCCTCCACTCCACTGATGCGGCAATATACCGCGATCAAGAAAGAGCATCCCAACGCACTGTTGTTCTTTCGCCTGGGCGATTTCTACGAGCTCTTCTTCGAGGACGCGGTAGTCGCCGCGCGCGAGTTGCAGATCACGTTGACCTCGCGCAACAAGGAGAAGGACGTTGCCATCCCCATGTGTGGCGTGCCATATCACTCAGCGGACAATTACATCGCCAAGCTGATCCGCAAGGGCTTTAAGGTCGCCATCTGCGAACAGATGGAAGATCCGCGGCTGGCCAAAAAGCTGGTGAAGCGCGAGGTCACGCGCGTGCTCACGCCGGGCACTGCCGTCGATTTGCAACTTGGCTCCGAAGAAAACAATTTTCTGGCCTGTGTGGCGCGCGCGGGAAATTCGGCCGGGTTCGCGGCGCTGGATCTTTCGACTGGCGAGTTTCGCGCCACCGAGTTCACCGGCGACGATGCCGAGCGTCGCATTCGCGAAGAACTGCTGGTGCTGCGTCCCCGTGAGGTGCTCTTCGCGTCGTCGCTGCCGCTATTCGAGGGTGCCCCATCCTCTCGCCCTCAGTTGGCGAAAGGGTGGGATGAAGCGCGCGCCTCGGAAGCCGCTGCGGCTCCGCGCATCGCGTCGCTCGAGAATGCCAGTTGGGCGGAAACGCAGCTCGACGATTGGGTGTTCGCGCCCGACTACGCGATCCCGCAGGTGGAGAATCATTTCGGCGTGCTCTCGCTGGAAGGCTTTGGACTGGCAAATCGATCGGCGGCTGCGACGGCGGCCGGAGCCATTCTGCACTACGTGCGCACAACGCAACGTGGCTCGCTCGACCATGTCGATCGCATCGGCTTCTATGAGCGCCAGGACTGCCTTGTCCTCGACGCCGTTACCGTTCGCAATCTCGAACTGATCGAGCCGCTCTTTACCGGCGCAGGTGACAACGCGACACTGTTTCGTTCGCTCGACGCCACGGTCACGCCCATGGGCAAGCGTCTGCTGCGGGCTTGGATGCTGCGGCCGTCGATCGATGCGGCCGAGATCAATCTGCGGCTGGACGCCGTCGAGGTGATGGTTCGTGAATTAGTGAACCGCGAAGAATTGCGCCGCTCGATGGAAGGCATTCTTGACCTGGAACGACTGCTGAGCCGAGTTACGCTGGAGACGGCGAATCCACGCGACCTGCTTGCGCTAGCAACATCTCTGGCCAAGCTGCCGAAAGTTCGCGGGACGCTTGCGCACTTTCTGGCGGAGCGGTTGCAAGCCCTGTACGCCCAGTGCGACGAGCTTGCGGATCTGCGCGCCCACATCGAGACATCGCTGGAAGATGAGCCGCCGCTGACCCTCGCCGATGGCGGCGTTATTCGCACCGGCGTCGATCCTGCCCTCGACGAACTGCGAGACTTGAGCCGGAACAGCAAACAGTACATCGCACAGATCGAGCAGCGCGAGCGCCAGCGCACCGGTATCGGCTCACTGAAGATTAAGTTCAACTCTGTCTTCGGCTACTACCTCGAGATCTCGAAGGCCAATCTGCACCACGCGCCGCCCGATTACGAGCGCAAGCAGACGCTGGTTAACGCCGAGCGCTTCACCACACCCGAGCTGAAAGAATACGAAGCCAAGGTCCTGGACGCGCAGGAGAAGATGGTCGAGATCGAGCGGCGGCTCTTTACCGAACTGCGCACCGCCATCGCCGCCGAGGCTCGCCGCATCCGTCAAACCGCGCTGGCGCTGGCCGAAATCGATCTACTGGCGTCGTTCGCTTCGCTCGCGGCGAATCGCAGCTACTGCCGCCCAAAGCTCGACGACAGCAGCGACATCGAGATCGTCGACGGCCGCCATCCGGTCATCGAGCAACTGGAGATCTCGGGCGTAGCCGACCGCTTCGTCCCCAACGACATTTATCTGAACGGCACGACACATTCGATCCTGCTGATCACGGGCCCGAACATGGGAGGGAAATCGACGTATCTGCGGCAGACCGCGCTCATCGTGCTGATGGCGCAGATGGGATCGTTTGTTCCGGCGCGCTCGGCGCGGCTGGGACTGGTCGACCGCATCTTCACTCGTATCGGCGCTGCCGACAACCTGGCGCGTGGCCGCTCCACTTTCATGGTCGAGATGACCGAAACGGCAGCGATCCTCAACACCGCTACGCCGCGCTCTCTGATTCTGCTCGACGAAGTCGGCCGCGGCACCGCAACCTACGATGGCCTGGCGATCGCGTGGGCTGCAGTCGAATACATCCACGCGAACACGCGCGCCAAAACGCTTTTCGCCACGCACTACCACGAGCTGACCGAACTCGCCGACCGGCTGAGCGGCGTGAAGAATTATCACGTCGGCGTCAAAGAGAGCGGCGGCGGAATCGTCTTCCTCCGCAAAGTGGAAGAGGGTGCTGCCGACAAAAGCTACGGAATCGAAGTTGCCAAGCTGGCCGGGTTGCCTAACGATGTGGTGAATCGCGCGCGTGAGGTTCTGGCCGAACATGAGAACGCCGAACGTAGCGCTGTGAACCATCTGGCACACGACGAAGCCCGCGACGCTGGCCCCATGCAGCTCACCATCTTCACCCCGCTGTCGCAGAAGGTGGTCGACCGCCTGAAGGAAACCGACCTCGACCGACTGAGTCCACTCGAGGCGTTGAACTTGCTACACGAGTTGAAGAAGCAGATGGAGTGATGGTCAAGCTTACTTGGCGGGAAGAAACTCGATCTTAATAGTCCCCTTAGGAACGTTCTTGAAATCGTAATCTGCGGTGACGAGCGTTGCGTGATCTGACTTGTGGCTCGCCGTCAGAGCACCGGCAAAGGCATCCGCGTAAGGAATACTGAAACTCCATTTGAATTTGCCGGCATGAGCGGCTGCGGCAGCGTCGACCGGCACGATGGTCAGGGGAAGAGCGGCCAAATTCGCCAGAATTGCTTCAGCGCCCCCGCCGCTTTTCTTGTACAGCACGGCCACAACTTCGCCCCAGTTCACCGAACTCAGCAGGAGCTGTACATTGCCCTTTGCACTCTCATAGAAGAGATCGCGCACCCGGTCGAAGCCGGGTTCCTTGTCCGTGAAGCGCAGGATCGCGCTGGCGTCGAGAACGTAAGTCATCGCTTTTCATCGGCCCGGTGCATGCGCTCCCGCTCGGCGGATGCGCCCTTGGTGGTCCCGATGAGGCTGTCGATGAACTCTGGCGTTATGGGACGCACAATGAGGGCATTGCCCTCGCGCTGGATTGACACCTTTGTTCCTGCGGAGAGCTTCATCTCCTCACGAAGCTCCGCTGGTATCACGAGTTGGCCTTTGGAGCTGATTGAGGCATAGAGTGTCACCATGGCTAACATATTACCACTTGTAAGGCATAGTAACAAGCATCTTACATATGCGATATTATCTTACGATTTATGACAAAAACTCTGATGTGCGCGACGATCGCGGCATTACTATGCTTTGTTGGCATTCGTGTTTATCTTTCTTCTCGCGAATCGCCCCTGACGCCGCAGGCGAATGTTACACGCGTCCTCATCTTCAAACGATAGCATCAACTGGAACTGCTCGACGGCGACATGGTCATCAAGACATATAGAGTGGCCATAGGCCGCGGTGGTTTGCCAGCAAAAGAACGGCAAGGCGACCACCGGACGCCAGAAGGCTTATATGAGATTGACCGCCGAAACCGGGACAGCAGATTCCATCGCGCCTTGCACGTTTCGTATCCGAATCAGACAGATCGCGAGCATGCTATTCGTCTCGGGGTCAGCCCTGGAGTCGACATCATGATTCATGGCATTATGAATGGCCTCGGTTGGTTGGGACCGCTCCATCGCCTCGTCGACTGGACCGACGGCTGCATCGCAGTTACTAACACTGAGATCGAGGAAATCTGGACGGCCGTGCCCGACGGCACTCCAGTCGAAATTCGCCAGTAGTGTTTGCGTCTTAATCTATGAGTTTCTAAGATTGTCCCAAGCGTTAGGCTCAATATTGGAAGACTCATCCTACGCACCTGAATTCCTCCGTCCCACGCGTTACACTCTTCTATTCCCATGTCTTCAAAAAAGAACCTCGAACTTCGCCGGCGGGTCGGACAGCTGCTCATCATGGGCTTCGATGGCACGGTCCTGTCTCAGCGTTTACGCATCATGCTCGGCAGCCTGCAGCCCGGCGGGATCATCCTCTTCAAGCGCAATCTCGAGCACGCCGAGCAGACGCACGCTCTGCTCTCCGCGGCGCAGAAGACCACCGCCACGCCAATGTTTCTCTGTGTCGACATGGAGGGCGGCACCGTCGATCGCCTGCGCGACGTCATCGCGCCCATTCCTTCGGTGAGCGAAGTCGCGGCCGCTGGATCGAAGAAGCTTTTCCGCCGTCACGGCTGCCTGATCGGCGAAGAAGTCTGTGCGCTGGGCTTCAATACCGATTTCGCTCCGGTGCTCGATCTCCGCTTCGAAGAGTCAAACAGCGTACTGGGTTCACGCACTGTCTCCGAGACGCCCAAGGAAACCATCGCTTACGCGCGCGCCTTCCTGCACGGTCTGCGCGATTGCGGTGTGCTCGGCTGCGGCAAGCACTTCCCCGGACTGGGCGGCGCCAACCTCGATAGCCACGAAGATCTGCCTTCCATTGACAAGAAGTGGAAGCAACTGTGGAAGGAAGATCTCGCTCCGTATCGCAAGCTGCATCGCGAGCTGCTCTTCGTGATGGTTGCGCACGCCGCTTATCCGAAGGTCACAGGCGACCGTACTCCGGCGTCGCTGTCGAAGAAGTGGATGAGCGCCATTCTGCGCAAGAAGATCGGCTACGACGGCCTCATCATCACCGACGATCTCGACATGGGCGGCGTCCTGGCCGCTGCTTCGATTGAAGATGCCGCGGTCGAGACCCTGCGCGCCGGCGCCGATATGTTCCTGGTCTGTCAGAAAGAAGAGAGCGTGCGGCGAGCCTTTGAAGCCGTTCTGAAGCACGCCGAAGCCGACAAGAAATTCGCGCGGCTGGTGGCCGAGAAATCCGAGCGCGTGCTCGCCGCGAAGAAGCAATCGAAGGTGCTGAAGGCGAAGATGGCGCCTCGTCCCACGCAGAAGATGGTAGAGCGGCTGACGCGCAAAATATGGCAGTTCAGCGAAGAGCTGCGTCTGCGCTTTGCCGCCAGCGACGAGGTGGGCGGGTGATCGTCGCCGGTGTGATGAGCGGCACCTCCGCCGACGGCATCAACGTCGCTCTCGCACGTATTCAGGGCCGCGGCTTTCGCTCCCGCCTGGAGCTGCTGGCCCACTACCAGTTCCCTTACTCCGCCGAAGTACGCCGGGCCATCCTGGCGACGATGAATGCTTCAACCGCCAGCGTCGCCGATCTCTCACGACTGAATTTTCTGCTGGGCGAGCTGTACGCCGACGCGGTTCGCACGGCCCTCCGACGCGCGCGGCTGGAGTGCCAGCTCGTCGGCTGTCACGGCCAGACCATCTATCATCAAGGATCGACGAAGCCATTCTTGGGCCGCCGCATCGCCTGCACCTGGCAGACCGGCGAAGGCGCAATCCTCGCTGCCAGACTGGGCGTACCGGTGGTCAGCGACTTTCGCCCCGCCGACATAGCAGCCGGAGGCAAAGGCGCGCCGCTGGTTCCGCTCCTCGATTACGCGTTATATCGCCATCGCCGCTATGGACGTATCGTTCAGAACCTCGGCGGCATCGGCAACCTCACTGCGATTCCTCCGCGCGCGGAACCCGATGACGTCGTCGCCTTCGACACCGGGCCGGGCAATATGGTCATCGACGCCGTCACCGAGCATCTCTTCGGCAAATCTTACGACCGCAATGGACGCCTGGCGGCGCGCGGCGAGCCCATCGAGCGCGTGCTACGTGAGGTGCTGTGCAATCCGTATTTCCGGCAGAAGCCCCCGAAGACCGCCGGACGCGAGCAGTTCGGCCGCGAGTTCGTGCGCGACTTTCTTCGCCTGTGCCGCCGCGCCGACGAACACGACATCGTCGCAACAGCAACGGCGCTCACCGCGCGATCGATTGGTATCGCGGTTCGCAAATTCGTGTTGCCGCTGGTCGAGCCACCGGCACGCTTCCGCGAGTTCGTCGCCTCCGGCGGCGGCACGAAGAACGCCACGCTGATGGCAATGATCCGCGAAGAGCTCGCGCCGCTGAAGATGCGTGTACGCACGAGTGACGACCTCGGCATGCCGTCGGAGGCAAAGGAGGCGGCGGCCTTCGCGCTGCTCGCCTACCAAACGTGGCGAAGATTGCCGTCCAACGTCCCGTCCGCAACCGGCGCGAAGCGGCCTGCAATTCTCGGCAAGGTCAGCTATGCCTAGGATCTCTTTCACCACGGAGGACACGGAGCGCACGGGGGAAAGAGAAGTATGAACTCCGTACGCTCCGTGTCCTCCGTGGTGATTGTGCTCTTCATCCTATTGTTCTCGGCCTGCTCGCGTAAGCCCGATCCCAACACGTTGGTGATGATCATCGAGAGCAGCCCCATTAATCTCGATCCGCGTGTCGGCGTCGACGGACAATCGCAACGCATCGACGAACTGCTCTTCGATTCGCTGCTCCGCCACGACGATCACTTCAATCTGCAGCCCGAACTTGCCGATCGCTGGGAGATCACCGATCCGCTGACCTACGTCTTCCACTTGCATCCGGGCGTGCGCTTTCACAGCGGACAGCCGCTCACGTCGCGCGACGTGAAGTGGACCTTCGATTCACTGATCAACGGCAAAATCCGCAGCCCAAAGGCCGGAACGTTCGCGCAGGTCAGCCGCATCGATGCGCCTGACGATTACACCGTCATCTTTCATCTGAAACAGCCGTATGCGTCGCTGCTGTGGAATCTTTCGGGCGCCGCCGGAATCGTTCCTTACGGTAGCGGTGAAGATTTCAACCGCAAGCTGATTGGATCCGGCCCGTTCCGGTTCGTCAGCGCGCAGCAGGACAAAGAGGTGATCGTCGAGCGCAATCCGAATTACTGGGGCACGCCGGCCAAGCTGCCTCGGGTGGAATTCAAGGTGATCCCTGATTCCACTACGCGCGCGCTCGAACTCCGCAAGCAAAGCGCTGACGTGGCCATCAATTCTCTGACCGCTGACACCGTCGTCACCCTCCAGCGCGATCCCAACCTTTCTGTGATGGAAGCACCCGGCACGATCTACGCTTATATCGCTCTCAACCTGCGCGATCCGGTATTGAAAGACGTGCGCGTGCGTCGCGCCATCGCTTACGCCATCAACACGCAGCCCATCATTCATTACCTGCTGCGCGACGAAGCGCGCCCGGCCTATAGCATCTTGCCGCCACAGCATTGGGCCTATGACGGAGACGTCGCGCGCTATCCGCACGATCCCGAGCGCGCTCGCCAGCTTCTCGATCAAGCGGGCCACCCGGCAAGAAATGGTGTGCGCTTTCACATCACCATGAAAACTTCAACGGAGGAGTCGACGCGATTGCTGGCGGCTGTGCTGCAACAGCAATTGCGCGAGGTGGGCATTGCCCTCGACATTCGCTCTTTCGAATCGGCGACGTTCCTCGCGGACGTGACCAAGGGCGCGTATCAGATTCATTCGCTGCGCTGGATTGGCGGCAACCAGGATCCCGACATGTTCGAGAACGTCTTTGCCACGTCCAGCTTTGCGCCCCAGCGAGCGAACCGGACGTTCTACTCCAACCCGCATGTGGACGAGCTGATCAAAGAGGGGCGCAGCACGCTGGACCAGGCAAGGCGCAAAGTCATCTACGACGAGATTCAGCAGATCCTCGCCGAAGACCTGCCTTACATTAACCTCTGGTATCTGGACAATGTGCTGGTGCACACAAACCGCGTGCACGGTATCGAGCTTTCACCGGCGGGAAATTACGACTTTCTGAAGACGGCAGAGCTGGTGGAATAGAGGAACGGCAGATCCCTCGTCGGCCTGAAGGTCTCCTCGTGATGACAATTTCTCTGAGTGATTTGTGCCGCTGAGGGTGGGCCTCAACAGCCAATCTCTTACGTCTCGCTATACACCCTCGTGCAGCGATGCCAAACCAAAGCGGTCACCTTTGAATAGTTTGTGCGGCACCGCCTGCCGTTCACGCTCTTCCTGATGGCACTGCCAGCAAAGCGGGCGAGTTTGCTCCAGTACGGTCTGCAAGTCTTCCGCCGGCATGTCGCGCAGCTCGAAAAGCTCATGATGCTGGTTCAGCACAGCCAGTCGACCTTGCCGCCAATCGTCGGGCACGATGGCACGCGTACAGATTGCGCAAGCTTTGCCGTCACTCCACTGCAAGAGCAGCCGCTCCAGGTTCTCCGGCGAAGGATCCACCTGGGCCAGGCACTCCTGACCGCAGTCGCCCTTCTCCGGCCAGCGTGAGCACGATTGCAAACGCGAATGTTCCAGCCCGCGCAGCGATGTCTGGAACGCGTAATCATTGTCTACCTCGACATCGACTGTCTGTCCATTGTCGGGACACTTTACCGACGTGCGGCCGCGATTCTTGTAATAGTCCTGTAGCGCCATCGCCACGGGTGCACCAGTCACCAGTGCCGCCGCCAGAAAGAACAGGAGAAAGGGGAAGATCGCCAAGATCAAATAGTCGGACATTACGCACCTGCGGCCGCGGGAGCAGCCCTGCGTCTGTTGTACCGCCCTTGTCACAAGGATTCAGTGACCTAGCTCACATGAGGTTGTGACGTGATTTTAGAGGCGCGTTGGAGGCGCGTTGGAGGCGCGTTGGAATCCCGTTCGTGGCTTCCTACGCCGCCACCGGCTCGGCGACTTCCGGCTCCAGCGTCGCCGTCTCCGGCACCGTCAGCTGGAACCACAGGGCTCCCGCCACCGCCAGTCCCGCAAACAGGATGAACATCGTCGTGAAGCCCAGGTGCTGGATGAGAACTCCGGTAATCAGCGGCCCCGCCACGCCCCCGACGGCGAGCGCCGTCGCGAACAACCCCATGAGCGTATTGAAGCCGCCCTTACCGCGCGTCAAATCGGCTGACATTGACACAATCGCCACGCCGTAGATTCCTGCGCCAATCCCGTCGAGTGTCTGCAACCCGACCAGCGCTGTCGGACTGTGCACGAATGCGTAGCTCAGGATGCGCAGCGGCAGCACCCAGAAGGCAATCGCCATAACCGGCTTGCGTCCCCAGCGGTCGGCCAGAAACCCGGCTGCCAGCGATACCGGCACCATCACGCTCTGCGCGGTCAAGACGGTTGCGGTCATCAGGGTGTTCGATCCGCCAAGCTTCTTCACATAGAGCGCAACCGCGGGGAGGATGGGCGCGTTAGCGAAATGGAAGAGCGCGACCGCGACAAACAGCATCGCGATTGGACGCTGCTGCAGCAGTTTTCGAATCGGGATGCCATCTTCGTGATTGTCCGTGCGTCCGGTGGCGAGGTAAGGATTGAGATCGCGGGAGCGGATGAACAGCACCGATGCTGCCGCCAGCGCTGAGCTGACGCCAACAGCATAGAAGACGGCCGGCAGGCCGAAGCGGGCGACGATAGCGATTCCAGCCACGGCCGCGACAATGTTGCCTGCGTGGTTCCAGCTCTGGTTCGCCCCAATCGTCCTGTCCAGTCTCGCGTGCCCCACCAGCGAAAGCGCGAGCGCGGCGAGCACGGGTCCAAAGAAGCTTTGCGCCGCGCCTGCCGTGAACAGCAGCGTGAGCATTCCGGAGAAGCTGTGCGACATTGCCGGCAAAACGACGAAGCACCCGCCCGTCACCGCACAGGTCACAGCGAACAGAGCTCGACGCGCGTTGACGCGGTCCGTCAGCAGGCCTGCGGGGGTCTGCAAGAGTAGGGTGCCGAGCCCGGCGACCGCCGTAGCCACTCCAATGGCGTCATACTGCCAGCCGGCGGCTCGCAGGAAACCGTTCAGCACCGGCAGCACCACGCCGACGGATTCCGCCTGGAAGAAATTTGCTGCGTTCAGTCCGGCACGGCTGATAAACGCCTCGCGGGCTAATATCTTACGCTGTGGGATATCGCGGTCCGGCATCGCCTAATGTCACTTAATTCTTATCTGATGCACAAAGACCACAGGCTCATGGGGGAGGAAACGCTAAGAAATGTGAACCGGGCAGGCATTGCAGCTCTGGGCTGAAGACAAGAGAGAGAATCCCATTTGTGGTCGGACTCGAGGCAACGCTGCGGCGAGGCAAAACTTCGTCCATATCCGGGCCTGCTATAAACAAAACGCCGGACGCGCAGACCGCATTCAGTAACATGAAATTAACATTCCGTCGCTCGCCCCACCGTATAAAATCCAAGTCTATGCAAGACAAGCCATTAGAGATTGAAAAGATAGAGGATGTTCCCGGAACCACGGTACTTCGCCTGCATGGCCCCCTTTTGCTGGGCAACTTCTTCCCGTTGCAAACCATGGTCCGCTCCGACAACGCTCCGCTGCTCATCCTGGATGTGACCGACATGCCGTATATCGATTCGGCCGGCATCGGCTGCCTGGTGGGCGCGCACGTCTCGCGCGAGAACTCCGGCCGCAAGCTGATCATGGTAGGCGCGAATGACCGGCTGCAAACCTCGCTCAAGGTCACCAAGTGCGACCAGCTATTCACCATGGCGCCAACCGTGCAAGAGGCCTTGGCCATCGCCGGCGGCGCGTAGCGAAACGGCCGCTCTGGCCGATCCATCTTTCTGATAGACTCTCCCGCTAGATGTGGGTGCCGAAGCCTTTCCGGCTTTCGCGCAAGTGTCTCCCATTGCGGCGCCCTCGTCGATCAGGAGGATTCCTATGTCCGCTACCGCAACCGCTCCACAACTTCACAATCGCGTAGAAGAATTCATCTCTCATCCACGCGACATGTTCATCGACGGCAAGTGGCTGGCAGCCGCTTCCGGCAAGACCTTCCCCGTGTATAACCCCGCGACCGGAGAGGTGCTGGCGCAGGTTGCGGAAGGCGATCGCGAGGACATCAATCGTGCGGTCAAGGCAGCGCGCAAAGCGTTTGAGGATGGCCCCTGGGCGACGATGACCTCCTCCGAACGCGGCCGCCTGATCTGGAAGCTGGGCGATCTGATCGAGCAGCATCTGGAAGAATTCGCGCAACTGGAGTCACTGGACAATGGCAAGCCGTTGGCGGTGGCGCGCGTTGCCGACGTCCCGCTGGCCGTGGATCTTTTCCGCTACATGGCCGGATGGGCGACAAAGATCGAAGGCAACACCATTCCGATTTCGGCGGGCGGGGGCAAAGCCCAATTCCTGGCGTACACTCGCCGCGAGCCCATCGGCGTCGTCGGACAGATCATTCCCTGGAACTTCCCGCTCCTGATGGCTGCCTGGAAGCTCGGACCCGCGCTGGCCACCGGCTGCACCGTGGTGTTGAAGCCGGCCGAGCAGACGCCGCTGAGCGCTCTGTTCCTGGCCGAACTCATTGCCCAAGCCGGCATTCCTGAGGGAGTAGTCAACGTCGTTCCCGGATATGGCGAGACTGCGGGAGCCGCGCTGGCCGCGCATCCCGACGTCGACAAAGTCGCGTTCACCGGATCCACGGAGGTCGGCAAGCTGATTCTGCAAGCCGCCGCCGGCAATCTGAAGAAGGTTTCGCTGGAGTTGGGAGGCAAGTCCCCCAATGTGGTATTCGATGACGCCGATCTGAAGTCGACTATCCCTGGCGCCGCCAATGCCATCTTCTTCAATCACGGGCAGTGTTGCTGCGCCGGATCGCGTCTCTATGTGGAGCAGGCAATCTTCGACGATGTAGTCGAAGGCGTAGCTGAGCGCGCCAAGGGCATCAAGCTCGGTCACGGCTTCCATCCGGATACGACGATGGGTCCGCTGGTCTCGGAAGAACAGATGAACCGCGTGTGCAGCTATCTCGATGCCGGATTGAACGAAGGTGCGGAAGCTGTAGTCGGCGGCAAGCGCTGTGAGGGCCTCGGCTATTTCGTCGAGCCTACCGTGATGGTGAAGACCAATTCGGATATGAAGGTGGTGAAGGAAGAAATCTTCGGACCCGTGGTGTGCGCCATGCCGTTTAAAGACGCCGACAAACTTGTCGCCGAAGCCAATCAGAGCGAATACGGACTGGCGGCCGCGGTGTGGACGCGCGATCTGAGCAAAGCGCATCGCATTGCCGCAAAGCTGCGTGCCGGCACGGTTTGGATCAACTGCTACAACGTCTTTGACGCGGCCATGCCCTTCGGCGGATACAAGCAGTCGGGTTGGGGCCGCGAGATGGGCCACGAGGTGCTCGAACAGTACACCGAGGTGAAGGCCGTCTGCGTGGCGATTTGAAGACAGTTGTCAGTTGTCGGTTGTCGGTTCGATCATGGGATGTTGATGATCAACGATCGGTGATCGGTCGTTGATGACCGGTGATTCGAGAAACACTCGAGGGTGCCCCGTTCCAGGCCTGCTGTTGGGCTAGGGCGGGGTCTTTCGACTTTGACTCGGATGTAATCGTCATTTCGCCATTTCTCGCGGAACCAGCTTCTGGCATCATGTGTCTCGCACCCGCGAGCACTTACTATGAAGCCAGTCCATCTTCTGCATTCGTTTGCCCTGTGCCCCGCACCTTTTCACGCAATCGCAACCTCTGCAATTGCTGCTGTGTTCCTGTCTGTACCTCTTGCCGCTCACTCCCAGACCAGCGCTCCGCCTGCACCTCCGACCAGACCGGCCGTGCAGATTCCCGCCCCCAGCATGCCCCATAACCCGTCGGTCGTGATCACCCTCGATCAGGCCCTCGATTTCGCACGCCATAACAATCCCGAGCTACAGGCCCAGCGCACACTGATTTACCAGAGCCGCGAGCAGGAAGTAACCGCAAATCTGCGCCCGAATCCCACCTTGTCCTGGGACGCGCAGTATCTGCCGATCTTTGATCCCCACCTGTCTTCCTCTAATTACATTAACCAGGCGGCCCAGTTCGATGCCGGGATCAGCTATCTGTTCGAACGCGGACAGAAGCGGCAGAACCGGCTGCTGGCGGCTAAAGACGCGACCGCCGTGACCGAGGCCCAGGTAGCGGACGCCGAGCGTACCATCGTCTCGCAAACCGCCCAGCAGTTTGTCGCCGCACTGCTCGCCAAGTCGAATCTGGACTTCACCGAGCATCTGCTCGACAGCTATCAGCACACCGTGCTTACCAGCCTGGAGAAACAGAAGAACGGCAAGATGACTACGGCCGACCTGCTAAAAATCCAGTTGCAGACGCTTCAGTTTCAGAACGACCTCACCAGCGCCCGCATAGCCCTGGTACAGGCGCTTAACACTTTGCGGGAACTGATCGGCTTCGACTCGATACCCCGTGACTACGACATAGTGGGACAGCTGGGCTATACTTCCATGACTCTGACATTGTCTGACCTGCAAACCAGAGCGCTGGTTTCGCGGCCGGACCTGGAGGCCGCCCGCCTCGGCGTGACCGCCGCTCAAAGCCAGATCAGCCTGGCCAGGGCTGAATCCCAGCAAGACCTGAACGTCACTTTCGATTACACCCACGTCAACGCAGCCAACCTGGCGGCTTTCTATTTCCAGATCCCATTGCCTATATTCAACCGCAACCAGGGCGAAGTGGCGCGCACCTATTACGCGCTGACCCAGTCGCAATTTCTGGAGAAAGCGTCGGAGCAGCAGGTGCTGACCGACGTCAAGAATGCCTACGAAACGCTGCTTAACAGCCGTGACATTCTTCAGATGTACGACGCTAACTATCTTGGAGAGGCGCAGCAATCGCTGGACTTGGCGCAATCGTCTTACGCCCACGGCTCCGCTACGCTGCTGGATTTTCTCGACGCCCAGCGCAGCTATCGCTCCACCGAATTGAGCTACCGCCAGGCGCTGGCGTCCTATATGCAGGCAATGGAGCAACTCCGACAAGCAGTGGGCACAAGGCAGCTGCAATAAACGGCGCTTGGATTTTCGGGCGAATTCGAAGACTGCATCCCGACCACTTCCAACCTATAATCGCTCCATGCCGTTCAAGCGCTCGACCCGTACTTACGACGAAGAGTCGCTCTACGAATATGCCGTGGGAGCGCTGGGCCGGCAGATGCGCACGGTTGCGGAAATCAAGCGCCTGATGCGACGCCGCGTCGGCGATCAACCTCACGGCGAGCTGTTGATTGACGTGGTGGTGGCGCGGCTGAAGCAATACAAATATCTGAACGACACTTCGTATGCCGAGAGCTACATTCGCTTTCGCAAAGAGAACGAAAAGTTCGGTCGGCTGCGCGTTTCGCAGGACCTGAAGGCCAAAGGGGTGCACGCTGACATTGTCGACAGTACGGTTCGTTCGGCCTACGACGAGGTAAACGAAGAGCAACTGGCGCGCCAGTTTCTGCAACGCAAGCGCATCTCCAAGCCCGACGGCCAGAAGCAGGCAGCCCGCATCTTCCGCACTCTATCTCGAGCCGGCTTTCCCAGCCGCATCATCTTTCGCATCCTCAAGACCTGGGATGTCGACGACGAGACCATCGCCACGCTGGAAGAGGAGAGCAGCAGTCGTTAGTAGTCAGTCGTCAGTCGTCAGTCGTCAGTCGTCAGTAGTCAGTCGTCAGTCGTCAGTCGTCGGCAGGGCATGGCCGATAGCTGGCGGCCAATGGCCGATAGCCTTTTCCCTGCTATCCTGACCGCATCCGATCATGCGTCCTGTCAGCCGCACCTCCAAGATCGCGCTGTTCATCACGCTGGGCGTTTGCATTGCCGTGGCGGCAACGGTGCTCAGCACCAGCTGGGTCATCCTCAACTGGCGCGAGATCGCGCCGCTCATCCTGGGCGTAATCTTCTTCGGCTTCATCATCGCGGGCGTTATCCTCAACACCATCTTTCTGGTCCGCGAAGTACGCCGCAACGAGCAGCAGGACAGCTTCCTCAACGCCGTTACCCATGAACTGAAGACCCCCATCACCTCGATCCGGCTCTACCTTGAGACCTTGCAGAAGCGCAGCCTGGAAGAGGAGCAGCGACGCGAGTTCTACCAGGTAATGCTCGACGACACTGACCGGCTGATGGGCACGGTGGAAGGCGTGCTGCGCGCGGCGCGTGTCACCCAGAAGAACGCGGTGCTCTCGCGCTCCGAAGTTGCTGTCGGACCGATGGTGCAGGAGGCCGTCGATCTGGCGCGCTCGCGCCACCATCTAACGTCTGAAGCGCTTGATTGGTCGCCCGACGGCCAACCCGGTGAGCAACTCACGGTCATGGGCGATCGCGAAGAGCTGTTTACCGCACTGACGAATGTGCTCGACAACGCCGTAAAGTATTCATCGCAGGAGCCCTCGATTCGTGTGTCTGTCCAGACTCCCGACCTGGAGCGCGTCCAGATTCGCGTGCGGGACAACGGCGTCGGCATCCCACGCGGCGAGCTGAAACGCGTGTTCAAGCGCTTTTACCGCGTGCTGACGCCGGGTGCGTCGCAGGTGAAGGGCAGCGGTCTGGGACTGTTTATCGTGCGCGCTATTGCCCGCCGTCATGGCGGCGATGCGCGTGCCGAAAGCGAAGGTGCGGGCCACGGTACCACGGTTACCATTGAACTGCCGAGGAACTCCCAGTGAACGACATTCTGCTGGTGGAAGACGAAGAGCACCTGGCGCGCGGACTGAAATTTAACCTCGAAGCCGAGGGCTACCACATTGAGGTAGTCGGCGACGGCGAGCGCGCTCTGAAAATCTTGCTCGAGGAGCGTAGCGAATTCGATCTGCTGGTGCTCGACGTGATGCTTCCCGGCAAAGACGGCTTCACCGTCGCAACCGAGTTGCGTAAAGCCAGCAACTACATTCCGATGCTGATGCTCACGGCGCGCAGCCGCCCCGAAGATGTGCTTAAGGGCTTCGCCTCCGGCGCCGACGACTATCTGCCCAAGCCCTTCGACTTGGCGATTCTGCTGGCTCGCATCCGTAGTCTGTTGCGTCGCCGCGACTGGGGGCGCACTCTGCTCACCGATCCTCCGGCGGAGGCGCGCGTGGCCGAAGCACACGATGCCGGCTCGCTGCGTGAATTCGATGTCTACGAGTTCGACGACAAGCAAGTGGATTTCGGCACGCTGGAGCTGAGGGCCAACGGCAAGATCTTTCGCCTGACCCTGATGGAGGCCGAGCTGATGCGGCACCTCATCCGCAACAGCGGCCGCGCGGTCTCGCGCAAATCGATCCTCGAAGAGGTGTGGGGACTGCACGAGGATACTGACACGCGCGCCATCGACAACTTCGTGGTCAGACTGCGGAAGTACATCGAGACGGACCCGGCACATCCCGAACACCTGCTGACCGTACGCGGCGTGGGGTACCGCTTCGTTCCGGAGCTGAAAGCGGAGACATAGCTGTAAACCCAGGTTAACAACCACGGGATGGTCGTGAACCTGGGGCACCAGCTTCCTACATCACTGGCGGCACCGTAATCCCCATCACCCCGAGCACCTGAATCAGCTCACGCCGCACGACCGCCGCCGTCGCCAGCAGGAACTTCTTCCGCTCCTCATCAGCCTCGGTGAGAATGTGGTGCCGGTGATAAAAGTTATTGAACTGCTGCGCCAGTTGGAACGCATGTTTGGCGGCAAAGGCCGGTTCGGTCGTGGCAATGCACTGCTCGACGACGAATGACGTCTTGCCCGCGAGCAGCCACAGTTCCCAAATCTCGGTCCCGCTGGCATCCGCGAAGTGGCGCGCGTAATCGACGCGGACGGCCAATGCCTGCTCCGGCTCAACGCCGGCCTTGCGAAAGATGTTGCTGGCGCGCACCACGGCGTACTGCGCGTAAGGACCGGTCTCGCCCTCAAAGGCCAGCGCCTCCTTGAAGTCGAAGGCAATCACCGATTGCTTGGTGAACTTCAGCATGAAGTAGCGCAGCGCCCCGATGGCGATCTGGGTGGAGATGTGGACCCGCTCCTGTTCGCTCAGCTCGGCGTGGCGGGCATCGACTTCTTTCTTAGCGGCGACAATCAACGCATCCAGCAGGTCGTCGGCTTTGACGCCAAAGCCTTTGCGGCCAGATACCTCAATGTAGGACTTCGCGCGATCTTCCTCTTTCACGTCGTACCCGAGCTCAATCGCACAGCGTGGCGTGAGCGCCACCATCTCATAAGAAAAATGCGTGTAGTGCGCGGCCTGCTCCGTATAGCCCAGCAGCCGTAGCGCTTCGACGACGGTGTTCTGCGGATCGCTCTGCCGCGAGTCGATGACGTTGTAAATCGCGGCGACATTGCCGAAGTGTGGGTGGTCAGGCTCACCTTGTTCCGCTGAAATCCACACTTCGTGCCCGTTCGGATATTTGTAGAAGCGGCGATAGCCGAAGTCGCGCCCCAGCAGCCCAAACTTCCACAGGTGATAGGCAATGTCCTTGCCAACGTAGCCGACGGTGCCGTTGGAGCGCACGATGACCTTGGCATCTTCATCCGGCCCGGCCTTCTCTCCAGTTGTCATCCCGAGCGGAGTCGAGGGATCTGCGGTTTCCGGGTGCCCCATTTCAGCACCTTCTTTTGGTGCTGAAGCGGGGACTTTGCCCGTACCGGAAGATTTCGGCCGAGTCATCACCCAGCAACCTTTGTTCTTCCCCTCGGTCTCGTAGTACAGCACCCCTTTTTCCTTCAGCAGCGCGAACGCGGCATCCCAGAAGTGCAGGTGCAGAATCTCGCTCTCGCGGGGCAGGAAATCGTATTCGATGTCGAGCCGGTCCATGGTTTCCAGATGGCGGTGCAGCACCGTGACGGAGATCATCTCCGCGATCTCAGCCAGGCTGTTGCCGCCCTGTTCGATGGCGTGCAGCGCGTCCTGGCGCGCCTTCAGATGCTCCTTGTCCTCCTCGTACCACTGCGAGACGCGCGCGTAGAGGTCCCAGCAGTGATAGTCGAAGAGCGGCGTCCAGCGAATCAGTTCAGCGATCTCGGCCTTCGACTTTTTCTCCAGGGTGACGAAGCCAACCACCACATCCGCCACCTGCACGCCGGTGTTGTCGATGTAGTTCTGCACGTCGACCGTGTGCCCGGCGGCGCGCAACAGGCGAACGAACGTGTCGCCGAGAATGGCGTTGCGCAGATGCCCAATGTGCGCGGCTTTATTGGGATTGATGGAGGTGTGCTCGACCAGGATCTTCCCGCTGACGTCCGCAGCGCCTTCGCCCTCGTGGGTAGCGGCAGCAAGTGCTTCTCCCGCGGCCAGAGCCGTCGCGGCACTGGCGCGCTTCAGGCGAGCGTTGATGTATCCCGCGCCGGCGACCTCGAACCGGTCGAAGCCTTCGGGCACGGGCAACAGGTACGCGATCTCCTCGGCAATCTTGCGCGGCGGCTTGCGCAGGCGCTTCGCGAGTTCGAATGGGAAAGGCATGGCAAACTCCCCCATTTCGACCTTTGGCGGCTGGTCGATGACAATGTTGGGCAGGTCGACATCATACTTCTCGCGCAGAAACGCGCGGACGTGGGCGGCGAGAACCTTCTGTTGTTCCAGGTACATGGGCTGTTAGCTCTTAGTTGTCGGCTAAAGATTTGCGGGGCCGGTTAAACCATCCGCGCATCGTATCGCCAGGCGGAAAACCCCCAAGTCTCGAAAACCGCGAGACTTGGGGCACCCGAATGTTCGCGGTGCGATACTTCAGAATAACAAAGCTGATCCCGGCGATCTGCCAAGAGCTAAAAGCTATCAACTAACAGCCACCCGCCATGCGAACAGCGAATGGCGAGCAGCCGTCCTCCCACGTTTGACGCTCCCACGCGGCTTACCTATGATGAAATTTCTCCTTCTCGCGCGTGTTTGCGCGCGATCCGGGCGGCTCCCATGCGCATAGCCTATCTCGATTGCTTCTCCGGCATCAGCGGCGACATGTTTCTCGGCGCGCTGCTCGACGCCGGAGTTCCGTTCGCGCTCTTCGAGAAGACAGTCGCCGACCTGGATATTGGAGCCACGCTGGAAATTTCACGCGTCGACCGCGGTGGCATCTCGGCGACGAAGCTCGATGTGATTGTGAACGGCGAGAAGGACCTGCCCCGGGAAGAGTTCTGGGAAAAGCAGAGGTTAGGGGATAGCGCTCAAAGAACTACAGCGCAGCATTCGCACTTACCCGGACACGAGCATGCGCTTCGTCATTCTCACAATCACGATACCTCGGACAGCCACTCACACGAACAGCCTCACGCTCACGGTCGCAGCCTTTCCGACATCCTGAATATCATCTCCATCGCGCCGCTGAGTGAACGCGCGAAGCAGCTCGCCAACGAGATCTTCCTCGCGCTGGGCGCGGCTGAAGCCCGGATTCACAATGTTGACCTTGAAGGCATTCACTTCCACGAGGTGGGCTCGGCCGACGCGATCGTCGACATCGTGTGCGCTGCCGTCGGCGCCGATGCGCTGGGAGTCGATCAGTTCCTCTGCTCTCCGCTGAATGTCGGCGGCGGATCGGTCACCTGCGCTCACGGCGTGCTGCCGGTGCCCGCTCCCGCCACGCTCGAGCTGCTGCAAGGCGCTCCAATCTACTCCGGCGAAATTCAGAAGGAACTGGTCACGCCCACCGGCGCCGCAATCGTGAAAGTTCTGGCGTCCGGCTTTGGCCCCCGTCCTGCCATGACGACCAACCAGATCGGTTACGGCGCGGGGTCCCGCAACTTCAAGGGACACGCAAACGTCCTCCGCATCGCGATTGGCCAGACTGCTGCCGTCGAGACGCCGGCCGGCAGCCTTGGCGAAGAAGAAGAGATTGCGATCCTCGAAGCCAACCTCGACGACCTGAATCCGCAACTCATCGGCTACATCATGGAGGTGGCGTTTGCCGAAGGCGCGCTCGATGTCTTCACCACGCCCGTGCAGATGAAGAAGAACCGGCCGGGCACGGTACTGACCATTCTTGCGCCAACCGATCGCGAAGAACACATGCGGGCGCTGCTCTTCCGTGAAAGCTCGACGCTGGGCATTCGGGTGCGCCGCGAGAACCGCTACGCGCTCCCCCGTCATCATGAAGCCGTGATCACACCGTGGGGCGAGGTGCGCATGAAGGTTGCGGGCGTAAACGGCACGCCCTCGCAATATGCGCCCGAGTATGAAGATTGCCGGCGCATCGCCGCCGAACATCACGTTCCACTGAAACACGTGATGCAGGAAGCCATTCGTTTGTATCTGGACCGACAGCATGGACAAAGCCGATAAGTTTTACATCACCACGCCCATCTATTACGTCAACGCGCGGCCGCACATCGGGCACACGTACACGACCGTCGTGTGCGATGCCATTGCCCGGCGCCAGCGCATGATGGGCCTGGACACGTTCTTCCTCACCGGCACCGACGAGCACGGGCAGAAGATCGAGCGCTCGGCGGCAGCAGCCGGCTGCTCGCCGAAAGAGTTTGCCGACAAAGTCTCTGCCGAATTCCGCGGCCTGTGGGACAAGATGAAGATCACGTACGACGACTTCATCCGCACCACCGACCCGCGCCATATCCGCGGCGTGCAAGCCTTGTTCACACGACTGCGGGAGCGCGGCTACATCTACAAGGGCTCCTATAGCGGCCAGTATTGCGTTTTCGACGAACTCTATGTCGATGCCGTCGGCCCGGGCGCGCCTTGTCCGGAATGCGGACGGCCAACGGAGACGGTGCACGAGGAGAATTATTTCTTCAAGCTGTCGGAGATGGGCCAGCGGCTGCTGAAGTATTACGACGAGCACCCCGACTTCATCCGGCCAGAGACGCGCCGCAACGAGGTCATTGCCTTCGTGCGCAGCGGCCTGCGCGATCTTTCGGTGAGCCGTACCTCGTTCAAGTGGGGCATTCCGGTGCCGGACGATCCCAAGCACGTCATCTACGTGTGGCTGGATGCGCTGGCGAATTACATGACGGCGCTCGGCTTCGGCTCCGACGATCCCAAGGACCAGGAAATGCTCGCGCGCTACTGGCCTGCCGACGTGCACATGATCGGCAAGGAGATCGTGCGCTTTCATTGCGTCTACTGGCCGGCCTTCCTGCTGGCCGCCGATCTGCCGCTGCCGAAGTCGATCGTCGCGCACGGCTGGCTGCTGTTCGAGGAGAGCAAGATGTCGAAGTCGCGCGGCAACATCGTACGCAGCGACACCATCCTTGACACGCTGGGGCAGGACGCGCTGCGCTACTTCCTGCTGCGCGAGATCGTCTTCGGGCAGGACGGCTCGTTCAGCTTCGACGCGCTGGTGCAGCGCTACAACGGCGACCTGGCGAACGGGCTGGGCAATTTGTCGAGCCGCACGCTGTCGATGATCGTGCGCTACTTCGATGGCGAGGTGCCGTATCCGAGCAAAGCGGCGTTGCAGAATCCGGGCTTTGTCGAGAAGGAAACTGCCCTTAAACGGCAAGCCGAGACGACCATTCCGCAGTTCAACGAGAAGTTCGACAAGTTCGATTTCTCGGGCGCGCTGAAAGATTTGTGGTCGTTCATCGGCGCGGTTGATGGCTACATCGCTGAAACGCATCCGTGGTCACTGGCCGAAGAGAAGGATGCAGACTCGCGCGCGCAACTCGCAACCGTCCTGTACACGTCGGCTGAGGCGCTGCGCATCGTTACCGCATTGGCGCATCCCATCATTCCGGAGGCGACTGAGCGCATTTGGCGGCAACTTGGGCTGGGCAACATCAGTGAACTTCCGCTGACCGAGTTGAAGTGGGGACAGCTGCAGATTGGCACTAAGCTCGGCAAAGTCGAGCCGGTATTCCCGCGGGCCGACAAGAGCATTATTGAAAGGATGCAGAAGATGGAACAGGAACGCTCCACCGAGGGCGAGACAAAGACTACGGAGACGAAAACGGAGCAGGTAACGGGTACGGCTCCCGCCAATGCATCCTCTCCCGCACAAAAAGCTGAAGGCGGAGCGGCGTTACCGGGCTCGCCCGCAGGAGCTCCAGCGCCGTCCGCCGGGTCTACGGGTACTGCATCGTCGTCGCCCGTGGGAACAACCGACAACAAGATCACCATCGACGACTTCCTGAAGGTCGAGTTGCGTGTCGGCGAAGTGAAATTCGCCGAGAAGGTGAAAGGAGCCGACAAGCTGCTGCGCATTGAAGTCGATATAGGCACTGAAGTTCGTCAGATTGTCGCCGGCATCGCCAAAGCCTACGATCCGGAGAAGCTCATCGGCCGTAAAGTCGTGATCGTCGCGAATCTGGCGCCGCGCAAGCTGCGCGGTCTGGAATCGAATGGCATGATCGTCGCGGCGTCGCTAGGAGACGAAGGTCAGCCGGTGCTGGCAGGATTTCTTGAGGATGTGCCGGTTGGCGCGAAGTTGAAGTGAAGCAGTAGTCAGTGGTTAGTTTCAGTGATCAAAACCAATACCGGGGCTACCCCGTTCTACGCCTTCCTTTGGCGCAGGGCGGGTGATTTTCGGGAAGAGACCCGAGAAGACCCGGCCTAGCCCAACATCGGGCTAGAACGGGGCACCCGCTGCTTCCAGTCACTTCTACTTTTTCACTGCCTGAACATGTTCTTCGCAATAAAGATCACGTTTGCCGGGCGCTCGGCCAGCCGGCGCATAAAGTACGGATACCACTCCGATCCGAACGGAATGTAGACCCTCAGCCCGTAGCCTTCGCGCACCAGCTGCTGTTGCAGATCGCGGCGCACGCCATGCAGCATCTGGAACTCGTATGCCGACGTGGGGATGTTCTCCGACTTCGCAAACTGCCTTAGCTCGTTGATGATCGCTTCGTCGTGCGTCGCCAGCCCGTGGAAGACGCCGCTCTTCATCAGCGTGCGCGCCAGCTTCAGATAATTCGCGTCCACATCCTGCTTCTTGGGAAACGCAATCTCCGGCGGCTCTTTATATGCGCCCTTGCACAGACGAATGCGAATGCGTTCGGAAAGCAGATCGTTCACATCCTTCTCGCTGCGGAACAGGTACGACTGGATGACCGTGCCCACCTTGCCGGCGTGTCCCGGCTCGCGATGCAGGCCGCGCACAAAATCGATAGTCCGCTGGGTGTAAGCTGAGCCTTCCATGTCGACGCGTACAAAGTTATTGATCTTCGTAGCGTGGTCGACCAGCTCGGTCACCTGCCGAAACGCCAGCTCCGGATCGACATCGAGCCCCATATGCGTGAGCTTTAGGCTGATGTTGGCGTTCAGCTTGCGCTGATGGATCTCGTCCAGCATCTCGTGATAGAGGGCGGCACTATGCTTGGCTTCGTCGGCGTTGGTGACGTTCTCACCCAGATTGTCGATGCTGACGCCCGCGCCCCAGCCGTTAACCACTTCAGTCTCGGCGATCACGTCTTTCAGGTCCGTGCCGGCCACGAAGCGCTTGGAGAACTTCATTCCGAGCGCCGACTTCTCGGCAAAGTTGCGCAAGCCCTTGCTTTCCGACAGCGCGATGAAGGCCGACCTCAACATGTGGCCTCCCTCACGCGGAGTTCGCGGACCACTGCTTTCCGATAAGCGAAGGCGGTGCGAGATTCACAGATCGGATAGCCCTGGTCTTCACGCTGGCTCGGGTAGCTCTCGCCGTCGGGCTGGATCGGGTAGAGCTGGCCTTCAGGCCAGCGTCCAGGAAGGCTATCTATTTTGAGAGCCGGCTTCAGCCGGCGGAAGAAGCGCGCGAAGCCCACGCTCCGCAAAACGGAATGGCTCATAGTCAGACTCGTGCCGGCTCGTTCGGCCAGCTCGTACTCTCTTGTTTATCACATTCGGACGGCTCCGGGGCGTGAGCCTCGTCACACCCCCGCTGACAGCAGGCTCCAGCGGCCTCGCATCCGGTTGAGATACTCCACGGACGCAGGCGCGGCGTCGATCGACAACGCGCACTCCCGCCTCGCCTGAAAAGTGCTGGAGTAAATTCGACCCTCGCCGTAACCTTTCCCCATTCCTGACGGTTTACCTGTATGAAGGCGCAACTGCCGGAGATGGGTTTGAAAGCTGTCGAAGCTGAAACCGACGAACGACTTCTCATCGAAGCCGCCCAGCGCGATCCCCGCCGCTTTGGCGAGCTTTATGAGAACAACTTCGACCGCGTCTACGCGTTCGTGGCGTCGCGGGTCTTCGACCGTACCGAAGCCGAGGACCTGACCGCCGAGGTCTTTCACCAGGCGCTGGCCAACCTCGCGCAATTCGAATGGCGCGGCGCGCCCTTCGTGGCGTGGCTTCTGCGGATTGCGTCGAACGCCATCGCAGACCGCTGGCAGCGGCGCTCACGGCATCCGGAGATCTCCGACAACGATCTGGAGGACACCGGCGCGGAAGAGGGCATCGAACGCCACGTCATGTTGGCGCAGTTGCTCGAGGAGTTGCCATCGGATCAGAAGCTGGTGATGGTGCGGCGCTTCCTCGATCAGCGCAGTATTCGCGACATCGCCCTCGAATTGAAGCGCAGCGAAGGCGCAGTCAAGCAATTGCAGTTTCGCGCGCTGGAAAATCTGCGAAACCGTATGGGAGAGAAACGATGAGCAGCCACGCTATTTACGAAGAGCTCGACAGCGCGGTCGATTCCCTGCTGCAGGGCGAGACAAGCGCCGCGGAGAATGATCGCACCCTGGGCGAACTGCTGCTGGTTGCGAGTGCCCTGCGCGAGATGCCGAGCGTCGAATTCCGCTCGCGTCTTGGACTGGAGTTGCAAAGTGAAACGGACCGCCTGTCCGGCAGCGACGCGATTCCCCGTACCGCCCAACGCAGTCTACTGGTTTCAATTCCTGGCGGCGCATCGAGGAGAGCTTCCGACGAACAGATTCTGCCGACACTCTTCGGCGGGGGCTACGGCAACTATCCGGTGCACCGCGCGAACTTTGCGGTGTCGGCGGCGCTGCACGCCGCTGCGATTGCGATTGTTTTGGCGTCGAGTGTCTGGATTGCCGGCCACCCGCAACAGGTGAAGCGGCAGGTCATTTCACTCATCGGACCCGGCGACTACACGCTGCCCGTCGCCAAGACGAAGGCAGGCGGAGGCGGCGGTGGCGGCGATCGCGACTTGCTGGCCGCATCGAAAGGCAGCGCACCACGGTTTGCGAGTGAGCAGATCACGCCGCCGGCTATCGTGATTCGCAACGACAATCCAAAGCTCGCTGCAGAGCCAACCGTCGTCGGACCGCCAGACATCAAGCTGCCGCAAACCGCGATGCTGGGCGATCCCATGTCGCGAATCTTGAGTTCGCCATCGAACGGTACCGGCAGCGGCAGTGGAATTGGCACGGGCGACGGTGGAGGTATCGGAAGCGGCAGCGGCCCGGGCGTGGGCCCGGGTCATGGCGGCGGGTTTGGTGGAGGGGTGTATCGCGTGGGTGGAGGCGTGAGCGCGCCGCGCGTGATCTACGATCCTGATCCGGAGTACTCCGAAGAGGCTCGCCAGGCGAAGTATCAGGGGACGGTCGTGCTCTGGGTGGTTATCGGCGCCGACGGCCGCGCCCGCGAGGTTCAAGTGCAGCGCGCTTTGGGAATGGGCCTCGATCAAAAAGCCGTTGAAGCTGTTCGCAGCTGGCGCTTCCAGCCCGCGATGAAGGATGGACATCCTGTCGCGGTGCAGGTGAATGTCGAAGTGAACTTCCGGTTGTACTGACGAGAAGTCCCCACTCATTCGAAAAGCGCCAATGAGTGGGGCACCGGTGTTTCCCGATAGACAGCCGCCTGCTACGGCGTAAGCTCCCACACCACGCCCATGCCGTTGCCGTCGTTCTGGGTGGTGCCGTAGACGTTCCCGCTGGCATCCAGGTTGAGATCGCCGATGGGGCCGCCTCCGTCGGTGCCACCGCGGAAGTCGTACAGGTCAACGTACGTCCAGCTGTTGCCCGAAGGACTCAGCTCGAAGACATTTCCCTTTCCGTGGACTCCCAGGCTGTAGGTTGCGCCGTACAGATTACCGCTGTGGTCCATCACCAGATTGCCCACCGGTCCCAGATTGAACTGCGAGGTACTGGGGAAAGCGTGGAGGGAGGACAGTTGCCAGGAGTTGCCGGAGGGCGACAGCTCGAAGACTTCAGAGGTACCGCTGGCTCCGATGCCGGTAGTTGCGCCGTAGAGATTCCCGGCCGCGTCGATGATCAGACCAGCCTGCGGCTCGGCTCCCGCGGGAAAGCTGGTGATGATGTTCTCGGTCCAGCTGCCGCCGGAGGGCACCAATTGGAATACTGTACCTCCGCCGGTCGTTCCTCCCTGGTAGGTCGTTCCGTACAGATTGCCGGCGTGATCGAGAACCACGTTGTGCAGCGGGTAGACTCCGTCGCTCGCGGTCGAGCCGAAAGAGTACAGCACGGTCTCCGTCCACTGCTGACCGTTGCGCGTCAGCTTGTAGACCGTGCCCTTGTTGTTAACACCGCCATACTGCGTCGTACCGTAGGCATTGCCTTGCTGATCGAAGGCCAAAGCGCCGTAAGCCGGCAGCGAGCCGTCAGAACCTTGGAACGACCAGATCGTTGTTTCATGCCACGGACAACGGGTCGTCTTGCAGACAGTCGCCTGCGGTTGCATGTCGAAGACAGTTCCGTTACCGCTGCCACCCAGCGCAGTTGTTCCGTAGAGCGCGCCGCCCGGGCCAAACACCAGACTGGCGTAGGGCGAGCTGCCGTCGCTTCCGTTTCCGAACTGGTAGAGCAGCATGAACGACCACGCGGCGCCAGAAGGCTTCAACTCGTAGGCCACTCCGCCCTGGTAGGTTCCGCCGCGCGAAGTCGTACCATACAGAGCTCCGCCGGAGGTGATGGCCACGCCGGTGTAGGGATACTCTCCGTCAGCGCCGCCGAAGGTATGCAACACGGTGAACGTTTGTGCCCGAGCCGGAAGCGCAAACATCAGCGTCAAGGCACAGAGAATTGCCGTTACAAAAATGGAGGTTCGAGAATCGCTGCGCAAAATCAATGTAGAAGGTCGTGCAGAACTTGCCATCGTGAGCTCCTTGGAATCGCGACGTAGACCGTCGTCTTTTTTGACCTTGGCACTCTACACCGATTCGTCAGAAATGTTCTACAACACGGCAGATACAGGTAAGGCCGCTCCACCGTTTCAGCGTCCACTCCTTCTAGTGATCGTCCTCCTCATCGCCACGCGCCTGCGCTCCGATATCGCACAGCACCGCCAGGGTTCGGCGAGTACGGCTCACATCATCCTGACCGACGGCAGCAAGGAGTTCGGCGTCAACCTTCTCGCGTCCGGCTGTTTGAGCGGCTGCCGCAGCCTTGCCTCGCTCGGTCAGCGTAACAGTCAGCTTCCGGCGGTCGTCCTTGTCAACCGAGCGCTCGAGATAACCGCGCATCACCAGCGTGTCGACCAGTTGGCCGGCCGCCTGCTTCGAAATGCGCAGCTGCTTGATGAGTTCGCCCAGCGGAAGGTCGGGAACACCCAGCGCGAGCCCACCGATCACGTAGAGACCGTTACCGGGAATATCGTCATACCCGGCGTCCGCCAATGCTTGACGCATAGCGACGCCGTATGTAGTGCGCGCATGCCGCAGCAGCGCAGGAAGGGCAATGTTCTCGTACCAGGGTTTTTCGTCAATCATGGGACGAGACTTTACAGTCCAAATACTGATTGTCAATATTATTTACTGTTATTATTTTTGACTAAACTGACGCGTGGCGCAGGCAGCGCTAGTGCGTCTGCGGCGACACTTTGACCCGGTCGCTCAGTTGCGACCGCCATCCCGGCTTTGCTTCGACAGCAAGAGCTAGCTGCTGCCAGGCTCCATTGAAATCCCCTTTCTTGAGCAGCGCCTCACCGTAGTTGTTATGAACCTGCGCCAAGGTCGAGGGGTCCAGCTGGAAATTGGCGCTGAGGATGGCCTTGTACCCGGCAATCGCGCCGTCCACGTCGCCAGAGGTCAGCAGCGCATTGGCCAGACCGATCTGCGCGTAACTGGCGTCGGGCACCAGCTTGAGCGCGCGCTGGTAGTAGTCGATGGCGTATCGCAGATTTCCCAGATGGTATTCGGCCTCGCCCAGGCAGAAGTACACGTAGTCGTCATGGGGATCGAACGAGTAAGCCGAGAGCAATTCCTGCCTGGCGTCGGCGTAGTTGCCGCTTTTCAACAGCGCGATGCCATCGTACTTGTGCTTCAGAAACTCCTTGTGCCGCGCCGCCGGACTGTCGTTGAACCACCACCACAATGCACCGCCAAGAACGCTGGCCAACAGCAGAACGAGCACAACCGGTTTGCGGGAGGGCCTCGGAAGTTTTTTGCGCTCCTTTTCCTTCTCGAGACGTTCCTTCTCCAGACGTTCCTTCTCCAGACGTTCCTTCTCCAGACGTTCCTTCTCGGCTCGCTGCTTCTCGAGGCGTTCTTTCTCAGCCCGTTCTTGTTCGGCCCGTTCCTCCTCGAGCCGCTCTTTCTCCAGGCGTTCTTTATCCGCTCGCTCCGCTTCAGCGCGCTCCTTCTCGAGCCGTTCTTTCTCCAGCTGCTCTTTGTCGAGCCGTTCTTTCTCTTTGTCGAGCCGTTCTTTGTCGATGCGCTCCTTCTCGGCGTGCTCCTTTTCGGCGCGTTCCTGCTCAGCTTGCTTATCGTCCTCGACAGGCGGCGGCTCGGGCTCGATCTTTTCCTCGTTGCCGCCGGGCCGCACCTGCTCGCAGTACCAGGCCACCAGCCGCATCAGGTTTTCAAGTGACGAGACGACATCCTCTTCCGTAACCGCCTCGCCGGATCCGTGAATGCCGACATTGCCCAGTTCGCGGACACTGTTGGCGTAGGCGACCATGGTCCGCGGCAGCTTGCCCGCTTTCGCTAGTTGCTGAACGGAATTCTCCAGCGGCTGCGTTCCGGGCGAGCGCCCGAACTCACGCCGGTACAGGTCGGAGACGAGGAAGTCGAGAACTTTGCGGGCGCGGCCCAGCGCCATGTCGGGATCGATGTTCGCCAGCGTGATGGCTTTCTTCACGCCATCGCTGATCTCCACCGGAACCAGAAGAGTGCCCACCTGGCTCAGGCCATGCTCGATGCGCCGAATTCGCTGCTGAAGTTCCGGGCCGGGTATGGTCACGGTCTAGCTGCCTGTTGAAATGAGTTCGACTAATCTTGAGGTACGTCTTGGGCGTTGACATCTGCTTGCCGGCCGGGCGTGGCCCCTCGCGCCCAAAGTACTGCCCTTTGCTCCATGATTCCGTCATTTCTAGCGCGACCAAAGAAGGCGTTTCGACGGCCAACTTCCATTCGACGACAAGCGCAAATCGCAGCTGCTCGCTGAATATCCTCTCGGGCGTCGGGATAGGCCGCCTCGATAAATTCCAAGTCGGCGGCTTCGCCAATTTCCCCAAGAATCGCCATCGCGTATGCGCGAACGTATTGTTGGGTGTTAGCGTTTCTTAGCAATCTACGACAATAGTTCGCAACGCGATCCGGGAACCGCCGCTGCTCAAAGAAGGAGCGAAGGACAAGAAATGTTTGGTATTCGTATAGCGCATCGGGATCTTCTAGATAATCGAACAGTCGACTGTCAGTTTGGCCCTCCGGATCGGCTTTATGCAGATAACGAATGATGTGGGAGGTTTCTTCGGGTCGTCTCGCCAAGGTAGCAGCGCAATATTCCAAGCCGATGTCAGAACCGGTGGCACCCAATCTGCTAAGAAGGTAATGAAACAGGGTTCGGTCGAATTCGGCATCGCCAACCTCGACGAAGTGGGACCGAAATGCACGCTCAAGCACCTCTAGAGGAGGATGGTCCGGATTAGCCGCAGTTAATTCTTCCAATCCTTCGACCGTTGCATATCCAGCGTCTGCATACGCCTGAATCTCTTCTCGAAGCTCTTCGTGTATGTGGTCGATCACTCTAGCAACACCGTCTATTTCAGGTAGCGCCTCATCGGAGCGGTATATCTTGGTCTTCGCTGTTTGGATATTCAATCCTCGTAGCCTTAGTAATTCAGATAGCTGCAGGACGGCGCGCTTTGCCTCGCCTAAGTCTCCGCAGAAAATTCGAATATCGTCAACATAGCGTAGGTGCGAGAACTCAGCATTCCGAAGGTTGTGATCGAGCGAGTCCAAATAGAGTTTCGCGAGGATATCTGAGGCGCTGCGCCCTTGTGGTATGCCTTTACCTCTAGGCTCGGCCCACCGACCTAGGCAAGCGCTCAGCAGTCGACACGCTTCGTCGTCCATCCCCACCGCCCGTAGATCTGAAGAAAGTCGAGGAAGGTCGATATTTTCGTAAAATGCAGCAATGTCAGCTATTACAACAAATTCTGCTGCCCGCAATTTTTCTAGCGACTTTTGTCGCCACTCCCGCCAGATGAGAAAACCCCTCTTTACCCATTTCACTGCCGTGGTTACGTTCTCGAGTTGGTAGGCTATGTCAGGGCCCCCCTGAGACCAACGCAACCGCCGACTGATATTAGGAAAACATTGACCGACGAGGGCATTAAACACAATTTCATCCGACAGGCGGAGGAGGGTTCCCGGCCTAACCTGCCAGTTGCCCTTCGGTTGCTGGCAAGTTCCACCGGCAGCTGGGGTGTAGCCTCGGCTAATCTGTTCTCGAATGCCATTCAGAAAAGTCGGCAGGTCTTGTTCAACCAGCTCAACAAGGTATGGATTAGTAACAAAGACCCGGTCCGGGATGTCGAACTTAGTTCGGTGCCATGCGAGTTCCAGATTCAGTAGATTAGCCAGTCGCTGACTCATAATCGAATCACGGCCTCACTCCCACTCAATCGTCCCCGGCGGCTTGCTCGTAATGTCGTACACCACGCGATTGATTCCCTTCACTTCATTCACGATCCGGCTGGAGATGGTCTTCAGCACTTCATGCGGCAGATCGACCCAGTCGGCGGTCATGCCGTCTTCGGAGTTCACGGCGCGGACGGCGCAGGTGTAGGCGTAGGTGCGCATGTCGCCCATCACGCCCACCGACATCACCGGCAGCAGCACCGCGAACGATTGCCACACTTTGTTGTAGAGCCCGGCGCGCTTGATCTCGGTGACCACGATGTCGTCGGCTTCCTGCAGCAGCGCAACGCGCTCGGCAGTAACTTCGCCCACGATGCGCACCGCCAATCCCGGTCCGGGGAATGGCTGCCGTTGGAGAACGTCTTCCGGCATGCCGAGGTCGCGGCCAATCTGCCGCACCTCATCTTTGAAGAGTTCTTTCAGCGGCTCGATGAGCTTGAGCTTCATCTTTTCAGGCAGGCCGCCGACGTTGTGATGGCTCTTGATCACTTGCGAGGGACCTCGCACCGAGCGCGACTCGATCACGTCGGGATAGAGCGTGCCCTGCACCAGCCAATCAACCTTGCCCTCGATCTGCTCGATGCGGTGCGCCTCTTCCTCGAAGACTGCGATGAACTCGTTGCCGATGATCTTGCGCTTCTTCTCGGGATCGGTGACGCCCGCCAGCTTCGTGAGGAAGCGCTCGCTGCCGTCGACCGCGTCGATCTTGAGGCCGAGCTTGTCGCGCAGGTTTTTCTGCACGCTCTGGAACTCGTTTTTGCGCAGCACTCCGTTGTTCACGAAGATGCAAGTCAGCTGATCGCCGACGGCGCGATGCACGAGTTCGGCCGCAACCGACGAATCTACACCGCCGGAAAGTCCGCAAATCACGCGGCCGGAGCCGACGGTCTTGCGCACGCTGGCCACCGTCTCGTCGATAAAGCTCTGAGGCGACCAGGTCGGCTCCATCCCGCAGATTTCGAAGACGAAGTTGCGCAGGATCTCGGTGCCTTGCGGCGTGTGACGCACTTCCGGATGGAACTGCACCGCATACCACTTCTTCGCCGGGTACTGGATGGCAGCCACCGCATTCGAGGTAGTGGCGATTAACTCGAAGCCGGCGGGAAGCTCCAGCGCTTCATCGCCGTGCGACATCCAAACCGCGACCGGGCCTTGCAGGCTCTTAAAAAGCTGAGAGTCGCTGCTCAGCAGCTCAACCTCAGCGTGGCCGTACTCGCGCTTGTCGGCCGCGCGAACTTTTCCGCCCAGCTTGTAGACCATGAACTGCAAGCCGTAGCAGATCCCCAGGACGGGCAAGCCAAGATGCAGCACCTGTTCGTCGGCCGGAGGCGCGTCGGGATCATAGACCGACGACGGCCCACCCGACAAAATGATGCCCGCGGGACGGTAGCTCTTGATTTCTTCGAGCTGGGCGGTGCAGGGGAGGACGACGGAAAAGACGTTCTGTTCGCGGATGCGGCGGGCGATGAGCTGCGAATATTGCGCGCCGAAGTCGAGGACGACGATCGATTGCGTTTCCACCATTTACTTTGCCAGAGACGCTGAGCAGTGTAAAGCCGCAGGAGAGGTTCTGGCTAGGGATGCCCGCTGGGCGAGTGCGGACGAGACGCGCACCATTCCTTAGCTTCGTAGTAGGTGAGCGTGCGTTTGCTTACCTTTGTCCGCCAGCCAGAGCTGCTGCGGAAGCGGTGATGCTCTCGACGTTCAATCCAGTTTCCACTTGAATCCAGCGTGTACTCATATCGAGATACAGTATTTGGGACGTTCTCATCGCTCCAGTCATTAAAACCTAAAACTTCGGATTCGCGGCCATTAGCGTCGTATTCGTAAGTATATCGACCGTCACCCAGGGGCTTGCCGTCAGCAGTGAGTGCGAACGTCTCCTTCAATCGGCCTAAAACATCGTACTGAGAAATCCACCGCTCGGTGCATTGTCCGCTTTGGCTGTAATACTCTGAAACTGACTTCGCCAGAGTTTTGTTTGAATACTCGAGGAGCTTGGTTCGCTTCTTGCCCTCCGCCAGAAGAATAGTCGACGATTTCAGGAGATCTTCTTCGTACACGTCGATCCCGCTTCGCAGCGTCGTTTCCGCAGGGTCGCGCTCAATCCACTTGATGCTCCTGCCGGTGGTGTCGTACTTGAATTCAGTGATGTCGGTCAACGTGCCCGCGCCATTGAACCCCAACGAGCGCAGATGCCGGCTTGATTCGTCGTAGATGTTCGCGATACAAGCATCCACATCACCGCCGTTAGTGTAGAAGGTCTCCCGCAACACGAGGCCGTCGGGAGAGAACTCGACATCGAAGCTTTCAAGATTTTGGAGATCTCTGAGGCACTCAAGACCGGGAGTGCGCTGTTGAAGCTTACGAACGCGCCCTATGACGTCATATCGTTCGTTCAAGAGGCAGGGTGGGCCAGTAAGTGGTTGTGACCATGTGGCCGCACGTTCACTGAAGATAGCATAACTAGAATCAGCTCTGGAATCCCCGATTTGCGGCAATGGCGGTCTCTTCATAGAACCCGGGAAGCCGCTCGCCAAGCAACTGTATCCCGAGAAATGGTTCGATCGCGAGGCCTCGGGCTGACTGAGCACCGCCACTCTCCTGTTTCTCCTGTATCCTTGAAGCCAACTGCATGCCCGCACGCGTTTTATTCCGACCCTCAATCACGCGCCGTTTTAAGTCCGCTCTGGCAGGAACTCTCTTCGCTCTGCTCCTGACCACCGCACTCTGGAGCCAGGCGGCTCCGGCGCAGCCGCAAGCACCGTCGCAGCCGCAGCCGCCGGCCACTCCCACGCAGCCGAACGGATCCGCGACCCAGCAGCTTCCCGGCACAGGCGCGACAGTCCAGGACCAGCAGCAGCAATCCGGCGCACCGCCTGATCAGCCAAATAACTCCAGCGAGTCGCAGGAGCAGCCCGAGCCCGAAGGCCACATCACCAAGCAACAGGCCAAGGACCTCTTCCGCTCGGTCGACGAGATCCTCGGCTTCGTCAGCGGCGACACCGGCCTGCCCATCGAGCACAAGATCAAGCGCAACCTCATCACGCGCCAGGAAGTCGAGAAGTACGTCGACAAGCGCATGAAGGACGACAAGGATGAGAAGCGGCTGGAGCAGGCGAAACTCGTGCTCACCAAGTTCGGGCTGCTGCCGCCGAACTACGATCTTCATGCCGAGTTCATCCGCCTGATGGGCGAGCAGGTGGCCGCCTTCTACGATCCGCGCACCAAGAGTGTCAGCGTTCTGGACTGGCTTCCGGCCGACGCACAGAAGCCGGTGCTGGCGCACGAACTGACGCACGCCTTGCAGGATCAGCAGGTGGCGCTCGACAAGTGGGAACTCGCCGGCGCCAAGGACGACGCGGCGCTGCCCGATCAACAGGAATATTTCGTAGAAGAGGCGCAGAGTGCGCGCCAATGCGTCACCGAGGGCCAGGCGCAAGTGGTCTGGTTCGACTACACCCTCGCCCCGATGAACAAGACGATCCTCACCGCGCCGGAATTCGTTGACGCCGTGCGCGCCCAGATGGGCGACAGCAAGGATTCGCCGGAGTTCGCCAAGGCGCCAATCTTTCTGCAGGAATCGATGCTGATGCCGTACACCTTCGGACTCGACTTCGTGCGCACCGTGCTGGCGAACAAGGGTAAGGATGCCGCCTTCAAGGGGCTGCTGACCGATCCTCCGGTAGACACGCGCCAGATCATGCAGCCGGAGACCTACCTGCTGCACCAGGTGGTGCCTCAGCTGACGATTCCGAACCTCGATCAGATCGTGGCGCCCAGTTACACGCGCTTCGATTTCGGCGGCATGGGCGAGTTCGACATTTATCTGCTCGCTAAGCAATACGGCGTGAAGGATCCACCCAACTATTACCGGCACTGGCGCGGCGGTTATTACTACGCGGCCCAGGCGAAGGACGGACCAAAAGACCAGATCGCGATGCTGTACTTCTCGCGCTGGGACTCGCCCGAGGCGGCGAGCGACTTCGCGCGCTTGTATCTGGGCTACCTGCCGAAACGCACGACCATTACAGGAACGTGGCATCTCGGTCCCGGGCCTGTCGTCCAGCCCGCGGAAAATCCCCTCACAGGCAAAGAGTCCAAGCCTGCTCTATTTGATACTTACGATGCAATCAGCAAGGACGGTCCAATCCGCATCGTCCGCCACGACAATGACCTGCTCATCATGGAAGGCTACGACAGCAGCGTGGTGCAGAAGGCGGAACAGGTGCTCCTGTACAGCATGACCTTGCCGGCCGGGACGAAGGGAAAGGGCTCGAAGTGAAATTGCGAACCACGCTGTGCGTGCTGCTCCCCCTGCTCTGCTGCGTCTCGCTTCCGCTGGCCGCGCAAAGCTTCAATGAAGACGCCTGGGGGCGAAATAGTCCCGGCGTCGCACTACAGACTGCGGAGGGACCGCGCGAGCCTACGGCTTCCGGTACTCAGTTGACCTACATGCTGGCCGGCAAGGGATTTCCCTCTAACCTGACGTATGCCCTCTGGGGATGGATTCCGGGCCGCAAGCCGCAAATGGCGATCGACGGCGTCACCTTCAACGCAAAAGGATTGCTGGTCTGCAATCCGACTTCGGCGTCGTGCAAGGGCGAAGCGCCGGACGCTCCCATCAAGATCAAGACTACGGCGGTACTGGGCGAGCCCAAGCGCTTCGCGGTGGTTTCTGACGATGGACGCGTGGCCGGCTTCACCGAAGTTGTGCCCTTCCCCATCGAAGCTACCAGCAAGAACTGCAAAGTCTCGGTAGTTCGCGAGACCCCGCTCGCAGAGAAGGTAATGGTCAGCGCCACGGGATTCGTGCCCTACGAAATGCTGAACGTCTCGGCGAACCTCGGTGGCGAAGATACGGTTCATAGTCCCACCACATCGGCAGACGGTTCCTGGCAGGCCGTTGTCGGAACCAAAGCTCCCGGCAAAGAGTCCGGCACGTCCAGCATCAAGGTCAGCGGGCAGCAGTGCTCGGTGTCGCTCACGTTCAACTGGGGTGAGGGCAGCGCGAAAGAGCAGTAGCCAGTTGCCAGTAGTCTGTCGCTGTCAGGTATCGGCCTTGTCGGGTTAGATCGGGGGTGCCCCGTTCTAGCCCTGCTTTTGGGCTAGGGCAGCCATAAACGTTGCCGATGGTCAGTAGTCAATCCGTAGTTAGTGCTCAACGCTGACTCGATGTTTTCGAATTCGCATCGATATAGTCCCGCCCGGCGGGACGGCGACAGGACAGCCCAGCGCTTCAGCGCTGGGTGCGCCGCAATAAAGATCAAAAGCCCCTTCCGGGGCGACAGGTTTTCATCGAGCACGAAAATCCAGCCTCACGTCACAATCCCCGGTGACAAAAGTATTACAAACGCTTCTCCCCGAACTTGTTAGTCTGGAATTACTTCATCCGCGCTCCCGCGGAGGATGGCAGACCGAAAGTTTCTAGGGGAAAAATGGCTCCAAAAGATCAAGACACCAGCGTTAATTGGCTTACTACCGGCTTCATGATCGTCTTTCATCTGGGCGCGCTCGCCGCTCTCTTCTTCTTCAGCTGGAAAGCGTTTTTCGTCGGACTGTTCTTCTACTGGGTCGCGGGCAGCCTGGGCATCGGTATGGGCTATCACCGGCTGCTGACGCATCGCGGCTTCAAGTGCCCCAAGTGGGTGGAATATTTCCTGACCGTCTGCGCCACACTGTCGCTCGAGGGCGGGCCGATCTTCTGGGTAGCCACGCACCGCGTGCATCATCAGATCACCGACAAGCCCGGCGATCCGCATTCGCCGCGCGACGGCGGCTTCTGGGCGCACATGGGCTGGATTCTCACCGGCAAGACCTTCCACAACAAGAGCACAGAGCTGCTGGCCTACGTTCCCGATCTTCGCAAAGACAAATTTCATCTCTGGATCAGCGAGTACCACTGGGTACCGATCACCGCACTCGGCATCATCCTGCTGATCATCGGCGGCTGGAAGTTCGTTCTGTGGGGCATCTTCTTCCGCACCGTCTTCCTCCTGCACTCCACCTGGTTCGTGAATTCGGCGACGCACATGTGGGGCTCGAAGCGCTTCGCTACCGATGACGATTCGCGCAACCTGTGGTGGGTGGCCTGGCTGAGCTTCGGCGAAGGCTGGCACAACAATCACCACGCGCATCCGCAGTCGGCGCGCCACGGCCTGGCCTGGTACGAACTCGATGTGAACTGGTACGGCATCAAGGCCTTCCAGGCCCTGGGCTTGATCTGGGATGTGAAGCTGCCCAAGCTAGGTTCGGCGCGCGTGAAGGAGATCGGCAAGGACACAGTGCCGGTCGAGCCGGAAGTAGCGCCGGTGGCGGCCGCAGCCTACAGCGGCGATTAAGTTTGAGTTTGTTGGGACCACGAAGGACGGCAGAGATGCCGTCCTTTTCTTGTTTGTCCCCGATGGGCTGTCATCCGACCAGAGCTTTCCTTAAATTTGGTTGTCATCCCGACCGGAGCGAAGCCGGGGTCCCCGGTAGGCGCTGCTGTTGCGCCTGCTGGGGTGGGGAGCGGAGTGGAGGGACCTGTTGTCCTGTGAGCCGCATCACTGTGCATTGTCCAGATGGGAGCGATCATCGTTGCATGCCACACGGCTATCACGTCTATATCCTCGCCAGTAAGTCACGCGTGCTGTACATCGGCGCGACGAATGATTTGATTTTGCGGCTGCGACAGCATCGTGATGGCGTCTTCGACGGATTTACAAAGCAATACAAGGTACATCGATTGGTGTACTACGAGACTTATGGCTGGGTGCAAGAAGCGATTGCTCGTGAGAAACAGATCAAGCGCTGGCGGCGCGAGAAAAAAGTGTGGCTTATTGAACGCGAGAATCCGACGTGGGAAGACTTGTCGGAAGTGTGGCGACGGCCCATGGTATTCCGCGTCCATGATCCTGCCCAGTGAGGGGCAGCAGGTCCCTCCACTCCGCTCCAACATCCCACCGAGCGCAAAAACGGCGTTCGGCGGGCCCGTTTTCGCTTCGGTCGGGATGACAATCAAAGTTTTGGGAATGTGCGACGGGAGTATCCCCCCATCAAAACCGGCATTCTGATCGTTCGCGTCTTAAGCGGATACCGCGATCCTGATTCTCTGTTCCCGGACTCCACCAACCCTCCAAAGTGAATACAATATCCTCCGAGGTGGCGCGCTCATGACTTTTTTGCGGCGGCACGGTTACGCCGGTCACGCTGTATTATTTTTTCTTCTCGAACTTGCATTCCTTACTCCTGCCCTTCTTTCCGCCCAGCAACAGCAGGCACCGGTTTACACGGCACAGGAGCAGCCGATTTTTAATCAGATCAAGTCGCTGCGCAGCCTGCCCGACGATGTTCGCGCCAAGACCACCAAAGACATTGCACTGGAGATTCGCGCGCTGCCCGCGTCATCGCCGGGCAAGCTTCCTCTGGCTGAATACCTTGCCAGCCGCGCCACCGAAGGTGACTTCGGACACCAGACTCTTCAAGAGGTAACTACCACACTGTCCGAGGCGTTGCAGCAACAGCCTCCGCCGGAGAAAGATGGTCAGCCTGCCGGCGGCTACGTCGCGCTGGCCGAGCTTGCGCGCTACGAACACATGCAGGTGTCGCTCGATACGCCGCAATACAAAGCGGCTATGGCCCAGCTCGAAGCTGACGATGCCAAGCGTCAGGACACCAACTTCACCGCTACCGATCTGGCGGGAAAAACCTGGACGCTGAAAGATCTGAAGGGCAAGGTGGTGCTGGTGAACTTCTGGGCGACCTGGTGCCCGCCGTGCCAGAAAGAGATGCCCGACCTGGAGGCGCTCTACCACCAGTACAAGGACCAGGGCTTCGTGATCCTCGCCTTCTCCGAAGACGACGAGACCAACAAGGTCGCGCCCTTCCTCGCCGAACGCAAGATCACTTATCCCATCCTGCTCGACCCCGGACAGAAGATGGGCAATCAGTTCGAAGTCAACGGCATCCCCAAGAGCTTTCTCTACGATCGCGAGGGCAAGCTGGTGGCCCAGTCCATCGACATGCGCACGCGGCATCAGTTCGAGGAGATGCTGGCGCAGGCCGGATTAAAGTAGTCATACAATGTAGGACTCTGACAATCAACGACTCCGATGCCTAAGAAACTTGACCACACTACCGCCTGTGAGCAGCTGTCGCGGATCGACAAACAGCTCGGCCGCATCATGGCCAGGTCCGGCCCCTGCCGGCTGATGAAAGAAACTACGCAGAGCATCTTTGCCGCGCTGCTGGAATCGATCATCTATCAGCAACTGAACGGCAAGGTCGCTGCCACCATCACCTCGCGGGTGAAAGCCCTGTTCCCCGAAAACACTGAGCAGATCCGCACTCGCCGCGGTCTGGTGGAGGGATTCCCTACGCCCGAGCAGATCGTGGCAGCCTCGGAAGAACTTCTGCGTTCAGCCGGTTTGTCGCGCAACAAAATGCTGGCCATTCGCGACCTCGCCTCCAAGACGCTCGACGGCACCGTGCCCACGGTACAGCAGGCGCATCGCATGAGCGACGACGAACTGATCGAGCGCTTGACCGCTGTACGTGGCATCGGCCGCTGGACGGTCGAGATGCTGCTGATCTTCCGCCTGGGCCGGCAGGATGTGCTGCCGGTCGACGACTACGGTGTGCGCAAGGGCTTCGCCAAGATGAAGAAAATGGCCGAGCTGCCCAAGCCGAAGGAGCTGGCAGCGTATGGCGAGAAGTGGAAGCCATTCCGCAGCGTGGCCGCGTGGTATTTGTGGCGCGCGGCGGAGATGAAGGATTTGCCGTTCGCCGGAGATGCGGCGAAGAAGGCCGTCAAGGCTGGAGCAAAAACGAAGAAGGCCGCGCCGGCGAAGAAGAAATAAAGTGCCAGGGCTAGCGGGAAGCGGCGCCTCACTTTCTGGTGTCATCCTGAGCGTAGCAGCGCCTGCTTTTGGCGCCGCGGAGTCGAAGGACCCCTACCCCCGAATCCATTTCTGTCTGTAAACCGCGCGGGAATCTCAAGAAACTCGCCCTACCCGCAAGAGGGCGTAGAACGGGGTACCCCGTTTGGATTCGGCCTGCGATGATCGCCGCTGTACCCGCGCTTTCGCGTTAGCTTGAAGAAGTGCCGCTTCGCCTCAGGCGGAGCTAATCGCTGGTTGCGAGTCACGAATTGCTGCCTCTACGGCGCCTTCTGCAGAAAGTTCACGAAGTCCTGGGCGGCTTCACGATCGTCGCCGCCGACCTGCGATGGAATGATGGCCGGAACGTTGGTCGAACAGGCTTTCAGTCCAGCGCAGACGTTTACGGCACTACCCAGGGCCGACATGAGCACTGGGTTACTCTTGGCGTCGTCCATCGAGTCCAGCACGATCAGGTCGACGTCCTGATTGTTGGTGGTTTGCTTGTCCAGCATCTGCTTGTAATCGCCGGTTGAGCTTTCCACCATAATTGGAGACCCGGACTTCAATCGCGGATCGGTGCCCTGGAAATCCAGAATGCGATGGTCCAGTTCCGTGCCGTAAGGAGAACTAAGATTGCGAAGTAGATGTACCACGACGGTTGGGGATTTACGCCTCGGCTTGCAGCCAAGAAGCAATGGCGCCAGGAGAAGCAGGGAAACGGCTTGGGCAAACCGCAGTCGTTGTGCCATCCCGACATCATAGCTGGAGAAAGCGGGTTCTCCTAGTCGAGCTCCACCTGATCGCGCTGCTCAGGCTCTTCTCTGGTCAACCTGTCCAATCCGCTACACCCGTTACTCCTCCACAGACCCCGCCTGCCCGGAAAATCGTTGAAAGTTTCAACAGACGGGCGTCTCCGCGAGGTTCTGGTTGCCAGCAAATGAAAATTAATTTTCTGAGTCGCAGAACAGCCTTTCGCAATCGCGCGTCTTCATACATAATGCACGCAAGGTTCACATGCACGGTTGGGGACAATGAAATTAGGGGTCGCAGTTTTCCTGGGTCTGGCTTTGGGCGGAACATCTCTGACCGCACAACAGTCCCTGCTTGCTTCCGCCCCGTTGCCGCCAATGCCGCTCTCCGAATTTGTACTGCCGCCGCCTCCGGCGTCCGCCGTCGCGGTAAAACTCCCGGAGACAGCCCCCGAACTGGCCGCCACGGTTGGGGTCGGCCTGCCAAACGTCAGCCTCTACAATTCCATCGAGCCGCAAAGCCCGGCTGCGGTGTGCGCCCAGCTTCGGCCTTTCTCGTTTACGGAAGCCGAGGTGAGTGCCTACGCCTTCAGCAAGGCGCAGTTCAGCCTGGCCTCTCTCAAGGCGTCGTTCGAGCACGACAACCTGGTCAAAATGGCGCACAACTTTGTTCCCGGCCAGCCGCTGCCGGACGCGCCCTCCTATGTTCCGTTGTCGCCGCGGCAAAAGTTCGACTTGTTCCTGCGCAGCACGCACTCCGCCGACATGGGCCTGAGCATTATGGCCGACGCTCTGATCGCGCAAGCCTCCGGCGCCTGGCCGACCCTGGGCGGCGGGATGGGCGGCTTCGGTCAGCGTCTAGGCGTCTCGGCCGCCGGAGAAGAAGCGGCGTCGTTCTTTAGTGGATTCGTCTTCCCAACGCTCTTCCATCAGGACCCGCGGTATTTCCGCTCGCACCAGACGCGCATCATCGATCGCCTGGCCTACGCGGCAAGCCGCGTGATCATCGGCCGCAGCGATGACGGGCGCAACGTGATCAACTTCTCAGCCATCTCCGGGCAGTTCGTGCAGGCTGCCGTCTCGAACGCTTACGTCCCGTATCGCAATGAGTCGGTGAGCGGCACCATCGAGAACGCCTTGACCGGCCTGAGCGGCGTGGCCCAGGCGCAGATCCTCAACGAATTCTGGCCCGACATCAAGCAGTTCCTCACCTCGCATACGCCTGGGATGAAGAAGCAGGAACCGGCGGCCAGCACCGTTACCTTCCGGTAGATTGCAGTGCGCTTCGCACTCTCCCAGCATTTTTCATGGTGTCATCCTGAACGAAGCGAGGAGGCGTGGCCGACGAACGCAGTCGAGGGCCCGCTATCTCTCAAAGGAATGTTCCTGTTCTTGTATTCTCGCCCTTGAAATAAACCCGTCTTCGCCGGTGACATCATGCGAGAGTAGCGGTGGTTCGACTCCGCGACTGTCAAAAGCCTGGCGGTCGCTGCGTTCAGGATGACAATCGCTTTGGGGTTGTGCGGGAAAAATCTCCTTCCTTCGAGGTGTACTAGCTCGCAAATGACAATTGTCATTCCCCCTTGCTGACAATCCACACTGACGCAGATTCTGAACAACCTTGACAATTGTTTTGTAACGGACCGCCTCGCGGGCGGATGGCCTAAAACCGGTGGCAGACCGAGACGGCGGCCCTTTCAAACTTGCGGCAGGAGTGCGATGCTATCAGGGACTGAAACTCCGGATCTAACTATGCGGGAACTGAAAGACGACCTGGCTTCGTTGCGCATCGATCGCGAAGCGCCGCGCCGCAATCGCTGGCGCGTTCCGCTGCTGTTGCTGGTCCTGATTGCGATCCTGGTCGTAGGCGGATTCTATTATCAGCGGGCACATCCGGTCTTCGGCGCCATCGAGGTCGAAACGTTCCAGCCCACGGTCGAGAGCAGCAGTGGCCCGAACGCAGGCACGCCCATCCTTACCGCCTCGGGGTATCTGGTGGCTCGGCATCAGTCCGTTGTCTCTTCGAAGATTCAGGGCCGCATCTCTGAGTTGCGCGTGGAAGAAGGCAGCGTGGTGCAGGCAGGGGAGGTCTTGGCTACCCTCGACAATCAGGACGCCCTCGCCGCCATCGTGAAGGCGAAGGCCGACATCGACTACGCCAAAGCCGATCTGGCTGAGGCCCAGCGCCAGGAGCGGCTGCAGGAAGATCTCTATCGCAGCAAGGTGGTTTCGCAGGACACGCTTGACGCCGCCAAAGCCAAGGTCAACCTGGCCGCCGCCGCCATCCAGCAGGATGAAGCGAACCTCCAGGTGCAACAGGCTTATCTAGATTTCACCATCGTGCGCGCGCCGTTCGCCGGAATCGTGGTGAAGAAGATGACTGAGGTCGGCGAGAGCGTTGCCCCCATTCCGCCGGGAGTGACGATCTCGACGTCGTCGGGCGCCATTGTCGCCATTGCCGACATGAACTCTCTTGAAGCCGAGGTTGACGTCAATGAGTCGAACGTCGGCCAGCTCCAGCCGAACCAGCCGGCCGACGTCCAGGTGCAAGCGGTGCCCGGCCACACCTACAAGGGCGTGCTGCGCCAGGTCATTCCAACGGCCGACCGCACCAAGGCGACCGTCACGGTGAAGGTTTCAATCCTCGACAAGGACAAATACCTCCGCCCGGAGATGAGTTGCAACGTGACCTTCCTGGAACCGAAACACACCCAGACAGCGGGAGCGACGCCGCAGCGGATCCTCACCGTCCCGAAAGATGCGGTGATCCAGCGCGACGGCAAGGCGACGGTCTTCGAGATCGAGGACGGAAAAGCGCGGGCGCTGACGGTGGTCACGGGCGCCGATCTGCACGGGCAGGTCATCGTGAAGCAGGGGCTGGCGGGCGGGGAGACACTGGTCACCAACCCGCCGCAAAAGCTGAAGGATGGAGATGTGGTTAAGGTCAAGAGCTAGAGCGAGTTAGACGGCATACGAGAAAATTGGCATATTAGTGCTAAAACAAGACATAATTATCCGACACGATATTGCCAGTAATATATGTCACTAGGATGCCATGCAATCGCGTCAGGAGGCTCCAGGATCGACGATCGCAGGGCAGGCCATAGCCTAGGGCATCTGGATAGTAAACAGGGCGTCAGAGGGCAGCTATGCGCGTTTTCCCGAAGTGGGCGTGCAATTCCGCCCGTAATAGCGTAGAAACCCGGCTTGAGGGATGCCGCGGCTCGGAAGGGACAGATTAGGTCGCGATAGAGCCATTGGCTTCGGAAGGACGCTGCGCCCCCATGAAGTTGTCATCGCCCCTATGAAATTGTCGTCCCGAGCCCCACGGCTCATAGCGCAGAGCTCACAGCCACATGAAACGAACCGCAACGGAGCCATGATGAATCCATCCACCACTACCGCCGTCAGTGTGCAAAACGTGCGCAAGGTCTACCAGCGCGACACCCAGCAGATCAAAGTTCTCGACGGCATCAACCTCGACGTGCCCCAGGGCGAATTCGTCGCGCTGATGGGCCCGTCTGGCTCGGGCAAGACCACGTTGCTGAACCTGATCGCCGGCATCGACCGCGTCACGTCGGGCAAGGTCACCGTGGCAGGCACCGACCTCACGCCGCTCTCCGAAGGCGAGCTGGCGAAATGGCGCAGCCGCAACATCGGCTTCATCTTCCAGTTCTACAACCTAATCCCGGTGTTGAACGCCGTGGAGAACGTCGAACTGCCGCTGCTGCTGGCCCCGCTGTCGAAGAGCGAGCGCCGCCAGCGCGCCATGACCGCGCTGCGCATCGTGGGATTGGAAGATCGTTCGAAGCATTATCCCCGCCAGCTCTCCGGCGGACAGGAGCAGCGTGTCGCTATCGCCCGCGCCATCGTCACCGACCCGACCGTGGTGGTAGCTGACGAGCCAACCGGCGATCTCGATCATCAGAGCGCCGAGGAGATTCTCACGCTGATGGAGACATTCAACAAAGAGTTCGGCAAAACCATCGTGATGGTGACACACGACCCGCGCGCGGCCGCCCGCGCCAACGTGCAGCATCACCTGGACAAGGGAGTGTTTTCGGCTTAAAGGTCGGCTTTTGGCCCTTGGCTTTTAGCTATTAGCAAGCGCGGCCGAAACGGCAACAAATCTCGGAAACTCGATTGCTAAAAGCTAACGGCTAAAAGCCAACGGCTAAAAGCTACGAGCTCAATTGGTACTGACGTTATGAAATTCGCACCGCTGGTCCTCAAGCATCTTCGCAAGAACTGGATTCGCACGCTCTCTACCGTGCTGGCCATGTCCGTGTGCATCTTCCTGTTCTGCACCTTGCAGACGGTGGTCGAAGCGGTGAACTTCGGACTGCACTCGGGCAATGCCGGCCGCCTGGTGACGCGCCATTACGTCAGCCTGGTCTTCAATCTGCCGCTCAACTACAAGCAGCGAGTCGAGGCCGTGCCCGGGGTCAAAGAAGTCGTTATGAACTGGTGGTTCGGCGGCATCTACAAAGATCCCAAGAATTTCTTCGCCAACATTGCCACTGAACCGCAGGCATTTCTCGAGGTCTATCCCGAGTTCATGCTGCCACCGGATCAGAAGGAAAAGTGGCTGCACGACCGGCGCGGCGCCATCGTGGGCCGCAAGCTGGCGCAGCGCTTCGGCTGGAAGCTGGGCGACACCTTCGAGATGGAGAGTTCCATCCCTCCCTACAGAGTGGGACATCCCTTCGATTTCGTGATCGATGGTATCTACGACACGGACGAAGCTAAGTATCCCGGCACCGATCTGAATTCCATGTATTTCGATTACCACTACTTGTACGAAGCGACGGGCCGGAATCTGGGAATCGGCTGGCTGGTGGAGAAGATCGATGACCCCAAGAATGCCGGCCGAATCAGCAAAGCCATCGACGCGCAATTTGAGAACACGGACGCTGCAACCAAAACTGAAACCGAGCAGGCCTTCCAGGCTGGGTTCGTTGCCATGGCCGGCAATCTGGCATTCCTGCTGAACGGCATCGGACTCGCCGTCGCCTTCACGATTCTACTGGTGACGGCCAACACCATGAGCATCGCCGTGCGCGAGCGCCAGCAGGAGATCGCGGTGCTGAAGACACTGGGCTTCTCCAGCACGCTGGTGATGACGCTGATCCTGAGCGAGGCGCTGCTGATCGGTGTGATGGGCGGAGCTGTGGGACTGCTGATCAGCGCCGGGGCACTGCATATCCTGCCCGAGGTGCCACTACTCGGCGACATCGTGGCGCAGTATCCGAACTTCGGTCTTTCGACACACACGGCGTTGTTGGGAATCGTGATCGCGCTGTTGCTGGGACTGTTCGCCGGATTCTTCCCGGCCATGACCGGCTATAGGGCGAGGATTACGGAGACGCTGAGACAAGTCTAAAACGGGTGCCCCGTTCAAGCGCAGCTAAGCGGGAGGTTTCAACAGACCCACTCAAGCAAAAGCGGCTTGAATGCGGCACCCGGCTGAATGTTAATTGCGGTTTTAAAACCATGGCGCTTCCACTTTCCTACAACATCCGCAATCTTCGCCAGCGCTGGAAGGTCACGCTGCTGGCCGTCATCGGCATCGGCCTGGTGGTCGCCGTGTTTGTCACCCTGCTGGCGATGGAGAATGGCTTCCGTATCGCTCTGCGTTCCACCGGATCTCCGCTCAACGGCATCGTTGTCCAGCGCGGCTCGACCTCCGAACTGACCTCCTGGATCAACATTGCCGACGCCGACATCATCGCGGTCGATCCGCATGTGGCCCGCGACTCGAGCGGCAAGCCGCTGGCTTCGTGCGAGGTCGTCATCCTGGCCAACAAGCCGCGCCGCTCGGACAATCAGCCGGCCAACATCACCTTCCGCGGCGTTCAGCAGTCGGTGTTCCAGGTGCGCAACAACGTGAAGATTGTGGAAGGCCGTAACTTCACGCCCGGTCTGTACGAGGTCATCGTCGGCAAGAAGATGGCCGACCGCGTCAAAGGCCTCGACATCGGCGACAGCATCAGCGTACAGAAGCACGACTTCAAAGTGGTCGGCCTGTTTACCGCCGACGGCAGTTCTTTCGAGAGCGAGATCTGGGGCGACTATGACGCCATGGGTCCGGCTATCGGACGCAACGGCGGCTGCAGCTCGTTGACCGTGCGCATGAGCAACCCTGCCACATTGTCAGACTTCGACAAAGAGGTGCGCGCCAATCCACGAGTGCAACTGGAGGTCGACTCCGAACCGAAGTATTACGAAGACCAGGCCGGCCCGGTCGCGGGCACGCTGCTGGGACTCGCGGCCTTCGTGTCGATCGTCATGGGCATCGGCGCAGTTTTTGGCGCAATGAACACCATGTACGCAATCGTCTCGCAGCGCACCCGCGAGATCGGCACCCTGCGCGCGCTGGGCTTCTCGCGCTTCAGCATCCTGGTGTCGTTTGTGCTGGAGTCGGTGTTGCTGGCGGTGATCGGCGGCGCGCTGGGCTGCCTGCTGGCCTTCACCATGAACGGCTACACCGCAGGCACCGGCCAGACGCAAAGCTTCAGCGAGATGGCTTTCGCCTTCAAGATCACGCCACAGGTGCTGATCTTCGGAATGGTCTTCGCGGTGCTGATGGGCTTCATCGGCGGCCTGCTGCCGGCCTTCCGCGCGTCGCGGATGGCGATTACCAGGGCGCTGCGGGAAGCGTGACACCGGCGGTCACGGAAGAATACGTTGCCACGAAGCGAACGTGGCCCGCGTGTAAATTCAAGCTTCGCCTGTTGCAATCCGTCAATGAATGACGGAAGATGCTTGGCCACGGCCGCAAACTGTACGCCCATGCAGTCCACAGCGAAATTCCCGTCAGCGGAGCGCCCCCATGCGATTCACCGCCGGAACCAGTCGCCCACACTTCGGATTGTTTGTGCTGTTTCTCCTCGCTTGCGCTCTGCCGGCACCAGCCCAAACCTTCACGGTTCTTCACACCTTCGAAACTCAGGGCGGCTTGCAGCCGTTTGCGGGGCCGACCCTGGATGCAGCCGGCAATCTGTACGGTACTACGCACAATGGCGGTGATCTCAGTTGTGACTTGGGAGGAGTGATCGGCTGCGGCGTCGCCTACAAACTGAAGCCAGGCAGCTCCGGCTGGCTCTATTCGGTGCTGTATATCTTTCCGGGAAATTCCGGCGATTTTCTTCCTACCGGGCCAGGCGCCATTACCTTCTCTCCCCACGGCGTGCCGTATGGTACCCAACTGCAGGGAGGCGCCAATTATGCGGGCACGGTGTTTCACCTGCAACCGCCGTTGACCGCTCCGATCAACACCAGCCCACCCTGGTCGTACACGCTCGATCACACCTTCGGCAATGGGGATGATGGCGGATATCCCAGCCAGATCGTTTTCGATTCAGCAGGAAATATCTTCGGCACGGCGTCCAATGGCGGTCCGGGAGGATGGGGAATCGTGTATGAGATGACACCTGCAGCTGGAGGCTGGACGGAAAATATCCTCTACTCATTCACCGGAAATCCGGACGGCACTGGTCCGGCAGACGTCACTCTCGATCCGGCAGGCAATCTCTACGGGGTCACCAAAGCCGGAGGCAATCAGGAGTGTCATAACAACGTGGGATGTGGCACTGTCTATAAACTGGTTCGCTCAGGTGGGCAGTGGACCAAGACCATCCTTCACATCTTCGAAGAGAGCACCGAGGGCGGCGATCCCAGTCCACTGATCCGCGATGCCGCAGGCAATTTATTCGGCCTGACCGGCGAAGCAGGCCCGGGCAATGGCGGCACCATCTGGGAAATGTCACCCTCCAACGGCAGTTGGACTTTCAGCGTGCTATACACCTTCCCCAGTCGCCAGGTGAATTTTGCCGGGCCCTTCCAACCCGTGATGGACCGCAGCGGCGCCTTGTACGGCGTGAACAATTGGGGCGGGGCTCATAATCTGGGCAGCGTTTACAAATTAGCGCCCTCCAACGGCAGTTGGACGTACACCGACCTGCACGACTTCGGCAGCTTGTCCGGTAACCGAGACGGCTGCTATCCGCGCGGACCGGTGGCGCTGGACTCCTCCGGCAATATCTACGGCGCCACGCAACAGTGCGGGGTCGCGGGAGGCACGCTCTTCGAGGTCTCACCCTGACGAACCTCTTCTCCGCTGCCGGATGATTTATCCGTCGCTGCGGGGAATGCCTAATGCTTTTCGAGTAAGCGGAAGCCTGATTCATTTACCCTGACGTTGGAATGTTCACCGTTGCCCTAAGCGCCGGTCTCGTGTGCGTTGCGACATGGGTGTACCTGCTTGTGGGACACGGGCAGTTCTGGCGGATTCCGTTGCCACCCGCCCTGGCCAACCGAGGGCCAGAACGGGGCACCTCCATTGATTACCAGACGGGTGCCCCATCCTACTCGCCTACAGTTGGCGAGAGGGTGGGAGCCAGCGTAGCCGTTGTCATTCCCGCGCGCGATGAAGCTGACGTCATCGGCCGAGCGGTCACTTCCCTTCTGCGCCAGCGTTCTGCATCGCCCACCCTCTCGCCAGAAGCGGGCGAGGAGGATGGGGTACCCGCGATGTCTCTGCACATCTTCGTTGTCGATGACAACAGCACCGACGGTACCGCCGACGTGGCGCGGCAGGCGGCACGCGAACGTCCGGAGCGCGTGACCGTTATTTCGGGATGCCGGTTGCCGCCGGCTTGGTCGGGGAAATTGTGGGCGGTACAGCAGGGCGTCGAGCAGGCGCTCGCGCTTCGGACAGATTACATTTTGCTGACCGATGCCGACATCGAGCATGATCCCCACAATGTGGGATCGCTGATCGAGATTGCGCAAGGCGGCGGCTACGACATTGCGTCGTATATGGTGAAGCTGCACTGTCGCAGCGTGGCCGAGAAACTTCTCATCCCGGCATTCGTGTTTTTCTTCTTCATGCTGTATCCGCCCAAATGGATTCGCGATCAGCGCCGCAAGACTGCCGGAGCTGCCGGCGGCTGCATCTTAATTCGGCCCGCGGCTCTGGAGCGCATTGGCGGTATCGAGAGCATTCGCAGCGAAATCATCGACGACTGTGCCCTGGCACGGGCAGTCAAGCAGAGCGGCGGGCGCGTGTGGTTAGGAGCGACGGCAGGCACCCACAGTGTCAGACCTTATGAATCGTTCGGCGAGATCGAGAGCATGATCTCCCGCACCGCCTTCAATCAGCTGCGACATTCGTTCTGGCTGCTGCTGGGAACAGTGGTTGGGATGCTGCTGATTTACATTTTGCCGCTGGCGTTGGTGATAAGCGGATCGGCAAAGCTGGCGATAGCAGGGCTCATCGCTTTCGGGTTGATGTGCGCATCGTACCTGCCGATGGTGCGATTCTATGGAATGAATCCGCTGTGGGCTTTGACCCTGCCGTTCAGTGCCGCGTTTTACAACTCGGCGACCCTGCATTCAGCGGTGAAGTATTGGCGCGGGCGCGGTGGCGAGTGGAAGGGCCGGCCACAGGACAGGTGAAGGCGCTCTTCCCCCAAGCACCCGCTCATTCGAAAACCGCGAATGAGTGGGGCACCCGGCCAGCGTACCTTAGCCTAAGGCTCATAGCTCACAGCCGAACGGCTTCTTCAAAACAGCTTCTTCCACTGCAGCTTGATATCCGGTTTGTCGCGGGTGCCGCTGATCTCCAGCGGAAGCCACGTACCTGCCCCGTGTTTCTCGAAGAGCGGATCGAAGGGCGCCAGCAGAACGTGTTTGACACCAGTCATGGTCTGCGAGACTTTGGCATCGAGGCTCGCCTGGCCGACAAAATTCAGATCTCCACTGGCAACGCCGTACGAGCCCTTGACCTCGGCCCGCGCTCCCGGCTCTTCAAACTGCAGCCTATCAAATGTGATGGTCGAATGCCGCAGAGTGAAATCGCCACGAATCTCGGCTGCGACATTGTCCATGGAAGTGTCATTCGGTTTGCCCTGGCCACGGCGGCTCAGCTGCAGCAGCGCATCTTTCATCTTCGGATGGGTGAAGCGGGCGTCGGTCAAGTTGAAGCGGCCGTTGAGCTGCATTTTCTGCAGCACGGGCTGATCGCGCGGCGGCAACACCAGTTTCGCTTGCAACATCATCGCTCCGGTCAGCATAGGCGGCACCGCTTTCGAGGCCAGCGCCAGCACGTCCTGCACGTACGCCTTCTGCAGGTTCACGTCGAGTGAGATGGTCTTGCCCTTCTTCCCCTTCTGGCCGGCGACCTCGCCGCTGGTTACGATATCGGTGTGGAGGAAGTGCGCGTTCACCGGCTGCAGATACGTGTTGCCGTTGGTGCCATCGACCACTGCGTGGAACTTCGTAGTCAGGCGAACGGGCTGGCCACCGCGATCTAACTGGAAGTCCGGGACATCGGTAGTTCCATCGACGGTGATGTCGTTCAGCTCTCCGGTGTAATCGCCCAGCGAAGAAAGAATGCCGGAGATGCCGGGGAAGACCGACAGGTCCGCATGCTGGAAATCGTAGCGGCCATCGACCTTGGTCGCAGAAGGCTCGTCGAAATCCCACGGGCCGAAGTGACCCTTGGTCTGGATCAGCCCCGGAGGCGTGGGATTGGTCAGTTCAGCGACAAAAGTCATGGGCTGTCCCACGCCGGCGCTGCGCAGCGCCAGCTTCCGAAGATCGAACAGCATGGGCTCCTCGGTGGGATCTTTACGCAGGATGTACAGCATGGTGCCGCCGGCCTGGACACGATCGATGATGAAATTCGCCAGCCGGGTGTGGTACTTCGGCTGCTGGGTCGAGTGCTGCGACTGCTTCGTTCCTTTTGGCGCGACCTTGATCTCCATACCGTCGAGCGTGACAACGCTGAGGTGCACCGGAGAGCGCAGCAGCAGCTCCAGCAAGTTCGCCTCGACGGTCAGGTGCTTCACCGTGATGAGTGGCGGCACATCCACATGATTCCGGTTGGGCAAAATGAAATTGTCGGCGGTGGCGTAAACGGTGGGAATCAGCGTGACCCGCAGATTCTGAAGCTGGACGTCGGTCTGATAGTGGTCCTGCAACGCCAGCAGCATGCGGGCTTGCAGCCAATGCTCAAGCGGCGGCGGAACAGTCAGCAGATAAACAAATGCAGCGACCCCTACGATGATAACGAGCAGCAGCACGCCCAACAGGATTTTCGTTCTTTGACGAATTGGCATCTTACAAAAAGTTAGATGCAGAGCAGCTCGGTCATATCGAGAGCGCCTGGCGGATTTCAGCTATGATCCGGTTCGTCGACAGCGATGCGTCGACGGTCACGGCATCGGCCGGCTCTTCCAGCGCGGCGAACTGGCTATCGACGAGCGACGGATTCATGTAGTGATTCGTGCGCAAGGCCAGGCGCGCGGCCACGAGTTGTCGGTCAGCCTTCAGGTAGACCAGTCTCACGTCCGGCGCGATCAGCAACTTGCGCCGGTAGGCCGCTTTGAGCGCCGAACACGCCAGCACAACATTCTCCTGCGACGCCAGCCATTCGGAGATGGCAAGGTGCAGCGACGCCAGCCAGGGTTCGCGGTCGGCATCGCTTAGCGGGATTCCGGCATGCATTTTGGCAACACTTCCCACAGAGTGGTAGTCGTCTCCGTCTGCGAATTTCCAGTGCAACGCGGCGGCGAGCGCCTGGCCGATCGTGGTTTTGCCCGCTCCCGTAACTCCCATCAGGATGGTGACCATGGCTGTAATCTCGCGGGAAGTAGTGTAGCGGAAGCCAGCCGCACAGGGGCGCGACGAATTACCTTGCATTCATCCGGAATTCACATTCAAGCGCGTCGCAGATATGTTATTTTGAAATTTCGTTTCTATCTTCATCCCTGCTGGAGGCCCTCACAAATTGGCCAAAGATATGGTCCCGAAGCGCATCTTTCTGACGAAAGGCGTAGGGAAACACAAAGAACGGCTAACCTCGTTTGAGTTGGCACTGCGCGATGCCGGCATCGCTGCCCAAAATCTGGTTCGCGTCTCGTCCATCTTTCCACCTCATTGCAAGCTGATCACCCGCAAAGAAGGCTTGCGCTATCTTTCGCCCGGCGAAGTTGTGTTTGCCGTGGTGGCTGAGAACTCAACGCGAGAGGCGCATCGGTTGACGGCGTCGAGCATTGGCTTGGCGATGCCTGCGGACAAATCGACTTACGGCTACCTCAGCGAGCATCACTCGTTCGGCGAGACCGACGACACGGCCGGCGATTACGCCGAAGAACTCGCAGCCGAGATGCTGGCGACCACGCTCGACGTGGAGTTCGACGCCGACAAATCCTGGGACGAAAAGAAGGAAGTGTACCGGCTGTCGAACAAGATCGTGCGCACGGCGAACGTGACGCAAAGCGCGGTAGGCGATAAGCGTGGTCTGTGGACGACCGTGATCGCGGCTGCAATTCTGATCTTCGAGTAGTCGCCGGGCGCCGACACGTACAGTAGCAGCAATCCCCGTTTCAGCCCTTTAATCGGCTGAGCGGGTTTTTGTTTGCGCCTGACTAATACGTTTCCTCCTCGTAGAGTCGTGTCATCCAGAGCACAGCCGAGGAACCACTATTCCACGGGAGTTCCATCGCTCAATCGGCGGGGCGGCCCTTTCGACTCCGCCGGCGCAGAATCGGCCGATCTGCGCTTAGGATCACAGCACCCAAGCGGGCGATCTTCTCCCAACGGACTCTTCGCAATTTGCAAAATAAAAGGCCTGCATCTCTGCAGGCCGTGGTCAGCGTTGCTTCGCTTATTGCTGAGGAGGCCGGTTCGACGATCCCGTGTTGCCGCTGTTCCCGGTATTGTCGCCGGAGTGATTCGCCCAGGGGATATCGGTGGCCTGCCGTTCATAAAGCGGCTTGTTCTGATCATTGGCGTTTGCGTTTGGCTGCTGCGCGTTGGACGGCGCGGCGTTTGGATTCGTGGTTGAGGACGGATTCGCTCCGTTAGCGTTTCCCGCATTCGGGTTGGCGTTCATCTCACCTTGACGCGCGCCCTGCGCGTTCTGATCAACCTGGGTCCCACTCATGCCGTTGGTGTTGCTGGGCGTGGTGCTCTGCTGGGTAGTTGTCGTTGTGGTGTTGGTCGTCGTGCTGGTGCCGCTACTGGAAGGCGGCGCCTGCTGAGCCGAGCTCGTCGATTGCCCTGGAGTGGCCGGCGTCTGGCTGGTCACAGGCGGCGTGGTCTGCTGCGGATTCGCCCCCATGTCAGGCTTGCTTTCCTGCTGCAGCATGGCCATGGTCTGCGGCTGCGGCGGCTCGGCAGCATCCGGAGTTCCCTTTGGCGTCGCGCCGTTGTCCTTGTCCATCGAGCTTCCCTTGGTGCAGGTGCTGGCTACATCATGGATGTTCGAGACCTGAACACTGTTGGTCGTGCTTGATGTGGTCTGATCGCCCTGGGTGCTAGTCGCGCTCGCCTGGTCCTGACGTGTTGTCACCTCGACTTCATGTCCAACGCTGGCCTGCAGCTGATTGTCAGGACCGTTGATCTGATATTGCATGCCGTTCTGATCGGTGATCGTGTAGTTGCCGGCCGATCCGCTCAAGCAACCGCGAATGACGCCGTTTGACGTTTGATAGCTCTGGCTCGTCTGCTTGCTCTGGTTGGCCGTGCCCTCGCTGCTGTTGGCCGGGAGGTCCTGCGCGACCGCCAAGGTTGCCGCCAGCAGGCCTGAACCCAGTAATACAAAAATTGATTTCATAGTTTCGTACCCTCCGCTTCGCTGTTCTTCTCTCGCTTTACATTGGAACCGCCTTAGTCCGGATTAGGTTATCCGGCAGAAGTGCGAAATGCGGAGCTGCGGCTGGATTCGTGTCGCCGCTGACGCGGCTCGGCCCGATTTTGCGAGTTGAGCCGGGGCTTACCCCCAGGCTCGCCGCTTCGCGGCTGGTGCGATGACCTTCTACACTCAAACCCGCGTCGCCCTCTGTCCGCTAGACTGAAATCGATGACCAATGGGAAATTCCAACTCTTCGACTTCGACGCCTACCTGTTCGACATCGACGGCACGCTGGCGAACACGACCGGCGGGGTACATTACAACTCTTTCCACACCGCACTGCGCCAGGTGTACGGATGCGAGGGGCGCATCGACGGAGTTCCGGTTCACGGCAACACCGATCCCGGCATTATGCGCGCCGCCCTTCAGCATTACGGTCAACTGCCTGCCGACTTCGAGGCACGTCTGCCGCAGGCGTGGGCGATCATGCGCGCCGAGGTTGCGCGAAACGCCGGTGGAATGGGGGTGAATCTGTGCCCGGCTATTCCCGAGCTGCTGGCGGAACTGCGGCGGCGGGGCAAGCTGATCGGCGTGGTGACCGGGAACCTCGAGGAGGTCGGCTGGCTGAAGCTGGAGCGGGGCGGCATTCGCCAGTTTTTCGACTTCGGATCGTTCAGCGACGTCCAGGAGAAACGCGAAGATATCTTTCGCTACGGCATCGAACTGGCACGCCATCTGCGCGGTCCGCAAACGACGGTCTGTTTCATTGGCGATACCCCAAGCGACATTCACGCCGCCGCTCGTGTTGGCATGCCGGTCATTGCTGTGGCAACAGGGATCTATTCGCGTGAGGAACTCGCGAAGGAATGGCCGACAGTCTGTGTCTCGACGTGTCGGGAACTTCTGCTTCCCTGACGCGACAAGCTCCTCCCCTGTAGCTTACAATTTCTTCACGCATGCGGTGGTTTGCAGGAACATGGCTCGCCCTGGTTTTGGCGACTTCGCTCTTCGCTCAGCAGGGCGCCACTACGAATGCGTCTTCCTCAGGCACTTCCAGCAGCAGCAATCAGCCGGCAAACTCACAACCCGCCGTTCCGCCCGGGAATGTCATACTCGACCGGCAGACGGTGACCATTCAGAAAGTGCCTCTGGGCGTGGCGATCGCGGTGGGCGCGCCTTCGCCGGCAACTTCAGCCGCTGTTCCGGCGCCCCAGGGTGCCGTGCAGCAGCAACCGGCGGTGAATCAATCCAGCGCACAGGTGACGCCTGCGACCGCTCCGGCGCAGCCGGACTCAACCCCTGGTCCCGCGGCAGTTCAACAGCCGGCAGGGGCACAGGCATCGTCTGCGGAGCAATCGGAAACCGGGGCTGCCCCGCCGCCAGCCGAGCCCGGCACACCGATCTTTCCGAACGTCACCAAGAAGCAGGCGGCGGAAGCCAAGCGTCAATTCGAAGCCGGCGTGAAGTTGAAGGAAAAGGGGCATCTCGACGCGGCGTTCACCAAATTCGTCAGCGCCTCGCAACTCGATCCCACTAAGCTCGACTACATCACCGCGCGCGAATTTACCCGTGAAGAGCTGGCCTACCAGGCGCTGCAGCGTGGCAACAAGGCCATGCAGGACAACAACGAGATTGTCGCCATGGCCGAATTCCGGCGGGCGCTGGATTACGATCCCACCAACAATTACGCGCTCCAGCGCCTGCGCGACGCCATTCCCGAAAATCAGGTCACGGACCATCCGGTCAGCGTGGTGGAGCAGTCGCTGCCCATCGATCTGCGACCCGCCGAGCAGCATCACGACTTCCACTTCCGCGGCGATTCGCGCGCGTTACTGACGGAGGTCACGCAGGCCTACGGCATCAAGGCACAGTTCGACGACTCGGTGAAGCAGCAGAGGGTCTTCTTCGACATCCAGGACGTCAACTTCGCCACCGCGATACAGGCGGCCAATTCAGTCACTAAGACATTCTGGGTACCGCTCACGCCGACGCAGGTGATGTTCCTGGCCGATACCGTGGAGAACCGCCGCAACTTCGAACGGCTGGGCTTGCAGACGTTCTATCTTCCTGACCTGACCGACCAGCAACTGGCGGAGATGACCAACTCGCTGCGCGTGCTGCTTAACCTGCGCTACATCGCGCTGGATAAACAAGCCAACACCATCAGCATCCGCGCGGAGTTGCCCATCCTGCACGCCGCCGAGCAACTGCTCCACAGCCTCACGACTGGTAGGCCGGAGGTATTGCTCGATCTGAGCGTGTACGCGGTCAGCACCAGCCTGTCGCGCTCAATCGGCACCGCGTTGCCCACGCAGTTCACCATGTTCAACATCAGCCCGGCGCTGCTGGCGGGCCTCGGCGCGAGCGCGCAGAACCTTATTAACCAGTTGATCGCATCCGGCGGCATCAATGCGGCGAACTCGACCGCGGTTTCAGCGCTGCTGGCGCAGTTGCAGAATTCCAGCATGAGTTCGGTTCTCACGCAGCCGTTTGTAACTTTCGGCGGCGGACTGACATTGTTCGGTCTCAGTGGGGGCGGCACCGGACTTACACCGACCTTCAGCCTGAATACTTCCGACATCAAGAACCTGGAACACCTAACGCTACGCGCCTCGCACAACGATCCGGCTGTGGCGAAGATCGGCGAGCGCTATCCCATTATCAATGCGACCTTCGCGCCGATTTACAACACCTCGGCCATTGCCTCGGTGATCGGAAACCAAAGCTACATCGCGCCGTTTCCGTCGTTCACCTTTGAGGACCTTGGCCTGAACCTGAAGGCGACGCCGTTCATCCACGGCGACCAGGACGTGACCCTGAAGATCGAGCTGCAGATACGTTCGCTGGGAACGCAGAACGTCAACGGCATCCCGATCATCAACAACCGCGAGTACAGCGGGCAGATCACGGTAAAGGACGGCGAGTCCAGTGTGGTCACCGGGATCATCGATATGAGCGACACCCGCGACATCAACGGCTACCCCTTCCTCGGACAGATTCCCGGCCTGGGTTATGGCGCCTCGGTCCACAACAAGAACGTGGCCCAGGACGAACTGCTGGTCGTGATCACGCCGCACATTTTGCGCCTCTCCAATCAGACGCCCTTTGCCATGGAATTGCCGCCGTCGCACTGACATCGGCCGTTCATAATTCGAACCTGAATATCCAACGGAAGTGGTGCAGTCAGATTCAGCTCGCATCGTTTATGATAAACAGACCTTCGAATTCTGTTTGGCCGCGAGGTCTGTTTCGCTCCCCATGAAACTCTTCACCGCGCTCGCACGGCGAATGGCGATGCTGCCGCTGCTGGCGCTCCTCCCCGCAGCTTTTGCATGCGATCGAATTCCTGCCGGGCAGACCGTCTGGATCAGATTGACCTCGCCTGTCTCCAGCTACACTGCCAAACCGGGCGACGCGGTCAACGGTGTTTTAACCGAAGCCATCCAGTGCGAAGGCGACACGGAATTTGCGGTGGGCACTCATGTTACCGGCGTGGTGCATTCGGTGCGCAAGGTGGGATGGGGCATACGCCACGAAACCGCCGCGCTGAACCTTCAGTTCAATGAACTGCATCCGGACAGCGGGCAGCCGGTGGAGCTGGTGACGTCTGTCACCGAAGTGGAAAATGCGCGCGAGCAGGTGTCGTCGAAGGGGATGATTCAGGGAATCCGCAGCAGCGACACTCCCGAAGGCCGCATCAACAGCCGCCTGATCCATCTGCCGACCTGGAATCCATACTCCGATCTTGGGCTGATCGTTTATAAGGCGACGTTCCCCATCTTTCCTGAGCCTGAGATTTATCTGCCGTCGGGAACCGACCTGCGGCTGAAGCTGGACAAACCGATACCCGCGGTCACGCCCGTAGCGCAGCCCGTGGTCGACACCGAGGCCTATGCCGCCGACGATTTCGAGTGGCAGGAGTTTTCCCGAACCATCCCCAACCGCACCACCACGACGACCATGGCTTCCGCCGATCTGGTCAACCTGGTGTTTGTCGGATCGCGCGAGCAGGTTGTGGACGCCTTCCGTAACGCCGGCTGGGTGAACAGCGATATCTTCAACCGTCATGCCTTCCTGCATGACTTCTACGCTTTCCTGAACAATAGCGGCTATCCGCAGATGCCCATGCGCCCGTTCCTGCTGAACGGCGAGCCCGCCGACATGAACTGGCAGAAGAGCCTGAACAGCTATGACCGCCGCGACCATCTACGCATGTGGGAGTGGACGGATTCCGCGAGCGCGAAGACGGTTTGGCTGAGCGCTTCCACGCACGATAACAGCGCAGCCTTGTCGCTCAGGCATCATCAGTTCGTGCATCACATCTCGCCTGACATCGACCAGGAGCGCAGCAAGGTGATTCGCGATCTCACCGCCGCCGGCTGTGTGCAGTCGGTACATATGATCCAGCGTTCGGGAGTGCCGACGTTTACGGAAACCTATAACGGCGACCCGGTCAAGACTGACGGCTCTCTGGCCGTTGTCGAATTGAGGAATTGCCAGAGTGCAACCCCCGAGCTGGCCGAGGTCAGCGCTCCCGCTTCTTACAAGCCGGGCAACAAGGCATTCCGCTACTTCCGGCGGCAGATCCTGACCTTCCGCAGCGACATCTGGCGGGCGAACATTATCTACGGAGTGTACGACCTGGGCCGCATGAGCGTCACCGCACTGAAGCATCACAACACTGTGGAAGCCTACGAGCACGAACAGGCACGCCAGGCTGCAGCCAGCGCCAAGACCGCCTCCGGTGCGCCTTTCGACTCGCCGGCAAGCTCCGCCCTTCTGGGCTCGCAATAGCCGCCACCAACTGGTTGGGGAACACGCTGTTCCTTGATCTGGAGCAACTGCAAGCGTGCGTTCGCACATCGACCAGCGGGGATTTCCCGTGGCATTCTCATGGAAACCTGAGACGGCAGGGGCGTGTGGGCTGCAGAAACCTGCCGGTTCGGGGAGTGCGATGACGCATGCACGGCGTGGGCCGCCATCCTTTTCTCCTCCGGCGGCCCCCGTGCTCTTTTAATGTTTTAGTCTTGGAAGGGCATGGCTTTAGCCGTGCCGCCATCGATCCTTAGTAACGGCCCAGCGAGGCGGCCTTCACGCCGACGAGCCGATCTGCTGGCTGTACTCTGAAACCGTCATCTAGGCCGTACCTAACTCGACACCTATTTTCCCCAGCCGCTCCAGTTCGCCGCTGACGGCGGCACTGCCTGCGGCCCTCACCTGCCGCGCCTGCGCCAGCGCCTGCTCCGCTGTCGCGCTAACCTCGCGCAGCAGTTTGCGAACCTCGGCTTCCAGCCGTAAACGGCTTTCCAGCACCCGTTGCTCCACATCACCTTGCACCCGCGCGGCATTGGTTTCGAGCAAATGATCGAGGAAGCGGTGCGCATCTCGCAGAAACCACCCATACACACGGCCCGCGCCCATCAAGATATCCATGGCATACAGCACAGGCGACGCCGGCTGTGCGGTAGTGATCATGTCGTGGAAATAAAATCGCGAGTGGGTGCGGAAACCCTGCTCCGCCTCGAGCGCCTTCGGCAGGTGTGCGAAGTCGGCTGACTGTTCTTCGGACACGCGCTGTAGAAGCCCGTTCACCAGAGCGAGGAAGCGCCGGGTGAGCTCACGGTAAAGCTGCTCGGCCTGCGCCTCCTCGCTGTCCAGCCAGGGCATAACATTGCGGCGAGCGACGGTTTGCGCAATCGCCATGAGTTCGCGCCGCCGCGCCGGGCCAAATGGCACCGAAACCGAACGCGAATCGCGCGCCAACTCGTCGCTGGCCTTCGCAAGCTGTTGCCGCAAGAATTCTTTTCGCCGCAGTTGCAGCGTGGTGGAGAGCCTCATCTGCTCGGCAGAAAAAAGTGCGCCCAAGTCGCGAAGGGATTGTTCCGCCTGACTTACCGTGCGGCGCAGATCGGCAATGCGCCGCTCCGAATTGGCCAGGGGCTCTCGCAGCGCCCGCATGCGTTCAGCGACCGAGCGTAGCAGCGAATCCGAAAAGCGCTTCAGCCCGCGTTCCGCCGCCGACTGCGTCATCGCTTCTCCGGACTGGCTGGCAAGCTTTCCAAGGTCGTGAACCAGCGCATCCCAATCGTCGGCTTCGCCTGCACCCTTCAGCTGATTGAGTGCGCTGACCTCGTAAATGCGTCCCATCCGGCGCTTCAGCCGTGATTCCAGCACACGAGCGGCGAAGGCCGTTGCTTGTTGACGCTCGGCAAGGGACACGCGATCGGCCTTGTTGAGCACGACCAGAATCTGATCGACATTTGCGGCGACCGCTTCGATCAGCGCCAGCTCTTCACCTGAGATTGGGGGATCGGCGCCGACCACCAGGATGGCAGCATCGATCTGCGGCATAAACTGCTTCGTCGTTTCCGTGTTGCCGGCGAAGACCGAACCGATGCCGGGTGTGTCGACCAGGCACATCCCCTGTGCCAACAGCGGCGATGGCACAAAGACCTCGACTCCCTCGACGCGCTTGCAGTTCTCGGGATTGCGTTCCTCGGAAACATATTGGACCAGCTCATCCGTGGGTATTGACCGCCATTGCGAATCGACGAGCAGGCGCGCGCCGGGCTGGTTTCCAAAGCGCAACACCGTCGGGACGGCCGTCACCGGCACCACCCCGGTGGGCAAAATTTCTTCCCCGACCAGAGCGTCCAGCAGAGTGGATTTGCCGCGCTTGACCTGGCCGACGCAGGCCACGAAGAATCGGCCTTCGCTGACTCGCGCAACCAATTGCCGCACCCTGGCGGCGACCGAGGCCTCGCCTAAGGCGTCAGCCGTCTCTGCCAGCCGCGCCAGCCCGGCCATCTCCGGCGAGGCCGCACCTTCGACATCCTGCAACTTCGAGTTGTCTTCCAGATTCAGCATCGCGAAATCAGAACGAGTCTAGCGGCTGACCGTTGCCAGCCTGTAGTCGATGTAGAGCGGGCTGATCTTGATACTGCCGTCGTGCGCATACTTCGCCGCTTTGGCCATGCGGATCATTTCCAGCATGGCTCCGGGATTGCCTTCGCTGTATTCCACGATTTTTTCCAGAAACGCTTCGCGGTTCGTGGCCGCCAGTTCTTCGCCTGCGGCGCACCATTGCGCAAACTGCGTCGCGGTTTCGCGGTCGAAATTTCGCAGCGCAAGATTTTCGCGGCGATCCGCAAATAGCGGCGCGACGAATCCGGCGTCCTCCATGTGGTTCGAGCGCGCCACCGCAAGCACCGGGACCGAGCCGGTTACCTTCAGCTCGCGAACCGATGCCGCCAGCGAGTGCGAGGGCCGCAGCAGATGATCGAGTACCAGAACATATTTGGAATCCTGAAGGACGTCGCGCACGATTCCCTTCATCGCAGTCGCGGATTTCGTCTGCACCTGGGCTGCTCCGCCGGGAAACATCTTCGTCATCGCCCGATCTCCGGCCGCGAGCAATGCGGTCGCGAGGTTGCGATACAACTCCAGCGGCGCGGGGTTTCGCGGACTGTACAGCACGAAGCAGAATTCCGGACAAACCACCGACAGCAGCAGCGTCTTCCCCGCTCCCGCCGGGCCGTGCAGCAGAAATGACTGCCGCTTCGCCAGTCGTTCCCTCAGCATCTGCAGCTCCGAGCCGCGAGCGAATGCCTTCGGCGTGCCAGATCCGTCGTTTTCACGCGTGTCCCACTGTGTCAGACTCTTCATCCGCCCTGGCGCCTCCAGATCGGCGGCTCGCCGCTGTGGGGATCATTGTGCAGCAAGTACTCCGTCAATTGGTTCACCGAAGTTTGCAGGCTGACGACGATGCGCTCCAGATCAGCCGCGCCTGCAGGCGATACCGGACCGTAGCCTTGCATGTGCCGTGGGGCCAGTTCGGTAACCGCGATGTCGATGAATTTCAGGTTCACGTAAATCGAGTGGGTTACGGAAATGCGCGGCTCCTCCGGCGTCAGCGACTGGCTGGCCAGCACCTGGAGAAGCTGGCGGCGAATGCGAGCCACATAGTCCTCAATCGTCTTGCGTTCGTCCGGATCAACGTCGGCCGTGTAGTTGGGAAAGACGCTTTTCGAGTCCGAGGCGTGCAGCGTGGCTTCGATGTCCTCCAGCAGCTTGTCGATGTGCTTGCAGGTGATCAGCAGACGCTGCCGCTGGCTGGGGTTCAACGAAATGGATTGGTCCGGCAATCTGACTCGCTCCTCGGGCCCAGGCATCGGCCTCCGCCTGCTGGTGGAAGGGCGTGCCTCGGATTGATGGAAACCTTGCCGGGTGACATGACCCCGGGACAAGTTTCGCTTGTCAGGAGTCATCATCTGTCCCGTGGATCGGAAGGACAGCGGTTGGGGTGAACTCCTTCACCCTTAGTGACCTACAGCTTAGATAGTCCCGCCCGGGGAGAAAGTCAAGTTGGGCAGAAACGCCGCCGGTAGCTCTGGGTGAGTCGTTATAGTCACTGACATTCCGGGCGCGCTGTGCTGGGATCGGGCGAGCACCTGGGTCGCCATCATCGTGCCGTGCTCAACCAGTCATCTTTCTGCGCGGCGACGAATGACGTACCCTGTGTGCGACGCAATTGTGGCGGGACGCATGGCCGTGCGCAGCCCCGGGAGTGTTCCAGCGCAAGCCGTGCTCCGCGGATTGAGAGGAATCTCATGGGTACGATTGCCCGCAGCTGGGATCTTCTGAAACAAAGCTTCTGGATCTTGAAGTCTGACAAGGAGCTGATGTGGCTGCCGGTGCTGTCGGCGATCTTTAGCCTGATGGCCGCGATCACGATCTTCGGCACCGGATTTCTGCTGCTGGTGCCCACCTGGCCACCGCCGCAAGACCCCGCTTCGCAGAAACTGCTCAGCCAGCAGATGATGCCCGTCCTGTTCGTGTTCTACGTGGTCAGTTACAGCCTGACGATTTACTTCAACGTAGCCCTGGTAAGCATCGCATCCGACCGGCTGAACGGCGGCCACGCCACCTTGAACGACGGCTTGCAACTGGCCTGGGAGCGTAAGTGGAGCATCCTGCAATGGGCGCTGGTGTCGGCAACGTTCGGCATCCTTATGCAAATGCTGGAGCGCAAACTAGGCGCCCTCGGCCGCCTGTTCCTGCGCGGTGTCGGCCTGATGTGGGCGCTGGCCACTTTCTTCATCGCGCCGGTGCTTGCCGCCCAGAATATAGGTCCAATGCAAGCCGTCTACAAATCGGCACACATCTTCAAGGAAACCTGGGGTGAGGAAGTTAGCGGCGGCTTCAGCTTTGGGATTATTGGCTTTTTGTTTGCACTGCTTGGCGTACTGCCGCCGGCGATGGGCGTTCACCGTTTCGGACAGACGGGATTGTTCGTCGGCCTGGCCATGGCGGTGATCTACTGGCTGGTGCTGGGGGTGGTGATGTCGGCCGCGCGTGGAATTTTCGTTGCCGCCCTGTATCGCTACGCCACCGACAAGCAGGTTCCTCCCGGCTTCAGCCGCGTCGACTTCGCGGAGGCCTGGGAGCCGAAGCTACGCTTTTGAGCGGGTGCGCCGCAGGCCGGTTGGCTAGCACGGCGACTTCGACCGTATACCAGCGACTTTGATCGGGTAGTGCGGACCTTCAGGCCCGCGTTTGGCCGGTGTCTTTCCGATCAGAGTCGGCTTCAGCCGACGGCAGAATTCTGGCGAGATGGAGGCCGAGTCCGATGCTACCTAAAACAGCCGCGAAAACATTAACCCTGGCCGTCGAACGTGACGGGGACACCGCCATCGTGCGCTGCAGCGGCAAGCTGGTCTATGGCGTCAACGACCTCCTCAGCTCGCAGGTCAAGCAACTGATCCCCGAATGCAAACGCATTGTGCTCGACCTAAAAGATTGCACTCACATGGACAGCATGGGCCTGGGGACAATCGTTCGCCTCTACGTCTCCGCCAAGTCGGCGGGCTGCGCTTTGGAGCTCATGAACATCGGCCAGTCGGTCCGCAACCTACTCGGCGTAACGCACCTTATATCGGTGCTGGCAGTTGTGGGTGAAAACAATATCCGGTTCTGAAGGCTGCGCAGAATTTCTTAGTACATAACTAGATCAGCGCAGGCGAACGCTGCAAAATTCGGCTTCGTTTGAAAGTACTACTACGCTCTACAAGGCCGCAGCATACCGAGCGTAACAGTCCATTAACTTAAGCTATTAACTTAAGCTATTAACTTAAGTCTCACAGTTTACGAGTTCTGCGGAATCAATCGCTGAATCCATCGAACTTTCCATTGCAAAACTGGCGGCCCGGCATAGAATGTGTGCACAGAAACGACATTCCTGCTTTGCTCTAATCCTTGGCCACCGGGCAAGAGGGAGTTTATTTGGAACTGTTGTTCAATCTTGTCTGGCTTGCCCTTGTCCTCGGCAGTCTCTGGGCATTCTGGCTCAAGCGGGACCGCAGCGAGAGCACCAGAGTTCCAGACCCCAAAGGTTGGCTGGCGCTGGTCACGCTCCTCATCATCTTGTTTCCGGTCATTTCCATCAGCGACGACTTCCATCCTGTGATGGAGGCGCAAGAGGATTCCGCGCGCCGCATCTCGCAAATTTCTGCATCGTTTCATCACATGCAGGATGGACGTTCGACAGCCCTCTTGCCGTTTGTCTTGCGGGTTCAGACTTCGACGGCGCTGGCTGTCGTGCAAGATCGATTCACCGAGGACGTAGCACCCTCCACAGCTGAGGTTGAGCGAGTCCCGCTCGAAGGCCGTTCCCCTCCGTCTTTCTGACAATTCCTCACCGCGTTCCGCCGTTGACTGTCGCCTTTGGCAATCACCCCGCCTTGGTGCACAAGTCCGACGGCGAAATTCTCTTCTTTTCCGAGAGCTCTGAATCGACTGTCTGTCGTTCAGTTGGCAGAGCCAGAGAGGAATCGCAAGATGGAGCGCCCAGAAGGAGCGGCCTTCAAAAGGCCCATGCCGGTTTGCATCATCGTCGAAAACTTGCCTGTACCGGCGGACCGCCGCGTGTGGCAGGAAGCTCGCGCCCTTACCGCGGCGGGTTATCAGGTTTCGATTATTTGCCCAAAGGGCAGAGGATTTCAGCTGTCCCGAGAGACGCTGGAAGGTATCGAGATCTATCGCCACCACAATTTTGAAGCCTCGCGGAAGTGGGATTATGTTCTGGAATACAGTTGGGCATTGGTGGCAGAGTTCGCCCTGGCGCTGCGGGTGTATGCGCGGACCCGGTTCCGCATCCTGCAGGTCTGTAACCCGCCTGACACAATTTTCCTGATCGCGATGTTCTTCAAGTTGTTCGGAGTGCGATTTGTGTTCGACCACCACGACCCCGCACCCGAACTTTATAGATCACGCTTCTCTCGCCAGGACTTTCTGTATCGCTTGACGTGTCTTGCCGAGCGAATGACATTTCTCGCTGCCGATGTGACGATCTCGACCAATGATTCCCTTCAGCAAATAGCGCTCGGTCGAGGCCGGGTTGCGCCGGATCGCAGCTTTGTGGTTCGAGGTTGCCCCGACTTGGACGCGTTGCCTCCTCAGGTGCCTCGGCCCGAACTTAAAGAGGGAAGAAAGTATCTCGTTGTCTACTTAGGTCTCATGGCTCCGCAGGACGGCGTCGATCTATTTTTGGAATCGATTGAGCATCTGGTGAAGACACGGGGCGGTGATGACACGCTTTTTGTGCTGATCGGGTCCGGAACAGAATTACCTCGCTTAAAAGAGATTGCCGCTGCCAGCGGTATCGGAAAGCACGTAAGGTTCACCGGCGCACTCTATGGGAAGGAGCTATCCGATTTCCTGGCGACAGCGGATGTAGGAGTATCGCCGGATCCGTACAACGAACTTAACGACAAGATCACCATGATCAAGATCCTTGAGTACATGGCCTACCGGCTACCTGTAGTGACCTATGATCTGGCGGAAGGCCGGCGGTCTGCTGCAGATGCGGCCTTGTATGCAAAGCCTAATGACGTTGTCGACTTTGGAAACAAGGTCGCCGAACTCCTGGCTTCGCCCGCCTTACGCGAACGACTGGGCCGGATCGGAAGAAATCGAGTAGAAGACGGTTTAAATTGGAATTTCCAACAGAAAATACTGCTCAAGGCTTATCAAACTGCTCTCGAGTTCAAGCATGATTCCGTTCCAGAACAATCGAACCTTCTGCGCACGCAATGAAGTTCTGTTAGAGCGGTGAAGCTGGCAAAACTGCCGACGAGTCGAATTAAGATACAGCTCAATAACCGTTACGCGCGGTGAAGAGAGAAGGGTCGAAGCCCCAAGACCGAAGGTCGGCGGGTTCGGAGTGGTCGCCGATGCTAATAGCGATAACCGCCTGCGTTATGTACTCGCCATTCTTTGCGCCACTAAGCGCTCGCTTGCTGAGTTGTCGCCAATAACACGAAATATAAGGTGCAACACTCCGCTGTCACCCCGGATCACTTGCACGTTTTCCCGTCTCTGCTCAAGGTGAGAGATGAGGCGTGACAGAACATGCCCCGCCTTCAGCGATAACGCTCCATTCGTTCTTGACACCGTATAGTGCGCGACGACGTTAGGGCCTACACTACTGCGCCCCGCCGAAAACCGGTATCCCAGCGAAGTCTCGGCAACATGGAGTGCCGGCATTTCTCCCGGTTCAGAATCTGTCTGTCTGGATGCGAGCTTGACCAGCCGCAATGCACCGATAATCTCCTCGATATGTCGCGGCTGCAGCAGTTCGAATCGATGCGATCGATCAAAATGTCTCCACACGATTGCGAGAAGCAGAGAGAACAACAAGGCTGCGGCGGCCATCCAGTGCCACGCGGAAGTGGGGACAATGTGTGCGCGTTCAGCCGTTAGTACCGCCGCGGCGAGCAACAGGGAAATCCATTGCGCCTGAGAGAAACCCCACAGGTATGGACGCGCCGTGTCGCCCCGAAAAAATTCAAGCCAGAAGCGGCCAATGCCATATGCGACGATGTACAGCAGCAGCGCCGTGCCCGGCGGCGCTTGCCGGAGAATCGCCGTTATTCCCATGAGTACCACCCCCAGAACGAAAATCGACTCAACAAGTTGAATGGGAAATAGAGGCACACCGACCAGGTAAGAGGGGAATCCGGCCGAAGCGTGCTCTTCTTTGTAGCAGATACCCCACTGGCAGGCACGCCCATGGCAACAGCCGACCATCAGGCAACCGATGCGTCCGCACGCCAGAAAAAGACCGATTCCAAGGGCCGCGATATCGAGATAAGGGAGCACCGGCGCATGGATAACTCGCAGAAAAACCGCGAGCATGGTCAACACAGCAATTTCGTGATGGTAGTAGATGATCTGTTCTTCGCCGGTAATGAGCTTGGTGACCATGACCACGGCGAAGAAGGTGATGACCACAACCGCGGTCATGCCCAGCAGTACTAATTGGGATAGGTGCAGATAATGGACGAGAAACGCAGACTGGATGAAAGCAAGCAGCAGGCCGGTATAGCCGCAGAGTTGGAAAACGGCAAGAGAAACGCCCGCCCATCGTAGCTTTGTATGGGAGATTCGATCTAGATTCTGACTGAGGAAGGTTTGCATTAGGTGTTTCCCTTCCGGGGCCGTTTCGCGCGCCCAACAGCAAATTCAGGCCTTAACTTGCTCTTCAGTTTACTTATATCTTCATCTTACTTATTTCTTCGTCGCGTGCGTGCACTTCAGTTGAAAGCTCATTTGTACTTACTGCTGCATATATCACCTCAGACGAATGCGGCGAATCTCAACGCGGCTCAGTCCGGACTGGAGGAACTCCTCGACTGTCGTTGGCGCGTAGCAATAGAGCATCGACACTGTTTGTCCTCTCTTGACATGGGCCGTTAAGCCACGATGAGCGTAAATCCACTGCTGGTGATTCGCTTTGAGGCGCGATGGAGCGATCGCTTCAGGTTGGCCTAGCATGCTATCGAGGGGCTGAACGAAATTGGGGGAGTTAATCTGCACACAGCCAACCGCGTCGCCGGCAAACCATATGGTGAATCCGAAGGGAGCAAAATCGGAAGCAGGATAATCGCGAAACGCACACAGCTCTTCCCCGAGAAAGGCCGCGCCATCCGGATCTGCACCGGTATTGCCGAAGACCATCTCGACCTGTTGGCGGCGCATTTGGGGCGTGATTCCCCACCAATGACCCAGGTTACCGGAGCGGAGCGATTTCAGAGCTTCAACGGCGGTCGGGTTGGAATCTGTCATAGAGAATTTTGCCTGAGCGTTTTCTTAATGACCCGCGCTTAACGTTTCGGGATCAGGATGTGCTGACCCTCAACCAGAGTTGTCCAGTCTAGACCAGGATTGGCATTTTCAAGGTCTCGCTCACTGATGCCATGCTGGGTAGCGATCTGCGATTTGCTCTCCGCCTTCGTTGCCGGGGGTGCGCCAATGACGTCTTTTGCGACCACGATAATATGCTCATGAGCACCCGGCACGTGCACTTCCGGCGGCAGGACAGCGGGGAGTCCAGGATTGGCCGCCTGAATAACCGACTCAGAGACCTTGGCCGCTTTCGACAATGCCGCGAGGCTGGATATCCCGGCTGGGACTTTGACCAGGTCGCTGCTGCCAGGTGTTGCCGGTAGCGCCGCGCCACCTGCGGGCTTGAGTCCAAGATATTCCACGTGCCCCAGAAAGAAAGCCGCTCGCACAGCGTTCTCGCCCCCCGGGCCAATCGCTGAGTCCCTTAGGTGTTCGGCGTTATCTAGATAGTCCTTATATTCACCGGGGTCATAGCCACCTACAATAGCCGATGAAGGAGCAGGAAAGTTTCCGCCCTCGACTGCCTTGCGAAGATCGACGTCTCCCGGAGCTTTGGGAATTTCGTCGGTCAGAACTTCCTTGGTGAACATCTCCGTGAAGCCTTCAATCAAGATTCGGTTCCCGCCAGAGGCCTTGGTGAAGGTGGGATGCGCCCGGGTGTGTAGATACTCGTGAACCAGGGTTTTCCAACGGCCCCATTTCGCTGCGCGCTCGGCATCCGAGGGAACTCCCGGGGTGGTCACGACATCGGAAAACCCCGACTCGACCGTGGTGGGAACAACAATTTTGCTGGTCGTGATCGCGAAGCCGAAAAGGTCATACTTCTCAAGATCCGGTTTGTGAGCGGCCACGAATGGATCCAATACCTGGGTCTGGAGAAAGTCTCCCTCTTCGGGGCTTCGATTCTTGTTGAAATGGTGCGCCACCTGTACGGCTCTCGCTGCGTTATCCGTCTCGGCAATCCAACTGGCGAGGTCGTCCGCATCAATGGGGATTCCCGCGAGACTTCGTTGAGTCTTATCGTTCGCGTCGAATAGCGTTTTACCCGGATCAGTGGCTTTGAACTGAAAGCTGCTCTGGGTGGCTGTCTGAATGGGAGTGAAAGCAGCAGCGGCAGTCAAAGCGCCAAAGCGCCTGTCGACCACCCGTTTGGCGCCGCGACCTGCACCCTCGAAGGCTGTGATGGGAAGGCGGCGTTTGGCCGCTTCCGCGTTAATGGAGGGCATATTAGCCGCCAAGTGGTCGACCATTTTCTGGGTCAGTTCTGTCTTCAAAGCGTTGCGAGCTGCGATTTGGGGTGGCGTCAACACTGCCCCGGTTTTCGCTCCGTCCCATGCGACCGCTACCCCGCCAACACTGGAAGTGGGGTTTAGTTCGGACTGGATGGCAGTAAGTCTTCCGGCTTCCGGCAGAGAAGTGCCGGCGTGGAAGTCTGGTGCGGGTTCGGCTTTCGAGCAGCGCTGCAGGCGAAGTCCGGTCTGGAGACGAGGCATGGCATTGTTTGCCATATTGGTGAGGCCCTGCAAACCGCGGCCCCATATGCCAGTCACCGCGCCGACGGCCGCGGCGTCAGCTTCCCGCTCAAGATGGCCGGAGCTGCTATCACTTTTCTTTGCCGGCGAGGAGGCTTGCCCGCCACCTTGTTGAACGACATGGGCGAGTTCGTGTGCGATCAAGGCGTCGCCTATCAGCGTGCCGGGCTTATATTCTCCGGCGGCAAATGCGACGTCGTTTCCGACCGCGAACGCCCGCGCGTCAAGTTGCGACGACAGCTTGGCGCCCTGAGCATCGGCGTGGACGCGGACACCGGAGAAGTCATACCCGAACGCCGACGACATCTGACTCTGCACTCGCGAATCGAGTGCACGACCGGCTCCGAGCTGGCCGCGGACATCAGCGACCTCGGTGGTGCCGGCATCCGATCCCTCTTTCGCCTTACGTTGGACATTACGTGCTTTCGGGGACTCCTCTCCGGATCTACCGGCGAAGAAACCCAACACCGCGCCGGTTACGCCGGTTGACGCAAACTTGGTCAACCTGGCCAGAAATCCACCGCCTGCACTGGCCAGTTGCTTCTGGATCTCATCGGGAAGACCGGTCACGTTGCCTGTCTTCGCCCATTCCAGCGTTGCGCGTTGCACGTGCCGGTTGACGATTGACATATACTCGTGCGCACTGCGCGCCCGTCGAGCTTCAGGGGCGTACTTGAGCAGCGCACGCTCGACATGTTCAGCACTGGAATGGCTATAGAAGCTGAGCCATTTGGCAACATAAGGGCAGGCTTTGGTCGAGTGGCCCACCGCGGCAAGCACAGCATCCGCCGTCGCGCAGGCGGCAGCGCGCAGTTGCTCAAGGAACTCGGTCTTCCGCATTTGCCCGGGTTCGAGCGACCGAGCCTCGTCATCCACAAGCAGCGAATGGGGCCTGTGTAGGTGACGGGAGGCACTCGCACCAGCCTCGTGCTGGGCCGGAGCAGCGACGGTGCTTGCGGCCTGGTCAGCGGCGGCGCGCTGAAGCGATACCGGAAAAGAATTCAGGGGCGCGACGCTACGATGAATGACTTCTTCTTTCCGATCCCCGGCGCACTTGGCGCAGGGCGCTCCGCCCTCACAGGCGCACTTGCGCTGCACCACCGGGGCACGCTGCCGACTGCCCACATGCTCCGCGATGCGGTCGGCTTCCTGCTCATCGGCATCGCCGGGTTGGCTCACGCGCAGCTTCGCTTGCAGCAATCCGGATTGGAACAGGCGAAGTACGGTTTGATTGCCCAGATCACGTTGCAGACCGAAAAGCGAATCAGAGGCCGGCTGCGGCGAGGGCGTGACCTCCGTTTGCGCGTGCCCGTGAGAGCGCTCCCGCGGCGCGGCTAGGGCTGTTCTCGCATTGGTCTTTTCCGCCATTGATCGTTGGGACTGCTCTGGTCCACTTGCCTGGCGCTGGATATCTCTTATTTCGGGTGATGCCTCGCAAGGAACTCATAAACGTGTGGTCTCAGTCGCCGCAGCGTCTCCGGATCGGTTATGTAGAGGGAAAACGCCTCGGCGAAATATTCTCCCCATTCCTTGTCGGAGTACTCCGTTATCCGCTTTGCCCCATCTGTGGCTGCGGCCTGTCGAAATTCGATGGAACCGGCGGCCGTCCCCCCTTGAACCATCTGGAACGTCCCCGTCGCATCTTTCTGGTGTCGTTCACCAGAGTCGGCCCGGGTTGCGGTAAGCGATCTTTCCGCAACGGCCACACGCGCTGAAAGCGCGTTCCAGCTGGCTTGGCGGTCGCTGGGGAAGCTGTAGTTGCCTGAACCTGGAGGACTTTCAAATTCCTTGAACGCGGTTCGCAGCGTGGAGCGCTCCTGCTCCAAGCTAGCCCAGGCTTTGCGAAGGGGTAACAAGTCCACCGCATGCCCTATCTCATGGGCTACTGCCCTTACCGTGTCCGTGGAAACGCCCGCGCCCGGCACGCCGAAGCGTGTCGCTGAGTCCTTAAAGGCAACATCGAACATGGTGATGGCGTGAGCATCAGGGTCATACTTCCCGCCAGTTTTGGGGTCGCTCGGATCCTCACGATCGCGTTTAAAGGTGATGCCATCGACCGGTGAAAGCAATGAGTCGGGAAGTTCAGCAACAGCTTGCAAAACTTGCAAGAATTGGGGGTCGGACCAGCCGCCCCCACGCGCGAACTGGTGGCCGTCAAATTTCTTTTGTGCGCCCGCGGCTTGCGCCGTGCTCACGCGCTCGACGCCGATGGCCCCGAGCCTTTCGATGAGCACTACCTGCTCGCTTCGGCCCCGGCGGGTACTGCGTTCCAAATAGGTGAACCGGTAAAGTCCGTAGTCGCCGCCGTACGGCTCCAAGTCGAGTGCCAGCGTGATTGTGGAATTGAGGTGCAGAGGTTTGGGGATCACAGTGCCGGCGACGTTCGTCAACCCATGCTGAAGCTTAGCCGGAACTCCGCTGGAAAATTCCACTGTTGCACCTGCGGGCAAGGGGATCGTCACCGTAGCCGTCTGGGTGGAAAAAAGATCGTCTACAGCGACATGGACTGGGTTCGTGATAACGGCTAACTTGGCGCGGTCGTTCTGGCGCAATGCTCCACTCAGTTCCGCCTCGCTCGCCTCGACAGCCTCCTGGGGCAAGGCCCAGTCAGGTATCAAGTCGGCAAATTGCTGGAAGCTCGCATGCGTCGTTTGATTCCCATGCTTAGCGGCGAAGGCAATGGCGGCGTCAATCGCGTCCTTATAGGCGGATTGCAGCGAGCGTACCAACGCGGGATCCTTGTTGAGATCTGACTCGATGATGCTTTGGGTTTTGTCGAGGATGTTTTTCAGCCGGCTCAAGCGGCGCCGAAACCCCGCGTCGTCGAAAGCCGAGGACTTCAAACGCAAATCGAGTCGAAAGGTGTCGGCCTGGGTCTGGAGAAACTGTATTGCTTCCTGGACATAGCTTCTCGCATCTTGCGCTGCGGCTACGCCGGGCTGGCGCGCGATCGTGTGCGAAGAGCCGGCTGCTTGTGCCACATGCGCGAGTTCGTGCGCCAGCAGCCTCTTACCCTGGGTCGAATGCGGCGCGTACAATCCCGTGTCGAATGCAACGTCATTGCCTAACGTGAAGGCTTGGGCATTCACGGAGCGCGCGGAGGCCGCGGCACGTTCGTCGGTATGCACGCGAACCCCGCTGAAGTCATGCCCAAAACTGGTTTCCATCGATTCGCGCACGGCAGGCTCCAGGGGTTGTCCGGAGCCGAGCGATTGTGCGAAATCGTCAGCGACGGATGAGCGCTGGTCCGAGCCGCCGCCGGTCTTGCGGTGAATGCCCTTGGCAGCCTCGACCTCTTCCTCCTGGCATTCGGGAGATGTACCAGGAGCGCACTTGCGATGTAGCGTGGCGGCCGGACTGGACACGACCTGCTCGGCGACGCGATCGGCTTCCACCTCGTCGGCGTCGCCGGGCTGGCTGACGCGCAGCTTTGCCTGGATTGCGCCGGACGCCAACAAGGAAGTGACTGCCGCGTTGCCGAGAGTGTGTTGCAGCTTACTTACGGCGCTTTGGGCCGAGGACTGCGGCAAGCGAGGAGGCGCGCTCGCGGATTTTTCTTTTGCGCTCTGCGGTCCCGCGCGTTCTGATTCTCGCTGTCGCATCCTCACTCCATCGTCCCATCAGCCCTGCGGAGTCTTGGTTCCTCCGCTCTTCTTCGCGGACTTGGCAGGCACGGATTTGGCGGGTGCTGCGTTGCCGGCTGGGGTGTTTTGCGGCTGGGCTACTGCCCCGCTGGCCGCACTGCCGGCAGGCGCTGCGGCCGCGGAGCCGGACGCGACAACTTGAACTGCGTTGGAGAACACGAACGAACTGCAGTCTGCATTGACCACCGTCAGAGTGTAAATGCCGGGAACTGCGCCGGTTTGCGCGGTTACAGTTAGAGTGACAGAGGTAAGGCCAGTCTGCAGCGCAGCGGTTTGGCCGGATACGACGACCAAGATACCTGGACCGAAGCTGTACGTTACGCCCGGGCCTATCTGGAGGTTTGTGCCCGACACGGTGAGCGTCACCTGAGTCTTTCCATCTGGCGTAAGTGGAATTGGGAGTGGATCGCCACCGGGATCTGTAATACCGCTGACGGTTAAGCTGCCGGTCGCTTGCCACCAGAAGTCGCACAGAGACAGAACCAGACGCCGGCAGGAAACGTTATCAATCTGCTGAATCGTTCCGGACCCGTCCTGACTTAGCGTTACCTGCGCCAGGCAGACCCAGGGACCGCAAGAGCAGTCAGGGCAACTGGGGATGGGTCCACTCGCGAGGGATTGTGCTGGCGGCGCGGGCAGAACGTTCTGGTCACAGGCGTTGCAGGTAGGACAGGTGGTCAACACTCCAATCTCGTAGCCGTCATGCAGGCGGGAGTATTCGCAACTAGTATCATCGCAACCGCAGCCGACGGGTTGAACGCGCACCGGCCGCATCATGCTTTGCTTGTACTTGATGGCGAGAAACAGGGTGTTGGTGGTGGAGGGCGTCGTGAACACCTGGCTGCACCATGGGTCAGGAGCATCGATGCACGGTTCCCCAGTCACGCCGGTCACACCGGAGGTCCGCAGGTCGACGGTGCGTACGCAGTCCAGAATGATTTCATCGCCGTAGGGTCCGAGCACGTAGCCTGTCTGCACCTGCACCTGCCACGCCGTGAAGGAGACGGAGCCGTCGGAGTTCGTGGTTGTCGCCGGACACACCAGGGCTCCGCACACCACTCCCCAGCCGTGCAGCAGGCGGTTGTGCCGTCGCATGCGATCGCGAAAATAGTTCTGCTCGAGCGTGAGATCGTCCGGCGTGATCAATTGCCGAGGATAATAACGAGGCAGTTCGGCGATGGTGCTGTCGCATGGATTGGTAGTGGCTCCGCAGCAGTTCGAGTTGCCGTTCATGGCTGTTCTCCTTCGCTTGTTTCCGTCACTTGCCGCCCTGCAGATTCGATGAGCCCTGGCTTATCGCAACGATGAGCTGGTAAAGCAGATCATTGGTGAAGACGATGGGGGAGATGGTGCCATCGATCATGTAGGTGGTCGCCGGCAAAGTCGGGATCTGAATGTTTGCCAATGGAATGCAGCAGTCCTGGATCGCTCCCAGGCACGGCGCTTTGCTGACGTAGCTGGCCAGCAGCCCGTAATTAATGCCTCCGCCATTGCTGATGACCGCCTGCAAGGGAGAAGTGGTCGAAGCCGGGCAGAGCCTGCCGTTGCTCAGCTTCAGGCAATAGCGCTCACGAATGGCGCCGGGGCTGCACATGGATTGGGTATCGCAATCGCCGCCGAAGGCGGGCGAGGGATCGGTCTGGCATTCGTGATAGCAGATTGAGAGATAGCAGTAGGTGCTGCCGGCATCATCGGCGCAGGTGGAGGCAGCTTTGGAACCGGGCGGCAGAGCGGGTGCCGCGCCCGGCGTTGGATTCGCCGGCGCAGGGGCAGCGCCCTGATCGCCGCCGCCTGCTCCGTTCGCGGGTGGTGGCTGCTGTGGCGGCGGCAAAGGAACGGGCTCGGATTGCTGGCACACGATAATCTCTCGCCCGCACTTATCGATCGCGACACCCGGTGACACCACCACGCTTTTCTGGTCCGATCCCAACTGAACGCCTAGTCCGCACACCACTCCGTAGCCGGCGACCAGGCGGTTCAGCAGCCAGCGTTTTTCATTCATGTACCTCTGTTCCATCTCGAAGTGGCATACGTCGAGCATCTTGCCGTAGAAGTACCGGTTGCGGACCGGAGGGCACACGATGATGCCGCCTGTGGATTGACAATTGTTCGCCATGATTTCCTTCTCCTTCGCTCTATGCCAAACGAGTACTGATCCCCAACGTGCTGTCCGTCCCTAACAAGCTCGGCACCATTCCCGCGAGCACCGTGTCCTGGCCGAGCGCCTGCGCGGTTCCCAGCGATAAGCTGCGCGGCTCGCCTCCGACCACAGTGTCGATACCCAGGCGGCTTTGAAAACCCACACGAAAACGGGGATCGATGATGCAGAGGCGATAGGCGGTATGCGCCGGCTTCTCTTGTTCTACAACGGCCTGAATACGAGCCAGTGCATTGGCAGACATCACCTGGCTGCGATACACCTCGACGCTGAACTGATAGGCGACGTCGGTGAACAGTGGTGCGCCGTATTCAGCGTCGGTGATGAGTTGCGACTGATCCAAGACTGCGGAAGTACCAACCACGGCCCCCTGCGGCTGGGCCGGCGCAAGCATCGAAGTCCACCCCAGACGCGAATTGTGGGCATCCGGGATCTCGGTGCCGTTGCCGGCGGCTGCAGAACAGGTATCGCAGCAGCTCGCCGTATTCGGCAAACACCACCAGGAAGCATTGAGCAGAGGCTCTTCGATGACGGCGTCCACGCCGGCAAAAAGTCGCAGGCTCTCACGCAGTCCTGCGGCAGTCCCGCGCTGGCCCGATAGCCGGAAGATCTCCGCGATGATTTGCCTTTGCTTTTCCACATCCCAGTTGCCGTCCAGCTCCAACCCAACGCAACCGGCAAGCCAGGCAAGAAACCGCTCAGGGCTGGCCTTGGGATCAAACAGCGCCGGCAGGAAATCGATTTCGTGCTCGACTCGAGAGAAAAAGGCTTCGCAGAGTGAGAGAAGACGATTCAGGAATTCGCCGCAGTCCGCCGTGTTGCGGTAAATGGCCGGCAAGTATTGCTGGTAAGCGGGATAGTTGAACTCAACCCGCAGCTGACGCAATTCTGCGCTCGCCGTGCCGTCTCCCGAGAATAGGGCGCCGATCCAAAGATATTGTGCGGGCTTACCGCCGACATACAGGTCGGTGACATCAAGGTCCGCGGCGTAGTGGATCGATTGCCATTTCGAGTCAGCGAAGGGATCAGGCGCATCGGGATCCACCGCCGGCGGGTTCGCAAGATCGCTGGAGGCATAGGCGTAGAGATCCAGGTGCGCGTTTGCGGGCAGGGCGCCGGCGAGCGCCAGAACCCGATGCCAAACGACGGGTCCACTCCCGGTCGTGAATGGCTTGTCGGGAGGCATGAAGAGGGTCCCCAATTTGCCATAACCCTTCTGTTGATCGAGCCGGATGGGTGTGAGAGCGCCGCCCGGATGCACCCAAAGACCGGCGTGTCCGTCGAGCATTAATGCAGCGACCGGACCCTGATAACCAATTGCCGTGCCCACATAGGTGAAGCCGCTTGCGACACTGAATTGCAATACGCGGTTCGCGGCATTGTCGCCCACATACAACGCATCTCCCGCGGCGGCAATCCCCATGGGCTGGGTGAGATGAGGGTCCTTCAGCACGCGTGGTTTGTTGCTGGAGTCGAGCATCGGCCGGCCCTCGGTGTCGAACAGTGCCACGGTAGCGTTCGAAGCATCGACGATGTAGATCGAAGCGACCCCGTCGCAATCGTGTACGGCTATGTCCGACGGTTCAACCAGCAGGCCTGAAGCGCTGACGTTGTCCGCGAACGAAGGAACAACCTCACCGATCTCATTGAACTTCTGCACCCGCCGATTGCCGTAATCGACGACGTAGAGGTTGCCGGCGGAGTCGCCGGCCAATGTCCATGGCGTGTTGAACTGGCCGGGAGCCGAGCCCGGTTGCGGGACGGCAGAGAGGTTCGCCTGTCCCCAAATGCCCACCAGTTGGAAGCTCTGTAGATCGAAGATTTGAACGCGATGATTGCCACTATCGACGACAAAGAGCGCGGAACGAGTCTTTGGAATCAGCAGACCGCGTGGCGCATTCAAACCGGTAGGCTGCTCCGTGCTACCTCCCATGCAGGGCGCTGCGCAGACCGTCTGATCGCAGCTCAGTATGCGCTGCACGCGATTATCTTCCGGGTCGCTGAAGTACAAGTTGCCAGCGAGATCAATGGCGATACCTGCCGGCCCATCGGGCGACACAGCCGACTTCACCCCGTCGGGCAAGGTGCCGGAGAGCGAGGGCAACGGGGTCAACCCGATCGCGCCGTCTTGGTTCAATCGCAGTCCACTCCACTGGAATCCCGGCCAGCGGCCTTCACGATTCAGGAAGTAGTAGTTGTTGTCGCTCAACTGTGCCATGCGTATCAGTTCTCAACGCCCATCCAGGCGACGTTCCACACCTGGAGTGCCGTGGTGATGTCGAACGTTCCTCTCGGGACAACAGCTATCACCGGGAAAATTTCAACAGTGAAGCTCTGGGGCGTGGCCGATGCCGGATCGATGCTAAGAAGTGCATCCGCTACAACCGTTCCCTGAAGCTCGCCTGAACCGACCGTGAATACCCGGGGACCCATAATTCGAGCGGTGTAAGACGGGGTGGATTGAAATCCTCCGGAAGACGTATTAATCGTTGCCTCGAACCCCTGTGACCCGAAAGGCACAATGAGAGGGGCGTTGCCTTGACCTGGATTACCCAAAGCTTGCGCACTCCAATTGGGCGTTAGCTGCACACCGCAGGCGATGCGAGGCTGCCTGGCAGGCCGTGCGTTTCGTCGCGCGACCGCTGTCACCGGCTGCTTCAGCTGACAATTGAAAATCTCTACCTGCGCCAGCACCAGAAAGAGCGCCCCATTGATTCGAGCTTTCAGGCGCGCATCCACCGGCTGGTGGTTTGTGGAATCGTCGGTCAGTTGCACCCAGCAGAAGACCGGTTGCTCCCGCAAGCGAATCACTCCGGCTGGGGTGCAGATCCCGACGCGCGTCTCGGACGGCTTCAATTCCGTGTCGTCGGGATAGGACACCGTGAGGTCGTAGAAGACCGATCCGCCGGAGCCGTTGTCCGCGATTGGAGGGATAGGAAGAACCTGAGGCTCGGTGAGGATGATTTCGCGGCCGCAACAGTCGATGGCGTAGCCTGGAGCAATGGTCACCTGACGGTCGCCGACATTGCCGACCACCTGGAATCCGCTGCCCACGCCCGCCTGATGCAGGCTTTGATTGTGCAGCCAGCGCATCTCCCGGTTGAAGGCTTCGAGAGCTTGCAGGTCGGAGGCAAACAAGCGCTCGCCATTGAAGAACTGAATGCGCTCCAGGAATTGGGTCGAACCAATAATCGGCATGATTCAATCCTCGATCAAGCGTTCAATACCGAACCCGGGCTCGGGGTTACGCCATCCTGCCCGCAACAGGATGAGAGCGCGCCAAACATCTGGCAGCCGATCCAACTGACATAAAGCTCCTGCTTGCGGGCGAACATGGTGAACTGCGACGGATCGGTCACCAGGTTGTAAGTTGGGGTTAGCACCGCCGCGTTGGCTTGCAGTTCGGCGGTGAACTCCACAGCGATGGTTAACCAGAGACGGAAATAAAAACCGGTTGCGGACTCGTCGGCAAGGCTGGGAAGGATGGCTGGTACCAATTGTCGGGTTTGCGGATCCCACACCGGTCCCTGCAGCGAGGCGAAATAGCATGGAATCTGGGTAAATCCGGCTGCCGAAGTGTCAATCCAAGTCTGTACTCCGGCGACGATCGCCGCGATATGGCCGAGGCGGTATCCCGCAACCCACACTTCCCAGGGCGTATTGCCCGCGATAGTAGCGCCGCTGACCAGCAACGGCCTGGATAAGGGCTGCACGGTTCTGGGGTTGTATTTGATCTTGCGCTTAGCGACTCGCCCTTCGGCGTAGGCTACTGCGCCCACAACAACGCCATCGGAGGGATCAGGCCGAGAGCTCACCTTCCAGACAAACTCCGCTGTCCCGCTGCTGACACATCCGGCAGGCCAGCACACCTCAGAGTTTTCGTCTGGACGCAAGCCTGCAAATTGCGGCTGGTAGCGCATCAGCAGATTGATCGAGCCGGTGAACGTTTTCGAAACGTTCGACGGCAGCGGAACGGATATCGTTTTCTCCAGGATCAGCTCTCGGCCAAAACAGTCGTAGGCTATGCCGGGAGAAACGGATACCTGGTCCAACGTTTCTTGTTTGGAGGTGAGGCCTTCGGCTACTCCGTAGGCGTCGTGCAGCGCACGGTTGTGCCACCAGCGGCGTTGCGCTTCCACTCTCTCGATGTCGAGGAAATCGCGGGAGCGCAGCATCTGCCCCTGCCAGTAGCGGACGCGCTCCAAGTTCCGTTGTTCCGGTTTACTCAACTCTTCACCTCAGAGAACCGTTATCTGATGTGTGCCCGCCGCCACCAGCGTGATTGGGCCGACGCACACATTGCCGCACTGGGCTTGTCCACCATCGGCAAGCAGCGCCAGCGAGGCCACATAATCAACACCTGGTACGCCATCGATGACCTTCATGATCTCGGAACGGTATACGTCGCGGCCGAACGGCCAGCCTGTTCCCGACGGGCCACCGATCAGGGGATCGAGAAAGCTGTTCAGCGCCGTAACGATTTCCTGCTGCAGGCTCGTCCGATTGCTTCCGGCCGCCGACTGCACCGTAGCTTGCACGGCTACGTCCAGGTAAGTGGGAGCCACTGCCTCGACGCGAGTGCCGATGACCCGCCGCGGCCGGAGGTATGCGTTCACCGCTTGCAGCAGTCCGGGGCTCGGCATGGGCTGCAACTGCGGCAGGTATGGCAGCACGATCACCGTAATCATTCCCGGTGCGCTGAAGCAGGGGAAATCGGGATGCAGGTTGGCGATCGCGGTCACTCGTGCGATGCGGGTGCCGGGCGTATTCGCCGCAAGCTGCTCATAGTCGTTCAGGGTGACGGCCCGGCCGCTGCTCTCGACCAACTGGTCCGCGCCGCCCGCCGCCTGCGCGATGGTCTGGGCGGGGGCTCCGCCCCATGCCGGCAAGTCGTTCGTGATGCCAGCGAGTTCACTCCGCAACTTGCTCCAGCCGTCCATGGTTCCGGGCGGGTAGTTGTAAAGGAGTGCGTGGTTGTGCAACGAATCCGCGAGCGTGTTAATCAGGCCCGCCGAAAGATTTCCCGCCAGGGCGCGCGTGGTCTCGACGATGGCAAATACTTCGCATCCCGGCGGCGGCACTCTGCCTCTTTCACCGTTGCCGAAGACAATTGTGCCCGTAGTGGCCGAAAGGACTGCGTGCAAATCTTTTCGAGTCGAAGCGTCGAAATCGGGCACCAGCTCCCATGTGCGCCAGGTGCCGCTTTCGAGGGTGTAAAGCTCAACGCTCGAGGCGTCGACGGGAGCAGCGGGCACGGTCACCGGCTGGCCAGGAAGACCTGTACCGAAGCCCAGGAAAACGGTCTCCAGCGCGAGCGTTCCCGTCGACTTTGGTCCCGGGGCTGCAAAGCGCAGGATGCGAAATTGCGGATGGCCATCGACACCGCCGAAACTAAGCTGCGTGATATGGCCTGTCTGCGAATCGACAGTAACGCGCAGGCTGGTCACATCATTCGGCTTGGGTGGACCTCCGGCCGAATACTGGATGACAGCATTTACGTCAATGGTGAATGACGACCAGGATGGCACTCTCTGCCGGGCGACGGTGCCATTCAGCGCTATGTCTTTCAGCAGCGGGGCAGCGTCGTAACGCCCGGCATCGAAGCGGCAGCGTAAGTAATAAAGAGACGCCGAAACCTCGCCGACCGGGGTAGACGCCATCGGCTGCGGAACGCGGAAGGTCACTGCGCCATCCAGGGTGAAGGCGCGGGTGCGATCCACAACTTCGTCCTTCGACGGGTCCAGCGCGATCCATTGGAGCTGCCCGCCAACCTCTGCCTGATACTCCCAAACCGTCCGCACACCGTAATGCTTCAGGCCAACGTGCGGGTCTGAAGGCGCTGCGCTTGATCCGGGCTTACTTGGAGTCTTCTTGCGGCAGGGATTGTCAACGGGCTGGCAGCGTTTCTCCCATTGTTCCAGCTCGCACACAAGCCGTCGACGGTCTGCGAAACTGGAGTGCCCGTCGCCAAACGTGAAGAACATTTGTACCGCTTCTCTTACCGGCAACGCCGCCGTAAGGCCGATGTAGAACTCCATACCGGGCTGAGGGGCAGTGCCGAAGGGATTCGCGTCCCCGCGGCGGCGCCATGAGGGCGTCAGGTCGCGATAGCCGGACGAGTCTTCCGCCTGCAGGGCGGCGACGACGCCCTGCGCCAGCGTGAGCGGCTCGGAAATGCAGTAGGGCGTCGATATGCCGAAGGCGTCCTGACCGGCCAATTCCAATCCTGCGGGCAAGGTGATGGGCAGCGCTGCCGGAGGAACTCCGTCCGCAACCTTGAAGCTTAAGATTGCGTACGAGGGAACAGGCGGCTTCGGCGCCACTCCTACCAGCGCGAGAAAGCGCAGCCGCTCGCGGTCGGATATCTGATTGGTCTGGTAGATGCAGCTCTCGGCCAGGTACCCCATCAACTCGACCAGCGTGATTCCCGGGTCGGAGTAATTCTGGTCCGTCCATTCGGGTCCGTACACGGGGATGAGCGAGGTGCCTTCGGCAACCAGGTCACTCCACGTCCGGTCATCCAAATTGGGCAGCAACAACGGCATTCGTTCTAACTCCCGTTCGTCTCAATTGCGCAAGCACGGACCGTCGATTTACTTCTGCTTCGACTCGACATTCCGTGCGAGTTCGGTTTCGCGCTGCCTTGTATCGGGCGCAATCATTCGCAGCAGGCCCTGATTACCGATGAGCTGCTGTAGTGCGAGCACTTCCTTTACCGTGCCGAGTTGCAGCGGCACGATGGACCGCGCATCCTCGTGGCTGGCGCGAGCGCCTGCCTCAGCCTCGTGTTCGTTGCGGCTTCGGCGCCGCCAAAATCGCCAGTGCATACGGTTCCTCGCGTTAGCCTCCCACAGGCAAAATCAGGCTTAGCTTCATTTGGCCGGCGACTACAATCTGCCCCGGGGGTACCTGCACCTGGTCCCCTTGCAGGACACCGTTGACATAGACCGCGAGTTCCTCCACATAGTCCACGCCATCCACATTGCCCAGCGCGGTGGCGACATCAGACGCATAAAGCCCGCGGCCTACATCCCAACCGAGCCCGCCCGGTCCGCCGGTCAGCGGATTCAAGAACGCCATCAGCGCAGCCAGCGCATCCTGCTCCACCGTTCCCGCCTGCGATGGGTCGGTAGGCGCCAATGTCGCCGTGATATCGACGGGCAGGTAGGTCGGTCCAATGACGTTGATCTTTTGCCCGGCGGCTACATCGGCAGGAGCGTTTTCCAGCAGATAGTTGAGGACGTTCTGCCGCAGCCCGGCGGAAGGCACCGGACGCGGATCCTGACTTTGGGGGATGATCATGACCGTGATCCATCCCGGCAAGGTGACGCCGGAGACATTGACTGTGGGGATGGCCCGCGCCACGGCGACGCCGGCGGAAGCTTGTTGTGCCAGCGCCTCATAGTCCTGCGGGACGATGGCGCGGCCACGGTTGCGCAAGCTTGCAGGCGCGCGCTGTTGAAATTGATCCAGCGTCTCGCCGTCGGCTCCTCCTTCGGCTGCATCGGGATTGCTGACTGCCTGCACCCCGGAAACGGCGCCGAGCAATTGGGTGACGGTCCGGGCAGGGACATTTCCCGCCAGCCCACCGCCGGAGCGAAAACTGCTGCCCTGTATCAAAGCGCCGATCGGGGGGATCATGCCGGCGTCGCCGTCGCCGAAAAACAGCCGTCCCAAAGCATGGTCGAGCACGTAAACGCGCTGGTTCGGGCCCGATTCGAAGAAATTCTGCTGTTCCTGCCATTGCACCCAAACCGCAATGACGCTCTTGGTCTTGTCGCGGACAAGATGCACGTCTCCGACGATAATGTCCGTCTGCGGCCCTTCGGCGGCGAGCAACGATTCCAGTTCACTGACGATGTTGGGATCGGAGGGCGCGGCCTGAATCGCAACATTGCGCCATTCGGTGTTGGCGCGGGGCCCGCTCAGTTCCTGGACTTCGATGATCTGTCCCGGAAGAATCGGAATCTGGTTGAACTGAAAAATCTGGTTGGGAACACCGGTGCTGGCGCCTAGCGGCGAGTTGGTGTAGGTCTGCCATTGCGAGGCCCACACCGCATTCGTGTAAATGTTGTCGACGATAGTTTCGTTAGGCGGTCCGTCTGCTTTCAGCCTGCCGCGCAGCCAATAAAGCGGAGCGTCGAAGCGCGCCAGCGCCTGGCTGTCAGCCGCGGGAACAAAGGTGATCATTCCGGTCAGCGCGAGTTGCTGGGTTCCGTCTTCCGCCACGGCTGGCGCCCACTCGCCGCCATTCCAGTACTCCCATACCAGCGCTGGACCGCTCGCCACTCCAGGCTGCTCCTCGATGTCCAGGTAAGCTCCGAAGTTGTTTACCGGAAGCTGCTGGTTGAATCCCAGATAGACGGTCGGGGTCACATCGCTGACTGCCTGAAAGGGAGCAAACGGATTGCCTGGAAATAATGCGTTCCCGGTATAGTCCGCATACTGGAAATCATTGCATGCAAATACCTGCTCGAAAGGATACGGGCCGTTCACCCAGGAATAGCCGAAGCGAATTCCTGAGAGCACGGGCGGCGTGGGCTGTACATAACTGACCGTGATGGCGGGATCGGCATTCGGTATGGTGATGGTCTGCAGCAGGCCATAGCCGCCGCCCACCAACCGCACGCGAATCCATAGTCCGTTTTCGTTGTTCACCTTGGTTGAGACAATGTCGTTAGGAACGGTGACCTGGAGGATTTCGGGGACCGTCAGATCTCCGGATGCAGCGGAAGCTGTCGCCTGCGCCTGCAACAGCAGGAGCCATTCGTACCCGTTCCAGTACTCCCAGTTAACCGAGTGCGCCACGTAGGTCGTGCTCGCGTTGCCGATTGCATTCGTGCCTGGCGTCGCCGCCTGGGCCAGGTAAATCTGCAGAACCGCCCCCGGCTTACTGAGGATCTCCGTTTGCTTGAAATAGAAGGTGCTGCCCGCGGCGGGATTGGGGCCCAGCGGATAGAAAGCTTTGCTGGTATCAAGCGTCTTCGCGTCCGCATAAGCCTTATCGGGCAGAAGTCCCTCAACCTTCACCACAATGGTTATCGAAGCCACCGAGTTGGAGGACTGATACGTGGCGTAGCCCGAGCCGCTGATGCCCAAGTACGAGACATCGAACTGGTAAGTCGTGCCGCTCTGCAGTTGCACGCCCGCCGGTGCTGCAATCGGCACCGGAGTTCCGGATGAGTCGACGGTCATCGTCCCGTTAATGAGTATCTGGTTAGGATTGTTGGGATCGGGGACACTGACGATCGCCCCGTTCAGTATCTGTTGCGAGTCGTCCATGACGGAAATGGTGATCCTGTTTCCCACGCCGAAGCTCGGCATCACCTTCAGTTCCAGGCGCTGATCGATGGCCGTTCGCAACCGAATCGTCTCCGCTTGCGGCAACACTTGATTAGGATCGGGGAGCAGCGGCTGGGTGAGGCGTGCTCGAATCCAGTAGGAAGACACTCCATTGACAACGGTAAGAGCCGCCTGTGCACCCTGGACATCGAGATAGAACGTTCCAGCGTCGCTCAATCCGTTGGTGCCGTCATATCCGGTCTGCTGCGGGTCGAGGCAAGACGGCTGGTTCGAGATGAATCCTCGCCATACCTTGCCGTCCCAGTATTCCCAGGTGATGTCGAGTGGGGTTGAGCTACCCTGCGCAAGATCGAATGTGACTCGTAAGTGCGCTGTGCCTGCCAGTGCCAGGTACTTACTGTGTGCCAGGTAGAGGATGTGATCGGTCGATTGCAGTTGCAGATTCTGGAACAAGGTGAACGGCTGTCCGGCGGCAAGGGCGGCCGAGTGATTGATGTACTGATCGCGTCCCGGCCATAGGCTGACGATTTCGGTCAGCTTCGCGGCTGCCACGGCGGCATCCTGCTCGGTTGAGAAAACAATCTGCTGCGAACTGCCAGGCGGAGGAGGCGCCGCGACCTGCGTTCCTTCGGGCGCCGAAGTATCGGACGCATTCTGCGCCAGCGCGAACACGATGGGGGCACGTGCCGGTTGCGCTGGAACCAGCCGCAACCCGAGCAGGTCGAGAAAAGCGAGCTTGTCCTTTCCGGGTGCTTGATTCAGTCGTTGCAGGATAGCCCCCAGCAGCCGCGCAAGAATCGGACCCAGGGCAGCTCCCGCCGACTTGGGAGGAGGATTCCAGGCAGGCAGATAGCCCTGCCGCCGGCTTTCGAACTCCGTCACAAGGGCGTTGGTATCGCGTGAATCCACCGGAGGTAGGTCGAGCCGGATCACGATGCCGCACCCTCCTCAAGAAAGAACGGATACACCAGGTTCTGGCGCGTGTTGGTGACGCGAACGCGATAGGTGATGGCGATCAGCAGCTTGCCGGGATCGTTGGGATCGAAGGTGACGTTTACCTGCTCGACGTTGATGCGGGGCTCCCAGGTGACCAGCGCCTGCTGGACGCGGGTCTGCACCTGCTGCAGCACGGTCTGGCTCAGCGGACCGAAGACAAACGACCTCAGCCCGGCGCCGAATTCCGGCCGCATCACGCGCTCGCCCCAATCCGTACTCAGGATGATCCAGACGGCCTGACGCACGTCCTCTTCGTACGAGGCCGTCGCCGTCGATCCATCCTGTGCCGTACAGGGTGGGAACGCCCAGCCGACACCCAGAAAATCTTTTGCCGAATCCGCCATAGCCGTTTCTCAGTCGCCGATCATTACGGTGGGACACCCAATCGCAATCGCGTTTGGTGGTCCTGCTTCTACGATTTCGTCACCCAGGCGCGCCGCCGGCATGCCCTCGATCAAAACGGTGAGGCTGCCCAGTGGCACCACGCCACCGACATGCGGGACCAGTACCGTCACCAGCGGACAGGCATGCAGGTCTGCGACGGCGGTCCATGCCGGCATTCCTCCAATCAGCACCGTCGGACTGCCCGGGCCGGGCGCCAGCGGCGTCCCGTGACTGGTCAAATCTCCCAAGCGTGCAGCTGGAGGCATCCCGTTCTCCTTAGTTCAGAGTGATGAGGTCGCCTTCGACGCTGACCAATCCACTGGAGGAAATGTCAGTCTCGACCTCGCTTTGTATCTCAACGTTCATGCCGCTCAGCGTGATCGTCCCCAAGGGAGCGCTTAAGCTGATATCGCCGGTCGTCGATTGAATCTGAATACCCGGTGGCACGCTCAGAATGTCGAGGCTGATCTGGAGCAAGCCCTCCGCCGTGCTGATCTGGATCTTTGTAGGATCCATCGTGATCTGCTGCTGCGTGCTGGTGGTGATGGTCACCGACTGCAGGGCATCGTCGAACTCGATGGTGTGGCCCAGTGGGCTGTCCGGCAATCCAGTCTGCAGAATCCGTTTGGTCAGAAAATCGGTCGGGAGGAACGCCGGCGGACGATTCAGCGTGCTCCATAGTCCGCCGATCACATAGGCGTCGCGCGGATCGTTCTTGTTGAGCGCCACCAGCACCTCATCGTCGATCTGCGGAATCCACATCAGTCCACGTCCTGCTCCGGCTCCCACGGAGACGACCCTCGCCCAGGGATCAAGATCGGGAAACGCTGAAATGTGCACCTGCACCCTGCCTTCGCCCAGGATGTTCAGGTTGTTGGTCACCACACCCGGCGCGATCCCGAAGCCTTCTTCCTTTTTCGTTCCAGAGAACCACTCCAGTACTCCGGTTGCCATCAGCTCATCCCTCCCTACCTGCTTGCAGGTTCACCGTCAGGCGACGCCCTGCCCTTGCACGCGCAGCAATGCGCCTTGTCCAGTGGGTACTGGAATGCTGCCGAACCACACCTCTTTGCGAACTTTGAAACTGGTGCGATAGCCGCTGCTGTCGAAGGTATGGGTGGCGGAGGTGACGCGATAGAGGCCACCGAACTGGCTGCCCAGTCCCACGAGGTTGATTACCTTGCCCGGCTTGATATCCGGATTGCCGATCGTGTTTCCGCTGCCGGTGAGCCGGTTATTCAAGCGAGGCAGCAGCTCGCTGAGAATTTCCCGGAACGACGTAGGGAATCCGGTGGGCTTGATTGAGACGGTCTTCGACGCATTGTCTCCGAGGATGGTGGCGATGTCGCCGAGTCCGGGGTAGATCATCAAAGTGAATGCGGCCCGATCGTAGTCCCAACCTACGACGATCACGAACTCCAACTGCAGGGTCGCGATCCAAACCCGCGCCGAGACGCCGAAAACATCGCCGACGGTAGTGAGGCGCGGAGTGAAATCGGAAAGTGATTGCCCCCATTGCAGAGTGACGCTAGGCGAGTAATCCTGCAGCAGAAACTGGAAGCGCAGAACATATCCCTTCGGCTCCTGCGTATGGTCGATGTAAACTTCCCATCCATTGTCCTTTGCGATGGCGGTGAGGAAGTCGAAATCGCTGGTGCCCGACTGCGTGCGCACCGAATGCTGCGCCTCTTGCGGCGCCAGGATGTAGCTGACCAGGCTCATGAGGGTGGAGAGCGCTGCGCCGATCGGGTCTGGCTCGGGGATCAGGAGGTTGGTGGCGGCCACCAGCGAGGTCACCACCGGATCGGGCAGGGGAATAGTCCCGATCGTGGGCAGCTTGATCGCGAAAGTCCGATCCACTTTGCCATGTGTCAGGCGCTGTAAAAAATCGTGCGCGGTGACATGAATGGTGGGCATGGCGCCGTTGGGGAATGACGGTTCTACTCCGGTGATCTCGCCTACAAATACCTTCTCCAGCGGGTCTGGAGCGTAGCCAATCGAAAGCGTGAAGCCGTTGTCGACCGCAAGCAGCGGATTGTCCAGCCACTGCAGGTTCTGGTTGGCGAACGTCACTTCAACGCTGTCCGATCCCTCAATCCCCGCAGTCCAGGCGACGCTGGTGATCGCGCCGCGCAAGGCAGCGGGCAGATTGCTGCCGTTGATCTGGACAGTGAACATCGGCCCGAATTGTGGATAGCGTGCCATCTCAGCTCAGCACCACTCCAGTGCTTGGATCGGTAAACGGCAGCGGCGGCACTTGCAACTGCTGGCCAGGCGTAAGCGATCGCGGATTCACCAGGGCATTCGCCAAGGCGATGGGACGCCACTTGGTCGCGTCTTCATAAAAGTTCGCCGCAATGCCGCTCAGCGTGTCTCCCTGCTTGACGGTATAGAGCTTGGTGAAATCAGGGCTTTGCAGGTTGGCCTGGCTGACTTGGGTGGCAGCATCCAGGTATTCGCTGAAACTGACTGTCAGCCTGGCGCGGCCAGGCCGCCCATCGCTGTAAAACCTGATGAACTTCTGGTTCACCTTGGTGAGCACGCAGCGAAAGTCCAGCGATCCCCAGGTGACATCGATTACGGGTGGCGTGTGCAGCTCCGAATTGATAGCCAGCAGATTGAAGATTTTCAGGGTTTCGGTGCGCACGTCAGCTTGGGTATCGAAGGTGTCAAAGAAGAGCTCCATATCGAGGGTCTGGAGATTGCCGTGAACGAATTGCAGAAGCGGAGAGGTCAGGCCCGGGATCGCCTGCGAGGCGTAATTATTGTCCTTGTTCAGGCTGTACTCTTCCGGATTGAACAGGGCGAAGAACTTCTCGCCCGTCTGCTCATTCAGGATTTGCACTCGTTCCATGGGGCCTTCTCCTAGATTTTTCCTCTGCGTTCGCGCGCGGCGAGGAAGCGCCGATCGATTTGCTTGATTACCTCGTCGGTGATGCGGGCAACGTTGATGACCGGCTCCGCTTGCGTGTGCGTTGCTGTTTTCATCGGCGGCAAGCAAGTTGATATCTCAGCCTCGACTGCCGGCTGACGCCACTGCGGTTCATGAGCTCTCCTGGGGTTCGCCGTGACCGACCAGGCTTCGCTGGGGAGAACCGAGTCCTCGGGACGAGGCCACGCGTAGTGCTCGATCCTGCGGTGTTTTCGCGCCACACGCGACGGCATATCGGTCGCGACCGAGCCATCCTCGATGACGCAGTCCGCCAGCCAGGGCTGCACACGCGCGCGCTTGCCCGGCAGCACTGGCATAAGAACCCGCGTGGGATGCTCGGATGCCGCCGGGAAAAAATGAGCGAAGCTGGCTACGATTGGCGGCGACGAAGCGAAATATAGACTTGCTGCGGCTGAGCGGTTTTGGACCATCGCGGCACCCCAGGCGGCGGCGCGAACACCCCGCTGGGGTTGCGTTTCGTGCGCCCGCGAAGCGGCAGGCATCCCCATCGTGTTCACGGCCGTGATATGCAGGTGCGTGATGTTCTGAACCCATCCGCATGATCTCTGCCTGTTCTTGCCGATGCGGGTTCCCGGAGGGTGCGAACTGCTTACCGGCCTGAGCTGCCCGATCCACTCGCGCCGCACTAGGTAACTCCGGGCCGGCCGTGCCAGAACCTTCCAGCCTGAGTTCCATCCCAGCCCCATCTTGCGCCCCGTTAATCTGGCGCTGATACGGGCGGCCCAGCCGAGATGGCGGGATCCTCTTCCAAAAGCGCGCGTGCTCCCGAGCTGGCGTAGGAATGCCGAACCTGTCGCCGGTTCTAGGCGCTTACGAGAAGCTGGTTTCGAGATCGCTTGCATGTCCTCGCTCGTTATTCATCCGCTGATTGATGGCGGAAATCTCCTTCACCCAGCGCTGACGGTCACCGTGTTCCAGATCCAGAATTGTTTCCGGAGGCCAGTGAAAGTGATATGCCACAAAGGCTACCTCCTCATACAGAGACTGCAGGCGGTAGCCTAAAACCCCCCCTCGCCGTTCAACTCCAGGCTGAAGCTGTGCGCGCACTGCGGGCAGATTGCCGGCAGAACCGCTTTTCCTTCACGGTTGATGCGGTTGTAAAGTTCCTGCAGGTAGGCGAGATCGCCGGCGTAGAGACCTTCAACGACCTTTGGCGTGATCTGCCCGATCGACCCCAACCGCGTGATCACACGCGAGAGCAGCACAACCACCAAGTACGCCTGGTTGGACTGCACTCTTGGATCTTTCAGAGGCAGAATTTCGTCTCCCGCGGTGGCTAGCCGCATCACGCCATCGCGGTGGAGGTTTCCCTGTTCGTCGACGTAACCGAAGGGCAAGGTGAAATTGTGTTCCGTTTGAAACATGAGTACCTCCCTGTTCGACATAAATGGCGCTCGTCTGCCGACATGGACGAGGGCGAGCGCAGATTGCGGGAGACGGCGACAAGCAAGCGGGTTCTGCTCACGCCAATTCGACCCGCTCGCACGACAGCGTCAAGGTGACAATCGACAAGTCGTTGCCCTTGGCGTTGAACGCCGGTCCGTCCCACTTGCTGGGCCAGGCGTTATAGAAATTCCAGCGGGTGGCCTCGGTGCCGGTGTCGTCCAACTGCACGACCGAGCCGTTTTGCCGTTGCAAGTTTCCCTTCACCGCAGCCAGGTGCCACTTGTAGAGGTCCTGGTTGTCTGTCATTCCCCATTTCAGGGTTATGTCGGGATAGCTTGCCTTGCCGGCAAACTTGCGGACGTTGATGATGTCGGCGCCCTCGCGATACTCGACCACTTCCAGGTGCGAGCCGATCGCGCTGCACTCCATAAACCCGGCCTGCTGAATGCCCTGGATTTCGACCCGAAATCGAAAGCCTAAGTAAGGGTCTTGCTGTGCCATCGCTTTCTCCCTTCTATCCTGCGCTGGATTCCTGCAAGGTTGTTCCGGTGATGTCCTGGATCACCTGGAAGATGATGAATTCAGCCGGCGTCGTGGGCACCACCGTGACTTCGACCACCATGATTCCTTGCGCCCGGAGGTCTGGCGGGTTCAACGTCTCATCCACACGAACGCGAAACGCCAGGTCAGGGGTCGCACCGAACAGCGCGCCTTCCTGCCATTGCTCCATCAGGAAGCCGGTCACCATTCGCTTCACCTGCTGCCACAGGGTCAGGTTGTTGGGTTCGAATACCGCAAAGCGTGTCCCGTCCTGGATGGACTTTTCGATGAACGTCACCAGGCGGCGAACGTTGACGAAACGCCACGGTACCTGACTCGGCGGCGTGATGGTGCGAGCTCCCCAGATAGTCACGCCTTGAAATGGAAAGACGCGCAGGACGTTGATGCCCACATCATTCAACGGTCCCTGGTCCCCGTCCGACATGGGCACCTGCACCGCCAGCGCGGTCGTGATCTGTTCATTGGCCGGCGCTTTATACACGCCAAAATTGTTGTCGTTGGTCGTGAATACTCCGGCAAGATGTCCGGACGGCGGAATCCAAATCTGCCCGGTGCCGAAGGGATTTGCGATTCCGATCCAGGGGAAATACAGGGCGGCATAGCCGTTATCAGAATTGAGGTTTTGGCGTTGGTTGTTAATTGGCGAGAAATCCTGCGCCGGCGAGGGCAGCATCTGCAATGCGTCGAGGATCGCGAAACGGTCCTGCATCTTTTCGCAGTGCGCGATCATGTAGGTCTGAATGGCCTGACTGTCAGCGGCTTGGGGGAAGTGCGCAGTGCCGGTGACCGTCATGGCGGCGTCAGGAATACAAAGAAGATTGACGCTCACTTTTTCCAGCGTATCAATGGCCTTGAAATAATCCGCCGTGGTCAATGCGCTCAGGTCTTCGTTCACTCCTGCGTTCCCCTGACCGACCGCACCTAGATTCGCAGTGACCTCTGCCGGTAGGTTCTGAGTCGGTGGAGTGGTGGAAGGGGGATCGGCGAATGCCATCGACACGGTGGCCGAGGAAACGATGTTGGGGAAGTAACGGCTGTGCCGCGGATCGAGTGACAGGTTCGCGAAGGTCTCAACCGGATGGCCCGGCGCCGTCACGACCAGCGTGAACTCCATGGTCGTGACCGTCACGTCTGCGCTCAGCGGGTAAGTGTTGGCGAGCGCACTGTCGAGAGTTAGAAAGTTATTGGTGTAGTCCACATTGCGGACCACCGCCGTCTCTTTCGTCGCGCCCTGCGCGATGGCGATATAGCTTCCGGGTTCGATGCTACTGGCTGAAGCGACACGAACCTTGGTCTGCCCGGGTATCCAATCGGCGACGGCAATCGTCCCGCCGCCGTAGTCATTCGCAAGCCCGTTCACCATGGTGAAAGTTGTGGTGCCTGCGGTGGTGTCTTTCGTGATGCTGGAGATGGTATTGCGCTCGTTGTTGCCGCCGTTGACGAGCGTCACCGTGTCGCCCGGATTGAAGTTGGCCGCATCGCCCGCGCTGGCTGTCGAAACCGTGCGCTGGTTCGCCGGGGCTTTTCCGGCCGCAATGTTCGCGGTCTCCCGCGCCGCCTTGGTATTGATGATGCTGGCATTCGTCGTCTGCACCTTAATGTTGTTGCCGGCAGTGCCTTCATCCAACGCCGTTACCACCAGCACGGTACGGCTCTTTTGGTCCTGAAGATTCAAGGAAGCCTGTACCCCGGTGCCCACGCGCACAAACCAGCACTGGGCTCCGCCTTCGTTGAAAAATCCATTGACGGCGTGTGCCGCGAAGACGCGGTACGGGTCTTCCACGTAGGTTCCGAAAATGCTCCAGAACTGACTGATATTGGTGAGTGAGGTTGGCGTAAACAGCGGGCCCATTGCCGCCGGACCCACAATTGCGGTAACGCTTGTGCTCACCCCCGCGATGGGGCCGGGGATCGTGATTTCCTGGATGTAAACCCCAGGCGCCTTGCCAACTGTCGATAACAGAGCCATACCTGTCCTCCTGTTGCGATTTCTTCTAGAGCGGCGCCAGGGTGACGACGTAGTCTTCCGGGCGCCCAGGAACTGTCAGCGGCTGTACTTTTGGTTTGAATCCCACGGCCACGGCGCGCAGCGTGTGCGCGCCGGTGGGAATGCTGTCAAAACTGAACCCCCCGTTTTCGTCGGTGACGTCGCTGAGCCCCGCGTCCATCACATCGACCAGCGCCCCGGAAATTCCCTGCGCCGTTGAGTCGAGCACTCGCCCGCCAATCTGCATCAGGGTTTCTGTCGATACCGGAGTTCCCTGCTTGTAATTCGCCTGCTTGGTGGTCACCACGAAGTCGGCAATATCGGAGAAGATAGGCACGCTAATGGTGACCGTGACCGTCAACGACGCTCGTAACTTGCTGCCCAGCGAGCTCCAAAACTCAGCCAGGTTCTTGAGGGCGTCGGGATGCATTGCCACCATGGGCAGCGGCGGATCCTGTCCGACGAGCGTGCCATTCAGAAAACTCGAAGGAATTGTCGGATAGTGCGACAGCACCACCAGCACTTCCGAGAGCAGCCGCTGTTCTTGCAGCGCCAGATCGACTCCGCCGACCGGCCAGGCCGTGGCCAGATACGAACAGGCCAGTCGCAGCTTGGCCGGGTGGGTAATGGTCTGGTTACCAACGCGTGTACTGGTAGTTTCGTTGAGGCGGTAGTCAAGATTCTCGCGCAGGTCGTACAGGAAGAGATCAACCGTACTTTTGGGTGGGGCCAGGGTGTCGCTGGGACGATCGAAGATGATGTCGGCGGCAGCCAGCTCCGGAAACATCCCGGCAAGGGATGGGTCGTGCAGGACCGCCTTCAGGGTGGCGCTGAGGTCGTCGATGTAGGCAGCCTGCATCATCGCTTAAGAGGCCCCGACTTTCGTTACAGACGACGGTGAAATTTTGCCAAGCGCTCCGGGGTTCCAGGAGCGAGCCAGCTTCTGGTGTTCGCGCTGGGCGGCCTGAACCAGGTGCGCTGCGCGCACCACACCTCCGTCGGAGGCGGCATAAAAGGCAGCCGCCAGTGCCATGTTCTTGATGTTGCCGCCCGCCAACTGCACTTCGCGGGCGAGCAGATCGAAGTGGATGTCCTCAGCCAACGGGGTTTCTTTGGGGAAGACGCTCTCCCAAATGCAGCGCCGGTATTCCTCATCAGGAAAGGGAAACTCGACAATGACTTGCAGGCGGCGCACGAATGCCTCGTCGAGGTTCTGCCGGAGGTTCGTCGCCAGCACGCTGATGCCCTGGTACTCTTCCATTTTTTGCAGCAGATAGGAAATCTCAATGTTCGCGTAGCGGTCATGCGAGTCGCGTACTTCCGAACGTTTACCAAACAGTGCGTCGGCCTCGTCGAAGAACAGTATGGCGTTGCTGTTCTCCGCGGCATGGAAGATGCGGTCGAGGTTCTTCTCCGTCTCGCCTATGTACTTGCTGACGATTTGTGAAAGGTCAATGCGGTAGAGGTCGAGGCGGAGTTCATGTGCGATCACCTCCGCGGCCATGGTCTTCCCTGTTCCGGGCGGACCGGCGAAGAGCACGTTGAGGCCTTTGCCCAATGACAGCTTGCGATCGAATCCCCAGTCACCGTAGACAATGGGCCGGCATTCCGCCTGCGCGCAAATTTCGCGCAATTGCGTTTTCTGATCGGCCGGCAGCACCAGGTCTGCCCACGCGTAACGTGGCTCGATTTTGTTGGCCAGGCCGGCGAGCTCGTGTCCGCATTGGTTGCGTGCCGTCGCCGAGAGCTCATCCAGCGACAGCCCGAGGGGCGCAGACGAATTGGGATCGTTGCGCTGGGCGCCGCTGCGCGCCCAGTTCCAGCGCGATTTCAGTTGCGCGGTTTTGGCGGCTTGCGCGATTTGCCATGCCGTCAGGCGAAAGCGGCCCGCCAGCACGGCTATATCGTCTGGGTTGGCGGCCACGCCCAGTTGCGCCAGTTCGTGCTGCCAGCACCGCTGGCGTTCGGCGAACTCGGGAAAATCGAAGTCGATGGGAAGAATACCGAATCCCGCCTCCGACTGCGGCTCCCAAGCGCGCGTGCCGGCCAGGATCGTGATCCCGACGTGACGAGCGACAGCGTCCAGCAAATCCTCCCGCCGTCCCATTGCGTCGGCGGTCTTGAATACATCTGTCGGCCAGATAAACAGAAGGGCCTGCTGCAGCTCCGCTTCGCGCCTCAGCAGATTGAAAAGCACGCTGGTATCAGCCCGTTCCGGCAACCGGTCGAGGCGCACATTCAAGAGTTTGACGCCGAGTGCCGCCGCCAGTGCCTCCGCCGCCTCTCGCCTTTCCGGTCCAGCTCCTCCGGAGAAGTACAGGCGAATCGACTTGTGCGACGATTGAGCCTCCGCGCACAAATGCCGAAGCGACTGGTTCGTCGGGTCGTTCGGAGACGCATTTTTGGCTTCGCTCGTCGGTTCGATCAATCGGCAAAACGCTGCAAGGCGCTCGTCCAGACCGGGATGCCCGAGAAGGAGATGTTGAATCTGATGGTCCAGCTTGAGGTAGTGCGCCAGGAACGACGGCTCTACCTGGTTGGGATCAGGAAAGATATGCAGCAGGCGATGCCGCAGTAGATTTCCCTGAGGCGAGAGAGCTGTGCGCCGCAGGAACTTTTCTTCGCTCGAGGTGCAGAACAGGTTGAGCGCCAGCTCCACGGTGGGACGCTTGCGAGTTACGTCATCCTGGAGGTAGGAGTAAATCCACTCATATCGCAAGTCAATTTCGGGTGCGAGGGCGAGCAGCAGCACATTGACATCGAAGCTGCTCAAGCCGAATTTCTCACTCAACGAAGCCAGTCGGGAAACAGGCGTGTCCTGGTCCGGATCACTGCTTCCGCCGGCCAGGGCCGGGGACGGAAAATGCGGTGACCCCGGCGGTTGTGACAGCAACCGGTCTACTTGGGCGCGATCGACAAACAGCCCGCGAAAAGGAAGTAATTTGTCACTCCCCGGATTCGCCTGCATGGACTTCACTGCCGACTCGAGAAGCTGGTCCAAGCGACAGAGGGCCGGCAGCAGTGACCTCAGATGGCTACCCATGGAGGCAGCTGCGTCGCACTCGGTTTCTGCCAACCTCGCCTCCATCGATTCCATGCCTCCATCCCTGTGACCGACCGTCTATCGGATCAGTGTTCTTTCCGGTTGCGCATCTGCGTGTGACCCTCGCAGCGCTGCACGAAGCATTGAGCTTCTGACCGCTTAGCCTGGTTCAGCCGATAAATTGGACCTGAAACGGGTGACGAGATTCGCTGCAGAAAACCGTTCTCCACAAGCCATTCGAGGGCCGCGCCGGCGGCAGTTACCTGCTGTCGAATTTGCTGTTCCTGCAGGCGCCACCGCGCTACGCCTTCGAGACCATCGGCCGCTTCTGGATTTTGAAGGAAGTAGCTGAGTATCTCCGTGGCTAGCGCAGGCTGCGCTTTTGTCATGCGTCGCCCTCTCTGTGATCTCGAGCCACACAGCAGGTTTAGCAATACAGTGGCCACAGCCAAAGACAACTACTACGCTGAAAACAAAGTCCCAAGCCGGCAATCTGCGAACCGGGCTGGGCGAAGCGCGGCATAGCACAAAACAGCAGCGAAACTAACGGTGCTGGAGAACGACAGACTTACGAGCGAAACGGGCCGGGCAGCAATGTCCCACCGCTGGGTGAAAAACGCCCATCAATCTGCGGACAAATGGCTGTCGGTGTGAAGCTGATACTTCCTGGCAAGCCTGCCAAAGCCACGTCGGTCATGGCTGGCGTCACGTGCGGCATGAGTGATATTACCGTTATGCTTTTGCAGCATTTGTTGAATATAACCGCGTTCGAAGACTTCGATCGCCCTGCACCGGGCGTCTCTGAAGCTGGCGGCCGCCGGTTCTGTTACATCATTTGCAACTGCGCCGCTGAGCAGAATGTGGTCTGGCTCGATGTTCGGTCCGGGAGCGAGTACCACCGCGCGTTGCAGTACATTCAGCAGTTCGCGTACGTTACCGGGCCATGCATACACTTCCAACTTTCTTAGCGACGCTGCAGTTAGTACCTTGGGTGGGCCGTTCTCAACTAATCGCTCGAGAAAATGCGTAGCCAGCAGTGGAATGTCAGAATGGCGCTCGCGGAGCGGCGGCAAGGGGAGACGGAGTACGTTAAGACGAAAATACAGGTCGCTACGAAACTGCTTCGCCGCGACCATACTCTCCAGATCACAGTTGGACGCCGCCAGCACCCTAACATTCGCACGGGTAAAGCGCTCGCTGCCCAATGGACGATAAGTGCCTTCTTGCAGCAGACGCAGCAACTTGCCTTGTGTAGGCAGCGAAAGCGCGTCGATTTCGTCCAGAAACAACGTGCCTCCGTCGGCTAGTGCGATCAATCCATGGTGGTCGCGATGAGCGTCGGTGAAGGCACCTCGTACGTGGCCGAACAGTTCGCTTTCGGCCAGGTGCTCCGGAACAGCGCCGCAATCGACCGGAATGAATGGTCCGCGCTGTCGTCTGCTCAGCACATGCAGCGATCGGGCACAGAGCTCTTTACCTGTGCCAGTTTCGCCTGTCAGCAGCACCGGTGCTTCTGTTGGGCCGAATCGCGCGATTAACTGCAGCAGCCCCGAAAACAGGGGTGCTGTCCCAACCATCTGCTGGAATGCGAATTCTTCGGTGAGCTTTCCGTAGGCGACCGCGGTTTCCTGTCTCTCCGTACGCAGCAAGCACTGCAATCTCGCCAACAGTTCTTCTTGGCGCACCGGCAGGAAGATCAGGTCACCGGCGACATCCCTGAACTCCTGCAACACGTCGGAGCTCAACCCAACCGGCACAGCGGCGAGGGTCAAGATTTTAGCGTGGCTGCGCGGTGGGAGGGCCCGTAGGCCCTGAAGAGCGACGCTGGGTAACGGCAGAGCGACGGTAACAAGCAAGGCGCGATTGCGTTTCGATATCTCGTGGATGGGCAGGTTCGCCCAAGTTGTGGGGATGCTTTGAAAGCCGACCTCGGGAGAGAGCATCCGGCTGAGGCTAAGCTCCGCGGTAACACTCGGCGCTTCGACGATGTAAACGTCATCAACCATCGCGGCCTTCTAGTGCGGAGCCGTGTCAGGACGTAGATACGATGAAGGGCGCGGGCGAAAACGGCAAACTTGAGCGAAGCCGCGTTCGCAGACCTCATTTCAAACCTGGAGTTAGGAGCGTACAGGGATTTGTCGGAGTATCAGCGGCGACTTATCAAATGTCAATGGCCAATTAGAGCTAATCAGACGGAACTGCTACAAGTTTTTCGCGACCGAAAACATTCACGAGCAGCGTTATTTTTTTCGACCCCGTTCGTCGAATGCGAATGCTGTTGCGACAGAACTGTGGATGTATCGCCACCTCGTACGTACTCCTGAGCAACAGTCGATCGGCAAGTCCGCCTTCAGATAATTGCCTGGAAGTCTTGTTCGGGGAAGTCACTTAGACGTGTTGTCGGCGACCCGCTCCGATGTAACGAACGCCGCGGGCGACGGTTCCAGGCCGATGTGATCGTTCGCGGCTCCGCGAGTCCGCTGCTTGCTGCGCCGGATCCGTTATGCCTTGCTAAGCGACCAGAATCGGGGTACGATACGCGCACTCTCAAACGATTTACTGCTTCCCTTCGGGCCATCCATTTAGATTTTCGTTGCGCTCCCAAAATCGGCACTGACCGTGCTAGTTGAGGTTGGGTTATGGACCGAAGGGGCGGGATGGCCGCGATGGCCGTCCTGATTGCGATCGTAGGCATCTCATTGGCGCCTCGCCGCACAGGCGAATCCAGTTCCTCCGCGGAATCGGGTGCCCGATCGCGGGCGAACCAAAAACTTAGCGAAGCCATTGAGAAGAATCCATCCGGAACGGCCGCAGCTTGCGAGGAGATCGCGGGCCGCGTGAATCGTTTCTATCCAAGCGGCATACCTTATCCAGCGTTCTGTGCAGCCGCCCAAAAACAGGCCGGTGCGTCCCCCAGTCTGCATTTCGCAATCGCTATCGTTCCAAATCCCGTACAAACCAACCTTCCGCTGATGTTCGACCGCGCCATTACGGCCATTCAACAAGCAGCCCAGGACGAGAACTACACCTACGACAGTTCGTGGTTCCCGTGGAACGAACAACGTCAGTACGACCAGTTCGACGATCAGCGCAAAGCGGAGAATTGGCAAGCCGATCTACAGAGGCAGCCGGGCATAGTCGTCTTTCGCACCAATCCAGCCACAGGCGAATACAATCCATATCAAGGCGGCCTGATCGTCTTCGTCGTCGGTGAGCAACCGACCGGCGGACTGATCGATGAACAATTTGAGGCGGCCATCTCCTGGATCGAAGCCCTCGCGCCAGAGTCTTCACGGGACTCTCTGCGCATTCTCGGACCTACATTTTCCGGTACCCTTCCTTCTCTGGCCCGCGAGCTGAACAAGAATGCCGACGCTTTAAAAAACACAGCGGTTCTAGCCTATAGCGGGACCGCTAATTCCAGCGCCAGCGTGAACTGGTTTCAGGACTCTCTGCGTACCTGGGATTCAACGCTCTCACCTCACAAAAGCTCAAGCTTCCGTACCTTCCTGGAGAACGACAGCTTAATCACCGACAGGTTTCTGGAGTTGTTGAGAGAAGAAAAATATAGCCTGTGCCGTGTGGCGGTCCTATCCGAAGACGAGACCGCGTTTGGAAGTCAGAATGCCAATGAGGTTAGACCGGAGGTAAAGGACAGCTGCAGCACATCTGAACAGCCGGGTAAGGACGCCGGCGCAGCCGCTTTGGAAAACCAGCTCACTTATTTGTACTATCCTCGCGACATCGCGACGTTAAGATCCGCGTATTCTAAGCAATCAATTTTCAGCGCAGGAAAGCCCCAGGACAGCAATGCTCCCAGCTCCACCTTGCACGGCGATTTTGGCGCTGACGTGAGCAGCAAACACGATACGGTGCGGAGCTATGCAGGTGAACTAACGCCATTGGCACAAGAGGCGACTCTGTTTGGAATCGTCAATGTGCTGCAGGCGAAGCATATTCAGTTCATCATCATTCGCAGCACCAGCTCGTTGGATCAGTTATTTCTAGCTGAGTTCTTACGCCGCGCCTATCCCGGCGGCCGGATTGTGCTCGATGGGGCGGACCTGTTGTTCCGGCGGGGCATGGAAGGCAACGCTCTCCGCGGGATCATGACCTTATCGACGTACCCGCTGTTCTCCTGGACGCAGGATCAGGTACGTCCGGTAAAGGTAGACTATGCCGACGGCACAATCAGAATCACCAATGACGCTCCCCAACGAAGCTATCGAGTCTTTCCCGATTATCTGTCCGAAGGCACCTATATAGCTGCCCGCTCACTTTTTCCGCCGGCGGAAGGAAGCACCAGTGCAGTCAGCGACTATGGTCCACCGCGAGCACTTTTGAGCAATCAATCTGACTGCAAGGATGATGATCTGTTGCCGCCGACCTGGGTTTCCGTGGTGGGGCATAGCCGATTCTGGCCGGTTGCGGTGCTCAACTCACATACGCTCGCTACTTGCCCACCCACAAAGGGCAGCGACCAAACACCGAAATCGCTTTTGGCAGTGGCGCAGCCTCCTCAGCATGATGCAGAGAGCAGGCCCATCGGTCTGCCATTTCCCGGCGATACGACTGCGCTCATGATCTTCTGTTGGGCGCTGGCTCTAGGACATGGCTGGCTCTGTTGGACTGGATGCATGATTGGCGCTCCTCGAGTGCGTGCCTACTTTGCGCCTCTTCCCCTGGATCAACAACCAGCCCTGATTCTCTTCGGCAGCTCGCTGCTGGCTGCTCTGAGCGTTACGTTCGCTGGAGCCGTCGGACTACTTGACGGCCTTTATTCAGGCTATGAGCGTTGGTTGCTGGGGATTGCAGTCATCTCGATGGCTGCTTGCGGACTGCTTGGCTTGGTGGGCAACTGTCTATTGCGGATGTCAGCGAAAGAGCCGGCTTCGGATGAGAAAGAGACTGACACTTCGGAGGAACGAGCGCTCATCCAAACTGCCGCTGCCGGCGCTGGATCTTCCGGGAGCACAGATACCGCTGCTCCGAATTTCACCACTGTGAATCCGACAGGGTCGCCCGAACAGCTTGACACTCGGATCGCATCCGGGTCGAAGCTGTTTGTTACCGATGGCGTCTTCAGCCGCCAGGCTCGGCAATGGATTCCATTGCCGCTTTTGATCGCTTCCTGGTTCCTGGTGTTGGCAGGGCTCGTAATGGTTCGCCGGCATCTTAACCAGCAGCTGACACCCGCCACTCGACTGGCCGCGTTTTGGCGGAATGTGCATATCAGTAACGGAGTCTCCGGGCTCATCCCACAGATCCTGCTGATTCTCGGGTTGTATGCCTGGTTCTGGTACAACCTTCGAGGTCTATCGCTGTTTGGCGACGACCGTCCGATCTTACCTGGGCAGGATAGCCTACCGGAGTGCTTCCCGGGTCCTGACAATAAGCCGACTTTCGAGTCGCAGGACGACCGGCACGACAAGAATCTAAAAGGCGATAGTTCCGGCAAGCCGCTCTTTCGAATGTTCAGCGCGGAACAGGCAGGATTTCTAATCGAAAGAGCGGCGCGTCCACTCAGTAAATTTTATGCATGGGCCTTGCCTGCGATTCTCATTGCTACATTCGTGCTGTGTAGGTTGGTATTCGGCGAACCGAGTGTGCAGACGATAGGCGATCGCGTGTTTGGCCGGCTCATCTTCCTCTTCATGTGCCTGGCCGTAGCCATCATTTTGTCGGATACCGTGAGCTTTGCTCGCACCTGGGGCCAATTGCGCCAGCTCCTCGTATTTCTCGACCGCTTGCGACTGCGACGCACGCTTGCCTGCCTAAGGGGACTCTCCTGGAAATCAGTGTTGAGCATGAGTGGCAATATTCTGGAGGAACGATATCGGCTCATTTCGCGAGAGCTGGAGAGCACCCGGAATCTGCAAACAGCATTGTCCCGATGGGAGCCCGTTGACGCGGTCGACAAGGAACATAAGACGATCGCCGTCAAGGAATTAAACAACTGTGAAAAGTTGGGGCTTACGTTTGCGGAGGCGTACGCAGACGCACTGAGCAGTAGCTCGCGCGCCCACATGGTAAAGCTCCAACGCGAGCTGAAATCCTATCAACAACAGTTGGCGAAAGCTGCCGGACGAATCTTGACTCACTTGATCCTGCCGGCATGGCAGCGGGATGGCCAGTCGCTGATTCTCGAATCGCAGCCAAGCGTCGAAAAGAACGATGAAAAGACCGAATCACTCCCGTTCCTGGCGGCAGACGCGCACGTGCGCGCGGCGGAGGAATTCTTTGTTCTGCCTTATGTCGGCTTTATCCAAAACATTTTGGCCCGGGTGCGCACTATCGTGATCGGCATGCTGTTCGTGTTTACCGCCACAACTCTTGCGCTCTCCAGCTATCCATTTGGTCCCGCGCCTGCCATTGGTGCCATCTTTCTGGTTCTTTTCATCATAACGGGAGCGACGGTCGTGTTCGCCTACGCGCAGATGCATCGCGATGCAACGCTTAGCCACGTTACCCAGACGCGTCCCGGCGAGCTTGGCTTCGAGTTCTGGACGAAGATCTTCGGCTTCGGCGTCGGTCCGCTGATTGGATTGTTGACAACGCTGTTCCCTTCCGTAACCGACTTCCTGGTTTCCTGGCTTCAGCCCGGAGCGGAGATGCTGAAATAGAGTGACCGACTCCTCCGCCGGCTTAGCGCTCATGCAGATGTACTTCTAAGTCTTGCTCTTAGTGCGAGTGCCTGCAACGTTTCCGAAAAATCACTTACGGATTTCTCGTCTGCACGTGCCCGGTGCATCGTCACATTCCGACCAACCGTCCAAGTCGGACCGCATTCTCCTTAAATACACTCTTACTTCGTCCCAGGGTTGTGTCCTGTCGACGCCCTTTGCGGCTCCGACGCGGAGACGGGAGAGGACGGAGGCTCATCGGTGACGGTGTAGAGGTTTCCATCGCGTAGAAACAGCTTCTGCATTTCCTGAAGATTGAACGGCCGTGCGCCGCGACGTCCGAACACGGCGAGTTGATTGCCACTCTCGTCCACCGCCCGGTCGCGGTCGATGCCTTTGGAAATAGCCAGAGCCGGGCCCGCAGTGCGACGGCTGGCGATGAGCCTGGGCATGGGCCGTGCAGCGAAGCCCGAGAACGAAGGGTCATTCATCGGCGACAACAATTCCAGGACCCGCAAGCCATTTTTGCCGTCGGCAACATAAGCGAACACCCCCGCCGACACCATTCCGATCTTTAGATCGTTGACGTCATTCATCACGCCGCCCGCATTGAACACTTGATCGAACTTGGGCTGCTCGGGATGTTCCACATCAACGATCACCACGCCCTGCTTACCGGCGGAGACATAAGCGTAGGTGCGGGCAGCGTACACGTTGCGGGCATCCTCAATGGGCACCAGCGCTCCCGCGACCGGCACAGGATGGTCGAGGTGGGTGATGTCGAGCACCTTGAGCCCTTCGCGATCGACCACGAATGCGTAACGGAACTGCACGGCCAGGCCGCGTGGGTCGTTCAGAAATGGTGCGCCGATTTCGGCGCTGATGCGAGGCTGCAGCGGATTGCTCAGGTCCACGACCACCAATCCCCGGTTGCAAAGAACGTAGGCATAGGTGCCGGCAATGGTGATGCGGCGGGCGCCCTTGAGCGCGCCGTTGGGATTGAAGGTCACGGCGCGCTTGAGGAAGTTGTTGGTCGGATCGCCGTCCAGCAAAGTGCCCACGCCCGGGCTCCTGCTCTTCAGGTTGGGATCGCCGACCACGATCAGTCCCTCCTCACGATCGGCTACATAGAGGAAGCCGTAGAGCAGGTGGATCGGCTGCTCCTCATTTTGCGGCTGGTGAGTGCGAAGCGGATCGACACCCAGTGTCGTCGGGGTGGCGACCGCCGTTGCATACTTCGTTGGCAGATAGAATCGCTGGCCCAAGGGGGATACAGGCGCGGTGATCGTTCGTTCCGATATGTCCTTGTCGTCGATATTGGCAATGTCGTAGATACGGAAGCCACCCTTGCCCATGGCCGCGTAGAGGTACTCGCCGCGGGCCTGAACGTCCAGCACCTCGTTACCAGCGTGCCCATAAGTTTCCTTGAGCTCGCGCTGGTTGTTTACGTGCCGGTTGTAGTCCTCGGGATAGGCGAGCTTCTGCAGGTCGCTGCCGATGACGGCGGGCGGCTCATCATGCTCGGTTACGGCGACCACCTCATACCCTTTGCTTCCGGTGGCGACATAAATGTATCGCCCCATGAAGTTCATCAGGTTGGTGCCCAGCAACAGCAGCTGCGACATCCATGCATTGTTATCTCCGCTTCGCGCTACGTGGCAATCGGTGCAGCCTTTGGTTTCCTTAGCCCTGACCGTATGCGGAACAAACGTGCTGAAGGCCTCTCCGCTGAAGCCCTCCGCAGAAATGGTTTGCTGCTGGTAGTAGATCCAGTCACGGTCGGCGTTCTGCGAACTCACAAGGATGGCGCAGGCCGAGCGCACTGGCGCGACCCGATGTCCCGTAACGGTGCCATCGATGCCCAGACTGTATACATCGTCGCGAAGGACCTGGAAGTTGTACGACGTCCAGTTGCGCGTCAGGGTGCCTTCGTTGTGCAGCATGGGCATGCGCTGATTCGCAGTCATGGAAAGATGACATCCATAGCAGGTGGGCGCCCATGAGCTATGGCACGCATAACAGGTCATGCGGCTGTTCTCATGGGCGAGGCTTGCCGGCTGCACGCGAGCGTCGCCCCATGTGTTTCCATCTTTCTGGATGGTCTTGGCCAGCAGCGATTTCTCGTTGTAGTGCGTGCTGCCAGGCGTGATCGAGTCCAGTACCTGCACTACCTCCCACTGCTGGCCCTTCTCCAGCATGGAGCGCTGGAATAGAGAGCCGTCCTTCCAGTAGAAGCGGCGTTCGCCCCACGGTGTTCTCAGCAGCTCCAGGTTCGTTCCCCCGGCGGGAGCTGCGGTACCCGATGTCGTCAGCGCGGCCCGCTGCTCAATGGTCCCGTGACAGTCTACGCAATCCACCTCGATGGCATTTCGCGATTCGCCATAGAGCTTTCCGTTGCCGTGAGCGTCCTGAACAAAGTGGCAGTCGATACAGTGCATGCCCTTTTCGAGGTGAATATCCTTGAGGTGGACAGCCTTGCCGAACTTATCCGGATCGTCGAAGGCGACAATATTGCCTTCGGCGTCGAGTAACTGGCCCTTACGGTTGTGCTTGTAGACGGCGCGGTAGACCCAGCCGTGGCTGTGGAAGTCGGCGAACTGCGTGTTCTTCAGGCTCTTGTTGAACTCCGGCGTGCCCGTCTGCGCCAGGAAATCTACGTTGGACCACAAGCCGCGGATCGCCGTGCGTTCCGGGTTTCTGCTCTGGATCTGCTGCTGCTCGACGGCACTCGGATGGCGCTGCTTGGCAGGATACATCTTGTCGCCATCGATCTCGTTGTCCCACCATGTATACCCGAAGTAGGTGGTGACCATATTCGTTCCAGGATGAACGTGGCAGACCATGCACTGGCTGGACGGAATTGCTCGCGTGAATTCGTGCCGGATAGGATGGCCGGGCTGGTTCTTCGTAATCGTCGGATCCAGCGTGGCCGTGTGTCCCATGTTGCCGTATTGAGCGTAGTCCGCCGAATGCTCTTTGGAACGATCGTTGGCATAGATCACGTGACAGGCGCTGCATCCGCTGGCACGGTAGTCGCCCGGCTGATCGTTGGTACCGGGAAAAGAAAGCATGGGATCAAGCAGCCGCGTCTTCTGCAGGCCCAGGAACGTTGGGTCAGTGCGCAGGATCGTCCCGAAGCCACGCGGACCGAGCTTCACGTCTGGGCGTCCGGAATCTTCGTCGAGCAGAGGATTGCCGGTTTCAGGCTTCTTTCCGCCACCGCGCTCGAATACCCGCAGAACGTTTCCTGGCTGGGAGACCTCCCAGCGTTGCAGCGGCTCCAACGAAGGCAGCACGCCCTTCTTTTCCGTTTCCTCCGCAGTAGGCGGCGGGTAGGTCCGCAGGGTCTGCGGCGTCCCGTCGCGGCTGTAGCTTTCGCCGAAATGCGGATCTTTGAGCGGAAAGGCTCCATTGTTGTAGAGAGCAGCGCCCCACAGCATGGCGCCGTGCGTCATCATGCTGGTGCGGACACGCTGTACTTCGGCTGTGTGACAGCCGGATCGGCCGCAGGTTTCTTCCGCCACGCGCAAATCGCCCGGGTTCACAAACTTGATGTAGTCGGCATCTTCCTTCAGCCACTTGGTGTAGGCGCGCACCGGATTGGCGGAGTTCCACGCATTCTCCGGTATCCGCGGCTGAGGATGTGCCTGCCGGGTCAATGCCTGGTATTCCGGACCAGACGTGGCTGCACCGGCCGCGAGAAAGACCTGCGCGTTACCGCCATGACAATCAGTACATCCTAGCCGTACCGTGCCCGTCGTGTGCATGGTGGGGCTATCGGTCGCGGTGTGGCAGCTCACACAGCCATCGGACTTCTGATTAACCTGTGCAGGCGATTGCTTGAGCAGGATCTCCGAAGTTGACTGCTGGCCGGCGGCAGACTGTGCCTGACAAGTTGCTGGCGCAGCTGCCGACGAGGCTATGCGGAATGCGGGGCCAAAGGCGATCAGCCACACGGCGGCACAAGCCGTCAGCGCAGCGACTCGTACAAAGCGAATTGGTGAATGGGGCCTCATCATCGAGTGATCAGAAGGTCAACGCCAGGCTCCCAAAGCCGGAGAGCAGCACCTTGCTGTTGTAGATATTCTGCAGCCCGGCTCCCGGGAACAGCGCCGCCGTTCCGCCCGTTACTACAATGTTCTCGTTCAGCTTTGGCCGATACTTGACTCCGAAGCCGACATCTTCGCCAATACTGTGCCGGATCGGAGACTGGAACAGCAGAATTTCCAGCGGCTCCGTCCGATCAAATCGCAGATAGCTGGCATTGGCGAAGGCGCGCAAGTTAGTCGTCAGATTCAATTCCGCTCCCGCGTTGAAGATGTAAATCCCCGGATTGACGAAATTCGCCTGCCCTTCCTCCTTGTTGCTACGCAGGCTGGGCAACAGGCTGCCGGGGCCTGTGAGGTTAACGCCCGTGCTGGTCAGCATGATTCCTTGTTGGTCAAAGAAGCTGAAAGCGCCTCCCGCGAAATTCGTGTCGTCCACAATGGTGTCGAAGCCATGGGCGGTGCCGCTGCGTTGGCTACCGAACTTGTAGCTGGAATCGCCCGAGGCGTAGAAAAACGAGGTGTAGTACCTTACCCAATCCTTGTCCACTGACAATTCCACCGCCGCCATCTGTGCGTCAATGTTGACTGGGCGGCCGGCGATCGGATTAAAAGTGTCGTGGCCTAATGCCTGATAGAAGGCATGATTGATGTCTAGACGCTTGATGTGTCCGTTACCGGTCCATCCGAGATAGTAGGCGCGAATACCGTGTTCGATAACGCCGCCATTGACCACGTCGCCGATCGGGGCAGGTCGCACCAGAAAACCGTTCTCGTCATAGTGCAGGCTGGGATCGTCACGGTTGTAAAGGAAACTGAATTCCGTGGTGTATCCCTTGGCAAAAAAGTCCTGGATATAAAGATTGCTGATGTAAACCTGCTGGTGCCGCTGGTTGAAGGTATTCAGGCCGCTGTTGGTGTCTTTCTCAAGGAAGTAAAAGTAAGCCAGGTTGTAGTTGAAGCGGTTCGAGCCCAGGTTGCCGAAGACGCGAATTCCGGGCTGCTGCTCGGAAAAGATGAAGCCACGAAAATCGCTGTTGAATTGCTGGATACCGGCGCGGATAGAGACGAAGTCGAAGTTCGGGCTCAGGTCATGGATCTTCGCCTCGACGAAGGCCTCCTGCATGCCGGCGTGCGTGTCGAAGCGATCGATGCCTTTCGTCGGATCCACATTCACCAATCCGCGCTCGCGGGTTTGCAGGAAATTCAGGTTGATCTCAGGCGTGATGCGGATGCGGAAGTCTACCGGCCGAAAACCTGTGTCGCCTTGAAACAGGTCGAAGGACAGCAGGAAGCTTTGCGAGGCGAAGAACTGCTCGCCTTTGCCGAAGAAGGCTTCGCTATTCGGTTGCTCGGCGGAGATGCCGCTCGGAACCGGGAGCCGGCGCACATCGATGCCCGAGAGACTGGTGCCCGTGAAGTTGAAGAACCAGCTCTGGCCGAAGATCGGTTGATCGCCTTTCATCTTGTTGCGGTTGAAAGGGTCGTACCAGTGCGACTTTACGTAGGGAAACTCGCCCGGTTTGCCATACCGGTTCCAGGGCGGCATGGTTACATCCCAGCGATCGGCCGTTTGTGCGAAGTTAGCCGAGTCAGTGGGAACTTCAGCAGGAACATCGGCAAGTGGCCACGGCGTCGGGGGCTTCAACGTGGTTATCGGTGTGGGATAGAACGAAATCAGCGGCGGTTCTGACATCTCTGTTCCGCTGGTGCCTGGAAGTCCCATCGCTAGCTTGTATGAAGGCGTCGCCGCTCCGGAAGCCTGCAGCCGCACCTCCAGCGTCAAGAGTTCACCGCCAGTTAACTGAACTCCGGAAAGCGCCTCTGGGGAGAATCCGTCTCTGGCGGCCTGGAACTCATACGTCCCCAACGGCAGATCGAGCAAACGGAAGATACCCTCACTATTGCTCACGATGCTGCGAGGGGCGGTGCCGGCGCGGCTTGCGGTGATGGTCACGCCAGGAACGGCGCGGCCGGTCTCGTCATGCACCACGCCTTGTACTGACGCAGTGGTGGCCGGAGGATGACCGGGGATTCGCTGCAGCATGAGGACGGAAGAGCTACTGGAGAAAGGCGGCGGACCCTGTTGGGCAGGCGTATCCATCGCCACGGCAAGCGCACATGCGAACGCATTGGTGACGAACCACAACTTCCAAAACAGCGAGGCCCTTGCATTTCGCATCCTCACCGCCAGAAGTACGGATGTTGCCTATTCCAGTGTCTCGATGAGCGTATGTGTTATCACAGCGCCGGGCCGGTAGCAAGCATTCCTTGACTTCGCCGCAAATCCCGTCATAATGACGGCGCTACCAATCACAACCTGGCGCTCCACTCCGCGGCATTTCGCGCGGTACAGAGGAGCAAGCAGTGGGCCCCGGTCCGGCATTTGCTATAGCAGGTGAACTAAGGGAGGGCTAGTTCCTGGAGGTTCCCTGGCCGGCAAGAGTTAGAGCATGCTGCATAACAAACGCCTAGCGCAAGTTGGCTGTCTGGCGATCCTCTGTACTCTTGTATCGCTGGTGCTGGTTTCCTGCGGCGGGGGCGGAAATTCGTCCAGCAGCGGCGCTGGCAGCGATCCACCACCGCCAGTTAGTTCTCCGCCAGCCCTGACGGCGGCGAACGTGGATGCCGTTGTGCATGCGGCCGTTCAAGCCGTGAATGTTCCCATCGTAGTTGCGGTGACCGATCGACTGGGCAATATTCTGGCGGTCTTCGACACCAGCGGAGCGCCGGCCACCGGCGCCGGCAACTTTGGGACAACTCCGGATGCCGACAATCTGGCGGTCGCTCTGGCGCGAACGGCCGCTTTCTTCAGCAACGATCAGGCACCGCTCTCCTCACGTACAGTGCGTTACATCAGCGGAATACATTTCCCTCCCGGAGTCAATGGCGCCGCAAATGCGCCACTCTATGGCATTGAAAACACGAATCGCGGCTGCTCGTTCAACGCGACATACCTTCCGGGTCAGACGATTCCACCTGCAACGCTGATCAACGGGAGTACACCGGGGCTCGGCATCATCACGGGAAAAGCAAACGTCGAGGACAGCGATCCCAACGCGGTGAATCCCGGCGGCGTGCCTCTGTTCGAGAACGGAACGCTAATAGGCGGTGTTGGAGTTGTCGCGGCCTCGCCCGATGTCGCCGAATATGCTGCGTACTCGGGGGCCGTGGGAGCGGGGTTCGGCGCCAATCCGGCGGCTCCGGGAGTCGTGGTGATCAACGGCATAGCGTTGCCATTTGTGAACCAGACGACCGCGCCTGCTGGCGTGACCTCCGGTCCTTTTAGCGGCACTTATTCCAAAGGCCCGGTGGCCAGCCCGGGCCCTCCCCCAGATGGATATCTGGTGGGTCCGCTCGCCAGCTCCTATGGTGGTCTCAGCAAGTCCGACGTAACTTCGATTGTGACGCAAGCGGCGTCGACCGCGGGGATTACTCGCGCTGTCATTCGCTTGCCGATCGGCTCCACGGCGAGAATGATGATTGCCGTTTCCGATCTGGACGGAACCCTGCTGGCCTTGTATCGCATGCCGGATGCTACCGTCTTCAGCATCGACGTAGCCGTCGCCAAGGCGAGAAACGTTGTCTACTTCAGTAGTCTGCCGGGACTGCCCGGCGCTTATGCGGACAGCCTGCCAGGTTCCACGGACCTGCCGGGAATTCCACCGGGTACAGCCGTAACGAACCGAACCATCGGCTTTGGAGCTCAGCCGTTGTTTCCTCCCGGGATCGACAACAGCGAGCCCGGACCCTTCTTCAATCTGTATGTAAGTGACACGGCCAATGCGTGTACCCAAGGCACTCAGCCGCCGAATCCGAATCAGAATGGAATTGTTTTCTTCCCCGGAAGCGCGCCACTGTACCGCGGCGGCATGCTAGTCGGAGGTCTGGGAGTCAGCGGAGATGGTGTCGACCAGGACGACTTTGTTACTGCCGCCGGTACTGCGCTAGAGACGCTGACCGATCCTTCCGACTCCGGGCACGGCTTCGAGGCGCCAACCGCAATTCGCGCCGACCAGATTGTGATCGACAATGTCCGGCTGCCCTATATAAAGTTCCCGCGCAATCCCACGCAGTAACGAGGAAAATCGGCAGGATCACCTACGGCACTCCTGCTGCCGAGCCCCTCATTTGCTGAATCGTCAGATGGCTCTTGGGAAACTGCTCCTTTTGCCAATCGTGGTATTGATGACATTCGGAGCAGCGTCCATCGGCCGCATCGTGTTCTGGGCCAGCTTCCTTATGGCACCCGCGGCAGGAAGCGATACCCGGCAACAGTATGTCCGCGGTCTGATGACTTTGCGGGCTGCGCGTATGGCAACTGGTGCAGGTGAGCATGCGATGCGCATCGTGCTCAAAGTCGGCATGATGCAGCCATCGCTCCGGAATCGATGCTTTTGCGACAGTGGGCACCGGACCGTCATGCTCGATCATGGTGTGACAAAGCTTGCAGCCTTTGTCGAAGAGCAGCCTGTCCGCATAAGCCACCTGCCACTTGATCCATTCTTCGCGCGTCTTTGGCGGTGGTGGCAACGGCGCCGGCACGCCGGCCAGAGTAAGGGGTCTCGGCAGTGGTTCCGACATCGCATTGGGATGTTGCGCAAAGTAGTCGGTGTACTTCTTGAGCAGGAATGCCTGCACCACCTCCGGCTTATCATGCGGAGCCGCTTCGTTGAGACGGGGATCGAACTGCAGGTCCTTGGTATGACACGCGGCGCACTGTGTCGCGTAGCGGATCGGCGCCATATAGGCCCGGGAACCAGCGTCCCGGCGAGTTTCGCCCATCGGCATGGAAACGGTCTTCACCTCGCCCATGGCATAGGGCCACGTTCCTTCTGCGCCGACAGGCCGGTGACAATCCTGGCATATTAGTTGCACTGGCCCGTTGGGACTGGCCAATCTGGGCTGCAGATGCGCGTAATGGTTCAGCTTGACGGTCCCCGGATCAACCGCCCCCGGTCGCAGCGCGGCAAACTCCGGATGGTGATCATCGAAGTCGCGGATCGTCTTGTAGTACTTCAGCTCGCCGCTCTTGATGCGCAGATCGGTGTGGCACTGGGCACACGCTGAGTCCATGGTGTGAGCCAGCCGGAGCGAGCCCTTGTGCTCCAGATGGCAGGATCCGCAAGTAGGAGTGAACGTCACTTGTTGCGGATGGTGTCCCGGAGCATCGTGACAGCTGAGACAGGCGCGATCACTGACTTCTTTGCGAAACACTCCGTTCTGGGTCACGTGGCACAGTTCGCACTTCTTGCCGAAAACCGCGTGCGAGGCGGATAGCGGTCCGCTGCTGTAGACCTTTTGTCCTGAGGCTCGTTGCGAACTAAACCAGACTACCGCCGCTATTGGGACGAGAATGGACAGATACAAACGCCATCGCCGCAACGGATGCGGATGGCTGAAGTACATCAGGTCCATGCGCTTGGCGAGTGTCTTGGTTGTACGGACTCGTCGCGGCATCGTTTTGCCTCAGTATCGCAACGCCACTACAGCGTGTATCGCTCCCAGCAACAGCAATGCATACGAAAGCGGAATGTGCACCAGCAGCCAGCCGTGCAGAATCCGGTGGTAACGCGTCTGCTGGTCCAATTCGCGCTTCTCTTCGCACATATTTTCCAGGTCATCGACGATCGGGTGCAGGGTCGAAGGCAGAAGCAGGCGCAGCTGTTGGAACTTGGCTTTGGAGGCAGCAGGGTCAGCAATGGCCAGTTTTCGCGAGCCGGCTTGCTCCAGGAACCGCCGCAACTCTCGCTGGAAGAACTCTCGCAGTTCCGTGTCCGCTTCCTCGTCCACTTGCAAACCTGACGCCACGGTCAGCCCGCCGACGGTTCCCGCACCTGCGGCGGCCGCCCGCTGTTGCATGGATGCTTGCGACAGGCCGCCATTCAGCGCGGCGGAAGCTTCTTTCACCAGGCTCTCGGCTTCATCCACAAGCTGCGCACGCACCCGGCCAATCTGTTCATAGATGGTCTCCATTGGAATACGCTCGGTGGTGAATCGCGGCATATAGTGCTGCAGGACGGCCCCGAAGATTCCGCTCACGAAGACCACCAGGAAGATCCACATCAAGACGTTGGTCAGGCCGAAGCCAAAGCGAAATCCAGCGTGAAACAGAATGAGAGGGAAGCTGATCGTGCCGAGCCAGAGATGGGCGCGCATCCAAGTTTGCGCCCTGCCAACCCTCCAGATGGGAAATTTCTTGCGTGCTCCCAGCGCTCCCGCGATCAACATGAACGCCGAGCCGATACTTCCGTAGATAAGCCCGATCACGCTTCCACCGCTCGGTCCCTGGGGAGAGCTGTGGCGATACGGCAGATACACCAGCGACGCCAGAATCAACAGACCCAGGCTGCCGATGAACCACTTGCGGTGGGTGTGATCGATGCGCAAACGTCACAGCTCCCTTTTCGCCGGCGCAGGTTGTTTCAATAGACCACCGAAGAATTCCGTCGGATTGACACGATGCGCGGCATCGTGCGGACAGGCATAGACACAACTGGGTTCCGCGTGGTCCGTGCACAGGTCACACGAAGTGGCCTTAACCCTGGTGCTGGCAATCATTCTGCCCGGGTGGGTGGGATCGTCCGTCTGCACCGCGAAGGGGTGCATGTTGATGTTGCCGTACGGACAATTATTGGCGCACTGTCCGCAGCCAATGCACCAGTCCTCGATGATGACTTCCAGCGAATTGCGGCGGCGTATGGAACCTACGGGGCAGCCCACCATGCAGAGCGGGTCTCGGCATTGGCGGCACGAGGTCGCCACCAGATATTTGTCGAACCGTAGTCCTTCGCGGATCAGGCGGCTCACACCGTCGTGCGCGTCGGCACAGGCCCGGACGCATTGGTCGCAGCGGGTACAGCGGTCGAGGTCAAGAATCAGCAGACTTTGCGCTTCCATCAGCCCCTGATTCAGAAACTGCTCGACCGGAACGCTCTCGATCTCCAAGAGTTTTTGATGATTGGCAGCTGTATGCTCGGCTGCAACCAGTTCCAGTTTCTGGCGCACCTCAGGGAAACTTTCGAGCATGAGCCGGAAGTCGTCGCCGGGGATACGCACCACTTCTACGTGATCGAGAGCGGTGCAGGTGGCGGTGCGCGTGGTATTGGCCAAGAAGGCCATCTCACCGAAGTACGAGCCCCGGGCCAGGTACGCCAGCACGATGTCGCCGCCCGGCCTCTGCTCGGTGACCTTCACAAAACCGAGCCGTACAAGGTAGAAGCTGTCTGCAGGTTCGCCCTGGGTGCAGATCACCTGTCCCGGCAGATAACGAATCAGCTCTACGCGTTCCTTCAGCCGCTCGATAAATTCCGGAGCCAGCGAAGCCAGTATTGGCACGCTACGAATATGGCTCTCCAGCGCGCGCTGCTTGTAGGTGCGGTCAAGCTGTTCGCGGAAGGTCTTGTTGCGCTGCATGACGTCGAGCACGTTCCGCAGCATCTCGAGCATCGTACAATCGGTTGCCGCCCGCACAGTTGCCGAACGCGGGTAGTAACTCATGCAGGTCATTTCTCCGAATAGTTCGCCGGGACCTAGCTGAGCTACGGGCCTGTCGTATGGAAGATCAACCGATGCATCGATGGGAATAGAAGCACGCGCCCCTTCGTCTCGCCGGGGATGACGTTCACGGGTGGCCAGGAGACTTTTGAGCTTGCTCACGAAACCGCCCGCCCCGCCTTCAGTCCTGACGTGCGCCATGGGACTGGCTAGATACACATCCACGGTCCCTTCCAGAATGTAGAAAGCCGTAGCGCCGAAGTCCCCCTCACGGCAGATGATGTCGCCGGCGCGGAAGTGCCTTTCGACAATTGCGTTGCGGTTCAACTCCAGGAAAGTGCCGGAAACATTCTTGAAGATGGGAAGGGTCAGAAGGTCTTCGGCGTCGACCGCATCGCCGGACAAGTGAGTGCCGATAATCTTGCGATTGGTCAAGGCGCCGGTAGGACACGAGACCATGCATTCCCCGCACGAGACGCAGGTGGAGTCTCCCATCGGAAGATTGTTGTCGAATGCGATACCAGCCTGATATCCCTTGCCGCGTCGTGCCAGCACCCAGTTGTGGCGTATGGCATCGCAACCACGAATGCAGCGGTCGCAGAGGATGCAGGCTTCGTGATCGACCGCAATCGCAAGGGAGGACTCGTCGTGCCCGCGCGGTGTACTGCGCCTGGGAAAACGTGGATGTTCAATGTGGGCAGCAGCCGCCAACGTTTCCAGTTCGCAATCTCCGGAGTGCTGTTGCCGGGCACACGGGCTGGGATGGTCCGCCATCAGAAGTTCGAGCAAAGTACGCCTGACGGCCTGCACCGGCTTCGTGTTCGTCTTTACTGCCATCCCCGCTTCAGCCTGGCGAATGCACGAAGCGGCATAGACTCTCTGTCCCAGATCCACCACGCAAACCCGGCAGACGCCCACGGGATTTTCGTTCTGCTGGTGACACAACGTCGGAATCGCAATTCCGTTCAGCCGGGCGGCATCAAAGATCGTGGTTCCCTGCGGAACGGAGACGACGGTTCCATCGATCGTCAGCTCGATCTGAGGTTGCGCCACCGGCTTCGTGCCCGTTCCATCGGGGCTCATTGCGCCCCCGCCGACTGCGAGAAGCAGACTCCACCTGGACAATGATGCCGGACGAGGTGGTCGTCCACGACCTCGGGAAAGTGCTTCAAGATCGAAGCGATCGGCACGGGCACCACCTGGCCAAGTCCGCAAATCGATGCCATACGCATGGCCGTCGAAAGCTCCTCGAGAGTTTGTAAGTCGTCCTTGGAACTGCGGCCTTCCGTCCACTCCTTCAGCATTTCGACCATTTTTTGCGAACCCATGCGACACGGTACGCACTTACCGCACGACTCATTCCGGTAGAAGCGCGTGGCATTCAGCGCCATGTCCAGCATGCAGCGATCCTCGCCGCAGACGACAATCGCTCCGGAACCTACCATCGAACCGGCCGCCGCTACCGCGTTCCAGTCCAGAGGAAGGTTTGCCATCGACGCCGGGAGGTATCCTGACGACGGTCCGGACGGCGCGTACGCCAGCATCCGTTTCCCGTTCGGGATGCCGCCGGCGTATTCGAAAATCAGTTCTGCGTACGGCGTGCCCATCGGCACCTCGAAGATCCCCGGGCGCACAACGTCGCCGCTGATACCGACAAACTTCATCCCCGTGGAACCATTCTTTCCCTGTGCTTTGTACCAATCCAGGCCACGCGCCAGAATCACAGTAGCCAGGGAAAAGGTCTCGACGTTGTTGATGACCGTGGGTTTATCCCACAGGCCGTTGGTTCCGGGGAACGGAGGTTTGTTGCGGGGCTCAGATCGCTTGCCTTCTATGGCCTCCAGCAACGCGCTTTCCTCGCCGCAGATGTAGCCGCCGGGGCTGACGAAGATTTCCATGTCGAACGTCAGATCGCTGCCCATCACGCGAGAACCGAGGACACCATTGCGATAACAACGGTCGAGCTCTGTCTGCAGAATGTCCTTTGAAGTTTCGTATTCGTGACGGATATACAGGATGCCCTTTTGCGCTCCTGCAACCAGCCCGGCCATGATCATGCCTTCCAACACCAGATAGGGAAGGTTCTCCATGATATGGCGGTCCTTAATGGTTCCCGGCTCACTTTCATCAGCATTGCACACGATGTACTTGGTTGAGCCCGGAGCGTTGCGCACGATCTCCCACTTCATGCCGGTGGGAAATCCGGCGCCCCCCATGCCGCGCAGCCCGCTGGCCTTAAGCGTGGCGACAATTTCCCGCCAGTCGCGCGTCTCCACGAAACGGCGAACAACCTGGTAGCCGCCCAATCCGTTGTAAGGATCGCAAGCTGCCGGGGTGCGCTGTGGCGGGGCATGCGGTTCGGGGAGTGGGCCACCTGCCAACACAGTTTGCGCCATGGCAACCGTACTGCGGCTGTCGACGTTCGCGAAGATCTCGTCGTTCACCATAACCGCGGGTGCGTGGTCGCAGCGGCCCAGGCACGAGACTTCGCGGATAGAGACATCCTGTGCATTAGCGCCGTGAAATGCAGCTTCCAGGTCTGACTTCAACCGGTCGGCTCCGCGCAGGTGGCAACTCATGTCCGCGCAAACTCGGACGTCTACCTTCGGTGGCGGAACCAGATGAAAATGAGGATAGAAGCTGGCTACAGCATGAATCTGGCTCAAAGGCGTTTTGCTGCTGCTAGACAGTGCCTTCAGCTGCTCGGCGGGAAGATAACCGAATTGACGTTGAATCGCTCTTAGCTCTTCGAACACGTCAGCAGAGCTCCGCTCCGGAGGATTAAAGAGCCCGTTTTCAAGTAATGCTGTAAAGAGAGGCGCAAATGTATAGCAAAACTGCTGTGATGTCCAGATACGAAATCAGATTTACGGGAATACCGTGCTGAACGACATCGAGCAGCTCTTTGTACTTCTCATTGCTTTCTAGACAAATTAGTCGTATAAACCCTCCACCTCAATAGTTTTGACAATCGGGCCCTCAGGCTGCGCGGGCGGAGGGGACTATGGCAATCGGCTGGAAAGCATGCTGGTTAGGGTCCCTCATCTTACCTTGGATGTTCAGCGCTACGGGTTTAGCGCTAAACCCTGGTGATACCCCTGCGTCTGCAGTGGGTAAGTACAACGGCCCGGGCGGCTGCGCCGCCAGCAGTTGTCACGGTAGCGTCCAGCCGAAGCTGGTAACGCGCATTTTTCAAAACGAATACAGCATCTGGATTGCCCAGGACAAGCACGCGAAAGCCTTCTCCGTACTTTCCAATCCGGTCTCGGTGCGGATGGGGAAGATCCTTGACATAGGGCCGCCGTCGCAAGCGGCCAAGTGCCTGGCTTGCCACGCTCTTTTCGTACCGCCCGAAGAACGCGCCCAGACCTTTGAACTGGATGACGGAGTTAGTTGTGAGTCCTGTCATGGTCCGGCCTCAGGCTGGCTGGGTCCGCATACTTTGAAGGACTGGCCGCACGAGAAGTCAGTTCAGCTCGGAATGTATGACAACCGCAACCTAATCAAGCGAAGCGAAAAATGTTTGAGTTGCCACCTCGGAACCGCGGACAAGTTTGTAGACCACGAAATGATTGCGGCTGGGCATCCCGATCTTACCTTCGAGATCAGCTACTTCACCTTCTACATGCCTCAGCATTGGAAGACGCCCGAGCAGAACAACCCTTGGCGAAGCGTGCAGGCGTGGGGAGTGGGACAAGCGGTGCAGTTGCGTGAATCGCTCTATCGGCTCGCGCGCCGGTCGGAGAGTGCGAACTGGCCGGAATATGCGGAGCTCGATTGCTTTACCTGTCATCACAGCTTGACGGCCGCGACCGATAGTTGGCGTCAGGAGCGTGGCTATAGCGGACGGCGTCCCGGTAATCCGCCCTGGAACCAGGCTCGCGTTGTCGTCTTTCGCGACTTGGTCGAAGAACTTCATCCCGATAGTTCCAAACGTCTGAATGACGAGTTGCTGAAGATCGCCGGTCTGATGAACCAGTTGAACGGCAACCGCGCGGAGATCGCCGCCACCTCTAAGCGCGCCGCCGTGCTCGCGGGCGAACTGGCTATCCAGATCGACAGCCAACCTTATGATCCAATAATTACCCTGCGCGTGATGCGACGCATTGCGGCCGATAACCAGGTCATTGCCGCGGATGGTGAGCGTTCGGCGGAGCAGGCGACCATGGCGCTGGACGTCCTGTTCCGGGCGTATCAACAGAACACGAAGCCGCCATTGGACGCCGGCGTTCGCGCCTCTCTGGACGCGATGCTGCAAACGGTGCAGCAAAATCCTTCAGCCTACTCAGCTCCGAAATTTGCGGCGCAGATGCAGAAGGTAAGCGACGCCCTGGGACATTAACGTGCGGTCCGGAGCAGGACGGGGTGGCAGTCCTACGTCACCCGTTTTCGTATCGCTAAGCCGTTACGGCGTGGCGTCAGCATGTGCAAGAAGGAATCGAACCCCGCAAACTCGAAGGCGGAATCCGTAAACGCGGCGCCAGGTGTGCTGCGGACCGCAGAACACCTCCGTCTCGCTGAGCCCCACTCCGGAGGCGTCGCGCCGTGGCGCAAGTGGGGGCCGTATGTCGGCGAGCGCTCTTGGGGAACGGTGCGCGAAGACTACAGCGCCGATGGCAATGCCTGGGACTACTTCCCGCATGACCACGCGCGCAGCAGAGCGTATCGCTGGGGCGAGGACGGCATAGCCGGCATCTGCGACCGCTATCAGTTGCTCATCTTCGCGCTGGCGTTCTGGAACGGCCTTGATCCGATTCTGAAGGAGCGGATGTTTGGCCTCACCTGCAATGAGGGCAACCGCGGCGAAGATGTAAAGGATTACTGGTTCTACCTCGACAATCTTCCCACACACAGCTATATGCGGATGCTCTACAAGTATCCTCAGGGTGAATATCCCTATCAGCGACTGGTGGAGGAGAATCGTCGGAGGCAGGGGGAGCGAGAATTCAAGCTACTGGATACCGGAATTTTTGATGACAATCGTTACTTCGACATCGTCATTGAGTATGCCAAGAAATCACCGGAAGATATTTGCATCCGCATCGAAGCTTTTAATCGCGGTCCAGATGCGGCTGAGCTGCACATCATTCCCCATGTATGGTTTCGGAACACCTGGGCATGGACTGAGCCGCGCGGCGGCGAACCCGCGATTGAGAAGGGCCCTTCGGGCAAAGATCATGTGAGCCTTTTGGCAGACGATTCCAATGGGCCGCACTTAGACAACCTGCAATTCCGCTACAGCCTTGGACGCCGATTACTCTACGGTCCGTCGGACGGTGAACTCCTTTTCACGAATAACGAGACGAATGTCGCACGCGTCTACGGCACGGCAGGCAAGCCGAACTTATATGCAAAGGACGCATTCCATCGTTACATCGTCAACGGCGAAGCCTGTGTGAATCCCAACCAGTCCGGCACGAAGGCCTGTATTCACTATTCTCATAGCGTTCCGGCACAGGGTTCGGTTGTGCTGCGCCTCCGGCTTACCGATTGCGAGCTACCCAGTCCCTTATCCGGTGTCGACAAGGTCATCGCGCAACGTCGGAAGGAAGCTGACGAATTTTACGAAGCCGTTCATCCTCCCAAAGCCACTCCAGAAGAGAAGCTGATTCAGCGGCAGGCTTTTGCCGGCATGTTGTGGGGCAAGCAGATCTATCTCTTTGATGTAAACCGCTGGCTCGATGGCGATGCGGTCCCTCCTCCCGAAAGTCGCAAGAAAATCCGCAACGTTCACTGGCGCCACCTGAACTCTATGCGCATCATGTCGGTTCCAGACAAGTGGGAATTCCCCTGGTTTGCTTCCTGGGACTTGGCTTTCCAATGCACCACTCTGTCACTGGTCGATCCGGAGTTCGCCAAGGAGAACCTCTGGTTACTCCTCTTCGAACAGTTTCAACACCCCAATGGACAAATTCCTGCCTATGAGTGGGAATTTTCCGATCTGAATCCTCCAGTGCATGCCTGGTCAGTGTGGCGTGTCTACCAGAACGAAAAAATGCGGACTGGCAACGGCGACATTGCCTTCCTGGAGAAGTGCGTTCACAAGCTGCTGATGAACTTCGCGTGGTGGGTGAACCGTGTGGATCGCGAAGGCAACAATGTGTTCGAAGGCGGATTTCTCGGTCTTGACAACATCACCGTTATTGACCGCAGTGACAAGCTTCCTGGGGGCGCCGCGTTGGAGCAGTCGGATGCGACCGGCTGGATGGGCTTTTTCTGTCTGTATCTGATGCGAGCGGCACTGGAACTGGCAAAGACTAATAAGTCGTATGAGGTGCTGGCGACAAAGTTCTTTGAGCACTTCGTCTACATCGGCGCCGCGATGAAGAAAATGGGCGGCCGCGACTATCAGCTGTGGGACGAGCAGGATGGCTTCTTCTACGATGTGCTGCGCCTCCCCGACGGCAGTTTCAGGAAGTTTCGGCTGCGTTCCACGGTGGGTTTGATTCCTCTGTTTGCCGTCGAGGTGCTGAATCGCGAAGATCTCGATCCGCACCCGGAATTTCTGGCCAACGTGGAATGGTTCATGAGAAACCGGCCGGACCTGGTAGGGCATGCTTGTTATACGCTCAACGGCTCGCGCTATGTACTGTCAATTGTCGATCCGGAACAACTGGGCCGTATCCTGCACCTCCTGGCCGACCCGCAGGAGTTTCTGTCGCCGTACGGGATTCGAAGTCTCTCGAAATATCACAAGGACCACCCATTCTGTTTTGGCGGAAAATGTGTCGGCTACGAGCCTGGCGAATCTGACGAGAAGATTAAGGGAGGAAACTCAAACTGGCGCGGGCCGATCTGGTTCCCGACTTCTTATTTGCTCATACGAACCCTGATGAAGTTCGGACGCGAGTTCGGAGAGCAGCTCGTACCGGGCGCGCCGGAGCGTGATGGCAACCCAGTGATCCCCGTCGCGCTGGCCTGCGAGATTGCGAATCGCATGATCAGTATCTTCAAAAGAGGTCAGGACGGACGACGTCCTTGTTTCGGTGTGTACGAAAAGTTTCAGTCGGACCCACACTGGAAGGATTGCCTGCTGTTCAACGAGTACTATCATGGCGAGACTGGTCAAGGATTGGGGGCGAGTCATCAGACCGGCTGGTCAGGACTGGTCGCAAACTTGATTGACGAATGGCGACGTTAGCGAGCGTGGCTAGCAGACAGCAGCAGCAGCGTTGAAGGACTACGGGCCAAGTATGGAAAATGCGGCGGCGTTAAGAGTCAAATTTTGGGGAGTGCGCGGTTCGATCGCCGTTCCGGCGCGCGACTACCTTTCGTGCGGAGGCAACACTGCCTGCGTGGAAATACGGGCCGGCAAATCCATCATCGTAGTTGACTCTGGAACCGGCATACGTGGATTGGGGATGAATCTTGAGGAAGAGTTTGCGGGGTCAAAGCTCGAAATCCACGTGCTTCTTACCCACTTTCACTGGGATCATATTCAAGGCTTGCCATTCTTCACTCCCCTGTACTCGGCGGAGCACGAAATCAAGTTTTATTCGTCTCACGCGTCCGACAGACTGCGGGCCCTTCTGGAAGGTGAGATGTCGACTCCTTATTTTCCAGTTAACTTCGACCTTTTGCCGGCGAAACGGAGTTTTACGAGTCTGACGGGCGATGTGCTTCGACTGCCCGGTGCCTCGGTATACCCATTTCCCATGAACCATCCCCAGGGAGCTACGGGCTTTCGCATCGAAGCGGCTGGCCGAGTAATTACTCATGCCAGCGATCTGGAGCATGGAAACCCGCAGCTTGACCGGACCCTGCGGGAATATGGTGCGAACAGCGACCTCTTAATCTACGACGCGCAGTACACCCCGGAACAGTATCCATCCAAGCAAGGGTGGGGTCACAGCACCTGGTTGGAAGCGACGCGGGTTGCACGGGATTGCAACGCGAAAAGGCTGCTCCTGTTTCACCACGATCCCGGACACGATGACTCCACAATGCAAACGATCCTCAATCAGGCAAGACAGCATTTCGCCGAAACGGACATCGCTCAGGAAGGAATGGAGATCAGCTTCTAGCTGTTGCTATTGTCTACCCGTCATGACCGTATCTAGCCAACCAGAGCACATCGGCCGAAAAAACGACTGTGAGATGAAGCCTTGACCTCCAGCAGGCGCCTCGTCATCGGATGTTGTCTAATGCTTGCCGTCGGGGCGATAGCCGTCGTCGGCTATCGCATCATCGGAGGACCCAACGTTACTCTCCTGAATGCCATGTACATGGCCGTTGTGACGCTCTCCGGGGTCGGGTACGGAGAGATCATCGATTCCTCGCACAACCATGCTTTGCGCACCTTCAACATGTTCATCGTGTTGATCGGCGTAGCGGTCGCCGTCTATGTCTTCTCGCAACTCACAGCCTTTCTCGTCGATGGTGAACTTCGCAACGTATTTCGGAGGAGCAGGATGAAGAAGCGAATCGCCGATCTGAGACAGCATTACATTATCTGTGGACTGGGTGAAACCGGCCGGCATGCGGCAGATGAACTCCTGAAGACCCAAACGCCGTTCGTGGTGATTGAAAGTTCGACGGAAGCCCTCGCCCGGTTAACGGAAAGCCACCATGAGCGCTACAACGACTTGCTGTACGTCACAGGGGATGCTACCGACGAAAAGGTTCTGGAACAGGCTGGCATTGATTTTGCCGCGGGACTGATCTCCGTTCTGCCCAGCGACAAAGATAATCTGGTGATCATCGTTGTTGTACGCCAAAGGAACCCCGCGATCCGAATCGTTTCTCGCTGTACCGACCTCAGGTATGCGGAGCGCATGGTAAAAGCAGGGGCCAATTCCACCGTGTCTCCTAACCACATTGGCGGCTTGAGGATGGCAAGCGAGCTACTTCGGCCCACGGTTGTTGGATTTCTCGATCTGATGTTGCAGCAGAAGTCCCGAACCCTGCGCGTGGAAGAAATCGCACTGCCAAGCGCATCAAGCTGGGCGGGCAAGACGCTGGGTGAATTGGATCTGCATAATCGCTACGATCTTCTGCCCCTGGCCGTCAAGCAGGCAGACAAGGCGGATTCGCCCCTTATGGTCAACCCCCGGGCCCCAACGAAATTGTCCGTGGGCTCCGTCATCATCGTCTTGGGCGACAGTGAAAATCTGATTCGCGCCCGAGCCGATGCGAGCCGGTGAAGACAAAAGAAATCACTTCTCGCCCAGCGTGAAGTTGATTCCTCCAAAATATTTGAAGTTGTTCTGATTGGCGCTGTAGTTTTTATAGCCAAACCGAGTAAGTTGATAGTCCACTTCTGCCGCTCGGATCTGAATGGTCTTCGACAATGAAATATCTATGCCGCCGCCAACGTCCATGGCGAAAGCGTTGCTCGTACCGTTGCCCGTAAGTACGTTGGAGCCGTCGCCTCTCGCCTTCAGCACCGATGCGAAGCCTTTGGAATGAGCTCCGCCATAAAGCGACTCGATAAAAGGCTGCCATTTATGGGACCGCCATTTGATCTGGGGCCCGAATTGATAGGTGAACAGATTCGCGCCGGCCGATCCCACATATCCCAACTCGTGCAGGGTCGTGCTCCAACTCGATGAGAACGCATAGTCCATGAATTCGCCCTTGAATCCGAGCCAGTCGTTCATGTTGAAAACCACGGCTCCGCCCCCGCCGTTAAGGTTTTGGCTGGTGAGCGAAGGCAGATTGGGGTGGAAGTTGATGTAGGAATATCCGCCCGCAACTTCGGCGACCGGCAAAGACTGTGCGGCGGCCGGTAGAATTCCGATAAGCAAAATCAACACGACGGCATGACGGTGGTTCATTCTCACTAGCAACTCCTGATAGAGTCGACAGCTTCAACGCGGCCATCTTAGCGGCCCAATGGCGTCACAGTCACCGGAATTACTGCCGAATAGACGACTCCATCCGACCCTGTACCTTGTACCAGGACCGAGTAGGACCCGCTCGGCGTCGTCTGTCCTACTCCACCGCACCCGATGCCGATCAGCAGGGTGGAAATTGGCAAGAGCAGAGCTAGCGCGCGCAACAGCCGTTTCCGCTTCTTGCCGAACGAGCCCAGCAGTACGATGCCCGGCAATCCAAACCCCAGAGAAGCGAGGACACGGGTTCCCATTCCTAGCTCAGCGATCGTACAACCCGATATCGTTACAGTTATCGTTCCCGGGAGGTTGGTGGTCGTCGGATTAAAACTGCACACGCCGCCGATCGCGCCGAAGTCTTCGCTGCCCTCGATACCAATGCCGGAGACCAGCGGGCATGAGAAGTTGTTTACGACCACAGTAGGAGGGCCTCCGAAGTTTACCTGCGTGGGAGGCGCGACCCCGCCTGTGGTCATGGTGAGTGGAGGTGATTGATCAACCACTCTCAACGTAAGGGTGGCGGAGTGCATGAGCCCCCCATTGCCTTGTGCCTGGAGGGTAACGGTGTAGTTGCCCGGCGACGTGCTGCTGCTCACGGTGAGCGCGAGGGTCGTATGAAAAGCGCCCGATGCCAGCGAACCTGAGGGCGAAGCTACGGTGCAAGTTCCCCCGGTTGGTGGAGGGCTGACGGTGCATGACAGTTGCACCGGACCGTCGTAACCAAGCGGCTGAACGGTCACGTTGATGCTCTGCGCGAAAAAGGGCGAGCCATTATTGTTATAGGTCTGAACTACCTGCACTGTATCGGGAGAAAATGGCACGACCGTAAAGTCGCCGCAGCCGGTGACCACTTGCGGTGGATTGTCTGTCCCGACACTGGGGAGATAATTCTTGTCACCACTATAATTTGCAACGAGCTGTGAATGCGTGCCGCAGGCCAGAGTTGCGGTCGAGCATCCTGCCGTGCCCACTTGGTTCAACTGGACGCCCGAACAGAGTGTCGTCTGCACGCCATTGAATAGATCGGTGAAGGTCACCGTACCGGAAGGCAGCGGCCCAGCCGGATTCCCACTCACCACGGCCGTGATTGTGACCGCTTGACCGGACTGCGACGGGTTCGGCGCCGAGGTAACTTGGACCGTGGCCGCCACTTCGTTCACGACCTGGGCCTCTTGTCCGCAACCCGGCTGGAAATTCATGTCGCCGCTATAGCAGGCCTGGATATTGTGTGTGCCCGAGATTGGGAAAGTCGCCACACAACTTGCGGTACTGCCATTTGCTGCCGGCATCACCGGGACCGCAGAACAAATAACGTTGCCATCGGAGGTGAAGGTAACAGCGCCTGTTGGTGTCCCTCCAAAAGCTCCTGTCACCAAAGACACAAATGTCACCGACTGGTTCAGCTGAGAGGGGTTGGGACTGGAACTCAGCTGGCTCGAGGTAGCGGCCTTATTCACCACCTGCGTCTGATCGGTGCCTGCGCCCGCTATGAAGTTCGAATCGCCGCTATAGCTGGCAACGATCTGACTGTGACTGCCCACGCTAAGGTTTTGGGTCTCACAGACCGCGGTCCCGTTATTGTTCAGAGAAATACCACCATTGCAAAGCGGTATCAGGTTGTCCGTAAAAGTTGCAGTTCCGGTCGGGGTGCCGCCAAACTGTCCAGTCACAACCGCGGTGACCGAAACCGGTTGGTTGAATTGCGACGGGTTTGGTATTGACGACACACTTGTCGTCGTGGTGGCCTGGTTCACCAGTTGAGGGTCGTCTGTCCCGTTGCTTGGTGCGAATTGGCTGTCGCCGGTGTAGGTGGCGACGATCTGATCGTGGGTGCCCGTCGTTAGGACAGAAGTTGTGCAGAGCGCGAGCTGGTTGTTCAGCACCACGCCGGTGCAGAGTGGAGTGACGACATTATTGAACGTATCGGTAAAGTCGACTGTGCCAGTGGGAGTGCCACCTGACTGAAGTGGGAATACAAATGCCGTAATCGTTACCGGCTGGTAATAATTCGAAGGATTGGGGTCCGAGATTACGTTGGTTCCGGTGGGAATTCCACCCGACAACTCCATCCAGCGAACACCGCTCTGGCCGCCCGCGGCAGTCACGTCGAAGTTCACGTACCAGTGCTGTTGGGCAGGAGAATCGGGCTGAAGATTGCAGCTGGAAAACTTTATCGAAGCGATCTGCGTGCTCCAATCGAGCATTGTTGTGGTTGTGTAGTACTCATTGGTGTACCAGAATGTGCAGCCGCCCGAGCCGTCCGAAGGATCAAGCCGCATCGAGTTATAGCTTCCCCACGGGCTCGTGGTTTGAGAGCCGGTTCCGGCCAACACAGTCACTTCGTTTTCCAGCGTGCCGAGGGGATCAGCGCTGGTCCGACCCGCGACAACGATTGACGGAAACGTGGGTGTGCCGCCTGGACAAGCGTCTCCACACGATTCACTGTAGCCAAGAAGCAAGTCTCCTACCTTGTCCCGAGCTATCGACCCCATCCAACGCCAGTTGCCATCAGGAGCGTACGTGCCATCCTGGACTAACGTGAGGCGGGTGGGCGGAATTGCGCTTTGCCCTCCCGGAGGGTCGTTGTAATAAACGAAGCGGTACATCAGGCGATCGCCTAGAGAAGTGAGTTTGACGGCCGTGCCCTTCTGGGGGACACAGACCCCGCCTGCCTGGCCATCGCAGGATGAAGTAAAGGGGGTAATGGCAATCAGTTGTGAATTGTTGTCGCCGGTGAAGGTGGCTCCCTGACTCCAATCATTCTGGTTATTGATATGCGCCGAGTAAGCAGAAACGTGGGAATTGTCTACACGTCCTAAGCTGCCGATCGCGAACTCGTCCTGCCCGGCCGGAGGTACGGTTGGGGAATCAATATCCGCGGGGAGCAGGCTATCGTCGCTGCTGGAATACTGGTGGCAGATCTGCTCGGCTGTAGGGTCCCCTGCGAGAAGCTTGGTTCGGTTATAAGCACAAAATACCGATCCGACAAAACCGCTACCTCCGGGACCGAAGTTATTCCACGTTTGAAAATAACCGGTCGACCACACTCCCCATTTTTGGTAGTCGGGTAAACCATTACCGAGAACCGGAAATTGGTAAAGAAAATAGGTCCCGGCCGCGTCGTTGCTGGTAGAAACGGCGACACAGACTGCGTAGGGAGCAACCAATACGTTTTGGGACAGAAGCCAGCGATGGGCTTGTACATCCCACTGAACGATCGGCTGGCCGCTATTGTTGGCCGCGCAGGGTCCGCCCAAAGAGCTCCACAGCGCGTTACCCGCAATAGCCGGGCCGCAAGTGTAGGGAGCGGTCTTGGTGCAAACAACATACGAAAAATCTACCCATTGGATGATCTGGGTATCGCCGACTGCCAGGTTTGCGTCCGGCACGGCGTTGTTGACGGTAAACATCGGAAAACCATTGCCTAGCCCCGAGAGGATTGCGCCCACATTGTAGTTGGAAGGGGAGTTCGACGAGCTCTGTTCGGCCCGATCGACGATTCTTCCTTGAGACGCTTCTTTCGGAAACAGCCGTACGCTGTGTCTCTGATCGGGGCCCGCCCACATTGCCGGCGGCATTCCCTCGAGCTCACGGAGTGGAGGAGAGATGGCAAAGGCTGAGGGGTGCGTAACGGCCGATTCCAGAGACGGGGTGTTCGAATTATCAACGGATGATCCAGCAGCAACCACTGTGGCGTGAGGTTCGTTCGACTGCTTGCTCGAAGCGCGGCGCCCATCTGCGATCCCGCCTGGAGCCGCTTGTCCGGTCCTTGGTTGTGCCGATGAAACATTCTGCGCGGTCGCGGGACGTGCCTGTAACAATCCGACGCCAGTGATTAACACTGTGGCAACGGTCGCTGCAACACAGGGATATGGCCAGACACGGCAGCTACGCACCATTCGACCTCCACCAGCGGGATGGAAAGACTGCGAGGCCCGAGTGCACTACCTGGATAAGTATTTAGGAAAGTTGAGGTGCGACAGTAGCACCCTCATGTAGGGGAGTCAATTGGAATTTGACTGCACTCGCTGCTACTTCGACTTCATCACATAGACCCCATCCCAATCCTCCGGCGGCGGATCTTCCATAAATTCGAGGCAACGTTGCAAAAGAACCTGCGTTGGCCCGTCGAGCGGATCATTCGCCATGATGGGGCCGAACTCTCCAGCAGCCTCCACCCAGTTGTGAGTGCGATAACACGCCAAGGCTGCGTTGTAAGCCAGCAGTAGCGGATCGAACTTGCTTTGATCGGTAGTCGGCCCCATTAACTCGTAAATGGTTACGGGGTGCTTCTTACCTTTCACTCTGATCTTGTCTATTTCACGGGTAACGAATCGGCCTTGGACGCTGTGGTAGGTGCTCTCGCTGATGATGATCGGGATCCGATACTGCCTGGTCATGCCCTCCAGCCGGGAAGCGAGGTTAACGTTGTCGCCCATCGCTGTCCACGACAGTCGTTGTTCGGAGCCCATATTGCCGACATTCGCCGGACCACTGTTAAGGCCAATGCCGATTTCGATGGAGTCCATTCCCCGCCTGCTCCACTGCTGATTCAGCTCTGCGAGCCGCGAAGTCATTTCCAGCGCGCAGCAGCAAGCGTGATAAGCATGATCCTTTTGTGGATAAGGCGAACCCCAGAAAGCCATGATCGCGTCGCCAATGTACTTGTCCAGTGTTCCTTCGTGGCGGTAAAGAACCTTAGTCATGGCATCGAAGTATTCGTTGAGCAGGCGCACCAGATCGTCGGGGCTTAAGCGCTCCGAAATCGTTGTGAAGCCGCAAATATCGCTGAACATTACCGAGAGATCCTGGACCTCGCCGCCGGACCGAATGTACTTCTCCGGGTCTTTCTCGATCAGAGAGATGACGCTAGGCGAAAGATATTGCGAGAATGTCTTGCGGATCCTGCGCTTCTCGCGCTCTTCGAAGATCACCCGAAAGCTCGATGCCGATACATAGGAAATGACCAGTGTGGATGCAGGCACGACGAAGCTGTACCAACGCCCCCAGTGCACGAAGCTCAGATACAGGAACGCGCTGAATCCGACGAGCACGGCCACCACCGTGATCGTAGCTGTTAACGGCCGGCAGCGCCCGAACCAGATCCCGAGACCAGCTCCGAATAATACGATGAATGCCAGGTCCACCATTTCTTCGCGGAACCCCCGGACCAGGAAGGTGCGGTGCGGCTCGCTGCTGTGCAGCAGGTTGTCAATAATGTTGGCGTGTACCTCCATGCCCATATACGTCACCCCGGCCTCCTGGAAAGGAGTGATGGGCGTGTCTCCCATGCCAATCGCGGCAGCGCCTACCAGGACAATCTTGTCGCGGAAGGTGCTCGCGGGGACCTTGTCGTTTAGCACGTCGGCCATGGAGTAATGCGGATAAGAGTCATAAGGCCCCACGTAGTTGATCAGGGCGGTGCCGTCGTGCTGCGGATGAAGTTCATGCGATCCGAACTGGATGCGGTCCATTCCGTCGGGGGATATGTAGGCGGCAATTTGCTGATCGGGTATGTCTTCGTACTGTCGCACAGTCTGCAGAGCAAGCGACGGAAAGTAGTCCACGTCCTTGTAGCGGATTACGAATTCGGCTCGCCGCAATGTGCCGTCTAGATCGGGAATGATGTTGAAGAAGCCGTAGGAAGCCGCCGCTTCGGCAAATTGCGGCAGGTTGACTTCCATGCCTTCCGCCACGGCGCCTCCTGCCTGCACCCAGCTCTGCGCCATGCTTTGTGACTGCTTGCCAGAATTTGTGGCCAGAACCTGGGGGAACGTCTTTGCCCAGATAACGTTGTAATATGCCTCCTCCAGTTTGGGATCGGTGGCCTTGCCGGAATCCCCCATCAGTAACAGGTGCCCGAGCACCACGTTTCCGGACGCGCTGATTGCCTCCGCGAACTGTGCGTCCACATCAGCCTGCTGGCGTAGTACCTCAACCTGCTTTCGAAGGTTTGAATCGGATCCTGTACCAATCGTCTGGGACAGCTGTTGCAATATCGACAACGCCTCGCTGCTCTCGGGCACCGGGAAGGTCTCGTCGAAGGCGACGACTGCTGCTCCACCTTCTTTGAGTTTGTGCAAGAGGAGCGAATAGTTCCGCCTGGGCAGCGGAAAGGCGCCGATCTGGCCTATGGTCTTCTGATCGATGTCGACGACGACAATGCGCGAGTCGGCTTCACGCGGGCCGCGCAGTCCGAAGCGCAAATCGAGCGAGCGCTGTTCAACGTCGCGCAGGAAAGCGATACCGGCTTCGCGGCTTTGGCCAATACCGGAGTAAACAAACAGCAGCAGTCCGATCACGGTCGCGGCAAGAGCAATGGCAACGTTCGCGTGTTCCGAGATCCACTTCGCCAGTTTTTTCCAGAAGCGCATCATTGCAGCGGCGCACTATTTGCAGCCGCAGGGCTTCGAGCTTGAGTTGGCTTGCGTAAGACCGATCGTCAAGCCGGCAACCACCGCGATGGCCGCGATCGTAATATTTCTTCCCCGATGAGATTTTGCGGCCTGTTCTTCTACGCTGGTGTCGCGCATGCTGGCATTCACTACTTTGGCGGGCGAGGCCACGGGCTGCGAGATGGTTGCCGGGGTGCCCGCGACCACAACCATCTGTCCGGCAGCAACCGACACCGTACCCGGGTTGTTCTGTTCCGTGCCAGGGACGCTGGTCAGTAGGGTCACGGAGATCACGCCGTCATAGCATATGACGGTTGTCTGATTGTTGGCATAGGCTACGTAGAAATCCGTGCCGATCACGCCGATCACCGCATTCGGTGTCTTAACCTGATACTTTCCACCGGGCTGAGTGATTTTGACGACCTGATTTCGAAGCTTGCCATAGTCCAGATCCATCTCCGTCTGCTGCGACTTGGCGTCGTGTTGCACTACCTTCAACTGGCTGTTTGAACCAAGACTCAGGATTGAGCCGTCGGTGAGATTGGCGCGCAAGCGTCCTTTAGTATTCGTCTGCAGCAGGTCGTTCCACTGCAACGTTGCTTTGACGGCGACGGGCTGTGCATTCCGCGTCGCGTTTGGGATTACTCCGCCAACCACGCCAGCTGTCTGATCTGGCGGACTGCTCCACGCTGGAGCCGCTACAAGAAGCAGGGATAGCACGGTGGAAAGTGATGATCGGAACATGCAACTCTCCAATCGGGCACAGAATTGTTCCGGGGTGATTGCTGCATTGTCTACTAAATGCTGCACAAGTCAAGGAAGTTCGACGGCCGCGAAGGATCGGTGAGGCGCCGGAAGGGGAGAACCGGGGGGATATCTTCTTTTTTCTCCCTCCCGGAAGAAACGGCGTGCCTCATCCACATCACAACCCGGGGCAAGCTCCACCTGCCGGCATAACATTCTCCAGGCAGGCAGCGAGAGAACAGGAAACCGCGCCCAGTTCAGCTAGCCCCCTGCGGTCAGGGGCGGGCGACAATCCTGTTCTACCTTTGATGTCCTTTTCCTTGAATCCGACCAAACGAGTCTCTCCAGAACAACGATCTCTCTCAGCGGGGCATAAGAAGCGACTCTCGTTGTCATCTCGTCCACCAACTAATCCCACACCTTCTTGGACAGGACGTGGATGGCAGGGGGCCCAGGCCAAGGCCGAAACGAATGCGGTTGAACTACTGCGCCGATGCCGCTTTCGCGAGCAAAGCTTTCTCAGGCCATGGCGGTAGGAGCTTGACTAATGCCCAAAGGAATATGAATGGAAGAACGGTCAGTACGATTGCCGTGAGCAAGCCTTCCCTGGTGGCGAAGCCCATCTTGTAGGTCGTGTATCCGAGAAAGCTTTTCGAAAAGAGCTGGCCACCGATGACCACGTTCCATCGCATGGCAAAGATTCCAATCAGCGTCAGGCAGCCGGATAGTATGTAAGTCCGTTTGCGAGCGAGATCGGTTAGCTTCGCGACTTGTGTTATCCCCAGTAGGACAATTGGGGTCACCGTGCCCAGCAGAATCTGCACCACGATATGAGAGAAATAGAGTTTGGTATGCACCATGAAATCCAGGCTGCGGAATGATTCATCGGCTTCGTAGATGCGGTGAATCAAGTCCAGCATCTCCAGACTAAAATCGATAATGAAGGTGTAGAACAGATACTTCGCCACGGTATCGACGCAGAGCATGTCAATTGGCTCCCGCCGCATCCAGTTCAGCAGCATGTACAACAGCATGACAATCGCTATGCCCGAGACCATCGCGGAGAATAGGAACACCACCGGCATCAGCGGCGATGACCACCACGGGTTGGCTTTTACCGAGCCAAAGATGAAACCCACATACCCATGCAGCAGGAAGGCCGAAGGAATGCCGATCACGGTGATCAGCCATCCGGCACGTTCGTCGACGTGCAGGGCGCGAGGACTGACATTGGTCGAGCCCAGCGTCAACATGCGATAAATCAAGCGCCGCCAGCCGCCAGTGGTCTCCGACAGCACGACGATGTCGTGCCGGTAATCCAGCCAGATTTCCAGCACTAGCACCGCCAGCAGGTACCAGAGATAGACGAAGCCGAACATCGCCATGGCGGACGAGACATGCGGCGTCAGATACATTTCGAAAGAGCGCTCAGGATGGCCCAAATGCAATTGCAGCGGCATGGGCGCAACCAGCAAGAAGGCCAGCGCGGTCAGGAGTGCCAAACGGTATGTAGGCTTCACCGCCTGCACCTGAAAAACCCGCTCCAGCGAAGCCAGGATGAACGCTCCGGCCACCAAGCCGGTGATAAATGGATAGAGCACGATCAGCACGCTCCATTGCAGTTCCACTTCGTTCGGGTACATGAATCCTTCCACTGGAATCTGCACAAGAGTCTCCTTATCGCACCGAGCCGTCCAGGCCGTTATAAAAACACTTCGAATGCGTTGCCATTTGTGGTTTCAAAACCTGCACGCTATGGGTGCGCAGGAATTCATGGATCGGATCCTTCGGGTCCTTCAGATTGGCAAGCTGTCGCGTACCGGTGGGACAAACCTCGCAACATGCCGTGGTCAGGCCCTTGGTGATCCGGTGATAGCAGAGCGTGCACTTGTTTGCCGTATTGGTCTGCGGGTTGATAAATCGGCAGCCGTACGGACATGCCTGCACGCAGTAGCGGCAGCCGAGGCAGTACTTCTGGTCGACGAGCACGACTCCATCAGGAGAAATAAAGGTCGCACCTACGGGACAGACCTGGGTGCAAGGGGAATCTGCACAGTGATTGCAGAGCTTGGGAACAAAAAAGTTCTTGCCGCCAGATTCCTTGGCGGCAGGAAATCCGTTCTTGCCGCCGTCCGGCGAATCGACTTCGGGATATTCCATCTCCCAATCCGCGACGTGGTAGCGCTCCACCCAGGTGCGGTAGTAGCCGTCGGGAACTTGGTTCTCCAGTTGGCAAGCCCGCACGCAACTGCCGCAGCCGATGCACTTGGTGATGTCGATGAGCATCGCCCACCAGTGTTCCGCCATTTCGTAGTTCGGTGATGCTTCCGGCGTGCCGGCCAGAATGGAATCCCAGGCAATCGCGGCGGCAGGCAGCAGAATGAGGAGTTGCCGGCGGGTCATGGTCATGGCGCAACTCCCACGTTGATCAACGGACTGTGCGGCTGGTGGCAGGAGTTGCAGGCTGTCCCGCCGGAGTGTTCAGCCGCATCCACCTGAGGAAAGTCCTTCGGTTTGGCGAGGTTTTCCTGATGGCAACGAGCGCAAAGGATTCTGGTATCCAACTTCGCCGGCGTCACCGCTGCCGGATCGTCGGCGTGCGCTGCCAGCGGGCCGTGACAGGACTCGCACGCTACGCTTTTGTGTACGCCTTTGCTCTTCACATCCAGCACATCTGCATGACAACCCTCGCAAACCTGATGCCCAGCGTAGTGGACGGGCAGGGCCGCGATCTCAGTTATGGCGTTAGCGCGGTAATGACCGTAGCGCCCAAAGCTGCGCGGTACCAGCAAACTGCGCAGTACCAGGAACGCGACTAACCCAACCAGAAAAACCGCTGCCACTCGAAAAAGATGTCCCGTATCTTGGAAGATTTTCATGCCGGTGGTCCACCAGACCCGACCTGAGTGGGTGCTCGTTGGCTTCGCTGCCAGTCGGCTTTCCAATGCTTCACAACATGTTCCATTTCGGGATTGATATAGGAAGGAGGTCTCACGCCGCCGTGTTCCGGGTCACTCCCTCACGTGATATCCATCACGTACCCACAGGCTCGTGAGCAGGGGCGCGTCACGAATTGCTGTAGCAGCCTTGAGACCTCGGGAGCGTGCGTGGTTCGCTTCAATCCTGATGAAGTGCCACGGTTGGGTCAACTCGGGTAGCGCGGCGCGCAGGCATCCAAGGGTTCGCCAAGTGGACTTGCTAGGCAAAGTGATTCGCCTTGAGCCTGGGACCACGAAGAACAGAGACGGACGAGAGGTCAGCATGACTCAGAACGTGTTTGCTCTGCTCTCGCGTTGTATCTCAGGGAAGGAGCCCGATGATTTTGTGTTCAACAGGGACGATGGAAAGCGAGTAAAGGATTTCAGAGAGACATAGCGCAATGCCTGTGTGGCTGCTGGCGTTCCGAAGCTCCTCTTCCATGACCTCCGCAGAACAGCAGCCGGAAACCTACGTAGGGCTGGAGTGGCTGAGGGCGTGCTTATGAAAATCGGAGGCTGGAAAAACCCGGAGTGTATTCGAGAGGTATGCCATCGTGTCCCAGACGGACATCTCAGAGGCAATGCGAAAGCTGGAAGCTCAGCAGAGCGGTCATAGTTTGGGCATAGCACAGAGAGACGAGCAAGAGCCCTCGGAGGGAGGCAACCCCGCTAAGAACCTGACTCAATAAGGTTTAGAGTGGTGCCGGGAGGGGGGGTCGAACCCCCATGACCCGAAGGTCGGCGGATTTTGAGTCCGCTGCGTCTGCCAGTTCCGCCATCCCGGCTTTGGGATAGATTGTCCTTCACAGATTAGTGTAGCGGTTCCGGGTTTGCAACCTGCGCCATGTCAGCGGCGAACCGGCATTGCAGGGATCGCAATATGGCTGTCGTCCAGACTACAGCGCAGAGTGCGGATACAAGAAGCGATGTCGCGTCAATGTGACAACCTATCAGGTAGTGCGCGACTTTGACACTGCGCGTAACTCCTTTGCCAAAATACAGGGCTGCGCGGCGTTGAAAGTAGCCCACTACCACCTATGGGTCTTCACAAGAATCTCCCAGGAGTTTCGTTTCGGGAGGTGTACCTCAAAAGCACTACGAAATCGCTAACGGAGGGGGCCCCAAGGGACTAACAATGGAGGCACTCGGAGGTATCATGCCACCTCGTCGCCTTCTGGCTCTAGGCCTTTTGCTTTCCTGCGCTGTATTTCCTACCCTACTTCAAGCCCAATCAGCATTGCAGTTCGTGCCGGTTGTTCCGCCATGCCGTGTGGTCGATACTCGGGGCGATAACGGTCCTTTTGGCGGCCCGGCGATCGCCGGCAATGCTTCGCGCGATTTCGCCATTCCGCAAGGCGCCTGCAACATTCCCAGCAGCGCCGCGGCTTACGCTTTCAATGTCACGGTCACGGTGCCGAACGGTGTCCTGCGTTACCTGACGATCTGGCCGACCGGACAGACTCAGCCGAACATCTCCACGCTGAATTCGCTGGATGGGCGTACCAAGGCGAACGCCGCGGTTGTGCCGGCGGGCAACGCCGGCGCAGTGAGTGTCTATGTTAAAGATACAAGCAACGTTATCCTCGACATCAACGGATACTTCGTGCCCGCGACCAGCAGCACCTGGGCGTTCTTTCCGCTTACGCCGTGCCGCATCGCCGATACGCGCGGCGCCGACGGCACATTCGGCGGCCCTTATCTTTCCGGTGGACAGCAGCGGATCTTTCCGATACCGCAGAGTTTGTGCCAGATACCCAGCGCGGCCACGGCTTACTCGTTGAACTTCACCGCGCTGCCTCGAGCCGGACACCTGGGATACCTGACGGTGTGGCCGACAGCGCCGGGCAACCCTCCCGCGGTCTCCACGCTGAATGCGCCGACCGGCACAGCGACCGCTAACGCCGCGTTGATTCCTGGAGGCGAGCAAGGGGCTATCAGCGTTTACGCGACCCAGGATACCGACCTGCTGATCGACGTCAACGGTTATTTCGCACCGTCAACAGCCGAGTCGCAGCCGTTGTCGCTGTACACGCTGCCTCCCTGTCGTGTGCTGGACACACGTCCGCCGCAAGGTAACGGCTCGTTTGCCGGTATGCTGCCGGTGGCGGTGCTGCAGAGTCCGTGCAATGTTCCCAGCGCGCAGGCCTATGTTTTGAATGCCACGGTGATCCCGAAGAACCAAGGGTTCTTCGGCTATCTATCGCTGTGGCCCGATGCCGAGGGGCAACCGGTCGTGTCGACCTTAAATGCGCAAGATGGCTATGTGACTTCGAACATGGCTATCGTGCCCACGCTCAATGGCGACGTCGATGCCTATGCGTCCCAAACCGGCGACCTGGTGCTGGACATCTTCAGCTACTTCGCGCCGATCATGCCGCTGGCGATCACCACGGCCTCGCTACCCTCGGGCACGGTGAACTACAACTACAGCACGACTGTGGGTGCCAGTGGCGGAGTGCTGCCATACACGTGGAGTTCGGGTACGTTGCCGCAAGGGCTGAGGCTCGATCCAGCAAGCGGCGTTATTTCGGGTACTCCCACAGTGTCAGGGGACAGCTCGTTTAATGTGCAAGTAACCGATGCAGAATCGCCGGCGATGGCTGCGGTCAAGCTGTTGGACATCGACGTCTATTCCAGCATTCAGCAACTCAGCATTGTGACGGCTTCGCTGCCGGCGGGTACGCAAAATGCCGGCTACAACACCATGCTGGCGGCGACAGGCGGCATAACCCCGTACACCTGGAGCATCAGTTCCGGAACGTTGCCTGCGGGCTTGCGGTTGAATACCGGCACCGGCGCGATCACCGGCACTCCTGCCGGTGCGGGTGTATCGAACTTTACGGTGCAGGTACTGGATAGCGAAGGTCCGCCGACGACGGCCAGCAAAGCCTTGAGCATAACCATCAATCCAGCTGTGCCATTGAGCATCACTACGACGTCACTGCCGTCGGGAACCGCAGGCACGGCGTACAGCGCGCCAATCACCGCGATTGGCGGGGTCTATCCGTATACGTGGAGCGTCATCTCGGGCGCGCTTCCCGGCGGGCTGAATCTGAACCCGAGCACGGGCAAGGTCAGCGGCATACCCACGGTAGCCGGAACTTCACCCTTCACGGTACAGGTGGCCGACTCGGAAACTCCCGTTGTAAGTGCGACGGCGCAACTCAGCATCGATATCAATCCCAGTGGCGGCGGCAATCTGGGTCTACTCAGCGGCAACTACGCTTTCTACCTGAACGGTTTCAATTCATCTGGCGCCTGGACGCTGGCGGGCAGCTTCCTCTCCAATGGCAATGGTGTTATCACCAGCGGGATGATCGACTACAACCCTATCAATGGCCAGCCGATTAATACCTCGGTCAACGGCAATTACTCTATCAGTACAACTGGGTTGGGCTTGGTTACCCTGCAGGGTCAATCGTGGGGACCGGTCACCTTCTCCTTTGTCCTCGATTCCACCGGCAACGGCCGCGTGATCGAGTATGACGACACCAACGGCCAGGGCAGCCGCGGTTCCGGCGTGCTGCGCAAGGCGACCTCCAGTGCATTTTCGCTGGGCGCGCTCAACGGCGGCTGGACGCTCGGAATGACAGGCGTCGATCGGACTGGACGCTTCGTCGACGTCGGCGTCTTCACATTGTCTTCCGGAAACATCAGCAATGGAGCATCCGAGATCAACGATTCGGGAACCTACGCAACCGGCACCTTCTCCGGCAACCTGCCGGGCATCGACGCTCAAAGTGGCCGGGGGGTAGCCACACTCCAGACCAGTTTTGGAGATGTCCGTCATGAGGCGATCTATGTTGTCAACTCCAACGAGACGATCCTCGAGCAAATTGACGCCACTCCGAACTCCGGAATTCCCGTGGTTGTGGGTGACGTCTTCAAGCAGAGTGGCCCGTTCAACAGCGGCTCGTTGAACGGCACCAATGTCATGATCATGCAGGGGATTCATGGCAGTGACGGACTGGACCAGAGCATTGCTGGAATTCTTACCGTCGACGGCCACGGAAACTATTCTGTGCCCACTATGGACGAAGACCGGGCGGGCACCATCACGCAGGATGCGCCGCAGCAAGGAACGTACTCGGTGCAGTCGAACGGAGCTTTCAGCTTCCAATGTCAAAATGGCGGCTGTCCGGTGGGATTTCTGATCGCTCAGAACAAAGGCGTGATGATCGGTACCGGCCTCAGTACGATCTTCGGGCAATTCGGACCGCAAAGCGGAGGGCCATTTTCCAACGCCTCTCTGGCCGGGACGTACGCTGGCGGTTCGTTAGCGCCGCTTGATTACGTAAACGGTGAGAATGAACTAGATGCCGTGACTGCCGATGGCGCCGGCACGTTGGTTCTCAACGGCGACAGCAGTCATTCCGGCGGGCTGGATCAGTGGTTGGGGCATGTCATCAACTACAGCATCGGGGCGAACGGACGTGGCACCGCCGAGGGCTCGGGAGATCAGCATCCCGCGGTGGTTTACACGATTTCGCCGACATTCTTTGTGGTGCTGATGCCCCAAACCGACGCGGAGGTGGCTATCTTCCAGCACTAGCTGACGTGCGTGCTCACGAGCGCCTGAACGCAGGACGTTGCACCGATGCGATGCGTTCAGGCTTCCTTCAGATAGATGTTGACTCCGGGTTTGGAGGAGTATCCGTACCAACTCACCGCGATGGTGACCAGCGCCATCGACATGATGAGTGCGTAGCGGGCGCGCGGAGTCAACAAGTCTGCGGGCATAGGGGCGAAGACCAGCACCAGGGTGATGAGCAGGCCGCCGAAGATCAGCCATTTGCGCAGTGGCGGTCCGGGCAGCAATCCGCAAGAAAAACTCTTACGCTCGCCCGATGACAGTTCCACGTCCAGCGTCTGGCTGTAGCCGTAGATGCGGGTAACGCTCACACTGTCGCGCGCGTAAACCCTCACGTAAATGGAATGCCGGCCGGGCGGGAGTTGAGTCGTGTTGCGCGTCGTGTATCCGGTGAGCTCCCCGACCTTTCGATCGTCGATGAAGATCTCGTAGTGCTGCGGGTTGATGAGCGCCGAGAAGAAAGACTTGATGCCGTCCTGGTTGACGGTGATCGACGCGCCGTTCAATTTGCTCGCGAGCATAACCTTATCCAGCGCTGGAGCTCTAACTCAGTTCGCTCGACTTGCTCCGAACCTGACTTACTACGGGACGGCAAAAACTACGGACGATTTTATACTCCTGATGCTACGCGTACCCTGCAAAAAAATTACCTAACACAATGTGGTATCTCCAGCCTTCGGGAGGTCAATTTCTCCGGCGGCCGACCAAATTCGCTTGAGCCTGCATTATGAATATTCGTTGAAGAGTGCGAGAATGTTGGTGTCCAGCGCTCGCCCACGATATCCAAACGAAGCTGACGGCATTAAAATGGTCGTCTATTTCCGTGGCTAAACATCCTATGAGCACACCAGCAAAAGCTGCACCAGCCCGGCGAAAACGAACGCCGGCACGCCCCGCCTCCACCTCCGAAGGGCGCAACGGGGCTGCGCCCGTGCGTGAGTTGGACGATCCCTCGCTGTACATCAACCGGGAATTGAGCCTGGTAGACTTTCAGCGTCGCGTGCTGGAAGAAGCGCAGGACAGCCGCAACCCGGTGCTGGAACGGCTGATGTTCCTGTCGTTCGTCGGCTCGAACCTCGACGAGTTTTTCATGGTGCGCGTGGCCGGCCTGAAGCGGCAGATCGAGAAGGGCGTGTCGGAGACCAGTCCCGACGGGATGACGGCGGCGGAACAATTGCGCGCCATCCGGGCGGCGGTGATCCGGTTGTTCCGCAATGCGCACGATTGCTGGACCAAGGAGCTGGTACCCGCGCTCGATGAAGCCGGCATCCACATCCTGAACTACGCCGACCTGACGGAAGAGCAGCGGGCGACGGCGAACTCCTATTTCCAGGAAACTGTCTTCCCTACTTTGACGCCGCTGGCCTTCGATCCCGGCCGGCCGTTTCCGCACATCTCCAACTTGAGCCTGAACCTGGCGGTGATGCTGCGTGGGCTCGAACAGGAGGAGCATTTTGCGCGCGTGAAGATTCCCGACACACTGCCGCAGCTAGTCCCACTGAGTGGGAGTACGAAGCCGAAGAGCCGGACCAAGACTGCGATCAAGGAGCAGTCATTCGTGTGGCTGGAGCAGCTGGTGATCGCCAATCTGGGCGACCTGTTCCCGGGCATGACGATTCTGGAGGCGCATCCCTTCCACATCACGCGCGATGCCGAAAGCGAAATTCAGGACCTGGAGGCTGGCGATCTGCTGGAGTCGGTCGAAGAAGGGGTATGGCAGCGCCGCTTTGCGGACGTGGTGCGGGTGGAGGTCGATGAAGGCATGCCGGCCGAGATCCTGGACATCCTCATCAAGAACCTGGAACTGGAGCGCGAAGACATCTACCGGGTGAGCGGAGGACCGTTGTCGCTGGTCCGGGTGCGCTCTTTGACCAAGCTTGAGCGGCCAGACCTGAAGTTCCCGACGTTTGTTCCGGCAATGCCGGCGGCGCTGATGAAAGATGGAGAGGAAGAAGACATCTTCGCCGCGATCCAGCACGGTGACGTTCTGCTGCATCATCCCTTCGACTCGTTTCAGCCGGTGGTGGGATTAGTACAGAAAGCGGCGCGCGATCCGAATGTGCTGGCCATCAAGGTCACGCTCTATCGCGTGGGCCGCAATGCCCCCATCGTCGATGCCCTGGTGGAAGCAGCGGAGAACGGCAAACAGGTCGCGGTACTGCTGGAGTTAAAAGCGCGCTTCGACGAGGAAAGCAACATTGGATGGGCGCGCAAGCTGGAAGAATACGGCGTCCACGTCGTCTACGGGCTGATGGGCCTGAAAGTGCACTGCAAAGCGCTGCTGATCGTGCGCAAGGAGGGCGACGTGATTCGCCGCTACGCGCATCTTTCCACCGGCAACTACAACAGTGTGACCGCGCAGCTTTACACCGATATCGGCATGATGACCTGCGATCCGCAGATTGGCGCCGATTGCACCGACCTGTTCAACTTCCTCACCGGATATTCGGCCAAGAGCTCGTACCGCAAGCTGCTGGTCTCGCCGGTGACGCTGCGCAGCGGCATCGAGCACCTGATAAAGCGCGAGATCGAACATCAGAAGAACGGGCGCGGCGGCCATCTCATCTTCAAGATGAATGCGCTGGTCGACAAGAAGATGATCGAACTGCTCTACCAGGCATCGCAGGCCGGCGTGAAGATACAGCTGCTAGTGCGCGGTATCTGCTGCCTGATTCCGGGGATTCCGGGAATCAGCGAGAACATTACGGTGACCAGCATCGTCGGCCGCTTCCTGGAGCACAGCCGCATCTTCTACTACCACAATGGCGGTGACGACGAGGTTTACCTGGGCAGCGCCGACCTGATGCCGCGCAACCTGAATCGCCGTGTGGAAGTCGACTTCCCGGTGCAGGACAAGAACCTGATCCGCTTCGTGCGCGACGAAATCCTGGGCACCAATCTAAAAGAGCAGGCTAAGGCGCGGCACATGACGTCAGAAGGCAAGTACGTGCGCGATCCGAATTACGACAAGAAGAATGCCTTCAACAGTCAGGAAGTTTTTCTGGCGCGCGCTGCCAAGCGGCAGGCTAAGTAGTGGTGAGAAGCTGTTGTTGATTTCCTGATCTTCCGGGCCTTCCGGCGCCCACTCTTCGAGTGCAAGCGGACAGTGTCCTGTAGGCGGCATCCAAGTTTGTTTGAGGTCCCCCATGCCGCTTGACTCCTACGCACTTCACAGCCGCGTCAATAAGCTTCGCAAAAGCCTTAACAAATTTCCTAAAGATCCCACCGTCGATCAAGTACACGATCTGCGTACCCGTACCCGCCGGGTGGAGTCTATTCTGCACGGGCTGGAGTTGGATCGTGCCTCCAACGAAGTCGCGCAGCTGGAAGAACTGAAGCCCACCCGGGGCCGACGTTCGCGACCGAAAAACAAAGCTGTGCCTCGCGCCGGCCCGCTGCTGGTGGCAGCTTCCGAGATGGCAGCTTAGAAAACGTTCGCCGCGCCGGCGAGTTACCATAGGGTGGCTGGGGTTTGATCAGATTCGGCGAGTGTCTTTGCCTTTCCACCTACGGCTTTTCCGAAAGAGCGGCGGCGCAGCGTTTGCTTTCACCGCGCTTCTGCTCCTGCTGTGCGCCGTAATCGGGTTGCCGCCGCGCTGGGGTTTCGCGCAAGGCCAATCCGGAGATCAGCCGATCTATAGTTTGAGCGGCACGGTGGTGAACTCGGCCACCGGTGAGCCGATTCCGCGTGCCTTGGTGCGCACCAACGGCACGGTGCATCGTGACGCCTTCACCGACGCGCAGGGTCGTTTCCAGATCGACAGCATGCCACAGTGCCAGGTCACAGTGACTGCGCAGAAGCCTGGCTTCTTCGGCCAGCAGGAAGAGAATGGCGGGGCCGGGGCGTGGGTTGAAGTTGGTCCCAACACCGGCGCGGTCAGTATCAAGCTGGTTCCTCAAGGCGCAATCTACGGTAAAGTCGTCGACACTGCCGGCCTCCCGATCGAGCACATGCCGCTGCGGTTGACTGCGCGCAGCGTCCGTGAAGGCCGGCGGCGCTGGGAACCGCGTGGCATGGTCGAGACTGACGAGGATGGGCTCTTCCGTTTCGCCGGCCTGATGCCCGGAACTTACTACCTGTCCGCGGGACCACGCGAAGGTGAACTGCAACTGATGCCGGAGGGCGAAAAGCAGAAGAGCGGTTTCCCGCATGTCTACTATCCCGGCGTCCCGGACTTCGCGGCGGCTTCCCCGATCCAACTGGGGGCGGGTCAGCAGACCGAAGCCGATCTTTCGCTCACTGCCGTTCCGGTGTATCAGGTCGCTGGCATGGTGAGCGGACACACGCCCGACCAGGGTGTCGGCTTCCAGGTGCTCACTCCGGCAGGCGACGAGATTTCCATTCCCACGAATTTCAACATGGAGACCGGGGTCTTCAGGCTCGAAAACGTTCCTGCCGGGAACTACATGCTGCACGCGGTTTCGCAATCGGGGATGCAGCCGATGCGCGCGGAAACGCGCATCACGGTTAATTCCAATCTCGATGGTCTACGGCTTACGCTGGCGCCGTCGGTGACCATTCCGATCGTGGTGCGTATCGATTCGCGCGCCTCGTCGGGACCGAATGCCCCGGCTAACCCACAGAGACCGCCGCTATCGGTGCAACTAACGCCGACTGAAATCGCCACCTCCGAGGCCTTTTCGAGCTACGATCCCGCTCGCGGCGGCATTACGATCCAGAATGTCGACTTCGGAACCTACACGGTGGAGTTGAGGCCGCATCCGCCGTGGTACGTGCAGGCGGCAAGCTATGGGCAAACGAATGTTCTCTACGACGACATCTCAGTTGCGCCGGGCCAGAGCTATCCGCTTGATGTGGTGCTGCGTGACGACAGCGCCAGCATCTCAGGAACGGTGAAGTCTCCTGACGGCACGCCCCCGCATGCGACCGTGGTCGTCGTTCCGCAACCAATCAGCAAGCTGGAGCCGCACATGTCGCGCGGTGTTACCGACAGCTTCAATGTGAGCGGGCTCGCACCGGGCGACTATTTCGTATTTGCCTTCGATCAGGCGGATGGGCTGGAACTCAGCAGTCAGGATGTGATCGACACATACGCGTCGCAGGCGGCGCACGTCACCGTCACGCCGAATCAGAAGGCGCAGGTTCAACTTGACCTGATCCACGTAGGGAAGGGACAGTGACCACTGTGCTAGCCCGGACCACATGGCTGATTTTGTTGTGCGCCACGGCGTTTGCGCAGCAACTCCCACAATCGGAGACACCGGTTCCAGCCACTCAATCGCAAGCAAAACCTGCGCCGCAGCCGCTTCGCATTGCCGGGGTCGTCGTCAACTCACTTAGCGGGCAGCCGGTGCCGTCGGTGAGAGTCGCAATTGCGCGTGTGACCCAAGGCACGGACCGCGACATCGACCAGGCGGTCACCACCGGCCCCGACGGCAAGTTTGCCTTCACCGGCCTGACTCGCGGCAAGTACTCGCTGATGGCCACGGCCCGTGGCTACTCACTGCAATACTTCGATCACCACGATCCCTATGCAACAGCCATCGCCGTTGGCCCCGATCTTGAGAGCGGCAACCTGGTATTCCGGCTCGAACCCGATGCGGCGATCGACGGCACAATCACCGATGACAACAATGAGCCGATCCAGTACGCCCTGGTGCGTTTGTTCCAGCGCAGCACCGAAGAGGGTATGCAAAAGACCGAGCCGATGAACCAGTCGCAGACCGACGATCAAGGGCACTATCACCTCGGACATCTCGAACCGGGCACGTATTACCTCGCGGTGTCCGCGCGGCCGTGGTACGCGCAGAGCCGTGGCTTCGCCCGTCCGAACAACGCCGATGTACTGGTCCGCAGCTCACCGGAGAATTCGGCACTCGACGTTACTTATCCGCTTACGTTTTACGCCAGTGCGCTGGATTCAGCAGAAGCAACTCCACTGCAATTGACGCCGGGCGAGCGGGCGACAGCCGATGTGTCGCTGCGCGCCTTGCCCTCGGCACACTTGCGCATTCATACCGGCGCGGCTGACAGTGCAGCGCTGGGACTCATGATCTTCCCGCGCGTCTGGCAGCGCATCTTCGACGGCTATCTCGACTCGGTGGCGAATGCGCCCGACTCCTGGGTGGGGCCGGGAGTAATCGAAGTCTCTGGCCTGGCGCCGGGACACTATGTCGTCGAGGTCCCTGCCTCCACGGGAGAAAATCAAAAGAGCGGCACGCGCGGCTGGTATCGCGACCTCGATCTTTCCGGGGATGCCGACATCAATATTTCCGACTCGCCCGGCTTTGCCAGTATCAGCGGCACCATTTTGTTCCCGGAACACGTGCCGCCGCACGTCGCGCTCCAGCTCTCAGATCCGACGACAGGCGAGACCATGCGCAGCGATATCAACCAGCGCGGCGAATTCGACTTTCGGTCTGACAATGTCAGACCAGGGCGATACCAGATCGGGCTGGAGGCCGCGGGCGGCTACTCACTGGTGAAGCTGGCGGCGACGGGAGCGAAGGTGTCGGGCCGCACCCTCGAGGTTGGCAACAATGCGAACGTTCGCATTAGCGGCATCGCCACGCAGGGCGCAGCGCGGGTCACCGGCACTGCAACCCGGGAAGGCGAGCCCTTCGCGGGAGCGATGATCGTGCTGGTGCCGCAGGATCCGGCGAACAATCTTCCCCTCTTTCGCCGCGATCAGAGCGATAGCGATGGAACCTTCACTCTCGCCAATGTGGTGCCGGGACAATACACCGTGCTCGCCATCGCGAATGGCTGGGACCTGGAGTGGGCGAATCCCACGGTGCTGCAGCCATACCTGAAGAATACGCAGTCGGTACAGGTACCGTCGGGAGGCAAACTGGATTTGAAGGTGCAGGTGCAATGAGGATGCTCTACGCGCCGCATTTTTCCGATCGTAAGGACGAACGTCATTCGTAATGCGTCCACATCCGTAACACCTTCACGATCCGTTCGTCCTCCAGCACCTGATACACCAGCCGATGCTGGATGTTGATGCGCCGCGAGTACACTCCCATTAGGGCTCCAAGCAGCCTTTCAAATCGAGGCGGTTTCTGGAACGGATCTTCGGCAAGGCTTTTAGCAGACGCTCGGCCTGAGGATGAACGCCGCACGACGCCAGTTTGCGAGCGTCTTTCTGCGCTGGCCTGGTGAACAGAACCTTCGATTGATTCACCAGCCCGGTTCCTTAACCAGCTTCTTTATCGGCGTCTCCATACCTTCGGATCGACTCGCGCATACCCGGAACCGAGAGTAGATGCTGGGTTTCTTGAATCGCATTGCAGTCGTCTTCACCGATCAGCACGGCATTCGAACGAGGAGCGGTGATTAGCACAGGCTCGTGCGCGGCAGCAGTTCAGTCGAGTAGTCGGTACAGCTTTTCACGCGCTTAGCTCGCGTTCATGGTGTCCGTTGTGTAAGCGTACTTTTTTCGTACGATTCGCAAACACGTATACCCTGATTAGCACTCCATCGCTTCGACTGCCAATCTTGACACGACCCTTCCTACTTCCTAGAATAAATATGTCGAATTGTATCTCGCTAGTCGTGTAAACTATTGTGTTACAGCGACTTACAATCCTAGACAACACGTTATGGGCTCACCTTCTGGCATCGGAAAACGGGAACGCGACATTCTGACCGCGATCGTGGAGACTTACATCTCCACGGGCGAACCGGTTGGGTCGCGCACGCTGGCTCGCAATAATCGCGAGAGCCTCAGCGCGGCTTCGATCCGCAATGTCATGGCAGATCTGGCTGACGCCGGTTTTCTGGAGCAGCCACATACCTCGGCCGGCCGCGTGCCGACGGCGCAAGCTTATCGTTTTTATGTGAAGCAGCTCACGGGCGAGGCCCGGCTGTCGCCTGCGGACGAGAGCCTGATCCAGGGCAGCTTGCAGGGATCGCAGGATCTGCAGGAGTTCATGGAGCGCACCTCGCATGTGCTGTCGCTGATCTCACGCGGCGTAGGGGTGACGGTGAGCGCGAAGCCGGGACAGCGCAACGCGCTGGAGCATGTGTACTTTCAGCGGCTCGCCGACAAGAAAGTTTTGGCGGTGGTGGTGACGCGCAGCGGATTAGTGCGCGACCGCGTTCTGCGGCTCGGCGAGGATCTCTCGATCGGCGACCTGGAAGCCGCGGCGGCGTACATCAATCAGAACTTCCGCGGCTGGGAGATGGAGTCGCTGCGCGAAGAGATTGCCAAGCGCATCCAGCAGGAGCGCAGCGAGTATGACCGGCTGATGTCGTCAGTGGAGCAGCTTTATGCGCAGGGCGCGCTGGCCACCGAGGACCCGGCGCAGTCGGTGTACGTGGAAGGCGCGTCGAATCTGGTGCTCAACGAGCAGGACAAGGAGCGCCTGCGCCAGCTGCTGGCGACCCTGGAAGAAAAGCAGCGGGTCGTGGACCTGCTTTCGGCTTACCTGGATACGCGCCAGGAGGCAGTGCGCGTGGTTGTGGGTCTGGAAGACACCATGCCGCATCTAAATAATTTTGTGCTGATTGGAACGCCCGCGCGCGTGGGCGACGAAGTGATGGGTTCGCTGGCCGTCATCGGACCGACCCGTATGGATTATGAGCACACGATCACCGCGGTGTCGTATATCGCGCGTATGTTCGATCAGTTGTGGAATGAATCGACGTAACTTTTGAAAGGGTACGGCTTCAGCCCGTGCCGACATGATTTCCCTTTGAAAGATACAAGCGGGGCGGCCTTCAGGCCGACGAGCCATCCGCCGACTCGCTGTTCGCATGCAAATCAGGGATACGCTATGGCATTCAAGAAGACAAACGGAGGCTCCGAAACGGAGCTGGATGTAGATCATGAATTACCCGCAGCGGAGGACGACGATCAGGGCGGGGCGCAGTCTGCAACCGAAAAGTCTCCCGGCGATCCGCAGGCAGAGTTGGAGAAGGCGCTCACTGAACGGGCAGCCTTCCTCGACCGCGCCGCACGCTTGCAGGCCGAGTTCGACAACTTCCGCAAGCGTAACGCCAAAGAGCAGCAGGATTATCGCGACTATGCGCTGGCAGACGCGCTGCGGTCGCTACTGCCGATTCTTGACAGCCTGGACCGCGCGTTGAAGACCGATGCCGCGTCGCTGAAAGATTTTCACGACGGCATCGAGCTGATCGATAAACAGTTTCATGACGCGCTGGCCAAACTCGGCGTGCAACCCGTACCCGCCGAGGGCGAGGTTTTCGATCCGAATTTGCATCAGGCGATCCAGATGGTGGATACCGACGAAGCTGCAGACAATCACATCATCGACGAGTTGCAGCGCGGCTACAAGTTGAAGGAGCGGCTGCTGCGTCCGGCGATGGTAAGGGTCGCCCGCAATTCGAAGGCGGGATGAGGCTTTCGGGTGCGGCAGTTTCGGGTAAGCTGGCCTTCAGGTTTTGAAAGGGCACGGCTTTAGCCGTGTCGCAAACGTCAAATAATCATTAAGAAGGGCTTTCCGCCCTGCGGTAAAGAGGTTGAGTTCTGGCCACAACAGTGAAACGTGACTATTACGAAGTGCTGGGCGTCTCGCGCACGGCGAACGATCAGGAAATCAAGAGCGCCTATCGCAAACTGGCGCTTCAATTCCATCCTGATCGCAATCCGGACAATCCTGAGGCGGAGGAGCGCTTCAAGGAGTGCAGCGAAGCCTACGCGGTACTGGCGGATGCCGAGAAACGTGCTCGCTACGATCGCTTTGGCCACGCCGGCGTGAGCAGCAGTGCAGGCCCGGGCGGCGGATTCGACGCGACCGTCTTCAACGACTTTCAGGACATCTTCGGCGATCTCTTCGGCTTTGGCGACATGTTTGGAGGCCAGGGCCGCGGCCGGTCGCGCGCGCAACGCGGCGCGGATCTTCGCGAAGACTTGAAACTTGAATTTGAAGAAGCGGTCTTCGGTGTGACCAAACAAGTCCAGGTCCGCCGTCACGAAGAGTGCGAGCAGTGCAAAGGCTCAGGCGTAGCCCCAGGCAAGTCGCCCATCGCTTGCACGACTTGTGGCGGACGCGGGCAGATGCGCTATCAGCAGGGCTTCTTCTCGATTACGCGCGCCTGCAGCACTTGTGGCGGATCGGGCAGGCTGATCGTCGATGCCTGCAACCAGTGCCGCGGCCAGGGTCGAGTGACCCGCGATCGCACGGTTACCGTGAAAGTTCCTGCCGGAGTCGACGAAGGCGCACGCATTCTGTATTCCAACGAAGGCGAGGCTGGAGTATTCGGCGGACCGTCTGGCGATCTCTACGTCGTTTTGCATGTGAAAGAGCACTCGTTCTTCGAGCGTGAGGGCAAGAATCTCTACTGCGTTGTGACGGTGTCGTTCACGCAGGCGGCTCTGGGCGCGGAGATCCAGGTGCCGACGTTGGAGGGGGAGCAGGCGCTCAAGATTCCCGAGGGCACCCAGACCGGCACAAACTTCAAACTGAAGAACAAGGGTGTGCCAGTGCTGAACGGCCACGGCCGCGGCGATCTGTTCGTCGAGGTCAAGGTGCAGACGCCGGCGAAGCTGAACAAGCGCCAGCGCGAGCTCATGCAGGAACTGCACACAACGCTCACGGTCGAGAACAAGCCGGTCAGCCGCTCGCTGCTGAACAAGGTAAAAGAGATCTTCGGGTAGGACAGGGCGGCTCTTAGCCGGGCGCCCCATCCTGACTTTCTTTTGGCCAGGGTGGGTTGAACGAATTCTCATGCCGGCCTTGTGATGGCTACGCTCCAATCGGTGATGGCCTTTCTTGGAAAAAGCCCTTCGCATCTACGCGTGGTTTCTGCTGATTGTCACCGCGTTGCCCGCGGCGGCACGACTGGCGAAGCCGCGTGAGTTGGCTCGAATCGTGCTGGTGCGCTATCAAGACCCCAAGCGGCGCAAGCGAGCGCGCGTCGGTGGCATCGCCTACCTGATTACTTCCCTTTTCATCATTCCCTACTTGCTGGTAGCCAAAATGCATCAGGAACGCTGGCTGGTGATGGCGGCGCTGGTCGGAGTGGTCTCCGCCGTCGAGTTCCTGATGAACAGCCGCGTCTTCGAGGAAGAAACGCTGACCCGGCAGAACCGCCTGTTCGGTGGCGTGTATGCTTCGATGGCGATCGCCACGGCTCTGCTACTCTTCACTCGATGACCCGCCGCCGCTGGATTGCCGACGAATTCTCCGCCGACCGTGCTGTCCTTATTGGCGAGCACGCGGCGCATCTGACCCGCACTTTGCGTGCTCGAGTGGGGCAGCGGTTCGAGGTCGCCTGCGGAGATCAGGTGCGACAAGCCGTGGTCGCCAGTGTTGCTGACGACCGGGTCGAGTTCACCTTGGGCGAGGCGATTGACTCTAATGCGGTCGCACCGATCACGCTGTTGTTGGCGATCTTCAAGTTCGATCGCATGGAGTGGGCGATCGAGAAGTGCACCGAACTGAACGTTGCCACGATCGTCCCCGTCATAGCGCGGCGGACTGAAAAGCATTTGGCGCTTGTTGCCGAGAAGCGGGTCGAGCGCTGGCGGCGAATCGCCCGCGAAGCGTCGCAGCAATCGCGCCGGGCTTCGCCTCCTGAGATCGCGAATCCGCTGCAACTGGCCGAAGCTGTTCGCATCGACGGTGGCATGAGAATTGTGCTGGCGGAGAACGAGCCCAAGGTCACTCTCAACAAGCTGCTGCACTCCCGCGACATCAATTCGCTGGTACTCGCCATTGGTCCAGAAGGCGGCTGGACCGAGGACGAGTTGCGAAGCTTTGCCGGCGCGGAGTGGATTGCGGCGTCGCTGGGCAACACCATTCTTCGTGCGGAAACCGCCGCTCTGGCGGCCATGGCAATCGCAGCCGCGACTCTGTAGCCTGCTTACCAGCTTGCGTTAACCGGTGGGACAGTAGTACTTTCACGCGAGGCGTTTTAAATCCAGGGTTGTGGCCGTCCGGCGTTCTGTTGACGGCTGATAAGGAAAATTCACGTCATGCCGAAATTCGTTATTGAGCGAGAAATCCCGGACGCAGGCAAGCTGTCGCCCGACCAATTGCAGGGTATCTCACAAAAGTCTTGCGGGGTGCTGCGAGAGATGGGTCCGCACATTCAATGGCTACAGAGCTACGTCACCGACGACAAGATTTATTGCGTCTACATCGCTCCCGACGAAGAGACAATTCGCAAGCACGCAACCGCGGGCGGATTTCCGGCCAACCGGATCTCGCAGATTCGTTCTGTGATTGATCCCACGACGGCGGAGTAGGTTACGAGCGCCAGTAATTGATTCCGGCCGAAAGCTCTCTGCCGCCGGCTAAGGCCCTTGGGAAGAAATAAGCGGCAGGGACGCGGACCTAAAGGTCCGCACCACCTGAACGTCCGGCCCGCGCGGTTGTCCGAACGCAGGCGTTCCGAGCACACAAAAAGAGCGGACTTCCACGTCCGCTCTCACACCGAATAGATTGACTCGCGCTAGTCTTTCGCCATCGCGTAATAGCCTTGGCGTGCCTGCACCTTGTATTCGCCACCCTTCGCCTTGAGCTGGATCTTGCGATAGGTGCCATCGAGTTTATTGTTCGTCGGTGAATAGCCGATGTTGTACTGGGTGCGCAATTCGTTCTGAATCTGATCGAAGGCCTGCTTCAGCCTGTCCTGCTTATTGCCAACTTCGATGACGCGGCCGCCGGTGGCCTGCGCCAGCTTTTGCATATCGGAGTCGCCGCTGTAGCCGAAGCCGCCATAGAAGCCGCGGTCGGCGATCAGAATCACATAGCAGATCGTGTCGGCCTTTTGTGCTGCCTCGATTGCGTCCTGAATCCGCAGGCGGCTGCCCTCGTCTTCCCCGTCGGTGAAGATGATCATCGCTTTGCGGCCGACTTCGTTCTTCAGCTTCTCATCCGCACCGAGATAAATCGCGTCATACAACAACGTGCCGCGTGGCGTGGTCGGCACCGGTCCGCCACCAAGTCCGGGAGGACCACCGCCCACGCCGGCATTGATCTGCATCTTGTTCAAGGCGCGGGTCAGGTCGCGGATGTTGCTGGTGAAGTCCTGGTCCAGATCGACGTCGACGTCAAAGTTAATGACGAAGGCCAAGTCTTTGTCGCGAAGGACGTCGTGCAGAAATTGTGCACAGGCTTCCTGCTCGAGATCCAGGACACGGGTCTGGCTGGCGCTGGTATCGATCATGATGCCCAGGGTGAGGGGCTCATGCGATTCGGCTGAGAAGTACTTGATGGTTTGGGGCTTGCCATCCTCGAACACCTGGAAATCGTCTTTGGTGAGGCTGGGGATCAGCATGCCGTGTTTGTCTTTCACGTTGAAGAACAGGTTAACGACGTTCACTTGCGCCTTGAAGGTCTGCAAGTCGTCGCCGGATTGCTGCTGCTGGTCCTGCGAATCAGACTGCTGGGCCGGCGGATTCGATTGCGCCCGCAGGCAGACACAACTCAGAACCAGGCAGGCGGCAGCACAAAGCTGGTAAAACCGCTTGGAAAACATAGTTACTCTTTCGTGGCGGACACATCCATTCTATTGCAAGGAGGGTTCAAAGGGCGATTATGCTGCCGAGTCGCTCCTGTACATTTATACTGTGCAGAGTTCCGGCAAGCCTCTGGAGACAACTCGACCCCATGTCTGTTCGCCGCATGAACTTCCGAATCCGAACTGTCCTTCTGACAGCGGTTATTACTTTGACGACTGTCTTTGTCTTCGGTCAGCAGCAACAGAAGCTTCCTGACGCTCCGGCGCCGCAGAATAACGCTCCCGCCCCTAGCGCCAATGTTCCGTCTCAGAGCAATCCGGACGATCAGGGCTCGACTTCCAGTGGAAACCCGGAGCAACCCGGAAACACTCGCCCGGAAGAGAAACAGAATCCGCAGCCGCCCCCTCCCGGGTCGCGGGAGATCAAAACCGTTCCACCGGGGAGCGTTCCGGCGGAGCAGAGCGGCCGCGACGAACTGTTCAGCCTGACCAAGAACGTCAGCTTTGTGAGCGTCCCGGTCACGGTGAAGAACAGCGAGGGTACGCTGGTAGAAGGCCTGCTGGCGAAAGACTTCACGGTTTTGGAGAATGGCGTTCCGCAAAAACTCACGTTTTTCACCAGCGATCCGTTTCCGCTGGCGGCAGCGCTGATCATTGATCAGGGCTTGCCTGATCCCATGCTTCGCAAGGTCAATCAGACCTTCGCGGCTCTGGGCGGCGCCTTTGGCCCCTTCGATGAAGTTGCGGTCTTCACCTACGGAAACACGGTCAACAAGCGTCAGGACTTCGGCAACACCACGCGCATGAGCCTCGCACTGCAGCGCTTGAAAGATGAGAGCGGCGAGAACGCGGGCGCTTCAGTCGTAGGCGGCCCTTTTGGATCGGGACCATCGACCAATAGCAAACCGATACCCGGCGGCTCTCAGGTCATCACCCCAACACCTGAGTATCACGTGCTGAATGACGCCATTTTGCAGGCCGCACAGGAGCTGGCACACCGTTCCCCGACCAGCCGCAAGATTATTTTCATCATCAGCGATGGCCAGGAATACGGCAGCCGCGCCAGCTATGCGCAGGTCCTGAAGGTACTGCTGACCGACGGGATAGCCGTCTATGGCATCGGCGTCGATACTGCTGCCATGCCTGTGTACAACAAAGTCGCTAAGGCGCGCATTCCGGGATTTGGTTACACCAACATTCTTCCGAAGTATGCCAATGCGACGGGAGGCGACGTACTGGACGAATTCTCGCGCGATTCGATCGAGGGTGCGTATTCGCGAATCACAGCGGAAGCCCGCTATCAATACACACTGGGCTACAACACCGGGCAGCGACCTTCAAGCAACTACCGCGACATCGAAGTGCGGGTGAAGCGGCCAGGGTTGGAGGTCTTCGCCAAGCACGGATACTATCCGCTGCCGCCGTCGCGTGAAACACCGCCCGCGCCGACAGAAAATCCCGGCGACCAGGGCACGACACAGCCACCGCCAGGAAGCAACTAGCAACTAGAGAGTTGCCGACATGAGTCCTCTGGGGCAAATAAGAAGCGCGGGCATCGGATGGAGGCTCGCGCCTGAATGTTTTTCCCCAGTCGCTAGCTGCTAGTCGCTAGGTGCTTCTTTCATTTCCTCTCAATAGCGGTTCCGAATTCGCGCCCGCCCCGGCTTGCGCCTGACACTTTGCCTGCCTTGCTGGCCGCCGCGGCGTGCGCGGAAGCATCCGGACCATAACGTTCCAACAGCACCGGGACCAATGCGCCTTCCGCTTCCTTCACAAAGGTCATCTTACCCTTGCCGTCGAGATCGATGCGGATGAAGTCGCCCAGCTTTACCTGCCCGGTGGCGACCAGATTCGCCAGCGGGAAAACAATATTACGCTCGATGGCCCGCTTCAGGTGACGCGCGCCGTAGCGCAGATCGGTTCCTTCCTGCAGCAAGTATTGCTTCACCGCAGCGGTGCAGCTGAAGACGAACTGGTTGTTGCCTGTCGCCTGCAGAATCCGCTGTTGCACCATGCCGAGCTCGATCTCGAGGATCTGCTCGAGGTGCTCGCGGCGAAGCATGCGAAACACCACGACCTTGTCGATACGGTTCATGAACTCGGGCGAGAACTTGCGGCGCGCCGCCTCGACTGCCGTGCGATCGATCTTCTGATCGAGCTTGGCGTCCATTTGCGCGGGTGTCTGTGCAAATCCCAGCGTACCGTTAATCATCTCGTTCATCTCGGAAGCGCCCAGGTTCGAGGTCATCACGATAACGCACTGCGAGAGGTCCACGCGGCGGTTGTCGCCCAAGGTGAGCGTCGCTTTGTCGAGGATGCCGAGCAGCAACTGCCACAACGAGTCCGACGCTTTTTCAATCTCGTCGAACAGCAAGATCGAGAGTTTCAGCTTCTCGGTGTGCCACTGGTTGAGCGCCTCCTGCGTAAGCAGGGGGTGGGTCTCGCGGTGTCCGAGGTAGCCTGGAGGCGAGCCGATCAGCTTGGCGATTTCATGCGAGTGCTGGAACTCCGCGCAATCGATCTTGATGCAGGCATGGGTATCGCCAAAAAGCGATTCGGCCATAGCCTCCACCACACGCGTCTTACCGGAGCCGGTCGGGCCCAGAAAAAGAAGATTGCCCACCGGGCGGCCGGGCGGGTTAAGGCCGGCGAGAAACATCTGGTAAAGCTCAGCAACCTTTTCAACTGCCTGATCTTGACCAACGATCTTCCGCCGCAAAGCGGCATCGAAATCCAGCGCGTCGCTACTGCGCCGCGTCGGATCCAGAGTTGCGTTCAATCCAGTTTTCATATGAGTGCCAACTTGCCGGCCCCGAAGTTCCCACGGAACTCAAGCCGTGTGATTGAGATGGATTCGGCGGCCTTGGAGTTGTTTCGGCAACTTCGCTGCCGCCAGCTCGCGGCCACAAGCGGCTAATCCATGCTGCAATACCTTGGATGATTGAGAACACCTGCGCGATGACTTACTGATTAGTCAACGCCCGCACTTTATTGATGACGAACTACATACTCCGGAGGTGCAGAGAGGATTAGTAGCGCAGGTTGCTGCCGAAAACGGGAGTCTTACCCTGACGCACTTCAGCGCTCCATTGGTCCAACTGGTTTTGTCCCATTTCCCAGAAGCGTCGGCAGAGCTCGAAAAACTGCAATACCGGCAGCCTCTCGCCCTTCTCTAGAAGTTCCTTGGCAAGAGTCATGTTTGGGCCAAAGCTGTCCAACTGAGGTGAGCCGGGCGTGCCGCCCGCGGCCAGCAGGTATCCATCCGCTTCCTTGACATCTCCCCGATGCAAAGCAACCCGCCCGAGAATAGCGTTGCCGTGGAAGATGGCATTGCCGTAATTCCAGCTCTTGGGGTAATCCGGCGCCATCTTCAAAAGCTGTTGGGCATAGCTCTGCGCTTTATCAATATCACCGGCTTCAAAGGCGCGCTTTGCCAGGTCGGCGAGTTCGTCGAACAGCTCTTCTCCGCTCAGGCCTGAAGCCTTCTTTTCCAGAGCCGCAAATTGTTGCTTCGGCGTGGCGGGATCCATACCAAGCCGCGCAAAGATAGGCTGGAGGGTCGCAGCGGCAGATTGAACCTGCTGCCGGTCGGAACTTGCTAGACCTGCCTGTAGCTTGTCGCAGGCCTTCCCTGCTGCGGTGAAGTCGTCATCGGGCTGGGGCCCATCTTCGTCGGAGCGGTGGCGAGCCCTGGCTGCCAGGGTGAATTGGACGATCCGGCAGGACTGTTCCGACGCCTTGACATCGTCATTGCTAATTAACAACTGGCCCAGACAAGCCTGAACAGGCAGGAGCGTGAACCAGAATAAATAAACCAACGCACCCCGCCTGCTCATAGGGCCATCTTTCATAGAGCAAAACGCTAATTGCGAAAGTGAGGAACCATATCTGCTAAGGCACTTCGATCAGCTCGATCTTGCCGTCTTTCCGCCGGTGCAGCACATTGATCCTGCCTTTTCCGTCTCGGAAGATGAACACCTCGCGATCGCGGAATTCGCATTCCTTGACGGCTTCCTCCACCGTCATCGGACGCATGGCAACCGAATCCTGCGAACGCACCAGATGCGCCTCGGTGGTTCGTGCTACCGACGGAAACTTGTGGACAACGACGGGAACCGCAGTAGCAGCGGTCGAGCCCACCGTAATCTGCCCTTCTGCGTCGGCCTCCACCGGAGCCTTCCAGGTTTTGTCCTTGGCTTTGCGATGGGTGGCGCGGCGGCGGCCGTTATGCTTCAGCGCCTGGGTCTCGATGTGCTCAATCGCCTGGTTCACGGCGACCATCATGTCGGTCGCCTCAGCCAGTCCTACGAGGTGCCCGCGCCGGCGCGACACCGTGATTTCGGCGATGTTGCGATGCTTTTCGACGGTAAGGATCACCTTGCTCTTGAAGGTATCTCCCAGGATTTTGGTGAGTTTGCCGAGGCCGGATTCCACCTCGTCACGAATGGCGGGAGTTATTTCAAATTGCTTTCCAAAGTACTCTACGTTCATTGAGCTCCCTCCTCGCCCCAGCCCTGTTGGTCTGCTTCTTCATTCGGCTGCGGCGGTGTTCACCACAACGTCCGGTTCACTTCGACTCCTGTCACCTTAGACGTGCCAGAATCGATCGACGCTCCGGTACAGCAGCTAGTTTTTCACTCTGCGCTGGTGGGTGCTCGGGATGCGCATGTCTTCCCTGTACTTCGCGACCGTGCGGCGAGTGACCTGGATGCCCTGCGATTGGAGGATGCGGGTGATCTGCTCGTCGGTCAACGGCCGGGATGGGTCTTCGTCCTCGATGAGCTTCTTGACCCGGCGCTTGAGGATCAGCAGTGAAGTGCCGCTGCCCTCCGGACCATTGACGCTCTCGCTGAAGAAGTAGCGGAGTTCGAAAACTCCTTGCGGGGTGTGGGCGTACTTATTGGCCACGGCCCGACTGACGGTCGAAGGGTGGACGCCGATTTCCTCGGCGACTTCCTTAATCATCATCGGCTTGAGCTGGTCAATGCCGTGGTCGAGGAATTCGCGCTGGCGGTCCAGGATCGAGTAGCACACCCGCAGGATGGTTTGCTTGCGCTGCTCGATGTTCTTGATCAACTGGATCGCCGACTTGTAGCGCTCCTTGACGTAGTTGCGGACATCCTTCTCGGCAACATCGCGATTCAGCAGCCGGCGATAGGAAGAGTTCAGGCGCAACTGCGGAACTTCTTCGTCATTCATCATGACGAGATATTCATCGCCCTGCTTGATGAAGGCTACGTCGGGCTCGATGAGCCGGGTTTCGACCTTGTTGTAACGCAGGCCGGGACGGGGATCGAGGGTGCGGATGAAATCCATGCCCGCCATAACGGCCTCAAGTGGCCGATTCATAGCTTTAGCAACTTCCTTGTAATGCTTATTCTGGAGCGCGTGCAGGTGCTGATCGACCAGCACGATGGCGTCGTCCAGCGCTTCCAGTTCAGCGAGGTGATTGCCATTCGCGTTTCTGCGATTGACGCGCCGCAGGTCGTGCAGCTGGGCCAACAGGCATTCGCGCAGGTCGCGCGCGCCTACCCCGATCGGGTCCATCTGCTTCACTACGTCAATGGCTTCCCGCAGGGCGTCGCGGCTGAAGGGCACGCGGGCGGGCCCGGTGCGAGGCGGCACCAGGGTCGGACGCGGAGATTGCGGGCGGGCGGGCTCGAGTTCCGGATCCGCGACGACAGCCTCTTTCGGCTGCTCTAACTCTGCTGCTTCTTCTTCCGCTACAGCAAATTCAGCTACAGCAACAGTAGAGCTTTGGCTCTCCATTTCCAAACCGTCCGCTTCAGACGAGGTCACGACCGGAGCGGCCGGCTCGGAGTTCGCCGGCGCCGGCATCGCCATCTGTCCGACAGGCGAGCCTGATTCCTGCGCCTCTTCCTGCGCCAGGCCAAGCAGTTCGTCGTCGGTTGCGGTGAGGTAACCTTCCTCGTTCAGATTTCCAATCACCAACTCGGCGGCGCGATAGACATCTTCGTTCACGTGCAGCGACCCCAGCTGCCACATGAGGTGGTCCGCCAGAGTGCTGGGCTTGGAGAGGAAGTTCTCAAACGATGGCTTCTCGCTGTCTTCCATCTCGATGGAGGTGCGAAGGCCGGGGTCGAGATATTCGGAGAAGAAAGAACCGAAATCAATTTCCTCGAAGGGATCCTTCTCTTCCGCGGTGACGGCAGGCTGCTCCTGCTGCGCCAGCGAGCTGTCGCGATCCAGCTTCTCTTCGCGGGCCGAGACTTCGTCCAGCAACGGAACGGAGTTATCCAGTTCTTCAAGAACGGGATTCTCGGTCAGCTCGGCATTGATCATGTCGGCGAGCTCGAGCTTGTTGAGCGCCAACACGCTGACCATCTGCACGAGGCCGGGCGTCAGAATCTGCTTCTGGGATACCTTGAGGTTTAACTTGGGCTGCAATAATGCCATGCACCGGAACCCTGAGGAGCTTCGCCCCCTCAACTCAAATTTTAAACCAAGGAAAAGCTCTCGCCTAAGTAAACTCGCTTTACTTCTGCATCATTTCCGAGCTGCTCCGGCGTACCCGTCCGGAAAATTCTTCCCTCGTTAATGATGTACGCACGATCGGTCACGGATAACGTCTCACGAACATTATGATCCGTTACCAGCACTCCGATTCCGCTCGTCTTGAGATCGGAGATGATTTTCTGCAAATCCAAAACCGCAATGGGATCAATTCCAGAAAAAGGCTCATCGAGCAGGATGAACGACGGCGAGATGCACAAGCAACGTGCGATCTCAACTCTGCGTCTCTCACCCCCCGAGAGTGCATACCCCCGGTTCTTGCGGATCACCTGCAGGCCGAGCTGGTCGATCAGGCGCTCCATGCGCTCGCGCCGCTCATGCCAGGACATCGACTGCGCTTCCAGCACCGCCAGGATGTTGTCTTCGACCGTCAGCTTACGGAAGATCGAAGGTTCCTGCGGCAGGTAGCTGATCCCATGATTGCGCGCCCGTAGATACATGGGGACGCCGGTAATGTCCTGCCCGTCGATCAGGACCCGTCCCGAATCGGAAGGAATCAAGCCGACTACGATGTAGAAGCTGGTAGTTTTGCCAGCCCCGTTGGGGCCTAGCAACCCCACAACTTCGCCCTGTTTCACAAAAAAACTTACGCCGCTGACCACCCTGCGACCGCGGTAACTTTTCCCGATCTCATCCGCTGATAAAGTCTGCATTTACTTCGTGGTACGAGCGCGTGTAATGGTGGGGGAAGAGCGTTTACTCTCCACAAGAACCCTATCATCGTGACTGTAGAAAGTCAACGAATCGCCCCACACGGTCCCGTGTTCGGCATCAAAAATGCTAGGCGATTTCCCCGTCAGTATGTACTTGGCATCGTCAGCCGTGTAAGTCAACCGATCGCCCACGGCCCGGCGGTTCGGTTCAGTAACCACAACTCTGCCGATTGCGACCATGTGATCGATCTGGCTCGGAGTATCGGAGCCCGGAAGCGAAAGCCCCTTGGGCTTTTGCGCTGTCGTGGTTGCATTCTTGGCGTCCGGATCAGCCGCCTTCAGGTAGACGTCAAGCTGTTCGGTTGTGACGGTAAATGTCGGCGACTTCGCCAGCACGTTGCCGGTGTAGCGCGCTCGCCGCTCCTGATCGATGTAGGTTAGTTTGTCGGCAGTGATATCAACCGGCGTCAGCTTGCCGTCCTGCGACTGCTGCACGAAGAGGCTGGAGACGGTCTGCGACTTGTCGGACTGAGCCAGGATGGAGCGATTCACGTTGTCGAAGTCCATCTTGGGGGCGCGCACTACATTTGCCGTCTGCCACAAACGCACGTTGCCGGTGTAATGGGCGATTCCCGGCTGCTTCGTTGCTTCCATGTGCTGCGCGGTGACATGGATGGGATCAGAGTTTGCGAGCAATGCGCCGTCGGGCTGCGGCTTCAGATCGCTGTAAGTGGTCTTCACGTCGTCGTCGGCAAAACCTTCGCCGGTCTGGCGATTCATTTTCACGTGGACCGCAGTGGTCGTCATGCCTCCATCAATGACGCGGGGGGACCCGGTCAGCACCAGGATTTCGTCGTTCGGGGTATAGGTCGCCATATCGGCGAAGGCCGAACGGCCGCCGGTTTGGGGGTTCGGCCCCGGCTCGTGATACTCGAAGTTGCCGGTCTGAATCAATTTCTGCACGCCGCCGTCGGGACCGAAGGTCACATCCAGCTTGTCGGCGATGCTGGTCTTGTCAGGTTCGCCCGGAGTGGTGGAAACGATCTTCGAATTCGGCCAGCCATGCAGCGTCTGAATGCGATTGTTGTCAAATGTAGCGTGGAATTTGCCCGCGGTAGCAACCGTGGTGGAGTTCGACCCGCCCATCTGCTGGCCGGGCTTGACGGGCTTTGCCGGTTTGGTTCCCGGGGGCGACGGCAGAATGGTGATCGCCGCCTTGCCGACGGTGTCTGCGGTCTGGAGTTCGTTCCCGCTCGCCAGTTGGAAGTTGAGTTGATCGGCGGCAATCTCCATCGGCTGTCCGGCCGATCCTGACTTACCGGGCTGCGGATCCTGCTTCATCCGCGCATTCTTGATCATGTGAAACTTCGAAGCCTCGTTCTTCCCTTCGAAGTCGACAATGAACGTATCCGCCGAACCGTGCGCCACGCTGCTTCCCTGCGTATCGAATCTCGCACCTCCGGAGACAATCGCCTGTTCGACCGTGTTCTTCGGACCCATGTTGAGGTCGCCGCGCGGTCCGTATACGTCGATCATCGACGGGCCGCGGCTCTGCACGTGAACGTTACCTTCGGCGATGACGTGCTGCACCGTGTTATCCGGCGAAAACAGCAGCGTCCCCTTGTCGGCCGTGAGCGTGCGATCCGGCTGCTCGATCCTCGCGTTGATCAACACGGCCTGCCGCGGATTCTTCTGAATTACGCCGCTGCTGCCGGTGATAACCGCGGCGCGATTGCCGGTGGTAACGATGTGAATGTCGGACTTCAGCTGCAACTCGTTCTGCTTGGAATCATAGTAGGCGCCTTTGGCGGAGCCTCGTGCCTGTTCGGTGGTGAAGTTCACGACATCATCAGTCTCAGCGATTCCGGTCTTCTGGTTAAAGGTCAGCGAGCTCGTGACGAGGTGCAACGGATTCTTGAGCTCGGCAGGAGGAGCCTGGTCCGGCTTGCTCGGCCCCTCGGCATTGCCCTGCAGGTCGATGTGGACCTCACCAACGGCCTTGATGTCGCCGGTCGCCTGGTCGTATGTGAAATGGTCGCCATAAATCTGGTCGTAGCGGTCGTGGTTCTTGCCGTAGACCACAATGTCCACGTTTTTTAGCTCAGCGTGTCCGCCCTGTTTAAACTGCACCGCCTTAGACGCCTTGATGGTGTAGATGGTGCGGCCACCCTCGGACTTGGAGAGCGAGAAACCGTCGCTGGTCTGTTGAATATCGATGCCGAGTTGCTGCGGAACATTGTGCAGAACAGGCTGCACCCGGGAACGGGCGATCCAGTATGAGAGAGTGACGGCGGCGAGCAGCACACACACGCTTCCCACCAGCCACTTACGCACCTGAGCAATCGATTGAAACATCTGCTTCGATATTACGCCAAGGCCGCAGCCCGGCCCAACTGGCCGGAGTCGTTAGTGATGGAGGAGTGAGAAGGGTTTTACCGGTACTCGAATGACCAGGCAGTCGCAGGGCATATCATGCAAAGCCTGGCGCCGCTTGGTCCAGCCCGACATCAGGAAGCCGATCATCACGACGAAGAGCGACAGGAATTTCATCAGATGGCGGACCGTGGCGACACCGAATGAGGTTCGGCTGCCGTCCGCGCACACGACCTGAAGTCCCAGAAAGCGCTTGCCGATGGTGGCACGCCAGGATGAGCTCTCGGCGAAGGCGCAATAAAGCCACGAGCCCACGGCAAGAATGATGATGAATGACATTCCCACGGCGACTTTGGAATCGAAAGGTGAGAAGCCGAAGAAGCGGCCAAAACGGCTGAGAGCGAAGTCTAGCCCGAGGGTCAGCAGCAAGGCGCCCAGGCACTCGATAACGATGTCGATAGCTCCCGCCCACACGCGCAGCCAGAACCCAGCGTATTCGAACGAGTCGGACGTGGGGTTTGCAGGATGCAAGAAGCGCCTGAGGGATTGCGAAGAGGCGGCCTTTGGATCAGCCAACACGTCTCCACAGAAGAGACAGAAGCTTCCATCCGGCAAGCGGCTGCTGCCGCAGCTTGCACATACTTCGTCGAGCACCGTCTCCATTGGTTGGGAATACTAAACCCGTGTAGCTGGCGTGTAAAGTCGGAGAACGCGCGATTTGGCCCTGAAACTCGGTACGATGGGCAAAGCTTTGCACATCGATGTGCAATATCTTGCACTCTCCGTTGCTCGTGCAACAGTATGGTCGCGTGCTTTCAGATGATTGAGGAGTGCCCTCTTGGCTTTCAACGTGCAAAGAGGTTGCTGAACATCTCTATCTCCAACTTTGACGCGGAGGAAGAAGAGCCCATGATTCGGAAACTATGCCTGGCAATGTGCCTCATGGCTCTGTTGTCCACCTTGGCATTCGCCGGTGATGTTCCTTTCAGCGGTTCGGGATCGAGTGGCACGCTGCAGACTGGCCAGGAATTTTCCTACGATTTCGATGGCGCCCAGTTTGCCCCCGACTTCGGTATTCCCGGCGTTGGCAATAATCTGGCGGTGTGGAATGGGCCAACGGTCTCCTCGTTTGAGATCAGCTTTAACCTGCCTTCGGGTATCGAGATTGATCCTGCGTTGGTCGCACAGGGACAGATCGGTGACTGCGTGGGCGGCTATGCAGGCGGGACGGCCTTCTGCGCGCAACCCTATACGCAGCCCTGGACCGTGCAGTTGATCGGCACCAACGAGTTGATCTTCACCGCTACCCCGGGAAACGCGCTCACCAACGGCGATCCGTTCTTCCTCAATGTTTTCTTTACGGGCGGTGATCCCAACGGCGCCAGCTTCTCCGGAGCGTTCCAGACGACTACACCGGAGCCCAGCAGCATTCTGCTATTAGGCAGCGGGCTGCTCGGGGCGATCACGTTCGCGCGCCATCGCAAGTTGTAGGCAAGCCCTCCTTTGGGCGGAACAAGCAAAAGCCGGAACCGCAAGGTTCCGGCTTTTGCTTTGTAGGTTTAGCTCGAGACGAGAGAGTATGCATTACACCAAAAGAGTTAGCTTCCATGAATCAAGCCTGGTCGGTTGGCGCCATTTAGGCGGCACGCTCACTCTGGATCTGGAGGGAGCTCATGTTGGAGGGGACATGCGAAATGTTTCACTTCGACTTGAGGCGGTGAGCACAGTTCTTCGTGATGGAGTCGCGGTCGAAAGTTTCACTTCAGAATTCCAAGATGGCGAGGTATTGACGCTTGAATATTCGGAAATTTCCCTGTATGTGATCGTCGAATGGACGGACTTTAGAAGTCACAAAAGCCAAACTCATTCGTATCGAATCGCCTGTGAATCGATCAGCGTTGAGATCCGCTGAAGAATCTCTGTTTGGAAAAGCACCATGCCGGCTGCCCACGCCTAGCTTTCCAGCTTCTTCGCCAGTAGTTCGTTCACCAGTCCAGGATTGGCCTGGCCCCTGGACGCCTTCATCACCTGTCCCACAAAGTAGGAGATGACAGTTTTCTTCCCCCCGCGATACTGCTCCAACTGTTTGGGACTGGCGGCAATGACCTCATCGATGATCTTTTCGATCGCGCCAGTATCCGTGATCTGCTGCGGCTTTTCCTTCTCGTAGATCGCTGGAAAATCTTCGCCGCGCTCGAATGCCAGCTCGTAGAGGTCTTTCAGAATTTTCCCGCTGATCGCTCCGCTCTCCACCAGGTCCGCCGACATCGCTACGCCCTTCATCGAGATCGGCGACTGTTCGATCTCAATTCCCTTGGCCTTCAGTCGCCCCATCAGTTCGCTCTGGACAATATTAGCGACCCTCTTCGGATTTTTCGCCGCCGCTGCTGCTTCCTCGAACTGGTCAGCCAGCGCGCGCGTGCTGGTCAAAGTCGTAGCATCGTATTCGGTGATGCCATACTGCGCGACCATGCGTGCGCGCCGCGCCTCCGGCAGTTCCGGCAGTTCGGAAACGATCTGCTCACGCCACTTGTTGTCGACCACCAGCGGCAGCAGGTCGGGCTCGGGGAAGTAGCGGTAATCATGTGCCTGCTCTTTCGAGCGCATGCCGTAAGTTTTGCCTTCAGCCGCGTTGTACAGCCGCGTCTCCTGGATGATCTTCCCGCCCGCCTCGATGACCTGCTCGTGGCGCTCGATCTCATACTCCAGCGCCTGCCGGATGTAGCGGAACGAATTCACGTTCTTTACTTCGGTCTTGGTGCCGAACTCGCGCTGGCCGCGCGGCTTGATGCTGATGTTGGCATCGGCGCGCAACGAACCTTCTTCCATGTTGCAGTCGCTGACACCGGTGTACAGGATGATCTCTTTTAACCGCGTCAGGTACTCCCAGGCTTCGTCGGGCGAAGCAATGTCGGGCTCGCTGACAATCTCGATCAGCGGCACGCCGGAGCGGTTTAGATCGATCGAGGTCCACTCGCTGCTGTCGGGAAGGCCGTCGTGCAGGCTCTTGCCCGCATCCTCTTCCAGGTGCACGCGGGTGATGCCGATTTTTTTGGGACCAGCGGCAGTCTTGATCTCAATGTAGCCGTGCTCGGCCAGCGGCTTGTCGTACTGCGAAATCTGGTAGCCCTTGGGCAGGTCAGGATAGAAGTAATTCTTGCGCGCGAAAATCGAGGTCTCACGGACCTTACAATTCAACGCCGTCGCGGCGAGCACCGCAAACTCTACCGCGCGCTTGTTCAGGACCGGCAGCGCGCCAGGTAATCCCAGGCACACCGGGCAGACATTGGTATTCGGCGGATCGCCAAAGTGGGTCGAGCAGCCGCAGAAAATCTTCGTCTTGGTCAGCAGCTGGACGTGGACTTCCAGTCCAATGACGGGTTCGTACTTGGAGCGCGCCGCAACCGGGGCTTCCGTAACCATCTGTCGATTATAGCGGCGCTACGGAGTGAAGTTCAGGCTGGCCACGAACGCGCTTCCCCACACGATGACGCCTGCGATTCCCACCATCACGTACAGCCGTCGCTCGAAGGCATTGTGAAGTGTGGGAAGAGGAAGCGGTGATCCCAGGCTGCGGTGAAACCAGGTCACCAGAAGCCCGCCGAATCCGACGACGGTGACGGCGCCGCCAAATGCGAGGCCCGCCATGATGAGCACATATCCGAGGGAGAACACAAAAACACCCCACTGCTGCTGACAGGCTAGCCCTGGACCAGGCGTTCTGCAAGGGGCGTTTATCGTCAAACCTCCACCGGTTTCTCGCATACCTGCATTAAGGTTGCACATCTAAAAGAGCACCCGCCAAAGCGGATATTGGGACTCTCGCCCAGCTTCGCTACGGCTGAACCACCTTGTTAGAGGCCTTGATGGCACAACGTTCGCGCTTCCTGCCTGCAGCCGCTGTTCTGCTGATGTGTATTCCCGGGTGCTCCCAGAACCAGCCGTCCACGCCTGCCCCCAACGTCCCCTTCAGCGACTATCGCTCCGAAAAGCCTGGCGCAACCCATAAGATTACGCCGCAGGATTTGCCGACCCCATATGCCACCAAGTCGGCGACGAACGGTCCCAACGTCGTAGACCGCCCGAAGAATGCCTGGCCGCAGGCGCCCGTCGGCTTCAAGGTCGGCCTGTATACGACTGATGTGAAGGAACCGCGCAAGATCGTTACCGCCCCGAACGGCGACTTTTTCGTGGCCGAGAGTCACGATGGCGACATCAAGATCTTTCGCGGCATCACTGCCGATGGCAAACCTCAGCAGTCATTCATTTTCGTCACCGGCCTGACTCAGCCCTATGGCATCGCCTTCTATCCTCCGGGACCGAACCCGCAGTACATCTACATCGGCGACACCGATGCCGTGCTGCGCATCCCTTATCACAATGGCGATTTGAAGGCGAGTGGCAAGACGGAGCAGCTCGCGAAGTTGCCGGGCGGTGGTGGTCACTGGACGCGCGATCTGGTCTTCTCGCCCGACGGCAAGCAACTCTTTGTCGGAGTCGGCTCTGATTCCAATGTCGACGATCCCGACACCCACAACGACGAAAAGGGACGCGCGCAGATCTGGGTAATAAATGCCGACGGCTCCAACCCGCGCATGTATGCCTACGGAATTCGCAATGCCGGTGGTGGGTTGGCGATCGAACCCAAAACCGGCCTGCTGTGGTGTTCGGTAAACGAGCGCGATGAACTCGGCAACAACCTGGTGCCCGACTACATTACTCACGTAGAGCAAAGCGGCTTCTACGGCTGGCCTTACTACTACATCGGGGGCAATCCCGATCCGCGATTGAAAGGCGCGCATCCTGAGTTGAAGAGCAAGGTGATCGTCCCCGACGTGCTGCTGCAGGCCCACAACGCCTCATTGGGAATGGCCTTCTATGAAGGCAAGAGCTTCCCGGCCGAATACCAGGGCGATATCTTCGCCGCGCAGCACGGATCGTGGAATCGCGCTCCACGTGCGGGCTACGAAGTCATTCGCGTGCCCCTGCACCAGACCGGCAAAGCCAGCGGCGAGTATGAAGATTTCCTGACCGGCTTCGTGCTGCCGAACGGAGACGTGTGGGGACGTCCGGTAGGCGTGACAGTCGCGCCCGACGGATCGCTGCTGGTCACCGATGATGCGGCGAACTCCATATGGCGGGTGAGCTATACCGGCAAGTAGAAGCAGCAGCTCGTCTCAAAGCCAGGCGGCGGCGCTTGTCTGGGCCGTCGGCCCGGTTCATACTCTTCGGGCCTGAAAATCTCTATTGCGGCGATGTCGATTTTGCCGATCCTGCACGTCGTACCAGTGCCTGACGAACAAGGCAATTCAATTCTGGAGATTTGACCATGCGTTACATGCTGCTGATTTATTCGACCGAGCGCGCCGAAGCGCAAGCTGATCCTGCCGAAATGCAGGCCATTATGCAGGGCCATCGGGCGGTGATGGAAGGTACCGCGAAAGCCGGGATTCTGCGCGCTGCCGATCCGCTGCACCCCACTTCCACAGCCACGACCGTCCGCGTGCAGAATGGCAAGCCGATCGCGACCGACGGCCCCTTCGCTGAGACCAAAGAACAGCTGGGCGGCTACTACATTCTTGACTGCAAAGATCTCGACGAGGCGATCCATTGGGCCGGCAAGATTCCGACGGCCTGTAAGGGCGGCTCAGGATCCGTCGAGATCCGCCCCATCCTGGAAGTCGCGCAGTTGGAAGAGCAGATTCGACAAATGGTGGCACAGGCCAGCTAATCCTAGCTCAACAAATTCGTCCGGGGCCGGAGGTCGAATATGCTTCGCCCCGGATGTTTGAAGGGCCTGACTGTTCGGAGTAAGTACGCGCCGGACAGCCGCCTAGTACGGGTAGAGCGGACCTTATTAGGTCCGCGTTTAGGCCATTTGTCACTCGAGAAGTCGGCTTCAGCCGACGCAGGAATTCAGCACGATAGTCCGAAAAAACATTTTGGGCTTCCAAGGAAATCTTATGCGCAAGATTCTGCTGCTGATACTCACATGTTCGTTGACATCCCTCGCATCTCCGGCGGAGGTTGCCGATCAGGCGGCAAACGGTTTCACGGTGAAGATCGCAACTGTTATCCACGCCAAGCCGGACGAAGTCTATGACCGCCTGGTTCACAACGTCGGCGACTGGTGGGATTCCGAGCACACCTATTCCAACGACTCACACAATCTGTCGATTGATGACAAGGTGACCGGTTGCTTCTGCGAAAAGTTTCCCAGCGGAGGCGGCGTGCGTCACGCAGAAGTCATCATGATCATGCCCAACAAAATGCTGGTATTGTCCGGCGCCCTGGGTCCGCTACAGAAGTTCGGCACCACGGGCACGCTGACATTCGCCATCCTTCCCATTCACAACGACACCCGCCTGGAGCTCACCTATGCGGTTGGCGGATATCTTTCCGGCGGCCTGAATACCTGGGCCGATCCTGTCGATAAGGTTCTGACCGAACAGGTGGGACGGCTGAAGAACTACGTGGAAACGGGAGCTCCAGTCTCACTCAGCGGCAACAAGCCATAATAGGCGGAGGATTTTGATTCGAGTCACCATGGACGAAAGGCGGGTCGCGACTGACGGACGGATCGAGGCGGTCTTCCGCGCTGAGTCGGGCCGCATCATCGCCAGCCTGATCAGGATCTGCGGCTCCTTCGACTTGGCGGAGGAAGCCATGCAGGAGGCCTTTGCCGTAGGTCTGGCCGAGTGGCCGGAGAAGGGCGTTCCTGCAAACCCGGGAGCATGGATCACCGCCGTTGCCCACCGCAGGATCATCGATAGCGTTCGGCGAGAGCGCACCCGCAGCCAGAAAGAGCCGGAGCTGCTGTATCACACTGTGATGTATCACAATGTGGGATACGATGAATGGAGCGAGAATGCCATGGCGTACCCTGACGACCGCCTGCGGCTGATGTGCACCTGCTGCCACCCGGCGTTGAGTACGGAAGCGCAAGTTGCCCTCACCCTGCGGACCCTGGGAGGTCTGACAACGTCAGAGATCGCTCGCGCGTTTCTTCTTCCTGAAGCCACCCTGGCGCAACGACTGGTCCGTGCCAAAGGCAAGATTCGCGATGCCCGCATTCCGTACGAGGTTCCTCCCCTGGAAGCCTTACCGGAGCGCCTGCAAGCCGTGCAGGCCGTGATCTACCTGGTCTTCAACGAGGGCTACTCGGCTTCGACCGGCGACAGTCTTATCCGGCGAGAGCTTTGCGCCGAGGCCATTCGGTTGGGCCGCGTCCTGTGCCAGCTCTCGTCTGACGATCCCGAAAACTTCGGTCTGCTGGCGTTGATGCTGCTGCACGATTCGCGGCGCGATGCCCGCACTAACGCCGCAGGCGAATTGGTTACGCTGGAAGATCAGGACCGCTCACTGTGGGTTGCCGATCAGATTGAGGAAGGCCTGCGCGTGCTGGAGCGCGCACTTAGACTGCATCAGGCCGGCCCATATCAGTTGCAGGCCGCCATCGCTGCCGTTCATGCGGAGGCGCGGACAGCGGCTGACGCAGACTGGACGCAGATTGCTGCGCTCTACCGTGAGTTGGCGAAGATCAATCCTTCGCCGATCGTCGCCTTGAATCATGCCGTTGCTGTCGCGTTGAGCGAAGGACCGGGGAGAGGCCTCGCGCTCATCGATGCGTTGGGAGCCTCTGGAGAACTGGAGAAGTATCACCTCTACCATGCAGCGCGCGCCGACCTGCTACGGCGAATAAATCGGCGAGGAGACGCGCTGGACGCCTATCGCCGGGCAATTGCCTTGGCAACCAACAAGGTTGAAGCCGACTACCTGCGCCGAAGAGTTGCTGAACTGCAATAAATCACGCCCCATCTCCTGCCAGCGCGGTCTCGGTCGGGGGAGCAACCGAGGGCGATCCATACCAATCCATGTGGCGCGTGAAGTACATCACGGCGGAGATTGCTGCAAAGCTGGCGAGGGCACCCACCAGCAAAGCCTGATCTTCTAACCGGAGCAGCAGATAGATCAGCGCGTAAAGCGTGGAGAATGCCGCCAGCGCGCGCAGGCCATAGGTGCGGCTTGCGAAGACCCAGCCGGCGTAGGACGAAATCAGACCAACCGTTGCGACTGCTGCTATCAGAAATGCCCAATCAAAGCCGAGGCGCTCGGCAATCGACAGCAGCAGGAGATAGAAGATGAGTTGAGCAACACCGATCAGGATGTACTGTGCCGGATGGATACGCTTGCCGGTGGCAACTTCAAACAGGAAGTACGACAGGAACACCAGGCCAATGAACAGCACGGCGTATTTCAACGAGCGCGTGACGGACTGATACGGATCGGCGAGGTCGACGAACGAAACGCCCATGGCCGTCCGGCCGAGCCGATTCACGATGTCGGCCGCGCCCTCGTTGGGCACGCCTCGAGCGATGAACGGAACGGACCAGCTTGCATCGAATCCAGAGGGAGTGATATTTTGCGTCGCTGGCAGCATGCCACCGTTGAAGCTGGGATCGTGCCAATCGCCCTTCATCGTTACCACCGTTGTTCCGGCAAAGGCGAGAAAGGTCAGGCGCTGCGCTCCGCTGAACTTCATTTCCGCACCAACATCGCACGTCGATCCAGCTTGGGCCAGAGCCTTTGCCGGAGTGCCGAAGAATGTCAGCTGTGTCTCGCCTCCGGTCTGCAAGGTAACGTTGGTCGGAGGCATAATCGGCGCCGGGCCTAGCGCGAAAGTCTTGCCGCCAGCGGTCAGGGTAATGTCGCTGTGCGCTCCGCGGGGATCGCTGGTAGCAACCACGAACTGCGCCCGGCTCCAATCGAGCTCCGCGCCGGCGGGCAAATTGCCAGCCACGGCCGGGACATCGAACGACGCGCGAAATGCGATATCGGAATGATAGATCGGCACGTTGAACAAAGAACGGTGCCGTACTTCAGCATGCGTGGTAGCCGCCGCATCGCCGTGCGTTGGAAAGACCACGTACGTCCCGCTCTTAACGGTTTTGTTGTCGTTCTCCAGCGCCTTATACGGAACCGCCAGGATTGGGCCCAGGAAGGTTTGCGGGCCACCCACCAGATTACCAACCTCAGTCACCACTTGCTGGGCGCGCTCGCTGCGGTCTTCGATCAGCGCCCACACGAACAGCGCCGGGATGGTCATGACCAGCGCCAGGAAGCATACGACGATCAGTTTGACGCCCATGGAACGGCCGGGCAGCTTGGCGGTATTGAGGGTAATTTGCGACATGGTTTGCTCCAGACGGCCGGGGATGGTCGTAGAGTAACGCAAACTACTTTTGTTTGTAAAGTACTTAAGAAAAAAATTGCCTTCTTCAAGATTCCGCCCGTAAGAATTCTTACGCGTCCACTTGCATGCCGCTCAGGATCTGCCCTACTGCCTGGATAGCGCTGGTGATCTCCTCGTCGGTGTTGTAGAAATGCGGCGAAAAGCGCACGCCTGCCTTGGGGCGGTAATCGACCAGGATGTCGCGCTTGAGCAGTTCGGCACAGACCTGCGGCGCATTCGGCATATCGATCGAGACCGTGCCGGCGCGCCGGTCGGGGTCTTGCGGGGTATTGACGTGCCATCCATGCTGCGCCGCCAGGTCCATCAGGAGCGCCGTCTGGCACTTCGACTTCTTGCGGATGTTCTCCACTCCGACTTCCTTGATGATCTTCAGTCCCGGCTGTGCGACCTTGAGCGCGGGAATGTTCGGCGTGCCCTGGGTGAAGCGGTAGATCATGGGCGCGTAGCGAATGGGGCCGATCTCGAAACCAAAGGGATTTTCGTGACCGATCCAGCCGGTGAAGGTGGGTTGCAGCTTTTGCGCCAGGTCTGGACGCACGTACAAATAAGCGGTTCCGGGGCCGCCGCACAGCCACTTCAGAACACCACCGGTACAAAAATCCACGTTGAGCTTTTGCACGTCGAAGGGCAGCGTGCCGGTCGCCTGGAAGGAATCGAGCAGCACATAGGCTCCGACGCGGTGCGCTTTTTCGACGATGGCTTCCACATCCTGAATGAAGGCGCTGCGGAAAATCACATGCGAAATGGGAACGATCAGCGTCTCTTCATCGATGGCGTCGAGCAGTCGGTCGGTGTTGACGTGGATGGTGTCGTCATTCGGCACCATGTTGACGCGGGCTCCGCGCGAGCGTTGTGCTTCCCAGAAATACATGACCGAAGGAAAATTCAGATCGCTGTAAACCACCTTATTGCGGCGGCCACTGAAGTCGAGGCACGAAGCCACCGTGGCCTGGCAGGTGGTCACGTTCTGCAAGCAGGCAACCGAGCCGGCACGAGCATTGAATAGCGAGCCGATGGCGTCACCGACTTCCAGCGCCAGCATCCACCACTGGTCTTCCCAGGCGCGTACTCCGCGGGAGTTCCACATTTCCGTGTAGTTACGCAGCGAATCTTCAACGCCACGCGGCATTGCGCCCAGCGAGTTGCTGATCAGGTAAGTGGTGTTTTGGAGAATCGGGAACTCGGTGCGATAGCGCAGCATTCCTTCGGACATGAGGGACATTGTAGCGGGTGCGACGCGGAGTTACCCAGCTGCGAGCTTCAGGCGGACACTGGGGCGTTTGGCGAGGACAGAAAGCAATTTTTGGACATGGGGTGTCGTGGCGCAACTCCGGACGTTGCGCCGTGTTGTTGTTTGCTTGCGGATCTTACGAGTGGAACTCCCCGGCGGACCCCGCCGGTTCTTTATGAAACGCTGCCTGTCTACCCTGCTTCCCATCGTGTTGCTGGCTCTTGTCGCAGCTTGCGGCACGGGCGTGAACACTCCCTCCAACGTCGGATTATTCGGCAACTGGAATATCGCGATGTATCCGACCAACAATGCCAACCCCGTTTACGTGTTTGCCCTGGCCATGTCGCAACTAGGCAGTTCGACCTACAGCGGAGCCTCCATCCCCTACACCGGAAGCGTGGCCCAACCCAGCAATATGTGCATTAACGCAAATAGTTTGCGAGCTACTGCGACGCTAGGCAGCAACAACAACTTCAGCATGACGATTACCGACACGTCTACAAATACGATTATCAGCGTGCAAGGGTCGTTGAGCACTCAAACCAATGAGCTTTCGGGCAACTACACGAACGGGTCCAGCCAGGCCTGCTCCTCGTCGCAGGGCACAGTCACGATGATTCCTCAGTAGGGGGTTTCATCAGGAGTTCGTAGCGGCCGGATTCTGCGGCTCGGGTCTCGATGTTCTCATCTAAAATAGGAGCAACGGGGTTGAGGAGTCCCACAGCCATGCGATGGATCGCGTTCGTCACGCTACTGCTCGGCTTTGCAATTTCGCTCCAGGCCCAACAGATTCGCGGCGACTACATTGAGTCGCGTTCGACCGACGTCTATGTGGCGCAATGTTTTGCCAACGGCGAGGCTGGGTTGACCGGTAACCAGGCGCTGCTGGCGTGGCACGTTGCCGAAGGCTCGTGGAACGGTGTGAAACTCGATGGGTTGACGATCGCGGCAGCGGTGCGGGCGCGGGCAACGCTGGGTGATCCGTACGGCAAGCCGTATCCCGCCCAGGCTGTGCTTATGGTGGACGACACGGCAAGCCCTGCCCAACAACAAGCCCTGATCGCGCTGGCGCAGCATGAAGGCGGCAAGCTGCTTGAGAACATCGCCCGCGTAGACTATGTGCCTGTGGTGCTCGAAGTTCCGGAGAACCGCGAAGGACATGCGGTGCTGCGTGCCGGACACCTGGCGACGATCATCACGCGGCCTCTGAATCATCACGACCACATCTGTGGCAATGAAACCAACTTCTATCCGCCGCTGACGACGGTGCAGAATGCCACCTCGGCGGTGGCGCTGACGGACGAGTTCCAGGGAGACGGCCTGGATTCGCAGTGGAGCACTCATGGGCGTCGCAGCGCTTATATCGCCGCATTCAGTGAAGGCGGAGCCACGGTGGCGCAAGTCCAGCCGCAGCAGATGGGACACGAGTAATTAGCTCGGCGTCAGTCTGGCGTGAGATCCGTCGTACCAAAGGCATCGACCACTCGTCTCGGCTTGCGACGGCCGAACCGAAGGCTCAACCAGCGGCCCTCATCGCCTTTACCGCTTCCTCCGGGCGAAAAATTCTGGGCGCGAGGATCATCAGCAGGGCCACGGCAATCGCGTAAGAAGCCACAACCGGCAACGCTTCGCGGGCATGCATAAAGCGCCCGGAGATTAGCAGTGCCAGGCCGACGTGCCGATTTGCATTGCTAACGGCGAAGGTGCGCACCATTACCGCGTCTCCTTTGACCAGCAGGTGCATCACCCCAATCGATGCCAGCAGCAGGAGCACCACCGCCAGCCCGATCCAGGGCGTCACCGCGCGCAGTTCTGGCCCCATCTTCCATAACATTACCGCGAACACCAGTACCAGCACGACGTTGCCGATTATGTTGACGGTGCGTTGCGCTTTGGCTGAGAATGCCGGCGCGTAATGCACCAGCAGCATACCCACCAGTACCGGCAGAAACTCTTTCTCGACGATTTGCCAGATAAGTATCCGGGGAGGGATCCAGATAGTGCGGTCGTAAAGCTTCCCCGCCGCAAAGGTCATGAGCGGGATCATGATGGGCGTGAGCACCGCGCCCCACACCTGGTAGCTGGCTGCCAGATGCATATCGAAGCCGCGACGGGCGAGGTTGCGGGTCAGCAGCGGCGCCCCGGGGGTGGCTCCGACCATGAAGAGTCCTCCCGTCTGACGCAGCGTCAGGGGGAAGATACGGGCCAGCACCAGCGCAGCTATCGCCGGAAGGATGAAGGTCGCCAGCAGCAGACGAATCCAGGTATTCGCGCCGCGTCCCCGCCAATGGGCGATGACCTGGCCGAAGCGCAGGCTCATGCCGACGGAAACCATCAGGAGAAAGATCGAGGCTGGAAGCAGGAATTGCATAACTAGCTCTTAGTGTCGTTGGAGTTATCGCCCTGCAACGTCGTCCCAATTGGCCGGCTTGAGGTCAGGGTTGGCGTCCTACAGTCGTTCCATTACGTCCATCACAATTCCGCACCCAATAGTCCTTGTTGCCTTCACGAAAGCATTGAATTCGTCAGTGGAACAGCGTTCTCGCACGAGTTCCAGGCAGCGATCAAGTTCACTCCACATCTGCTTCATAGTTTCGCTGACCGGCTTCGCAACTTGGGGATCTTTGATCCTCGGCTCTCTCAGGATACGGGTTGTGTCAATCTGAGCGACGGTAAACTTTATAATCAAAGCCTATGCCCTCATTTCCCGAGGTTGACGAACAGCTCGCCTACTTGCGCAAGGGCTCATTCGAGATCATTCGCGAGAGCGACCTGCGCGAGCGACTGGAGAAGTCGCGTGCGGCGGGCAAGCCCATGCGCGTGAAGGCCGGCTTCGATCCCACCGCGCCCGATCTGCACCTGGGCCACACCGTGCTTATTCGCAAACTGAAACACTTTCAGGACATGGGTCACACGGTCATCTTCCTGATCGGCGACTTCACCGGGTTGATCGGCGATCCGACCGGACGCTCGGCCACGCGGCCACCGCTCTCGCGCGAGCAGATCGACGCCAACGCCGAAACGTATAAGGCCCAGGTCTTCAAAATCCTCGATCGCGAGAAGACCGAGGTGCGCTTCAACAGCGAGTGGCTCGACAAGCTGGGCTACGAGGGCATCATCCGGCTGGCGGCGAAGTTTACCGTATCGCAAATGCTGGAGCGCGAAGACTTCCACAAGCGCTTCATGGAAGAAAAGCCGATCGCGCTGCACGAGCTGCTGTATCCGCTGGCGCAGGGATACGACTCCGTCGCACTTGAGGCGGACGTCGAACTCGGCGGCACTGACCAGAAATTCAACCTGCTGATGGGGCGCGAGCTGCAACGCCACTACTCGCAACCGCCGCAGATCGTGCTGACCATGCCGCTGCTGGAAGGCACTGACGGCGTACAGAAGATGTCGAAGTCGTACGGCAACTACATCGGCATCACCGAGGCGCCCCAGGAAATGTTCGGTAAGGTAATGTCGATCTCCGACGAGCTGATGTGGCGTTATTACGAATTGCTGACCGACGTCAGCATGACGGACATTGAGCGCATGAAGAGCGAAGCTGCGGCGGGTACTGCGCATCCGATGCGGCTGAAGCAGGAGCTCGGCAAGCGCATAATCACCGACTTCCACTCGGCTGCGGCGGCGGAACAGGCGGCGCAGGATTGGTCGCGCATGTTTCAGAAGGACGAGACGCCGGAGGACCTGCCGCTGATCGAGGTTCGCTTCGAAGAAGTGGCGGCTCCGCATGCGGCGGCGAGCGATGGCGTGGTCCAGGTGAAGCTCGACAAACTGCTGGCGCGCACCGGGCTGGCGACGTCGGTCACCGATGGGTTGCGTAAGGTGAAGCAGAACGCGGTGAAGGTTGACGGCGAGTTGAAGACCGAAATTGTTACGTCAGTTAAGGTTGGAAGCGAGTTCACGCTGCGTGCCGGGAAGAAGATGGTGAAGGTGTCGGTGAGTTTATGACGTCGAGCGATGTCGTTCCTTCACCACGAACAGCAGATCTCTCGCTTCGCTCGTGATGACAACTCTCATTCACATCTCTTAGGTGTCATCCCTGAGCGCAGCCGCCTGACGTTTGCGCCGGAGTCGAAGGACTGCTATCGGCGCGAACGTTTGCGCCAGGAACGGACGAGGCAGATCCGTCCCCCAGCTGAATCGGATAATAACCGTCAATCAATTAACGTCCGAATTCGGACAGCTGCAAGTATCGCCGGACACCAACTCTTTTGCTCGAGAATTCAGCTCCCCGCTAACTATTGGAGCCTGGGAGGTTTACCTCCGTGGCAGTTGGATGGAGGCGTGCAATCCAATCCACTGGGGGTAGGGATGTCGACGATCCTGCAGGATCTCCGCTACGCGCTTCGGCAATTGCGCAAGTCTCCGGGCTTCACGACGACGGCGGTACTCACGCTCGCGCTGGGCCTTGGCGCGAACACCGCGATCTTCACGCTGGTACACGCGGTGATGCTGAAGTCGCTGCCCGTGGCCAATCCGTCGCAGCTCTATCGCATTGCCGATGCCGATATCTGCTGTGTCTACGGCGGACTGGGTCAAGGCGAAGGTGGCTGGGGTTTGGTTTCCTACGGGCTTTACCAGTACATACAGTCCAATACCCCGCAGTTCGAAGCGATCGCGGCGATGCAGTCCAATCGGCCGCAGGTCAGTGTGCGTCGTGCCGGCGCGCAGGCGGTGGCCGAAACTTATCCCAGCGAATTTGTCTCCGGAAATTACTTCTCGACGTTCGGTATCCGGCCTTTTTCCGGGCGTATGTTCACGCCCCAGGATGATGCCGAAGGCGCACCTCCGACTGTAGTTATGAGCTACCGGGCATGGGAGCAACATTTTGACTCCGACCCTTCGGTCGTTGGCTCGGCATTCATGATCGACGGCAAGCCGTTTACCGTGATCGGCATTGCGCCCCCCGGATTTTTTGGTGACCGCCTGCGCGAAGACCCTCCAGAGTTTTACATTCCCATTGCATTCGAACCATTGATCGACCAGAAGAGCTCGATCCTGCACCTCGACAATCAATACTGGCTTTATCTGATCGGGCGTATGAAGCCTGGGATCCAGCCCGGTCCAGTGGAGTCGCAACTCAACACGGAGTTGAAGCAGTGGCTGATGGCGAACATCGCTCTCTTGCCACCCACCGCTCGGGACAAGATCGGAAAACAGCACCTGCACCTGGGTCCCGGCGGGGCCGGCATCACCAGCTTAAGAAAGGAATATCAGGCGGGCCTGTACATGTTGATTGCCGCCTCTGCACTGGTATTGTTGATTGCCTGCGCCAACCTGGCGAATCTGCTACTGGCGCGCGGAATGGCCCGCCGTCAGCAGAACGCGGTGCAAGTGGCCTTAGGTGCAAGCCGCAGCCGCTTGATCCGCGGCGTGCTTAGCGAAAGCATTCTGCTGGCCTGCATGGGTGGCGCCGCGGGACTCGCGCTGGCCCACTGGGGGACCCGTGCAATCCTGCTGGTCGCGTTCCGGGGATCGGATTTCGTTCCCATCAATACCAGTCCGTCGCTGGCGGTCCTGAGCTTTGCCTTTGCCCTGTCGCTGGGGACGGGTGTGGTCTTCGGCGTCGGACCGGCGTGGATGGCTTCGCATTCCGATCCTGCCGAAGCTTTGCGCGGAGCGAATCGCTCCACCCGCGATCATTCGGCGATGCCGCAAAAATCGCTGGTAATCGCGCAAGCTGCACTCTCGCTGGTGCTGCTGGCGATGGCAGGCCTGGTGACCGAAAGCCTGCGCAACCTGGAGCATTTTAGCTTCGGCTTCAACATCGGCGGGCGTCTGATGGTGGAAATCGACCCTAACGGAGCCGATTACACGCAGGACAGATTGCCGGCTCTCTATCAGCAGTTTCGCGATCGACTGGGACAGATCCCCGGCGTCGAAAGCGTGAGCTACTCGATGTACAGTCCGCAGGATGGCGATAGCTGGAACGATAACGTCGCCATCAGGGGAAGACCGGAGCCGTCAACCCTGACCGATCATGTCGGCTGGGTACGTGTCAGTCCTGACTATTTCAAAACCATCGGCACTACGGTCCTGCGCGGCCGTCCCATCGGCCAAGAGGATACGGCAAGCTCGCAACATGTAGCCGTAGTGGATGAGAGTTTCGTCCGCAAGTTTTTCCCCAACCAGGATCCGATCGGCCAGCATTTCGGCTTTAATGCGCGCGGTAATCACAGCGGCGATTACGAGATTGTCGGGGTGGTAAAAGACACACGATATCAGCCGCCCAATGACACCGAGGACCCGCAGAACCCGATGTTCTTTTTGCCCTATTTCCAAACGGTCAACTACGAACAGCCGCTGTACACGCGCATGCAGGCGCAGTCGGAATATGCTCGAATGATCGAGATCCACTATGCGGGTCCGCAGGCGGAGATTGCTTCACAGGTGCGGCAGGTGCTCGCGAGTATCGACCCCAACCTCGCTATCATCGAGATGCATAGCTTTGGCGAGCAGGTCACGCGCGTCTTCAACCAGGAGAGGCTGATTGCCCGCCTCACCGAGTTGTTCAGCCTGCTGGCGCTGGCACTGGCCTCGATCGGACTGTACGGCGTGACCGCTTATAACATCGCCCGGCGTACCAGTGAAATCGGCGTGCGAATGGCCCTGGGCGCTGATCGCAGAGATGTGGTGGCGATGGTTTTGCGTGGTGCGTTCTGGCAGACTGGCATCGGGCTGATCATCGGAGTGCCATTAGCGATCATTGCCGGACATCTGATGGCCACCAAGCTGTATGGAGTGGCCGGAGGAAACCCTGCGGCACTCGCGGTCGCTGTGGGAGCTCTGGCCGCGTGCGCCTTCATCGCGGGCCTGATACCGGCACGGCGGGCAGCTTCGATTGAGCCGGTGCGAGCGCTGCGGGTCGAGTAATCCAAAAAGGGATGTCAGAGCAACGCGCGCCTGTTTGCCGGAACTTTTTCTCCGCATGCGTCGTACCATTAAGCAGGTGGCGTTATGCTTACGTTCCTGCTGTGGTGCATCCTGCTGATCTTCTGCTGGCCGCTGGCCTTGCTATTCCTGTTCCTCTATCCCATCGTGTGGCTGATCCTGTTGCCATTTCGGATTTTGGGAATCGCCGTCGAGGGCGTGCTGGAGTTACTGAAGGCCATCATCTTCCTGCCCGCCAGAGTTTTGCGTGGGCCAAGACGGGCGTGGTAAATCGAAACTAAGGCCGACTGTAGTCGTGCGCGACTTCGCGGGGGCCGTGGGGACGAGCCCTGACGCCGGCTGAAACCGGCTCTCCGGCTGGAGGTGGCGATTCAAGGCTGGCCTGAAGACCAGCTCTTCCGCCGCGTGAAGAATTGGTCTTTCATTCTGCCGCCTGAAGGCCAGCTTTTTCGGTCGCAGACGACACGTTGTTTTCCACGAAAAGCAAAAGCGGACTCGAAGGTCCGCTCTGCTGAAGTCACCCGACGTCCGGCCTACCCAACTTTGGCTTCCGTCTTCTCTTCCTGGGCTACCGGGAACTTGCGGTGCTCGACACCGGTGTAGATCTGACGCGGTCGCGCGATCTTCTGTTCCGGATCCTGCACCATCTCGTTCCACTGTGCCAGCCAGCCGGCTGCGCGCGGGATCGCGAACAGCACCGTGAACATATCAGGCTGGAAGCCCATTGCCTGGTAGATGATTCCCGAGTAGAAGTCGACGTTGGGATAGAGCTTGCGGGTCACAAAGTAGTCGTCCTGCAGCGCAATGCGCTCCAGCTCGAGCGCGGTGTCCAGACGGTCGTTGCGGCCGGTCACCTCAAACACCTCATCGGCAACAGCTTTGATGATGCGGGCGCGCGGATCGTAGTTCTTGTAGACGCGATGCCCGAAGCCCATCAGCTTGATCTCGCCTTCCTTCACGCGCTTGATATAGGCCGGAATGTTCTTCACCGAACCAATCTCGTCGAGCATGCGCAGCACTTCTTCATTGGCGCCGCCATGCAGTGGTCCGGCCAAAGCTGCCGACGCTCCCGCCATCGATAGGTAGGGATCGGTCTGCGCGCTGCCGATGACGCGCATGGTGCTGGTGCTGCAATTCTGCTCGTGATCCGCGTGCAGGATAAAGAGCACGTCCAGCGCACGCGCGATGACCGGACTCGCCATGTACTTCGGCTCAGTCATGCGCCACAGCATGTTCATGAAATTTTCGGTGTAGGTGAGATCGTTGTCGGGATAAACGTACGGATGCCCGCGACGATGGCGATAAGAGTACGCCGCCAGGGTCGCCATCTTGGCGATCAGGCGGATGATCTGCTTCTGCCGGTTCACGGGATCGTGGATGTTCTTGGCCTCGGGATACACGGTTGACAGCGCCGCCAGCGTGCTTACCAGGATGCCCATGGGATGAGCGTCGTAGCGGAAACCGTCGATGAACTGTTTGGTGGTCTCATGCAGCATCGTGTGATGCGTGATCTCCCAGGTCCAATCTTTATCCTGTTGAGCATTCGGCAACTCCCCGAAGAGCAGCAGGTACGCGACCTGAAGATAGGTGCAATGCTCGGCCAGGACTTCGATGTCGTAACCGCGATAGCGAAGGATGCCCTTGTCGCCGTCAATAAAGGTAATGCTGCTCTTACACGCCGCAGTGTTCATGAACGCGGGATCGTAAGTCATCAAACCGAAGTCGTCGGCACCGGTCTTGATCTTCCGCAGGTCCATGGCGCGGATGGTTCCGAGCTCGATCGACGATTCGTAGGTCTTGTCGTTACGTTGGTCGGTGATGGTCAAAGCATCCTTCGACATAACCGGTACCTCCTGTCAGAAAGAAACGTATAAATTCCAGTTTTTACTGGTTCGAACGAATGTTCGAATAAAAGTCTATTCTATCGCTTGGATGCTCGGTGCCCTCCGCGCGCACCAAGCTAGGCGACCGGGGTCACAGGCGTTTGTGACGTATCACACATCGCGAGGGAACCGTTATTTCTTCCCGCCCGACTGCTCGGGGCCCGATCCAGCCTTTTCGGGGGAAGCGGAACTAGTGCTGCTCGAACCTTCCGACTTGCTCTCCGAAGAGGATGCGGTGGATCCATTGCTGCCGGAAGAGCCGCCTTTCGACGACTTCTTGGCGTAATCGGTGACGTACCATCCCGACCCTTTGAACTGCACCGCCGGAGCGGAGAGCAACTGCTCCAATTCCCCGCCGCAATGTGGACACACCGTCAGGGGCGGGTCGGAAAATTTCTGGATCCGCTCGGTCAGGCTATGGCACTTCTGGCACTGATATTCGTAGAGAGGCACGATTCCCCACAGTCGTTCTAAGTTATTGATTCTATTTTTGCCGATTGGTTGCGGTCAATCCAGCCAATCCATCAAAAAGCGGGCGCAAGGCCCGCTTCTGAGTACGCGTTGTCCCTCACCTTTAACCATGGGGGCTGACCTTCTCTGGGTCAATCTTGTAAATCACTCGCTTCTCACCCGGCTCGGCGAAGGGATATTTGTCCTTGTCCAAGTACTTCTTGGATAGTTTGTCGATGAGCTGATCGGCGCCCTCGTGTGTGATCTCGCTGATACGGCCGCGGATTTCAAGATAACGGTACGGATTGTCGGGATCGATCAGAGTAATAGCGACGCGAGGATCGCGCCGGACATTCTTGTCTTTCTGGCGTCCGAGGGCGGAATTTACCAGTACCTTGCCGTCAACGAAATCGACCCAGACGGGCGTGGTCTGCGGGCTGCCGTCGGACATCAATGTGGTAAAGCTGCCAAAGGCCTTTTTATGGAAGAGGTCTACGTGGCTTTCGGGAATCTTGGCGGACATGACGATCTCCTTGCAATCTGCTGAATCAAGCTTGCGGCGTTAACCACGAATTGGATTCCGCAGCCATTGTATGAGGTGCGAGCCGGCTTGCAAATCTCACCCGGGACGGCGAGAGCTGACATGCACTTTGCCAAAATCGGAAGTGACGGGGCTTGGAAAGGCCGATTCCGTTCGTCGGATGCCAGGAATTCAGCTACAATCCAGCACGATTTTGTAAGGAGCAGCAATATGAACCGTTATCTCAGCGTGCTTTTGCTGGTCGTCGTGCTGGCCTCGGTGGCTCTAGCCGACGAACATAAATCTGCTGTCGCGCCGAACGCCTCCTTCGACAAGATGAAGTCGCTGGATGGCTCCTGGACGGGAACTATGGCGGAAGCCGGCAAGGAATTTCCCGCCACGGCCCGATTCGTGGAGGTCTCAGACGGCTCGGCGCTCATGGGGTGGCTAGGCGAGGGTACTCCGGAAGAGATGGTTACTATATTTCACATGGATGGCAGCACCCTGATGGCAACGCATTATTGCGCCGCCCACAACCAGCCGCGGTTCACGGCTGTTCCCGGCGATACACCCAACCAGATAGTTTTTCAGTTCAAGGATGGCACCAACCTCAGCCCGCATCATGGACACATGCAGGCGGTGACCTTCACCTTTGATGGGTCCGATCACCACACGGAAGATTGGGAGTACGTCGACGGCAATGGTACGGTCACCACCGGCCATTTCGATTTCAAGCGCAAGAAGTAGGACGTAGCAGCAGAATCAAGGGAAGAGCCATGAATCAGATCGAAGTAGAACGTAACGGCGGCGTGGTGCGCATCGCCATCAACCGGCCGGAGAAAAAGAATGCGTTGACGGCGGACATGTACGATGCCTTGTCGGATGCAGTGGAAGAAGCGGAGCGGGATGCCGGTGTTCGCGTTCTGCTGCTGCATGGCAAAGGCGATGCTTTCACTGCCGGCAACGACCTTCAGGACTTCCTGCAGAAGCCGTGGAAGGGTCAGGCAAAACCGCCGGCTGTGCGCTTTATTCATGCCGTGGCACATGCGAGCAAGCCAATCGTCGCTGCCGTTCATGGATTAGTCGTGGGCGTGGGCACGACGATTCTTCTGCATTGCGACCTGGTCTACGCAGCCGAAGAGACTCGCTTCATGATGCCCTTCATCAATCTTGGCATCGTCCCCGAGGCGGCTTCGACCGTGTTATTGCCGTCGCTGATAGGCCGGCAGCGCGCGGCGGAGTTATTCATGCTGGGAGCGCCTCTGGCCGCACAGAGAGCGTACGAAATTGGCTTGGTGAACGCGGTTTTGCCCGCCGGCAAACTTCTGCCAACCGCCGCCGAGACAGCCCAGGCTCTCGCCGCAAAGCCTGCAGCGGCACTGCGCGCCACCAAGGACCTGATGAAGCGTCCTCACCAGGCCGAGGTGGATCGCGCGCTTCGGGAAGAGGTGGAAGTGATCTCGGAACGCCTGGAGTCAGGGGAGACGCGTGAAGCTCTTGCCGCATTCCTGGAGAAACGCAAGCCGGATTTCTCCAAGCTGTAGATTTGACGATGGTGATACAGAAGCTTCGGGTAGGTCGCCAGTGCGAATCGTTCTTGACGGGATAACACCAGACGGGTTACCTATTGGGGATAATCTTTCGGTCTGTGGGGTAACAAGCGCGCCTGTGAGCGAAGTCCTAGATCGCGACATTTTTAGTCGCCTGCAGCAAGCTACGGCAACTCAGCCCGGGGTTCTGGCGGAGCTGTGCCGCGACTATGTGGCGGAAGCGCGATCCACCCTCTCTCAGTTGGGCAACGCGCTCGCTCAAGGAAATGCTGCTGAAGTCCGAGAACGCGCCCATTATTTGAAGGGAAGCAGTATGATGTTGGGTGCTCAGCAATTGTCGCAGACTTGCGCAACTTTGGAACTGATGGGACGCGATTCGAATCTGGCAACGGCGGCACCCGTGCTGGAACAGGCCATGACGTCCCTCCGGGAAGTTGAAATAGTGCTGAAGGAAGTAGTCGGCCCTGGTGCGCTCCCAGCTGAGGGATCAGCGGCTTAAGCGGTAAATAGAAGACCATCCCTCAAAAGGTGAGGAAACAAGATGGCAGCTACTCCAATTCGCGTTCTCATTGCAGATGATCATCCGGTAGTCCGCATTGGCTTGCGCAACATGCTGCAGGCCGATCCCCACATCAAGATTGTCGCCGAAGCCAAAGACGGCATCGAAGCGCTGCACATGGTACGTACCCTGCGTCCCGACATTCTTCTGCTCGATCTTGCCATGCCGAAAATGCCAGGGCTGGAAGCGTTGCGTGAGATGACCGGTGACAGCGCCGATACGCGAACCATTGTCCTCACTGGACAGGTCGACAAACGCCAGATCCTGGAAGCGCTGCAACTGGGCGCGCGCGGTGTGGTGCTGAAGGATGCCGTAGTGGCTCATCTCTCTGCCTGTATTCGCGCAGTTATGCAAGGGCAGTACTGGCTGGAAGGACGACCGGTGCAGAACCTGGTGCAGGTGCTGCGCGACCTCACTGCGCAAACCGCGCCTCCGCCGCGCAAGACCTTTGGTCTCACCGCGCGCGAGTTGGAAGTTGTCACCTTGATCACCGAAGGTTCGACGAATAAACACATCGCCGAGACCTTCGGCATCAGCGAAGAGACAGTTAAGCGTCACCTCACGAACATCTTCAACAAGATTGGCGTTGGAAATCGGCTGGAGCTGGCACTGTTCGCACTGAATCACAATCTTCTTCCCGATGCGTCCAGCACCGATGTTGCACGTTCTTAATAACCGGTAGCCGATAACCTGCGCGGAATCGAACACTTCTGCTGCTCGTTACTCTCCTGCTTCCTGCCCAATCAGGCACTTTCCTGACCCCCGGATCACAGCTAGCCTAATGGAGAGTATCTTATGGCCAACGGTGATCGATGGGAGCCGATCCTGAGCTCCGTTCCTCTCCTGGAAGCTGTTCTGTGTGCCGACTGTGAAATCATCAGCAACAGTGGAGGCGAAAGCTGCGAAGTTTGCGGCAGCCGCTCTCTACTGAGCCTGGGGCGCGTACTGGGCGGTTGCATCGGAGACGAGCGCGCCATTCTGGTTGATGGCGAGGCGAACCGTTTTCGCAATGGTTTCACCGTGCTGGTGAATCCTGATGCCGCCAATGTTCTACGGCGGCGACGCAACGGCCGAGGCTGACAGACCCAGCGAACATCCCTGCGCTCTTTTCTGTCAGGGTGCCAACCCCTATCGCGATGGACCGCAGCAAGCCGCATGTGCCCGGCTGATTTACATCCGCTGGCTTCTCAATCTCATCTCATCCTGCAGTTCGAGTTTTTAAGCGAGGAACGATGGATCGTGATAAGCAACTTCGTCAACAACTGGCCAAGGCGCTGGACTGGCACGAAGCGCATGCTGATCTCGCAGCGTCTGTGGCCGACTTCCCCGCCGAGTTGCGGGGGAGGGTCCCGCAAGGACTGCCGCATTCCGCGTGGCAACTGCTGGAACATATTCGCATAGCCTTGTGGGACATTTACCAGTTCTGCCACAATCCCCGGCACAAATCTCCCGAGTGGCCGGAAGGATATTGGCCAAAGACCCCTGCTCCTCCGGACGATGCAGCGTGGAAACATAGCATTCACGGGATTCATGAAAATCTCGAAGGGATGCGCAAGCTAATCGAGGACCCTAAGCGCGACTTGTTGGCTTCCCTCCCAGGAGACTCGGGACAGACACTGTTCCGTGAAGCCTTGCTCATCGCCGATCACAACGCTTATCACCTGGGTCAGTTGGTCCTGGTGCGGAAAGCGCTAGGCGCATGGAAGGGATAGGGCTGTCGGCTGTCGGAACGGACGAGCGAAGATGTGAATGTGTTGCTTTGAGAATTTAAAATGACCAAACGAAGGGCCGACGTGGATGACCATTAATCTGGTTTCGACTTAGCCCATGGCTGAAAGCCGATAGCCCACAGCTAAATCAGCGACAGCGCATCAACGTCGACCACGACATTGTTACGGGGGATTTTCTGCTCTGTAGCATGGTCGAGCATGGAGCGCAAAACATGGTTCATGCGCTCGCGGCTGGCTGACTTCAGCAGGAAGTGATAGCGGTATTCGGTTTTTAACCTCACAATGGCCGCCGCTGCCGGACCCATCACGCGCACACCTTCCAGCCGAGTCTTCTCGAACCACTTACCTAGAACTCCGGACCATGTCAGTGCTTCGTCGAGTTTCTGGCTGCGCACCAGGACGTTGCTAACGGCATTGAACGGCGGATAATGCATCCAGCTGCGGAAGCGGATTTCTTTCTCGTAGAAGCCGCGATAATCGTGGGCTGCCGCGAACTGAATCGCGTAGTGATCCGGAAAGAACGTTTGCAGCACAACTTTGCCCGGCGTTTCTCCGCGACCGGCACGCCCCGCGACCTGCGTTAAAAGTTGAAAGGTGCGTTCGGCTGCGCGAAAGTCGGGGAAGCTGAGTGCTGCATCTGAGCCAACAACGCCGACTAGTGTGACCTTCGCGACGTCGTGTCCCTTGGCAATCATCTGCGTGCCAACCAGTAAATCGATCTCGCCGGACTGCAGCGCGGTGAGCATGCGCTCGAAGTCATCACGTCCTCGGACTGTGTCGCGGTCCAGTCGCGCGATGCGAGCCTGCGGAAACAGCCCGTGCAGGATGTGCTCCAGCTTCTCCGAGCCGGTGCCAAGATATTGCACAAATTCGCTGCCGCACTTTGGGCAGGCCTTTGGCGCGGGCCGCATGTAGCCACAGTAATGGCAGAACAGGCGGTGTTCGCGCTTGTGATAGGTCATGGAGATGGCGCAGTTCTTGCACTGGATCGACTCGCCGCATTCGCGACAGAGCACAAACGCCGAATACCCGCGCCGGTTCAGCAGCACCATCACCTGCTCGTGCCGCTCCAGTCGCTCGCCGATCTCCGCCACTAGTTTGCGGGAGAGGGCCTCGTCTTTCTTTGTGCGCTGGAATTCATCCCGCATGTCGAGTACTTCCACTTCCGGCAACGGCCGCTTCTCGATGCGCTCGGGCAGTTCCAGCAACCGATACTTACCTTGCAGTGCGTTGTAGTACGTCTCCAGAGACGGCGTCGCCGAACCGAGCACCACTGCGGCATCGCCCATCTTGGCCCGCATCACGGCGACGTCGCGGGCGTGATAGCGCGGCATTTCTTCCTGCTTGTAGGAGTGGTCGTGCTCTTCGTCTACCACAATGAGGGATAGGTTCGGAACAGGCGCAAAAATGGCTGAACGCGTTCCTACCACAATGTGAGACTCCCCGTTGCGAATCCGTTTCCACTGCTCGGCCCGCTCGTCGTCGCTGAGAGCCGAATGCAGTATGGCAACCTCGTCGCCAAAGATCTGGTGCAGATCGGCCGCCATGGCGGGCGTGAGGCCGATCTCCGGCACCAGTAGGATTGCCGAGCGGCCCTTGGCCAGCACCGCCTGCATGGCCGACAGATACACGGCGGTCTTGCCGGAGCCGGTGACACCATGCAGCAGCATGGGCAGGAATTTTCGCTGATCGACGGAGCTGATGATCGTTTCCAGAGCAGCTTTCTGTGCCGCCGTGAACAGGAACTCCAGCTTGCGCGGCTTCATGCCCGACATTCGAAATGCGGCCGCTTCTTCGCTCAGTTCAACGATGCCACGCTTCACCAGGGTTTGCAGCGTCGTACGCGGGACCGCCAGTTCGCGCAAGGCTTCTACTGGCGCTCGCCCCCCGCCCTGCACTCGCAAATATTCGACGATCATTTGCTGGTTCGCGTTGAGCTTGCCCTCGGCACCTTTCAAGGTCGCGATCTGGACCGTCCGGCTGGCGTCCCGTACATCGCTAAGATCTTCGCGCGCGATCCACTTCTTGCGTGCCATCGTCTGCAGTACGGCTCGTGTGGCACCTGAGGCCGATCGCAGCGCTCCCTCACGAACCACTTCGTCATCGGCAAGGCGGTTGAGTATGGCATACTCCAGCATCTGGTGTTCGGGCCCTTTGCGCGAACGCAGAGACGAGCCAACGGCCGAGGCCGCATGCAGCGCGTCTACGCCTTTATCGGTGATGCGATAGCCAATCACGCGGCGGAACTCCGCTGACAGCGGCAGCATGGTGCGAAACACTTCCCCTATGGGCGCGATGTAATACTGCGCGATCCAGCGGCCCAGCTCCATCAGCTCTGGTGTGAGGGCAGGAGTAGTATCGAGAATTTGACTGACACGCTTTACGGTGAAATCCGGCTCGCGATCGTGTAACTCGGTGACGATGCCAGACAGCCGCTGCTCGCGAAAAGGCACGATGACGCGGCCGCCGACTACCGGCTCAGGCGAATCTTCGGGGATGCGATAGGTGAAGGTGGCGTCGAGCGGAACCGGCACGGCCACGTCGCAGTATTGCGGCATCGCCGTCTAGCTGCCCTCGGGCGCGCGTTGCGGCACCTGCAAACCAAGATAGTGCATTACCATCTGCAAGTCCTTCCACGTTTCTTTTTTCTGCCTTGGATCGCGTAACAGGAACGCCGGATGGTACGTCACCGCCAGTTTGCACTCGAACGGCTCGCCGCCGTCGGATGGCGGAGAGAAGTCATAGAAGCGCCCGCGCATCGACGCCATGGAGTCATTCATCCCGAGCAAATTCTTCGCCGCAGTGGCGCCCAGCGCCACGATGACCTTCGGATGGATGACATTGATCTGGCGCATCAGGAATGGCGAGCAAGTATCGCACTCGTCACGTTCGGGAGTGCGATTGCCCGGGGGACGGCATTTCACGATGTTGGCAATGTAGACCTGTTCGCGCTTCAATCCCATCGCGCCGATCATGTTGTTCAGCAGTTGTCCGGCGCGGCCGACAAACGGCAACCCCTGCGCATCTTCGCCCGCACCCGGTCCTTCGCCAACGAACATCAACTCGGCATGAGGATCGCCGGTGCCAAACACGATCTGCTTGCGTCCGAGCTTGGCCAGCTTGCAGCGCTGACAGTTCGGGCCGATGTCGTCGAATATGACCCGAAGTTCGGTGTCGCGGTCGACAGCTTTCGGGGCCTTGGGTGATCTCACAAGCGATTCGTCAACGATCTCATCCCGGACGATCTCCACGAACTGAGGCGCCCCATCGCCAGACACCCCCCGCCGGTAGAGCGGACCGACTCCAAGTTCACGATAGAACTGCAGGCGTTCGCGAAGCGTGTTGCGGTCTAGAGTCATGGGCGGAAGTTCAGTTTACAACGAGGAGTGAACAATCGCGGCATTTCGTTTCTCGACCCATCTCGAGGTATGCCGGAGCGACGAACAGCAGATCCCTCGGCTTCGCTCGGGATGACAACTTAAGAGGGAAGCGTAAGTAGCAAAAACGATTGACTCAGTTATGGCTGCGCGCTTTGGACATGCCGAGCGGAGTTCTTTTGTCTCAGCCGCAGCGCCACTTCGAAAATTTTCATTGCTACGGCGAGTTTGCTGGCTTTGGGAACCAGTACCGTGTCGTTGGCAGTCACCATCGTCACTTCGTTGCGATCAGAGTTGAAACCGATGTCGGCGCGGGAAACATCGTTGAGCACGATCGCGTCTACGGCCTTCTTCACTAGCTTGGCGCGTGCATTCTCCAGGCAGTTTTCGGTCTCGGCTGCAAATCCGATGAGCATGGGTTTGGTCTTCCCTGCCGCCTGCCGTAGACTGCCGAGATCGGCCAGGATGTCGGCGTTGGGCTCGAGTTGCAGGTCGATCGCGCCGTTGCGCTTGATCTTCTCCTGCGAAACGTCCTTCAAGTGATAGTCGGCAACGGCCGCGGCCATGACGATAATGTCGGCCTGCTCCCAGCGATCCAGCACGGCGCTCCGCATCTGCTGCGCGGTCTCGACGAAGATTGTTTCCGCTGCGCCTGGCGGCTGCAGTGCCGTCGGGCCGCTCACCAGCACTACCTTCGCTCCGCGCCGCAATGCCGCTTCCGCCAGCGCGTATCCCATCTTGCCGCTGGAGCGGTTACCGAGATAGCGCACCGGATCGATGGGCTCATGCGTCGGTCCGGCGGTGATCAACACCGTCTCGCCCGCGAGGTCTTGCGCGACGCCCAAGCGCCGCAAGGTTTCGGCGACAATCTGTTCTGGCTCGGCGAGACGCCCGGCGCCCACCATACCGCAAGCCAGATATCCGCTGCCCGGCTCCACAATATGGACGCCCCGCTGTCGTAGAATCTCCAGATTGGCCTTGGTTGCGGGATGCTCCCACATGTTCACGTTCATCGCCGGGGCAGCGATGACCGGAGCCTTGGTTGCGAGATAAAGCGTACTGAGGAAGTCGTTGGCGATGCCTTGCGCGAACTTGGCGATGGTGTCGGCCGTGGCGGGAGCGACCAGCAAACAATCAATGGATTGCGCAACGGAGATATGTTCGACGGCGGAGTCGAGATTGGGATCCTCCGCTGAGGAGCCGAACATCGAGGTGATGACTTTCTCTCCCGAGAGCGCCGCAAACGTGAGTGGACGAACGAACTCCTGTGCCGCAGCAGTCATGATGACCTGCACGCGTACTCCGCGGTCCTGAAGATGACGAACGATTTCGGCGGCTTTGTAGGCAGCAATGCCGCCACTGACGCCCAAGGCGATTTTCATGTTGAGCCTCGGCTGTTCTCCGCCGAGCGGGCGGTAGAATGCCATTCTTCCTTAACAGATGCCGCTACGCCAAAACGGTTTCCTGCTAGTCGTCGGCTTCGCCGCCCACAGGGCCGTCGGCTATCTCAGGCGAAGCTTCCATGGCAGCCGCGCTGCCGGCCGCCGGAATCTCCCACTTCACCTTGCCGGCCTGGACCTCTTCTTCCGCGATACGGCACGGTTTACGCGAATGCGGCTCCACCGCCGGGCGAGCGCCGTTCTGAATTTGGCGGGCGCGACGCGCGGCCACCAGGACATACCGATAATTGCTATCGAAGCCTTCAACCAGTTTCATAGATCACTCCGTGACGGTGGGAAATCGGGAAAGATCGAATGTCGCCAGGATCGACTCGACTTGCTTCATCATCTGTTGCCGCAAGGCGCGATTGGCGACCGCCAGCACTTGTTGGTCCCTGGAAGACGGAACTGCGTGGGAGCGTTTCAGCCGCTCAGCTTCCACGATCGAAGTGAGGGTGTCAATGGACTCCTCCAGCCGATCGTTCACCAGAATATAGTCGTATTGTCCGAAATTCTCAATCTCGTGCGAAGCCGTGGTGAGCCGCCGCTGGATGATTCCCTCGGTGTTGAAAAGCCGCGCGCTATCGCCCATCAACTGCTTCTGCAGATTGTCGTCAGCTTCGGCACGGCGGCGTAAACGGCGCTCCAATTCTTCGCGCGAAGGCGGCAAAACGAAAATCGATACGGCCTCCGGCTCCTTGCACTTCACCTGTGCCGCGCCCTGGATGTCGATATCGAGCAGCAGGTCGTGCCCCCGGGCCGCTGCCTCGCGCGCGAAGCGCTTAGCGGTTCCGTAGTAGTTGCCAAAGACCTCCGCCCACTCCAGGAACTCGTCTTCGTGAATCATGCGTTCGAATTCTTCGCGGCTGACGAAGAAGTACTCACGCCCCGACTGCTCGCTGCCGCGCGGCGGCCGGGTGGTGTAGCTGATGGAGAATTCGAGATTGGGGACGATGCGGCGCAGCTCGTTCGTCAGGGTTGACTTGCCCGAGCCCGATGGCGCCGAGATGATGAAGACGATTCCGCTCATTCGAGGTTCTGTACCTGTTCGCGGGCCTTTTCGATCTCTGACTTCATGGAGAGGCCGAGTGCGGTGACGCGCAGCGCTTCGCCCGCCACGCCCGTGGTCTTCGACATCAACGTGTTGGCTTCGCGGTTCATCTCCTGCAGCAGGAAGTCCAGTTTCTTTCCGACTTCGCCGCCCCCGTCAAGCAACGAGAGGAAGTGCTGGATGTGGTTCTTCATGCGCACCAGCTCTTCCTGGATGTCGCTGCGTTCGGCCAGTATGGCAGCTTCCTGCAGAATTCGGTCCTGGTCAAAGTGCGAGCCCAGCAACTCCTGCATGCGCCCTTGCAGCTTGTCCTGGTAAGCCTTTAACACGCGCTCGCGAAGCTGATCAACTTCATGCGTCGCAGACGACAGGTGCGTCATACGGCTGCGCAACTCGGCAACGGCTCCGCGGCCTTCTTCCTCGCGCATGCGATTCAGCCGTTCAATGCATTCTTCGAGGGCCGCTGTCATCTGCTTTTCTAAAGCTTCCGTGCCGTCGCCGTCCGCAACTGCGTTCAGAGCGCCTGGCATCTTGAGCACCACATTGAGGTCGGGCTCGGCACTCACGCCGAACTCTTCTGCCACCTCGCGAAAGGTGCGCAGATAGCCGCCGACCAACTCGCGGTTCACGGAGAATCCCGTACCGCCGGAGCGCTCTACACTGATGGTGACTTCCAGATGACCGCGATGCAGGCGCTCCTTGAGAACGCGACGTACCTTCATCTCGACCGGATCAAGCTCCGACGGCATGCGCAGGTGCAGATCGAGGAAGCGGTGGTTGACGGACTTCAGGCTGAGTGCCAGGGTAAGCTCATCACTGACGTGGGCCTTCACCTGCGCGTACCCGGTCATCGAACGAATGTTCATGGAGCAAGTTACTCCGTGCCGGAAGCGGTCTCAATGTCTTCGAACTGCAAATCATACAACCGGCGATAGGTGCCTGTATGTGCGAGCAGACACTCGTGCGAGCCCTCGTCGGTGATCACGCCGTTTTCCAGCACCAGGATGCGGTCGGCCCGGCGCACGGTTGAAAGCCGATGGGCGATCACAAACACCGTACGGCCCTGCATCAGGTTTTGCAATGCCGATTGCACCAGCGCCTCACTCTCGGTATCAAGAGCGGAAGTGGCTTCGTCGAGAATCAGGATAGGAGCGTTCTTCAGGATGGCTCGGGCAATCGATAGCCGCTGGCGCTCGCCCCCGCTCAATCGCAAGCCTCGCTCGCCGACAATGGAGTCATAACCACTGGGCAGGGCCATGATGAAGTCATGCGCGAGCGCGGCGCGAGCGGCTTCTTCCACCGCCTGCACAGAGATCTCCGGATGTCCGTAGGCGATGTTGTTGCGTACCGTGTCGTTAAACAGGATCGTGTCCTGGGTCACGATGGCTATCTGCGAACGCAATGACGAAATCCGCAAATCGCGGACATCCTGTCCATCGATCAGCAGGCGGCCGCGGGTAACGTCGAAGAAGCGCGGCAGCAAGTGTACCAGCGTGGTTTTGCCGGAGCCGCTGGAGCCGACAATCGCGACGACTTCGCCGGGAGCGACTTCCAGGTTGATGTCGCGCAAGACCTCGCGCTCATCGTCAGCCTGACCATAGCCAAAGTAAACGTGCTCAAAGTGGATGCCGCGATGGAAAGGCGCGAGTTTCACCGCGTCGGGCTTCTCGCGCACTTCGTCCTGTGCATCCAGGAAGTTGAAGATCTGCTCCGACGCGCCCAGGGCCTGCTGGAAGTTGTTATTGAACTGTCCGAATTTCCGCACCGGCTCATACATCTTGAACACCGCAATGATGAAGGCGATGAAAAAACCTTCGCTCAGGTAGCCGTGCTTGATGCTGTCGCGGCCCAGCAGGATGAGGAGCGCAATGGCGACCGCGCCGAAGGCGTCCATCATCGGGGAGTTCAGCGCAAATGCCGCGGCCGATCGCAAGTTGGCCTTAAAGAGACGCTTCGCTGCTTCGCGGAAGCGGCGCATCTCCCAGGCTTCCATGCAGAAGGCCTTAACGATGCGAATGCCGGTAATCGTTTCGTGCAGCAGATTGTTGATTTCGGCGAGTTTGTCCTGACCTTTGCGGGTCGTCTTGCGGACTCGCTTGCCCACACGACTCGCCGACGCGACGATGAATGGTACGAAGATGACGAGCACCCAGGTCAGGTGCCGGCCCAGCCCGACGACCGCGAAGCCGATGAAGACGAAGGTGAAGAACTGCTGAAGGAACTCCGCCAGTACGCTCGACATGGCGAACTGCACGCGCTCCACGTCATTCACAATCGCCGACAACAAGGTGCCGGTCGAATATTGCTGGAAGAATCCGACCGACCGGCGCAGGGTGGCGCGATGGAGTTCGTTGCGCATGTCGGTGACCATGCCGAACCCGGCGTAGTTCGCGAAGTACGTCCCGGCGTAATCGAAGAGGCCCTTGAGAATTGTGGAGATGATCAGAGCAAACGTAACCACCGACCAGACATTGTGCAGGTTCTGGGGAACGAACGACCGCAAATCCAGATGGTGACCGAAAACTGGAATCGGCAGCAGAGGCAGCGCCCGCGTTTGCGAAGAAGGGTTGAGGACCTGATCGAGGATAGGGCCGATGAGCAGCAGGCGAAATGCGTCCAACAGTCCGACCAGCGCCATCGAGACGACTGAGGCGAGCAGGTAGAACCAATAAGGCTTGAAATACCGGAGGAGGCGGCTCAGTCGACTCATATTCTTCGCGGATTGCGGTTCTGCGCCGGAGAATCCAACGCACGCCAGGACGCATTCAGAGGAATCAGGTGCAAGGGTTGATTCTACTGGATTTGCATGGAGGAGGGTAGCCTCTGGCGGGGGACAGCCAATCGGTTGAGCAGCCCGTTTTCGGGTATCGACGCCGCTGCTTTCGCGTAAACTATAGGGTTTTCTCTGCTGTACCCCTCGTTAGGAGAGCTCACTTGCAAAGACTGGCGCCTGTCGCGCTGCTATCGCTTCTTGCCGCCGCTTCCCTCTTCTCGCAGACCGCGACACCAGCTCCTGCGCACCCACCGGCAAGCAAGCCGGCGATACCGCAAGTTGCAGGATTGCCACCGGCGGCGGAGCAAGCGATGGGGGCCGTCGAAGGCCAACGAATCCGTGCGCACGTCAAGTTCCTGGCCAGCGATCTACTGGAGGGACGCGGCACCGGCCAGCGCGGCGGAGATATCGCCGCCGAGTACATTGCGACCGAATTCGCGCTCTACGGATTGAAGCCCGCCGGCAACAACGGAAGCTACATGCAGAAGGTGCCGCTCGATGGCATCGCGACGCAAGATGAATCGACGCTAAGCCTGGTTCCCAATAGTGGCATTCCGCTCGACCTGGTCTATCGCAAGGACTTCGTCGCGACCGACGAAAGCGGCAATACGCGCGACGACCTGAGCACCGATCTCGTCTGGATGGGCTACGGCATTGACGCGCCCGAGTTCGATTGGAACGACTACAAGGACGTCGACGTGAAGGGCAAGGTGCTGCTCATGCTGGTGAACGAGCCGCCCTCCGACGATCCAAAATTCTTCGCAGGCAAGGCTCTCACCTACTACGGACGCTGGACCTACAAGTATGAAGAAGCGGCGCGCAAGGGTGCTGCTGGAGTCATTCTGATTCATAAGACGGCGCTGGCCAGTTACGGCTGGGACGTGGTGCGCAATTCGTGGTCGGGTGAGCGCTCGTTTCTGCGTGACAGCTCGGAGCAGAAGCTGAGGCTGGCTGCCTGGATTCAGTTCGACATCGCACGCAAAGTGGCGCAGGCTTGCGGCATGAACATCGATCAGATGATTGCGTCGGCCGGCAAGCGTGGATTCAAGCCGGTGGTGCTGCCCGTCAAGGTCAGCGCGACCATGGTGAGTAAGGTTCGCCACTTCGACTCCAACAATGTGATCGCCATGCTTCCCGGCTCGGATGCAAAGCTGAAAGATCAGGCGGTGTTCTACAGCGCGCACTACGATCATCTTGGGATCGTGCCGGGGATGGCAGGCGACAACATCTACAACGGCGCGCAGGACAACGCTACCGGCTGCGGCATACTTTTGGAGATCGCGCGCGCCTTTGCCAACACGAAGCAGCCGCCAAAACGCTCCATCTACTTCGCCGCGGTCACGGCGGAAGAGCAGGGTTTGCTCGGCTCGGAATATCTCGGCAAACATCTGCCAGTGCCGTCCAAGGACATCTCGCTGGCGCTGAATTATGACGATGTGCCGCCGCTCGGCGTGCCGGAGGAGTTGAACGTCGCTGGAGCCGAGCGCACCAGTTTCTACTACCTGGTTGAGCGTACCGCCGGCGATTTCAACCTGACGATCGTTCCCGACGCCCAGCCCGCCGCCGGTCACTATTACCGCTCCGACCACTTCAGCTTCGCCCGCGTCGGCATCCCCTCATTCTCCATCGACGAGGGAGATCTTTACCGCGGACATACTCGGCAGTGGGGCACGCAACAAGCCGAGGAGTACGTCTCCAAGCACTACCATCAGCCCAGCGACGAATATCGTCCGGACATGGATTTTCGCGGCGATGCAGTCATGGCCCGGTTCGGCATTGCGTTGGGCTGGGAGGCAGCGAACCAGATCACCCTGGTTGGATGGAAAGCCGGCGACGAGTTTGAGAAAGCCCGCACCGCCAGCGGCAGCCAGTAAAAACCCCACCCAAGCCAAATCAGCTTGGATGGCGCACCCTCAAGGTTCTTACCGTTCTTATTGCACCAGCGTGCCGGTCTCCCCGTTGCCGTTTTCGACGGCTTCTTCCGGCGGGATGATCGAGGCTGCCGCAAGTCGGTCCCCTTCTTCCAGGTGCAGCAGGCGCACACCCTGAGCGGAGCGGCCGGACTCGCGAACCGTCTTAGTGTCGATGCGGATGATCTTGCCGAACTGGCTGATTACCATCACCTCCGACTGCTCGCTTACCAGCATGATAGAAACGACTTTTCCGTTGCGCGCCGTGGTCTTCAGATTGATGACGCCCTTGCCACCGCGATTCGTCAGGCGATACTCGTTCACGTCCGTGCGCTTGCCGTAGCCCTGCTCGGTAACGGAGAGGATGAGGTTCGACTCGCCCTCGCCATCCTTCGCCTTCTTGCGTTCCTTAGGCGTGACTGCCATCCCGACGATGTAGTCGCCGCGGTCAAGATGCATGCCGCGAACCCCGTAGGCCGCCCGGCCCATCGGCCGCACAGCGTCCTCTTCAAACCGAATCGCCTTGCCATCATGCGTCGCGAGAAAGACAATCTGATTGCCGTCGGTGCAATTGGCGGCCACCAGCTCGTCTTCGTTTTCGATGCCAATGGCGTTGATGCCGATCGAGCGAACGTTGCTGAAGTCCTTCAGCGGCGTCTTCTTCACCGTGCCATTACGCGTCGCAAAGAAGACGTAGCGATTCTCTTCCTCCAGATCGCGAACCGTCAGCCATGCGCGTACCGTCTCGCCCGGTTGTAGCGCAACCAGGTTAGCGATGGCTTTGCCCTTGCCCGCCGCGCTCAGCTCAGGGATTTCGTACACCTTGAGCCAATAGACGCGGCCAGTGTTGGTGAAGACCAGGATGTAATCGTGCGTGGAGGCGACAAACAGATGCTCGACGAAATCCTCCTCGCGCGTGCTCATGCCCTTGCGTCCGGTGCCGCCGCGACGCTGCTGGCGATAGGTCGAGATCGGCGTGCGCTTCAAGTAGCCGGAGTGGCTGACCGTCACCGCAACCTGCTCGTCGGCGATCAGGTCTTCCAGGCTGAGCTCGGCAGCTTCGTCCTGAATTTCCGTGCGGCGGGCGTCGCCGTACTTTTTCTTGATCTCTTCCAGCTCTTTGACGATCACGTTGCGGAGCTTCTTCTCGCTGCCCAGAATCGCTTCGTACTCCGCAATGCGTCCACGGACCTCGGCGAGTTCTTTCAGAATTTCGTCGATCGACAGACGCGTCAGCCGGTGTAACTGCAATTCGAGGATTGCGTCCGCCTGCACTGCGTCGAACGGGGTCGTTAAGGTCGTGGGATTGAAACCCTTCAGTGAGGCAGACTTCCCCGACTTCCCTTCGGAAATGTTGACCGTGCTGCCGGTGAAGTACGCAACCAGGTTGGTGCGCGCATCGGCGCGGTTCTCGCTGCCGCGGATAATGCGGATCACGTCGTCGACGCGATCGAGCGCAACCTGGTATCCCTCAAGCACATGCTCACGCTCGCGCGCCTTCATCAGCAGGTAGGCAGTGCGACGGCGCACCACATCGATGCGGTGATCGACGAAGTGCTGGATCGCCTGCACCAGGCCCATTTCCTTTGGCTGGCCGTTGACTACGGCCAGGAAGATCATGCTGAAGCTCTCCTGCATCGAGGTGTGCTTGAAGAGCTGGTTGAGCACGATCTGCGGCTCGCACCCGCGCTTGAGTTCGATGACAATGCGCATGCCGTCGCGATCGCTCTCGTCACGTACGTCGCTGATCTCGTCGATCACCTTGTTGTTCACCAGCTCGGCGATGCGCTTGATCAGCGTCGCCTTGTTCACCTGGTAAGGGATCTCGGTAACGATGATCGCGTCTTTGTCTTTGGTGACGTGCTCGATGGCTGCCTTGGCGCGCATCAGGAAGCGGCCGCGTCCGGTGCGATAGGCCTCCATGATGCCGCTGCGGCCGTGAATAAAGCCGCCGGTCGGAAAGTCCGGACCCTGCACGAACTTCAAAATGTCGGCCAGTGTGGCGTGTGGATTGTTCACCAGCGTAATAGCCCCATCGACAATCTCCGTCAAGTTATGCGGAGGAATCTTGGTCGCCATGCCGACGGCAATACCGTCGGAGCCATTGATGAGAAGGTTCGGAATGCGCGTTGGCAATACCGACGGCTCGACCGTGGAGTCGTCGAAGTTGGCCACGAAGTCGACGGTGTCCTTGTCGATGTCAGCCAATAACTCTTCCGCGATTTCGGCCATGCGCGATTCGGTATACCGGTAGGCCGCGGGCGGATCACCGTCTACCGACCCGAAGTTTCCTTGGCCGTCGATGAGCGGATAACGCAAACTCCAGGGCTGCGCCAGACGCACCATCGCGTCGTACACCGCGCTGTCACCGTGGGGGTGATACTTCTTCAAACATTCGCCGACCACACCGGCGCATTTCATGTACTTGCGGTTGTGCAGCACACCCATGTCGTGCATGGCGTACAGAATGCGCCGATGCACGGGCTTCAGTCCGTCACGAATGTCGGGCAGCGCGCGCCCGATGATCACCGACATCGAATAGTCGAGATACGAACGCCGCATCTCGTCTTCAATGTTGACCGGTTGCACGTTGGCCGCGCCCGGGCCGATGTTGTCTAGTGGTAATTGCTGGTTTGGATCGTCTGCCATGTTAGCTGTCAGCTTTCGGCCATCGGCCGTCGGCTAGTTTCCTTCTTAAACTTCGGTGTGGGTCAACTCGCAAATTCGTCGATTCAGAACTGTGTGCTGAGGACCGTTCGTGCTCCGTGGTGCGAGCGCAGCTTCGGCGTTGCCGAGGTCACGATAAATTCTGCCGGATCGCTCGCAAGTCATTGCAAATTCAGGAGATTGTTCTACTGAGGAGCACTAACGATTATATCACGGGAAGGCTTGATTTCAGCCAGTAGACAGCGTGGTTACTGCAGCCCCGACTGCTGCATCAGCGCCGCTGCTCTTACGTCCAGAGAGTTGATTTCGGCCTGCACGGACATCAACTGATTGAGCAGGACGGCATACTGCGTCGCATACGGATTGTATTGCAGTACAAGCTGCGATTCGTATCGATACCGCGCTGACTGTTGCTTCCGAATCTCGCATACCTGCTGCAGTGCCGCAACCTGTGCGCGATCTGTGCTGGTCGTGAGATAGCCTTCTGACTGGCCTTGGCTTAACAGCCCGCTGAAGTTGTCTACCTGTTGGTCATAACCATCAACCGCGCCCAGAAGCAGCCGAGCCTGCTGTTGCAGCTCCGGAAGAGAACGAGGCGAGTTGCTAAGGATCATAGCCATCTGCTGTCGGGACGTATTCATGGCCACAATCGTGGCCGCCACATCTCGTTGCCAGGCTGCAGCAGCAGCGGTCGTTGTAGAAGGACTGGCGTGCGCGTTATTGGTGGCAGGGCTGACATTTGTGGCGTCGGGTTGAGATGGCGTCGCTGCTGTTTGCTCGCCGGATGTAGCATTCGTCCGCTGCGCAGCGGGAGTGGCGGCTTGATCACCCATTGCCGCCGGGAGACTCGTGCCCTGTTGGGAGCCGCCAGCGGGCATTGGCTGGTTCTGCGTCTTGACCGATTCGATGACTGCGAGCAGCAGGAAGGTCGCCACCGCTCCGGCCACTATCCAGGGCCAGCGCTTGTGTTTGTGCACCGGCGCCGGTGGCGGCGGAGTAACATTCCGCGGGCCCGCTGGTATGGGCACACACAGCTCCTGCGCGACTACTTCGATCAGGCGCTCGAGGTCACGCTCAAAATCCAGCTCGGAGATCGGTAGCGCCTGGCGGCGTCCCAGCGGCTTCAGCTCCGGCGGTAAATCGTCGATGGAGGGAACGGTTGCGCCGCCGACCAGAACGGGGATTACAAGAACGTTGCGCTGGAGCGCATGGATGATCTCGCGCCGCAAGATGTCGTCGGGATCGTCAAGGCGACGACGACCGCCCGCATCCATGCAGGAGAGCCAGCGCTTTCCAATGATCGCCAGCAGTACCTGGCAGCTGACTCCCTCGCGATCAAGCGCGTTCACAAAGTCTTCTCCCGGGCGCAGTCCGGTAACGTCACGGAAGATGCGGCCAGGAAAGCGCTGCGTCAGGTGATCGTAGAGACGACCGACGTATCCTTCCGAGTCATCGCGCCTGTAGTTCAGGAATACTTTGCCGACGGTCATGGGCTCCTTTCGGACAAGTTGAAGGCCTTGTTATCAGGAGCAGGATTGTTCTTCGGGAGCGTATCTCAATCGCTGCGTCTGTTCGCAATTGAGAGCTGTTTTGCGACATCGTAGCATGATACTGCACCGGGTGGTGATCAGAAATCCCCGAGACAGCGAAGAACATCTGCACGCCGAGCTGGCCATTCCATACCAGCGACGAGACGAGTTGTTTCGGAATGCCTTGCGTGTAAGGGACTTTCGCGAGCAGCAGGCGAGTATTGACATGGTTCATCAACACGAAAAAGATCGCCAGCCTGCGAAGCATGTCGATGCCATCGACCCGTTGCCAGACTGCGGGAACCAGCGGGTATTGCTGAATTTGTCATTGATTAGAGGTTAGGGACAGACTTCGGGAGCCGCCGACCAACTACTTGCTGCTAGGGCAGCAGTTACTAATACTCGATGCCCCGCTGCGCCTCGATGCCTTTCTGGTACGCGTGCTTCACCTCGCGCATTTCGGTCACCGTATCGGCGATCTCGACGATCGACGGATGCGCGTTACGCCCGGTGAGGATAACGTGCACCATCTCCGGCTTCTTCTTCAGCGTCTCAACCACCTTCAGCGGATCAAGCATCTTGTAGCCGATCGCGTAATTGATCTCATCAAGCACGATCAGGTCCCACCGGCCTGAAAGAATTTCTTTCTCGGCCTCGGCCCACGCCTCTTCCACCAGCCGGACGTCTTCAGGATCGGTTTCCGCGCCGCCCACCTTCACGAAGCCGCGGCCCATCTGGCGCATGACGAAGTTGTCGCCGAACGCCTGCACCGCGTCGAGTTCGCCGTAATGCCAGGAGCCCTTGAGAAACTGCAGCATCAGCACCTTCAATCCGTTGCCCACGGCGCGCAATGCCGTGCCCATAGCGGCCGTGGTCTTGCCCTTGCCCGGGCCAGTGTTAACCATGATCAGTCCTCGGCGAACGTCCGCCATGCGAACCCTCCAGGTGTCGGAAAAATGTGCAGAATAGCCCGCCGTAAGCACTGCGGACCCGAACGAACATCCTAAACTACACGGAGTGGGGGACGTCCTTGCTGACTGGTTTCTTGCCATCGCCGGCAAGTGGCTTGGCAATTTTGTCGCAGCGGCTTTTCTCGTCGAGCATTTCGTTATGGAAGGTGAGAGCGAACAGCACCAGAACCGCGATGAGGCAGTACACGGCAATCCAGAGGATGGGCATCGGTCACCTCCGAAACCTGTCAGTTATGGCAGGTGACTACTTTTACGATACGCCGTTCCCGCCAAAGGAGGTCTCGATTTTAGACACAAATTGCTGGAATTTGCTATGACAAAATGCGACAGGCTATCGGCCAGTGGGCTGGGATTCGGGCGTGAGTTGTGCAACCGACGTAGCGGCTTCCATACCCGAGCGGACACAGTCAGGAACGCCGATGCCGTGAAAGGCGTTTCCGGCAAGAGCTAACCCGGGAATCTGGGCCACTCGTTTTTCTATGGCAGCGACCCGTGCAATGTGCCCGGGTTCGTATTGCGCCATTGCTTCGCGCCAGCGGTACACGCGCGAAAACATCGGCCGCGCGTTGAGTTTAACGATATCTCGCAACTCACGTTGCACGGTCTCCAGCAGCTCTTCGTCGCTGAGCCCTAAAACAGCCTCATCGCGCGCGCCACCCAGGAAGCAGCGCAGAATGCCCTTCCCTTCGGGCGCACGATGCGGAAACTTATTGTGGACGAAGGTGCAGGCCAGCATCCGTGTGCCCTCACTGCGTGGGACGAGAAATCCAAAGCCTGGCGGCAGCTTTGCCAACTGTTCTTTGTAGTAGCCGAGCGTGACGGTGACCGAAGAGCTATAGGTGATTTCCAGAAGATTGTGTGCGAGATCGTGATCGACCGGATCGAGCAGTTCGCCTGCGACATTGGCCGGAGTAGCCAGGATCACCGCGTCGTAACGCTCGTCACCATTCATCTCGATGGAGACGCGCCAACCACCGTTCTCGGGATAAATACGGCGTATGTGGCGGCGCATGCGGATCCATTCCGGATTGAGGCGCTCGATGATCGCGTCCACCATTTGCTGCATGCCGTCGCGCAACGAAGTGAACAGCGGTCGTGGCGCTTGCTTGCCCGTCATCTGCGCCATCTTCTTGTGCGCGGCGATCATCGCTTTGCTCAGGCTGCCGTACTTCTCTTCCATCTCTACGAAGCGCGGCAACACGGCACGCGCGCTGAGTTTCGCAGCATCGCCGCCATACACCCCAGAGAGCAGAGGATCAGCCAGACGATCGACGACTTCTGGACCAAAGTGGCGCTCCACCAGTTGCGCCACGGTTTCGTCCTCCTGCATGGGACGCGGCGGGTGCAGCAGTTCCTGCGCCATGCGCAGTTTGGTCCCCCAGGAGAAAAGCGGGGAGAGCGCAGTGGGCGCCAGCTTCGTTGGCACCATGAACATAAGGCCGTCCGGCATGACGACCAGGCGGCCCTTTACCACAATGTAGGTCTTACGCTGCGCGTCGTTCGAGCCGATGAGCTGATCGTCCAGCCCAAGCTCTTTACAGAGCGTGACGGCCCAAGGTTTTTCAGTGAGGAAGGAGTCGGGCCCAGCCTCGACCAGGCAGCCTTCGATGTGATCCGACGACAGGCAACCGCCCAGTCGCTGTCCGCTCTCGAACAGCGTGTACTCGAGTTCAGCGCCGCCAGCGCGCGCTTTCTCCAAATAGAAAGCCGCGCTCAGCCCGGAGATACCACCGCCGATGATTGCAATCCGCTTCATGCGGTAACTACGAAATCCTCTCAGCCTTGGATGCCGCTGCTCGCCACAGGGCTCATCGCGGCCAGGCGAGTTTTCGCCAAATCGGCAATTGCGTGTATGAACAACGGCGAATCGTTCAGCGATTCCGCGCGATAGAGCTTCAGCCCACGCGCTTCGGCGAACTCGCGGAACAGTATATCGATATCGTAAAGGATTTCGACATGATCGCAGACAAAGCCGATGGGCTGGAGAAAAACTCCCGTCTGCCCGCTCGTCTTGAGTCCGGTGATCGTATCCTCCACTGTGGGACCCAGCCATTCACCTCCTGACATGCCCTGGCTTTGAAACGCAAACTGCCATGCGCCGATTTCTGGAACCTGGGCTGCGACCAGCGCCGCTGTTTCTCGCGTCTGGGCTTCATAAGGATCGCCTTCGGCAATCGTGCGCTGCGGTACGCTGTGCGCGGTAAAGATGACCGGCAGCGCTGATCCATGCTGTTCGCAGGCTGCTTTCCATCCTGCACGCAAGCGATCGGCGAACGCTTCGATCAGCAGAGGATGATCGTGCCATTCCTCGACGAAATCGATTGGGAATGGCGCACCAGCGCCAAACAGCACCTGCTTGTAGAGTCCTACGCTAGTTCGGGAATTATGCGGCGCCAGACAGATTGCGACTGCCTGTTCGACGCCTTCGGCGGTCATTTGCTTCAAGGTATCGACGATGAAGGGATGCCAGTTGCGCATACCCATATAAGCCGGAATGCCCAACGCGCCTGCAACACCGTTTGTCTGCCCCAATGTCAGACACGTCAGAGGCGAAACGCCGATCTGCGTATAACGATGCTGGACTTCCTTTACCACAGCGTCAGACATCGGACGGCCACGCGAAATGTTCTGCAGGAACGCGGGAATGTCCTGTACGTTTTCGGGGCTTCCATGGGCGATCAGCAGCACCGCCTGCTTACTCATGACTTCCTTGCCGTTGCCGCCGAGGCGGTGAACTCGTGGACGAACTGCGCCAGGCTCTTCACGTTGTCCACCGGAGTATGCGGCAAGATGCCGTGTCCCAGGTTGAAGATGTGCCCCGGCCGAGCATCGGCCAGTCGCAGGACATGTTCTGCTCGCTGCTTTAACTCGCCCCAGGAAGCGAACAGCAACACCGGATCGAGATTCCCCTGCACAGCGCGGTTATGTCCGACCGTTTGCCAGCCTTCGTCCAGCGGAATGCGCCAGTCGAGGCCAATGACCTCGGCCCCAGTCTCTGCCATCGAAGGTAGAAGGGTGGAGCTATCCGTTCCGAAGTAGATGATGGGGACTTTGGTCGCTTTCTGGAGGCGCTGAACGAGCTGCGTCGTTGGCACCAGCACGTATCGGCGATAATCCTCGACGCTCAGGCAGCCGACCCAGCTATCGAAGATCTGCAAGGCATCTGCGCCGGAGCGCACCTGCTCGGCCGCGTACTCGGCCAGCACATCGACGAGCTTGCCGACCAGTTCGTCCCACACCTCGGGCGAGTTGTACATCAGCTTCTTGACTTCCAGATAATGGCGCGAGCCGCCGCCCTCGATCATGTAGCTGGCGAGGGTAAACGGCGCTCCACAAAAGCCGATCACAGGCAGCTTCGCGCCGAAATGCTTGGCGACGAGCGCCACGGCATCCGACACGTAGCCCAACTCGGCCGCCCGGTCGGTACGAAGCGCGGCAACGTCTTCCGCGGTGCGGACTGGCTTCTCGATCACCGGACCTTCACCGGCGGCGAAGTGAAAAGGCAAGCCCATCACTTCGAGCGGCAGCAGCAGGTCGGCAAAGATGATAGCCGCATCAACGTTGAGGAACTCCGCAGCGGTGATGGTAACTTCGGCAGCGATCTCAGGCTTCTTGCAGATTTCGACCAGCGAATAGTGTTTGCGCACGTCGCGATACTGCTGCATGTAACGTCCAGCCTGGCGCATGAACCAGACAGGCGTGGTCTCAACCGGAAGCCGCTGGCAGGCACGTATGAAGAGGGAATCAGGTGCGGACATAAAGACTTATCGTAGCACCGCAGCTCACTCCCCCCTGTGATTCGGGTCACAAAAGCGTCCGGCAGCGCTCATGTGAGCCCGGTCACCGACTCCTTCCCCAGTATTTCCTATCCTTGCTCAGGCACATGCCCGACCGCAGCACCCACGTGAATCCCTGGATTGTGACCATCGCAGTCATGCTGGCCACGTTCATGGAAGTCCTCGACACCACCGTCGTCAACGTCTCCATCCCGCACATGGCCGGAAATATGGGAGCGACCTACGAAGAAGGCACGTGGGTCGTCACCTCCTATCTGGTGTCGAATGCCATCATTCTGCCCATGGCGGGATGGCTGGCCTCTCGCTTCGGCCGTCGCCGGATGCTGATGGTCTGTGTCAGTGGATTCACGCTGACCTCCTTACTCTGCGGCATGGCGACCAGCCTGGACTGGCTCATCTTCTTTCGCATCCTGCAGGGTCTGAGCGGCGGAGGTTTGCAGCCGTTATCGCAGTCGGTTCTGCTCGAAACGTTTCCGCCAAAGAAACACGGCACCGCGATGGCGGCATTCGGCCTCGGCATCATCATCGCGCCTATTCTTGGGCCGACTCTAGGCGGCTGGATCACCGACAACTACACCTGGCGCTGGATCTTCTACATCAATCTGCCAGTCGGGATTCTGTCCCTGCTGATGATCAGCCACTTCGTCATCGATCCCCACTACCTGCGCAAACGCATCTCTGGCGGCATCGATCTCTGGGGCATCGGATTTCTCGCGCTCGGCTTCGGCATGCTGCAAATGGTGCTCGACACCGGCCAGCGCAAAGACTGGTTCGGCAGCCCTCAGATCCGCTTGTGGACGGCGCTGTGCGTTATCGGACTGGTGGGCATGGTCGTTCGGGAGTTGACCGCCAAACATCCCATCGTCGATCTGCGCGTCCTGAAGGACCGCACCTTCAGCGCCGGCACGTTTCTCATGACCATGCTGGGCTTCGTCCTGTACGCCTCACTCATGCTGCTGCCGATCTTCCTGCAGACGCTGCTGAATTATCCCGCGCTGCAATCGGGACTGGCCTTGTCGCCGCGCGGTATCGGTGCGCTGATATTCACGCCGATCACCGGACAGCTCACCAATCGCATGGATCCGCGCAAACTGCTGGCGGTGGGCATCATCGTCGGCGGTTACACCATGTTCCAGCTCTCGCACCTGAACCTGAACGCCGGTTACTGGGATATCTTCTGGCCGCAGATCATTCAAGGCGCGGCCATGGCGTTCCTCTTCATCCCGCTGATGACCACAAGCATGTCGAAGATCAGCAAGGAGAAGATGGGCAATGCCACCAGCATCTACAACCTGATGCGGAACATCGGTGGCAGCTTTGGCATCGCCACCATGACGACCTTCCTGGCACGGCGGCAGCAGGTGCATCAGAACCAGCTCATCGCCCACGTTACACCGTCGGATATTCGCACGCAGAACGCCGTTCACGGGCTGCAGAGCTGGTTCCAATTGCACGGGCTCTCAAATGCAAGTGACGCGACCCACAAAGCCTGGGGCGCGATTTACCTGATGGTGCAGCAACAGGCGGCCATGCTCTCATTCGTAGAGGCATTCTGGGTGATGGCCATAATTTTCTGGGCGATGCTGCCGCTGCTGCTCCTGCTGCGCAATGCGCGCGACCTGCATCCGCACGTGAAGACGCCGCCGCCCGCGAGACGTTCGGCAGCTTCCATACGAGTTGAGGAGCGCGAGCCCGAGTTGGTAGGAGCCGCGTCGCTGGATTAAGAAGCCGTTCACCACTGAGTCACAGAGGGCACGGAGAAAAATCCTTTCTTGCAGCGTATTCACTCCGTGTTCGCCGTTTCCCTATAAGGGATGTCATTCCCTACAGAAGAGAACCCTATACGAAAAGGCGTCATCCTGAGCGCAGGCGCGCTTCTTTTGCGCGCCCGAGTCGAAGGACCCCTATGACCGGCACGATCAACCCAAGCCGCACTCCGTGACTTGCCGAGAATTCACCCTTCCCGGCATATTGCCGTGGTGAATTCGTCCGCCTCGTACAATCACATCGTGAACTTCACTCCCACCACGCAGCACCGGCCCTATCGCGGACGCGTCGCTCCATCTCCGACGGGGCTGCTGCACATCGGGCACGCGTGTACGTTTTGGACGGCCTACCAGCAAGCGTTACAACACAACGGCACACTGGTCTTTCGCAACGAAGATCTCGACCCGCAACGCTCAAAAGCAAATTATGCGGCGGCAATGATCGAAGACCTGCACTGGCTCGGCATTCCCTGGCAGGAAGGGCCGGATGTGGGTGGACCGTTTGGCCCGTATGAGCAGAGCCATCGCCGGGAGCTGTACTTGCAAACTTGGCGACACCTGCGCAATGGCGGATTTATCTATCCGTGTACTTGTTCACGCAAGGACCTGACCATGTCGGCGTCGGCGCCGAACGAAAGCGACGATGAGCCGATGTATCCCGGCCGCTGTCGCGGGAAGGTAGGAGAGGCCAAAGGATACGAGGCTCCTGCTGGGGTAAATTGGCGCTTCCGCGTTCCCGATGGCGAGCAGATCGCGTTCGACGATCTTCATCAAGGCGCGCGAAGCTATGTTGCCGGACGCGATTTCGGCGACTTCGTGGTGTGGCGGCGCGACGATGTTCCGGCGTATCAGCTGGCTGTCGTCGCAGATGACGCCGCCATGCAGATCACGGAGGTCGTGCGCGGCGCAGATCTGTTGAAGTCGACGGCGCGGCAGTTGCTCTTGATCCGGGCGCTTGGCTTGCCGGTTCCCGCTTACTACCATCGCGATCTGGTGCGAGATGATTCCGGGCTGAGACTCGCCAAGCGTCACGACGCACTTAGTCTGCGAGCTCTGCGGGAGCAGGGCCGCACGCCTCAGGAAATACTAGACCTGTGCGGGTGCCGGTGAACGCAGCTTCCTCGCAACCTATATCACAGCGCCGCGGATTTGCAATTGCGACAACGCGGGTGCGCAGTGTATCGTCTCGCCTGAACGAGGAGGGCGCAGCAATGGGACTGAATTGGCCTGCTATCTTGGTCGCCGGCATCGCCGACTGGTTGCTGGGAGCGGTGTGGTTCACCGTGTTCTCCAAGCAATGGCAGGCGGGGTTGCGCATGTCGTCCGAAGAACTCCAGGCCCATATGTCGCACCCTAACTTCTGGCCGTACATCATTGCGTTTCTTTGCAGCGTGCTGCTGGCTTACGTGATTGCTCGCCTGCTCACCAGCTCGCCCAGCCATGGAATATTCCGCGGCATTGCCGTTGGGCTTCTGGTTGGTCTGGCGACGGCCGTCGCCATGGTGACTGAGATGGTCTTCGAGGCGCGCATGCAATCCTTCATTCTGATCTCTGCCGCTTACCCGCTCCTCGGCTGCGTGCTGATGGGCATCGTCATCGGTGCGTGGAGACGCAAACCCGTTACGGTGTAAACCACGAACCCAGGTTAGGGTCCAACCGCAGGACCCGAACCTAAAGCACCAGTCGGCAAAAATATCACGACATGGGAACGCTGCCCAGGTATCCGCCTGATTAACCCGCTTCTCGCGTTGACATTTCGCCTTTTATTCGCTGACAATATAGGCGGAGGCCAGCTCACGATATGGCTCTGACCCGTCGCCAGAAACAGGTATACGATTTCATCTCGGAATTTGTGGACAAGCACGGTTATTCGCCATCATTCGATGAGATCGCACATGGCCTTGGCCTCAGTTCGCTGGCCACCGTGCACAAACACATCACGAACCTGGAAGAGAAACAGTTGCTGCGGCGCGACTATAACCGCAGCCGCTCGATCGACCTGCTTAAGCCGCGCGGGCGGATGAAGCAGTCGCTGGCGGTGGCTGCCGAGACCAGCATGACTTTGCCGCTTCTGGGACGGATCGCCGCCGGCCAGCCTCTGGAGGCGGTGGAGAATCCCGAGTCTATCTCCCTTGCCGACTTTACTCGCTCGAAGGATGTCTACGTGCTGCAGGTAAAGGGCGAGAGTATGCAAGACGAAGCCATTCTGGATGGCGATTATGTGTTGGTCGAGAAAGCCGAGACCGCCCGCGATGGCGAAATCGTCGTGGCGCTGGTGGATGGCAGCGACGCAACTTTGAAGCGCATTTACCGCGAGGGAGCGAACACTCGCCTGCAACCATCGAATGCCACCATGCAGCCCATTATTGTTCCCGCGCGAACTGTCCAGGTGCAGGGACGCGTAATCGGCGTGCTTCGCAAGTACTGACGCAGCCGCCGCAGCAGCACAGGTTTCACGACTCCCACTACAGCAGTTCTCTGGCGAGCTAGTTCTGCTTTTGCGGATTATTGGTTGCCGGATTCGGCGCGTTGCCCACTCCGCCGTTATTCAGCGCAGGATGATTCGGTGCCAGGTCGGAATGTCCTGCCCCAGTTACGACAATGTTGTCGGTGAGCTTGCGGTTCCCATCGAAGGATGAAGCGATGCGCTCGGCTGTCTGCTTGTCCTTCGTGGAGCCAACTGTGCCCGATAGTTCGATGCCGGTGTCCGACACATTCGAGACGACATGGCTGGCACCGAGAGTCGGCTCGTTTCGCAGAGCGTCGTCGATCCGCGATTGCAGCGCGGCATTGCTGCCGGTATCTGGGGATGGCGGTTGCGGCGTCCCGGCGCTGCCGACCGAATTTGTTGACGGGCTCTGTTGGCTCGTCGGATTCGAGTTCGTGCTGGACGGCGATTGCGCTCCCTGGTTATAGGTGCTATTTCCATAGGTGCTTGAACCTTGATTGTTGCTGGGCGAAGCGGCCTGGTTTGCTGTCGTGCTCTGACCTACAGCCAGTATCGCCCCGCCGGTGAGAACCACTGCTAACAACGACTCGTTGATCTTCATAATTCATCGCCCTCGCGTTATTTTGATGGCAACTTGCGTGGGATCGGGTGTCGAACGAAGGAAAAAACTGCCTTGCAAGTTGGGTATGGCAAGTGAACCCCGGGCGGCCGGGGTTCGAATTTGGGGCCAGGTAAGAAGCGCGAGGTCTTAACCTAGTTGCCACGAGGATCGTCCCGGGTGAGAGGTTGAACAGCTGCCGTAGGCCTTTTAGACTGAAGCTATGCATCTGCCGGTCGGAGACGCCGCTAGCGAGAAAACCTCACGGATACTGCGGCTCTCGCTTGCAGTGACGCTGGTTTATATCGTCCTGCTGGTGATCGCCGGATTTCGCGCGCATAGTCTCGCGCTGCTCTCCGAAGCGGGGCACAACCTCACAGACTTCCTGGCGCTACTGATGTCCTGGGGCGCGGTATATCTTCAGGGACGTCCCCCAAGTGCGCGCAAAACCTATGGCTACAACCGCGCCGGAGTGCTGGCCGCATTCGTCAACGGCCTGACCCTAGTCCTCATCTCGTTCTATATCTGGTACGAAGCTTTCAAGAGATTGCAGACGCCTGTCGAGGTCGACGCGCACCTGATGATCTGGGTGGCCGCGGCGGGTGTGGCCATGAACGGCGCGATCGCCCTGATGCTGATGCGCGGTCATCGCGATATCAACGTGCGCAGCGCATTGCTGCACGAGATTGGCGACACGCTTTCCACCGCCGCGGTCATCGTCGGCGGTGTTGTTATCGCCTACACCGGCCGGCACTGGATCGATCCCGCGCTGTCGGTTGGTATCGGCGCGATGATTCTGTGGTCTTCAATCGGTATCATTCGCGAGAGTCTGAACATTCTGCTGGAAGGCACGCCGCGCGGCATGGACCTGATCGCAATCGAGAGCATCATTTGCGCGGTTCCTGGGGTCTGCTCGGTGCACGACCTGCACGTCTGGAGCATTGGCAGTGACACACATTCGCTGTCCTGTCACATCGGCATTCAGGACATACCGGCTTCAGAGTGTGCAGTGATTCTCGAGCAGATTCGCAGCGAACTGAGCCAGCAATTCCACATCCATCACACCACCATCCAGTTCGAGTTGAACGCCTGCGAGGTGAGAGATGGTTGTGTCATTCCCGTCAGTCCTGGTCACGAGCACGGCTCCCATACTCACTAAAGGAAGCTTCGATTGAAAACCCGTAGCCAACTTCTCCTCATCTCTGCCCTTATCGTCACTCTGGCCCTGATACCTGCCTGCAGTAAGAAGGGTGCCGGATCGACTGCGCAGTTGCATCTTGATTTGGCAGTCTCGCCGGAGCGTCCCAGCATGAACAAGCCGATGATGTTTCAGGTTCACGTCACCGGTGTCGATGGACAACCGGTAAGCGATGCCGAAGTGAATGGCGCGCTCACCATGAAGCTGATGGATATGGGTGCGACCCAGCTGACGTTCGCGCCTAAAGGCAATGGCGAGTACGAAGCGTCAGTGAAAAGCCTCGACATGTCTGGGCCGTGGAGTATGGCAGTAAATGCCAAGCACGGCGGCGCAACCGCAAAGCAAAGTTTCGACGTAAATATTTTCGATTAGCTTTCGACCTAAACCGCTGCCAGTTGTTGCGATGAGATTGCGCCTACGCTCGCCCGGGGCTGAAACTGGGGCGATACGATAAGCTCTATGACATGATGCCGGAAGCAATCGCGCAATTTGCGCAGGCGAAGTATCTGAACCTGGAAACCTTCCGCAAAACTGGTGCCGGAGTACGGACCCCGGTCTGGTTTGCGCAGGATGTGTCCCACACTAATCCATCCGTAACCGTCTTTTACATCTATTCCGAGGCGGCCGCCGGCAAAGTAAAGCGCATTCGCAACAACCCACATGTTCGCGTGGCACCTTGCACATTGCGCGGGTCGGTGCGCGGCATCTGGATCGACGGACGCGCCCGAATCTGCGATGAGAATGAAGCCGCCCACGGCCAGGGATTGGTTAGGCAAAAATATGGATTGCTGAAAATCCTGGGGGACTTCGTCGGTCGTCTCATGCGTCACCAGCAAACCGTGATTGCCGTCGAGGTCGAATAGCCACCGTAAGCGACACCAATTGTTTGCCGTTGAACTTCGAAAGACCAAAATTCGGAAAACCGCGAGAGTCGAGGTGTGGATTGTCTATCACGCTGACTTCAACCGGCGCACCTGAGCTATTCGACCGGCGTCTCGATCTCGCCGCGAATCAGCATCTGGGTTCCAGCCTCGAGCTTCACTTCCTTTTCCGTGGACGTGAGAATTGAATCTTTCCCCATCTCAAGATTCTTGATGCCCAGCACACCCTGGGATTGCGCATTCAGGATGGGGCGGGAGCGCGCATCGGTGAGCGGATGAACGCCGGAATTTGGCCCGGCAATGCCATTCGACGGGGCAGGTACGGTTGCTGTATCGTTGGCGTTACCTCCACGACCCCCCATTCCCAGCCCTCCACCCGGACCTGTATCCGGGCCGCTGTCGCCCAGGCTTGGACCAACCGCCTGAAGAACGCCTTTCATCGGAATCTCTTTTCCTCCGGGTATTTCGATTTTGTCGAAGACTATCTGGAGTGCGGATTCCGTCGCGCCTTTACCGCGGGCCTGCGCCTGGATTACGTGGCCGATGACTTTCGTTTCGCTCGGGACCAGCAAGCCACTACGCGACCGCAAGGCGGCGGAAGTCTGACATACCACGATGTCGCCTTCCTTAAGCTTTTTAGAGTCAAGAGGTTTTACTAGTCTCGCGGGAAATGCACCGCGGATCTCCGGCTCCTGCGTAGTACTGGTGTCTTGTACAGCCACTCGGGCAGCAGGCGAAATCCTGCTCGCATGCCGATCCAATGTTTGTGCGAGCGATAACGATGCAGCTACAAGAATGAACACGCAACGGACAACAAAACGCTTCATAGAGCACTCCTGCTTGATCGTCTCTCTGACGACATGGGAACACAAGTTCGTAACCACCTTTGCGCAAAAAAAAGCCCGCAATTTAGCGGGCTTTCAACGACTCCCGGAAGGGAGCGACCGGGCATCGAATGCAAATTTCTACCGCGATGGAAGCTGGATTTCAGCACGAATCATTAGCTGCATTCCGCCGTCCAGTTTCACTTCCTTCCCAGGAGAGGTAAGCACTCCGTTCGCATCCATCTGCAGATTCTTGACTCCGAGGACACCGTTGGAGTCGGGCCGTAGAATCGGAGTACCACTGTTAGGTCCGGATATCTGCATGCTGGAGGTTGGGGGCGGTGAGGACCCTTGTGACCCCTTTGTTGAAAGCTGCGGAGGTGAGGCGCTGGTGTCCAAAGTCTCGCCACCCAAGCTCGGCCCCACGGCCTGCAGGATACCTTTCATCGGAATCTCTTCTCCCTTCGCGTATTCGATTTTATCGAACTCAATCGCCAGCGTCGAGTCCGGATTCCCCTTTGAACGTGCCTGAGCCTGAGTCACATGGCCGATGATCTTGGCTCCGCTGGGAATCATAAATCCGCTGCGAGCGTGTATCGCGGTAACTGTCTGGCACACCACCGTGTCGCCCTCTTTCAGCTTCTTGGAATCGAGGCTCTTCTCCAATTTGACCGGGAAGGAACCTTTGATCTCGTTCTCGGCATTGGTCGACGCAGCTTGTGCAGACGCCCCCTGAGCACCCGATGCCTGAGGCGTTGCGCCTTGGGCGAAGCTGAGCGAAATGCTAAGCCCAGCCAGAACAACCGACACCCACCATCGCTTCATTGCCATCTCCTCTTTGCCTGAGATGTTTCCTTGCGGAATTCATTGTTCTGCCTTCTACGTAAAACGGTCAACAAAAATACGGAATTGTTGTTTAGGAAAAGAGGAGCGTATTTGGCAATAATTACAAAAAGCCTGCAGTTTAGCGCGAATGCAAGATGGTTCAATTGGGGAATAGAGCTTAATTCATGTTAGTCATGCACGGGCTGGAACTATCCTATTGAGTATAGTTTCAACGCTTGCGACAGCAATTACCGGGAGAGATCTGTCCACAAACTGCTGCATGGTCGGATTAGCTTGATCGTCATCCCATCGTTGGAACCGGCGGTCACTTGTGCCAGCCATCGCCGACAGAGTGATTCCGCTGCTTTTGCAGAATGTCATCGAACTTTTACAATCTCGGATACGTACTTTCGCCTTTTCTTCGTGATATGCTAATCCGGTTGCCGCAACCGCGGCTGGAGCTCTCTATGGCAATCCGTGACATGCTGCTTCCCGAGTTCGATTCCGAGATCGCCAATACTCGCAAACTTTTGGAGCGTCTCCCCGAAAACCTTTCCAACTACAAACCACATGACAAGTCGATGCCCATGAATCGCCTTGCCGGACACGTTGCCGAACTACCCGGTTGGACGAAGGAGACGTTCACCCGGGAAGTGCTTGAGCTCGACATGGACAACTTTGTTCCCTTCGAGCCCAAGACGCGTCAAGAGGTGCTGGACGCTTTCGATAGGAATGCTAAGGCAGGCCGCGAGGCGCTCGCTGCGGCCAAGGACGAAGACTTCCCTGTGATCTGGAGCCTGAAGAACACCAAAGGCGACACCATTATGGCGATGCCTCGCGCAGCCTGCTATCGCGGCATGGTGATGAGCCACATGATTCATCATCGCGCTCAGTTAGGTGTCTACCTGCGTTTGAACGAGATTGAACTTCCGGGAATGTACGGCCCGTCCGCCGACGAGATGAAATTCTGGCAGGCCAAGAGCGCGTGACCAGAGTTCGAGTCTGCGCGAGCTGTGCCTAGTGCGCCGGGAGACTATGGCAGCTCAGCTTGCACAGAAATTTGGCTGGCGACCATCTTCTTCTTGAGAAATGCCCCATACCAGCATCTGCCAGTGTGGGGCATTTATCGATTAACCGCGTGGCTTGCGAGCCCGTTTACTGGGTGATGGTCTTCACTTCATCGCCTACCTTGAAGCCGGATCCGGAAACGGCGGAACCGACCGCCGAAACTTCATCGACATCGGTCAGCTTAATCACGCCTACGTCCGACGTCATCTTCCTCAGCGTTTTGCCGGTCGTAGGATCCTTGATCTCCTTGGTGACGCGCTTTACCGTCAGTTGATCGCCCACCTTTAAGCCCGCTTTTGAGCCGATGTTAAGGACGATCTGTCCGCCATCCACGGAGGCGACCACGCCTTCCACGTTGATGGTGCGAGCCACGAGTTTGGGAGCGTCGGCCACCAGGCCTTCACTCATCTGGGTAACCGCCGCGTTCACGGCTTCACCAAGGATCGTCTGCTGAAAGTCGCTGCTGCCGAAATCGACGGCACCGCCGCCGAATCCATGCCAGTTGCCTCCGCCACCCAGCAGTGAAGTACTTTCGCGCGACGATTCGCCTTTACCGTCCGCGACCCCCATGATCTCGGCGGTGTCGATATTCACCAGGCGGGCATCGACCACGACCACCGCCTTGCTCTTCTTGTGGCTGAAGCCACCGATTCCGAAGCCGCCCCAACCGCCGCCGCCTCCGCCGACATTGGTGTTTTTGTTGTCATAGCCGAACTGGGTCACGCTTCCGACAATAATGGCGTCAACGCCCAGAAGCCTGCCTATCTTGGCAGCCGAGTTAGCATCGGCACGGTCGCTGTTGGAGAAATTCTGCTCAGCCAGAATCTTGTCCATCGCCTTACGCTCAATCACGGAGTACGTGCCATCCTGCACCAGATGGCGAACCAGCAGGTCGGAGATTCCCTTGCCGACATCGACATTGGTTCCGAACGCTGCCGCCGAGGCGCTCTGCACGGTTGCATAGTCGAAATCGAAAATAGCGACTCGCTTCTTGCGGCCGCCTGGCGCGGGAGCGGTGGATGGCGTAGACGATGCAGCGGGCGCAGCAGAGCTCTGAGCACCAGCCGGCATCACGAAGAAGGAAGTGGCGATCAACACGGACAACAGGACCCGACGCATACACGAATCTCCCTGAGCTTGGAAGTTGCCAACTGCAATAAAAATAGGGCCGCGGCCGGCGGAGCTTTCCAGCCATTGGCGCCTTAACCCTTTGGGGAATGCATTTCCCTGAGGACCCCCAGGGCATGCGAAATCCCCCAGGGTGGCCGCGCTGTTTTGCGACGTGCGCCTGCAATTTGAACAGCGATATGGTACACCCACTTTTGTCCAAATGGCGGAAGATTGTAGTAGAAGAGTGTCGAAAAACGGTTGAGTTGGAACGAGTTCCCTCTACGGAACAAGGTGATGACAAGCTCGCGAGCGGCGCATTAGTCTCGATTCATGGCCAAACCTGTCCCTATCGGAACACGCGCTGAGGTGGAACGGCGCGTCGAATTCCAACACACCCTCAGCGCGTGGAAGCCCGAACTGCCTCCCGTCCTGTCGACACCCTACATGATCGGCTGGATGGAAGCTGCCGGCTTTGATGCCCTACTTCCCTTCTGCGAGGACGACGAGGTCACCGTAGGCACGGCGATCAACATTAATCACCGCGCGCCGACCGGCATCGGCGTGCTGGTCAAATGCGAAGCCATACTGGAGTCGATCACTGGAAGGTTCTTCACGTTTCGTGTCAGTGCGCACAACGGCAAAGAAGTGATCGGCTACGGAACTATCGGCAGGGCCTTCGTAAATGTCAGCAGGTTTCGGGGAAAACACGAAAGCCCTGCTCAAGCCAGGTAAATCCGAACGAGCTCTGCAAAGCATCGACTTTCTTCGTTGTTAGGCTGTTTTCCCGGGAGCAGATTCCAGCGCTTTGTCCCATTGCGAACATCGACGCGACGCACCGATTCATTTAGATCCGTGTCGATAATTTCGACGTGCGTCGATTGATTACTACTCTCAAGGAGAACTTATGCCCGCCAGACTGAATTTTTTAACAGCTTCCCCCGAAACTCTGGAGGCCATGCTCGAATTACAGAACAAGGTCAGCAACAGCGGACTGGAGTCGCGGCTGCTTCATCTGGTGTACCTGGTGGTATCGCGGATCAACGGATGCGCGTACTGCATCGACATGCACAGCAAGGACCTGCGTGCCGAGGGCGAGACCGAGTTGCGCATCGATCTCGTAAGCGTGTGGGAGGAGACCGATCTTTACACAGAGCGCGAACAGGCGGCATTCGCCTGGGCCGAGGCGGTCACCCGGGTCAGCGAGACGCATGTGCCCGATGAGGTGTTCGCACGGGCACGAAAGCAATTTTCCGAGGAAGAACTCACAAAGCTTACGCTGGCAGTGGTTGCGATCAATGGCTGGAATCGATTGTGCATCTCGTTCCGCAACGAGCCGGGACACTATCGGCCGACAAAACACGTAGAGTCGGCATTGCAAAGCCGCTGAGATTCGCATGTGCCGCCGCCTTAAATGGTTTCATTCACAGGCAGCGGCACAACCCGCCTGCATGTTGAATAATATTGGCGATGGAGAGCTCCCGTATCGCCCGCCTGCTCGAACCCTTCGCCGGCACCGAACTTGCCTCTGACCTGCTGCAAAAATTCGATGCCTATCTCGAACTGCTCATGCGCTGGAATGCGCGCGTGAATCTGACGGCGATCCGCGATCCTGAACAAATCGTGTCGCGCCATTTCGGTGAGTCGCTCTTCGCCGCACGCCGACTGTTCGATCCCGCCACTCCGGCGATTACGATTGCCGATGTCGGATCCGGCGCCGGTTTCCCGGGCGTTCCGATGAAGCTTTGGTCTCCGCACATTCGCCTGACTCTCCTCGAATCACAGAACAAGAAAGCAACCTTCCTGCGTGAGTTGGTCCGGACGCTGGCGCTCTCCGAGGCGGAAGTCTTCTGCGGCCGCGCCGAACAATGGGGAAAGACGGCAGATGTTGTCACCTTGCGTGCGGTCGAGAAATTCGAAAGCGTACTACCCATCGCGGCCGGCCTGGTCGCTCCCGGCGGAAAACTCTGCCTGCTGATTGGCGCGAAGCAGTACGATGCCGCCCAGCGACTCGTGGGTGAAAGCTGGACGTGGCGCGATCCCGCGGCCATTCCGCAAAGCGACGACCGGATTGTCGCGATTGCCGCGCGGGCTTCGTAGAAGCTCTTCGGAGTCGCCATCCGGCGAGCGCTCAGATCAGATATACTCGTCGCGAATCTCAGGGGGACCCGTGGCTTCCATCGGCGCTCAAACACAGGTTGCGAACCAGCCGCAAACAAACTTCTTTTCCAGGGACTCGGTTGCGCGCACCGTAGTTTTGAGCCTCTTGCTCGCCCTAGCCGCGATCGCGATATATGCGCCGGTGAACAGTCATCCCTTCGCCAATATCGACGATCCGAAATACGTCGTTGACAACCCGCACATCAAAGACGGACTGACCCTGAGTACGGCGGTATGGGCAGTGACGCACGGTTACGCCGCCAATTGGCATCCGCTCACATGGATGTCGCATGCGCTCGACATCCAGTTGTTCGGGTACGATCCCGCCGGACACCACGACGAGAATGTTGTCCTGCACGCCATTGATGCGCTGCTGGTCTTCCTGGTGCTGAAGCGGGCGACCGGTTATACCTGGCGAAGCTTCATGGTGGCGGCGCTATTCGCGCTGCACCCGCTGAACGTTGAGTCTGTCGCTTGGGTAGCCGAGCGCAAGACCATGCTGAGCACGCTCTTCTGCCTGCTGGCTCTCGGCGCGTATCAGTGGTATGCGAGCAAGCCGGGCGTGCTGCGCTACGCGGTGATGGCTGGACTGTTCGTGCTGGGACTGATGAGCAAGCCGCAGATCATCATGCTGCCGCTGGTGTTGTTGCTGTGGGACTACTGGCCGCTGCAGCGAATGTTCGCCGAAGACCGCCGGCCGCTGCCCGGGGTCGAAGTCGTTCCTCCCAGGAGCCTGCGCTGGCTGATCAGGGAGAAGGTTCCGCTCTTCTTCATCTGCATTGTCGATGCCGGCTTGACCCTGATCGCCCAGCACGTCACCGGCGGAGCGCAACCTTTTCCCTTGTGGGTCAGGATCGAAAACGCGCTCGTCTCCTACACCCGTTATATCCGCAAGGCGTTCTGGCCCTCGAATCTGGCGCTGTACTATCCGCACCCGGGACGGACGTTGCACTGGTGGCAAGTCGGTGCGGCCACTCTGATGCTGTTGCTGATCACAGTTCTCGCAGCGCGCGCACGCAGATACCGCTACCTCATTGTGGGATGGTTGTGGTTTTCGATCATGCTGGTCCCTATGATCGGCTTGGTGCAGGCCGACGTACAGGGGATGGCCGACCGTTACGCCTATGCGTCATTCATCGGCCTGTTCATCATGGTGTGCTGGGGATTGGGCGACTTCGCCGCAGAGCGGCACCTGCCACCTGCGTTACTGCCAGTCGTCAGTGTGGTGGCATTGGCCGCCCTGACTGTCGTCACGTATCGCCAGGTTGGCTATTGGCAGGATAACGTCAGCCTGTGGGCGCACTCGGCAGAGGTTAGTCCGGGCAATTGGAAAGCGGAATACTTCCTCGGAGTGTCACAGGACAGTGCCGGACTGCACGCCGCCGCCGTTCAGAGTTACTTTCGCGCGGCTCTCATCAATCCAACTGATCCCTTCATCAATTTGAATATTGCGGCATACGAACAAAATCATCAGAATTGCTCACTGGCGGTCGAGTACTACAAGAAGGTCCTTCCTCAAGCCTGGAATGCGGAACAACGGACACAGGTACTGACGAATATGGCTATGTGCTACCGCCAAATGGGCGACTACCCTGCCGCGAACGACTGCATGACGAAACTGAACGCTATACCACGACCAAAGATGGATTGGCAGGGCGCCTGGTGGCAGCAGATCATCCCCATGATCAAGCAGTACCTGCACATGGGTGGCAGCAATCCGCAAGGATAATTACCCTGGACGACTCAGTTCATGCTGTTGCGCACATTCATCAGCACCTGATCGGCGGAATCGATTCGAATCAGTCCGAAACGCGGATACTCCAGGTCGAGAATGACATAGAGCGTGCACGCCATGATGACGGCATACACCGTCATATGCATGAAGCTGCGTTTCTTGCCGCCTGCCATACCGTATCCAGCAAGTAGTGATGTAGCCAATACCAGCATCCCCAAGCCATAGAACACAACCTCCGGCGGATGCGTTTGCTGCGCCACCAGGCGGGTCGTGGAAATGTCAATCATGTCGTTCATCGAAGAGAGCACCAGCGTGGTGACCGCCGGCGAACTTTGTTGCTGACAGGCAGCAACGGCCTCATTCCAGATCTTCGTTTGAAGGTTGGTTGACTCCGCGAAATCCTGCAGGGCCGCTTTATAGTCCTTGCGAACCACGCGGAAAATCCGGAGCCGCAGATCGAGGTAGTCCCGGAAGTCCTGCCGTAAAGCTGGCTGCGCCGCGGCTGGCAGTAAATCGATGCGCAGATAGGCCGTGCCAATTGCGTTGGCCTCGCGTCCGATCATCTCGCGGCGTCCATCGAAGCGGGTCGCGGCGCCGGAGAAGGTGAACGCAAGCAGCAATCCCATAAGCCCGAAAACGGCGCCCTCAAGAGCACCTAGCCCGCTGCTGGAGCCCTCCGGATCAACTCGCCGGCGATGAATGCCGATGCGGCGTCCAACCTCCAATAGGACAAAAATCGCCAGCAGTAAGGCGCCGGCAAGTAGCCAGAAATCGATTGCTCTAACCATGGGTGTGTCTAGTTTCACAGACTCATCCTAATCGACGATCTCGGAAGATGAGCAAGCGCTATCTTCCATGCATACCGTTATGGGACTTCGCGAACGCCGATGGTGGCTCATCAAGCTGGAGGAATCGGGCTGGATTGCCGGCGTCCCTGGATCTCGATATAGACGTTAATCAGCGAGACTGCGGCGGGTGTGACGCCGGGAATACGGCTGGCTTGACCCAACGTGCTCGGGCGGACTCGCGTCAGCTTCTCGTTCATCTCGCGCGACAGGCCGGAAACTTTGCCGTAATCGAACCAATCGGGGATGGTGCGCTGTTCGGACTTCTTCAGGCGCTCGATGGCCTTCGTCTGCTGATCCAGATAGCCGGAGTACTTGATCTCAGTCTCGACGGACTTCAGTTCGTTGCGGATTTCCGCTGAAAGGCGGAAATCGGTTGTCAGTTGCCGGTTGTCAGTTGTCGGTAATTGGCTGTCGGCTGCCGCTTGTGCCTGGTCGACTTTGGCGGACAGGCCGGCGGCGTCGGTGAGGTCGCTCCCTTTACAAATTGTCATCGCGACCGACGACTTCAGTCCCAGCGGAGGGACCTGCTGTTCGCCCGCGCCCGCAGGATTCACGTACTCGGTCTCCCTGCATAGCGGCCCTTCCACTGCGTTCCCTTCGGTCGCTTTTCCTGGAATGACGCCGTCTTCTCTATCCCCTGCCCCCTGATCCCTGACCCCTCGCGCAAAGAACTCAGGCATAAGCTGACGGAGTATCGGTGCCAGTTGCTCGATCTGCACCTCGGGACGCTTTAACAGTTGCGCCAAGGTAATGCCCGAAGCCTTTGCCTCCCGCAGCAACTCCAACATCGCGTCGAACCCACCGACAACCGCCGACTGACAACTGACAACTGATTCATTGACCCGCGTTTTTTCCAGCAGCTCGCGCATCTTCTTCATGCGCTCCTGCTTAGCGAGATGGTCGGCCCAGGCTGCGTCGCTGATCAGCCCAACCCGACGACCGTGAGGCGTCAGCCTACGATCTGCATTGTCGATGCGCAGGTGCAGGCGGAACTCCGCGCGCGACGTGAACATACGATACGGCTCATTGGTTCCCTTGCTGATGAGGTCATCAATCAGGATCGCCGTATACGCTTCCGTGCGATCGAGGATTAGCGGCGGCTCGCCCTTAATCTTCAGTGCGGCGTTAATGCCGGCCATCAATCCCTGGCACGCCGCTTCTTCGTAGCCGCTGGTGCCGTTGATCTGACCGGCAAGGAACAGCCGCTCGATCTTCTTCGTCTCCAGGGTGCGCTCGAGTTCGGTTGGATCGATCGAGTCGTACTCGATGGCGTAGCCGGGCCGCAGCATCTCCGCGTTCTCGAGCCCCGGGATCGACTTGATGATGGCCAGCTGCACGTCGATCGGCAGCGAGGTGCTCATGCCGTTGACGTAGATCTCGTGCGTGTTCAGTCCTTCCGGCTCGAGGAAGAGTTGATGCACTTCCTTGTCGGGGAACTTGACGATCTTATCTTCGATCGACGGACAGTAGCGCGGCCCGATCGATTGAATCTGTCCGCTGTACATGGGCGAGCGGTGCACATTTTCGCGGATGATGCGATGCGTCTCGGCCGTGGTGAACGCGATGTAGCAAGGCACCTGCTTGTCGTGATGCGCCACCCGCCTGGTGCGGAAGCTGAAGGGAGTAGGATCCTCGTCGCCCGGCTGCACCGCGAACTTCGACCAATCGATACTGCGGCCGTCGAGGCGCGGAGGCGTGCCGGTCTTCAGGCGACAACCGCGCAGACCAAGATTCTTCAACGCTTCACCGAGCAGCACAGCCGGCGGCTCGCCGCTGCGGCCGGCGGGATACTGCTCTTCGCCGCAGTGAATCAGACCGTTCAGGAATGTTCCGGTAGTGATGATGACAGCCTGCGCGCTGACCGTGCGGCCGTCGCGAAGCTTAATACCGCGCACCACACGCTTTTCGCCGAGAAGGCGCCCTTCGCTATTCGCTCTCCGCTCTTCGCCAGAGGTGGGATTGTCCTTGCTTTGAAGGGGCACGCCTTCAGGCGCGCCGTTAGGCCCCGGTTTAGAAGTTTCCGTGGGCTTCAGCCCACGGCAGTGTTCCACGATCAACCCGGCCACTTCGGCTTGCTTGATGTGCAGGTTCGGTTCCGACTCCAGCACCTCACGCATCTTCTGGCGGTACTGCTGCTTGTCGCACTGCGCTCGGGGCGACCACACGGCCGGTCCGCGCGAAGTATTCAGCAGCCGGAACTGGATACCGACGGCATCCGTGACCTCGCCCATGATGCCGCCCAGGGCATCGACCTCGCGTACCAGGTGGCCCTTGGCAATTCCGCCGACGGCGGGATTGCAGGACATCTGCGCGATGAGATCGACGTTTAGCGTGAAGAGCGCGGTCCGCAGACCCATGCGTGCAGAGGCCATCGCGGCCTCGCATCCGGCATGGCCGGCGCCGACCACGACAACATCATAGGTTTCTGTGAATCGAACCGCCAAGGAGAATCCCCAAAACGGGCCGCAGGTGCGGCCGATAATTCGATTCTACCAATTCGGGTGATGGCGTTCCGACGATCTAGGTGTATTCTCGGTCGTTCCTCGAGTTATGTTCACTCTGCCCATCCGCCAGTTTCGTCTTGTGCCCGCGATCATCGGTTTGATTGCAGTCGCCCTAGTCGCCCAGGAAGCTCCCATCGTCGGCGGGCTCCCCATCGAGCAACTGCAGAAGCTGGCGGAGAGCGGCGATCCGGCAGCTCAAAATGAACTCGGCATCCGCTATCGTGTGGGCACCACTGACGTCGATAAAGATCCGGCGAAGGCCATACCGTGGTTTTTGAAGGCGGCGAAGCAGGGTTACGCCAAGGCCTACTTCAATCTGGGCGCGGCGTACTACAACGGCGACGGCGTTCCGGCGAACGATCAGAACTACTGCGCGTGGTTTATCTTTTCCGCAGACGCGGGTGATAAACGAGGTATCGAGGCAGTAGCCCGCACCCGGCAGGAATTACCTCCGGCGCAGATGAACCGTTGCGAAGTGCTTGTCGCTACCGCTTACTTAACTGGTGGGATCGTCCGGCAAGATTATGGTAGGGCGGTGAACTGGTACATGACAGCCGCCACAGCTGGCGATGGCGCAGCCTGCGCAAAGCTCGGCTATCTCTATGACCGGGGCATCGGGGTTTCCGCGGATAAGGCGGAGAGCCTTAAGTGGCTTCAGCGCGCGGCTGATCTGAATGATCCTCCTTCGCTTTACCAGCTTGGAATGGCATACGACACCGGTAACGGTGTTCCGGGGGATTTCGTAAAGGCGAGAAAACTTTACGAGCAAGCTTCCTACCTGGGCATAGCACAAGCATTCGCCGCGCTCGGAGCTATTTATGCCGAGGGACGCGGTGCGAAACCCGATCAACAGAAGGCCTTGGCTTACTATCTTGTGGCAGCGAACAACAATGTGATCGGGGCCCAGAAGAAAGTCGACGGGCTTTCCACCAAGCTCACGGCTAAACAGGTGGCGGCCGCTAAGCAGGATGCGGCAAAGCTTAGGAGCTTTACCAGGGGCCCAGTGATTCTTGTTCGTAGGTGACCGAACCGCAGGGTGTGCCTTGTAGCTTCCCTTCCTTCTCCCGTATAGTGTTCTCACTTATTCGGCAAAAATTTTTTGTGGGGTGCATCGTGGAATTGCAAGCTTTCTTGACCGCGCTCGAAGAGCGCATCGCCCGTTACGATCTTCTCTGCCATCCGTATTACAAGGCGTGGACTGCCGGTGAACTGACGCGCGAAGACTTGCGCGAGTACGCCAGCGACTACTACCATCACGTCGCCGCGTTCCCGGCTTACCTGAGCGCACTGCATTCGCGCATGGAAGATGGCGAGCAGCGCCGCGCTGTGCTTCGCAACCTCTGCGAAGAGGAGATCGAAGGACGTCCGCACAGCGAGTTGTGGCTCGACTTTGCCGAAGGCATGGGCGCCGATCGCGATGAAGTTCGTGACCACGAGCCGCTGGCGGAAGTGAAAGAAGTCATCGCCGAGTTCCAACGCGTCGCGCGCGAAGGCTCGACCGCCGAAGCGCTGGCTGCGTTTTATGCGTATGAGTCACAGGTCCCGCGTGTGGCGAAGGAAAAGGCCGATGGCCTGGCGCAGCGCTACGGCGCCGACGCAAAGACCTACGGCTACTTCAAGCTGCATCAGTTCGCCGACGTGGAGCACTCGCACGTCTGGCGCGAGTTGCTGAGCGCGGAAGTAAGCGCGAATCCCGAGCAGGCCGAAGCGGCGCTGAATGCAGCGGAAAAAGCTGCTCAGTCACTGTGGCACGCGCTGGATGGGATGGAAGCACGACGCACGGCCGTGGCCGCCTAGATCGAAGCTCAAGGATCGAGAGGGTGCCGCGTTCTAGCCCTCCTTTGGCTAGGGCGGGGATTTTTGTTGGAACAACGAAAAACCCCACCCAGGCAAAAGAGGCTTGGATGGGGCACCCTCATGATTCTTCGCCACTCAGAGCTATGCCCGTTCAAACGCGTGCTTCAAGTGCAATTCTTCCAGGGCATGATCTTTCGAGGTGACGAACGCTTGCGACTGCGCCAGCAACCCGTCGCCCGCCCGCGCGTAATCCCCCTCGAGTTCAATCATCCCGCGTGCGGCCAGATCCTTCGCCGCAGCCAATAGCTTCTCCGCCATACTTGGATCGGCCGCGCCAAGATACTGCACATCGCAGGGATCGGAAATCAGCACCGGCTGACGTTCGCTGCCGCTTCCCCAGAAAACCTTGCGCGCGACGAACAGGCCGATCTCTTCCGGCTTCACACTGGCGAAAGTGAAGTGCTTGTTGCGAATGCTATAGCAGCGGCTCGACACCGGCACCGGCTGACGCTTGCCCGACTTCAATAACTCCAGTTGCTTGATGTCGAGCGACTTGCGCGCCGTGTTCACGGCCACCCAGAATGCCAGGTCGCCATCGAGAGAGGGCAGCGCCTCGCGCACGGTCTGGGCCAGATTAAAGGCGATGTCGGCATGCAGCGGTCCGCCATCGTTCAGGCTGACTTTGCCGTGCAGCACGTACCAGTCGCTGCCACCTTCCGAGCGGTGGAAGGGCCACTCCATGTCGATACGCACGGGCAGGCCGTGCAGCGTAACTCCGGTATAAGTTTTTTCTGCCATGAGGAAATCAGGGTGGGTCGGATTCGCTTACCAGGAATTCAGGGCGAGCCGACGCTGACACCAATTATGCCGCAGGAGGGTCTACCTTGGTAAGTTGACCCGACAAACTTACTGGCAGGTGACACTGAACTTCAGCGATGAGGGCGCCTGCATGCCCGGCTTAAAGAGCGTGGTCCCGCCGGTCGTGGGTGGCTGGTTGTTTTGGCTGGTGATGATGCGCGAGGTCTGCCACGACATCTGCGGTGGGTCGCTCGATCGATGGACGCAGCTTACCGCCCATAGCGAGTCGTCAGCCGAGGTGGGCGTGCTCCAGCCTTTGCACTCCGGCCGCCAGCGGGTTCCGGCAGTTCCTATCGAAGCCCAAGTGTAGAAGAGATACGTGTCCAGTGGAGCGACGGTGGCATCGCCCATAATGTCGAGCCGATACTTTCCCGGAGCAAGGATTTTACAGGTGGCGCTACGGATGAAGACCTTGGGGGCAGAGGTGTCTGCAGTTGTCGCGGGTGCGGCGGCCTCGGCGGCCAAACCTCTCTCTTTGGCCGCTGCGGCCGCTGCCGCCTTCAGGGCAGCCTGTTTGGCTGCCGCCCGTTCGGTAGCTCGTGCTTTCGCCCAGTCGGCGTCGGCGGTCTTGGCCGCGCTCGGCGAAGCTGGCGTTGCAGCCTCAGTCGGCGGCGGCTGATCGGCCACCAGCAAATCGATCTTGCCGTTCACCTTCACCCTCTCGCCCGCCTGTGGGAACTGCTGCAGGACGGTGTCGCGAGCCACGCCTGCCCGCGCCTGCCGCTGCACGTCTCCCACGACGAGTTGATGCTCGGCTAACGTGTGTAGCGCATTGTCCAGCATCTGACCGGTGATGGTGGGAACTTCAACCTGCGCGGTGGCGCCCGACACCACCAGATCGACCGCAGTTCCACTCTTCACCCGTTCATCCGACGGCGGGTATTGACTGAGCACGAGGTTCGGATCGACCGTGGAATCCTGCCGTACCGTGGTTTGTCCGGCCTTCAGATGCGACGCCTGCAGCTTGGAAGTGGCGAGCGCAATGGTGTCTCCGCGGAGGTCGGGAACGGTGACCTGTCGATTCATATACAAGTAAGCGGCGAGCGCCAGCGCGCCAACGCATATCGCTGCCACCACCACGAAGGTGAGCGGCTTCCTGCGTTCAGGCGAAGCACCTGTCGACGAAGTCTGCGGGATCGCGGACTGCGGATCGGCCTTGACGGCCGACGGCGGGCCAGCCGCAGCCCAGCCGGCAGGATCCGCCACCGGGCTCAAAGGTCCAGTCTTCTCGATCTTCAACTGGCGGCGCAGCGCGTTAACCAGGAGTTCCAGGTCGGAGTTCCAGCGCGCATGGGTCAACTCGACGCAGTTCCGATAAGCGAGATCGTGCAGGTCGTCAGGGAGATCTTCGGGGCGCGGCATCTTGGCTCCGCGCACGAGAATGGGAATGACAGGAATGTCGCGTCGCAGTGCCGACGCGGTCTCCAGGCGAACGAAGTCGGTTGGATCATCGAGACGACGGTTTCCGTTGTCGTCCTTCGCATCGACCCAGTTCTTGCCGATGATGGCTAGCAGCACACCGCAGTTCGAAACGCTCTCGTCAATCACTTTGCGGAAGTCGCGACCGGCCTCGATAGCGGCGACGTCCATGAAGACGGAGTTCTCGCCGAACTCGGAGACCAGGTCGTCGAACAGGCGACCGGCTTCACCCTCGGTGTCATTACGTCGATAACTGATGAAGATAGAGCGCAAGCTGATCGGTCCTCGCCCCTGCTGGTGTGTTGGCTGGCATGAACGTATCCCGATTCCGGTGTGGGGTCAAGGAAGTTGATGGAAGCGGCTTCGCCACAAAAGCAAGAAGGTTCCGGAGGAAATCGGTTTCGCTTGCTTTGCCTCCGCAATGTGCGTGCTCCATCGTGAAAACGCTTCGTCGGTCGCAGCCATTTACAATCGGCGGGATGTCTTTCCGCTTTGAGATTGAGGCTCGCGAGGACAAAGCTCGCGCCGGGCGCTTCTTCACCCCCCATGGCGAAGTGCAGACGCCTGTGTTCATGCCGGTCGGCACCGTTGCCACCGTCAAAGGGGTGCCGCAGGACGTGCTGGAAGAGCTCGGCGTTCAGATTCTGCTGAACAATACCTATCACCTCTACCTGCGTCCGGGCGTTGAGATGGTGCGCAAGTTGGGCGGTGTGCAGAAGTTCATGGCTTGGGATCGCCCGATCCTCACCGACTCGGGCGGCTTCCAGGTGTTCAGCCTCAGCGATCTGCGCAAGGTGACCGAGGAAGGTGTGATGTTCCGCTCGCACCTCGACGGATCGTCGCACTTCTTCAGTCCGGAGAGTGCGATCGCCGCTCAGATCGGGCTGGGCGCCGACATCATCATGGCGTTCGACGAGTGCACCGAGCATCCGGCGGAGTACGCGCGGACACAACGGTCAATGGAGATGACCCTGCGCTGGGCTGCGCGGAGTAAGAAATATTTCGAGGAGCACAAGTGTGAGGTGCCGTGGTTCAACTCCGTCACGGGAGATGGAAATCGTAACGACGGAAGTCAAAAGCCCCGCCCTAGCCCAAAGGATGGGCTAGAACGGGGCACCCTCCAGGTCGATGACAGTTCAGGCTCATTGCCTCATGGGAAAAGTTCGCTGACGCTGTCGGAAGGTCAGACTCAGACCCTCTTCGGCATTGTGCAGGGGGGGATGTTTCCCGATCTGCGCCGCGAGTCGGCGCAGCGAACCGTTGCACTGGGCTTTCCCGGCTATGCCATCGGCGGACTTAGCGTGGGCGAGCCGCGTCCCATGACCTACGAGATGGTCGACAACGCCATCCGCTACCTGCCGGAAGACAAACCGCGCTACCTGATGGGCGTGGGTACGCCGGAAGAGATTGTGCACTACGTCGCGCAAGGCGTGGACATGATGGATTGCGTATTGCCGACGCGGGCGGCGCGTCACGGGCTGTTGTTTACTTCGGAAGGCCGCATCACCATCAAGAATGCCGCGCTTTGCCGCGGATGAGGGCCCGCTGGATCCGGCGTGCGGATGCAAGGTGTGCGCCCGATACTCGCGTGCGTATCTGCGGCATCTTTATTCGTCGAACGAGTTGCTGGCGCAGGTGCTGAACACCATTCACAACCTGGCCTATTACCTTGACACCATGCGTAAGGTGCGGCAAGCTATACAGCTTAGGAAGTTCGCGAGTTTTCTCGCCGGCGTCCGGCCACCGCACCTTGTTTCCGAGTCCACGCAGAGTCGGCGCGGACCGGAATCCCCGGAGATTTGAGCGCTCCAGGCTAAGTCGCATAAGGGAATTCATCGGAGCGACGCAAGAATTGCGCCTAAGGGAGTGCCGGTTTCCGGAAAAGCGCGATAAAATAACAGATCAAGGGAAAAAACCTTCTGAGCTCACGCTGCAGTCTGGCCGAAGCCGCGTAATGTACGACGCGTGCACCGCTGCGGCGGCGCACATTCGGCCAGAGATCCTGGTATTCAGTTGGAAGTCCCCGAACATCCCAACCGGGGTCCCCACCTCGCTTGTATTTGGCGAGGAGGGGTGAGGCAGTGCCCCAGGCGCGAGGGATGGAGTATGCCGTTGCCGCAATGTGCACAGAGCGTCACAGTAGATGTCTAGAAAACTCTGGTAGTCGAATTCGTGCCGCCGCGGTGCGAACTCACGAAAGTTACAATGGTTAGATTGGCAGCTTTATTTGCTCAGGGTGGCATAGCCGGGTCGGCACCTATCCTGATGATGGTTGCGATCTTCGCAATCTTCTATCTTCTCCTGATCATGCCGCAGCAGCGCCGCCAGAAAAAGTGGCAGGCCATGTTGTCGCAGATCAAGTCGGGCGACCGGGTCGTCACCAGTGGCGGCCTCACCGGCATCATTCTGTCGGTAAAGGATGATGTCGTTGTCCTGCGAGTTCCCCCCGACAACATCAAGATGGAAGTTACCCGCGTTCCTCGATCGTCACACTGACGACCGCCGAGGGCGGAAAAGTCTTAAGGGTTGCTGTTTCTCATGAACAACAAGAATCTCCTCGCCAAAACAATTCTGATCGTCGCCGTGCTGATCGTCTTTCTGTTCGGCATCATCGGCATTCCCGAGCAGCTTCACGCGCACAGGGCTTCAAGGACTCGCTGCAGAAGCGCATTCACCTGGGACTTGACCTTGAAGGGCGGCACGCACCTGATTCTTCAGGTGCAGGTCAACGATGCCGTCAATGCCGATACCGACCGCGCGGTCGAACGCTTGAAAGACGCATCTGAAGTCGGCCAACGTTGCCTTCGGCGAGATCACGAAGCCGAATCCGCAGCAGAGTCCTGAAGTGATCGACATCAAGGGTGTTCCTCCAGAGGCTTCAGGCGACCTGCGGCGGGTGGTGACAGACAAGTTCGGCCGACTACGACCTGACCTCTGGCGCGCAGAATACCTGGACGCTGACCATGAAGCCGACGGTTGCGACCGACACCAAGAAGAAGGCGGTGCAGCAGGCGATTGAGACGATCCGCAACCGAATTGACCAGCTAGGTGTTTCTGAGCCGGTCATTCAGGAGCACGGACTGGGCGACTACCAGATTCTGGTGCAGTTGCCCGGCGTTGACGATCCGGCGCGCGTGAAGGAGATCATGCAGTCCACCGCCATGCTGGAGATCCGGCAGGCGGTCAACGGACCCTACCCGAGCGAACAGGCTGCGATGCAGGCTAACAACGGCGTGCTTCCTCCGGACACTGTCCTGATGAAGGGCACCAACGGCTCGCACGGCCAGGATCAGGGTGCCGACACGGACGCTTATTGGCTGATCAGCAAGACGGCAGCCGTGAGCGGCAGCGATTTGCGCTCGGCGGACTCGAACCAGGATGAAAACGGCCGCCCCGATGTGAACTTCACCTTGACCGGTGAAGGTGGACGGCGCTTCGCCGCATTCACGGGCGCGCACGTTGGCGACAAGCTGGCGGTCGTGCTCGATGGCCGCGTCAAGTCGGTGGCCACCATTCAGGAGCAGATTCACGATACCGGCCGCATCACCGGCTCGTTCTCGCAGCAGGAGACGCAGGATCTGGCTCTGACGCTGCGTTCCGGTGCGCTCCCCGCAGGCATCAAGTACCTGCAGGAAGTCACGGTGGGCCCGTCGCTGGGCGCCGATTCGATTCGCGAAGGTGTGCGTGCTGCGGTGATCGGCATGGTCGCAGTCATGATCTTCATGCTGATCTACTACAAGGCCGCTGGAATCAATGCCGACCTGGCACTGATCCTGAACCTGGTAATCCTGCTGGGCTTCCTTGGATTCAGCGGTGCAACACTTACGCTGCCCGGAATTGCTGGAGTCATCCTGACCGTCGGTATGGGCGTGGATTCGAACGTACTGATCTTTGAGCGCATTCGCGAAGAGCTGCGACATGGCAAGACACCGTCTTCGGCGGTAGACCAGGGCTTTGCTCACGCTTGGACAACGATCTTCGACACTCACGTCACCACTATCGTTTCTGCGGTCATCCTGTTCCTGTTCGGAACCGGACCGGTGCGCGGATTCGCCGTGACCCTGAGCGTCGGTCTTCTGGCTAACCTGTTCACCGCGGTCTTCGTTTCACGCGTGATCTTCGAAGCCGTTCTCAACCGCCATCAGCGTGGCGAAGCATTGAGCATTTAAGGGGCTTACGGTGGAGTTATTTACAAACACCAACATCGACTTTCTGGGCAAGAAATGGTATTTCCTTGCCTTCTCTCTGATCTTCAGCGTTGCCGGAATTTCTTCCATGCTGTTCTGGCACCACATTCCGCTGGGTGTTGAGTTTCGCGGCGGAACCCTGGTTTATGTGAAGTTCGCGCAAGCGCCGAACGTCGACCAGATTCGCGCCGATATGAATCGTGCCGGCCTGCACGATCCCAAAATTCAGCCCTACGGGCCGCCCTCCAACAACGAAGTGTTGGTTGATCTTGGCCTGAAGGAAACCAGCGAAGCAGCGCTAGACCAGGGCAAGAACACGATCATTCACGCTCTTGAGCCCCAAAGCGCGGCCGCCGGCAAGCTGGACCTCAACAACACGGGCGAATCCACCCTGGAGCAGTACTTGATGCAGAAGGACCCGCTGCACCTGGGCACGGATGCTCAGCAGCGCTACTCCGCCATCGCCCACCAGATCGACGACTTCCGTAACAAAGAGCGTGGTGGCATCCTCAACTCGGTCGGTGACCTGAACGGCATTGTCCCGGCGGAGGTCGTCAGCCAACTGCAACAGGACTTCTTCACCTCCGGCTTTGTGGTTCGCAATGTTGAGATCGTGGGACCGCAGGTCGGTTCGCAGTTACGCCATCAGGCCATCATGGCGACCCTGTACTCACTCGCCGGCATGCTGGTCTACCTGTGGTTCCGGTTTGAGCTGATTTACGGTGTGGGCGCTGTGGTTGCCTGCTTCCACGACACCATCATCACGGTCGGCTTCTTCTCGTTACTGGATAAGGAAATCAGTTTGACGGTCATCGCCGCCATTCTGACCCTCATCGGTTACTCGATGAACGACACCATCGTCGTCTTCGATCGAATTCGCGAGAACCTGAAGCTGATGCGGCGCGAATCGCTCTCCGACATTGTCAACAAGAGCATCAACCAGACGCTGAGCCGAACCATCCTGACTTCCGGCCTGACTTTCCTGACGGTACTGTCGCTGTACGTCTTCGGCGGCGAGGTGTTGCGTCCGTTCTCGCTGGCGCTGGTGATCGGAATTCTCATCGGCACGTACTCCTCGATTGCAATTGCGGCCCCAATGCTGGTCGCTTATCAGGACTGGCGCACCAAGAAGGCTGGGCAAGCAGCAGCAGAGCGCCTGGCCCCGGCCCGCGGCAAAAGCAACGACAACAAACCTAAGGTGAAGGTTAAAGCGTAAAGGCTGAAATCCGGCTGGTCAGGCTTCCCGAGCTGCGGGAACGCTGACCGAGCCCAGGAGCTGTCCCGATTCAGAACGTCCTATTTACCCGCTTTGGTTTAACTCCGTCCCAAAGCATAGATTTACCAGACCCTGTGCAACTGTCGGCGCGGGGTGTATACTTCGGCTCGCCGTCTCCCGGCCGCCATTCTCGTCATCAGTTGCTTCCCCGGGCCCAAAAAATTCGTGTGGCTGCTTTGCTTTTCAGGGCACAAATACCGACAAGCCGGTGTCTAAGTAATCCAGAGAGTTCTTCGGAGAGACAGGTATGTTTGAAGACAGCCTCGTAGAATCGGGCGGGCGAATTAAGACCAGACGTGGGGCGACCACGGTTATCTCCTTCATATTGGAGTTCTTGTTCCTGGGCATATTGGTGTTGCTGCCATTGATTTTCACCGAGGCGCTACCTACCAAACAGCTCATGACCCTGATTACCGCACCGCCGCCACCACCGCCTCCTCCACCACCTCCAGCTGCGGCTCCGGTCGTGGTCAAAAAGATTCAAAGCGAATTGGACAACGGCCAGTTGCGTACGCCGACCGCTATTCCGAAAAAGGTACAAATGCTCAAGGAAGATGAACCCCCGCCGTCTGCCGGTCCTGCCGGTGTTGTGGGCGGCGTTCCGGGTGGAGTTCCCGGAGGCACCATGGGCGGCGTTCTGGGAAGCGTGATGAGCAGCGTACCGACGGCTGTTCCGAAGGTTGCGACCCCGACCCGTGTCCGGGTGTCCCAAGGCGTCTCCCAGGGACTGCTGGTCCACAAAGTTACGCCGCAGTATCCGCCGCTGGCGAAGCAGGCGCGCATCCAGGGTGTCGTGGTGCTGCAGGCTTTGATCGGTAAGGATGGCAGCATTCAGAACTTGCACGTGGTCAGCGGGCACCCCATGCTGACCAATGCGGCCTTGGAAGCGGTAAAGGAATGGAAGTACAAGCCCTATTACCTGAACGGCGAACCGGTCGAGGTGGAAACCACGATCAATGTGAACTTTAGTTTGTCGGGTGACTAGGCTCCGCGACATTTGCATCTAAGTTTCAGACCGGGGCTGCTGTTCGGGGTAGCAGCCCGGCCTGATTGAAGGCAGGTCAGCTGCACATGCCCAACAGCCCAGTTCCCCGTACATTTTGGGCTTTACGGCTCGAATCACCGCAGGAACCAAGTGTTCTGCTGTAACCAAAGCTCCGAGGAGGAAAAGTCAACTCATGTTCCTAGCTAACTTAGCTACCTACGCCATCAGCCACGTACCTACGGCTGCCACCTGGATCTTCCAGGAAGCCCAGGTAGGTTGGGATCCCGTCTCTCTGTGGAGGCAGATGGGTATTCTGGCGAAGATCGTCGTCGTCATCCTGTTCATCATGTCGGGATGGTCGATCGGCGTGATGATCGATCGCGCAATGGCGTTCAGCGCTGCCCGCAAGCAGTCGCGTGCTTTTGCTCCTGCCGTTGCCGGCGCTCTGCGCGAAGGCAAGATCGACGAAGCCATCAAGGTTGCCGAGCGCAACAAGAAGAGCCACCTGGCCAAGGTTGTTACCGCCGGCCTGCAGGAATTCAAGGCCCACGGCGATTCTACCGACATCCCGGGCGAGCAGATCGAAGCCTCTAAGCGCGCTCTCGAGCGTGCCGAAGCTATCGTTCACGCCGAGTTGAAGCGCGGCTTGGGCGGTCTGGCTACCATTGGATCGACCGCTCCGTTCGTCGGACTGTTCGGCACCGTGGTCGGCATTCTGAACGCGTTTAAAGAGATTTCGACCCAGAAGGCTACCGGTCTGGGCGCTGTTGCCGGCGGTATTTCAGAAGCGCTGGTGACCACCGCTATCGGACTGTTCGTTGCGATTCCGGCTGTCATGATGTTCAACTACTTCACCAATAAGGTGGAAGCGTTCGACGTGGAAATGGATAACAGCTCCAGCGAGCTGATCGATTATTTCCTGAAGCGTCGCAGCGTCCGCCGGTAACTGGAGAAGCTCGGCTCGCGCAGCTGAGGCTGTTCCAGCCGATGGGAGGTTGAACTTTTATGGCACTCAACGTACGCAACGAAGGCGTCAAGGTCAATTCCAACATCAACGTCACCCCCATGGTGGACGTGATGCTGGTGCTGCTCATCATCTTCATGGTCATCACGCCCATGTTGCAGAAGGGCGTGAGCGTGGACATGGCGAAGGTAAACAATCCCTCGCCCATGCCAGACGCCGACAAAGATGATGCGCTACTCGTCGTGGTCATGCGCGACGGGCAGATTTACTTCGGCACCGACCGCGTCACTCTGGATGATCTGACCAACCGGGTGAAGGACCGCTTGGCGAACAAAACCGACAAGACGGTTTTTATCCGCGCAGACATGCGGACCAAGTACGGCAACGTAGTGGACGTGGTGGATAACGTTCGCTCGGCCGGAGTGGATGACGTGGGTTTATTGACCGAGCAAACCAAAGCAACGCCAGCGAACAAAAAGCCGCCGGCAGGCGGCGCTACGACGGGCGCTGGGGCCCAGTAGGAGCTAACAATGGGAATGGCAATGGGAGGGTCCAGCGGGCCCTCAGCCGATATCAACGTAACCCCGCTGATTGATGTGTTGCTGGTGCTGCTGATCATCTTTATGGTGATCACGCCCTTGACCCCGAAAGGTCTGGATGCGCTGGTTCCCCAGCCACCCAAGGACAAGCAGCAAGTGCAGCAAAATAACGACCGCACGATTGTGGTGCAGGTTCTGAAAGGGCCCGGCGACCAGCCGGCGCTCAAGATCAACCAGGACGACGTCACGTGGGAGAACCTTGAAGGCCGTCTCAACGACATCTTCAAGACTCGCGCCGAGAAAGTCATGTTCGTCAAGGCTGACACCGATCTGCCCTTCAACGATGTGGCTCAGGTCATCGACATTGCGCACGCTGCCGGTGTCGACAAAGTAGGACTGATTACCGCCAAGATAGAAGCTGGCGGGTAGTTTCCCTGGCGCTCCGCCTTCGCGGACGCTGTGGGCAGTATAGGAACGTGATTCGGGCTACACTCCTCTTTCCCTAAGCCGCGGGACGTCAAGCACGTCCTGCGGCCAACGGGACCCGAACAACGCAACGGAGAGTGATACCAGACATGAACAAGAGCGGACGGGTACTGACGGTACTTGCTGTTCTGCTCGCGATGCTCTCGACAGTGGGCTGTAACAAGCTCAGAGCGCGCGACCAACTCAACAAGGGCGTCCTGGCTTATAAGAACGCGAAATACGAAGACGCAATCGAACATTTTAAGAACGCGGTTGATCTTGATCCGAGTTTGACCAATGCACGTCTTTATCTGGCGACTGCTTACATGGGTCAGTACATCCCGGGCGCGGACGCACCGGACAACAATCGCTACGCCGAACAGGCAATCGAGACTTTCAAGTCGGTGCTGGATCAGCATCCTCCGAAGGAGCAGCAGATCCACAGCTTGAAGGGCATCGCTTCGATGTACTTCCAGCAGAAGAAATTCGATCAGGCGAAAGAGTATTACCTGAAGATTACGGAACTGGATCCGAACGATCCCGAGACGTATTACTCGCTGGCCGTGATCGATTGGATGCAGGCCTACCAGCCGGATCAGAAGGCTCGTGCGGAACTCGGTCTGAAACCGACCGACGAACTGAAGGACAAGAAGGCTTGCGAAACGCTGAAGACCGCTAACGCTGAGAGGGTCGAGGATGGCATTCAGAACCTGCAGAAGGCGCTGCAGCTTCGTCCCGACTACGACGATGCCATGGCGTACTTGAACCTCCTCTATCGCCAGCGCGCAGAGTACGAATGCGATAATCCAGACGCGCGTAAGGCCGATCTGAAGACCGCCGATGAGTGGGTCGACAAGACGATGGCGACCAAGAAAGCCAAGGCCGAAAAGGCCGGCCCGAGCGGCATCGTGACGACGGAAAGCACGCAGTAGAAAGCGCTGCAATTCAGCAAGACACGCCCTTCCGCGAGGAGGGGCGTTTTGTTTTACGCGGTTTTCCCGTCGCCTCTCTGTCGAGGGAGTTGGCAACTCACGCCACACTACGGTCATCCCAGCGGCCCCATCCCGGCGTAAGATTTGATCCTTGGGGCACTCCACCTCACGGGCGGCCTTCGCGGAGGACCAAGTTGCGCGCAAGAAAAACCGGATCGCAGCTTCGATCCGGAGAACAATATCATTGCAACTCTTGGTTAAGTGGGTGGTCCCACGCCGCGCCTTGACGCTCTCCTTAGTGCCTTATCGCTTGCTCCACCGCTTGCGCAAATAGCTTGTGGCCCGACTGACTCGGATGCACATCGCAGACTGGCGGATTCTGGGCAGGATTGCTGTTGTTCAGCAGTCCAGCGACGCACGTTTTGCCCTGAGCAAGCGGGTTCGCCTCCGCCACGGCCTGGAATGCGGAAAACACGTCGGCAACGGACGCTTCGTACGCTGACGCCGAGGAAGTGATCGCCTGATTCAGCCCCGCGGTCAGCTGCGTCTGCAAGGGATCCGTATAGTCCAGCGAATAGTAATTTGCAACCACCATCTTTCCGCGATAGCCGGTAGCGCGCAGAGCGGCCAGGATCGTGTTCATGTTGGCGGAAACGGTAGCAAACAACTGAGGCGCCCCATTCTCAATGCAGGTCGGGTCGTAATTGCATTCCTCTTCCAGCAGGAGACCATCGTTGGCGCCAAGGTTAATCGTGACCAGGCGTGTGCCCCGATGGTGGCTGAGATAGTTCGTCGCAAAAACAAGTTGCGTCGAGGTGTAGGTTACGTGCAAGGGAAATGCCGCGCGGTAAGCTCGGCATCCGTTGTCCTGGCCGGTTGAGGAGATAAAGCTGCTGGTCGTCTCGCCCGGGCAAGCCGCATCGATCAAATCCAGGTTCGACGCTATACCCACGTAGTCGGAATAGCCGACGAAGTTCGTTGGATAAAGGTACTCATAACCAGCGTTGTCGATGTAACCAAATGTGACGCTGTCTCCAAGCGCCAGATAGTTGTTGCCACCACCTCGATCGTCGGCCAGCGCACAACCGATCGCGACGAATGTAGGTAGCAACAGCACACAGAGAAGAGAACGTGTTCTCATATCAGTCTCCTTCGAACGGTGTTTTGCGGTTTGGCAAGCATAGCAAACGCACCGCCGCTCAGCATGCCCCACGCAAGCGCCGCTTCAGCGGAAGACTTTGGTCACAGGAGAACGGTGTGCTGGAGGGCGCGCCGGTGCTGGAGGGCGCGCCGCAGCGTAAGCGAAGCTAACGCCGGTTCCCTATGGCATTGAACCCGGCGCCGGCGTTCCTCCGGAGGGTGGCACTGACTCCTGTGGAGGCTTGGGCCCCTGCGGAGCTGCACCCGGCGCGTGCGGCTCACTTGGCGGAGAAGCCTGATTCGCCGGCGGTGCGGGCATCGCAGCCGGCTTTGGCTCCTCGAACCGCGCCGCATCAATCGGCACATTTTGCTTAACATCGTCAATCTGGATCGTGAACGCTCCGCTGGGACGCGCGATGGTCCAGCGGTACGGCGTTTTCACTCCATCCACCGCCCGATAGTCCGTGAAGTCCACCTGGGTCGGATTCAACCCCAGCGGCGTATCGGTGTAATGCACCATGCGCAGCAGCAGTCCCGAGCTCTTATCGAAGTAGAACTTCACCGGCGGCTCACCCTTGACTATGCCCAGCACCACATCGGTTTCGTGGTCGCCGACTTTCTCCGCACTGCCTTTCAGCTTAAGTTCGCTGAATTGCTGTTGCAGCAGGTTAGGATAAAAGGCTTCGGCATCGAGCCTGGCGGCGAGTTGGTCGGACGATGACATTTCGCGCAGCGGACGGCCCGGGAACGACAGCCATCCTCCCTGGCCGTTGTAGGCAGTCACACTGTCACCCTTGGGCGTGTGCATCACGGAAACCCGCTTGTCGGGAGCCTGCGTATAGATGCTGATCGGCGTCGCCGGACCATCGGGCATGAGGGCCTTGCCTGTCTCCACCCGCGACGAGACCTTGGCCAACGCAGCTTGACCACCCAAAGCTTGAATGTATTTCGCCAGGACAGGACCGGCGGATGGCATTTCAGCCGGTTTCATGTTCTGCTGAGGTTGCGGCATGACTTCCGGCTTAGGGCCTTCCGCCAGAATCGCCGGGATGGCCTGTGGATGCGGCGATCCGCGATGACAGGTGTTGCAGGTGACCTCGCGCTCGCCTTCGAAGTTGTTCTGGTTAATGCTGAACATCATCTGCATCATCTTGCGCGCAACTTTCTTTTCTTTTTTGTCGTCCTTGTCGAACTCCATCTTGCCCGCGTTTTCGACATGGCAGAAGTCGCACTCCACTCCTAAAGACGCGGAGATGAACTGCATCGAAGGTATCAACTGGTCAGCTGGGATCTCCTTCAGCACCTGGACATTCTTGAACTTCTTGCCGGCAGTTTCCCCGGGCGCAGTGGATGGCGCGGATGGTCGATGGGCAGATTGCGCGTAAAGGCCAGCAACGGTGCCAGCGAGAAGCAATACAACAACTCCAGTCATTTGCAGAGCGAAAGTCGTTCTTTGAGCGGGCGAGACTTTGGTTTGTTTTTGCAAGCGCCATCCCCTCCAAGTTGAGTATTGGAAGTCTAACAAACCACCGTGGACTGGAGTTGACGGCCTAGTTTACGATAACGCCTGTTTACACCAGTTTCCCGCTCCCTTGTCATTCCCATTCCCGCAACTTTACACAACTTCACTGGACTTAACATGCGATCCACCGCGCTTGTACTTAGAATCTGGATGCTTCTCAAGCGAGGCGATCTGTGAATTGGCGGCCTATTGTCGCGAGCGTCCGCGTCTGCGGCTTGATGTTCGTCCTGGCTCTGTTCTCTCCGGCGCAGAGTTCTTCTTCGCCGCAAACAAGTACTCCCTCCCAGGCCCCCGAACAGGCATATGATCAGACGATTGGCATTCCGAGCTTCTATACCCAGTCACGGCAGGTTCTTGTTGAAGCGGAAGTCTGGAGCAAGAGTCACGACAAAACTGAGCCTTCATGGGCCGGCGACGAACCTCTTAAGCCCTTTGAAAGGGGCGTTGTTAAGCATCTTCCCCCTCCGGCGCGAGGTTTGAACGCTAGCGAGTTTCGTGTCTTCGACAATGGGGTGGAGCAGAGGGTTAACTACTTCAAGGAGGCTGACTTTCCGGCGGTTGATAACTCGTATCACTGGTACCTCATTCCTACAGTTGAAGGAATCTGGGGGATGTATCTGGATGCTATGGCATTTGAGCCGCCCTCAGCGACTTACGTCGTCGGCTACGTTCCTCCGCAATCACGACCTGGGGAATGTCGGACGATAAAGATAGCGGTCGCCGCTCACGTAGTGCAAGCAAATCGTACTCAGTATTGTGTACCCAGCGCTCCCGCAATGGACGAACGCGCGAGCTTGCAGACTACAAAAGTTGGCAGGCAAATCCGAAAGCTTGCCGAGTCACGTACGAACGGACTGATTAGGGTCTCCGTCGGAACTTTCAACTTCTGGTCCTCCGGAGTTTTGCACCTTGCGGCGGAGACACCAGAAACCCCTAGCGGTTCCACAATTTCCAAGACTGGCTACACCTACGTGGTCGAAGTGCATGATGCCAGGGCACCGGCATCGGTACACATAGCTGTAGGATTCGATCCACCTGAGAAGATTTGGAGTGATCCTTGTCAGGAGAATGTCTCTGCCGTTTCTGTCGGTGGAGTCGTCTACAAAATGAATCGTGAGATCGCAGGACAATTTGCAGGCACGCTTACGTGTAGGCCGCCTACCTTCGCGGAACAAGCGCTCCCCACTACCGGGATGGTCGTCCCTAGCAGGTTTGATACTCAGATCGACCTGCCACCGGGTGACTACGAGTTAGCTGTCGTCGTAACGGACGGAAATTACTTCGGCCGGACACGAATACCGTTGCACGTGGAAGCATTCAATCCTGATACGCCCATGATCAGCGACATTGTTGTGGGCGGGATTGTGCGTGGAGCAGCATGGGTTATCCGGGATGCGGCCTCGGTATCTCCTTTTCCGGTGGTCCCAACTCCATTGGTTAGTAGGGACATCCAATTCTTTCCGGACTCGGACACACCGCCGCGCCTGCGGAAGCGCATGCCCCTGTTCTTGTATTTTGAGATTTACAGGCCTCTACCGGAAATACAAAGCAGCGCTGTTTACTATCAACTGAGGGTTACAAATCAGAAAACCGGAACAATGGTAATGAATACCGGTCCAATGAATGCGGCAGAGTGGGTTGTGCCCGGAGACGAAGTGATTCCCATTGGACTCAACCTCGACACCAAGAAGCTACCGAAAGGCTCCTATCGCGTCGAGGTACACGCTTCCGATTCCGCGGGACGACAGTCAGAATGGCGTCAAGCTAACTTCAACATTCAGTAGGCATTGTTGCACCACAAGGACAGGAACCCTGCGGTACCTTACGTAAAATCGCCATAGCACAAGTAACCGGGCTGGTGTAGGATTGCTTGCCGTAACGCCTGTTCAGGTAGCTAAGCGGATGTCCCCCCGAGGCACTCTGCTTTGCAAGAACCTGGCGGAACCTCGGATAAATCGCAGAATGAAACTCCTTTTACCCTTGGCTCTAGCCCTCGGTTCCTTCAACGCGGTGGCGCAAATTCCCGCAGCCCTCACGACTGATCCGCCGGCCCGCAAAACCGATCCGGCAACCATGGGCGACCTGGCGATTCCGAGCCATGGAGCGATGATGAACGGCATCATCTATATCGCCGGAGGTGCGGGGCCGCACCCGACGGTGATTCTCCTTCACGGATTTCCCGGCGGCGAGTTGAATCTCGATCTGGCGCAGTCCATCCGCCGCGCTGGATGGAACGTTCTCTTCTTCCATTACCGTGGGTCGTGGGGAAGCCAGGGAGCGTTCTCCTTCGCTAATTCGATCGAAGACACGCAAGCCGTGCTCTCCTGGGTTCGTGATTCGCAGAACGCCAAGAAGTATCGAATTGATCCGGAGCGAATCGTTCTTATCGGCCACAGCATGGGCGGATTCATGGCGGCGGCTGCGGGGCGCGACCCGAAGGTGATGGGAGTGGCCATGCTCGCCGCCTGGAACATCGGCGCTCATGCCAGGCATGTCGACGATCCGGCGAAGGTGAAAAGCCACCTGTCGAATCTTCTGCCGCTTTCCGGCTGCACAGCCGATACCCTGTATGCCGAGGTACAGGCGCACAAAGACGACTGGGACTACAACCTCTTCATTCCCCAACTGAAGATGCACCCGGTGCTGGTGATCTCTGCCGACGACAACTTCCACGACGAAAACGATGCCTTTGTCTCCGCTATGAACTCTGCGGGGGCGACGCGCATCCTAAGCATCCACCTTCCGACCGATCACCTTTTCGACGATCACCGCATCGCACTTCAGATCGCGGTATTGGACTGGTTGAATACCTTGAATCCGTGAGAGAGCTGCACGCAGTGCGATACTGGTTGGCGTAATATCCCCTTACCGTAGTTGGGGGAATGAATCGGCACGACCGGAGATCTCGGCTGTGAGGTGTTGTGGCACGAACCCCGTCCCGCGACTGCGGGACGACTCAGCTTAGCCCAGGACGAAGTCCTGGGTAGCGGTTGATAAAAGGTCCCGAGTCCCAGCAGAGACGGCACCTGCCGCCGGCTGAAGCCGGCTCGGACTTTTAGGCACGCTGACCCAGGATTCCGCTGCGCTCCATCCTTAGCTATCATGATGCCGCCCTCCGGGCTCTGCTGCTCGTTGCACGAACACTCGCGCCAGGACATGGTGGGCCGGCGATGGCCTGGCCTAAGGTCTCGAGGTGTGATGTTGGTGCCCCACGTTCGCCCTCTTTTGGCTAACGTGGGCCAGCGTTTCACTCCACCCAGGTTAGCGTCCAACAACCGAACACGAATCTGGGGCACCGGCGCAACCGGTGCAGGCAAAATATGCTGTCACACGCATCTGTGACATTCGCACTCCTCGCCCGTGACGGATGCAGTAAAATCCAAGTTTCTGTGGATGTGCGTGCTGGCTACCTACATTTCGCTCCAGTTCCGCAGAACATTATGGAAGCCGCGCATCGCCGGTGACAATTCGGCGATCGCTTTTTGAGGCATCGCTATGTTCAAACGAGTACTGATCGCTAATCGTGGCGAGATCGCGGTGCGTGTGATTCGCGCCTGCCGCGAAATGGGCATCGAGTCGGTGGTCGTATTTTCCGATGTCGATCGTAAGGCGCTGCATGTGCGGAAGGCGGACTACGCCTATCACATAGGTCCAGCAACCGCGAGCGAGTCCTACCTCAATGTCGACAAGATTCTGGACGTTGCCCGGCGCAGCGGCGCCGAAGCTATCCATCCAGGCTATGGCTTCTTGTCCGAAAATGCAGGCTTCGCGCGCGCCTGTCGCGACGCAGGTATCAAGTTCATCGGCCCGTCGCCTGAATCGATGGAGATGATGGGCTCGAAAACCCGTGCCCGGCAGAACATGAAGCGTGCTGGCGTTCCCTTCGTGCCCGGATCAGAGCGCGGATTGGACCTCGATGCGGCCGAGCGCCTGGCCGAGCAGATCGGCTATCCCGTGATGCTGAAAGCTGCGGCCGGCGGCGGTGGCAAGGGAATGCGCATGGTCTCGTCCCGGGACGAGTTGCATTCCGCCTACGAAAACGCACGCAGCGAGGCCCAGCGCGCCTTCGGCGACAACGAAGTCTATCTCGAGAAGTTCATCGTGAACCCTCGTCACGTGGAGATGCAGATCTTTGGTGACGAGCACGGCAACGTCGTCTATCTGGGCGAGCGCGAGTGCTCGGTACAACGTCGCCATCAGAAGGTGCTGGAAGAATCGCCGTCGCCCATCGTGGACGAAGACATGCGGCTACGCATGGGCGAGATCGCTGTACGCGTCGGCAAGGCCGCCGGGTATTACAACGCCGGCACCGTTGAATTCCTGGTGGACCAGGATCGCAATTTTTATTTCCTCGAGATGAATACCCGGCTGCAGGTGGAGCATCCGGTGACCGAATTCGTTACCGGACTCGACCTGGTACACCTGCAGATGCACATCGCCGCGGGCGAGAAGCTGCCGTTTGCCCAGGAAGATATCAAGCTGCGCGGACACGCCATCGAGTGCCGCATCTATGCCGAGGATCCAGACAACAGCTTCTACCCTTCCCCGGGACAGATCACGCGGCTGATCTCTCCCTCTGGACCGGGCATCCGACGCGACAGCGGTATGTACGAGGGATGGACCGTTCCCCTGGATTACGACCCGCTGCTGGCGAAACTTGTCGGCTATGGTGAGACGCGTGACCAGGCGATCCATCGTCTGTTGCGCGCTCTGTACGAGTACTTTGTGGGCGGCATCAAGACCAATATTTCGCTGTTCCGTCGCATCCTGAAAGATCCAGACTTCCAGGCGGGCAACATCGACACGGGCTTTCTTGATCGTCTGCTGACCAAGCCGAGTAACGAAACCGATGTACGTCGGCCGGTCATCGCCGCCCTCGGCGCAGCGATCTTCGCGACCATGGAACCCAAAGCAACGCTGCCGAACGGGACGGGAGCGATAAGCAGCAACGGCAAAGCTTCGGCGCCGCCGATATCGAACTGGCGTCGCACAGCGCGTGCCGAGGCGCTGCGGGAGCGGTAAGAGTTTTTGAAAACCTGCTAAGCGCTATAGGCTAAAAGCTAAAGGCTGAGAGCTTCCTATGACTTACGACGTTGTAGTCGATAACAAGACGCACCAGGTGGAGCTGACGCGGAGCGAGAAGACTTGGATCTGCAAAGTAGACGGGCAGGAGATCGAAGTCGATGCCGAACTCACCACCCGCGACGTGCTTTCTGTGCTGGTCGGGGGAAAAGCGTACGAGATAAAGCGCGAGCGCTCCCTTCAAGGCGAGCTTCACATGGTCATTGGCAGCGCCCGCTATGCCGTTGACGTTCAGGATCCCCGCTCGCTGAAGACGCGTCGCGCCGTCGCCGGGACCGAAGCCGGCCCGCAGAAGATCAAGGCTCCCATGCCGGGCAAGATCGTTCGCATCATGGTCGCAGAAAAGGATGAGGTGAAAGCCGGCCAAGGCGTCATCGTCATGGAGGCCATGAAGATGCAGAACGAAATGAAATCCCCCAAGGACGGTAAGGTACAGAAGATCCTCACTGCGGAAGGCTCAGCCGTCAACGCCGGCGATACCCTGGCAATCATCGAATAGCTGTCGCCGAATCGGGCCACCGCTCTTCGTATGACGCGTTTTGCGGTCCGGTTTTTTCATGTCTGCCTGAAACAATTCCGTATGTGCCCTCTCCTATAATCTGGCCATGAAGAAGCACTGGAAGACCAAGCTGATTCATTCCGACGCAAAGGTCCCTGAGGGGTTTCGCTCGCTGAGCACTCCGGTTTATCGTGGCTCCACGGTCTTGTTCACCGATGCCGCGGCCCTAACCGACTCGTGGGACCAGTACGAGGTCGGTTACACCTATGGCCTGTACGGCACTCCGACAACGCTTGAGCTGGCAGCGCGTATCTGCGAGTTGGAGAACGGCTATCGCACGATTGTTACGCCAGGCGGTCAAGCCGCAATTTCTCTGATCCACCTTGCGCTGCTCCGAGCCGGAGACCATGTGCTCCTTCCCGACAGCGTCTACGGCCCCAACCGCAAGCTCGGCAACCATGTCCTTCGCCGCTTTGGAGTGGAGGTGTCGTACTATCCACAGACAATCGGCGGTCAAATCGCCGGGCTGATCCGGCCAAACACACGTGTCATCTGGTGCGAAAGCCCGGGCTCCATCAGCATGGAAGTTCAGGATGTCCCCGCCATCGTTGAGGCGGCCCATGCTGCAGGTGTGCTTGTGGCGATGGATAACACCTGGGCGGCGGGAGTGTATTTCGACGCGCTGGCACATGGTGTCGACGTAACCATGCAGGCATTGACGAAGTATGTCGGCGGTCACAGTGATCTGCTTCTGGGCTCGGTCACGGCCAAGGACAAGGATACCTACCAACGCCTGGGGGCCACGCAACAACTGCTAGGATGCGCGGCATCGCCGGATGACTGCAGCCTTGCGCTACGAGGCCTGAAGACACTCGCAGTGCGTTTGGAGAAGGTTGAGGCCTCCGCGTTGACGATCGCGCAATGGTTGTCCAGCCGGCCGGAGGTGGAGCGCGTACTGCATCCTGCATTGCAGTCGTGTCCTGGACATGAACTATGGAAGCGGGACTTTACCGGGTCGAGCGGCGTTTTCTCGATCGTATTGCGCGAAGGGTTCAGCAAAGAGCAGGTGCTCTGGTTCGCGAACTCGCTTGAGCTATTCAAGATTGGTTACAGCTGGGGAGGCGTAACCAGCCTCGTTGTAGCTTACGATTTCAGCGGCTACCAAGGCCGGGCTTCGTATCAGCATAGGATCGTTCGCCTCAATATTGGTCTCGAAGAGACTGAGGATCTACTCACAGACTTGGAAGACAGCCTCCAGAAGCTTGCGTCTATCTAGCTTATCGATGTGAGGACACCAACATCGACATAACGGTGAGCGGGCAGCTTTTTCCCATTATGAAACTACAATTAACCTTATTTGTTTGGCTATTATTTTCCCATTATGGGAATATCAATGCCCGATACTTCCGACTTCTAGAGTAGAAAGCACTTCTCATTAATTCCCATTTCGGGAATTACCCCTCGCTCGCGGTAAATGCTGCGAACTTAGTTGCAACCGATTGCATTGATCTATTTGGATGCAAACCTGTTTTCAGCAACTTGACGCGGCAGTCGAATTGCACTTTCGAAAGCCGATGTTTCCTTAATAACGACAGCAGGGCCTTCCCAAAGTTCTCGCTTCGTAAGATGGGCGAGCAAATATCGGGATCGACACAAGGTTCTGTATATATTCGGCGCCGGTTTGGTTTTGGCCTTGGCTCCTCATGGCGCTGGAAGTCTGAGGTATTTTTCTTTTCTTTAGTCGAGGCACCGCTCCATCGTCCGATCGTTCTGAATAGGCATTTGGCTGACCTCGGAACGGCCAGGTTCCATGCTCCGCCAGAGCGGAGATCAATCAAGGGTAGCGATGGGCGCTTTACTTCCGGCATCAGCGCGCTGTTGCCGAAACGTTTCGATTTCTAAACCGAAGGAGGATTTTTCCTTGAAACTACGTATTGCCTCGATCACAATCCTGCTGCTCGTTCTGGTAGCCCTTCCCGCAATGGCCCAGACTGACCTTTACGACAACGGCGCCATCAACGGTACCGTCCTTGGTTGGACAATCAACTTCGGCTTTGCCGTCAGCGATCAGTTCACACTGGCGGGCACCTCGACGGTCAACGAAATCCAGTTCGGCGCTTGGCTGTTCCCCGGGGACACCCTCCAGTCGGCTGAAGTGTCGATCACTTCCAGCGAATTTGGCGGCACCAGCTACTTCGACCAGACCGTCAGCTTCACGGGAAGCGGCTGCTTCTCGAATGGCGGCTTCAACGTCTGCACCGAGACCGGCAGCTTCGGCGGCGTCAACCTGAACGCTGGCAGCTACTGGCTGAACCTGTCGAACGCGGCTACCAGCCTTGGCGATCCGGCTTACTGGGATCAGAACAGCGGCCCCTCGCTCGCTTCTGAGAGCTCCGTAGGAACGGTTCCTTCTGAGTCCTTCACGATCCTGGGCAACGGCACCACGACCCCGCCACCGACCACCCCCGAACCCAGCAGCATCCTGCTGCTCGGCAGCGGCCTGCTTGGTGTGGCCGGACTGCTGCGTCGCAAGCTGTTCTAATTGACTAGAGCATCCCTCTAGACGGTAACAAATTGAAGCCGGAGCTTACGAGCTCCGGCTTTTGTTCCCTCATCTTCCAACACCTCTCGTGTCAAGTGCTTTCGCCCACAATTCTCCTAGTCGTCACAACGACAAATTGTATTGATTCCCGAGAAGCTGCTGTATGCTGATCGCAGCCATGTATCTGTTAAGCAGCAGGCTGCTGAACATTTGACGCCTGCAAAGAATGCCGCCTCCTAACTGCCGGTATTAAGCGTCTACTCGTAGCCCCGCCTAAGAACGCTTGGTTATGCAATTAAGATAAAAATATAGTTGGATATAGGTCCTTATACCAGTTTCTCCAGAGTTGATGGGTCCCTAGTCTGCCAAAAGTGCAGCAGGACGAACCACATCCTCAGGAGGAAGTTTTGGGCAAGGCAATTGGAATCGCGGCCATATTACTCGGGCTGACGACACTATCCGCAGCAAGCACAGACTATACGATGATTCACGCGATGTCGGGATGGCAGACGTGTGACAGTTGCGCCGGAAGTGGTTCGACCCCGCACTCCATGACACAACACATCAACACCCCTTCCATGACAGGCAATTCCACTCAGTATTGGTTGGGTGGTAGCTCGCCGTATCACAACGCGATCTGGTGGAAGCAATTGGGGCCCAATGCGAACGCCAGCCATTTCATCTACGATTTATATTTCTATTTGAAGACCCCGGCGGCGGCGCAGTCGTTAGAGTTCGACATGAACCAGTCGGTGAATAATCGGAAGTTTATCTTCGGCACTCAATGCAACATCAAGGGTGCGCATCAGTGGGACGTTTGGGATACGGCAAACGGCAGGTGGGTACACACCGGAATCGGGTGCTCACAGCCTCCGTCCTATCGCTGGAACCATCTGGTGCTTGAGTTCCAACGCGTGGGTAACCAGACTAAGTTTGTATCCGTCACCCTGAATGGGAACAGGAGCTACATCAATCGCACCTTCAATACCTACGGGGTACATGCTTCGGAGCTGAACACAGCAGTACAGCTTGACGGTGATTACAATCAGCAAAACTATTCGATGTGGGTAGATAAGATGCAGGTCACGGCCTGGTAGGTTCAGCCAACAATCGCAGACGAGGCGTTCGCAAGGGCGCCTCATTAATTTAGGACAGATAACACTTATTTCGCCCGTGCTGCTTCGCGAGGTAGAGTTGAGCGTCGGCTCTTTGCAGCAGGCTCGTCCGATCATCCGAAGGCAACGACTGCGCGGCTCCAATGGAGACGGTCGCTCCTGCAAAATCCGTCCCTGCCGCAATAACAGTTTTCGCGATGAGGAGGCGCATACGCTCGAGAATTTTGGCCGCCTGTTCAACCGTTGTCTGCGGCAGCAGCAGCAGCAGCTCATCACCGCCCCAACGGCCTAGTATGTCGACGCCTCGCAAGCAGTGAACCAGGGTCTGGCAAACGTTCTGTAGCAGACGGTCCCCAGCCTGATGGCCATATCGATCGTTCACTTCCTTGAAGTGGTCGAGGTCCAGAATGGAAGCGGTGAAGGGAACACCACTGGATGCCGCGTCCTGTAGTTGTTGATTGAGCTGCGCTTCCAGAAAACGACGGTTAGGGACGGAAGTCATAGGATCAATGAAGACGAGCTTCTCTAATTCTTCAATACGCAGCTTCCAGTGGCTCGCTTCTCCGGTGACGCGGAAGACTTCCACCGCGCCGATGATTTTCGCGTCGTCTCCGTAAATCGGCACAATTCGAATAGACACAGGCACTCGATAGCCAAGTTTGTGCCTTAGAAAGATCGATGCCTGATGCGGCCTGCCATCCTGTAAAGCTTTTTGCAGCGGACATTCGTGCTTGCACAACTCCATACCGTGATCGTCGACGTGTAGCAAGATGTTATCGGAGCAGCAGCGCCCCGCGACCTCATCGCGCCGGTAGCCGCTTATGAAGAAGGCTCCTTCGTTCCAAGAGAGAATTTTACGTTGGTTGTCGACCAGATATGCCCCCTCAAAGAGGGCATTCATAACACTTTCCAGGGTACGCGACTGTGCGACGCCTATCGAGGGAAGCATAACAGCCATTATGCGGAGCACGACCGCCGCCCGTCACGACCAAACCTTTAAATGTGCGAGGACAGCTTCCCGTTTTGGCTACTGTCCGGTAGATTTTCCGTTCTGGAGGAACTGCTCTCGATCAAAGAGGTTTTCGCTTAAGGAAGGGTTTATTTTAATGTCGCTGTAGAGCTCCTCGAAGACGACCTTTCCCCCGGCAACAATTGCGACGCGTTCGGCGAGCCAGCCCCCGCCTTCCACCTGCTTGTAGTCGTCGAAGCGAACATCCTGGACCGCACCGGCTTGCTTTTCGCTGGGGCGCAGAAGGCGCACAAAATACAGCCGCTCCTTATCGACCCAGAACTGGAGGGTCTGCAGGTCGCCCTGTTTGGCGCCAACCACGTAACTCGGCCGACCTTCGAAGTTTTCCTCGTGTATCAACGTCATGTTGACATTCAGGTCTTTGAGCTGTTGCATCGTCTTGTCAACAGGCTGCTTATAAACATCGAAGCCCAGAACCAGCAAGGGGTGGACGAAGTCCCTTTGGTCAGTAAGTTTCCCCTCTTTATAGATATAGAGGTGGTTATTGCTGAACAGCATGCCGTTGCCTGCACTACGATCGCCGATTTCGATGCGCAGACGTCCGGGTAGCATAAGGGCTTCGTGCCACAGCTCCGTCGTTTCGGTTCCGTCGGGTTTGTGGGTGACGCTGTTCTGCTCGAAGGTTAGAGTGTGATACCACTTCGACGCGTAGCGATCGTGCATTGCTGCGATCAACTGCTCCGGAGTAGAGATCGTCTGAGCCGAAGCGCTGACCGAGAGTGCCGCCAGAATGAAGGTAAACAAGAGCCGCATAACATCACCAGAAACAAAATTACTACGTTGGCTTGTTAAGGCCGCGACCTTCCGAAGACCTCGTGAGTCACAAATCAGACGGGCAGCTTACGCCGTCGCCGCTTGCGACACAGACTGCTGCTCCGCTTGTTTGTTCGAAGCCATCCAGCGCGAACGTATCTGCAGGAAAGGCCACTCGATCACCTGAAAAGTCACGAATGCAATGGCCACTGAAATGAGAATGGACACGATATACAGAATCCAAAACGCCGGCTCGCCTCCGCGCTGGCGTAAAGGTAGCAATAGATCGCGAAGTCTCCCGAGCAGCCCAATGTGGTTCAGGTACATACCATATGACAATCGGCTGATGATGTAGAAGCCGTGCCAGTCCAGCAATCTCGGGGTCTTCTCTAGACCAAGACCCCAGAGCGCGGCTGCTCCGAAAATCAAGCCGAGTGAGGTGTAGTTGAACAGGACCTGATTGATGGCATAGAGGGCAATTCCCAGCACGATCATGGCACCACACAGGGAGAGCCGGAAGCGCCTTGATTTCATCAGCTCCGGGTAAAAGACAGCGAACCAGGCCAGCAATAATCCAATCGCCAGGCCGTCGGCGTGTGTTGCCATAGGCAGATATAGTTTCTGGCGAAGGGCAGCTACGCTCAACGTCGAGTAGTGGATGACTACGGCCCTATTGATCAGAAGCACGAGCAAACCGCCCGCCGGAACGATCCATAGGCGCTGGGGTTTGAACATCAAGGCAAATAAAGCGATTGAGACCGGTGCCAGAATGTAAAACTGCTCTTCGGTCGATAGAGACCAGCCTCCTCCAACCTGGCAGTGAAAGTAGTTCGAGAGAAAGCAAGCGTCTGACCAGAGACCGCTGATGTTACGGCCGAAAAATCCTTCCACTGCGACGAAAGCTACAAAGGCATAGTACAGAGGCCAGATTCGCAAGCCGCGTCGCAACAGGAACCGCCCTATGCGGATCCCATGGTTCCGCTTAATCTCCTTCCAGAGCTGGCTCCCGATCAGGTAGCCGCTCAACACGAAGAACAAGTCGACACCGGTCCATCCCCAGAAAAACATAGGCAGAGCCTGAACCCAGTGCGCACCCTGAAACTCAAATCCATAGTGCCCACTGAATACGACCAGAATGGCGATACTGCGTAACACGTCAAGAGTAGGAACATTGCCGCGGGGCCTTACCCGCAAGTCCTGAACCGCTCCACGGAATAGACTTGGAACCAAAGTCATACCCATAAAGTAACCCTTAGCCCGAAACAGTAACCCTTGCCAAGGAGCGCTCGCCGAAGACTGAAATGCCACTAAGCTTCCATGCAGAATCGCCTAAGGCTACAGCATCCGTGTTACTGGATCCCACCGTTCCGAGATCGACCGGACAAGCTTTTGAAACGAAAGGATCGCTCTTCTAGATAAGCGACAACGTTGTCAGACGAATCGTTTCCAGGAATCGCTCCCACCACTACTCCGCCCAAAAACAGAGTTGGCCAAGCAAAGGGATTTTACACCCTCCAAGAAGCCCTTGGCCGCGGGTCACTTCCGCCGTCAACGGTAACCAAAATTCGGTTACTTTCGTGTTTGTGACGGCCACTTTCCAATGCACACTCTTGTGCCTGAACCGTGATACTCGATGGTGACCCAGCACTTTCATTCTTGTTCTTAGGTGGTTCTACGCCCGGTGGGCGGCCGCCAGGCAGCAGTCTCGGCTTGAAGAAGGAGAAATAAAGATGATATCCGTGCGCACCCCTTTTCTCTGGTTACGCGAGTTCAAGTCTCGTTGGTGCAAGCCCATCTTTCCGCCGATTTTAGTGATTCTGGTGGCATTCGCAGCGAATCCGCTTTCTGCCACTGTGCTGCCCAACGAGATTGTTCCGGGCAGCGTTACGGCCACCGTAAGTAACACCTTTGATCCCGTGAACGGGTATTCAGTTACATTCCAATGGACGACGGTACACCCAGGCAATTCGGTGGTAATCATCGAAGGTTCGGCCGACTACAACGCGAATAATAACGCTCCTTCTCGTCAAGTCAGCGACAATACGATTACTAGAACTCATACGCTGGTCGTCGATCATTTTCCCGCGTACACCCCTTATGCAACCTGGGCCTATTACGTTGCCAGTCGCGTCCAGATACCATTCTGCAATACGCGATCGTCCGATTGCTGGCTGTGGGCGAGCTATCCTGGCCCCGCGACCGCCGCCTGTGGTCACCCGGCAGCCCCGGGATGCGGCGGTTACTATAAAACCTTCACTATGCCAACGCAGCCCACCAATCTCAATGGGACTCTGGCCTTCACCCTGTGGCCAATTGGCGGTCAGAACGTGTATCAGGGCGACCCCACCCAATCGCCAGCCTGCACCCCTATCAGTAAACTAAACCGCGAATGTAACGACCTCTATGTCAATCTGCAACCGAACTTGATGAGCGGGCCGACCTACATGCTGGTCACGATGCAGAACGCGATGATCACCAACCTCGACACCGGGCAGGTGGTCAGCGACGGAAGCATTACCACGGAATACTTGTGCAGCTACGACGCGCCCAGCAATCCGCCGCCCACAGGTTGGGATGGGGATTACAACGATTCAAGTAAGACCTGTTCGAATGGAACCGTCGCCAGTATCAACTCCGCATTGCGTATAAGAGTGAACTCGGCGGCCGTGCCGGGACATTATAAGTTTACGGGACAGTTCCAGGGACAGTACGATTATGTCTTATACGGCAACCCCGTTCCGGTAGCCTACAACTTCACGGTACTGCCTACCGCCTCCTTCACGCCCACGCCGCCCGCAACATTCCCTCCGATCACGAATCTTGCGGCATGGCAAAACAACATGGCGAACCAGACCCCTTATTCCGGGCAAGGTCTTCCCTATCGCTCCGCGGAGTGGTGGTGCACTAACAATACCGATACGAATCCCTGGTGGAGCCTTGATAACGGGAACTTCATCGGATGGTTCGATATTCCCTCTTCTATTTATTTTGAAGGGTGGAACTATGACGGCGGACGCATCTATCAGCAGGTAGCCGATTACGACTACGATGTTCCCGGAATGCCGGGTTATCAAAATGCCGCAATTCGCGACCACTGGAAACGATGCGCCCAGCTGGCGATGGAACCGTATAGAGATCTGGCAATAGGAACCCTAGGTGGCTTTACCAGAGAGCCCAACCAGTTCCCCTACGGAATGGAGATGAATCAGCTCCGAACTGGTGACGCCACCAACCAGAAGGCGATTGACTACATTCAGGAAGCTCCCGGTTATTACAACTTCTTCAGTGGCAGTGCATTCGCTACCAGTACGCGTTTGAGCGCATACATGATGGATGACCGTCTTGCTGCCGAACTTGTGGGAGAACCGCGGGATTCCGCATTCTTATTGCGTCAGGTCGATGTCATGCTGGGATATTTGGACCAAAGCTACAACCTGAATTTCAACAATCCCAACCAGCAATACTATAGTATCCATCCCTTCACGGTGGGCGTTGCGATGGAAGCTCTGATTACTTATTACGAGCTTGATCTTGCAGAAGGAAACGTGCCGGATGCGAGAATCCCGCTCGAGATCAAGAAGGTACTGGACTGGTGGCAAGCGACGCAATACGTACCGTCCACCCACACCCTCGCGTATCAGGTATATGACTTGCCGGCGGATCCCAATAAGGTGGCAGGGCTCTACAGCGCAACCGAACTGAACGATCTGGTCTCTCCGGCCTATGCCTGGTACTGGAGCAAGACGAACAACAGCACCATTCTGTCCGAGGGCGACGATCTCTTTAACCACGTCTTCGACAGCGCCGGTTCCAATGGCGTGGGCGGCGGTTGGACATATTCTGTGAAGGAATTCAACCAAGTCTATAAATGGAGCTTCGACTATGTCCGCTGGAGAACGGGTCAAAATCCTGACGGATCCACACCAGCCATTGAAACCGTCGAGGCCGCAGCCAATCCTTGCGAGCAGGGTGGCAGTCCCTGCAATGCTCCCTGGCCTGACCTATCTACTCCAGTACAGTTCACTTGGACTGCCGGGCAGAACGGCCAGTCTCCGCAGATCGCTCCCAACGCGTTGCCAGCGCCGGTTATTACCGCAACAACCGCGACGTTTACCTTCAATGTGTTCAAGCCGAACACTACGGCAACCATCTACTACGGAACCAGTGCTCCGGGTACTTGCAACCTCAACAATCCCGCGCCGCCGTTCTGTATGCAGCCTTATCCGAATTTCGGCTTTCTTAACATGCTGACGGCCAGCTACTCGAATCAGTCGGGGACGGTCAGCGGAACGCAGGATCCAGTTGCGCTCAGCCAGGGCGTAACCAACATTTACGACGAAACCATCACCATTACCGGTCTAAGTCCCAACACCACCTATCATTGGCGGCCGCTGGCGACAGATGCCTCCGGAAATATGGCGGCATTTTACGACCAGACCTTTACCACCCCGGCCCAGTAACGGGCAGCGGTTAATCGGGATGAGCCAACCAGCTCATCCCGATTTTTTTTGCACGGAAAACTCGGTAGTCCTTGAGTGGTCCCTGCACCACTGGCTATTGGTGTCAGAGAGATTTATTCCGGCGCAACATCCAAGGCAACGCCCGGTCGTCGCGGTAGGAAGGCCGCCAGTCCTGACGCCCATGATTCGAATTCATCGTCGGAAAGCCCCGACTGATCAAGCAGTCGAGGAAGAAGGTAGGAATCGCTCGCGCTTCCCGCAAGTCCATTCATACAAGTCGTGGCGGAGTGCACTCCCGCTTCCTTAAGCCAGGTAATAAACTCCGGGCGATTAGCACCGCTCGGATAGCAGAAGTGTGTGTAGTCTCCGGGGCCAGCCAGATCTAGAAGGCGGTCTCGGTTCTCGTCGATTTCGCGGATGAACAACTGGCGGTCCAACGGCGTCCGGTGCCGGTGAGTGTGCAACTGGAAGTCGACTCCTGCGCGCGCCATCTCCGATATCTCCGCTGGATTCATCAAGTGGAATAAGCGCTGGCGAAGCAGTTCGCTGTAATTGAAACCCACGATCTGGGCGAATTCAGCGATCAGATCGTCCTTCTGCTCGCCCGACATATCCACGCGCTTCGCATAGTCATCCATGTGCCAGAGAAGCGAGTTCCTGCTCCCCGCTGTTCGCAGATCAATCGCGCCAGGCGACCACGGAGCGGAGTGTGTCTCGATATAACTCCCGTCTCGTCTCCACATGACATATGCCAAGGCAAAGCGGAACAAAGGCCGATTGAACTGGCAGTAATACGTTGTCAGATAGACCGTGGCGGGGAAACCGAATCGCTGAAGAATGGGAAAGGCGCTCTTGCGGAAGTCGGCCCAGCCATCGTCGAAGGTGATCGTTACGCTTCGGGGTGGCAGTTCGCCCGCTTGCAGTAAGCGCAAGGCCTCCCCCAGAGGAAGAACGCGGCAGTTGCCCTGCGACAGGATTTCCATCCGGCGAGCAAACGTCTCAGGCGGCAAAAACATTTCCGGATGCGAGCCAGCTTCGTCTCCCATGGCGATGCCGTGATAGCAAAGGATCAGCAACCGATTCTGACGCCATTTGCTGCGCGCCAACGCGACGCCCATGCCTAAGCCGTTGGTCGCGAGAATCGCCCGTTTGACGCGTTTTGCCAGAGACATAACGATTGACGATCAGCAATTACTGCCGCGCACATGAAAGTGACGCGCATATATGCGTCAGTCAACAACCTTTCCAACTCTGAAGCTCGCGGATCCGAATCTTACCTTTCGCACGATACTTTCATAGTAGGTGTATCCCGCCTTCTCGATCGCTCTTCGCGAAGCGACATTGTCAGCCAGCACGGCAATATAGATGAAATCCGTGCCCGGATGGGCAGCAGCATCGCTTAGGATTTGCTTAAGTGATTGCGAGTATAGTCCCTGCCCACGGCAGGCGGGATGGGTGTAGAAATCCCACAGGACCGCCGAGTTCGGTGGATAAGGATACGGATGCTGCACTTCGGTGATGAAGGACTGTTTACTGCGTTCCGTAAGCCATCCGTAATGCACCAGCCGATTGTCGCGTACCACGGTGTAGGAGTGGATGCCCGACTCGATCCTTGTCATCACGTCGCTTAGAAAACTCTGCTTCGACCGTTCACTCTGATCAGCCGGCTCATAACACAGCAGGTCGTGCAAGTTATCCCTGCGTGCAATATTTGCGGCGGATGGTTCAACCTGGGCGGCCTCGATACGGTAGAAGCGCATTTCGGTGGAACTCCAGATCCGCCGTTTTGCCAATCTGCCTAGAGAACGCAATGCGCGGAACGGGTTCGCGATGGCTCTCTTCGCCAACGACGACAGGCGCGAGACCCGATCGCGATCCAGGCGCAGCACACGCGCTACGGCTTTCGAGACGCGGCGCAAGGCATTCGACATCCGGTGCGATGCCAGCGCTTTACTGTCGAGGAATACTGTCAGCGCATGCGCTTCGTCGTATTCGGTTGCACGATCATCCTTGTACGCGTCGCCTCCCGGCGTCAGATCCAGCCGGGAGAAGCCCTGGTTGTGCAGCATCAGTCCGAGTTGCAGGACGTGCAGCTTGCCCGGGGAGTGCTCCGCCAGGAACGGCGAGTGGGCGACGATGCCCAGCATCACCTCATCCTTATTGCGAATACCAATGTGCGCGCCCAGCAGCCGGTCGCCGGACTTGAATACAGTTACGTGCAGGAGCCCACGCTGCTCCATCAGCGCCCGGTAGAAGCCACGTTTCCGGGGATCGTCGCGAAAAGGGCAGCTTCCGTGGACGGCACCCTGGCGAAAATCGCAGAAGTCGATGATCTCGTCGTAATAGACGTCTAGCTCTTCCGGACTCTGCAGCTCAACGAACTCAAGCGATTGCCCCGCCTGCAGCTTTTCCAGCCGCCGCCGGTTCTTCTTTTTGGTCAACGACTCGGTCATTGCGTCCGGGTTGCTGACGGTGAGGAGCGGGCGCCGCACCACTCGCAGGCTGGATCGCGCTTTCCATTCGGGTTCAAGCCAGTCCAGCGGAGTTCCGGGAGGCAGGTAGGTGAACGATATGGATGAGAACCCCAGCTTGGCGATGCTATGCAAGGCCTCGGAGATAAGGGTCCGATCACCCGGTAATGCCAGCCAGACGTTGTACTCGGATTGGTGAGCGCCGGCGAACGTCAGCTGGCCGGTGGTCCTTTCGGTCGCCAGCAGCAGCAAGCCATCCAATTGGCCGCCCGCACCGTGGCGGAGCAGAACCAACGGGCTATATCGCTCCTTGTAACAGCGATACCATGTGCAGGCGAATTCTGGGGATTGCAGCGCTGTACCCCAAGGGCAGTCCCGCGCCAAGGTCCGCCACTGCGATTGAAACTCGGGGGACTCGAGGAGACGCTCGGCATCGGCCTGGGAGTAGACTTGAACGCTGGTGGGGTGGCAGCTAACCGGCTGAGTCGTCATAGAAACGTTCCGAAGGCCTTAAGGCAGCGCGGTTTAGCCCTGCACTTCCGTAACAAATCAGCCCAGAAAATGCTCCGGCATTCGGAGCACCGCACGGGGCGACGCTGAAAATGAGACTTGCCGGCGCGAATCGAAGGCGATAGCGACAGTGTAGCAATGGCACCCTTCCTCTTCAACCCAACACATCGGTCGTCGCCGGCGTAAGTCTTGTGAGATCAATGAGAACGTCGTGCTGGCTCCCGGGAAGTCCTTGGCTTGACAGTGCTTGGCGATAGCTTTTATTCTTGTATTTTGCACTAGAACGATCCCGCCCATCTGTACCTGCCAGTGTTTCCCGTCAGGAGGTTGGCCTGCAAAAAGGCGTCGCCCGACCAGCGCCGCGTTTGGTTGCTTAGGCGCCTGATATTGGGATTTTGGGCATGACCGGTAGGCTTCGTTCTGGGCTGAGGCCGGTGCTGCTATGCTGATTCGTGTTCGGGAATTGGAACTCCGTAAGCTGGAGTTTGACGAAAGCTATCAGCCCGGCGCGATTGAGTTTGGGCCGGATTTCCGCCAGGTCGGCCTTCTACACAGCAAAGGTCGTGCCGAGCTGATCGTTGAACATCGCGGGCATCACCAGGATGTCGAGGACATACGCCTGGTGGGTAGTGTTGAGGCGCACCTCGAGTTCAGCTGTGCCCGTTGTCTGGACCCGGTGGTTCACGATGTCGACAAGAGCTTCGACCTGCTCTACCGTCCGCTGGGCGTGGATCGGCGAGCGGATGAAGTTGCAATTACCGAAGCCGAGACCGAAATCGGCTATTATCAGGGCGAGGGCCTGTTGCTGGAGGATGCCTTGCGCGAGCAAGTGCTGCTGGCGACGCCGGTTCGAGCTTTGTGCCGGGAAGATTGCAAGGGATTATGCCCGCATTGCGGACGTAATCTGAACCTGGAGCAACAGTGTAGTTGTGAGCAACATGTGAGCGATCCTCGCTGGGATGCGCTCAACGAGATCAAGAAGAAGCTGCAAAGCTAAGTTCAAAAGTCGGGATCGCCAGGGTTGGCGGTCCGGTTGAGAGGTTGTCATGCCTAATCCGAAACGGCGCCATTCCAAGGCGCGCACGGCCAAGCGCCGCGCCCACGATCATCTGACGGCGCAGTCGCTGTCCGAATGTCCCAACTGTCACGAGCGTAAACTGCCTCATCGCGCCTGCACCAAGTGCGGCTATTACAAGGGCCGCGAGGTCATCGAGATCGAAGAGGCCGCCAGCTAGTCCGGCGTTGTGATCTGGGAACCGGTTTTCACACATCGTTGCAGAGATTAAGCTTCGTACCAAGCGAGGTTTGCAACTGACAGGCGAAAATGCCTACCATCATCGCTCTTGACGCCATGGGCGCAGATCGCGCGCCCAAACCCGAAGTGGAAGGCGCCATCCTTGCTGCACGCCACTATGATGTAGAAGTTGTGCTGGTCGGCAGAGAGGAAGCGATTCAAGCCGAACTCGAACTGCACCGCTTCTGGCGCAGGCTGCCTATCAGCATTGTCAGTGCGCGCGAAGTCATCGGCATGCAGGAGAAGGCGGCGCAGGCCGTGCGCTCTAAACGCGATTCATCGATGCGCGTCGGACTTCGCATGGTGCGCGATGGCAAGGCTGCCGGCTTCGTCACGGCTGGCAACACGGGCGCTGCCATGGCTACCGCGAAGATGGTGCTGGGCGCCATTCCCGGCGTGGATCGCCCGGCCCTGGCTGCGGTATTTCCCACCGCACAGGGTACAGCCACGATTCTTATCGACGTAGGCGCGAACGTCGACTCCAAGCCACAAAATCTGCAGCAGTTCGCCATCATGGGTGACGTCTACTTTCGAACGATATTTGCCGGAAGATTTCCCAGCGCCGAACACCCGCGCGTCGGCGTGCTCTCCATCGGCGAGGATCGCGGCCTTGCATGGTCTCCGTCCGACGGATGTCATCGAGATGCACAGCGAAGCGACGTACACAGTGTATTTCTTCGGATTCGTTCCCGGATTCGCCTACCTCGGAGGCTTGCCCGCCGGGATCGCGACGCCCAGGCTCGCCAAGCCGCGGAGAAGCGTCGTACCCGGCAGCGTGGGCATTGGTGGCAGCCAAACCGGTATCTATCCATTGGCAACTCCGGGCGGCTGGAGATTGATCGGCCGCACTCCCTTGCCGCTGTTTCTCCCTCAGCGCGCGGAGATGAGCTTGCTCGCGATCGGCGACCGCGTGCGGTTCATCCCAATTTCCGCGCAGCGATTCGCAAAGTTGGAATCGACATGCGCGTAGTGGAAGTTCTATCGCCCGGCTTGTTCACCACAGTCCAGGATCTGGGGCGGGACGGATTCGGCCCTCTGGGCATTTCGCCTTCCGGAGCCGCCGATCGCATTTCTCTGCGGATCGGCAATCGGCTCGTGGGCAATCCCGAAAACTCTGCCGGATTGGAAATGACTTTGGTCGGCGGCTTATTTCGTTTTCCCCACGGAGCCATCGTAGCTCTCACAGGTTCCAACTTCAGCGCCACGCTCGACGGCGCGCCCCTACCGTTGTGGACTTCGGCCGAAGTTCGTCCCGGCCAAACGATTCGGTTCGGAGACACGCGCTCCGGCGCGCGCTGTTATCTGTGCGTCGATGGCGGCATCAAAGTGACCGCCTTTCTTGGCAGCTCCTCAACCCACGTCTTGACCGGCCTGGGAGGTTTCGAGGGAAGGACCTTGCGGAAAGGCGATGTGCTCGAGATCGGCGCTGCCACCGAATCATTCGCGCCCAGACGATTAAGCACAGAATTCGCGTATCTCGTCGAGCCGCGCAAGACATTGCGCGTCACGGAAGGTCCGCAGAGCGACTGGTTCCTCGATTCCTCTCGTGACCTCTTTTATAGCGACGCATATCGCGTGTCGGAGCAGTCCAATCGCTTAGGGCTTCGTCTCTCGGGCCAATCTGTGGCCGCGGCTCCAGGCAAAGAGATGATCACCGAAGGCGTCTCGATTGGGGCCATCCAAATCCCGCCAAACGGCCAGCCAATCATCGTGTTTGTGGATCAGCAGACTACCGGCGGATATCCCAAAATAGCCAATGTGATTTCCGCGGATCTTGATCCCATCGGTCAGCTTCGCCCCCCGTGATGAAGTTCGATTCGAGCGCGTCCATCTCTCGATGGCTCGCTCCCTCCTGCTCTCACGGGAGGATCTGCTCGCTCAACCAGGCATTATCGCGTGAAGCAGATCGACCTCAATTGCGACGTGGGCGAGATGCCGGCGGCAATCGCGGACGGCACGCAGGAAGCGCTTCTGCCGTTCTTCACCTCCGCGAACGTCGCCTGCGGCGGACACGCAGGCGACGCGTCAACCATGCTCGTCACCGTACGACAAGCGCATCGTTTGGGCCTTGCCGTCGGCGCGCACCCGAGCTATCCCGATCGCGAGCATTTCGGCCGCGTCGCCCTCACCATGACGCCGGATGCACTCGCCGACAGCATCTACGAACAGGTGACTGCGCTCGCCGCGATTGCCGCCGAATCCGGCGTTCGCCTGACGCACGTGAAGCCGCACGGAGCGCTCTATAACCAAGCCGCGATCGATTCCGCTGTCGCGGAAGCGATCGCGCGCGGGCTGGCGCGTTGGAATCGAAACGTGGTGCTCGTCGGCCTCGCGGGATCTCTAGCGCTGGGCGTTTTCCGAAGGGCGGGTTTTCCGATCGCGGGAGAGGCGTTCGCCAACCGCCGTTACGAACCAGACCGCACCCTTCGATCGCGCACATTTTCCGACGCGCTGATTGTCAGCCCCGAAGAAGCGGCGCAGCAAGCTTTGCGCATCGCTGAGCGAGGCGCGGTGATCGCCCGCGACGGCTCCGAAATCGCTGTGGATGCGCAGACGATCTGCGTGCACAGCGATTCGCCCGGAGCCGAGGCGATCGCATCCGAGGTCATGCGGATGCTGCGAAACTCCGGCGTGGCGATCCGCGCACTTTCACCCGCGCCGCAATAGAGCAGCGAGGCCAAGCACAAATGGGTTACGAGATTGTGAAAGCGGCGACTGAGCGCCGAACGAGGAGAGGCTTACTCTTGCACCAGTGATTCCGGCTTGCGAATCAAATCCACAAAAGCCGTGGCCGCACGCGGCAAGTGCCGGTCGCGACGATAGATCAAGCCCAGCTCGCGCCACAGCTCGACGTCCTTAATGGGAATCAGCTTGGCGCGGCCTGCGCGCACGTCTTCGCTGGCAAAGCATCGCTGATCAGCGAAACGCCCATATTCGCGGCCACGAAGCGCTTGATCATGGTCACGCTGGGCAGCTCCATGGCGATGCGCATTTCCGTCGCATAGGGACGAAAAAACTTGTCTAGCACCTGGCGCGTGAAGCCCGTCTTCGGAAAAATGAGCGGCTGGGTGGCGATATCCTTGGCGCTCACGGCTTTCAACTTGGACAGGGGATTTTTGGTGCTCGCCATCAGCATCACCCGGTCGCGATAGATGTTAATCACCTTGAGGCTCGGCGACTTCACCGGCAGGGTGACGATACCCAGATCGATCGTGCCGTCCTCCACCCGCTGCAGCACCTTATCGCT
>CAWFUT010000004.1:12500-183919 GCA_963819055.1 uncultured Acidobacteriaceae bacterium | reverse complement strand
GTCCCTTCGACCTGACGAATTTCGAGCCAAGCTAGCTAATGGTCCGATCCCCGACAGAAGCATCCTTGGGGGTGGTCGATACCTCCCGCCTCGCGCGTTACTGGCGGCCCAGCCCCCTGGCGGAGTACCTTTTGCGTGAGATCTCTAGCCGGGACAGAACCACCTCGTTCACAAGCCGCCGATGCCAATGGCGTGTTCAGCACAACTGAACGTACGGTCCTCGATAGATTGCTACCCTGCTTCGCGTTTGCTCTCATACAGGTAAGCTCGCCTCCTGTTCTACTCGAAATTCTAGGGCAATCTTCTCAGGCGGATAACCAGCGAGTGCCATCGCCTTTTCGATTTCGCTCCGGTAACGCTGACAGAAATTCACATGCGCCCGATCCCGAACGCTGACCCTTACCTGCCAACGGTTCCCGAGCCAATTCGTCGCGCTTTGTCGCTGGTAGGTCGCGTTGCTGAGATGTTGAGACATGTGATTGGGCAGCATCCTCAACTCTCGCAGCTTCCGCACGGTTCTACTCCACAGCATCTCGAGCTCTGTACGGTCACCTGGATTTCCACAGAACGCCGGCGCATCTGCTAGATCAGCTGATAGTTCGGCTGGATTTTCTTCTGGGAGATCACTGGTTGTTTCACTGGAAGATAAACTAAGAGCTCTAGGACTGCGGTCATGCGCAGTAGAGGGCTGCGGACCTCCGCGGCGGGGGACTGCAATATCCAGTACTGCCCGACTGCGATCCTCCGCAGTGTGGTAGAGCAGACTTTCGCGGTCAAGGCTGCGACCTTCCACGGCAGGGGGCTGCGGAGATTCAGTGGAAATCGGATCCGCCTGTGGAAAAGCGTTGGCCAAGAGCTTCTTGGAGTGCTTCAGTTTGTTGGTTCTATCTGCGGCCATTTCTCCTCTCAGCCGCCGCTTTTCCTCTGCCACGGTCGCCTCTGGTGTCGGGTCCCCGTCCAAAACGGTGAAACGCCAGTAATTCGAGGTGTCGCTGCCATCCTTGCGGGATCGCGGCTCTCGCCAGATCACTTGCTTCCGGATCAGTGATTGCAGGATTTCGCTTATGCGTCGCTGACTCACGCCGTTGCCTGCGGCTAGAGTACTAACCTTGTACCAGGCTGCCCGCTCAGTCCCGTCGGGATTGTCCTCCGCAGGCTTGTACGAATGTCCATCGGCCAACCACCACAGAATGGCTTTTTCGGGCAGCGTCACACGCTTGCCGTTCGGAGCCCTTGACAGAGTTTTCAAGTAGACCAATGCATCAACGCTCATCGGAGCTGCCTCCAGTCGGTCTCATACGCTGGGCCAAGATCCAAAAGGTGTTTTATTGTGCTGTTATTTCGGTATTGGAGAGAAAAGTGTGTATGGACAGAGCTCGTCCGCCTCATGTGTGCTCCTTACCCAACCGTCTTGTTCGGGTTGGATAAGGGAAATGTAGTTTTTTTCGTGAGGGCGGGGTAGGACGCGAACCTGTGGTGTTTTACGATTTCTTGCGTCCCTGTCGCTCGGGCGTAGAAACGATCGCGACGAGTATTTCCTCTCGGAGAATGCTTGCTAATTCGTCGCCATCACAGATTCGAAGCAAACGGTCAGCGTTTAGTAGGTCATTCCCATAACCCTTTAGCCCTTTGGAATAACGCTCGCAGATACGACGAATGCTCCCCGCGTTGGAGACCGCATCGACTCCTCTTACGGCGTCCACGCATTCCAAAACTGTCGCAATCTCTTCGTAGCATTGTTGTCCCGTATTGGCGCGCAGGTACGTAGCAGCCCTGTGGAGAAACTGCTCAGGGCGCACCACGCCGCGGGAATTGGAGTGCCGGCTTAGCATTTGGTCCGCCGCTTTAACGCTTTGAGTCATTTCGTCAATCTTGGCTGCGAGATCGTCAAAAAGATCCTTCTCCTCGTCGACTGCGCTGGATTCTCGAGCAGTAGAAATGGCCTTCGACAGCTGCCCAAACTTCTTAGCCACGGTAGCCAATCTTCGCCGTGTGCCTTCCACTTCCTGGCGTTCTTCCTTATGAATGCGTCCTTGGTTCTCAGCTCGATAAATCGCAAGCAGGGTCCAAAGCAGGGCGACGTCACATCCTCTTGTCGCCAGGCTCCAAAGAACGGATTTAGCATTCGCATGAACTTTGATGGAGGCGATTTCCGCTCGCAATATCGCCCCGCGATACCGGGCCTTTTGTTCGTCCGATAGGGATTTCAGTAGTTTTCCAGGAGGTTTGGGGTTCACGTTCAAATAATACCGGACGCGAAAAACCCTATTTTAGGGCACCGCTGCGTCCTTCCGGTGGAGAGAAAATTCGAGGTAACCTGCGTTCTGTCCCACCTAGGACTGCAACAGTTCATGAAGTACCGGAGCGGCTAGCCGAATTGCAGCGCAATCTTGCTGGTAACCGGTGCGTGTGGTGGTGAGGTGAACATGCGAGAAATGAAAACGTACGGACCCAGTCTTACGGGCTCGGAGCGTTACGCGAGAAAATCAAATGCCCGCATCTGAGACAATTGCCGCTCGACAATGCATCAACTATGAGTTTATTGACAGCAAGGAGTTGGCCCGGAGGTGGGCTGTGCCGGAAACTTGGGTCCGTGAACGGGTGCGCTCGCGCGACGCTGACCCGCTGCCGCACATCCGTCTTGGTAAGTACGTTCGCTTTCGTTGGGGAAGTCCGGAGATGGAAGAATGGGCGGAGCGGCGTATTATTAATCGGCACAACAGGGATATGGGACGAGTTCAAAGAAAGGAGATCAGATGAAAAGAACTCGTCGCTATCAGAAGGGCTATGTTTTCAAGAAGGGCTCGGTTTGGTATCTGCGGTATTACGACCTTGTATTGGATTCGGGAGGCGCTGTCGAGCGTAAACAGAAATGCCGCAAACTAGCCGATGCTACAGGCCGAAATCGAACGAAACAGGCCGCGTTGACTTTGGCTGGCGATTTTCTGCGGTCATTCAACGATGGAACTATGACGCCGGAAAGCTCAATGACTCTGAAACAGTACGTCGAGGATTACTATTTGCCGTACGTGCAAGAGCAGAAACGGCTGTCCACGTACAAGGGATATTGGTACATGTGGTCTCGGCACCTCAAGAAGCGGGGCTCGATCGTCCTGAGGGATTTTAGGACGGTTGATGGTGAGAGCATGTTGCGTGAGATCGCCAGAACAGAGGACATCAACCGCACCACGCTTGCCCACATCAAGTCGTTTCTCTCCGGCGTGTTCCGATACGCACGGCGGCAGGGAGTGCTAAACACTCGAGAAAATCCGATGCGAGATGTTGTGGTCCCACGCGCAAGACCCAGTGATGAGACACAAGCGTATTCATTAGAGGACATCCTGAAGATGCTTGTGGTCTTGCCCGAACCAGCGGCGACGGTGGTGGCTACTGCGGCCTTCACGGGTGCGAGGCGTGGCGAGATTCGAGGAATGCTTTGGGAAAATTACCGCGACGACGAGATGCGAATCACGCAATCCGTATTCGGCAGCCGCGTTGATGAACCCAAGACAAACAAGAGCAGGGCGCCGGTCCCGGTAATCGCCGCTCTGGCGAAATACCTCGACAAACACCGGGTGACGTCTGGCGATCCGGCTACCGGCCTAATTTTCAGGTCGAAGACAGGATCATCGATGGACCTCGCGCAGTTGGCGAGATTCGTCATTCGGCCCGCGTTGAACGACACAGGAGTCGAATGGCACGGCTGGCACGCTTTTCGCCGCGGGCTGGCCACCAATCTGTATCGGCTCGGCGCACCAGACAAGACGATACAGGCGATTCTCAGGCACACAGATGTCTCAACGACCTTGAGGGCGTACGTTAAGTCGGTTCCCGCCGATGCAACTGCTGCCATGAAGGCCTTCGAGGCATTATGCAACCAACATGCAACTGCGACGGAATCAGGAGCCTGTCAGTGAATGAGGTGCAGCTTGCAAACCGTTGAAATTAATTGGCGGAAGCGTGTGCGAGTCGAACGCACCATTGACGTCAAAGACGCCAATCGCCGGTTTTGAAGACCGGGAGAGTCACCGGACCCCCTTCGCTTCCACGATCATTACAGCGAACACCGGGACACGATTGCTTGGATTTCCGGCGTACGAAGTTCTTGCAGGGTAAAGCCTAACTCGGTGATAAATCAAACGGCTGCACCGATGGCTCTCGCAAACGAGGAGGCGCAGTCTGTAACTTACCGATCATTACTACAGCCACAATTTCGCTGCTCAAACTTTCTGCCTGTTCAGAAGATCGGGAACCTACGTCAGCAGGTAACGGGTCCAGCTTAATCGCCGGTCGAATTAGCCGATTTCAGGCCGACAAATCGCGATCGTGCCCCCTAAGCTTCAGGAGCTGATCAAACAGTGTGCATGAGCCGTTCGACTTCTTTCCCCGCCTAAGTGTTGGGTCGACCTCCATTGCCTAATGCTGCAGCAGGCCCAAAATCTCCGCAGCAGCTCGCAAACCAGCGGAGCACCGCGAAACGAGTTTGTAAAGTTTCATCAAAGGTCTCGTCGGCAAACTTCTCTAGATCGAGCTTGTACAGTTCTTCGAAGATGCCGGAACTTGGCTCATCGCATGCGTCTAACCTACCCTTTTCTAAACAATATTTCTCGCCCGCTGTCCCGTAGGTTTTCAACCCATGGGAATCGAGATAATCGTCGAACAGCTTAGGCTTGCCGTGCACAGATTCCGCACCCTGTTCAATGGCGTGCTCCGGAGTCAAGCCCGCAAGCGTGAGGATTCGTCCTCCAATCCGGGATCGGGCCTCCAGAACCAGCACCTTCAGGCCAGTCTTCCCGAGTTCAGCGGCAGCCGCCAAACCCGCCATGCCCGCCCCAGCGACGATTACATCCCATCGATCCATGTACGGTCTGCACCAGCGAAATTGGATGCTCAAGTGAGGAGTTTGGAGAGTAAGAGCTTTCTCGCAGGCTCCGACTCTTACCTAATAGTGTTGTGGCGTTCAGGTGTGGCTTGTCATTGTTGAAGAAACAATCGGGTCATACCGATGAGAGAGAGCCGAGTGTTGCAATCTTGCTCACAAATCCGACCGCCTCGACCCCGGTGAGGCAAAAGTGTCTCACCGGTACGTTGTGATGTCTAGCCGCGCTGTTGCGAAAAGTATCACTTTGAAAAGTGACACCCATCACAGCTTCTCTCAATCCTAAGTCTCACACTGAAAACGTCCTCAATAAGGCAGTATGGCTGAGGTCGGCTGTTGGCTGGACTAGAGAATAGTCGGTCGCCGGGTTCATATCTTTAATGGAGAAGTCATGAAAAAGGTCATCTTAGCTGTCCTGATCATTGCATTCGCTCTCTTTTTAGCGCTTCCTAATTTGTCTTGGGCTCAGGAAGACGTATACAAGGCCAAGTGCGCCGCCTGCCATGCGGCCGACGGTAAGGGTAGTGCGGCCGGAAAAAAGATGGGGGCTCCTGAGTTTTCATCCACGGCCGTGCAAGGCGCTTCTGATGCGAGCCTGGCTGACTTCATCGAGAACGGCGGACCGCAAAGGAAGGCTTCCCATGCTTTCGCCAATAAAGGCGTCACTGCGGCCGAGGCCAGCAAACTCGCTGCCTATGTAAAGACATTGAAATAGTTGTCCGGTTTGGTTTGATCCGCTTTGGCCGGCCATTGAAATGCCAGTCTGGAGCGGCGGTTCTTCCCACTTTGTCGCCCGACGGCGCTGCTCGTATTGGCGCCGACTTACCTGCCGAGGTCCGACTGGGCCGCCTGGGCGATATGGCTCCAACTGGCGCAAACTCCGTGCCCGTTGCGGCCTCGGAGAAAGCTCATGAGCAAAGGAATTCTCTACGATGCCACCAAGTGCATCGGCTGTAAGCAGTGTGAGCAGGCGTGCGCTGCCGAGAACGGTCTTCCCTACGACGACAAGATTGCCGCTCAAGAAGTGACATCAGCCCATAAGTACACCGTGGTCTTAACGAAAGAGGACAAGTTCATGCGCCGCCTGTGCATGAACTGCGATGACCCGGCCTGCGCCTCGGTCTGTCCCGTAGGCGCGATGAAGAAAACGGCGCTCGGTCCGGTCACCTACGACAAAGCCAAGTGCATGGGCTGCCGCTATTGCATGGCCGCCTGTCCCTTCGGAGTTCCCAAGTACGAGTGGGATAAGGCGATTCCGGCCGTGCGCAAGTGCATCATGTGCAGCAAGCGGGTAGCGGACGGAAAGCAGACCGCATGTGGCGAGATCTGCCCCACGGGCGCAACCCTGTTTGGGGACCGCGACACTCTGCTGGAAGAAGCCAAGAAACGCATTCACGACAATCCGGATACATACCTCCATCACATTTTTGGCGAAAACGAAGTCGGCGGTACCTCGGTAATGTTGCTCTCTGCCGTCCCCTTCAATCAATTTGGTTATCGTGCCGACCTCACCGAGCGTGCGCTTCCCATGTACACGTACCAGGTGCTGTCGCGAATCCCGGATTTTGTTCCGCTGTTCGGCACCATGCTCGGCGGCATTTACTGGATCACCCATCGCCGGCAGGATGTTGCTGAAGCCGAAGCCCAGGAAAACGATCTCAAAGGCGGTACCCGATGACTGTTCCTCGTATGCGTTTCACCTTCTGGAAGGCCGTCTTCCTTGTCATCATGGTTGCCGGCATCTACAGCAGCTACATTCGCTTCTTTCACGGACTGGGCGCTTCCACTAATCTGTCCGATCAATTCCCCTGGGGAATCTGGATTGGCTTCGACGTGATGTGCGGCGTCATGCTGGCGGCGGGTGGGTTCACTTTGACCGCGGCAGTCGAGATCTTCAACATCAAGCGCTTTCATTCGATTATCCGGCCGACGATTCTCACCGCGTTTCTGGGCTACTTGCTGGTTTGTGCGGCACTCATGTACGACCTCGGTTTGCCCTGGAACATCTGGCATCCGCTGATCATGCGCAATCCGCACTCGGTCATGTTCGAAGTTGCTTATTGCGTGATGCTGTACACCACCGTGCTGGCGCTGGAGTTCTCCCCGATTGTGCTGGAGCACTTCAATCTGCAGAAGCCGCTGAAGATCGTGCGCAGCGTAATGGTCGTCTTCGTCATTCTGGGTGTGCTGCTCTCGACGCTGCATCAATCGTCGCTGGGCACGCTATACCTGATCATGCCCAATAAGCTGCACCCGTTCTGGTACAGCCCGCTGTTGCCTGTGTTTTTCTTCCTATCGGCAATTTCGGTGGGACTGGCAATGACGATCTTCGAATCGTCCATGAGTTCTAAATACTTCGGCCGCGAAATCGAGTTGCCGATCATTCGCGATTTGGGCCGAGTGCTGGTAGTGGTGCTCGCCCTTTACGGCATTCTGAAGTTTGAGGATTTGCTCCACCGGCACGTGCTGCATCTTGTCTTTGTCTCGAGCTACGAGCAGCGGTTCTTCCTGCTGGAGATATTCCTGTCGGTTCTGATTCCGCTGGGCATGCTGTTGATTCCCAAGATCCGAGAAAGCGCTCAAGGCCTCTACCTGGCAGCGGTGCTATGTCTGTTGGGCTTTGTGACCAACCGACTGAATGTTGCGATTACGGGAGTCGAGAATGCCGTCGGCGGCCGTTACACGCCCAAGTGGACAGAAGTTGTCATCACGGCAATGTTTGTTGCGCTGGGCTTCGCGATATTCGGATTCGCGGCGAAATACCTGCCTATCTTCCCCGAGGAGAAGGCGCATCTTCCCGTCGCCACGCACAGCCCCGAAGTTGGCGTAAGCGAGTTTGCGGTAACAGCTCATGCGGGTGACTGAAAAATCGGACGCGGTTCCCTCGGTAGCAAAGATCGGGAACCTCTCTTCGCCTGCAGGATGGTTTCAGAGGTTGGGACAAAGCGTCAGTGTAAAGCTGATGATCTCAATCTTCCTGGTGCTGATCATCATCTTCGGCCTCCTGGGCTATTTCATTATTCAAGATCAACGTAAGCACCTGGAAGACGTTGCCCTGATCAGCGCTGAACAGCAGAGCGAAGTGCTGCGACGCAGCGCATCCCGTTACATGTTGAACAATGATCGGGTCGGTCTCTACGAGATGATGCTCAACATGGCCGATCAACCGGGCATGGTGCGAGTACGCATCATGAACCCCGAGGGAGAGATCAGCTATTCCACCTCTCCCGCAGAAGTGGGTACGATGGTCGACAAGACGGCCGAAGCCTGCTACGGCTGCCATGAAAAATCGAAGCCACTGGCACGCCTCAACCGTTCGGACCGTTTTCGGGTTTACCGCGCGGATGGTGATCGCGTGCTGGGCGTGATCACTCCGATCGAAAATGAGCCTGCCTGCTCCAACGCGGCTTGCCACGCCCATCCTGCCGGAACCCAGATCCTAGGCGTACTGGATACCAATTTGTCGCTCGCCCGGGTCGACAAAGGACTGGCCCATGAGAGCCGAGAGATGTTCGCATACACAACCTTGTCTCTGATTGCAGTTGTCTTCCTGAGCGGGCTGTTTGTGTGGATCGTTGTACACAATCCGCTGCGCGAATTAGAGACTGGCACCGAACGAATCGCCAGCGGCAACCTTGGCTATCAGATTCCAGTTCATGCCCCCGACGAAGTAGGCCAATTAGCCCAGTCATTCAATGACATGAGTAGCCGGCTACAGGTGGCCCAAGCCGAAATCACGGCGTGGGCACACACTCTGGAAGATCGCGTCGAGGAAAAAACGCGTGAATTGAAGCAGGCTCACCAGCACATGCTGCACGTGGAAAAAATGGCGACCATCGGCAAGATGGCAGCCGTCGTCGCGCATGAGATCAACAATCCTTTGTCGGGAATTCTCACGTACTCCCGCCTGGTGAAGCGCTGGATCGACAAGAACACGGAAGCCACGCCGAAGCAGGAAGAAATGAAAGGGTCGCTGGACCTGATTGCCAGCGAGAGCAAGCGTTGCGGCGAACTGGTGCATAACCTGCTTAGCTTCTCACGCGTTTCCCCAATGAACCTGGCTTGGTGTGATCTGAACCAGGTAATCGATCGCTGTATCCGGCTGGTGCAGCACAAGCTGGACCTCGGCGGCATTCAACTCAACCTGGACCTCGCGCTCGAGTTGCCGCCGGCACATTGCGATCCGGCGCAGATTGAGCAGGTGGTGCTCGCGCTCGTGATCAATGCCATTGACGCGATGCCGCAGGAAGGTAACTTGTGGATCACCACCCGTCTGAAGGGTGAGAGCGCAGTCGAGCTCGTGATCCGAGATGACGGCTTCGGAATTCCAGCCGAGCATCTCCCACACATATTTGAACCTTTCTACACAACCAAGGAATCGGGCGGCTCCGGTCTCGGACTGGCGATCAGCGAGAGCATTGTCGAACGCCATGGGGGGACGATTGAAGTGGATTCGGTTGTGGGGCGAGGAACGACTTTCAAGATTGTGCTGCCAATGGACAGCCAGAGACCAGCGGTTACAGCAGAAGCTGAACGTCCGCTCTCTGAGGTGAGGTAGACCGATGACTCAAGGCAAGTTGCTGATCGTCGATGATGAACTCAGCGTAAGAGATTCACTGGCCAAATGGTTTGCAGAAGAGGGTTACGAAGTGGCCACTGCGGAGAACGCGAACGAGGCTCTGACCCGTGTCGCCGAACAGAGCTTCGACGTTGGACTGGTCGACATCAAGATGCGCGGTACCGATGGCATCGAACTACAACGGCGGCTGCACGAGATTTATCCCGATATGCTGGTCATCATCATGACTGGTTATGCGTCGGTCGAGACCGCCGTGGCCGCGCTCAAGAACGGGGCTTATGACTACGTCAACAAGCCTCTTGACCCTGATGAGATCGCGCACCTCATTGCTAAAGCAATGTCGCATCGTCGCACCCAACAGGAAAATGTGCGGCTCAAGGAGACGGTGGCCGAGATCGCGCGCCCCAGCGACATCATTGGACAGAGCGCCGCGATGAAACATGTCTTTGACGCTATTGAGACCGTGGCGCCGACCGATGCCACCGTTCTAGTCACGGGCGAGAGCGGGACGGGAAAAGAATTGGTGGCGCGGGCGATCCACTCGGGCAGTTCGCGGCGCTTTCACCCTTTGGTCGTGATTCATTGCGGTGCGTTGACCGAGACGCTGCTCGAAAGCGAATTATTTGGTCACGAAAAAGGGGCCTTCACCGGGGCACAGTATCGCAAAAAGGGAAAGTTCGAAATTGCCGAGGGCGGAACTGTCTTTCTGGATGAGATCGGGGACATTAGCCTGAAGACCCAGACGGATCTGCTACGCGTCCTACAGGAGCGCGAGATCTCGCGTGTAGGCGGCAATCAGACCATCAAAGTCGATTTTCGGGTGGTAGCCGCGACCAACAAAGATCTTGAGCAACTCATCGAGGAAGGTAAGTTCCGCCCTGACCTGTATTACCGGCTGAACGTCTTCCATATCGAGATACCTCCGCTGCGCGACCGCCGTGAAGACATCCCGATCCTCGTCGATCATTTTGTCCGCAAATTCTCAGCCGAAATGAGCAAACGGATCACGCGAGTCTCACCGGCCGCCATGAATGGGTTGCAGCAATACAACTGGCCGGGCAATGTGCGTGAACTGGAAAATGCCGTCGAGCGTGCGATGGTTGTCGCGCAGGAACCTGAGCTTCGCGAGCAGGATTTCACGCTGAAAGCGAAAAGTGGTGCCGGGCTGGGGATCGGGGATGTCCGCAGTCTTGAGGATGTGGAACGAACGCACATTCTGCGCGTTCTGGATGAGTGCAGCGGCAACCAGACGCGAACGGCCGAGGTGCTGGGGATCGATCGCGTGACCCTGCATCACAAGCTGAAGAAGTATGGATGGAATCGGAAAGAGAAGGAACAGCTGGCAACCAGCAACTAGGGACTAGTATTTAGCGGTAAGCACTTGGCATTCTGCCTGTTCGACACTGGTTGCAAGAGCGTTATCGATTGGTCTGCAGCAGGTCTCTTCACATTGAATCACAGGATGCCAACTGCTGATCGCTAATTGCTGCTGTTATGAAGCGTCTACATCTGTTGCCGATCGGACCTGTCGACGCCGAGCTGCTTGAATGGCTGGGGCAGGCGCTGCACGATAAGTTCCGCGTGTCTGCGGAGATACTTCTTCCCGCCCTGGATCCCGCCTTTGCCCTGCACCTTGAGCGGCAGCAATATCACTCCTCCGAGATCCTTGCCAGCATGCAGCGGTACATCAACAGCAACACCTGGCGTCTTTTGGGCGTTACGCAATTAGATTTGTACATTCCAATTCTGACGTTCGTTTTTGGCGAAGCGCAGATGGGCGGGGCATCGGCCATTGTTTCCTACCATCGGTTGCAGCAACAATTTTACGGATTACCGCAGAACATGGATCTGCTCGCCAACCGGCTACTGGTCGAGTCGGTACACGAACTCGGACACACCTTGCGCCTCACCCATTGTCATGACTATCAGTGCGCGATGGCGCCGGCGCATGCGGTGGAATGGATTGACATCAAGGACAGCGGGTTCTGCGAAGATTGCCTCGCACGGGCATTGGAAGCTGTTTAGCTGACCAGCCTCACCTACCTGAGCTGCGCTTAACCCTAGAAATCTCAGATCTACTTTTTCGGCGTCGGTTCGTCACTCCACGTCCAACTGAAGAGATGTCCACGGTGCTCGGCGACCATTGCAGTCACCCCCAAGACACCCATTACCAGGAAGATGGCGAAGAAGACAACCGCGATGACAAGTACCGGCATACTGCACCTCTGCCAGCATTGTGCTTTGCCGCTGAACGCGCTTCCGTGATGGCAATCACAGCTGGATGTGAGGCATTAGGGGAGTGCAGGCGGTTAGCCTGCTGGTCCGGGCGGCAAGAAGGTATAAGATTCCCCTGGTCCGGCGAAACGGAACAGCGAGCCGATCTCAGCTCAAATCCGCAATCTGTTCCTCGAGAGCAGCAAGACTACGTTGCAGAAATTCGGTATAGCGCTCGCTGCTGCTACCCTCGAGTTGCTGCACAACCCGCTTGCGGGACAGAAGGAGATCATTTTTTCTGATCAGCACCTGTCGCTCGTCCGGGGAGATATTTTGGTCTTGGTTTGCTGAGGAATCGGAGGTGGATTCTTCTATCTGGGCTTCTACAGACTTACTTTCCCAACCACGCGCCATGACTAAATTATAGCCCGACCGGCCTTTCAGGCTGTCGTTCGAATTTGCGAGGTCCTACCACTTAAGTAGCCGCATAACGAACAATGAGGCCTAAGTAACCTCCTCAGGTTACTTATCCATGGCTGGCGACTGGGATCGGAAGATTGTAGTTTCCGGTCTTGGTTCGAATAAGCTCGGCGGCGCATCTCAATAGAGTAAGCACCATAAAATCTTGGCCTTTCGGACAGGAATGCCTCCCGATTTGGGCTGACTCTTTCGTTGGGATGGGCAAAGATTGATTGACGGGGAGGCGGTCGGACCCAACAATATAGGTAATCATAGGATAGTTACTGCGATGCGCATCTTGGTTGTCGAAGACGACGCCCCCTTAGCCACCTTCGTCCGCAAAGGTCTTGAGGCTGAACATTATGCGGTAGACGTCGCGGAAGATGGCGAACTGGCGCGCCAGATGGCTGCCGACAGCGACTATGACCTGATGATCCTGGACCTGAATCTGCCAAAGCTGGACGGAATCGGAGTGCTGCACGCAGTCCGTCCGAAAAAGCCATCTCTCCCTGTACTGGTGTTGACCGCGCGCAGTCGCGTAGAGGATCGTGTGCAGTCGCTCGATACCGGTGCGGACGACTGCCTGATCAAACCGTTTTCTTTCACCGAACTCTCTGCCCGGGTGAGAGCGTTGCTGCGCCGAGGACCTCGCACCATTGAAACGGTGCTGAGGGTCTCCGATCTGGAACTCGATCGTGTCGCCCGTCGGGTTGAGCGCGCCGGCAAACGGATTGAACTTACGTCGAAAGAATTTGCCCTGTTGGAGTACCTCATGCGCAATGCCGGCCGACGGGTGACACGCGCCATGATCGTCGAGCACGTGTGGAACCTCTCGTTCGACACATCGACCAACATCGTCGATGTTTATGTTGCCGCCACCAATCTCACCAACGCCGAAGCCGCCCGCAACGCTACCGTGCAGGCTGCGGCCAGCCTGAGCAGTATGACGCTGATGGATTACATCTCTTCGATCGGCCACTAAGTAAGCGCAGTGAATTCGGACCCGCAGAGTGATACGCTGGTGCGATCATGACCGCCGACGAAATCAAACAACTGTTACAGCTGGTGCCGCTTGCCATTGAGGGCGGCTTCTTCCGCGAAACTTATCGCTCGCGCTGGAACGTATCAGCCGAATACTTGCCGGATGGCTTCCGCGGTTCCCGCTCCATCGGCACCGCGATCTATTACATGATCACACCGGAGACGTTCTCGGCTCTCCATCGGCTGCCCGGTACCGAGGTCTTCCATTTCTACCTCGGAGATCCGGTACTGATGCTGCAGCTCTGTCCAGACGGTACCTCGCGTACCGTAACCCTGGGACCGGATTTACTGAATGGGCAGCAGCCGCAAGTCGTGGTTCGCGGACATGTATGGCAGGGCTGCAGATTGGTAGAGGGAGGCAAGTGGGCTTTGATGGGCACCACCATGTCCCCCGGGTTCGATTATGCGGATTATGAGAATGCGGATCGGGAGCAGTTGTCCGCGCAATATTCGGGAGTTGCGGCGTTAATAAAGGATTACACTCGCTGACGTTGAACAGCAATTTGGTCAGATTCCATCAACCTCGTCGCTAGGTTCGAGTCTTTTCTCCGCTCCCGGGGAGCAAGGGATATGTTGGCTTCGCGGCCGGCCGGCGTTCGTACCTTTCGTTACGGATGGACGGCGTTCCTCGTTTGCGCCACCTCCTTTCCTTACCTCGTAAGTTTTGCGTCCGCACCCGCCGGGTATCGTTATACCTGGATCCTGCCTCCCTATCCGGAAGATTCGTTGGGCTATCTCTCCTGGTCGGAACAAGCAGCACGTGGAGCGCTGCTGTTCAAAGTGAAATACACGGCATTTCCGCAGCCTGCGTTCCTGTTTCATCCGTTCTTCCTGATCTGCGGATGGGCCGGTAGACTGTTCCCGGTTGACCTCGGACTCATTCACTTCATCGCCAAAGAAGTAGGCGTGGTCCTGTTCTTTTTACTTTTCTACAAGTACACCGACTATCTCGAACTGACGGATTTCCAAACCGTAGTCGCTTCCATCCTGGTGGGCGTTTCATCGGGACTGGGGGGCCTACTGGCTTTTATGGGCTTGGCCGACAGGCTGCCGTTCAAGCTAGCTGATCTCTGGGTACCGGAACTAACTACATATTGGTCACTGCTGTGGAATCCACTATTTCCCTATTCGCTGTTGCTCATGCTGGGGGTGATCTTTCAGATCGATCGCGGCTCAAGATTGGAACGAAGGCGCGATATGTGGATGGCAGGCCTGACGGCTGGAGTGCTGGCCTTAGTCCATCCTTACTCGCAGCCGCTACTTCTCGTATTTGCCGTAATCGTAATTACGGTGCGCGTCCGGAAACAGTGGCTGAGCTATCTCATTCGATACTGCATTCCTCTATTTCCATTCGATCTCTACCTGCTGTTGTTGTCGAAATTTCAACCTGTCGTGTCACAGCACAATTCGCGGGGTGCGATGACTAGCCCTTCCGTTCTTGCGCTGCTTACCGGATTCGGAGTTCCGCTGCTGATTTTGCTGCTAGGTTTTACGGTGGACCGGGGCCGTTGGCTGAAGAGATATTGGCAGGTGGGGCTGTGGTTCTTATTGTGCTTCTCATGTTCGTACCTGCCGTTCTGGTTCCAAAGAAAGCTAATTCTCGGCGCGCACATCCCCCTGTGTATTCTGGCTGCGATTTCATTTGATGTATTGCTAACCAGGATTTCATCTCCATCTCGCCGCCAGCTGAGTGCGGCCGTACTTGCGATTGCTCTTATTCCCGTGCTGGTAGCCACTCCCATTTATCTCTTGAAGACCGAGCGAGCAATGGTTCAAGAGAACAACGAGGAAGCGTACTTCCTCAGCGATGACGTTGTGAATGGAATGAAATACCTGAAGAACCGCAGTAACCCTGAGGAACTTGTGCTGGCCAGCATCGCCACCAGCCGTTTTATACCCGCATACTCAGGCAATCGGGTTCTATGGGGTCATTGGGCAATGTCAGTGGATTTCGAGCAGAGAAAGGATTGGTATGAGGCGCTGTTTAATAAGAATCAGAACTGGTACGACGAACGACGATCACATGAGTTTTGGTCGTCTGGAATTGTGTACGTCTTTGCCGATCAGGACATCAAAAAGTCTATCGAGGATAGTCCGTGGGAATGGGACGTCATCCTGAGAAACTCCGATAAAGTCTTTCAAAACGAAGCGGTGACGATCTATAAACGCAATGCGGACAGGGCAACCCAATAGGCACATTTCTTATGGCAGTTTGGCAGCCTTACTCGCACTTGCCGGTCCCGTGACAGCCCCTCATTTTGGATGAGCAATGTCCGGGCTCCGCCAAATCGCCATCAGGACCGATACAAGTTTGCGTGTGCATGCACCAGAACAGCCCATCGTTCGAGGGAGGTACGCTGGGATCGCGTTCGGCCTCAATGAATTGTCCCTTCCAGCGGAGCGCCGGGCAGAGCTCTTCGCGACGGGTGTCGAAGCGTTCCGAGTCAAGGTTGAGCATCATGCTGCACCTTCGTCTGCCTTCTGAGCGCTCAGAATCGCCCGTTTCACCGCAGTTTTCGCCAACGTGATCTTGTACTTGTTCTGGCGAAGCGGCTTTGCCGGTGCCAGTGCAGCCTCTGCGGCTGCCTGCGCTGTCTCAGCGCTGACGCTCTTTCCCTTCAGGGATTGCGCCGCCTCAGGCGACAGCCAGGGGATGGGCGCTACGTGACCGAGTACCACCCTCGCATCCGTTACGATGCCGCCGTTCATCTCTAGCGCCACGCTGGCGGTCGCGAGCGGCCAATCGAAGGCGGCCTTTTGCCGCACCTCGTAATTTGCGACGTGCAGGGTTTGCGCCGGAGGCGGCACCATGATCTCCAGGACAATTTCGCCGGGCCGCAGATCGTGCTCTCGTTCACTTTCGGACGTCGGTATGACGAAGAATTTTTCCAGAGGCAACTCGCGTACGCCGCTGCCCGCAGCCTTTGCGGAATACACACGAATTCTCGCCCCATAAGCGATCAAGGTGGGAGCAATCGTCGATGGACTGACAAAATAAGCAGGACCGTTGTTGCCCAGGATCGCCGCATAGCGGTTGTCGCCTTCCACTACCATCGACTTGCCGTCAGAAGTCTTCGGCAACAGACCCATGCCGCTGCGAAAATACCAGCAGCGGGGGCGTTGGCACATGTTGCCACCAATCGTGGCGAGATTGCGTATCTGCGGACTGGCCGCCTCATTGGCTGCTTCCGCCAGCGCGGGATAAGTGGAAAGCTCCGACTTGGCTTCCGCCAGTTCGGCGATTGTCGTTAAGGCCCCGATCCGCAGGCCATTGCCTGCGCTGTAGCTTATGCCGCGGAGCGATTGTATTTCCTTGATATTGACCAGACGGTTGGGCGTCAGGACATCGTCTTTCATCAAGCCGAGCAAATCGGTCCCACCCGCAAGGATGGCAGAGTTATCACCAAGCAGTGTAGCAACCTGCTCTTTGTTGCTCGGGCTGACGTATTCGAAAGCTCGCATGAGCCCTCCAGGCCGACGCAGGTGGATGCTGCCCCGCCCGCCGGCTCGCCGAGTCCAATTCTATAACCTGAGACGCCCTACTGCGCCACTGCCATCCAGCTCTGGCAATAACGTCCGCAGACAATTCAGCCGCTGCAGTCATTCGACTCAGCGGCTGGAATTACGCGGTTCTTTTCGGGCTGTTAAGCTCCCGGCCTTCCGCCTAATTCTGCAAAGGTGGTTCGCAAGAACTTATGTGGATTGACCGGCGTGTCGTGGATGCGGACCTCGTAGTGAAGGTGCGGACCTGTGCTTCGGCCGGAGAGTCCCACGTAGCCGATCACCTGGCCCTCGTGCACGGTCTGGCCATCGGCGATGGCAAAGCCCGAGAGGTGACCGTAACGTGTCGAAATACCATTTCCGTGATCGATCTGGATCATGCGACCGTAGCCGTTATAGAAATCGGCATAGGTAACGATACCGTCCGCCGGAGCCAGCACGGCCTGGCCATAGTGGGAGGAAATGTCTACGCCTGAGTGGAATGCGCCTTCACCATTGAACGGATCGATACGCTCGCCGAAGGCCCCGGTAATCGGGCCCATCACCGGCCACATGGTCGGAGCTGACGCCGCGGTCGACCAATCGGTCAGTGTGGCATTGTGAGTCAAGCCGAGACCCAGCGCGGCTGTCGTCGCACCTGAGAGCGCTGAGCTCCGTAAAGCGTACAGCTGATCCATGGAGTACTTAACTGTATCCGGCTTGAGGGGGCCCTCGGTGGCCTTCAGAAGCTTCGTGTTCGGTTTCAAACCGTAGATGACCGATACTTCATTGGCAAGTGAACCGAGAGAAGCGACTTGGATATCCTTCTCGTGATTGCTCTGTTCCAACTTCTGGTATCGGCTCTGCAGTGCAGTTTTTTCCGAACGCAACTGGTTGAAGCTGGCCACCTTCCAGAGCATGCGTGCGTAGGAGCCTGCCATGCCGGTTATGGTGAACATGCCGATCAGAGCGCCGGCCAGAAACACGTATAGATAATGTAGGGGGATAGGAATCTTCCGTAGCTGACCTTCCGCATCGCGGGCTACAAAAAGAATATAAAAGCGTTTACGCAAAACTATAACCCTCAGCTAAGAATCAGTTCCGGTTATGACGCCAACTACAATAAAGGTCCGGAACACTTCGCCTGGCTGATCCGACCTACCAACTTGGGTTCCTTGGAATGCCGTGGGCTGACGGCCTTCCTTCCCAGCAGACGATCTCACTGCGAGCCGGGTACTCGGCTGGTATGTAATGAACGACATCAAACCGTAACAGACGACAGTAGGCGTGTCAACAAAACTACTGCTTTGAGTACCACTAAAGTATTGCAAATAAACACCATAATAGGAATGCCGCTAACATTGCGCGAGCGCAACTACGACGCCTTCTAAGGCCGCTCGCGCCGCTCGTATATAGTGGCCTTTCACCACCCTGGAATCCCCGATGCCCCTGAAGGAAAAGGTCATTATCGACCGAATTCGGCAAGCCGCCTGGAGAAGCAGCCAAAGCTACTCCAAAGGGATTGGCGACGACTGCGCCGTACTGCAAACTCCTCGCGGCCACGAGGTTCTGGTTACAACCGATTTCAGCCTGGAAAACATTCACTTCCGGAGGGCCTGGCATTCGCCTGACGCCGTCGGACATCGCGTGCTAGCCCGTGGCCTCAGTGACATCGCCGCCATGGGCGGTACGCCCCGCGCCGTCTTCCTTTCGCTGGCCGTTCCAGCAGATCTCCTACAGAAATGGATTAATGGCTTCATGCGCGGGTTGCTCCACTTGGCCGATCACCATGGCATTCTTCTGGCGGGAGGCGACACGGCCCAGTCGCCCGGGCCGATCTTGGCGGACATAGTAGTGCTAGGCTCGGTCCCTCAGGGCAAAGCAGTACTTCGGTCAGGGGCCCGGCCGGGAGATCTGCTCTATGTGACAGGAACTTTGGGATCGTCGGTTGCGGCCCTGAATGCGCTAAGAAAGGGAAAGAAGCTTCGACCTGCGACGCATCGCAAGCACTTCTATCCGGAGCCGCGAATTGCAGTGGGACGGTATCTGCGTGAAAAGAAGGTCGCTTCGGCGATGATCGACATCAGCGACGGACTTTCTACCGATCTCGGTCATATCTGTACGGAAAGTAAAACCGGCGCCGTCGTCTATGCCAGCAATCTACCCGCAACGGCTAGTGAGGACGGGACTGCGTTCGCTTTGCACGGTGGAGAGGAATACGAGCTGCTTTTCACCGCTCCGCCAACCCGGCAAGTTCCCAAGGAAATCGCAGGTGTACCGATCAGTCTGATTGGCGAGATCGTGCGCGGCGGGCAGATGAGGTTGGCGACCGCTGACGGTAAAACGCAGATCCTCAAACCCAGTGGTTGGCAACATTTTGGTTAGTTGCGGCCGAAAGTCTTTGGTTCGAACAATCTACAAGTACCTCCGTCACAAAGGTCGGTGAGCCTCACAAGCAATCCTTTCCCCGCGCTGCCGCTGCCGCTATTTATAATCACGCCCATGAATCTGGAACAGAAACTGGCGGAACTAAAGCGTCGTGACGCACTTGCCGAGATTGGTGGAGGCGAAGAGCGCCGGGCGCGCGAGCACAAGCAGGGCAAAATGTCGGCGCGCGAACGCGTTGAGTTTCTTCTCGACGAAGGGAGCTTCGAAGAAACCGATAAGCTGGTCACCCACCGCTGCACCGACTTCGGCATGGAAGAGCAAAAGTATTACGGCGACGGCTTCCTCACGGGTTATGGACGCATCGAGGGCCGCCTGGTTTTCGTCTTCGCGCAGGACTTCACGGTCTTCGGCGGCTCGCTCTCCGAGACCAATGCCGCCAAGATCGTTAAGATCATGGACATGGCCATGCGCGTCGGGGCGCCCGTGATCGGCCTGAACGACTCTGGTGGCGCGCGTATCCAGGAAGGAGTGCGCTCCTTGGCAGGCTACGCCGATATTTTCCTGCGCAACGTTCTCGCGTCGGGAGTGGTGCCGCAGATCTCGGCCATCATGGGACCTTGCGCTGGCGGAGCGGTGTATTCGCCCGCGATGACGGACTTCATCCTCATGGTGCAGAACACCTCGTACATGTTCATCACCGGGCCTGACGTTATCAAGTCGGTCACGCATGAAGAAGTCACTAAGGACGAACTGGGCGGCGCGGTCACGCATAACGAGAGGTCAGGTGTCGCTCACTTTATGGCTCACGACGACGCCGAGTGCCTGAGCATGGTGCGCGAGCTGTTAAGCTTCATGCCGTCCAACAATTTGGAAGATCCGCCACGCAGAGCCTGTACCGATCCTATCGATCGCGAAGATGAGCGCCTCGACACGATTGTTCCGTCCGAATCCAACCAGCCGTATGACATCAAGGATGTTATCAACACGGTGGTCGACGACTCCTACTTCTTCGAAGTGCAAGAGCACTACGCGAAGAACATCGTCATCGGCTTTGCCCGGCTGAATGGGAAACCGGTGGGCATTGTCGCCAATCAGCCGGCGTTTCTGGCGGGCGTTCTCGACATCAATGCCAGCATCAAGGGAGCGCGCTTTGTGCGCTTTTGCGATTGCTTCAACATCCCGCTGATCACCTTCGAGGATGTGCCGGGATTTCTGCCGGGGACGCAGCAGGAGTATGGCGGCATCATTACACACGGCGCCAAGCTGCTCTATGCATTCTCCGAGGCAACCGTGCCAAAGATCACCGTTATTACACGCAAGGCTTACGGCGGGGCGTATTGCGTGATGGCGTCGAAGCACATCCGTACCGATGTGAACTACGCTTGGCCGACCGCGGAGATTGCGGTCATGGGGCCCGAGGGCGCGGTGAACATTGTGTATCGTCGTGAACTGGAAAGATCGGAAAATCCGGAAGCCGATCGCGCGGCAAAGATCGAGGAGTTCCGCGATCGTTTCGCCAATCCCTACGTCGCGGCCGAGCGCGGATATCTGGACGCGGTCATCCGTCCGCGGGATACCCGGCGCAAACTAATCCAAGCCCTGGAGATGCTGGAGAACAAGCGCGACAAGAATCCGCCGAAGAAGCATGGGAACATACCCTTGTAGCTTCTTGGGTGTCCGATAGTTGCGGAAGAGACAGGGAAGCAAAAAGAATCCCGAAGGCCAATTGAACTTGGTGTTCTGGATCAGCGTTTCGCTTCCGTCTTCGCTGCTCTTCTGACTTTGCATACTTGCGTATGCGACGCCACAAGCTCAGCTGGACTTCCCCGATCTTGATCTGAACAACCGCTGCTCCTGGCAAGCGACTCGCTTCTATCTCCGCTGTCTGTGGCTCCGCATGCTTGCGCATGCAGAATCCACATTCAACTCAGACTTCGTGCGATCCCCTCACCGGAACAGCTGTTCAACGCTTCGGGATTCCGTCTCGCCTTTGACTCGTTCCTCGTCTTCAGTGCCAGTTCTTGTGGTGTCTTCGATCGCCGATTCGACACGAGGTCAAACCAGCATTGACCGGAGCTTCCGCCACGAGTTGCCGAGGTCTTCTCAACGCGCTTGCGCACATCTGGAAGTGGCAAACTGCCAACTAAAGAGCCTGAAACTTGTCAAAGAACGATTGTGTTTTTACTCCTGCAGGCACAGAAGTCAACTAAATATTCGCAACTGTATCTACCTTTATTTTCAATCGAGTGCAGCTCGTCCACAGGCGCATGCCAGATTTTTGTGCAAACAGGAAATTGATTTGTCGGAGGGCGATATTTCATCCAGAATTCACGCGGCTTCCATTCGTTCGCGCAGCGATTCGTTACGGCGAGTCCGCGTAATTCCGTTTGTGGGAATCTGAGGAAAACCGCTGCTGGAAAGCCTTTTTGTCCTCTTCAATTTTCTCTAGGACGCCGTTTGTTACCATCGCGTCATGCCTCTTCTACAGGCAAATCATCTTGTCAAGACCTATCACACCGAGCAATCGGCCTTCGGACTTCGTCCGGCGGGGGAAGTACGGGCGGTAAATGATGTTTCACTCACGATTGAGGCTGGAGAGACGCTCGGCCTAGTCGGCGAGTCGGGTTCCGGCAAGAGCACGCTGGGACGTGTGCTGCTACGCCTCGTTGAAGCTGACTCCGGCCAGGTGATCTTCGACGGCAAGGACGTTCTGCGGGCCGGTGGGACTGAGTTGCGGCGGTTGCGCCGCGACATGCAGATCATCTTCCAGGATCCGTTCGGCTCCCTGGACCCGCGCATGAACGTTGAGCAGATTGTTTGTGAGCCGCTGGCAATCTATGGCAGCGGGAACCGGAGCCGTCGACGCCAGCGAGTGGCGGAAGCGATGCGCGCTGTTGGACTTGATGAATCCGCGTTGCCTCGCTACCCACACGAGTTCAGTGGCGGCCAGCGGCAGCGCATCGGAATTGCACGAGCGTTGGTACTGAAACCACGCTTCATCGTCGCCGACGAGCCTGTCTCAGCGTTGGATGTCAGTGTGGGAGCGCAGATCGTAAACCTGCTGAAGCAACTGCAGCGCGAGTTTCAGTTGACCTATCTGTTTATCTCGCATTCGATGCCGATCGTGCGTTATCTTGCCGATCGAATTGCCGTGATGCAGCGGGGCGAGATCGTGGAGATGGGAACGACAGAGCAGATCACGACGGCTGCCAGGCATTCCTATACGCGAACTCTCCTGGCCGCCACGCCAGAGATGGAATCTAGTTCGCGCTGAAAGCCAGTTGGCTCGACTCACTGGAGGCGCCGGACTCTTGGTGGAAGGCGGCACCTTCCAGCCGCAGAAGGAATGCTTTGACCGGCAAGCCTCCGCCATAGCCACCCAGGTAGCCTCCCGCAGCCAGCACACGATGGCAGGGCACGATAATCGCGATGGGATTGTAATGATTCGCCTGGCCTACGGCGCGAAAGCCATGGGGATTGCCGACAGCACGAGCGATTTCCGCGTAAGAACGTGTCTCGCCGTAGGGAATCCGCAGCAACTCGTTCCAGCAGCGCTTGCGGAATTCTGTGCCGCGCAGATCAAGTTCCAGGTCAAACTCGCGGCGACGGCCTGCGAAATACTGGTTGAGCTGGGTTCGGACCGTTTTCGTCTGCTTGTCGGATTCTTCCCATGCTACCGGTTGGCCGGCAATCATTTGCGCCAGCCCGCGATCGAACTCTAGCGCGACCAGGGCGGAATTCGAAACTCCAACGAGCAGCGGCCCGATGGGGGACGACATGCGCGAGTAGTAAAGCGTTTCCATGATGTTCGTGTCAGCAGACTATCACCGTTCGACAGCCAAGGATCGCCATTTTCGGACCTCAATACGCCCGACGCTTGCGCAATGAAAAGCCCCTCACTTGCGCGAGGGGCTGGACAAGAACCACGCGGAGCCGCACAGACTGACTGTTACTGCTGCGGCGGAGTGGGATTGCTGGGGGCTGAGTTCATATTGCTGGGCGGTTGCTGCGATTGCGTTGAAGGGGAATTTTCAGGATGCGAGTAGCCGGTCGGATTGTTGCCGTAGCTGCTCATGCCACTGCTGTTATTCATCTGACCGCTGCTCTGCGCCGAGGCCAGCTGATCGACATCGTTCTTTAGCAGGCTGATTTCGACACGATTGCCTCGCGCTTTTGCCGTGGATCCTTCAGCAGCGGGGACCTTGGCGTTGCCCATGCCCATCACGAAGATGCGGTACACGGGAATCTCGTTCTTTTCGACCAGATAGCGGACGACGGAATTCGCCATGGCCTGCGAGCTCTGTACGCCAGTCTGTCCCCCAGCGGTCGAGAAGCCCTGAACTTCGATGATGTAGCCTTTCGAATCCTTCAAATTGGCCGTCATATCATCGAGGGCCTGTTTCGAACTGGTGCCGAGCACGGTATGGCCGGAGCGGAAGCGGATCTCGGTTTGCGAGGCGGGCTGGTACTGGTCAATGTTTCCGACGACCGTCTCAACCGTGTTCAAGCGAGTGCTGGCCTGCAATGCAGTCTGGTTGGCTTGGGTTGCGCGATTGCCTGCGTCAACAGCATGCTGATCGGCTTGGGTCGCCTTGGCGTCCGCCTGGCGTATACCTTCCTGTGCACGGGCATCAACGTCTTTAATCTGGCGAGCATTTTCGGCAGTCAAGTCGTCGAGTTCATTCACCCGATTGCGGATCGGGCTAAGCTGCCGCTGCACGTACTTCTTACGTGCGAACGGGTTCATCTTTCCCCAGAAGCCCTCCCGCGTCCCCGGCTGTAAGGGCTGGCGGGCGGACATGTTCTGGTCCGAGTTCGAGTCCGGGGCGGTCGCGGACGGCTGAGAGCTGCTGGTCGTGCTCGACGACGAACTGCTCTGCGCCGAATTCTGCTGACTGTCCGAAGTGGTCTGTTGCGCTACTGCCGGCACCATCAGGGTCGCCGCCAGAGGCAACGCAAGTAGAAATGGGGTCTTCATTACCAATATCCTCCAGAAAACTTCGGCACTGAGTGCCCAGACGCTCCGTCCTACCTTTTGCTTAGTCGAAGGACAGTAGCGATTGTGCGGCTGATCACGCAACAACACTCTTTCTAGTACAGGTAGATTGCCAAACTTCGCCGCCCAAAGGAACAGCTAAGCGCTTTATTTTCAACGGCAAGAATTATCAAAGTAGATTCTCGATGAGTAGTAAGGGGGAGCGCCGGGTAATTGTTACAGCAACGGAGCGAGTTCCCGTATCACGCCGGTTGAACCGTATCCAGGTGGGCTTCGCTGTTCCGCAAGTCACCTGACAAAGCGGAGGCGGCTGCACTCTCTACCTCGCGCTTGGCTTCATCGAGAGGCAAGGGGGGAATAACGGTCATCGTCCCGAGCATGCGTGCGAGTTGAAGATAAGAGCCGCGGCAAAGATGCAGAAAGTCGATGGGATATTCCGGTTTGCGAGCACGAGCGGCTTCAGGATCCGCGTCTAGAATGTAAGCGACGTTCGGCTTGGGAACCAAGGCTGCAACCAGCCGAATGAAGAAACGCGTCAGCGGATTTGACAGTGGAAGATTTGCTAACTCGTCGTAGATGTAGCGATCCATGATGACGACGTCGACGCCAGAGCGCCGGGCTTTGGCAATTACCTTCACCAGGTGCGATGCATCGAGCAGGTACAGTCCGTGGCGAACGATACTGAGATACCACTTGCGAACATTCTTGTCGCGGCGATTCACCGGCCGATCCGGCGCACCAATCCCTTTTTCGCTGCCATACACCTTGTGGACAACGCCCTCGCGATAGCGACTGAGCACAACCACGTCATCCCAGAAAGCCAGAAGGCTGGTCGACAGGCCGCGACTGTGCAGAAACTCTCGCAGATTCTCGATCTGCGTGCTCTTACCGGAACCGTCGAGACCTGAGAACGAAATCAATAGCGGACGTGACATTGCACCTTCCCGGATGGAGTGTTTTGCCCACTCTGAGCAACGATAGCTAGGGCTTGCTGGGCGTTCCTTTGGAAAGGCCGTAGACCACGCCACCGGCCACACCGACCGCTGCGATCAGACCAATCTTCAGCAGCAGCGAACGGCGCTGCTTCTGCTTATCGGGAGCGATCGCCTCTCCAGCCGGGCGCGATGCCGCGCCGCCAACCACGGGAACGCCCTCGGCCGTAGCCGCCCCTAGTGGCTCCTGCATCTGCTGCTGAGGTTTCGGTTGCGGCGCCGGGGTCGCCGGCATCGTCTCGGTGTAACTCTCCGGCATAGTAGGAGAAGTATTCTGCGCTGGCTGGTTTTCCGTGGGCACGGGCTGCAGCGGCCCCTTTGAGGGGTCTACGGTTGTGCCGCTCTGCTGATCCTGTTGCGTGCTCTGTGGATTGGCTGTCTCTTGCTGTTGCAACGCCTGGCTAAATTCTGGTGCTCCGCACATTACCGCACCAACAACAAGCGTCATAAGCTTCGTAATAATTCTCTGATGAGCCTTCATCGGGCAGCTCTCCAAAACAAAATTTTTTACCGCTGGCCGTTCACTTCGACCTTCGAAAGCCCCTTTGACGCAGTCACGGTCCGCAGCGCCGGCTGCGAAGTGGACTTGATGTCATCGTCCGGCTTCAGAAGGCGGTCGACATCCGCATCAGGGTCATAGAACAGGTTGCGCGCGCGATTCCGCGCATACCGCCACAGATTTGGCAGATTTGTTTGATACCAGCACGACTGCGACATCTTCGGTGACAATCCGCAGAACACCCGAAAGCGGTCTTGCAGCACGTCGGGCGAAACTAGCAGGGCCGCTGTGAGACGATGGTTGCCTTCGAGCACAGTCACCGGACTGTCGTCGTCAACTCCGATCAGCAGGACTGCGCTATTGTCTTGATGATTGCGCAGGTAATAGCTCAACGCCTGCACCTTGGCGATGAAATCGCGAGTGCGTCCGCGAAATGGTTTCGTCCGGATTCGCTTCACAATGTCTTTCAACAGGAAGCTGCCGTTAGCTACGCGGCGCCATTGTGCCCTGGGGAATACTCTCACTCGTTCCAAATCTTGCGGCTCGATCTGCACTTCCCACCACTGGGTGTCAGCAGGCAGCTCGCGCCACATGTGGCCGCGCCGACGAAATAACAGGGCCCGGCGCAGCGCGTTTCCCGGTTCATCCGTGATCTGCGCAGCCAGAACGAGATCTTCGAATTGCTCGCGGTCCTGATGAAACTCTTCCTGATAAAATTCGTTCTTCAGGAACTCCGCGATTACTTCCGCTTCAGTAACGCGCCGTAACCTCTTCATGTAGTCTCCCGCCAGCGGTAGCCCATAACTTGACGAAGGGGAAGGCCACCGCACATAACAACAAAACCCTGAGGACCTGCTGGACGATGATCACCTCCAACAAAGTCGAGTGAAACCACGTAATGCCTAAGACGATCAGCCCGCTTACCACCAGCTGCAGCCAGCCAGTATTGGCGATGCGACGCGACATCTCGTACGTCATCAGCACTACCGCAATGGAATAAACGCCAGTGGCTGCGGCATTCATGCTCAACAGCCAGGTGAGGCCGCTAATCCCAACTACGTGGAAATGGGCTCCGAACAAAGACTGAAAGACCAGCCTGGGGAACGCTGCCAGCAGGAGAACAAACACGACGGACATGGCCGTGACCAGAAAGAGAGGGATGGGCAATAACGAACTGGAAGCCTGCTCCTCCTTTTTTTCGGCGGACACCGGGAACATGGCACTCACAACCGACCAGCACGCGAAGTACAAAAGGCGTCCAACCAGTGCAATCGCTGCGTACAATCCGGCCTCGGACGGTTGAAAAAAGTGTTTCACCATCAGAATGTCGATGTTGCTGATGATGACCTGCCCGACGAAGAAGACAATAGCCTGCCTGGCTTCGCCAACCGGAGCAGACGGGCGATCGACGGCGCGACCGCGCAATTCCCTGGCGCTGTCCGGTAAACAGAACGCAAAAATCACCGACCCTGAGATGGCTGCCACCGCGCCCAGCACGCCAAAGCCAAATTCGATTAGTACGATTGCGCCGATGAACTTGATGAGTGCTTCGGCCGCCATGTTCCAGCTGAGCCCGCGGAAGCGGCATGTTCCCTGCAGTCCCCCCCGCTTCACTCCGAGAGGAACGTAAATCGTCAAACCGATGGCCAGCAGGACGATGATCCACGGACTGGAAAAACGCAGATACGCGGTCAGTATTGAACTGGCCAGCAGCATGAAAACGCCCAAGCCAATTCCGATTACCCACGCCCGCTTCATCAAATGCTGGTACACCGCGGCCTTGGATTCAATGGAATCAGCTTTGGCAACCAGTTTGGTGCACACCAACTGAAATGACAGCGTGATGGCGGAGATGAGCATGAGAATCGTGACCGCCGCCGCCGCGTGGCTGAAATCCGACGGACCTAGCATGCGGGCCACGCCAATGTTGTAGCCGAAGTTTCCCAAGCTGACGAAAACCGAGCCGATCAGGAGAATCATGCTGCCGTTGAGGATCTTGGCGTGGTGAGCATACTGCGGAGCCCAACGCGACACGAATTTGTCCCATCGGCTCTCTCGCGGAGGGCTCAGCAATATCGTGTCGGGATCTATGGTCATGCCGCCAGCCCGGTTCCCTGTGGTTCGTCTGTGCTCGAAACGGACGCCGGCGGTATTGCGGCGTGAATACTATGAGGCTCGAATTGCCTCATGGCGTTGGGCAGGAAGCTGCTGAAGCTCTTTACTGCAGCAGTCGAGTTTTCGTAGATCTCGAACAAACGGCCGGTGCGCGTCAGTTCCAGCACAACCGCAGCCTGCGGCGACAGCGCTGCCAGCTTCAAATCGCCGTCGTGCTTGACGGCTGCGCGCATGCAACGCAGAAGCACATCGACACCCGCAGCATCGATGTGTCGCACTTGCGACATGTCAAACACAATCTGGGGGCGATCCGAATTCACAAAAGGCTGCACCTCCTTGAGGAACTTGCGAGCCTGAAACAAATTCATTTTTTCCGGCATTCTCTTTACCACGACGGGCCGACTAATGGTCTCCATATCTCCTCACGACTGCCAAATTGGAAGGGAACTCTGACGGTTCCGCATCAAAAGCCGAAGCTTCCAATGCCGTATTCTCCAGGGAGGACTCCGCCTCCTCCGAAGTCTTCGCACTCCGCGCCACCTGCTTGCGCCGCCATGGCGAAGCAAAGCCGCGATAAATCTCCTTTGGTAAGAAGGCAAAAAGAGCAGCTGTGCTGCCTGCCAATCGTGAAACTGGACTTAAAGGAATCATTCCGACCAATTTTTCGTCATGAACCTCCACTTCGACATTCCGGGCCATATGGGCGACGCGACGAAAACCAACCACACAATGCATGGCGTCGAGCCCGGCTCCAAGGCATGTAAAGGGAAGAACGGTGGTGTTTTCAACTACGGTACCGCAGTCCACCACTGCATGCTGCTCCACTACAGTGCCCCGCGTAATCAACGCCGATGCCCGGATTTTGGTACCAGCTCCGATATAGGCCGGCGCGACAATGCGGGCTTTCCGATGGACTCGTGCAGACGGCCCCAGCCAGATTCCTGGCTTTATCTCCTTACCTCGCGGAAGCACTCCGTTCCGTGCCAGCAACCCGTCGACCGCCAGTCGCCGCAGATCAGACGCCTTCTGCAGTCGATTGACGTAACCTTTCACCTGAAATGGCGCCGACTCCCGTCGCAGGTGCTGCAACCGGTTCTGAAACAGCTCTGCCGCGTCCATTCGGGCCGAAGCGCTCAGTACAAACAATTCGAGAGGCGATCTGTCTGCGTCCACGGCCTGAGTCACACAACTGCGGCGATCCAGATGATGCTGGATCATCTCTTCGTAGTCGACCTCCACGTAAGCGCCCAAGCGCAGGACAATAACGAGTTCGGCGCCATCTTCGGCGCAGCGCTGGAACTCTCGCTCCGCAGCTTGCCAGAGTTGTTCACGCTCGAGGTGCAACCTGAGGGTTCGCGAATCCAAAGAACGACAACGAAGGAACGGCTGAGCCTCCGCCGAAGACTCAGTAATGAGGCTGCAAACGCTTATGCCGAAGTGCCGGAGCCGTTGCACTACTCTCTCTTCCACCGACATTCCGAGTACATCGAGGCAGGCGAACGGGATATTGCCGAAGCGCTCTGTCGGTTCTCCGTCTTTCAGGCTGACCCCGCCAATCAACACAATGGCCCTTATGTCCATGACTGCCACCTCGGGGCGGCGGCCCGGAAGATCGCTGAGCGCGAAGGGATCCAGGAGGGTATCCTTCGAAATCGCGATATGGGTTCCAAGGCACGGGCGCGCTGCTGCAAGTCAAACGAGCGTAAGTATTGCCGGATAATTTGAGGCATAGTCATTCTTAGCGCTGCTGAGAAGTTCTGCTCTGCCATCTCGCGCATGAGTTCTGCGTCGTTCAACAACGCGTGCAATTCAGCCGCCAAGCTGTTTGCATCGCCGGTTTTATAAAAAGCGACAGCCAGACCCTCATCCAAAGCCATCTCGCGAAAATCGTCGATTCCCGCCGATATGATTGGGACGCCGAATTCGCAGGCAAGGTGGGCTACACCGCTTGCTCCAGTTGCGGAGGAGTACGGAAGTACTAAGGCGCTCGCGCTTCGGAACAATCCGGGAATGTCATCTTCCTCAACGTATCCGGTAAATTCGACACGCGAGTCGTCCTTCATGCTCTCGGCAACCGACTCGATATAACCCGGCGTTGCGGGATGGTTACCGCCGGCAACCACCAAACGCAGATTCGGCATGCGCGCTGAAAGTTCGCTCCATGCTTCCAGCAGCAACTCCACTCGCTTGTAGGTGCCCCATTTGCCGAAAGCGAGGATGCGATGTTCGGGATTGCCGCGGCTGTCGAAATCCGGAGCCTCCGGGCAGCCACCTAAAATTCCATGGGCGCGGAAATGAACATTGTCGCCACGGTATTTTTCGATCAGCGTCCGGCGATAGACGGGCAGCAAAACAGAGATCGAATTCGACATCAGCAACATGCGCGTCGCCATCGAACCGGCTACCCGATACAACCGTGGAAAACGGATGCCGGAGTCAGCCAGGTTGATATTGTCCATGAGGTGATGCAAGGTGACGTGGGTGTAGTGTCCCGTCAGACGTGATATGGCAGGCTGGCCCAGTCCCAGGAATGCGGGCAGCGGTTTATTTCCAAACGTAGAGAACAGCAAGTTGAACCACACCACATCCGGCTTGATGTCGCGGATCACTTTGGTCAGGCGCACCGGGTTTGACATTCCGTCGAAGCGCCAGCACCGGATGACGTCGTAGTCGGGCAGTTCTTCTGCCGGATTTTCAAGTTCGTCCGCAAGGATGGTGAGACTTAAGAGGGGATCACGCCGCAACTCCCGCGCCAGATGAAACCCGTATTCGTTCAGCCCGCGCCTGCTAGGCGGAAATGCTGTGATCAGACAAATCTTCATGAGCTCCCCTGGGCCTAAAAAATCGAAAGGCGTACGACGGGACGAATCAACGTTCCGCTTTGTGCAGTCCCGGTAAATTGCGGGAACTGCTCCGCCTCGATGCCAAAAGAAAATTGCAGGGGATAGGCGATCTTGTACTCCCCAGTGTCGTCGCTGAAGGACCGGTGAAATGGCCTTAGGTAAGTGATGTAGAAACTGCTGTATACGTTGTCATACTCCTGAAACCCCTCTCCGCGCGTCCAGGCAAACTGACCGTTCACCGTCCAGGAGTCGGTAGGCTTGTATTGGATAGAACCGCCCGGCCGCAGTGCTTGTGCCGTTGCCTGTAGTGTGTCCTGCGTACGCCACGAGCGGATGTATTCGCCCAGACCTGTGACCGATAACTTCTGACCAAAGTTGTGTTGGATGCCGGCGTAAGTAGAGGTGGTGAAGAATTGCCGCGGCAGCGGACTGAAGGTCAAATCACGCCGTGTGTAACCGGTAATGAAAAACGTCTTGGCCCAGGGACGGCCTACCGTGAACTGCAAGGTCGTGCCGACATCGTTGGAGTTTTGCTTGTAAGGCGTTGCGGTAAAAGGTCCGGCCTCGTGATAGATGCTGCCGTTCATCGATATCCAATTCGCGAACGAGCTGCTGTTGAAGTAAGCGAATTGCCGGAACAGGTTCTGATCCATGTACTGCGGCGCTTCGGTGTCGCGGCGAATGGTGAATTGCAAGCCGGTATTGAACGCGATCCAGGCATTACCCAGATGGAGCACCGGATTCAGAGCGGTGTTGAAGTTGTAATCGAAGGTGTTGCGGTTGATGATCAGCGCTTCCTGTGGCAACGACTCCTCACCGGTAGCATTGCGGATCTGGAAGAATCCACTCAGCATCGGGAAATTGTTGTCGAAGTGATAGCGATAGGCAGTGGTGAACAAGGACTCCTGCTGCGAACGCGGTGGAGGCAGATTTGCGTTGTTGGTGATTCCGAAAATCTGCTTGTCTAACATGTAGATCGTCGAATCGTCGTACAGGCCGCCGGTCGCAAAGTCGGTGAGCAGGCTCAGGTGGTCCGTCACCCGCATGCCTTCCTCGCTGGCAACTTGCAAGCCTTCGAGTTGGGCGATTTCGCTGCCGCCCAGTTGATCGGCCTGCGACAGCGTCATCAATGCGTTCCAGCTCTCGTGGCGCTGCCGATACACCTGACCTTGCGCCATCAAGTAGTCGTAATTCTGATTCGCCGCCGGATCGGAGCTGATGGTGGCGAGTTCTTCATTCGCTTGCTTGGTCTTGCCCTGCGCCAGATAAGTGTTCGCCATTCCGATGGCGACGATGTCGGGTGAGGCGCCTGCCTGCCCCGCGCGCTGGAAGTAGTCCGAAGCCAGTGTGAAATCGTGCATCGCCAGCAGCAGATTTGCGGCCTCGATCAAGTTGTCGGCGGTTACCGGAGGCGCCTCGCCAATACGACTCTCGGCAAATGCCAGGCTGATCTGTTGCTTGGCGTCCTCATCCTCGCCGTACTTGACCATCAGTCGGGCAATCGCCAGACGCGCATCGACCCGGTTGGCATCAGGAGCCTCCAGAGCGCGAGCGAAGCGATCCATCGCGGCTTTGCGATCTCCCAGGGTTAACAATGCGTCTCCGGTGTCGAGCAGGATCGAAGACTGTTCGCCGCCGAGTTTCTCGGCCGCTTCCACGTAACGCATGGTCTCGTCCTTGCGGCCAAGATGCGCGTAAGCGTGGGCCATGCGTCCGTAAATCAGCGGATCGTCGGGCGAGATGCCCAGGGCCGCGTTCAATGCATCAATGGATTGCTGATAGCGACGCATGTCATACAGCGTGTCGGCGAGCGCCAGCTGCAGTCCAAGATCGTTCGGCGCGAACTTGATTGCCGCTTGGTATTCCTTCTGCGCACTGGACAACAGGTGCTCCTGCCGATACGCCGTTGCCAGCGCCAGGTGTGTCGAACCTGATTCGCCAAGCAACCTTTGTGCTTCTTCCGCCTGCTCGCGCGCCTCTTGTGGATGGCGGAGTTGCAAGTCGCTGAACGCCAGGCCCAGATGCGCAATGCCATTGTCGGGAGCCAGCTTCAGCGCGGTGTTGAAGTCTTGCGCCGCTTGCTGGGCGTTCTGCATGTCGTTCAGCGTGTAGCCGCGATTGACGTAGGCTTCCGCCATCTTGGGATCACGTTGAATGGATCGGGTGTAGTCATTCACGGCTTCGTCCAACAGCTGCGAGTGCTTGTGGACGTGCCCTTCGATGAGCGGGAAGTTCGGCTCGTTGGGCAGAATTGAGTCGTACTTATCCGCAACTGCAAGTGCGTCGTCGTAGCGGCCCAGGTTGTACAAATCGTAGGTCAGATAGACGGACGCGTTGCGATCCTTGGGCAGCTTCTCCAGCACCTGATAGCCCAGCTTTGCCGACTCCGCGTAATTGCCCGTGTGGAACAGGTACCGTTCGCGCTCCCGCATGACCCGTGGATCATCGTTCATCGCTCCCTTGGCGCGATTTACCCACACCCCGGCCAACTTGATCTGCTGCGCCTCAATGGCTGCATTCGCAGCATTGGCGATAATCAACGGATTTTCCGGTGCCAGCTTGTATGCCTGCTGATAATTGTTGTCAGCTAACTGGAATTCCCGGGTCTGGGTGTAGAGATCGCCTAACGCCAAGTACGGGATGTAGTCGTCCGGATACGCCTTCGCCAGCCGGTTGAAGTACTCCGCGGCCATCTTGGCATCGTTCTCTTCCCGGTAGATATATCCCATGGCTTCGAGGGCATAACGATTGTCGGGATCCTTCGCCAGCACGCCTTCGTAGATTTTGCGCGACTCCTCGGTGCGGCCTTCCTTCCACAAGAGGTTTGCGTACTCCAGAGTAATGTTGTCGTTGTCGGGATCGAGCTTGCGCGCCTCAAGCAGGTCGGCTTCGGCGCCCTTCAGGTCGTTGTCTGATGTCTTGATGGAGGCGCGCACCCGCAGGAATTCGGCCTTCGCCGTCCCCTCCACATTGAGCTTGCTGATTTCCTGCTCGGCCATCGCCAGCTGCTGATGCGCGGCTGCATCGTCTCCACTTTCACGATAGAGTTCGGCCAGGTTCAGCCGAAGTTGTACCGGATAGAGCTCGCCCTCTGGGACTCCACCTGCAGGAAGTGCGGCAATCGCCGCTTTGTACTCCGTGATCGCATCGGCCTGACGATTTTCTTCCTTCGCGAGCAACGCTTGGATGGCGTGCAAGCGATAGTGATTTGCGTCGATCGCTGCGGCGCGATTCAAATACTGCCGAGTCTTTTCAGTGTCGCCGAGTCGCAGTTCAGCCTGCGCGGCACTGAGTTGATATCCAATCTCTTTCGGCTTCTCATTCGCCGCCCGCGCATAGGCCTGCGCTGCTTGTTCCTTGTCGCCGTCCAGTTCGTAGGTGTAGCCGAGATCAGCCAGTACGGACGCAGTCATCTTCGGCGCACTCTTCAGCGTCGTGATCGCAGCTTTGTAGTCGTGTTCCTCGCGATAGTAGTTGGCCGCCGCCTGGAAAATCTCAACATTGTTTGGCGAATGCTTCTTGGCCAGGTCGAGCATCTGTTTGGCCTTCTCAGGCTGCTTCAGCTTCAGATAGGCCACCGCGATCATCAATTCGGCGTGAGCGCTCGGTTGCTGGGCTTCGGCGCGCTGCAGCAGGTTGATTCCCTGCTGGGTGTCGCCAGTACGCATGTCGAGTTCGCCAAGGATCAGCAGATCGTCCGTGCGCTTCGGGTTTTGCCGAATCACATCTGTCAACAGGCGCTTGGCGTCATCATTGCGGCCCATACGCGCGTAGGTCTGCGCCAGTCCGCTCATGCCATCGGCATTGCCCGGCGACATCTGCAGGCCGTGCTGGTAAGCGTCGACAGAGGTCTGATAGCGTCCTGCCAATCGCGAGGTGTAACCCAGCAGGAACCACAGCTTACTGTCCTGCGGAGCGGCTTTCACCGCGCGCTGGGCATAATCGGCGGCGGCACCGGGATTTCCGTGCCGCAGTGCGTCCTGCGCGGCACGGGCCAGACGCCCGACTTCAATGCTGCTCCCCCATCCGATTCCGTTGTCGCCATTTGCATTGGCTTGCCCGGCCGGATGGTTTTTCTTCGTATTGTTGTTCGGTGAATTCGGCGCAGGTTGCGACTGTTGACCATCAACTTCGAACGTCTGCGCCAGCGCCGCAACCGAGAGAAATAGGGAGCAGAGAATCAGGAGAACAGTTCTTGTTTTCACTTAGGCGACTCACTGACATGTCGAGAGTGCAGGAACTCCGCTTGTAAGCTGAATTCCTTCTCGTCGGATGCGAATTGCTGCGCAATGGCTGTTCGGGAGCTTGGAACAACATCTACTCAGCTCTGAAGGTGGCATCGCAGTGCACATTATGAGGAGCCAGGGTCTGTATTCCAGGGCCAACGCAATCATCGTGCAACTCTGGCCTGCGGCTGCTCGGCAACCGTAACAGCGATATGCGAATCGAACAGCTCTGAACGTCTATCGCCGGAGGCAATCCTTTGATATCGCAATCGCCCACTTTCCCCTCGCGAGCGATTCCCCTGTCCGCTATTTTGCTGATTTGTCTGGCGGTACACGGGCCTTTGCTGCTGATGCAGCTGCCGGCAAGCTCCTACGATGCGAACACGCACATGTTCTTCGCGGCGCATTATGCCCAGCACTGGTTCAATCCCTGGAACGCGAAGTGGTTCGGCGGGTTCTCGCAAACTACGTACCCGCCACTGACCCACCAGTGGATCGCGCTGTTTTCGCACATCATGGGCTTGAAGATGGCTTACATGTTCGTGCAATTTCTGGCGATCCTGCTGCTGCCGATCGGTATGTACCGATATGCCGCACTGTGGGTCGATGAAGTTTCCGCCAGCTATGCCGCGCTGGGTTCGGTGTTTCTGGGCTCGCTCTCCATGCTGGTATATCAATCGGGCCAGCTGCCAACTACCGCAGCCGCCGCACTAACGCTCAATGCAATTCCGTTCTTCTATGTTTGGTTGCGGACCGGAAGGTTTAGCTCGCTATTAAAGGCTGTGGCGATTTCCTGGGCTGCAGCCGCGGCTCACCACGTCACTTTGCTTTTCGGTGCAGTGTTGTTTGCCATCCCGGTTTTGATTTTGGCGATTCTCGATCGCGACGCTGCCGCGAATGAGGATGATCATGCATCAGTTGGCGGCGTCCTCGGACGAGCGGTGGTTTTCGCCGTCATCGCGATTGCGGGCGTCGTTGTTGTGCTCTATCCATACTGGATCGCGCTCTTAAAGAACCCTATCAACCAGATGCCGATCCCGCATGGATCGCGCGACAACTACCTTCTTCATCCCTTCAGCGGAATTAACTTCTGGATCATTCCGATGGGCGCACTGATCCTGGCGCTCCCCTTCATCATCGTTCGGGGATCGGACGACCGGCGCTTGCGCCCTCTGCTCATCGGCTGGTACGTGACCACGTTGATCGGTTTGGGTGGAACGACCCCGGCGGGAAAAGTATTGCTCGGTCGCGCTTACAACGTTCTCACCTATGAACGCTTCACCTTCTGGGCCACCATCATGGCGATGCCATTTGTCGGACTGCTGGCGGTCACGCTGATCCGGCGCTTCCGCATGAAAGCTCTGGTGGGACTGGCCATCGCGGCGGTTATCACAATGGCGTCCGCCGTTTCGTGGATCACGATTCATCCCATCAACAGCACTCCGTTCAACGTTGATCAAGTGATCTCGTTCCTGAATCGCGATGAACATGCGAAGTTCCGTTACATCACGCTGGGGTTCGGCAGCAAGTTTGCCGAAGTATCGCGCGCAGCCAAGGCTGACAGCGTTGACGGTGACTACAATTCGGCTCGCCTGCTGCCGGAGATGACGGCATACGGCGCCGGTCAGCTCTACAACTCCAAGTATTTCGGGCTGTCGGGCATGGAAGCGCTGCGTGCGGTGTTAAAGCATGCAAATCAGTATGGGTTGAAATACATCTTCGTTCGCGACCGTTATTACGAGCCGCTGCTGGCATTCGCCGGCTGGCGTGAGGCCGAGACCTACGACAACGGCAACGTGACTTTGTGGACGAAGGAAGACGTTCCACCAGCGCGGCCACTTGAGTTCACTGGTTTCCGGCCGACTGAAATGCAGGGCATCCTGTGGGGCATTTTGCCGGTCGGTTGCAGCCTGTTAGCGCTCTTCCTGGTTCTACTGATGCCGGAGCGCCGACGCCTGGGTACCACGCTGGAATTCCCGGCGCCCGCGATAGTGGAACCGATGGTCCTGCGGGAGGCCAAGTAATGAAGCGCTTACTGCCAATCATCATCATCGTACTCACCGTCGTTCTAATCGCAATGGCCACCATGCAGCCGAGCGAATTATCGCCTGCCACATCACCCGCGGGAGCGGTGCAGTCACTTTTCGCGCACGTAAAAGCGCATGACTATAAGGGCGCGTTTGCCTACGTAGCGAAGTCCGGCGATACCGACGAGCAGGCATTCGCGCGCGATCTGTCCGGGCGCGACGGCAGTCTGCGCACCTATTCCTCGCTGCAGGAAGCTGACACCAAGGTACTTCATGCGAGCGACAACGAAGCCCTGGTCCGCGCCAGCCTGGAGTACGCAACCGCTGTGGGAGCCTTCTACGATACCCGCGATCTGAAAGTCGTGAAGGAAGGCAGCGAGTGGAAAGTGGAATGGCCAGTCACCAAGGAAACCAATCTTCCGCCGCAGGTCATCCAGGAAAACTATCTTCGCTGGGATGTTATTTCCCGCGGAGCCAATGATGATTGGGGCGCTCAGAACGTCGAAGCCCCACGCGTGCGCATCATCTCGATGAATGCGATTCCCCAGGCGAACAGCACCATCATCGTTGGCGAAATCGAGAACGAGGATACGGTTCCGGGATTCGTTTCCGTGGGCGCGACGCTGATTGGCAAGGATGGCGGTGTTCTTGGCGAAGAAACCAGCTTCGACAAGATCTCGCACACCCTATTACCGAAAGAGATTTCACCGTTCCGCATCGACTTTCCGAACGTCGCTCTCTCCAAAGTAAAGAACGTACGCATGCAACCGAATTCGATGCTGGTGCCCGCTTCCGCCGATCCGGTTATCGGAGTGCTCCACCAGAGGGTAGAAACCGATGCGCGAGGGCGCCATGTACTCAAGGGCGAGTTGCTGAATGAAAGCGGACAGACGGTGAACATTCCCCATGTGCTGGCGACGTATTACGACAATTCCGGCAAAGTGATCTGGGTGTCGGATGGCTATGTCGATCAGGCCTTGCTGCCGCAGATCCCGGTACCGTTCGCCGTCGACCTGAGCGACAAGATGGCAGCCGAGGTCCACAATTATCGGGTCACCGTGAACGAATACACCATGAACCGCGAAGACTAGCCATGACCAGAATGCGTTCGTATCCGTATTTCGTTTTGATCGTTGTACTGGCCATGTTCACCACGGTGGCTAACGCCGCCGACCTGCGCCTGCCTGCCATAGTCTCGGCGGGAAGCGGGCTGAGCATATCAACTTCCGGCACCGGGAGCGCGACGCTCTACCTCGTCGGTCCGGGAACGGCCGTAAAGCGACAAGTCCAACTAGGACAAGATGTGCAACTTAGCTCCGACGAGCTGCAAAACGCGGGTCATTACACGGTCGTGATCGGCGAAGACAGCGCGAGTTTTTATGTGACTGCGGGCCCGGTGAACTCGATCGCATTTCTCGCTCGTCCGTCCCGTGTTCCGGCCGACACGCCTAACGTCATCAGCGGGACGGCGTTCCTCTTCGACAGGTATCAGAACCTGGTCCTGCAGCCCGAGCCCATAAAGTTCGACCTCACGGCAAATGGCCAGACCACCAGCCGCACCGAAACCTCAAAGGGCGGAGTGGCATACGCCAAGCTGGACTCTTCCAAGAAAGAGGGTCCAGCGCAGTTCGTTGCTTCCAGCGGAAATGCTTCCGTACGACGCGTGGTGCAGCAGGTCGCGTCCGATCCTTGCAGCATCCGGATGATCGCGCAGCCGAATAAGAGCGGAATTCTGGTGCGAACCGATCCCATTCACGATTGTGCCGGTAATCCCGTTCCTGACGGCACCATCGTCACTTTCACCGCTACCGACTCACAGGGCAAGAGCACAGTCGACGCCCGGATTAAGCAAGGGATCGCGCAAGCTCAGCTTCCCGCCTCGCGCGGCGCAACCATCTCGGTGGCATCCGGAGTCGTTGTCGGCAACGAGATTCAGTGGAGAGGTGGGCAATGAAGACTGTCCTGCGGCTTGGCCTTGCGTGCCTGCTCGTAACCGGACTGGTGGCTTTTCTTCCCCAGCCGTTGGTATTCGCTGACCCGCAGCCTTCCATTTCGCTCAACATTCAGAACGCTGGTCCGCGCACAGTGGAAGAAACGACGGAGCGATCGGTAGCTCGAGATTATGCTGCCGCGTGGAAGGCGATGGCGCAGGCCCTCGACCAGAATCGTACCGATCTTCTGGGCTCTAACTTTACCGGCACAGCGAACGACAAATTGACCGCGAGCATTTTGGAACAACGTAAGAGCGGTCTGCACCAGCGTATTGTGGACAAAGGACACAATGTCGAAGCGGTTTTCTACTCACCCGAAGGCTCGGCTATGGAACTGCATGACAGTGCGCAAGTCCAACTACAGCTTATGGATGGCAACAAAGTCGTCCGTTCCGAGGACGCCACGTTCCATTACGTGGTTCTGCTGACCGCCGCGGAAAATTCCTGGAAGGTGCGAGTGCTGGAAGCAGTCCCCGCTTTCTGAAAGATTGACCTTTCATCGGCCGCTACGTCCAACTCCTTGCGGCAATTCATCCAATTTTCAGCAAGACTGGGCCGTCTCTGCGGATTCGTTTTTGCCCCCAATTTACAGCGGAAACGGGCTAAAATATCTGCAGACTCCAGTGTGAGGCGCGGCATCCAATCGCTGTTGAGTGGTGGCTGGTCCTGAATGATCCTTACTCCTATCCGTGTCTCTATCCTGGCAATGTTGTTTGCTGGCTCGGTCGCTGGCGTCGCCCAAAATCCTCCTGACAACCTAACGCTGACTCCGTCGACCCAGTCTTCGGAGGACTCCGCCAAACAGCAGGATTCTGCTCCAACCACGGCACAGCCTGTAGCCAACACTCCTGCGAAGCCGCCTGATAAAGCTGCCGCCTATTACCACTTTATGATGGCTCACATGTACGAAGAGATGGTGTCGATGTACGGCCGCTCCGACTACGCCAACAAAGCCATCGATGAGTACCGACAGGCCATTGAGAACGATCCCAGTTCCGACTACCTGAATGCTGGACTGGCGGAGCTCTACGCCAAGACGGGCAGAATTCGCGACGCCGTCCTCGAAGCCCAGGACATTCTGAAGCGCGATGGCAACAATCTGGAAGCGCGTCGCCTGCTGGGGCGGATCTATCTGCGCTCGCTCGGCGATATGCAGGCCGGTACGCAATCGCAAGAGATCCTGAAACTCGCGATCGACCAGTACGAACAGATCGTCAAGCTGGATCCTAAGAGCGTGGAAGACCACCTGCTTCTGGGTCGCTTGTATCGTCTCAATAACGAGCTGCTGAAGTCGGAGAACGAGTTCAAAGCAGCAGTCAAAATTCAGCCTGATTCCGAGGAAGCGGTCACCACCCTGGCCTATCTCTACAACGAAGAGGGCGATTCCGCCCACGCCTTGGAAGTCCTGAACACGGTTCCGGAGAAGGCACGCACAGCCAAGCTCTACTCTGCCTTGGGCTACACCTACGAGCAGGAAAAAGATTACAAGCAGGCGGTAGAGGCCTACCGTAAGTCCACCGAACTGGACCACGACAATCTGGACGCCGTTCGCGGACTGGCTCAGAACCTGATGAACGATGGCCAGACGGAAGCCGCGCTTGAGCAGTACAAAGCCATCGTAGACGCCGACCCTTCGGACGCGCAGACCTACATGCGCATCGCCGAAATCGATCGCCGCAACGGCAAGTTCGATCAGGCCATGGACGCGCTTAAGAAGGCCAACGCGGTGGTGCCGGACTCGCTGGAAGTCCAATACAACATGGCCGTCATCGACGAGGCGCAAGGTAAGTACGACGAAGCTATCCAGATTCTGAATGACCTGCTGACCAAGACCGAGCATGCCGACGGCGACTATTCGACCTCCGATAAGAACAATCGCGCCGTCTTTCTGGAGCGCCTCGGCACCATTTATCGTGAGGCAGGCAAGACCCAGTTGGCGGATCAGACCTTTCGCAAGATGCTCGGCTTGGGCGACGACAACGCCGTTCGGGGCTATCAGCAACTGATCGAGACGTATCGCGATAACAAACAGTGGCAGCAGGCCACCGCCGTTGCTGATGAAGCCGCCAAGAAGTTTCCTGATGACCGCGGTTTACAGATGGTCGCCGCCTCGCAACAGGCCGACATGGGCAGTCCGCAGGCCGCAATCACGCGCGTCAAAGGTCTGTTGAAAGGCAACGCTGACGATCGCGAGGTTTATATCGCGCTTGCCCAGATGTACAGCCGCATTAAAGACTGGGACAACGCCGAAGAGAGCATCAACAAAGCCATAGACCTTTCGAGCAAGCCGGAGGATAAGGACTACGCCTGGTTTGTGGCTGGCTCGATCTATGAGCGTCAGAAGAAGTACGACAAGGCCGAAGAAGCGTTTCACAAGGTTCTGGCAGACGATCCCAAAGACGCTATGACGCTGAACTATCTCGGCTACATGCTGGCCGATCGGGGAACGCGCCTTGATGAAGCGCTGGGCTATATTCGCCGTGCGGTAGCGCTGGATCCGCAGAACGGGGCTTACCTCGACTCCCTGGGCTGGGTCTATTACAAGATGGGCAACTACGAACTGGCCGAGGAGAACTTGCGCCGAGCCTCAGAACGCATGGGAGACGATCCTACCATCCACGATCATCTTGGCGAGCTATATATGAAGACGGGCCGCGTCAAACTGGCCGCCACCCACTGGGAGAGATCGCTGGACGAGTGGAACAAAACGGTTCCGGCCGAAGTCGACAGCGATAGCGTTGCTAAAGTACAGAAAGAACTAGACGCAGCGCGCGTAAAGCTGGCGAAGCAGAATCCCGGCGCTACGACATCAAAGCAATAGATCCATTACAGGGGCGACCAGGCGCTGCTTAGGCGGCGCCTTTTTCTCGCTCGACCCCTTGACGTCCCCTCATGGTTCGAAGAAATCAGCAACATAAGGGTAACGGCCCTCGGGAATACTGCAATCACTACAGGCGCATGGCAGGGCAACGGTAACGATTCCACGGGTAAGCCGGTCGATGCTCATGAACAGTGGGTGGATACCTGGACGACGATGCCCGGCGGCAAGTGGCCGTGTATCGCCGGGGCCAGCGCGCCGGTCAAGATGTAGATCTTGGGCCCGTTAGATCGCCATGGCCGCGGGCTTGAATCCTTCCCGCGGCCTTCGTCGTCTAAAGCTGGTCTGCCAAACGCGAGGGTAGTGGGTCAGTTTCAAAATCCACAGGGCTAACGGGATATGGCGGGAAGCCGTGGGATGTGGCAGGATGGAGCCATGACAATCGGCAAGGGAAAACGGCCCCGCGATCCGAACCAGCTCGCCAAGTGGATTGTAGACCAGAGCACGTCTGAGGGGCCGGAATCACCGCCAGAGGCTCCCGTAGGTCAACCTCCGACGATCTCTCAGTACATGGCCGCAATCGGGCGCAAGGGCGGTCAGATCGGCGGCAAGCAACGCCTCAAGACTATGACCCCGGCAGCGCGGAAGAAGGTTGCCAAGAAAGCGGCCAATGCGCGATGGGGGAAATCGAAACCGAAATAACCTACTGCTTTCCGTGGCCCGCTGGCTTGGCCCGTTCTAACTCCTTCAACTTCTCCCGCTGTTCGGCGCTTGCCCGTTCAAATTGGTGGTCATATTCCGCCTTTTGGTGGGCTTTCACCTCGTCAACCATATGCCGCAATTCGTCCTTCGTAATTGGATGTTGCGGCGTGGAATCTGGCTTGGGTGTGTTATCTACCCACGGATCGTAGGGAGCAGCGGGAGTCGGTGGTTTCGTTACTGTCAAGACCAGCAGGGTTGCCAGCAGCATGATACCCGCAACGAGGAAGTTGTAATTGCGTCCCACGACACCGCCGAATGTGGCGAACGCTGTTATCAGGGCAAAGGGAACAAGTATGGGAATTCGGCTCCGAGTGATAGCCAAGGCAATGCCGCCAATGATGGCGGCAGTTATCGTCCACGTTGGCACGGCCTTGTAAACGTCGCTTGGGTAGATGTGCAGCAGCCCGCCGACAAGCAGATCAGCGGCAAAGCTGAGTGCGTAGGCGGATGCCGCAGCGAGAATGAAAGCGAAGGCTTTTTTCATTGGCGCAGGGGAATGCGCCCCAAGACTACACCCACTCCCTACGCACGTCCATTGGCAGTTTTAGCGGCTGCTGCTGCGTCTGTTTGTGGTTCCCCGCTTCGACTTCACCCGCGCATAGTAATCCTTAGCCGCTCGCCCTGCGTCGCGTAGGTATCCTGGTGCACGCGGTTCTTGCGTTGCTGCTCGCGCTACATCGCGAACATATCCGGGTGCTCGTGGTGTGTCGGTTCTGTCCTTTTCGTCGGCCATCTCTCGATTACCCTTTCTTAGAAAATGTTCATTGGTGGATGCTTCAAGAGGAAGTCGCAGACGGGCTTCAGCAGCCTATCGCCTACCTGCTGCGGATGTAGTGCTCCAACCTCATCGGTCAAGCACGCCTGTAGTTGTCGGCTGGCGGTGAAGCGGAATCTTCCCAACGACCGCTCGGTCGGATGGGTCATTCCGTTTAGTGTCTCGGTGTAGTTGGTTGTGATGTACAGTCCATGCCGAGACAGTTCCAGCTTCACTATCGGCAACACGGTCGTTTGAATCGTTAGGTTGTCAGGGTGAAACCGATCCGAGCGGAGGTATTCAGCCGCCGTCATATCCCGCCTTAACTTCACAACCTCTGCCTCCATGTAATCGCGTATGTCGTCCCACAGCAGCGGTACTCCACTTTGCGCGGCTTCCGCTACGGCCAGAGTCAAATCATCCTGCTTATCGCTCGCGTCTCTTTGCGCTTGTGCCTGCTTGATTGCTTCATCTGCTGCGCTCATATCAGAACACTTACCACAACAGCCATATTCCTTGCGAATCTTAGGCTCACAAACTTGCACACCACTTGGTCATTTGGGGATTGGCGTATGATTGGCAAGATTGAAATAGAAAAGCCCCGGTGCCAGCCGGAGCTTCATGATCTTGTGTCACGCACACAAATGCTACCACAGGAGTGTGCCTGGCTTGCAGAAGCAGCAAGAATCCATCGTAAAAATCGCCGACGAAATCCTCACCGTTATGGAGAAACACACAGCCGCAGGCCGCCACAACTTGGAGGTCGTGGCGGCAGTCGGGATAGCGTGCAAGTTGTTCGCTGTTCCTAGCGACCAGAGGAAATCGTCGCTACATGATCCAGAATCTGTTTCAGAACTTCAAGAATCTGCTTCAGTAGTCTAGCGGTCTCGGCGTCCGTCATAGTTTGCTCCTTACGTGCGGAATACAGGCGAAACGGCTCTAAGTTCTAGCACGTTCCAGCATCCTCACTACAGTTTTATCTCGACATACTAAAGCCGCTTTAGTATAAGAGTCAATATGAACTGCTTGGACGCTAACAGCCGCGCACGGATTGTCAGTTGCCTTATCGAAGGCTGCTCAATCAGGGCCACTGTGAGAATGACCGGAGCGGCCAAGAATACCGTTGTGAAGCTGCTGGCCGACATTGGCTCGGCGTGTGCCGCTTACCACGACCGGCACGTCCGCAATCTTCGCGTTCGTCGTTTGCAGTCTGATGAAATCTGGAGCTTCGTGGGAGCCAAGAAGAAAAACGTCAGCATCGAGAAGAAGCAAGAAGGTTGGGGCGATACCTGGACGTGGGTGGGACTTGATGCCGACAGCAAGATGGTTGTTTCTTACCTCGTCGGCGGACGTGATGCGGGATGGGGTATGGAGTTCATGGACGACTGTGCCAGCCGGATTGTGGGCCGTGTCCAGATCACCACAGACGGACACCGCGTTTATCTGGATGCGGTCGAAAATGCGTTTGGAGCGGATATTGACTACGCGATGTTGCAGAAGATATACGGCGCTCCGTCTGACGAAGAAACGCGGCGTTACTCTCCAGCACGGTGCATCGGTTCCGATATGAAGGTTGTTAGCGGCAACCCTGACCCCAAGCATGTCAGCACGTCATACGTAGAACGTCAGAACCTCACGATGCGTATGCAGATGCGCCGCTTCACTCGCCTGACCAATGGGTTCAGCAAGAAGATCGACAATCATCGCCACATGGTTGCGCTGCATTACATGCACTACAACTTTTGCCGAGTGCATCAGACGTTGAGAGTCACGCCAGCGATGCAAGCCGGAATCAGTGACCACGTATGGGGCGTAGAGGAATTGATTACACTGCTCCCGAAGCCTGTTGTGAAAGCGTCAACCATCGAGCGGGAGTTGTTAGCGAAGGCGCTAGGCTAATTCAATTATTGGTCGTGTCGCTCTGCCGTTTACGACGCTGCTTGGTGTAAACATCCCTCCGCAATCTCAACGCCTTATCCTTCCCCAACTTTTCTATTGTCTGTTGCAGATGCCGCGTCGAGCGCGAGTATTTGAACGCAGCCTCAACGTCGCTGGCAAAATCTTCTAGGGCTGCATCGACCTTTGTTTGAGGTATCTCCGGCTGGGCGATAACGGAAAGCAGTTTGTGCGCAGCAGTCCAGAATCTATTGGTTAGATTCTCGCCGTGTGAGATGTCTAAAGGCTCAATCGAACTAATGCCGCCATCTTTTCTGATAACGACCAATTCACTAGCTCCCCCGCAGGTCTCATCGTGGCTCTTAATGGAAGAGAGTGAAGTGATTGCCAAGGTAACGACCTCTGACAGCGACATGCTGCTTCCGGTGTAGCGTGAGCGAATCAGGTAATGTCCTAAATATTCACCGACGCCCGCCAGCGCGTAACCAGGAAACTCCATCACTTGGGGATCGTGGCAGCGGTAGGCGTGCAAGCCGCCAGCGGGAGACCACAATCCGGCAATCAGATCGAATCCAGAGTCGGTGGGATCTGGACAGGCCGCAATCGTTTGGGTGTATAGATTAGCCAGTTGCGCCTCGATGACTTCCCGCAATGCTATTTCATCCGCGCCTGCTGGCAGTTGTTCAAGCGCTGATTCGCAATGCTGGACGCCCATACGAGCCGAATACATGGAGCCAGCGTAGGCGAACACAGTTTTTATCCCATTGCTGTAATCGTCTTTGGTGAAGATTTTGGACGCTTGGAGGCGAGAGCCTCCCCCGTGTTGGGTGTCGGTGCTGATTAGAAGGCCATCTTGAAAGTTGAAACCAGCAGCGATGGTCATAGGTTTTGGCTGTGGCCGCTTTTGCTTGTTCGGGCGACGGGTGGCTGGACGGCGCTCCCAAGGCAGGTTCATGCTACACCCCCGCCTTTAATTGAGGAATCGCGTTTTGCTTGGGAGTTCCGCTGGCCTGTGGAAAAGGAAACTGACCCACTACCAACGCGAGCTCTGGTTTGCCGCAAGGTGCGGCATTCCGGTAAAATAACAGTTTGCGTCAGATCAGTCAGGAGTCCCTATGAAGGCAGCTATCCATCCGGCCTACGACGAAGTTCGCGTGCATTGCGCTTGCGGCAATACGTTTCTTACCCGTTCGACCCACAAGGGCGATATCAACGTGGAAATCTGCTCCGCTTGCCACCCATTCTTTACCGGCAAGCAGAAGTTGATGGATACCGCCGGTCGTGTCGAGCGCTTCCGCCGCAAGTACGCCAAATCCGACACCGCCAAGGCCGAAGCCGCTAAAGCGGAAACCGCAAAGAGGTAAATTTACTTCTCCAGACCATCAAGCCTCCGCCGTTGCGGAGGCTTTTTGCTGTTACGCCGACTCGCTTAGCGCGTGGTCAATCGAGAACGCACCAGCGCCCTTGATCAGTACGACCAGCAACAACCCCAGCGCCAGCAGGTGATATTCGAAGCCCTCACCCTTCTGCTGGCCCGTCCAGTTCATAAAGAAGCCGTTGTGGATATGGACCGTCATGACGGCAACCAGCATGTTGCACATGATGCCGAACGCCGCAATCCTGCTTAGCAGGCCGACGAGCAATCCCAGGCCGCCGAAGAACTCGGCGCAGATCGCCAGAAAGGCGAATAGCGCGGGAATGTGCATCTGCTGCGTGAAGAAGCCCATCGTGCCTTTGAATCCATAGCCCCCGAACCAGCCCAGCATTTTCTGGGCGCCGTGGGCGAAGAACACAATGCCCAGAACCAGGCGCACGATGGTCAAAGTGAAATCGTTGGAAGTAGAAAGAAGCTTATGCACGTCGTCCTCCTGAAACCTGGTCACTGTGGGTGACAGGTTGCATGATTGAGAGCCCGGCAGGAAAGATGCGTGTTACAACACGTAAGGTGCAGAATTTCTCTAACTACTGCTTGTCTGTGGCCTTGAAGCCGGTCCAGGGATTCCCCTTCAGGTCAGGCAGAATCGGCTTCTGCCAGGCGAATTCCGGATGTTCTTTCAGGAACTTATCGGCAATAAAGTCCTCGCCACAGGGATGTCCCGCACGCGCCTGAAGCGTCATCGCTTTCGCCATGGAGCTGTCGGCAGCCTGGGCGGTCACCGCACCCATCGGGCTGTAGGCGGGCTCTCCCCAGGCCGGCTCAGGAGTGGAAGACTGATCGCCGTGACCACACAGTCCGCGGAAGTTGCGATCATCTTTTCCCTCGTAGGTGTCCCAGTGGTCCGCCAGGAACTTCTCACCCAGCGCCAGGTCGATCTGTCCCTTGTTAGCCGGCATGAGCTCCTCCCAGCGCTTGTGACGAGCATTCGGCGAGCTGGACATATTATTGGGATCGAAGTCCGTCTCCTCTTTCGTCAACTTTGGGTCGCTGGGGAAATTCGCGCCGACATAGTAGCCGTCATTCGTCCGCCATACACGGTGCAGCTTCAGGCCAATCTCGAAGCGTGCGACTTCGCCGGTATTGTTGTCAGCCAGCAGCCAGTCGTTCGCATAGCCTCCATTGTTGTCCTGAAGCATGATCTCGACGAACTTATCGATGGAGTTCGCATACTGCATAGCTTTGCGGGCCCGCACGAACTCCGGAATGCCATTAGGATCGAAAAGCGAAAAACCGGCAATCGTGGTTTCAGTCACCATCAGTCCCGCAGAGTTGATAGCGAAGTCGTCATCGCTGACGATGATGCCGGGGAAGCCGTCCATTAACATGTGATAGCCGTGCGTCGGTACGATATCGAAGATCACCGTCCAATGGCTGCCGACAGCAATACTGGTCCAGTTGCTGTGTGCGATGACGGGCTTGTGGTCCTTTGTCCAGGAGCCCGTCGCGACGAAGGCGCTGCAGTTGCCGGGTGCCTTGAGGTCCGGCGCATGCGCCTGCTTCTCTTGGCGATTCAGCGTGGGGACGTAGTAGTCGGGAACCTCCTCCATCGCGTTGAGCGCGACTACATCCCACACATCCAAGCTGGAACCCCGTGCCTTCAGGCCGTCGGCGATGCCCTGCAACTCCTGCCGATACTCGGCCTCAATGTGCGGCCACAGAATGTTCTGCGCGGTGGCGCGATAGAAGTTCCAGTCTCGCTTGGTGCGATACACGTCGTTGAACTGCACGGCTTTGAAACCAGCCTCGATTTCAGGAGCCAGCAGATATCCGTGCTGGAAGCCAATGTCAGCGGGAGAACCCTCCAGATGCACATACACCCAGCCGCCGCGCTCGAAGCGGTACGCGGGCTTCAGCCGCGCATCATCAGGCTTGTTCGCGTCCTGTTTGACCGCAGCTAAGCCGCCGGGCGCGATTGACAGAACGACGAGAACGAACCAGGCTAAGCCGCGAACAGCGCGCATGAGGAGCCTCCGGGGAGGGGATCGAGAGTGTGAGCAGCTTATCCATTTACGGCTGGAATGGCAAATTTGGCTTCGTTGCAATTGCGCCGAAATTGCTGATCGCTGCCACCGTCCGCTATCATCATGCGCTTGGGGAACTGATGCCAATAAAACATGCTGCGGGAACGACGCTGCGCCGCATTCTCTTTCCATCCATAATTCTGACGCTCGTGGTAGTTTCTACTCTCAGCGCTCAGAGCCACAAGAATTCAGGTCAAACCTGGAAGTTCGCCATCTCCGGCGATTCCCGCAACTGCGGAGACATCGTGATGCCGGCGATCGCCGCCCACGTTCGCGCTGACGGAGCGGAGTTTTACTGGCATCTCGGCGATTATCGTGCGATGTCGAACTTTGACGAAGACTACCGCCGGACTCATCCTGACGCGAGCATCACGAAATATTTCAAGGACGCGTGGCCCGATTTCATCGAGCACCAGCTTGTTCCCTTCGGCGATCTGCCCGTTTATTTGGGTATCGGCAATCATGAGCTGGTTGCTCCCATGACGCGCGGCATGTACCTGGCGCAGTTCGCTGACTGGTTGAATCAGCCGGTCCTGCAACGGCAACGTCTCGCCGACGATCCCACGAATCATCTGCTCACCACGTATTACCACTGGATCCAGCACGGTGTCGATTTCATCACCATGGACAATGCTTCGACCGACATGTTCGACTCGGCGCAAATGTCATGGTTCAAGATGGTGTTGACGAACGACGCCAAGGACAGCTCGATCAAAACCGTCATCCTGGGCATGCACGCTGCCTTGCCGGACAGCTCCTCGGCCGGCCACAGCATGAACGATTCGGCGCAGGAGCTGGCGACTGGACGTAAGGTCTACGCACAGCTGTCGGCGTTCCGCAGCAAAACCAAGAAGAATGTCTATGTCCTGGCCAGTCACTCGCACTTCGTGATGAACGGTGCCTATAACACCGCCTGCCACAAGGACGACGTTCTGCCAGGTTGGATCATGGGCAGCGCGGGAGCAGTGCGTTATCGTCTGCCAACGGATCGTGCGCTCTCGACCATTGATAAGACCGATATCTATGCTTATCTGCTGGGCACGGTCGCGCCGGATGGAACCATCAGTTTCGAGGTCCGAGAGGTGCATCAAGATGACATTCCGGCCAGCGTGGTAAAGGAGTTCACGCAGGAGCAGGTGAAGTGGTGCTTCGAGCAGAACAGGTCGGACTACACGCCGGCCAATCCGACTTGCAATACAGCCAGTGGACCGGAAGGACAGTAGCCAGGCGCCGCTGGTGCATGGCCGCTTTTCTGGCGCTAAGCGAAGGGCGCGGGGGGCGGGCGGAGCACGCCTTCACATCCCGCTGAAAAACTGAGGTGCAGTGAAGTTTCGGGTCGAGGTGGCCTTCCGGCCAGCGCCCAAGCCCAGTATTCTCTTGTTCGGAGTCGGCTTCAGCCGACGGCACAGGAGAGGCGCCTTAACTGCACCGATGAAGCGGTGCTCCCCCCGTCGACGGATTCCATCAGGGATACTGAATGCTGAAAGTCATGGCAGCTGATCTCCAAGATATTCGCCGCCACGGCGAAGAAACGTACCCGGAAGAGTGCTGCGGTATCCTGGTCGGCACCTTCGACGGCGACAGTCGCACCGTCCAGTTGACGATTCGCTGTAATAACGCGACCAGCGATTCTCCGCGCGCTCACTACCATATTGATCCGCGGGAAGTGATTCGCGCCCAGCGTGAGGCGCGCGAACGCACCCTGGAGGTCATCGGCTTCTACCACTCTCATCCAGATCACCCGGCGCAGTGGTCGCCGACCGACCTGGCGGAGGCCCACTGGATCGGCTGCTCGTACGTGATCACCGCGGTTGCAAATGGCCGGGCCAGCGAGACTAATTCCTTCTTTCTGTCGGGGACGCTGGAGGAAGACAAGACCTTCGCCCGGGAGGAACTGGAGTTGATCACAAATCTTTCGGGTTAGCCGACGGCCGACAGCCAAGAGCCGACAGCCCATCCGAGTTGCGACCAACCAGCCCCTGTATCTACAATCACCATTCCTATGCTGCGCTTTTCCACTGCCGGAGAATCCCACGGAGAGGCCTTGGTGGCGATGCTCTCGGGCATGCCTTCAGGTGTCGTCGTGGACCTTGAGTTCGTCAATCACGAGCTCTGGCGCCGGCAGCAGGGCTACGGACGCGGCGGCCGCATGCGCATCGAGCGCGATACCGCGCGAATTCTAAGCGGCGTACGTCAGGGGAAGACCATCGGATCTCCCATTGCGCTTCTGCTCGCCAACAACGACTGGCAGAACTGGACCGAAGCTCTTCCTGTAGAAGAGGGCGATCCGGCGAAGCATAAACGTGTTGCTTCGCCCCGTCCGGGTCATGCCGATCTCGCCGGAGCCGTGAAATATAACTTCTCCGAGGCGCGCTATGTGCTGGAGCGGGCCTCGGCACGCGAGTCGGCTGCACGGGTTGCCGCCGGAGCGATTGCCAAACTCTTGCTGCGCGAACTCGGCATCGAAGTTCTGAGTCATGCAATCGCCGTCGGCAGCGCGCGGCTGGATAAACCAGTTTCCTGGGAGGCAATCACAGGGCTGGCCGCGAAAGAAGAGGTGTTGCTGGGCTGCGCCGATCCCGATACCGAAGCGCGCATGAAGGAACAGGTTGACATTGCGCTTCGCACCGGCGACTCAGTGGGCGGTATCTTCGAGGTCATTGCCCACAATGTCCCTCCGGGCTTGGGGACGTACGCCAACTGGGATGAGCGTCTGGACGCGCAGCTTGCTGCGGCCGTGATGTCCTTGCAGGCGGTGAAGGCGGTCGAAATCGGCGACGCGGTTGAAGCAGCGGCTTCACTGGGCTCGGCCGTGCATGATGAAATAGGATACGAGCGGGACAGCACAACTTCATTTACTGGGTTCACGCGGCGATCGAATCACGCGGGCGGTCTCGAGGGCGGCGTGTCGAATGGACAGGATATCCGCGTGCGTGGATATCTCAAGCCGATTTCGACGTTACGGCGCCCCCTGGCTTCAGTCGACTTTGCCACGCGTGAGCCGGTGAAGGCGGCTTACGAACGCTCCGACGTGTGCGTGGTCCCCGCCGCCGGTGTTGCTGCCGAAGCGATGGTGGCGCTCGCCATAGCCCGTAGTGCGCTGGAAAAGTTTGGAGGCGATTCCCTCCTGGAGTTACGGAGAAATTTCGAAGGCTACTGCCAACAGTTGCGAAACTTCTAAATGATCTATCCAATCGTGAAATATGGTGACCCGGTCCTGGAGAAGCCGGCTGCCGCCATCACCGAGTTCGACGACGAACTACGCAAGCTGGTGGACGATATGTTCGAGAGCATGTACGCCGCGCACGGTGTTGGCCTGGCGGCCCCACAGATAGGCATCAGCAAGCGCATTGCGGTGATCGATGTAACCTTCAAGGAAGATCCGGAAGCCAAGATCGTGCTCGTCAATCCAGAGATCGTGCACACCGAAGGCCGGCAGAACTCGAGTGAAGGCTGCCTCAGCATCCCGGAATTCCGCGAGAACGTGACGCGTCCGTTTAAGGTCACCGCGCGGGCGCAAAACCTGAAAGGCGACACCATAGAGGTGACTGGCGAAGAACTCTTGGCGCGTGCGTTGATGCATGAAACCGACCACCTCAACGGCAAACTCTACATTGGGCACATCAGCGCCTTAAAACGTGACATGATGAAGCGCAAGATCCGCAAGCTGATCAAGCAAGGCGAATGGTAGCCCCGCAATGATGAATTTGGTGTTCTGCGGCACGCCGCTGTTCGCGGTACCTACGCTGGAAAAGCTGGTTGCTGCCGGCTTTGCCTTGAAATTGGTAGTGACCCAGCCAGATCGCCCCAGCGGTCGCGGCATGGAGCCCGCCGCTTCGCCGGTGAAGCGCGCCGCACTTGAACTCGATCTCCCCGTCGTTCAGCCGGAGAAGATCAAGAACAATGAAGAGTTTCGACGGCAGCTGGCAGAGATAGCGCCGGAGGCGATTATCGTTGTCGGCTACGGACGCATCATTCCGCAGTGGATGGTCGACCTGCCGCCGCTTGGCAACATAAATCTGCATGGATCGATGCTGCCAAAATATCGTGGGGCGGCGCCGATCCAGTGGGCCATTGCGATGGGAGAGCGCCTCACCGGCGTGACGACCATGCGCATTGACGCCGGCCTCGATACCGGGGACATCCTTCAGCAGTGCGAAGAACGCATCCAGCCTGAAGATACCGCTGTGACGCTGGCTCCGCGACTGGCGCAGAGCGGCGCCGAAATGATGATCACCACCTTGGCTGGACTTAAAAGCGGTACCATCTCTCCGCGGCCACAGGATAATTTGCAGGCGACGCTGGCTCCGATCCTGAAACGCGAAGATGGGCTCATCGACTTCTCGCACACGGCTACGGATGCCTGGAACCGCCTGCGCGGATTTCAGCCCTGGCCGGGCGCGTTCACGAAGTTTCGCGGAAAGATTCTGCAGGTTCATGCGGCGGTGCCCGCTCCCGAGGTAGCTGTGATTGCGCCGGGTTATTTCGCCGTCGAGAGCGATCGCCTGCTGGTGGGCTTTTCGCACGGCACCGCCCTCGATGTTCACGAGCTGCAGATGGAAGGCAAGAAGCGCATGAGTGCCCGGGATTTTATAAACGGGTATCGGCCAAAGAGTGACGAAAAGCTGGGCTAGCAATCAGCACTCTGCAGGTACCCGTCAGCTCTCATAATCGCGCAACTTCTTTTCGCTAAGACGCTGAATGCTGACTGCTACAAGCTGCCTTTCCCATGCCTATCTCTCCCGCACGCACGGCTGCCTTTGACATCCTGCTGCGCGTCGATCAGCAAGATGCTTACGCAAGCGAGCTGCTGCACTCCGACCGGCTGAACTCACTGATTGCGGCTGATCGCGGGCTCACGACTGAGTTGGTGATGGGCGTCCTGCGCTGGCGGTCGCGCCTGGATGCGGCGATTGCAGCAGTGGCAGGACGCGCGCTCAGCAAACTCGATCCTGAAGTTCTGACTTCGTTGAGGCTGGGAGCGTACCAGCTTCAATATCTCAGCCGAATTCCGGCGCGTGCAGCCATCAACGACAGTGTCGACCTGGTAAAGCGCGCGCACAAACGGTCGGCAGCGCCCTTTGCCAACGCAGTGCTACGGAAGATCGCGGCAGCTGAATCAGAGCCATCGCCGACTGGCGGTGATGTGGGGGCCGCTTCGCTTGCAAGCGAGTTCGCTCATCCCGAGTGGCTGGTCGAGCGCTGGATTAGTGAATTCGGGACTGCGCGAGCCGCTCTCATCTGCCGCTACGATCAACAGATTCCGCAGGTCGCTCTCCGCATCGACGACCCGGACGTCGAACGGGAATTGAAGGACGAGGGCATTGAACTAGCGCCTGGTGCGCTGCTGGCGAGCGCTCGCATCGTCCTCAAGGGCGATGTCTTTCACACGCGAGCCGTTCAGGAAGGCCGCTTATTCATACAGGATGAAGCGTCCCAGCTCGTGGCGGCGCTGGTTGGGAGAGGCTCCCGTCTGCTCGATTGTTGCGCCGCTCCCGGTGGGAAGACAGCGGCCATGGCCGCGCGCAATCCGACGGCGGAGATCCTTGCGGCGGAACTGCACCCGCATCGCGCCGAACTGCTGCGCCGCCGCGTGCAGCGTGCGAATGTGCAGGTAATCCAGGCCAACGCATTGGATCTTCCGATGGCAGGCAACTTCGACCGCGTGCTCGCCGACGTGCCTTGCGCGGGCACTGGGACGCTCGCGCGGAATCCGGAGATCAAGTGGCGTCTGAAGCCGGATGATCTGGTGGATTTGCATTCGCGCCAAGTCGCGATTCTGCGCGCGGCCCTACGACAACTTGCGTCCGGCGGACGCGCGGTTTACTCCACCTGCTCACTTGAACGCGAGGAGAATGAAGCAGTGGTCGAAGAAGTATTACGAGATGGCGACGAGTATCGCCTGCTCGCTTGTCGAGAAGAGTTAGAACGGATTCGCTCGGATGGCGAACTCGCATGGAGCGACATCGATTCGTTACTCAGCGGAAAGTTCTTGCGAACAATACCGGGCCAGGAACCCTGCGACGGATTTTTCGCGGCGGTGCTGGAAAGGCAGTGATCCGTTATCGGTTGCCAGTTGTCAGCAAAGCAGGACTTGCGAACCAAGCAGAACCGACAGCAGACAACCAACAACGGACAACCGAAAATAGAAAAGGCCGGCACGCGGCCGGCCCGATCTCGGAAGACACCAAGCTACTTCTTGGGTGCGATCGCGTCCTTCGCGGCTTTGGCCACGCGGAACTTCACGACGGTCTTCGCAGGAATTTTGATGGCTTCGCCGGTCTGCGGATTGCGGCCCATGCGCGCCTTGCGGTTGGACTTCACCAGACGGCCCAGACCCGGCACGATGAATACGCCGTTCTTCTTGGTTTCTTTGATCGCGACCTCAGCCAGCGCTTCGAGGAACGCGGCTGCCTGCTTGTTGTTCAACTCGTTCTTCTCGGCCATGTGACGGACGAGCTGGGTCTTGGTCATGCCTGTTGCCATTCGTAATCCTCCTTGAAAGGGTGAGCAATGATTGCTCGACTTGTGCGTATCCTATAACAACCTCATTCGTGTGCAAAGCATTTTCACCATATTTTATGCGGTTTTTTCCACAGGGGCGCTCGAAAAGGCAACGTCCATGCGGGTTTTCACGACCGCAGATGCACGGAGATGCCATAATAGGAGAGTTTAGCGACTCCCCGCGCCGCCCACCGAGGTGCTCTGGTTGACCTGTCCAATCTGCAATCTACGAAAAGAAAAGCGCTTCTGTCTGGCTCTTCACGATCGGATTTGCCCTCAGTGCTGCGGTGAACAACGTGAGGTCACTCTCGAATGCCCGTCGGAATGTTCCTATCTGCAGCAGGCGCGGCAGCACGAAAAGCCGCGTGACTTTCCGGAAAACCCGCCCGAGGAGATGTTCCCCGCCATTCGACTACGTGAGGATTTTGTTGATCAGCATGAGCCCCTCATCGGCGGCATTCTGGCAACACTGGCCAGACTCTCACGCACCGATCGGCAGCTGAAAGACCGTGAGTTGATCGGCGCTCTCGCCAACCTGGTGCGATCACAGCAGACGCTGATTGCCTCGGGACTCGTCTACGAGGAGGGATTGCCGAATCCCGCGCAGCAGGCGCTGATCGGCACGCTACGAGAGGTCTTGGACGAGTATCGCGAAGTGGAGAAGGCGCACCTGGGTTACGTTCGGCTGAAGGACGCTGACGTCCTGTATGCCCTGGTGTTCACCCTGCGCCTGGCGCATGTGCACACCTCCGGGCGTCCGCTGTCCCGGGCCTTCATCGATTTTCTGGACGAACGTTTTCCTGAGACCGACGGTGTTCGCGAAGACATAGGCGAGTCCGGAGGCCGTATTATCATTCCGTAGCTCTTCTGTCTCTCATGCACTTCAACCAGGGAGTGATTTTATTTCTGGCCGCGCTTGCGGCGGGCGCCATCAACGCCGTCGCCGGCGGCGGGAGCTTCTTGAGCTTTCCTTCGCTCCTGCTGGTCGGAATTCCGCCGGTCAATGCGAACGCTACCAGCACGGTTGCTCTCTGGCCCGGCCAGCCGGCGAGCGTCTGGGCGTATCGCCAGGAAATCCGCGACATCCCGCGCCGGACTTTTATCCCGTTGACGGTCACAGGCATTGTGGGCGGCATTGCGGGTGCCTACGTGTTGCTGATCACGCCTCAGGCTACCTTCTTGAACCTGGTGCCCTGGCTGTTGCTGGCCGCGACCCTGATCTTTACCTTGAGCGGCCAGGTGACACGCTGGGTTGGACATCGCCAATCACAGCCTCATGCGGCGCTCACGTCGGTTCATGGCATTGCGCTGCAGTTGGCGCTGGCGTTCTACCTGGGCTATTTCGGAGCGGGCGCCGGTATTCTTCTTCTCGCGACGCTGGCGCTGTTGGGAATGGACAATATCCACGCCATGAATGCGCTGAAGGCCTGGCTGACGGCAGTCTCAAACGGAGTGGCGATGCTGCTGTTCATCTATCACCGTGCAGTCTATTGGCCGGAAGCCATCGTGATGGTCGTAGGCTCGGTTCTAGGCGGCTATTTCGGAGCCTACTTCGCTCAGAAGACCAAACCTTCTCACGTTCGACTGATCGTGATCATCATCGGTTTTGGTATGACAGCGTATTTCTTTGCCCGCCAGATATGGCGCTGAGGATCAACCGTGCGGGTTCAAGCGCCAGATGCCCCAGTTCAGATACGCGGCGTAGGTGACCCAGAGCAGGTAAGGGATCAGCAGCCACGCTGACAGTGGGACGAGAAGATAAAAAATGAAGAGGGTGAAGCAGATCGCGAACCACAGAATAACGATCTGCAGGAATGCGATTTCAAGCATGCGCAAGCCGAAGAATATTCCCGACCAGGCCGCGTTTAACGCAAGCTGTGCGAAGAAGATAAGCAGTGCAGGCCGTGCGCCAAGCCCGAACTCCCGCCACACCAGCCATGCGGAAATTGCCATCATCACGTAAAGCGTGGTCCAGACGGGGCCGAAGACCCAACTGGGTGGAGTTCCCGGCGGCTTGCGCAGCTTCGGATACCAGTCGCGCACGCTGTTGGCTGTGAAGAAAGACCCCAGTCCGCCTGCCCCCAGGCAGATCGCGAGAAAAACTATAAGTCCCAGCCAGCGTCGTGCGTCCACTGGAGCATTGTAGCTGGCGGGTAAGAGCTGTCGGTTATCAGCTATCAGCTATCGGCCATCAGCTAAAACCTTAGAAGCTGGCGAGATGGCGTAAGGGTGTTGCTATGCGGAGGGATAACTTGGGGAAAAGCTTCGTTGCTGATGGCCGATGGCTGAGATCTGACAGCCGCCGTTTTGGCATCTGCGTCAACCGCATGCAGGAACAAGAAGAAGCCCAGCACTCCCAGGATCACCGACACCAGCCGCTTCAATAGCCGTTTTCCAGTCACATCTACTTGGATTGCGACAACGTTCTCTGAAGTAGCCTGTCGAGAAAAATTATCCGATCAGTAGCACAATCTTGCCATAGTTAGCGCGCTCCAACAGCAGTCGATGCGATTCGCCAGCCTGCTCCATTGGTAGAGTGTGGCCGATTTCCGGATGAAGTCTGCCGTCGGCGATCCAGGGCTCCATGGCTTTAAGGCAGCGGTTGATGAGCGCCTGATCCTTGGCCAGTACACTCAGCCAGAGCCCGTGGGCGCTCAAGCTCCTTGCCATCATGACTCCGGCGTCGAACTGCTGCCGCTGGCCGGTAGCCGATCCATAGATGATCACGCGTCCAAAATGCCGGCAGCAGCGCAGGCTTTTGGCAGTGTGCTCGCCGCCAAGCATCTCGAAGACGGCATCCACGCCTTCGCCCTTTGTCAGTTCCTTGATGCGCTCTTCATAGTCCACTTGCCGGTAGTTGATGGCATGATCCAGCCCAAGCTTCTTGACCCGGTCCAGCTTCTCGTCCGATGACGCTGTGCCGTAGGTCTCCACGCCGAGGATCTTCCCCATCTCCACAGCGGCCGTCCCGACACCTCCAGCGGCCGCATGAATCAATACGCGTCGCTGGTGACTCTCGTTCCACCGGACTGGCTCCATGGCGTCATCCGTGATTCCGGCCTTCCAGTAGGCCAGATAGGCGGTCAGAAAATTCACCGGGAAGGCTGCCGATTGAACCGAGCTCCAACCCTTCGGCTGCGGCCACAATAGCTTGGGCTTGATGGCGATCTTCTCGGCCGCGGCGCCCCACTGCATGTAGCCCATGACGCGATCGCCCGTGTTATCGACCACGCCTGCAAACTCGCGTCCGGAGATAAAGGGTGCAGGCGGAGTGCCTGCATAGTTTCCCTGCGTTGTCATGGTGTCGGCGAAATTAATGCCAACCGCCTCGACGCGGACAATGACTTCACCGGGCGCGGGTTGCGGCTCGGGTACGTCACGAACTTCCAGAACTTCAGGACCACCGGCACGAGTAACGAGGACGGCTTTCATAAGAATCGATTGTACGATGCGGTTTTCGCGGCGTCAGTGATACTTGGGAAGCTGCTACCCGGCAGTAAAATTCGCAGACGGAGGAGGACATGACGAACACGGAGCCGAAATTCGTGGGAGTCGAGCTTTACTTCGACGATCTGGCTAAAGCAAAGATCTTCTACACGGACGTACTCGGCCTGACGGTTGCTGAAGAACAGAGCGGCCATTTCGCCAAGTTTGACGGTGGGTCTGGTTTTGTGTGCCTTGAACGCAAAGGCGTCGAATCCTATCCTTCACGCGACAAGGCGGTGCTTTTCTTCGAAGTGGACGACCTTGCGGCCACGGTTAAAGATCTGGGCCAGGAGCGCTTCGTACAGATCGAGCCGGGCTGGGCCGTAATGCACGATCCAGAAGGACACAATCTTCTGCTGTTGCAACGCCGGAGCCAGAGCGGCTAAGCAGCGACTTTCATGAAGTCCAGCGAGCGCGAGATGTAGCTCTTCATATCGTGCCGCCGCACAACCGCGTCGAGCATGCCGTGTTGCAGCAGAAATTCGCTGCGCTGGAAGCCCTCGGGCAGCTTCTGGCGGATCGTCTGCTCAATCACGCGTGGCCCGGCGAATCCGATCAGCGCGCCCGGCTCGGCGATATTCAAGTCGCCCAGCATGGCGAAGGATGCGGTCACGCCTCCGGTTGTGGGGTCGGTCATGACGGAGATGTAGGGCACCTTGGCCTGATCCATACGCGCCAGCGCCGCCGAGATCTTGGCCAGTTGCATCAGGCTGATCACGCCTTCCATCATGCGGGCGCCGCCCGAGGCCGATATGACAATCAGCGGGAGCTTTTCGGCCGTCGCTTTTTCGACGGCGCGGGTAATCGCTTCGCCTACGACGGTGCCCATGGAGCCCCCAATGAAGGAGTACTCCATTGCACTGATAATGACCGGTTTCCCGTCGAGTTTGCCGCGAGCGTTGATGACAGCGTCGTTCAGTCCGGTGTCCTGCTGCGAACGCTTGAGGCGCGCAGCATATTGCTTCAGGTCGGTGAACTTGAGCGGATCGGTGGAGACCAGGTTGTTGTCTTCGATCTCGTATTTGTCGTCGTCCAGCAGGTAGGCCAGGCGGGTGCGCGCGTCGATGCGGAAGTGACGGTCGCACTTGGGGCAGACGTTGAAATTCTGGTCGAGGTCCTTCTTCCAGATGATCTGGCGACACTGGTCGCACTTCACCCAGAGGCCCTCGGTCTTGACTTTTTTCTCGCCCGAGGTGTCCAGGGCGACGGATTCCCGTTTAAACCATGCCATTGGCGTCGTAGGTCAGTGTAGCTGACCGGAGCGGGAGTTGTCGCGCACGGCTGAACTCGATCCCCCCAGCCGCTGTCGCATTCAGCTGTTGGTTGGTCCACCAACCTGCACTCGCCGAAAGATTTCTGTCATTCCGCCGATACAACTATTGAATGACAGATTTTGACCACCCCGGCTCGCAGAGGATCCGAAGAGGGCTTTGCCCGCGCGGCTGTTCACCCCTGCCCCGGCGCATAAGGCGGGCTAACCGAAGCGTCAGGAAGTCATAAAACGAATGTTTGCCGTCATTGGAATATTGGTCGTTTTGGGCGCGGTGATCGGCGGGTTCCTCATGGAACACGGGCCCATCCGTGTGCTCATCCAGCCGTCCGAGATCATCATCATTGGCGGAGCCGCGCTGGGAACGCTGCTGGCCGCCAATCCGCTGCACACATTGAAGGGGGTGATCGCCGGCATTCTGCAAGTAGTCAAAGGATCGAAGTTCAGCAAGAAACGATACCTCGACTCACTGAAGATGATGTACGACATGTTCAACAAAATCCGGCGCGACGGCCCAAACTCCATCGAGAATGACATCGAGGCGCCCGACAAGAGCAAGTTCTTTGCGGCCTATCCGGACTTCGTCAAGGACCATCACCTGCGCGATTTTGTTTGCGACACCATGCGCATCGCCCTCATGGGCGGGATTGATCCCTTCGATGTCGATCAGATGATCGAGGCTGACATGGATGTTCATTCGCATTCGGCTGAGCAATCGGTCGGTGCGTTGAGCACGGTCGCGGATTCGCTGCCCGGTCTGGGAATTGTCGCCGCTGTCCTGGGCGTCGTCATGACCATGAGCGCCCTAGGCGGCCCACCTGAGGAGATTGGCAAGAAAGTCGCCGCCGCCCTGGTCGGAACGTTTCTCGGCATCCTGATGTGTTACGGCATGGTTGGACCCGTCTCCTCCAACCTGTCCAAGCTTTCTCATGAGCAGCACGAATACCTGCACGTCCTGAGAGTGACCATGATTGGCTTCATGAAGGGTATCTCACCTTTACTTGCCGTCGAGATGGGTCGCCGCGCCGTGCCCTCGCATCTCCGGCCGAGCTTCTCCGAATTCGAGAAGCACTGCAAGCAGTCCGGAGGCGCCGCTGGTGTCGCCGCGGCAGTTCCTGAGGAAGCACAGCCCGCGGCTGCAGTCTCTTAGGTCGAAAGCCATGGCCGCCAACCCACAACCAATCATCATCAAACGCAAGGGCGGCCACGCCGGCCACCACGGTGGAGCATGGAAGGTCGCCTACGCTGACTTCGTCACCGCGATGATGGCGTTGTTCATCGTGCTCTGGCTGATGAACACCAGTAAACCCGTGCAGGAAGCAATCGCGGGGTACTTCAAGGATCCGGCCGGTACAGGCAAGCTGCTGGGCACGCTCCAGGCGCCGACCAAAAGCGTCAGTAAAGACGACATGGCAAAGGTGAAAGCTGAGTTGGAGAAGGCTATCCAGCAGATGACCAACTTCGACAAGTTAAAAGACCAGATCAAGATCACGGTCACCGAGGAAGGTTTGCGCATCGAGCTGCTGGAATCGGGTAAAGGCACCTTCTTCGAGAGTGGTTACACCGACCCAAACGGCAACGGTCGCGAACTGCTGATGACTATCGCCGAAGAACTCGGCAAAATTCCGAACAAAATCTCCGTCGAGGGACACACTGATTCGGAGCCGTTCTCCGGGCGCGCCGACTATACCAACTGGGAGTTGTCCGTTGACCGAGCCAATGCCAGCCGGCGCCTGATGCAGCAACACGGTCTACGCGGCGACCAGGTGGCGCAGGTCAGAGGCTTCGCCGACCAGGAGCCGCGCGACGGTAAAGATCCCTCGGATCCGTCCAATCGCAGAATCACGCTGATTGTCAGATACGTCGGGCAGAAAGGCAATCCCACGGATAAGGCAATATCTGCCTTAGGCGCCCTACAACAGACCATGGCCCCCGCGTCGTCGGATAAATCTAAAGACGCCGTCGCCAAGCCGCAACCGTAAATCATAGATACCGATAGGGCAGTGTCACCCTGACCAGACATCCTCGCGCTTCGCTGCGATTCGTTAGCTCGATTGCCCCGCCGTGCGCTTCCGCGATCTGCTGACACAGCACCAATCCAATGCCCGAGCCGCCCGGCTTGGTCGTGTAGAACGGAACAAAAGCATTGCTCGGGTTGAGCAGCCCGATACCGTTATCCTCCACTGTCAGAATCAGGTGATGGTCCTGCTGATTCCAGCCTAGGGTGACTCTGGGTGGCGCGCCTTCGGCTTGCGGCGACTGCGCCTGCTCCAGAGCCGCATCCACCGCATTGCGTACCAGGTTGATCAGCATCTGCTCGATCAGGTCGGGATCGAGCATCATGATCACATCTCGGCCCGGGGCGATGTCGACTTTAATTCTTGTCTCCAGCAGCGCAACGCGTTCGATCAGTGGCCGCACGTCGGTTGACTTCAACGTCGGTGAAGGCATTTGCGCCAGTCTGCGATACGACTGCAGGAAGCGATGCAACGAGGCCGTGCGCGACTCGATGATGCTGAGTCCGCGCTGGAAATCGGCGTTTTGCGCCTGCGGCAGCTCGGGCAGAGGTAAGCGCGACGACAGGCTGCCCGCAATCGAGATGATCGGTGCAAGGGAATTGTTAAGCTCGTGACCGAGTACGCGGATCAGCTTCTGCCACGCGCTGCGCTCTTCTTCGCGCAGGGCGCGGCTCACGTCGGAAAGCACAATCAGCGTGTGCGGGACGCCGCTCTGCCGGAAAGAGCGTTTGCGCACCATCCAGCGCGCGTTGGGCGCCGAATAGGGCAGCGCGACCAGTGTCTCATTCGGCGCTTCGAAGCAGGCATCGAGTTCCAACTCAGTGGCAGTCTTGCCCAGCAGACGAGCCATAGGCTGTTGCAGAAGCCGTTCGCCGGACGCGTTCACCAGCCGTAAGATGTGATGCGGATCGAAGGTGAACAGCGGCGTGTCGATCTCCTCCACCACGCGTCGCAACAAGGCCGTGGCTTCGATCGATTGCAGACGTTGCTCCGTAAGAATATCGGCGAGCGCATTGATCTCCAGCGCCAACTCGCCCATAGCGTCGTTAGGGCCAGCCCCACGCGCGCGAAACGAGTAGTCCTCCTCGCGCAGAGCGCCGACAACATTCGTCAGCGTCTGCAGTGGCCGCACAATCTGGTCAAGCAGTGCAATCGTCAGCACCAGCCACAGAAAGACTTCCAGCACCGTGAGCGAGATCTTTATGTCCTGTGTCCAGTTGTGCGTCCAGATGAGGACAGTTCCGAACGCTACACCGGGCGAAGCAGCCAGAATGGCGAACAGTGCAATTCGTTTTTCGTAGAGCAGCCGAAAACGTTTGTGCGGGGATTCGCTGCCGGTAGAACTCGCACCCAGGACGGGAGTGAAGTGCAATGAGGCGTCGGGTTCAGAGCCAGGCTGCAAGACCCGCGCCGAATCAGGATCTCGGGCGAGCGCAGAGGTCGTGCGGGAAGCCCCAGGAGGCTTGAACTCGCCGCCTGCACTAGAGTCCATAGCGTTCCATTCGACGATACAGCGCGCCTCGGCTCAAGCCGAGCGCCTCGGCTGCCTGACTCACGTTGCCATGGAAGCGCTGCAACGCCTTCCGCACCAGGATGCCCTCAACTTCCTCGATGCTGAGTTCTTCCAGGTTCTGTCCCTGCTGGCGTTGCTGCACGTTCAGCCCGAGGTCGGAAACCTGGATCTCTCCGGTCTGGCACATCAGCACCGCGCGCTCCAGCGTGTGGTCTAGCTCTCGCACATTGCCCGGCCATGCATATTGCAGCATCGTCTGCAGGGCGGCCGCGGCAAAACCCGTGACCGGAGCGCGATAACGTGAAGCGTAACGCTTGAGGAAGTATGCCGCAAGCACCGGAATGTCTTCGCGGCGGTCGCGCAGCGGCGGGATCGGAATCTCAACCGTGTTCAGACGGAAGAGCAGATCTTCGCGGAAATTTCCTGCGGCGATCGCTTCCTGCAGGTTGGAATTGGTGGCCGAAATGACGCGTACATTAATGTGCTTCGTCCGTGACGATCCTACGCGCTCGATCTCGCCGGTCTCCAGCACGCGCAGCAGTTTGGCTTGCTGGCGCATGGGAACATTGCCGATCTCGTCAAGAAAAATAGTGCCGTTGTCGGCAAGTTCGAAGCGCCCGATGCGATCGGTGCGCGCGTCGGTGAACGCGCCCTTTACATGGCCGAACAACTCGCTCTCGAAGGTGCCTTCCGGCAGCGCGCCGGTGTTGACGGCAACCAGTGTCGAGCCGGCTCGCGGCGAAAGCGCGTGCAGTGTCTGTGCGACCACTTCTTTACCCGTTCCATGTTCGCCGGTGATCAACACGTTCGCATCCGACGGACCGATGCGCGCAATGGTTTGTAACACCGGCTGCATGGCAGGCGCGGCGGCAATGAATTCCGGCCGCCCCTCGGCGCGCAACAATCTCGCTTCGGCTTCGAGCTGTTGCGTGCGTTGCAGGGCGCGATGCAGTTCGACCTGCGTGCGTAGAATCGCCAGCAGCCGTTCATTCTCCCAGGGCTTCTGAATGAAGTCACGTGCGCCCCGCCGCATGGCTTCGACCGCCAATCCTACATTGCCCCACGCGGTCATCACGATCACAGGAATATTGCTGTCGAGCGCGACAATCTCCGAAAGTAGATCCAGACCTTCCTGGCCCGATGTGGTGTCGCGCGTGTAATTCAAATCGATCAGGACTGCGTCGTAGAATTCGCTGGCCAGCGACTCCCGCACCGCGCCGGGCGACTTCGCAGTGTCGACCGCGAAGCCCGCCGGACGCAACAGCAACTCCAGCGCTTCCAGGATGTGCGGCTGATCGTCAGCCGCGAGAATGCGTCCCGTGCGCTGGCGGTTACGCGCTTCGCTGGATGCGTCCGCTGCGGTGGCTGGACTCTGTGCTCTTGGCAAACTTCTCTCCCTCAGGGCGCGGTCCCGTCCACCGCGCTTTGAATCTCTATTTTGTTCTCTTCCAGGGTCGTCCCGGTTGCTCTCTGCAGTTCAAGCTTGGACTTCTGATACGCCGTACTGGCATTCACCAGGTCCAGCTGCGCCAACGCCAGATCCCGTTGCGCCGTCAGCGTCTGAAAGCTCGATCCTGCACCCAATTGCTGTTCCTTTTGCATGATCACGAATGTCTTGTCGGCAAGGTCGCGCGCCTTTTTGGCAGCTTCCACGCGGGCCCGCCCCTGCTCCAACGCATACTCCGCGTTTCGTACCTCGATGCGAATTTGCTTCTTCAGTTGCTGTTCGCGCAACTCTGCCTGCCGGTACTCCAGCTCGGAGCGATATTGATCGGCCTTAGCCACACGGTTGCGAATGGGCACAGCCAGATTCAAACCAACCAGGTAGTCCGGCGAAGTGTTGTTGAACGAGTTCTGAAACCCGCCCCACCAATTGGTCGGAACCAGCGGCGTATTCGGCTGCACGTAAAAGGGATTCAAGTCGCCGGCCAATCCGGTGCCACCGTAAAACCCGACCAGCGTCAGCGTGGGCAGCAACGCGTTCGCTGCGGCCTTGCGTGTGATCTCGCGGTTCTGCAAGTCGATGTCCGACTCCGACAGCTCCGGACGATCCTGCAAGGCCTGTGCAATTAACTCCTGTGTCGGCTGCTCGGGAATCTCCTGCACAGTGTCCAGCAAATCCGTCGGAATTACCGGCATCGCTTCCAGCGTCGGATCGTCCAGGTTTTTGGTGAGCGCGTTCTTGATCAACGATTCCTGCAACTGAAGATTCGTCTTCGCGACGGTCAGGTCCTGGTCGCGCCGTGAGACTTCTGCCTCCGCCCGCATCACATCCATGGCGGGAATGGCTTCCAGCTGCAGCTGCTTTTTCGCGTTTTCAAAGCTCTGCTGCGCGAATGCGAATGACTGCTCGTTGACTTTTTCTTCCTCGTAGGCGCTGACCAGGTCCCAGTAGATGTTCTCCACCTGCGTGATCGTGGCCACAATCTGCATCTTGAAAGCGATGTCGGAGATCTTCTTGTTGTTCTTTGCAATCCGCAGGTACCGCAGGTTAGGACCGGTGCCGAATCCTGCCAGCAGTTGCTGCTGCACAGTGAAACGATAGTAAGAATTCAGCGTTGGATTCAGACTGTTAAAAATACTATTGGAGGTCTGACGGTTGTTATCCACTTCCAGGCTGAAGCTGGTGCCGGTAGAAAATGCCTGGCTGTAGTTGAAGTCCGCAATGGCGGTGTTGGCATTCAGCGCAGGAACACCGTAGAGTTGCAAATTGCCCAGCGGTTCCGTGAGGTGCTCAAGACTGGTGGTTCCGGTCAGGATGGGATCGTAAGACGATACGGTGGTTCCGGTGCCGAGCGTCGATTGAACCAGGCCCGAAGCGCCTGCGCCCGCACCGCCGGCGCCGCCCGTCGTGCCGCCGGCGCCTGCTCCGGGAGCCCCGGCTCCGAACCCGCCCACGCCTCCGCCAGGCGTGCCTTGCACGATGCCGGTGTTGACGCCGCGGAAGAAGCCGCCCGCCTTGGTGCGCAGAACGTCGGTGTCCGCGATGGGCAGGTTGTAGCGCGCGATGGCCAAGTCAAGATTGTTCTCCAGCGCCAGATCGATCGCATCCTGCAGCGAGATGTAGAGCTTGCCATCGCGCATCAACTGGTTCAACCGCTTGGAGTTGCTCAGGTCAGGCTTCGCCACCGTGCTGGGTGCATAGGCTTCGAGCGGATTGCGCGAATGCGGCATCGCCAAACTGGGTGGCGTGCGGATCGCCAGCGGCGCTGGCTGTGACATTGTGGGAGTCGCTTGGACTGGGGCCGGCTGCGGCGTCGGTGCATTCGGGGTTTGCGTCTGCTGTTGCGGCTGTGGCGCTGCCCCGCTGGGCGCCTGTTGCTCCTGGGCTTGAGCCCCGATCATCGAAGTGCACAAGAAGAGAGCCAGCAGCGAATTTGCCTGCACACTTTTCCTGCTCGAGTGGTGCACTCTCATGAACGCACCGCCTCCCCGCTGGACGCCAGCGCCGGATTGCCGGTATCGCTCACCAGCCATCCGTCCTTCATTTGTATGGTCCGCGATCCGTACGAAGCGTTGACTTCCGAGTGCGTCACCTGCACGATGGTCGTGCCTTCCTGATTCAGTTTCGAAAACAGCTCCATGATCTCTTTGGCCTGGCTGGAGTGGAGGTTGCCCGTGGGCTCGTCGGCCAGCAACAACGCGGGCCGGTGAATCACGGCGCGGGCAACGCCCACCAGCTGCTGCTGTCCGCCGGAAAGTTGATTGGGATAGAGATCTTTCTTAGCCACGATCTGAAAGTGATCCAGCGTTTCGGCCACCATCCCCTGCCTCTGACTGCGTGGTACGTCTTTGTAGGATAAGGGCAGGTCGATATTCTCCTGGACGGTGAGGTCGTCAAGCAGGTGATAGCTCTGGAAGACCATGCCGATTTTGCGCTTGGCCAACTCGGCGCGGTCCTTGCGCTTCATCAGGTGAACCGGCTGTTCGCCAAACCAATACTCGCCAGCCCATTGATCGTCGAGCAACGCCAGCACGTTCAGCAGAGACGATTTCCCGGCTCCCGACGGGCCCATCACGGTGATGAACTCGCCTTCTTGAATGGTAAGATCCACGCGGCGCAACACCCACGTCTGCCCTGCTCCGGTTTTATAACTGCGTTCGACGTTCTTCAGAGTGATCATGAGTTCGGGTAGAGCGGGCCTTCAAGCCCGCGTCGCATGCCTCCAAATTTTCTGCCGAGGTTGCTGAGAGTTATGAATCTCAGCAACCTCGTGAAACTCTTCACCTCGCCGGGGACGCCGGCCTGAAGGCCTGCTCTACCGCTACTCCCACCGCAGCGCCTTAATGGGATCGATCCTTGAGGCGCGCCGCGCCGGGATATAGCTGGCGAAAAGCCCGCAGGCCAGCAGCAGCAGGCAGACCTCGGCGATGGTCATCGCGTCGTACGGCAGCACCCCGTATAAGAAACTGCGCAGCACGTTGCCCACCGAGATCCCGGCGACAATTCCGATGCCTACGCCGATCAAGAGCAACAGTACGGCCTGCCGCAGTACCATCTGAATGACGTTCCCGCGCGATGCCCCCAGCGCCATGCGCAGCCCAATATCGCGCGTGCGCTGGCTGACGTTGTAGGCTAGCAGTCCGTAAATGCCGGCAATCGCGATCAGCAGCGCCGATCCGGCAAAGATCCAGAGCAGGCGAACGGCCAGGGTCTGACTGCCGAGCGACGTGTCCACCACATCCTGCATGGTGCGAACGTCCGTGATGGCCAAGTCGGGATCGACCTCCCGCAATGTGGTACGCAATTCCGGAATTACCATCGCAGGATCGGAGTGGGTACGCAGCGCGAGGCTGGTGAACGACGCCAGGACGTAAGGCGTAAGTTCGTCGTCCGGATCAAGCTGCAAATACGAAAGATCGATCTCCGGTTGTGCGTCGTCCGACATCGCCGTCTGGTGCGTGTTTTCGACGACCCCAATGATGGTTGCGGTTCCGTGGGGCCCCTTCTCGCTGATCTTGAGTTGCTGGCGAAGCGGATTCTGGTTCGGAAAATACTTTTGCACCAGAGCTTTGTTCACCACGGCGGCGGCTGCCGCCTGCTCGCCGTCGGACTCGCTGAACAAACGACCTTGCAGCAGGCGAATGCCCAGCGTGGGGTACAGGCTGGGGCTGACGGCACGAATAGCGGCATGGGTTTTGTTGGCAGGGTCCTTGGGGCGGCCGACAATCTCGAACGAGCCGCCTGCCTGGAAGTTCGGCGACAAGGGAAGAATGCTGGTCAATGCCGCAGAGTCGACTCCCGGCAGGTGCGACAGCTTGTCAAGTAAGGGCGCGTAGAAAACCTGTGCGATGTCTTTACCCGAATATTTGCCGGTATTGCCGACCATGCCCCCGCCGGACTGCGGCAGAAAGATTGAAGTGGTTACCACATTGTGAGGGACGAAGCCAAGCGGCAGATTGCGCAACGCCATCAGGCTGCGTAGCAGCAGGCCAGCAGAAATCAGCAGCAGCAGCGAGAGCGCGATTTCGCCGACCACCAGCGCATCGCGAAAACGTTTCTGGGTTCGTCCGGTTCCGGCGGCGGGCGTTCCCTCCCGCAACGCTTCTTGTGCCGGAGCACGCGATGCCGAAATCGCCGGCAGCAATCCGAAGAGGATCGCCGAAAGCACGGAAAAGCCGACCAGGGCGAGCACGACGCGCGCGTCCATATGGACATGTGTGGAGAGCGGTAGGTACAGGTCGAGATAAAACTTCAGCAGGCGAACACAGCCATACGCCAGAGCCAATCCGATGGCGGATCCCGTAAGCGAGAGAACCAGGCTCTCGGTCAGGAACTGACGGATGAGGCGCGAGCGAGCCGCGCCGATCGCGCTGCGGATAGCGATCTCGCGACGGCGACCAGTGGTGCGCGAGAGCAGCAGGCTGGCAACATTGGCACAGGCGATCAGCCACACCGCGAGCACTGCGAACTGCAGCGCCAGCAACGCTGGCCGCACGTTGCCGGTCAGTACCTCGCGATAGCTATTGATGGCTACGCGCTTGTCGAGCTCAAGCTTGGGGTACGCGTTGGAGATATTGGCTTGTATTCCCGATAGCTCGGCTTGGGCAGCGGTGACGGAGATGCCCGGCTTCATCCTGCCTATAGCGGTCAGGGAGCGGGAGTCGCGTTCCTCGTTTTCCTTGACCGGAACCAGCGGGCTCCAGACCGCTGGTCCATCGCCCACGTAAGGGAACTCGAAGCCGGCGGGCATCACACCGATTACGGTGTAGATCTTATTGCCTAACTTGAGCGAGCTGCCCACAACCTGAGGACTTTTGTTGAAGAATTTCTCCCACGCCACGGTGTTGATCAGGACCACGTCGCCATGTCCGGGCTGATCTTCGTCGGCCATGAAGTTGCGGCCCAGTTGCGGCTCGACCTGTAGCGTGCTCAGCAGATTTGCGCTGCTGTAAACGACGGGGATGAAATCAGAGAAGCCCGGAATATCGATGCTGCGAATACCGGTGTTGTACCAGGCGATGTCCTGAAAAGACTTGCTCTGCGCGCGCCAGTCGCGAATGTTCGGCAGCGCAGACGACGAAGCCGCGACGTCGGTCGGATTGGCCTCGCTCATCTGGACGATTTGATCCGGCTGGGGAAATGGAAATGGCCGCAGCAATACGGCGTCGATTACGGCAAACATCGCGGCATTGACACCGATGCCCAGCGCCAATGTCAGCACGGTTACGGTCGTGAAGCCGGGGTTCTTGCGCAGCTGACGGAAGGCGTATCGCAGATCTTGAATGAACGTGGACATCATAGTTCCTACGGACCTTGCAGTTGGCAGTTGGCCCTCGGCATTTCGCTAAACCACGAAACGTGCCGCCCCTGAAGGGGCTCGAAACCAAAATTGCAGCCTACCCAGCGCTGAAGCGCTGGGCTATCATGTCACCATCCCACTGCGTGGGACTTAGCCTTTGGGGGTCCGACGTTTGCCCAACCCAGCGGTTTTAAACCCACATCCCACAACGTAAGGCTACCGAAACACTTTCAATTGAGGGTAAAAAGCCACCGCAGCCGGCAGCATCAAGCAAATCGCTAACGGCCAACCTCCCAAGTGGTGCCTTATTGCGCTTCCTGCATCAGCCGCCGCAACTCTTCTTCGGCTACAACTTTTCCGTCGAACAGGTGGACTTCGCGCTGGGCATGGGCGGCAAAGCGCGGATCGTGCGTCACCATGCAGATGGTGGCGCCTTCGCGATGCAGCTTCTGCAGCAGTTCCATCACGGCTTCGCCGTTGCGCGAGTCGAGGTTTCCGGTCGGCTCGTCAGCCAGCAGGATCGACGGCGATCCCGCCAGCGCGCGCGCCACGGCCACACGTTGCTGCTGACCGCCGGAGAGCTGCGAAGGATAGTGGCGTAGACGATGGGCCATGCCCACACGTTCCAGCGACTCCAGCACTCGCCGCTTACGTTCTGCAGACGGCATGCCGTCGCGATAAGTCAGCGGCAGTTCGACGTTCTCGTACACCGTCAGATCGCCAATCAGGTTGAAACTCTGGAAGATGAAACCGATCTCGCGATTGCGGATACGCGAACGGTCACCGAAATCGAGGTTCGCCACGGGTGAACCGTTCAGGTTGTATTTGCCGGTAGTCGGCGTATCCAGCAGCCCGATGATGGATAGCAGCGTCGACTTGCCGCAGCCCGATGGGCCGGACATCGCAACGTACTCGCCCTTGCGCACCATCAGGTGTACGCCGGAGAGCGCGTGGGTTTCGACCTCGTCGGTGTAGAACACCTTGGTCATGTTCTCGATTTCAATCAGAGGAATTCCTGCTGCTTCGCTCATGTGGTTGTCCAATCCTTAGCTGTTAGCCTTTAGCTCTTAGCCTTCAAAATCGTCGCGGACCTCGCGCCGTCATCTGTTACGTGCATCAACCACCGGGTGTTCCGTAGCCGGTTCAATTCCTCTTTTGCAATGAGTTTGCTAAAGAGCTCAAAGCTAACGGCTAACAGCCAAGCCCTACTCCAGCCGCACCCGATCCGTGTTATCCCACCGCGACATGTCCGACAGAATCACGGTGTCGCCCTCATGCAGGCCCGAATCGATCTGGATCAAGTTCACCGAGGCGCGTCCGGTCTTAACCTGCACGCGTGCAGCTCCGTTGCCTGAAGGATCGAGCTTGAACATCGAAATCGTGCTGTTCTCCTGGCCGAACGCCGGGCGTCCTACATACAGAACGTTCTCCAGCTTCTCCAGGTCGATGGTGCCGTCGACGCTCAAGTCAGGTCGCGCACCCTTGGGTAGCTCGCCGGTCAGCTTCACGTCGACGGTAACCGTGCCGTTCTGCACTGCTGGATCGACGCGGCTTACCTCGCCGGCGATGACTCCATTGTGCGTATCGATGGAGGCGGGTTCGCCGATCTGCACGTCGCGCGCCTGCGTCTCAGGAATCTTCAGCTCGGCCATCAGATGATTCGGCTGGACGATCTTTGCCAGCTCAGTGCCCGGCAGCACGTGCTGTCCAACCTGTAACGGTAACTCGACCAGCACGCCATCCACGCCAGCTTTCACTTTCAGGCGCTCAAGCTGCTGCTGCTTCAATTCGGCGAGCGCGCGCATCTCATCGACCTTCGCCTGCTGCACCGCAAGCTGCGACTTGATAGCTTCTTCGTTAATCTTCAGGCGCTGATCTTCGATCTGATCGCGCGTCACCATTTCCTGCGCTTTACCCGCCGACGCTTTGGCGGCCAAACCTGAAATGACGCCGAGATCGTAGAGTGACTTATCCGTCTGCGCCTGTCGTTCCGCCTCGTTATAGTCGGCGTTCACGGTGGCGGCGCCAGCCTTCTGCGTCATCAGATCGCTGTCGAGCTTCACCTTCAGGCTGGAATATTCGGCCTGGGCGGCCTTTACCTGGAGCTGCGCGTCGAGCGCCTCCTGCTCCAGTTGCGGGTTGCTCATCTCGACCAGAATGGTGTCAGCGGTGACCTGCGAGCCGGGAAGTTTATCAATGCGGATGACGGTGGCTTCAGTCTCAGCCGGAATCTGGCGAACATCTTCGTGACTGGGGGTGAGCGAGCCCAGGCCGCGTACCTGGCGCAGCATCGAGCCGCGCTTCACAGTGTCGGTCCAGATGGTGCTGCGGTCGACCGTGGGCGCGGCCGGTTTCAGACGCGAAATCCCAACCGTGACTCCTACCAATACGATGAGCGCGACGGCCGACCAGATGATTTGCCGGCGGCGCTTTTGTCTCTTGATCTCGGGACGGGCGATATCCATTGCGTAATCCTAGGAGCAAGCGGGGAACCAATCGGCGATGCGTGTAATTGCCATCGCTTCAAAAGGTTAGCGGGATGCTTGCACGCGCTCGGACGGCAGGCTGTGTCCTCTCTCGGATTGAGTGTCCGCTTTCGGACACTATTTGTAAAGGGCAGAATTGGGAGGATGCGTCGGCAAAACGCGGTGGCGGCTCCGCGTGCGCCAGCCCAAGACGCGGTCGTCCCAGGAACTCGGGGTGGATCGCGGAATGCAAGCGCCGTAGGCGCAACCCAAGATAGCTCCCCTTCAGGATGGGGGGAAGCGTTTACAAAATGGGCCGAGTCTCACAGAGGACGGCAGGAGCTTTCAGAAAGGGTAACGTTCACGTAGTCCAAGGTACGCACGAGGAGCTTTGCGCTAGGCTATGGCAGCCACTTCCGCTGGTTTAATCTTTTCCCTGGACCATGGTGTGGTTGTGGGCCAGGTATTTGCTGCGGATCTCGCGCAGCTTGTCCACATGATGACCGGCAATGGGCTGCTGCTTGCCTAGCATATGTGTGACCAGCGCGATTTTGGCGAAGTGTTCCACGGTCTCCATGTTCATGTAAGCGTTTTGCAGATCGACGCCATAGGTCACGACGCCGTGATTCGCCATCAGGATCGCCTCGTGGTCGGGAACCAGCGGCGCCAGCGCGGCCGCGAGTTCCGGCGTACCCGGGGTCTCGTAGCTAGCCAGTGGGACCGAGCCCAGGGTCACGATCAGCTCCGCGCAGAGCGCGGCATCAAGCGCCATTCCGGCGGCGGCGAAGCCCGTTGCTGTCGGCGGATGCGCGTGCACCACGGCATTGATGTCAGGACGCTTGCCGTAGATGAGCAGGTGCATGGCGATCTCGCTCGAGACCCCCCGCGCGCCGCTCAACTTCGTACCTTGCTGGTCGACGATGACCATGTCTTCCGGCTCCATCAGCCCCTTGCTCATCAGGGTAGGCGTGCACAGGATGGTGCCGTTATCCAGGCGCACGGAGAGATTGCCATCCATCGCCGCCACCAGGCCTGCCTGATGCAGCAACTTGCCAAAACGGACGATCTCTTCCCGGTGCTGTCGCTCAGTCTTCACGCGCTGGAATTGGATATCCCGGTTGGGACATCAATACCCCTATCGTACCGCAGCTATTGGCTCGGGAAAAGGGAAGATACATTCTTGTTACATTTCCCAGGTTGCGACTTGGCTGTCCCGGGCCCCGGTGGGGGACAATAGTTCCGTGCTGGTTTCCGACTTCGACTTTCACCTTCCCGATGAGCTGATCGCTCGTCAACCTCTGGCTGACCGCGCCGCCGCACGCATGCTCTACCTCGATCGCAGCCGTCAACTGCTGGAGGACCGCTCGTTTCGCGACTTTCCCGAGTTGCTGCGTTCCGACGATCTGCTGGTCTTCAACAATACGAAGGTGCTGCCGGCGAGGCTGTTCGGACATCGCAGCGGCGCGCGCGCGCAGAAGGTGTCGAAGCAGAATCCTGCGTCGAAGGAGTTTCTGCGCGGCAAGGTCGAGGTGCTGCTGACCAAACGGTTGTCTGAGTCGCCGATGGTGTGGGAGGCGCTGGTGCGTCCTGGACGGAAGTTGGGCGTGGGCGAGCGGCTGTACTTTGGCGGCGAGGCTGACCAGCAATTGCATGAACTGGCGGCGGAGATTGTCGGTCGCGGAAGTTTTGGCGAACGGCATTTGCGCTTCGATCCAGTGGACGATTTTTATGTCGTGCTGAATCGCATTGGGCATATTCCTTTGCCCCCGTATATCGACCGGCCGGACACACCTGAGGATCGCGAGCAGTATCAGACGGTGTATGCCAGGCCGCTGGGCTCGGTGGCAGCGCCGACCGCCGGCCTGCACTTCACGCCGGAGATTCTTGAGCGCATTCGCCTGCGCGGTATCGAGACCGCCGAGATAACACTGCACGTCGGACTGGGAACGTTTCAGCCGGTACGCGCCGAGGTGGTCGAGCGGAACATCCTGCACAAAGAGTGGTACGAGATCTCCGAAGACGCGGCGGAGAAGATCCAGCGCGCGCGGGCCGTAGGACGAAGAATCGTTGCGGTCGGCACGACGACGGTGCGGACGTTGGAATACGCGGCTCGACAAAAATCCCCGCCCGAGCAACCCCACCTCGAACGGGGAACCCTCCCGAACAATTCTGAAGTTGTCATCCCGAGCGAAGCGAAGACGCGCAGCGTCGGAGCGGAGCCGAGGGATCTGCGGTTCCGCCCGGGGGAAGAATCCTCCTCGAGGATCGTTCCCCAGTCTGGTGAGGCCGACATCTTCATCTACCCGGGATTCGACTTCAAGGTTGTGGGCGCGATGCTCACGAATTTCCATCTGCCGAAGTCGACGCTGCTCATGCTGGTTTCGGCGTTTGCTGGCCACGAGCGCGTGCTCAGCGCGTACGAGCACGCCGTCCGGGAGAAGTATCGGTTTTATTCGTATGGGGATTGCATGTTCGTGGAGTAAGGCGAGTTCACCACGGAGGCACGGAGCGCACGGAGACAACACATGGTTCTCATCAGCATTCTCCGGAATGCGCGCCGTAGGCGCGACACAGGTTAGCCCCGCCGTTCACGGCGGGGAATGCATTCCATTTACGGTGGAAAGTCGGCTTCAGCCGGCGGAAGAAAAACCTGCCGCCCTGAAGGGGCTCGAACCTTTGAACCATGTCCACCCAGGATTCCGCTTCGCTTCATCCTGGGCTAACGGCGCAACCAGCCCTTCGGGCTTCGGCCGAAGCGGCTCGATCAGCGATGCGCTTGAACAGCCGCGTGAATCGTGTTCGAGAGTCTCGGGTCGTAATGCACAACAGCCGTTTGTCTCTTTTTCAAGCAAAATCCAAAATCCCGACCCACTCCTGCAGTTGGTAAAATTACCTCTTGCCCTCTACGAAGAAAACCGCGAAGTCCGCCACCGTCTCCAGCGCTGCCAGGCCTGCCAGCGCCGCGAAGCCGGCCGCTCCAAAGTCTGCCATCGCTGTTCCTGCTGAACCTTCCGGCTCGAAGGGACGCATCTACCTCATCGACGCGATGTCATTTATCTTTCGCGCCTATCACGCCATGGCGCGGCAGCGGCCGATGTCAACCAAGACTGGCATCCCCACCAGCGCGACTTACGTCTTTGTGAACATGTTGCGCAAGCTGCGCGCCGACTTCTCGCCGGAGTACCTCGCCGCGGTCTTCGACGTCAGCGCGCCCACCTTCCGTGATCAGCAGGCCTCCGAGATCACCAGCCTGCGCAAGTTCGACAGCAAGACGCAGGCCTACGTGGACGTGGCCTACGACGGCTACAAGGCCAATCGCACCGCCATGCCGCCCGATCTGGCGCAGCAGGTGCCTTACATCCGGCGCGCGCTCGACGCCTACCGCATTCCGATCCTCGAGATGCCGGGCTTCGAAGCCGACGACGTGATCGGTACGCTGGCGCAGAAGGCCGCCGACGAGGGTTACACCGTCTTCGTCGTTTCCAGCGACAAGGACATGATGCAGCTGGTGAGCGACCGCATCTGCGTTCTGAATCCGCCGAAGGACAACCTGATCTGCGACGCCGCCAAGGTCGAGGAGATTCTGGGCGTCCCTCCCGAGCGCGTGGTCGACGTGATGGCGTTGCGCGGCGACTCCATCGACAACATTCCCGGCGCGCCCGGTATCGGCGACAAGGGATCCGTGGAGTTGATCCAGCGCTTCGGCACGGTCGAAGGCGCGCTGGACCATGCAGCCGAAGTCGAACGCAAGACCTATCGCGAGTCGCTGCAGAATAACCGTGACGCGATTCTGGTGAGCAAGAAGCTCGTAACGATCGACCGCAACGTTGCTGTCGATTTCGATCCGGAGACGATGAAGGCTCAGGAGCCCGACCCTGTTGCCGCGCGCTCGCTCTTCACCGAACTGGAGTTCAACACGCTGGTGCAGGACTTTCTCAGCGAGAGTATTGAGCTGGGCGAGACCGATTATCGCGATGCGAAGTCCGCCGCCGAGGTGAAGGCCGTGATCGCGGCTGCGAGCAAGCCGGGAAAGATGCTGGCGATCGCGCTGGAAACTTCGAGCGCAGCGAGTGCGTCAGCCGAGGCTGAAGACGCCGAGGAACCCGAGAGCGAGCAGCTCTCGCTAACCACTGCCACACCGGTACCAATCGTGACGCAGCGCATGGCAATCTCCGCCGAAGCGGGCAAGGCGCTTTCACTGACACTGGACGACTCCGTGATTGCCGCGCCACTGAACGACGCACTGGCAAACGAGAAAGTTGCGAAAACCGTTCACGATCTCAAGTCAGCGACACACGTTCTGCTGCAGCAGGGAGTCGATCTCGCCGGAGTGCAGCACGATCCGCTGCTCTACGCGTATCTGCTCGATCCGACCTATTCGACCTACGCGCTGCCGGTCGTGGCCTTCCGCGAGTTCAATTTGAAGATGGGCCCGACTCCGGCCGAGGCTGCCGACCTCACGCTGCGCCTGACCGAGAAGCTAAGCCGCGAAGTCGACGACGCCGGGCTGCGCAAGGTTTACGACGAGATCGATCTGCCGCTGGTTCCGGTGCTGGCGCGCATGGAAGAGACGGGCGTCAAACTCGATTGCGACGTTCTCGCCGAAATGTCGCTACGGCTGGAGCGCGACATTGCCGCCAAGGCTCGCGAGATCTACGACAAGTGTGACTTCGAATTCAACATCAACTCGCCCAAGCAACTGGGCGACGTCTTGTTCAACCGGCTAAACCTGCCCAAGCCGATCAAGTACGGCAAGGGCAAGACCATCTCCACCGCCGTCGATGTGCTGGAGGGCCTGGCCGCTGAACACGACGTCCCGAAGATGGTGCTGGATTATCGCCAGCTTTCGAAGCTCAAGTCGACTTACGTGGACGCCCTTCCAGCGCTGCTGAACTCCTGCACGCGACGCCTGCACACCACGTTCAACATGGCGGGATCGGCCACCGGACGGCTGTCGTCGGTGAATCCGAACCTGCAGAACATTCCCATCCGCACTGAGCTGGGCCGCGAGATTCGCGCTGCGTTTGTCTCCGAGCCCGGGTTCGTGCTGCTGGCCGCCGACTATTCGCAGATCGAGTTGCGGCTGCTGGCGCACTTCTCCGGTGACAAGTTGCTGGTGGAGGCCTACCGCACCGGCGAGGACATTCATACTCTGACCGCGTCGCAGGTCTTCGGCGTGCCGCCGCTGATGGTCGATGCCGAACATCGCCGCCGCGCCAAGGCCGTGAACTTCGGCATCGTCTACGGGCTATCCGCGTTCGGGTTGTCGCAGCAGATCGGCATCGACACCAAGGAAGCCAAGCGCTTCATCGACGCGTACTTCGAAAAGTACAGCGGCGTGCGCGAGTTCATCGACAGCACGCTGGAACAGGCACGCCGCGATCAGAAAGTTTCCACGCTCTTCGGACGCGTGCGCCCCATCCCCGACATCCACAGCAAGAACTTCAACCTGCGCGGCTTCGCCGAGAGGACGGCGGTCAACACGCCGTTGCAGGGCACGGCCGCCGATCTCATCAAGCTGGCCATGATTCGCATCGACGCCGAACTGCGTGAACGCAAGCTGCGTTCGAGGATGCTTCTTCAGGTTCATGACGAACTTGTTTTTGAGGTAGCTGAGGACGAAATTGATACCATGAAGCGTCTGGTCACCGAGCGCATGGAGCAGGTGCATGACCTCAAGGTCCCACTGAAGGTGGACGTGGGCGTGGGACCGAACTGGCGGGATCTGGAGTAAAGGGTTGTTAGCAAGCAAGAGACAGCAGGAGTCTTCGCAGCCGAACCTTTCACCGCAACAGGTCGCGGCGTTTACCGGATTGGTGGCGGACTACATTCGCGCCCAGCGCGAGAATTACTATCCCCGATCTGCCCCGCTGGCCTTCAGCGATATCTGGTCGCGCTTCTTCTCGGCTGCGGATCTGGAACGAATCCGCATTCTGCAGCCTGGACAGGAGCGGGTCACCAACCCTCCCTTCTACGCCGATTTGGAGAAGATGGGTTTCACCGGCCTGCCGAACTTCACCACCATGGCGGCCATCACCTTCGACGACTTGGTCGTCTTCCACGACCCGCTGACCCCTCAGCTCATCTTTCATGAGATGGTGCACATCGTGCAGTATCGCCTGCTGGGCGTCGATGAATTCGCGCGCCTCTATGTGCGTGGCTATTTGCACGGTGGATATTCCGGCACGCCGCTGGAGGTCTGTGCATACGAACTCGACGGTCGGTTCATCATGGGCAGCGTGGGGTTTGATGTCGAAGCGGAAGTGAAGTCTTGGATCGAGAAGGGGCGGTTCTAGACCTCATCTCGTCTTCACTGGGCCGTCGCCAAATAAAAATTGTCATCCCGAGCGCAGCGGCGCAGCTGCGGACTCGAGCGACCTGCGGTTCGTCCGCAGCGGAACGATCTTCCGCCCCACGCAACCGCAGGTCCCTCCATTCCGACGGGCAAAAACGGCCCGCCTCCGGTCGGGATGACAATCCACAAATCATTGGCCTCTTCAGGCGCGCGGTACGCAGCCGGCCCTTGTTACGGCTGATCGTCCAACTGGCAATTGTTCCCGAACGTAAACGAATGCAGTGTTAACCCCGGCCCTTCCGGATTCAACGACAATAAATGCGCGGTGAACTTTGGACTGCGTACCAGGTAATACATCCGTGCCTGAGTGACATCGACGTAGGCGCCCTTGTCGTCGAATTTCACGTCCGAGCCCGCGCCATCCTTCGGCAGCGGCCCGCCATCCTCGAAGAGGTACACCTTCACCTGCTTCGCGCCTTCGAGGCTGAGGACCGCGTATACCGAGCGCGCGTGATAGCGAATCTCAGCGCCCGCACCCTTTCCTTTCGCGGTGACGCCATCCTGATCGACGTGCCAGCGGCCCACCAGCATCACGCCTCCGTCCGGCGGCGAATGCGGCGGCATGAAGTCCACCTCATCGCCCGTTTTGTGGCCGTTCATATCAAGAACCGCGCTGCGTCCGTATCGTTCGCCAATGTACGTCTCCTGCGTGGCGACCCCGCACTCCGGCCGAAATTCGTCCGCCCCTGATTCCAGCGGAATCTTCAGCACTTCGGGATGAGCGACTGCCAGCAGCTCTTGAATCTTCTTCTCCATGACGACATTATTGCCTTCGCCAAAGACGCTCATCACAATCTTGCCCTGCGGATCGATAAGAAAGCGGTCCGGCCAGCCTTGCGCGTCATACGCCTTCCAGGTTGTGCCCTTCTGATCGGCGAGCACCGGCCACGGCAGCTGGAAACGCTTTGCCGCCTCGCGCACGTTGTTCACATCGAAGCCGATGTTGAACTCGCCGAAATGCACTCCAATCACGTCGAATCCGTATTGGTGATACTTGGTATACCAGCGCTTCAGCACGCCGAAATCGCGAACGCAATTGATGCAGGTGTACTCCCAGAAGTCGACGACCACGACTTTGCCGCGATAGTCGGAGATGTGATGCGGCACAGGTGCGCCCTCGTCGAGCCAGACACCATCAGCTCCAAAATCCGGAGCCGTTCGTACCTTCGTGTCAACTTGTCCGAAAGCCGCGGTCGCAAGAAATACCAGGCAAAGCAGCCAGCCCAGGTACGTACGGTGGAGAAGGGAAGACGGGTTCATTGGGAAGACACACTCCTACCCACTGCCGGAAGATCTCGCCCCTGCCGCAACCGCAATTACTGAAGTATGACGCCGCTTGCGGGCCTGACGCTACACCGCCTCGTTCGCATTGAGGCCAAGTGCTACCAGAATGAGGCGTGCCTCACTAGGTTATCCTTATAGAGAGATGCAGGTGCGAGTCATCTACTTTGGAATGTTGCGCGAGATCGCCGGACGTGAGCGGGAAGTAGTCGACCTTCCCGATCCGGCGACCGTGGGAGAACTTTATGCGCAGCTCCAGCAACGTGCGCCCAAGCTGCGGGATTTTCGCGCGGCCATCGCGTTGGCGGTGAACTGTGAATACGCTGATGGCTCGGCGGCCTTGCACGACGGCGATGAGATCGCGCTGATCCCTCCGGTGAGTGGCGGAAATGTCACCAGCGATGAAGCTGAGGACAGCGCTCTGCCCTTGATTCTCGAGCACGCCCGGCTGGTCAGCGAGCCGATTGATCCCGAGCCGATCCTGGCCCAGATCAAGCGGCCGGACGACGGCGCGGTAGCGATGTTCGATGGAATCGTGCGTAATCACTCTCGCGGTCGCCGCACGCTTTATCTCGACTACAGCGGCTACGAGCCGATGGCGCTGCGCAAGATGGAACAACTGGCCACTGACGCGCTGACTCGTTTCGCAATTCGCGATGTGCGCATTGCCCACCGGCTGGGGCGCTTACAGATCGGCGAAACCAGCGTCTATATTGCAGTTTCGTCGGCGCATCGAGCGGCAGCGTTCGATGCCTGCCGCTGGCTCATCGACACCTTGAAGACCACGGTGCCGATCTGGAAGAAAGAGTATTTCGAAGATGGGGCGGTGTGGTCCGACGGCGAACCGTTTCCGCCAGAAATCCCGCGCGCGGGCCAGAGCGCGTCAAAATAGCTCAAACGGTGTTTAATTCAGCAGATGCCTTTGCGGCCTAATCGCTCCTCTCGACAGCTCGCTGTTGTCTGGGGGTCCATCCTCCTGCTCAGTGCGACAGGTGCGCTCACGCAGAATACCGTCCCACACCCGCCGGACTCCATCACGCAACAGCACGCGACGACAGTCGCTCATCCGCCCGACAAGCCGCAGCAACAGCAGCAGCAGCAGGATTCGAGCCAGAGCGAAGAGCCCACCACAACCTTCAAAGTGAATGTAAAGCTGGTGAACGTCTTCACCACCGTGACTGACAGCAGCGGCGCGCCGATCTCGACGCTTAAGCAGGAGGACTTCCAGGTCTTCGAGGACGATAAGCCGCAGCAGATCGCCGTCTTTCACCGTGAATCGGAATTACCGCTGTCCATCGTCGTCGCGGTCGACACCAGCTTGAGCACCCGCGGCGATCAGAAGCTGGAACTGGAATCGGCGCGCCGCTTCGCGCATGCGATTCTGCGTCCCATCGACGGACTGTCGTTATTCCAGTTCAGCGAGATCGTCGATCAGTTGACGCCCTTCACCGCCGATCTCCACACCATCGACAAGGCCATCAACCGGGTTCACTCGGGAGCGGCGACGGCTTTGTATGACACCCTCTATCTTGGGTCCGACGCGCTGCAGGCGCGGCGCGGGCGGAAAGTCATGGTGGTGATCACCGACGGCGGTGACACGGTCAGCAAAACGAATTACCAGGAAGCGGTGCGCGCGGCGCAGGAAGCCGAGGTCATCCTTTACAGCATCATTATCGTGCCGATTGAAAACAGTGCCGGCCGCGACACCGGAGGAGAGCACGCGCTCATCCAGCTCTCTCGCGACACCGGAGGAAAATATTTCTACGCCAGCGGCATGGAACAGCTCGACGCCGCTTTCCGGCAGATTAGCGATGAACTCCGTACCCAATACCTGATCGCCTACTATCCGAGTTCCCGCCTGTCCGATTCCGATTACCGCCGCATCGATATCAAGATCAATCCCGCCTCGAAGGACTACGCCAATCCTTCCCAGCTGGTCGTGCGGCATCGCACTGGCTACTACACCATGCCGGCGAAGTGAGCGAGTGCTCCGACGCGCGTTCTTCTTCTAGTTCTAGCGGGACCGAATCGGATCAAACCAATTCTTCGCGCCTCACGCAGGCACATCTCGGCGCAGCAACTCCGCCCGTCTGTTAGACGAGACAGCGGCCGAGTTGATATGAGCGACTCGTAACGCAGCCATCGCAACTCATCCATGCATTCCTCCAACCCGCAATAATCGACTGCACGATTACAACATCCGACTCGCGAAAACCCGCATAAATAGCGCTCCTATCGCTTCTCAGTTGCATAGTTGCGATACTTCTTAACTGTTTAGAAGGAAATATCCGTGAAAGCGGATAACAAAGATGCACAAACTGTGAAAAGCGGAAGACCCTGTGTTCAGATCTGGCAACTCTCTTTTTTATCTCGCTGCAATCGCTGGAGTTTTAGGTTCGCGCCTTTCGCGTTGCATCTGGCAGCGGCTTTGCAATTCTCCAGCGCAAGAGTTCCTCCTGCCCGGTTGTCTTAGCGGCGCGACGTCCATGCAGATTTCTGGAACTCGAAGCTTGTTTTTACAAAATGCCGATACATGCAAGTGCAGTGCGAGGAGAGTTATGACAGTGAAGAAGATGTTGATAGGATCTCTGGCTCTGCTGGTGATCGCTTTGATGACGGTGCCGTCGCTGATGGCGCAGTCTCTGGTTTCAGGCGATCTCACCGGCACAGTTACCGATCCATCTGGCGCCGTGGTATCAGGTGCAGCGGTGACGTTGAAGAGCAACTCCACCGGCGCAACCCGTACCACTACTACAAACAGCAGCGGCGCTTACCGCTTTTCGTTGTTGCAGCCCGGCAGTTATACAGTGACAGCGAATGCTTCCGGCTTCAGCAAGGCCCAATCGACCGCTACCATTGCCGCCGGTCAGGCGACCATCGCGGATGTGAAGATGGCCGTCGGTACCAGCTCGCAGACGGTAGAAGTCACCAGCGCAGCTCCCCTGGTGCAGGCCGACAACGCCGATCTTTCCACCAACTTCAATCAGACCCAGATCGCTAACCAGCCTAACGGCGGCAACGATCTTACCTACATCGCCCAGACCACTCCCGGCGTCACCATGAACACCGGTATGGGATACGGCAACTTTCAGACTTCCGGTTTGCCGGCAACTTCGAATCTGTTCACGGTAAACGGCGAGAACGATATGGACCCGTACCTGAACCTCAACAACTCCGGCGCCACCAACCTGACGCTGGGCAAGAACGATGTTGAGGAAGCGACGGTGGTCACCAATGCCTACTCCGGCCAGTACGGGCAGCAGGCCGGTGCGCAGGTTGCTTACGTCACCAAGTCCGGCACCAACCAGTTCCACGGCAACGCCGAATACTGGTGGACGGGCCGCGCCATGGACGCCAACGACTACTTCAACAACATGAACGGCACGCCGCGGCCGTTCGCCAACAATAACGAGTGGGCGGCTTCCCTCGGCGGACCGATCAAGAAGGACAAACTGTTCTTCTTCGCCGATACGGAAGGCATCCGCTACATCGTGCCTTCGTCGACCACCGTGTTCTCTCCGACCACATCATTTGCCACCGCTACGCTGGCGAATCTGGCGACGGTCAGTCCTCTCTCTGTGCCGCTCTATCAGAAGATGTTCAGCCTGTACGAGTCCGCTCCTGGTTACAGCCGGGGAGCCGCCGTGCCGGGCAGCTGTCTGGATCTTCCCACGGCGTCCTTCGGTGGGAACTGCTTCCAGTCCTACGGAGCAACCCCTGCTCTGCCGGGAACGGAGTACATCATCAGCGGCCGTATTGACTACAACCTGTCTGACAAAGATCACTTGTTCTGGCGGGTACGCATGGACCACGGCACGCAGGCAACCTACGCCGACCCGATTAACCCGGCGTTCAACGCTGCCAGCTTCCAGCCTGCTTATGATGGACAGGGTCAGTGGACACACAGCTTCGGCTCGAATGCCACCAACCAGTTCATCTACGCCGGCAGCTACTACCGCGCCATCTTCACCCAGACGCCCGATGCCAATTCGGTGTTCCCGGCGATGGTCGACCTGGCTCCGCTGGGCTACACCAACATGGGCAACAACCTGGCAATCTTCCCCCAGGGCCGGAATGTCACGCAGTATCAGTTCCTCGACGACTTCTCCTGGACCAAGGGCGCGCACAGCCTGAAGTTCGGCGGCAACTTCCGCCGGTATGACATCACCGACTACACCTTCAGCCAGTTCACCAATCCGCTGGCTTTGTTCTCTTCGGTCAACGATTTTTACAACGGGACTGCTGATGTCTTTCAACAGTATTTCCCCTCTCGCGGTACCGAGCCGGTTGCCCTTTGGGGCGTGGGTGCTTACGCCCAGGATGAGTGGCGGGTGAACAAAAGCCTGAAAATCACTCTGGCTTTGCGCGTCGAGCACAACTCCAACCCGAACTGCAACCTGAATTGCGCTTCCTACATGACCACCCCGTTCCTGCAATCCAGCGCGAGCGGCGATACACCCTACAACCAGATGATCCTGGCCAACCAGGGCGGCACCTTCCGCGGAACCGACAACGTCGATCTCGCTCCGCGCTTTGGTTTCGCCTGGTCACCCGGTGGCAGCGACAAGACGGTCATTCGCGGCGGCTTCGGCATCTTCTACGATGCCTTCCCCTCGATCTTTGCTGACAACTCGATGACCAACCTCCCCAACCTCATCCCCCAGACTCTGTTTGGCGGTGTGGACTCTCCGAGCGGTACGGCGCCTTTGTACTGGGCCGACAATACCTCGCCAGCCGGCGCCTGGGGCATCGCCAACTCCTCGGCTACGGCGATTCGCAATGGCTTCGCCAACGGCGCCAGCTTTAACTCGCTGGCCGCCACCGTGCCCGGATTCTCGGCACCCAACATCAACAACTTTGTCGGGAACTTCAGGACTCCGCGGTACCAGGAATACAGCTTGCAGATCGAACAGCAATTGGACGACAAGAGCTCGATGAGCCTGCAATATGTTGGCAACCACGGCATCAACATCCCGATCACCAACTTCCCCAATGCTTTTGCTGGTGGCGTCGGTGGTCTTCCCCTCACTCCCTACAGCGGAAATTTCGCCAGCGTTGCCGAGGTGTACTCCGGCGCAGTTTCCAACTTCAACGGTCTGACAGCAAGCTATACCCGCCGTATGACCTACGGATTCACTGTGCAGGCTAGCTACACCTGGAGCCACTCTCTCGACGAGGTCTCCAACGATGGAGCTCCGGGTACTCCGTACAACGGTCTGACCAGCATCAGCTATCAGCTCAATCCTCTCTGCTTGAGTTGCTCCAATTACGGCAATGCGGATTACGACGTTCGCAATTCCTTTAATGCGTCGTATATCTGGCAGACTCCGTGGAAGTTCGGCAACAAGTATGTCAACGGAGCCTTCGGTGGTTGGACTCTCTCGCAGAACTTCTTTGCCCGGTCTGGATTGCCTCTGACCGTCCTCGACGGCACTTCGTCGATTGGCAACTATTCGGTCAACAACAACACCCCCTTCTTCCCGGCGGAAGTGGTGGGCAACGGCCAGAGTGCCTGCAACCAATACGGCACGGGCTGTCTGAACCCGGCGGGCTTTGCCAGTGTCAGCGGTGCCGGTCTGACAGCCTTCCCCAACCAGATCCGCAATCAGTTCCGCGGACCCGGTTTCTTTGACTCCGATCTCTCGGTGAACAAGAACTTCAAGATCACGGAGAAAGTAGCGTTCGGTTTCGGAGCCAATCTGTACAACGTCTTCAATCACCCGAATTTCGCGTCGCCGGTCGATACGTTCGGCGCCGGGAACTTCGGCCAGGTCCTGCAGACCACGGCTCCGCCGACCGGTCCGTATGGATCCTTCTTCGCCGGCCTGCCTTCGGGACGCATCATCCAGTTCCAGGGCAAGATCGTGTTCTAGAAAAAACCTGGCTGCTACACTCGGGAGGCCCTCTAAAAGGGGTCTCCTTTTTTGCGCCGCGTGAGCTCCGGAGGCAACCTTTTCGCCTTCTGTTCTATCCACTTCGCGCTCCTGCTATATGTAATCTTGTAAGAATAAGAGCTGTAATCTATAAAAACACATAGACGTCCTCCCGAAGCCGGAAGTCACCCTCCTACTACCCCTTATTTATCAGCGATTTACGACAGGTTTTTGATACTCCAGACTGGCCCCTCCCTTGCGCTACTCTCCTGCGGGTCGAAGTGCCTCTCCGACGGAACTTCCAGGCACCTCGGCCAGCGTTCAATTCATTTCCTGGCCATGTCGTCAGGCGTGATGCAACAACCGAAGTTAGTGTTGAGGGGAGATATGACAGCAAAAAGACTGCTCACTGGGATTCTGGCAGTACTGGTAATCGCCGCCGTGATGGCGCCATCCTTGATGGCTCAGTCACAGGTTTCCGGCGATCTTACCGGTACCATCACCGATCCAAGCGGCGCGGTCGTTTCCGGAGCTACGGTAACGCTGAAGAGCGATGCCACCGGCGCGACCCGCACTGCCACCACGGGTGCCAACGGCACTTACCGCTTCTCGCTGTTGCAGCCGGGCTCCTACACCGTAACGGTGTCAGCCTCCGGTTTCAGCAAAACCACGAGCACAGCCAACGTCAACGTCGGCCAGGCTTCGATCGCAGACGTCAAGATGGCAGTTGGTTCGTCATCGACGACCGTCGAAGTTACTTCGTCCGCGCCTCTGGTGCAGGCCGATAACGCCGATCTTTCAACCAACTTCAGCCAGAATTTGATCGCCAACCAGCCGAACGGCGGCAACGATATGACGTACGTTGCTCAGACCTCGCCTGGCGCCGTGATGAACTCGGCCGGTGGTTACGGCAACTTCAGCGTCTATGGTCTTCCCGCCACTTCGAACGTGTTCACGGTCAATGGCGAGAACGACATGGATCCCTACCTGAACGTCAACAACTCCGGCGCCACCAACTTGACGCTGGGCAGAAATGACCTCCAGGAAGCCACGGTCATCAGCAACGCCTATTCCGGTCAGTACGGCCAGCAGGCCGGTGCGCAGGTCAACTACGTGACCAAGAGCGGCACCAACAACTGGCACGGCAACTTGATCTGGTACTGGAACGGCAGTACGTTGAACGCCAATGGCTGGTTCAACGATGCTTTCGGCACTCCGAAGCCGTTCGCCAACAACAATCAGTGGGCAGCTTCAATCGGCGGCCCGATCAAGAAGGACAAGTTGTTCTTCTTCCTGAACAGCGAAGGTTTGCGCTTCATCCTGCCCACCAGCGGTCAGGTGTTCGCATTCTCCGGCCCGTTCATCGCTCAGAGCTTGGCGAACGTGGCGGCCTTGAATCCGGTAGAGCTTCCGCTTTACCAGAAGTATTACTCGTTGTTCCAGAACGCTCCCGGCTACGCTTGCGCGAACGCCCTTTCCCCGACTTGTAACTATCAGGCCAATGCCGGCCAGAACGGGCGCGAGTTCATCGCCAGCGGTCGCGTTGACTACAACCTCTCCGACAAGGATCACCTGTTCTGGCGCGTACGCGTTGACCAGGGAACTCAGCCGACCTACTCGGATTTCATCAACCCCGCGTTCAGCGCGAACAGCTATCAGCCTGCCTACGACGGACAGGGACAGTGGAGCCATGTATTTAGCCCCAATCTGACCAACCAGTTCGTCTATGCCGGCAGCTACTACCGCGCCATCTTTACCCAGGCCGGTTGCTGCGACGGTTTCCCGTTCACGGTCATCGGCTCGGGCGCAGACGTAGGCAACCTTACCCGCGTGGGCGGCTTGGCTTATGACTTCCCCCAGGGCCGCAACGTCACCCAGTATCAGTTCGTGGATGACTTGTCCTGGACCAAGGGCGCGCACGCGCTCAAGTTCGGAGCCAACTTCCGTCGCTATGACATTTCCGACTACACGTTCAGCGTGCTGAACAATCCGGAAGTCATCATCAACGACATCAGCTTGGACCCCACGGATCCCTACTCCTTCGCCAACGGCTACGCAGCCCAAACCCGCAAACGCTATCCCAGCAGCCTGTCGGAGCCGACCGCCATTTGGGGTCTCGGACTCTATGCGCAGGATGAGTGGCAGGTCAAAAAGAGCCTGAAACTGACGTTTGCGTTGCGCGCCGAGCACAACTCCAACCCGCATTGCCAGACCGCTTGCGGCTCGTTGCTGGATGGCAGCTTCCAGGGCTTGCTGGCGAGCGGTGCGATCAGCCCGTCGGCCCCTTACAACTCTTTCATCAATGCTAACCGGACCAATCTGTACCGCGGCGTCGATTCCATCAACTGGGGTCCCCGCTTCGGCTTTGCCTGGTCTCCGGGCGGCAGCGATAAGACGGTTGTCCGCGGCGGCTTCGGTATCTTCTACGATGCCCTCGCAGCTGGTGTGGTCGACAACTTCATGTTGAACGTGCCTAACGTGGTCACGGTGTACAACACCGAGGGCGCTGTTAACGGCGTGCCTTGGGCAGACACTACCACCCCGAACAGCCCCTACGTTCAGGGAGCGGCTTCGGCGGCGGCCATTAAGTCGGGCTTCGCCAACGGCGCTTCGTTCAATAGCCTGAGCGCGTTGTTGGGTCCCAGCTTCAAGACTCCCACTTACATCAACCAGACAGGGACCTTCCACACTCCGTATTACGAGCAGTGGAGCGTTGGCATCCAGCAGGCCCTTGGCGACAAGTCAGCGCTTTCGCTGACCTACGTGGGTAACCACGGCGTTCGCATCCCTGTCAACAATCCATGGGGGAACACCTATTGCAACCCCGCAGCGGGATGTGCGTTTGGCCCTGGAATCCTGCCCGGCGCACCGGCTACTCCCGTGTTCACGACCGTCCAGCAATGGCAGAATGGTGCGGTTTCGAACTACAGCGGCTTAACCGCTACCTTCAACCAGCGTCTTACGTATGGCTTCTCCGTCCAGGCCAGCTACACCTGGAGCCATGCCATGGACGAAATCTCCAACGGCGGCTTCCAGCCGTTTAGCGACAACACTGACGTTTCTCTGCTTTATCAGCTCAATCCGACCTGCTTGCGCTGCAACAACTACGGTAATGCCGATTACGACATCCGCAGCTACTTCAGCGGAACGTATGTATGGCAGACCCCGTGGAAGTTCGGCAACAAGTACGTCAATGGTGCCATCGGTGGATGGACCCTTTCCCAGAACTTCTTTGCCCGCACTGGTCTTCCGTTCACGGTGCTGGATTACAACAACCCCTTGTCCAACTTCACTCCCAACACTGGCTACAGCGTTGGATCTGTGATCAATGCTGGGCAGACCTCTTGCAACGGGTCGACCACCAACGTTGGAACCAACGCCTGCCTGAACGGGGCGAACTTCTACGACAACTTCCTCGCCAACGGGACTTACACTGGAGCTCCGCCGACGTTAACCAATCAGCGGCGCAACATGTATCGCGGTCCTGGGTTCTTCGACTCCGACCTCTCCGTCAGCAAGGGCTTCAAGCTGACCGAGCGGATGGCGTTCTCGATTGGCGCCAACTTCTACAACATCTTCAACCACCCGAACTTCGATCTGCCGGACAACGGTATCGGCGATGGAACGTTCGGCCAGAGCATTACCGCGGCCCTGCCCCCAACCGGGCCTTACGGGTCGTTCTTCGCCAACCTGCCTTCGGCTCGTGTCATTCAGTTCCAAGGCAAGCTGGTGTTCTAAGTTAACCTGAATCAACTTCGTCTCGGCGGCTCCTTCGGGAGCCGCCATTTTTTGTCTGCCGGAATTTGCGGTTTGATGCTTGTGAACCTGGGCGAGTGTCGGGGTGAGCGTTCAGGCCTGCTTTGCCCGCCCTATCAGCAGCAGAGTCATTGCCTCGGCGAAGAACGTGTTAGGGACATGGAATGGCTCGTCAGCCGGAAACCTCCGATCGAGCGACCAGAAGCCCTGCTTTTCACTGCTGCACAAGCGATGCTCCGCGCGCCATCCCCCGGCGGATCGCCGTACTGTCACTCATGACGCAGGCATTCGACGGGATCAAGGCGTGAAGCGCTCTGGGCTGGCGTAATGCCGAAGACGACGCCGATCAGACAGCAGACCAGGAAGGCAATCACCGCCGACCCGGTCGACACATACACGTGATAGTCGATGAAGAAGCGCATCGACAGGGAAGTCGCGATTCCAACCAGCGTTCCTGCCAGGCCTCCTACTACCGCAACCACCAACGACTCGCAAAGAAACTGCAGCAGGATGGCCCGCCGAGTCGCGCCCACCGCCTTGCGCACGCCAATCTCGCGAATACGCGCATGTACCGTCGCCCACATGATGTTCATGATGCCTACCCCGCCGGCAATCAGGGTCACTGCGGCAAACAGCAGCAGCACCACCGTCAATCCAGTGGCAATCTTCTGTGCCGCTTCCAGAACGCCGGTCAGGTTGCTGATATCGTAGGTCGATTCGGGCCGGTGTCGCGACGTGATTACGGCTCGAATACGCTCGGTGGCGTCCGGGATGGAAGTGGAATTCGCCATCGAAAAATAAAGCTGGTTGACGGATTCGTTGCCGATGATGTCGCGCGCCACGCTGTAGGGAATCAAGATGGTGTTGTCTTCGATCTCCGAACGCCCCATGGTGTCCACGCTTTCGCGGAAAACACCGATGACCACAAACGGTATGTCGTTAATGCGGACCGTCTGCCCCAGCGCGAGATCGAGCGAGCCAAACTGGCGGGTGGCGAAGCTCTCCGTGACCAGCGCGACCTTGGTCGTCGCCTGCGAATCCGCCTCGTCGAAGAAGCGGCCATCGCTGACTAGAATGCGCCGCACTTCCTGATACTTCGGATCAACCCCCAGGATCAGCGTCTCCACATTCTTTGCGCCGACAATCAGGTTCTCGTGCAGGCTCACCACCGGAGACGCGGCCGTCACCCCGGGCACTCCCTGCTCGATGGCCTTCATGTCCCTTACTGTCAGATAGTCGGCCAGACCCGTGCCCGACGGCCCGCTCGAAACGCCGGAGTACTCCGCCCAAATGACGTTTGTGCCCACCGCCTCGATCTGCGCCAGCACGTAGCTTCGTCCGGTGAGCGCGACCGTCACTACCAGGATCAGTGCCGCCGTGCCCACAGCCATGCTGAGAGCTGTCATGGCGGCGCGCAGTTTGTCGGCCCGCAGCGATTCGGCGCCGATGGCCAGGATCTCGCGAAACACCAGGCCTCGGGTGGCATGGAAGCCCAACGACCCCGTCCCCGCGATGTCACCGGATGCCATAGAGGGTGAAGCTTGCGACCAGCATGCTCCGCCGAGTGCGAAGCCCGCCGTGACTGGCAAGTTATAGCACAGTAGGCGTTTCGGCAGCCGCCAAACCACAAACCGTTTAAGATCGGCCGAGGCCCAACCCCCGCTTCGACATGCGCAATCTTCCTGCGGCAACAGAATGGTGCCGCTCCCGCACATCCCTATTGCTTTTGATAAACTTCAAACTTCGACAACGATTCGTTTGAGGTTATGATGCCCAATCCTGTAAACCCAACCGTTACGCAGCCAGCCATCCAGCTCACCAATACTCCTGACTACCGCGAGAGCTATGCCAACAGCGTGCAGGTTCGGGTAAATGTGTGGGACTTCTTCCTCGTCTTCGGCACCTTGCAGCAACAGGACGAGACCCGGGTGGAAGTGCGCAACTTTCAGGGAATTTATCTGAGCCCGCAGCAGGCCAAGGCGCTGCACACCATCCTGCAGCAGAATCTGGTGAACTACGAGAACACCTTCGGCGAAATTAAACTGGACCCGCGCGTCGGACCCGGCAGTGGACCAATTCATTGAGACCAGGATGCCGCAGCGGCCAGGCGCGGGCTAGTAGCGGCGCGAGAGCGCTTGTCACTTGATGAGTAAGCTAGAAAGCGTGGGCAATACGCGCCGGTATCTCTCCGCCTACGCCCTCATCTTTACCTTCCTCTTTATTACTCACGCGTTCCTTTTGCGCCTGCCTTACTTCTGGGACGAAGCCGGGTACTTCATTCCAGCCGCGCGCGATCTGCTCATGACGGGATCGCTGATCCCGCACAGCACGCTTTCCAACGCGCATCCTCCGCTGGTGATGCTGTGGCTCGCCTTCTGGTGGAAGTTCAGCGCCTTCACCCCGGCCACCACGCGTCAAGCTATGATCATGGTCGCGGCTTTCGCGCTGCTCGGGCTGTGGCGGCTGGCGCGCAATGTGGCACCCGAGTCTGTCGCGCTGGCGACCGTTCTCTGCACCGCGCTCTATCCCGTCTTCTTTACCCAGAGCTCGCTGGCCCACCTCGACATGATGGCGGCGGCATTCACACTCTGGGGGCTGGCAATGTATGTCGAACGCCGGTTGCTGGCGACGATCGTCTTTTTCTGCCTCGCACCGCTGGCGAAAGAAACGGCAATCGTCACTCCGATGGCGCTCCTCTGCTGGGAGCTGCTGCGTCCCCCGTTAACCAGCTCGGGCAAGACACGCCGTGAATCATGGTTCCTCTATCACAGCGCGCGACACGCTCTTTCATTCCTGATCTGCCTCGTGCCGCTGCTGGGCTGGTTTGCCTATCACCATCACCGCACCGGCTTCTATCTCGGCAATCCCGAATACCTTCGCTACAACCTGCAAGCGACGCTCAACCCTGTTCGCATAGCGCTCGCCCTGCTGCTCCGGCTGTGGCACGTCTTCGGATATCTGAATCTCTTCCTGCTAACGATCGGCATGATCGATGCCATGACTCACGATCCCATTGACGAGGCCAATGGCACCGTTCGTCCGCGCATCGCTATCAACGTGCAACTCGTCTTCCTGGTCGTGCTGGTTGCCAATGTCCTGGCCGAATCCGTTCTCGGAGGCGCCGTTCTCGCGCGTTACATGTTGCCGGTTGTTCCCCTGGTCATTCTGGTCTGCGTTTCGACTATGCGACGGCGATTGCGCCAGTGGACCTGGTATGTGGGAATCGCACTGGCCGCCTTTATCGTGCAGCTCGTCGTCCCGCCTCCCTACCGCATCGCACCTGAGGACACGCTCCTCTATCGCGACTACATCCTCCTGCACAAGCAGGCGGCGAATGAGTTGGCGAAACATCCGCAGAGAACCGTGCTCACGGCCTGGCCTGCGTCGGACGAGCTCACGCGCCCATATCTCGGCTACGTGAAGCAGCCGCTCACGGTTGTGCGCATTGAGAATTTTTCCGCGCCGGAGATCGCTTGTGCCGCTCACGCCACCGACCAGTTCGATACAGCTTATCTGTTCAGCACCAAGTGGGAGCCGCCACACCCTCTGCTCCAGAGGCTAACCTTCGGAGAACGGCTACAGGAAAGGTTCTTCGACTATCACGAGGATCTCTCGCCGCAGGCCGCAGCAGGAATTCTGGATGGCAGAGTGAAAATGTATGAGAATCGGAACAACGAGTGGGTCGGCCTGATCGGAATCGAGAAAGTGGAAGATGCGCAGCTGCACTGCGGGACCCCGCCCTCACGATAAGTTTTGAAGGCCTGCACCTTCAGGCGTGCCGTTAACCCCAATTTATTTGAGATTGTCATTCCGACCGAGGGCTTCAGCCCGAGTGACATCTTGTTTTTCGCCGCGCGGGAGCTCTATTCAGAGAGCCGGGTCCTCACAACATCTTGCCCACCCCGCGTCCCTCCCGCGCATCCCACCTCTAAGTTCCCAACGCTCCACCCTTAACAAATTCAACCCGCAATTTTGGAGGAACATATGGCAGACAACCAGCTTCAAGGTCTTCGCGTGGCAATTCTGGCAACCGACTTATTCGAAGAAGCAGAGCTCATCGAACCGCAAAAAGCTTTACAAAACGCCGGCGCACAAGCCGTCGTCATCTCCCCAAAGTCAGGCGAGATCCAGGCCGTGCAGCACGACAAGAAAACCCAGAAGGTCAAAGTCGACATGACCCTCGACCAGGCGCGCCCCAACGACTTCGACGCCGTACTCCTGCCCGGCGGCGCGATGAACGCCGACGCACTCCGTATGGAGAAAAAGGCGCAGGAGTTCGTGAAGAACATCGACAGCGCCGGTAAGCCCATCGCCGTAATCTGTCACGGCCCATGGTTGCTGATCTCTGCTGGCCTCACCAAAGGCCGCCACATGACTAGCTACTACACCATTCAGGACGACCTGAAGAACGCCGGCGCCAATTGGGTGGACGAGGTTAGCGTGCGCGACCGCAACTGGGTGAGCAGCCGCAAGCCCGACGATATTCCCGAGTTCAACCGCAACATGCTTGAACTGTTTGCGGAAGAGAAGCAAAAAGGCCGCCGCGCCGCATAACCAAAACTGCCAGTGCCCACGTTCGCCCTGCTTTTGGGCTAACGTGGGTCTCAAAACCAGCGTCTTCTTTGCCATTGTCCGGCTCTCCGCTATGATGGGCGATAGCACCTACGTGAGCCATTGCTTGACCTCAAGCCCACACACCGCCAACGTTACTTTCAGTATTCGCGACTACAACTCCGCCGATTTCGATCGCCTGTGGCAGATCGACCAGTTCTGCTTTCCGCCAGGCATCGCGTACACTCAGATGGAGCTCAGCGGCTTCATCACGCGACGTAATGCTATTACCCTGGTCGGAGAGTTTCAGCCCGGTAGTGCTGACGCTCCCATCGTCGGCTTCGTCATCGCTCAGCCGGTACGGCGAAAGTTCGGACGCATCCTCACCCTCGACATCCTGCCGCAGGCGCGCCGCTTCGGCCTGGCCACTCAATTGATGATCGCCTGCGAAGAGCGCCTGCGCGCTCTGGGATGCGGTGAGGTGTACCTGGAGACCGCTGTCGATAATGAGCCCGCACTGCGCCTCTATCGCAAGCTCGGTTACGAAGTCCTGCGCACGTTGCCTGAGTATTACACCAGCCACTCTCTCGATGCCTTCCAGATGGGCAAGCGGCTTTAGCCGCCGCGCGTGCTAAAATCGGCGCTTTCCCACGCCGATTATGGCCGCATCCCGACCTAAAACTCCGCCGCCGCCGCTCCGCATCGCCGTCGATACCGGTGGTACCTTTACCGACTGCGTCTGGGTGGAGCGAGGAAAGCTGCGGATGGCGAAAGTTTTCTCGACGCCCGGCGATCCTTCACAGGCCATTGCCGACGCGCTGGCGCAGTCCAATCCCGCGGGCGGCGTCATTCTTCTGCACGGAACCACGGTCGGTACCAACACGTTGCTGCAGCGCAAAGGCGCTCGCGTGGCCTTCGTCACCACGGCGGGCTTTGAAGACACCATCGAGATCGGCCGCCAGAACCGTCCCGCTCTCTACGACCTTACCTTTGAGCCTGTGCCTCCGCTAGTGGAGCGCACCATGCGCTTCGGCGTTCCTGAGCGCGTTGCGCCGGATGGCGAGATCCTGCAGAAGCCCTCGCGCGAAGATCTGAAAGTGCTGGCTCGCGACGTACACACCAGCGGCGCGGAAGCGATTGCCATCTCGACGTTGTTTTCCTTCGCCAATCCTGAGAACGAACGCGCCATCGGGCGCGTGCTGGAAGAGTTGGGCCTGCCGCTCTCGTTGTCGCACATCGTCCTGCCGGAGTTTCGCGAGTACGAACGCGCCAGCACAGTTGTCGTGAACGCCTATTTGCAGCCGGTGATGCAGAGCTACCTGCAGCACCTCGACGTGCGTGTCCGGCAGAGTGGGAGCAAAGCGAAAGCCTCGCGCGTCTTCGTCATGCAGTCCAGCGGCGGCATCACTTCGCTGGAAGCCGCCTCGCGCCAGCCCGTACGAACCGTCTTATCGGGACCCGCAGGCGGAGTTGTCGGAGCGGCGGCGATGGCGCGACTCAGCGGCTTCGAGCGCATCATCACCTTCGACATGGGAGGCACCTCGACCGACGTCGCCCTGATCGACGGTGAGCCGAGGGCGACGAATGAAGCGGACATTGCCGGGTTGCCGGTGCGTGTGCCCATGCTCGACATTCACACCGTCGGCGCCGGCGGGGGCTCGCTCGCCCGCTTCGATGCCGGTGGAGCGTTGCGCGTCGGACCAGAATCCGCTGGCGCAGATCCCGGCCCAATCTGCTATGGACGCGGACTTCAGCCGACCGTCACCGACGCTAACCTGCTCTTGGGACGATTACAGCCCGATCGATTTCTGGGCGGATCATTCACGCTTGCTTTCGAACGCACGCGCGCCGTCACCACGGAGTGGTTGCGGCAGCAAAGCGCGCGCCTGTCGCTGGAGCAGTTTGCCGAGGGCATGGTGCGCGTCGTGAACGCCAACATGGAGCGTGCGCTGCGCGTCGTCTCCGTCGAACGCGGCTACGATCCGCGACAGTTCGCGCTGGTCGCCTTCGGCGGTGCGGGCGGCGTGCATGCCTGCGAACTCGCACAGTCGCTCGGAATTCCGCGCGTGATCGTGCCCGCAATACCGGGCGCACTCTCCGCCTACGGAATTCTGGCCAGCGACATTGTCAAGGATTATTCGCGAACCGTGGTGCTTCATCTTGCTGCGAACTCGCCCATCGCTTCTGTCGGCCGCCGCTTCGAAGAGCTCGAACGCAACGCGCAACGCGAGTTCCACGAGGAGGGCTGGCAAGGCAAGCTCAAACTGGGGCGCAGCGTCGATCTGCGTTATCGCGGACAGGGATTTGAACTGAACGTTCCGTGGAGCAAAACCGTTCTGGATGACTTCCATCGCGAGCACAAGTCTCGGTATGGCTATAACCATCCCGGGCGGGCGGTAGAATTGGTGACCCTGCGCGTACGCGCGCGCATGACGTCGCCGAAAACCCCAGCCATAAAACCTGCTGCCAGCAAGTCGGTTGTCAGTGGAGAAACACGCCGGGTATGGTTCTCCGGCAAATCGGTGATGGCGCCCCTCTATGATCGCGAGTTGCTCAGCGTCGCCAGGAAACTCAAAGGCCCCGCCCTCATCACCGAATACAGCGCGACCACGGTCATCCCCACCGGCAGCTCATTTTTCCTCGACCCTGCCGGCAATCTGGTGATCGACCTGCGCACAAAGGAAAAGGCGCCCGGTTAGGCGCCTCATGAGCCTCGCTGTTGCTCGCAATAGCTAGGCTACATCTTTTTTGCGATCTTCCTCGCGTTTGATTTCCTTGTTCTGCTCGTGCCGGACCTCGGCTTCGTCCTTGGCATCGCGCGCGGCATCCTTCGCATTGCCCCACGCATTCTGGACCTTGCCCTTAACTTCCTGGGCTGCGCCCTTCACCTGCGACTCGGTATCGCCGGTCCATTCGCCGGCTTGACGCTTCGCCCGTCCCGCCACTTCGTCCATCTTACCTTTCACTCGATCGCTATCCATATGTCTTGCCCTCCTTAGGTCTGTACCTGCATAGGTCCGTCCCGGATGATCGATCCATAATTGCGATCGTCGCCATGCGGTCACCTTGCCACAGGCGACGAGCTTCTACACTGCCGTTCTGCGTCCGCTGATCAACTGGAACACCAGCGCGATAACCGCGAGTACCAGCAGAATGTGAATGAATCCGCCGAAGGTGTAGCTGGAGACCACGCCCAGCAGCCACAACACCAGCAGCACTACAAACAAAGTCCAAAGCATTCTGTCACCTCCGAATTCGTTCCCGTGCAACTACAGATTGGAAGCCGACTGCGGCTGCATTGGTTGTGTGTGAGTAGCTATGTTTAACTTCGCCGGAACCAGCATATTTACAAGGGTCGAGGCAACCTCGCGGTAAATCCGGGCTTTCTGCGACGCCCCTTCAGTCGCGCCCTGGGCCAAAAGAAGTGTCTGGAACCGGGCACCCACAGAATTGGAATAGCCGCGTTCTGTTATTCTCTGCCCATCCATGAAAGTCGCTATCCAGGGAGAGCTGGGCTCCTTTAGCCACGAAGCCGCGGGCAAGATGCTGCCGCGTGCGACGGCAGTGCCGTGCGCGCGCTCTGCCGAAGTATTCGAGCGAGTGGAAGGCGGTTCTGTCGCTGCCGCGGTGATTCCCATCGAGAATTCGCTTGCCGGCTCAGTAGCCGAACACTTCGATCTGCTGCTCGCGCGAGAGCTGTTCATTCACGGAGAGTTCCACCTGCGCATTCGCCACAATCTTATCGCGCCACCGGGTGTGACCTTGCAGAAGGTTCGCCGCGTTTTCTCGCACCCTGTGGCGCTGGACCAGTGCCGCAACTTCTTCCGCTCGCATCCTGAAGTGCAGGCGATCCCGTTCTACGACACGGCGGGAAGTGTGCGTCACGTCCTCTCCGAGAAGACGGGGGACGCCGCGGCTATCGCTCCGAAGCAAGCGGCAGGACAATACGGCGGACGCATACTGCTGGCGGGCATCGAAGACAATGAGCAAAACTACACCCGCTTTCTGCTGATCGACAAATCGAACAAGGTCGGCCGCGGCGCAACCAAGACTTCCATCGCCTTTGCGCTGAAAAATGTTCCGGGGGCGCTGTTCAAAGCGCTCAGCGTCTTTGCTCTGCGCGACATCAGCCTCAGCAAGATCGAATCGCGCCCCATGCGAGGCCATCCCTGGGAGTATGTCTTCTTCGTCGACCTGCTGCGCGGCGACGACGAGCCCGCGCGCAACGCCCTGCGTCACTTGGCCGAGATCGCCGAGTTCGTGAAAGTGCTAGGCATCTATCCGGCGACGAAAATGCGCGGCAAAAGCTAGAGTCAGGGCAGTTTATCTGCCCAATCTCTCCAATCCTAATGTCCCCAATAAGGTGTACTTTCAGCGGCAATCAATCATTGTCTTACGCTTAATTTTGTCGGATACTCGCATGCGACCTCGCATGTCGTCTGGCCCTCCTTACCAGGCGAGTGGAGGCGATTCGAGACCGGACGCAAGGTACGGCCAACCCACGCCAACTCGAATGGGGAATCCTCCCCCAAAGGGCGGAGATCATCGCTCCCTCCCGCCCTGACTTAGAGGATGGTTAATTAGAAAAAGCCCGGGACCTAGCGCTTCGCTTCGGTCGCCTGCCGGGCTTGCACGCGATAGCTATGCTCCGCGGCGGACAGATACGCGCCGCCCAGCAGCAGCATGCCGCTCCAGAACGACCAGAAGATCAGTGTCACCGACACCGAGAACGGTCCGTAGACTTCCTGAAAATTCAGCCAGGGCAGCACTAGGATGTAGAGGTACTTCGCCCCTTCCGACAACAGTCCGGTAATGACGGCCGCCGGCAGCACCGCGCGCACTGGTACCTTTCCGTGCGGCAGCAGCCAGTAGATGAGAAAGTAAATGCCGATGGTGGCGACGATAGCGAATGCCTTCATGACCACGAATCCCAATACCTGGAAAACGATGTTGCCGTCGCCCACATACCGTTCCAGCAGGCGCAGGTTCTGTGCGGTGAGCGCGATCGACAGCATTGCCAGGCATCCACAGGCGAAGGCGAGTCCCAACGACACAAGAAGGTTCATCAGGTACGAACGGTTCTTCTTGAAGCCCCAAATGCTGTTGAGCGCCACCTCGAGCGGCAGAAAGATCCCCGTCGACGTGATCAGCAGCATGACGAAGGAGAGGATCTGGCCCCGACCTCGCACGCTGGCCAGAAATTGCAGGTTGCGGATGACGAAATCCTTGTTGCTGGGCAGGTAGTCGCGCAATAGCTGCAGCACCACGTCATACATCGCCTGCGAATGAAACACCCGATGCACCACAGTCAGCAGCAGCACGATAAACGGGAAGAACGACAGGATGGAATTCGCCGCCACCGAGAACGCGTAGGTGTGTACCTCGGTCTGCATCAAATAGCGCAAGGTCGACAGCCCGTGGAAGCGTAGCCGATGCGAAAGGCTATAGGTTTCCGGCAGGTACTGGAACAGTTCCTCGCGGCGATCCTCAGCCAGCAGGCGTTTAGCCGCGGTGCCGGGACGCAGCGGCGTAGAGTGTAACTCACTAGTTCCAGACGAGTTAAGTGGAGGACTGGCACTGGTGGAGGTAGTCCCTCCGAAGGGTGGAGCGGCCTTGGGAGGCGATCCCAGACCTGGCGTACCAGTGCTGCCTGTCATCGTGTCTTCTGCAATCGTAGCAGAGTCGCGAGCCGCCTTGACTTGGTTACCTTGTTCCGTTTCGGGGTTACCCGTTCCGTTCCGGGCGCATCCGGAAGTCTCTGTGCAAGAAATACTTGCAAAAAAGCAGAGTTCCCTGTAATTATCGTTTGCTCCCCCTTTGGATTGGGCTGAGGAGGAGCTTTCGGGTCCACCGAAACGCGGATTTGGGTTGATGTTTCTGTCAGCAGTTGCATTACCGCATTGCACGGGTTCCAGGGATCTACGTCGATTGAGCAGTCGTGCTCTGTCCGCGTAAATTCGTGGGGCTTTTTTCTTTGCACTCGAACTGCGAAGCTGAGCCGCAACCCTTGTTTCCCGGCGACGTTGAGACGTCTTTCCGGCCTGCTCCCCAGGCTGTCAGCCCGCGTGCGAGCGCGGTGTGCCAGCCGGAGGAAAGGGCAGGAAACGTCCGCGAAGCAGGGGTGATTCTAAGTTCGCTGTCGAAAGGAGCGGGTTGTGAGAGAGAAAGGTACAGTAAAGTGGTTTAACGGAGCCAAGGGCTACGGTTTCATTCAACGGTCCACGGGCGAAGATGTCTTTGTACATTTTTCGGCTATCCAGGAGAGCGGATACCGGAGCTTGAACGAGGGCGAGACCGTCGAGTTCGACCTCACCAAGGGACCGAAAGGCTTCCAGGCTGCGAACGTGGTGCGCGTATAGGACGTCTCCGCCACCCGGAAGCCCATCGGTAAGCGCCACTTTCGCTTTAGGCTTCTGAGTTCGCGATTGAACCACTGAACCCTCCCACCCGGGAGGGTTCTCTCGTTTGTGCAGACTTTGTTTGGCTGGTGAGCCATTGTCCGGCGCTTTGAAGAAAGCGGTTTTGAAGGGGCGCAGCTTTAGCTGCGCCGTCATAACCTTAATAAAATTGTCATCACGAGCGCCATGTTTTGGCGCGAGGGGATCTGCTTTTCGCCGCCTCGGCAAAACTTACGCCGACACCGCGACCTGCTCTCCACAACCCGACAACTGCGCCATGGCCTCGTCAACCGATTTCTGCGCCGCTTCACGACCAAACGCCTGACGATCCGCGTCGACTACTCTCAGGTTGTTCAGCCCAACAAATCCCAACATGTGCCGCAGGTAAGGAACCTGGAAATCCGTCGGCGCTCCTTCGGCATACATTCCGCCCCGTGACACAATCACCAGAACCTGCTTGCCATCGGGCAGCAGACCCTTCGGCCCTTGGTCGCTGTAGCTGAATGTCTTGCCCGCGCGCACAATCTGATCGATCCATGCTTTCAGTGGCGCGGAAATCGAGTAGTTGTGCATGGGCGCCCCAATCACGATCAGGTCAGCCGCCATCAGCTCGTCGATGTAGCCATCGGATTCGGCGAGAACCGCGTTTTGTTCCGCTGTGCGCCGGTCCGCCGGAGTTCCCATCGCCTGGATCCATTCTTCACTCAAATATGCGGGCGTTTTGGCGGTCAGGTCGCGCTCGATCACCCGGCCCTCGGGATTGCGCTGCTTCCATTGCTCGGCCACATGCCGGGTTAGCTTGCGCGAAACCGAGTTGCTGCGCGGACTGGAATTCACCACTAGCAGGGTATTCATTCTGCACCTCCCGGGCTCCCCGCCCGGCTAATGATATGTGTTGTCACGCTTATTTACGTGTTACAACACATATTAAGATGAGGGAGGCAAACCTGGGGATTCAATTCTGTGAAGGTCGTGAAAGCCAGGGGCAAGTCAAATCGACGTAAGAAGTTAGGTTGAAAGTGCTCGGGTTACTGCGGACCGCCAGGTCCGCGTCCAAGGTATTCTCTTGATCGTCTAGGGCCGGCTTCAACCGGCGACAGGTTCTTACGACTACGGCTCTTCCGGCCGGCGCTCGTCCTCGAAGATCATGGCGCACAGCCGGCTCAACTCGTGGCAATCCTGCTCGCTCATCTTCTTTAGGATATCGCCCGCTTCCACTTCAATACGCGGCCGCATTTCTTCCAGCAGCTTCAGCCCCTTCGCGGTGATCGCCGTGACCGCCTGGCGCTGATCTTCGCTGCCGCGCGAGCGCTTCACCAATCGCCGCGCCTGCAGCCGATCGACCAACCGCGTGATGTCGGAGGCGCGATCGAGCATGCGGCAGGCAATCTCGCAGCGCGCGTGACCTTCGGGATGGACGCCGCGCAAAATCCGCAGCACGTTATACTGCGCGCGCGTAATGCCGTGCTCCTCGCACACGCGATCCATGATGTCGTTGATGGTATTGGCGGCGACGATCACACTCAGCATGGCCTCCTGGGCAGGGCTCGAAAACTGCGCCTGCTTCAGCCGCCGACTGAGCGCTTCCGTCATAACTCTTCCTTTATAGCCAGAAATCTGAGCTGTGTCATCCGCGCCAGGAACAGCTCAGTGCCGCTAAGAAATGCCCCCGGTCAGTGATCGGCATCGAGTTTCTTAGTGTTCGGGTTGGCTGGCCTGGCCTGCGTCCCGGCGACCGGAATCGCCCCGGTTGTATCGTCCCGATCTTCACCGCTTGAGCCCAACTCGACGCTTCCCGCGCTGGCCAGTATCTGCCTGGCCTGTTGCGCCAGATCGCTATTGCTACTCTGAGACAGAGCGGTAAGGAGTTTCATCCCTTCTTTCGTTTTGCGCTCATTCAGCAGTACGACCGCCAGGTTCAGCTGGTAAGTCTCATCGCGCGGCGAAAGCTCCATGGCGCGACGGATAACCTGTTCCGCCTCCGCATACTGGCGTTTGCGCATCAGGCCAAAGCCCAGCAGGTGATAGGCGTCGGCGTAAACCGGATCGAGCTGAATCGCCCGCTCCAGATCGCGTACGAATCCTTCCGAGCCGGCAGATTCCGGATGGGACTGCTGCATAAGTTCGGCAGCGTAGAAGTACACGCGCGGATCCGACGAACCCAAGCTGGCGGCGGCGCGAAAATGCTCCTCGGCCCCGTCAAAGTTCCGGGCGCGCAGGTAGGCATAGGCCAGGCCACGTTGCGCCGCTTCCACATTCGGGTTCTGCTGCAGAACCCCCTCGAATTCCTGTATGGCTTTATCGCGGTAGTCGATGGTGTGGGAATGAAAATCCGCCAGCTGCACCCGCGTTTGGATTGCATCCAGCGGCCGGGCCGAGGTTTGGATGGTGCTGGCAGCCTCATCCTTGTAATTTCTGGCATAGAGCTGGCCGTTCTTCCACTTGGCCCAAATTGCGTTTTGCAAGTTTGGTAAAGATACTCCGAAAGCGGCTTGCACCGCCGCCGGAATGGCCATCTTCTCCTGGTTGGTCAGCCGGAAGTAGTTCGCGGTTTCAGAGAAAAGTCCAGCATCGATCAGGTAATGGGCCACCAGCCAGGACTCGAAATAGAACATGTCACGTCGCGGACCACTGTGGTCGTATGTCTCCGAGTGGTGCTGCACCTGGAACAGATCGAGCAAGCTGAACTTTACCCCTTCGTTCAGCAATTGAGCGCCGGCAATCGCTTGACCCACCGTAATGGTCCCGTTGGAGACCTTCATGGTGGAAAGATACTCGGCAAAGCCCTCATCGAACCATGGAGCTGCCGGAGGAAAATTATCTTTCAGCCAGACGTGCGCATATTCGTGAAAAACAATCTGCCAGTTGTCCTGCTGACTCATGTCCACCACGATGAAATCCTGGTCGTTGCTGGTTTGAAAGAACCCGGATACTTCCACCACCTTCCCCTGGAAGATCGGACTGTGCTGCCGAAATTCCCTGGTGTTGCGGAAGGCGATGATTTGCAGCGGCACTGGCTGATTGATCTTGCTTCGCACAAAGACAATGCCAAACGCCGCACGCATCTGTTCGAACAATTCGGCTACATGACGGCCATTCTTTTCGCCGGAGTCCGTGATGACGTTGAAGTGGTCGGAATGCACTTCCACCCATTGCGGCTCATCTGCCAGCAGCAGTGCCGGACAAACCAGCAGCAACCATGAAAAATGTCTTAGAAAACGGGGAAGACGCATGCTACGCACCGCGAGGAACTGGCTATGGAGCAGCATCGTAGCACTGTCCAGAGAACCCGAATACAGCGAATCGGGGGGCTCGCATTAGAAAAAAGCCTTCCTGTCCCGAACAGGAAGGCCCGGATGCCCTGGGCTGAGCTCGTACAGGAGCTGGTTACCGCCTGGCATCTTCCGCTGCGCGGCGAGGGGGACTCACGCGCTCACGAAACTCAATCTCGCTGTCGAACGCCGCGGCGGCGATGGAGGGGAACTCATCCGTCTTCGCCGCGACGTCCGTCTGCCTCTGGTCTGTCTCTCCTCCAAGTTTCCACGCTTGAAGGTTTGCTGCATCGCTTCGCTTCGTCCCTACTTATTGCAATAGACGTACCAGATCGAATTCGGTGAGTTATTTCTGTTTATGTGCCCCCTGCCCCTGGCTCCGATGTAATTCCTACCGGTGCCGTGCAAGTACGCGCAGCCGTAGCTCCGCTGAGCAGCAGCTTTGAAAGGGCAACGGCTTCAGCCGTGCCGCCCAGGTCCATCTGGTTGGCCCTGCGCCCTTGAGTTTTTCAACAACATGATCACGCTCCAGCGCGCATGCTGGGCGACCAGCGAATCTTCGTCATGGCAGAGCCGCTCGAGGATGGGTAGAAAACGTGAGTCCCCGGAATTCCCCATCGCGATCACGACATTGCGTCGCAATCCCCCCAGCTTGGTGCGCTTTACAGGAGAGCCGCGAAAGACCTCCCGAAATTCCTCGATGCCTATCTTCGCCAGCCACTCCAAGTCGGGATTCACCAGCTTAGGCCGAGGCTGAAAGTCAGGCAGAGTTGTTGCCGGAGCATGCCGGTTCCAGGGACAAACATCCTGGCAGATATCGCAGCCATAAACCTGGCGCCCCATCTGCGGGCGAAACTCCTCAGGAATCGAACCGCGTAGCTCAATGGTCAGGTAGGCGATACAGCGGGTCGCGTCCATTTGATACGGAGCGGGGAAGGCGTTCGTCGGACAGGCATCGAGGCAGCGCGTGCACGAGCCGCAGTGGTCGGCGGCCGGCAAGTCGGGCGGCAGTTCCAGCGACGTGAGCAGCACGCCGAGAAAGAGCCATGAGCCCAGCTTCTCATTGAGGATGCAAGTATTCTTGCCGATCCACCCGACCCCCGCGTATTTGGCGAAGATGCGCTCGATCACCGGACCGGTGTCGACATAACACCACGTCCGCGGAGCCGGCACGTCGTGTCCGGCGCACATCTCCATGAGCCTGGCCTCCAGAGCGCGAAGTTTTTCGAGTACCACATCGTGGTAGTCGCGCTTCGACCATGCGTAACGCGAGATCGCTCCTTGCGCCGGCGATCCGGCGTGCACTGAGTAAGGCTCGTCCACGTTGTAGTTGAGGGCGCACAGAACCACCGAGCGCGCCCACGGCACGACATTCCCCAGCGAGGCGCGCTTCAGTTCGTCGGACTCGTTGCGCGCCTCCAGATACTTCATCTCACCGGCGCGGCCATCGTCGATCCACTCAGGAAAGAATCGGTGCTCGGGCGTGTCCGCCACGCCAGCCACGCCAGCCAGATCGAAGCCGACTTCAATAGCGGCGCGCTGGAGTTCTTCCTTGAGTTGGAGGATGGCAGACATGGGGGAGGACTCGTACCGATTATACGGAACCATTCCTACGGGATTTGGCCGATGACGAGAACACGTAAGAGGATCGAATTCACTTCGAATTGGGTGAATTCAGGTAATAGATTAGTTAAGGTAATTCGGGTGCCCCAGGTCTCGCGGTTTTCGAGACCTGGGGTTTTTGACGTCGTAAGGTGAAAGTCGAGTCTTCCGGGAGAGTCCTACACAGCAATCGATCCGGTCCGGCAACACGCCTTCCCGGTTCGCGCCGGTTTTGCGCGAACTGGAGTGTTGCGGGACGGAAGAGCATAGCCCAGCACGGAGCGCAGCGGAGTGCTGGGGATGGCATCATGTGGTGACTCAAGCCCCTTCCGGGACGACAGGCCATCTTGTACCACATCGTGGTATACGCGAAAAACTCCAGGTCTCGAAAATCGCGAGACCCTTCGACAAGCTCAGGGCAGGCTCCGGGGCAGCCGGACTTACGGGACTATCGACATTCTGACCTGTTTACAACTCCTTCGACATCCTGACGAAATGCACCGGCTGCGTGAACTTCTCTGTGTCTTGTAGAACTTCCGTACCCGTTTCGACAAAGCCGAATTTGCGATAAATCGCCGGCAGCTCCGTTCGCAAATTCACGATGCGAATATCGAGCGCGCTGCAACCGGCAGCCCGCGCGTACGACTCCGCCTCGTGCATCATGCGCGCGCCCACGCCCGACTTCTGCCGCGAAGGGTCGACCGACAGCGTCCCCAGGTACGCGCGGTCACCCCTTATCCTGAGCCACACACACGCGATCACCACGTTGTCTTCGCGCAGCACCAAAAATTTCCCATCTTCCATGTTTTGGCGAACGGTTTCCGCGTCGGTGCGGTCTCCGGTCTTAAAAAAGCGCTCGACCTCAAACGCGCGGTTGATCAGAGATACGATTTCCGGCAGGTCCGAGACGGTCGCCTCGCGCACAATATCCTGGGTTGGATTCGTCACTGCAATCATCACTCCTTGGAAAGTAAGGCCGGCGGAAATACCACGCGATCGCGGGCCCAGAAATTCGCCGGCGAACGTGGCACGACAGTCACAATCTTGCCGGGCATATATTGCAGATGCAGTGCCCCTACAAAAAGGCGCATGAGCAGCAGGTCGCCGCCTATGGAGGTGAGACCTACAAGCGCAGCTTCACGGCAGCCGCTCTTCGTTGTAGAGTTGCGCGGTGTGCTCGATGGCGGTGTAGAGGAACATCACGCCCATTACGATAATCGCGATAATCGCGCCCACATCGAAGACGAGAAACGTTCGGCCAGCGATGTGCGCCCAGGGCCCGCGCACGTACAGCGCAATGTTGCCGATGGCCAGGATGATGCGGATCTCCGTCGGACCGAGGTTAAAGAATGACAGGTGGAAGCTGCCGATGGTGTAGGTTGCGAGGTATACCTCGATGGCCAGCAGCAGAAACGCTATCAGCAAGGCCAGGGCGATGATCGGCGACATGAAGCCTGAGAGTGCCAGCCCGGTCATGAGTATGGTCGAGCCGATGGCGTCGATCACGTGATCGACGTAGAAGCCGTACCGAGGCCGCTGACGGTTGCGGAACCTCGCAACTGTTCCGTCCAGGCTGTCGCCAAACCAGTTGATCGCCAGAAACAGAATTCCCCAGAGCAACCAGCGAGGGTCGTAGCGCGCGAGTGCGTAGCTGACGCCGACCATGATTTGGGCCGCGAAGCCGAGAATCGTCAGATGGTCCGAGCCAACCCACGCCGGCATGTGCGCCGCGAACCAGGCCAGCGCCCGCTTTTCGGCCGCGGTGACGAAGCTCACCTGAACGCGCGAGGCGTTCTTGAAGGAAGAGGCTGCCGGTGATTTGCTTTCGCTCGAAGTTGGGGACATCTTTGAGGCCCCTCGTCGACCTGAAGGTCGCCTCGGGATTACCAGTTAAAAGGAATCGCAACGGCACAGCTAAAGCAGTGCCCTTTCAAAAACAGTGCCCTTAGCTAACTGTGCCCATCAAAACCTCGCTACAGCACCGCAGTCTCGTGCAGCAGTTCGCCCTTGGCGAAGCGTCCCGGGCTCAACACTTCGACCTGATCCACGACGTCCGTGTGACCGTGCAAAATCAGGTCGGCCACCATCTTACCGGTCGCAGGCGAATGCATCACCCCGTGTCCGCTGAATCCGTTGGCGCAGAAAAAGCCTTTCACTTCCTCCACCGGCCCGATGATGCAGTGATGGTCGGGCGACATCTCATACAACCCGGCCCATGCCCGCTTGGGATTCACCGCCAGATTTTCGAAGCAGGGCACGCGATCGGCGGCCCGCGTCAGCACCTTCTCGATGAACGATGAATCGAAGTTGGTGTTGAAACCCATTTGCTCCTCGGGATCGTTCCACGCCAGCAGAAAGCCCAGGCTCTCCGGCCGGAAATGGAAGCCGTTGCTCATGTCGATCACCATCGGGATCTCATGCGAAACGCCGTCGAAGGGCTCCGTCGGGATCAGCATGCGCCGCATGGGCTCGACCGGCAATTGAAAGCCAGCCAGCGATGCCACCTGCGCTGCCCACGCTCCTGCGGCATTCACGACCACGGGCGTGCTCACCGGTCCGCGTGTCGTCTCCACGCCCATCACGCCCGACGCATCGCGATGTACGGCGGTCACCTCGGTCGAGCGCCACAAGGTTGCGCCCTTCTCGCACGCGGAAGTCGTGAAGCCGACCATCACGCTGTAGGGATCGACGAAGCCGTCGGTCGGACAGAAGCTGCCGCCCAGTATGTCGTCGGAGCGGAGCTGCGGAACCGTGGCGACGATTTCGTCGCGCGTGACCATGCGTGCCTGCGTCAGCCCCAGCGATTTTTGCAGGGCCTGGTTGGTCTGCAGATAGTCGAGGTGCTTCTTCGCCGTGGCCACGAACATGTAGCCCTGCGCCCGATATCCCGCAGGCTGCCCCAGCCGCTCGTCGAACGTGGCGTAGAACGGAATCGAGTACAGCGACATCTGGATGTTGGGCTTGGTGGCAAACTGCGCGCGCACGCCGCCCATGCTTTTGCCGGTGGAACCCTTTCCCTGATGCGACTCGCGCTCCACCATAAGCACCTTGCGGCATCCGGCTTCCGTCAGATGCCACGCGATGCTGGCGCCCACGATTCCGCCGCCCACAATGACCACCTCTGCCGTATGCATTTCTCTTGGTTCTCGACCTCCGGAACATTGTATTCTGCGAGCGAATCAGCCGCTGTGATTCAGGCAGGTGCGTGCATGCCCATAACCTCGGTCGTCCAGATCCTGACCGCCTCGATCGCGCCGGTGATCGTCATCTCGGGCGTCGGCCTGTTGCTACTCAGTATCAGCAACCGTTACGGGCGCGCTCTCGACCGTGCCCGGCTGATCATGCGCGAGCTGCAGAGCAGCGCGCCCGGCAGTGCCGAGCTTCGTCATCTGGAGGAGCAGCTGCGGCATACGTATCAACGCGCTCGCCTGTTGCGGCTGTCGATGACGTATGGGGCGCTCAGCATCTTCTTCGTGTCGTTGATGATCCTGTCGCTCTTCGCCGAACAGGTGTTGCAGTTGCATACCGATTACTTCGCGCTGCCGTTTTTTGCGGCTTGCCTGGTTTGCCTGATTATTGCGATGTATTACTTCATCCGCGATAGCACAGTCTCAATGGCGGCCCTGGAGTTGGAGATGTCGAGCCTGCGGCAGGATGCCGCCGGCTCAACCGCCCTTGGCCTGCGATTCGTGAAAATTCGGGTCGTGCGGTATAGGACGACAAACTCGGGGTGCCCCGGGTCTCGTGGTTTTCGAGACCCGGGGTTTTCCCACCGTGAGCCATTACTCGATAGCCCGGCCATCCCCATCACAACCCGGCGTGATGCCGCTCACAGACCCGATGTTTTTCCGCGCCTAGCCTTGCTAATCGGGGTCCCAGATATCGCGGAGTTTCCTATCCACGCGCGACATCGCCTGCTCGATGTGATCCCAAATGCGTCGCGACGGGCCGCCCTAAGGATGCGACATGCCTCTGGTCAACGCTTTCTCGAAAGCCGTGGTGCGCGATTTCTCCCTCGAAGAACTGGAACAAGCTGCGCGGCTGATGCGCGGCTACGACCTGGTCGCGCTGTGCGCGGCCGGCTCCGGCCATGCCGGCGGCACGCTATCGATGATGGAGATCGTCGCGGCGCTCTACCTCAAGGTCGCGCTGCACGATCCGAATAATCCCGAGTGGCGCAAACGCGACCGCATCATCTGGTCCGCGGGACACAAAGCGCCCGCGCTCTATCTCGGTCTCGCCTTCGCCGGGTATTTTCCCATCGAAGACGTGGTCACCCTGCGCAAACTCTATTCGCCCTTCCAGGGACATCCGCACCGGCTGAAGCTGCCGGGCGTCGAAGTCTCCAGCGGCTCGCTCGGCCAGGGTCTGAGCGTCGCGGTCGGCATGGCGCTGGCCGGCAAACTCGATCACGAAGACCACGCCACCTTCTGCATCATGGGCGATGGCGAGCAGCAGGAAGGCAGCATCTGGGAAGCCGTGATGGAAGCCTCGCACCACAAGCTCGACAACCTGGTCGGCATCATCGATCGCAACCGCCTGCAAATCGACGGCTGGGTGAAGGACGTGATGAACGTCGAACCGCTGGCTGAGCGCTATCGCAGCTTCGGCTGGGAGGTGATCGAGATCGACGGCCACGACATGACGCAAGTGGTCGATGCGTTACAGAAGGCGAAGAGCAAGCCTGTAGCCGGAAAGCCGACGGTGATCATCGCGAACACGGTGAAAGGTAAAGGCGTCAGCTTCATGGAGAACGTTGCCGGCTGGCACGGCAAGGCTCCCAGCTACGACGAGATGGTGAGGGCCATCGACGAACTCGGCCTGAAAGATTCCATCGCCTACGACGCGTTGCTGGAGAAAGCGAAAGAGTATCAGGTGGAAGTGGAGGCCAGGCTTGCGGCCAAGATGCCGGATTTTTCGGCAAGCTACTGGTGGAACTCCGGCAGCTCGATGAAGGTGAAGATGGAGCCCACGCGCAAAGGCTTCGGCGCGTCGCTCAACCGCAACGGCGACGACCAGCGCGTGGTTTGTCTCGGGCTCGACATCTCCGGCTCGATCACGATCAGCGAATTTTATGCCGGCCATCCCGAGCGCAAGCAGCGCTGGATCAGCATGGGTATCGCCGAGCAGTCGGCGACCGCGGCGGCCGTGGGACTGGCGCGCGAGGGCAAGCTGCCCGTCTTCGGGACCTACGGAACATTTGCGGCTGCGCGCAATCTCGACCAGATTCGCGTGTCGATCTGCTACGGCAATTTCAATGTGCTGATTGCCGGAGCGCATGGCGGCGTTTCCGTCGGACCCGACGGCGCGACGCATCAGGCGCTGGAAGATCTGTTCGCCATGTGCGGCCTGCCGAATATGTCGGTCGTGGTTCCGTGTGATTCCATCGAGACCCGCAAGGCAACCGATTACCTGTTGCTGGAGCATGTCGGGCCAAAGTACATTCGCTTTGCGCGCGAGGCGACGCCGATCGTCACGCGCGAAGACACGCCCTTCGTCTTCGGCGTGGCCAATGTTAGCCGCCTGCGACACGAAGCTCCGAACCTGATCGATGCCTTCGAAACTAGGCTGGCGACCGACTATCAGAACGAGCACGAAGACCTCAGCATCATTGCCTGCGGTCCCATGGTGCCCGAGGCGATGCGCGCGGCGTGGATCCTGAAGAACGAATTCGGGTATGAGACGCGCGTGATCAATTTGCACACCATGAAGCCCATCGACGAGGAGACGATTGTGCGCGCCGCGAGAGAAACTGGCGTGATCGTCACCGCCGAGGAGCATCAGATCGGCGCCCTGGCCTGGCGCGTCAGCGGCATCCTAACCGAACGGCGTGAGCTGTACGGAGTGCCGGTGATCACCGGGGCCATCGGCGTGAAAGATCGCTTCGGCGATTCGGGCGCGCCCTGGGAGTTGATCAAAGAGTTCGAGGTCAGCGCCGAGCACATCGCGCAGAAAGCAGTGGAGCTGATGGCGATCGTCCGGGCGAAGCAGGAGGAAGGACGCTACGAGATGACGTATTGAGGGTCGCGATCGTTAAAGTCAAAAACCCCAGATCTCGAACAAGCACGAGACCTGGGGCACCCGAATTACCTTAACTAATCCAATTACTCGACTTCGCCCAATCGGAAGCGATCCCCTACTTGTTCTCCATCTTCTGCATCATCTGCTGGCGTTCCTGTTCGCGCATCTGCTCCCAGGTCTGATACTGCTGCGGTGTCAGGATCGGCTTCAGCTTGGTGTCGGTGTCATTGGCGATCTGGCGCATCTGCATGGCCTTCTGCATAGGGCCGAGCGAGGTGTTACCTTTCAGTGCCTGGAGCTTCGGCGCCTCTTCCATCAGAATCGGCCGCACCTGTTTCTTCTGCGCCGGGGTGAGTTGCAGAGCCGCTGACATCTTCTCCAGCTTCTGCATGGCTTCTTCTTTGCCGCCGCCTGCGCTCATGGCGTCCTGAGCGGAAAGCCTGGGCACGCCCACGGCGAGCGCAGCCAGCGATAGCATCAGCACAACAGCCTTCAGGAAATTCCTTTGCAAGATCATTCTCCTCTCAAACGCGGTGGTGGTCACTTCGCGAGATGATAACGTCCAATCCGGTTGGAATCATTTGGCGCAGAGACAGCAGAGCGTAAGAGATATACGTCAGGTTGCAAGCGGGGGTCAAGCAGAAATTAAGCGCGTTGTCGTCAAGCTACTTGTCGCTGAGCGCTTCGACGATGCGGTCAAAATCCTCCAGCGAAGAATATTCGATCAGGATCTTGCCCTTGCCCTTGCGGTCGTTGATGGTCACGCGCACGCCCAGCGAGCGCTCCAGCACTTTCTCGGCTTCCTTCACGTTGGGATCGACCACGCGCGCCGGCTTTTCTTCTTTCGCACGCGGCTGCACCAGGTTCGCAACCGCTTCTTCCGTCTGTCGAACCGACATGCCGAACTCGGCAACGCGATGCGCCAGCCGCTCCATCGCCTCGGGAGAATCCAGCGGCATCAGGGCCTTGGCGTGACCGAAGCTGAGCTGGCTCTTCTCCACCATGGTCTGTACTGCGGCGGGCAGCTTCAGCAGGCGCATGAAGTTCGCGACCGATGAACGCTCCTTGCCGGTGCGCTGCGCCATCTGCTCCTGCGTCAATCCGAACTCGCGGCCCAGTCGCTCGTAGGCGCGCGCCTGCTCCATGGCGTTCAGGTCTTCGCGCTGCAGGTTCTCGATGATGGTCATCTCCATCGCCTGCTCGTTCGAAACCTGACGAACGATGGCAGGGATGGTCGAGAAACCTAGGCTGCGCGCGGCTTCCCAGCGACGCTCGCCGGCGATCACCTGATAATGGCCGCCCGAAACCGGACGTACGACGATCGGTTGAACGATGCCGACCGCTTTGATGGAGGTCGCGAGTTCGCCGAGCGCGGCCGCGTCTAGGGTCAAGGTGCGTGTCTGGTAAGGATTGTGTTCCAGCTGCTCGAGCGGAAGCTGATGCACTTCGTCGACGTTCGTTCTGGGAGCGGGCGCAGCGGTCACCGGTGCGTGAGGCACGTGTCGCGGCGGCAATAACGTCTCTAGCCCGCGGCCTAAAACTTTCCGTTTCTCGGTGGACATGGGGGAGTTCTTAGGAGCCTGCAAATCTTCGCGAATAGCCATTATAGGCTCAGGATGCGGCTTTCCCAGCTTACAAATTACCTGTGGAAAACGGGGAAACTTCGCTCCGTTCACTTGTCCCTGGCCCTACAACCTGAGACGCCGAAGTCAAATCTTACCGGATACAGCCGCGATTCGCCTTACATTTTCGGACAACACGATCGCGACTTCCGGGAGTGCTTGCAGTTGCGATGGCGGAATTTGTCGTGTTCGTTGGTGCTGATCCTGGCGATGGCCGCTTACCCCTCGCCCGTGGCGGCATATTCGGTTCTCACCCACGAAGAGCTGGTTGACTTGGCGTGGAACGACAGCATCCGCCCGCTGTTGCTTAGCCGCTACCCCGGAACCTCACAAGCCTCATTGAACGAAGCCCACGCCTACGCCTACGGCGGCGCGGCCATTCAGGACATGGGGTATTACCCCTTCGGCAAGGAGTTTTTCAGCGACCTGACGCACTACGTCCGGACGGGCGACTTCATCGCCAGCCTCTTCCGCAACGCGCGCAACGTCGACGAACTGGCCTTCGCCATCGGCGCGCTCTCGCACTATCTCGGCGACAGCACCGGACACAGCGAGTGCATTAACCCGGCGACTGCCGTCGAATTTCCGAGGCTCGCGCACAAGTACGGCGAGGCTGTCACCTATGAGCAGAACCCGCACGCGCACGTGCGCACCGAGTTCGCCTTCGACATCGATCAGCTCACCCATCACCGGCTGGCTCCTGCGGAGTACCTGCGACACGTCGGGTTACAGGTGCCACGCAGCCAGGTGGAGCGCGCCTTCTACGAAACCTACGGACTGCGGCTGCACGAAGTGCTAGGCCCGGAGCGGCCGGCGATTCGCGGCTATCGCTCGGCGGTGCGCAGCTTCATCCCGCGCTTCGCCCACGCCGAGACGGTTCTGCACGGCCGCGGCTTTCCGCCCGATGCTGACGATGCTGCCTTTCAAGCGTTCGAGCGGCAGGTCCAGCAGGCGCCGTTTCAGCATTGGGACGGTACACGGCATCACGCCGGTTTCGTCACGCACATACTGGCGTTCGCCATGGTGGTTCTGCCACACATTGGACCGCTGTCGGACCTGGCGATTCGCGGGCCGAACAAGCAGACCGAGTCACTGTACATTCACAGCGTCGACGACACCATGGCGCAGTTTCGCAGCGTCCTGCGCGAGCTGGAGCAGCAACCGGGATCGCCGGTCACCCTGCCGAATCGCGATCTCGACACGGGAGAGCTGGTGAAGCCCGGCGCGTATGCGCTGACGGACAAAACGTACGCGGTGTTATTGCAGAAGGTGACGGCCGATCCCGCCGATGCAGTGCCGGCAGGAATTCGCCGCGACCTGCTGAAGTTCTACAGCGATCCGCATGCGCCCATCGTGACCAAGAAGGACGATGACGCGTGGAAGCGTGTGGAGCGCGAGTTGGCGACCCTGCGCCAGATGCCAACCCGCACGCCGCATGACGGCTTCGTGGCGCAGGGGAGGCAACCGGCCGGGGAGTGATCTCTGTTCGGATTGCTGTCTGCGCTGATTCAAACCACGCGCCGCCGAGGACCGATGCGCGCAAATCCCCAGGTCTCGAACATCGCGCGACCCGGGGCACCCGGCCGTGCCCTTTCAAGGCTACTTCACGAGCCACGATTCACTTCCGCTTCAACGCCTCCAACTCGTCGAGGCTCCGCGGCCAATCCGAACCCAGCAATCGCGACAGGCTGCGGTCCGCCAGGACCTTGCCTCCGGTCTGACAGCGCACGCAATAATTCGTTTCGTTGTCCGCGTAACGAATGCGCTGGATTTTCTCGCCACATCTCGGGCAGGGCTGCCCGAAGCGGCCATGCACGGCCATGTCCTTGCGAAATGCCGTCACCTTCTCAGGGAAGGTTTTTTCCGCCTCGGTGCGCAAACGGTCGATCCATAGCTGCATGGTCTCGCGCGTCGCCGTGTATAAACGCAGCCACTCGTCGTCCTTGAGTTTCTGGGTGAGCGCAATTGGCGACAACTTTGCCGCGTGTAGTATCTCGTCCGAGTAGGCGTTGCCGATGCCACTGAGAAAGCGCGGATCGGTAAGCGCCCGCTTGAGCGTCCGGTTCTCCGAGGTCAGAACCGCGCGAAACTCTTCCAGACTACTGGCAAAAATATCGATGCCGCCAGGATCGACCGAACGTAACGCCTCTTCTCCGGCGAAGAGTTGTAACGACGCCCGGCGCTTGCTGCCCGCCTCGGTGAGCACCAGCGATCCGTTGGGAAAATCGAAAGCCGCGAGGTTTTGCCGCCCTCCCAGCTTCGCACCCGGCGGACGCCAGTGCAGCCGGCCCGCGATCATCAGGTGGAGCACCAGCCAGAGGTCGTTCTCGAAGCCGAAAGCAATGCGCTTGCCGACGCGCCGCAGCTCGCGGACGATCTGCCCTTCGACGCTCGATAGCGGCGGATCGACAGTACGGAGCAGAAACGGAGTGGCGATTCGGACCTTGGTGAGCCGTTCGCCAACCACACGTGTGCGCAGTGCGCCGAGATAGGCTTCGATGTCGGGCAGCTCCGGCATGGTAATCAGATTGCCGCGTCGCCGCGGATGTTGGCAAGGTCGGCGTTTGGATCATTCACTGATGAGAAATTCCCCAAGGGTCGGAAGACGCGAGACCCGCGGCACCCGGAGAATCTCAGAAACGTAGTGGGCGGCCATACCACTCTGTGGGACTCCCACATCGTCCCGATCCGGGAAACTTTCGGGAAAACAAGGGGTTAACGGGTTGGCACTTAAGAATTCCTCACCTCTGTGGAAAACTTTGTGGAAGACGCGCCATACATCTCCGCTCGTTCCCTTTTTTCAGTGATTTACACACTCTGCCCCGTACTGGTTGCACATTGCATGGACAATCAAATCAGTCAGATAGCAACAATGTCTAATTACTGGACGATTTTCTGGCGAGACCGGACAGCAGCAACAAAGCTAAGGAGTTTTGCACAATCCTAGTTCTTTGGTGGGGGTAGAAGGTGCCTCCGGACTACAGCGAGGCACCCCCCTCAAAGACCTTCTGCATGTCGTACGGATAGACACGATAGAGGCTGTAGCTGACGCCACTATCGGAGTGTTCGCGGAAGAGCAGGTCTCCCCGGCCATTTGCGTCGGCGTCGACCGCATCGATCATCTCCAGCCGCGGGAAAGCGTCAAGGTGATTGCTGTCGCTGACCAGGCTGAAGATTTTAATTGGCGTGCCATTGATGTCCTCGCGCGCCACCACCGTGACGTAGTAGTCGAACTCTCCACCCCGCAGCGCCTTCGCACCTTCAACTGGCAACGTCGCTGTCAGCACGAAGGTTGGTGAGCTGCTGAAGTCGAGATCGTAGGCGCGCAAATCGTAATCCGAAATCATCGCACCTCTCGGCAACGTTGGTGTCTTGCGCTTGGAAATGAACTTGCCGATCTCATCCATTGCGAGCGCGCGCATCTGCTGCGACTTGTTGTTGCGCTCGGTGGAATCCATCGAGTACAGCAGCGAGCGCGTCTCGTAAGTTCCGGCGTCCGAGATTGCCGGATACGAGCGATGAGCTGGCTCTGCCGCCGTGGCTATCAGCTTTCCCTGCGCGTCGCGCATGGTGGCGACCTGCTTGGCCGTCGCCGACGCAGCGGCTGGTTCCGAGGCAGGCTGCTTCGGCTGGGGTCCGCGGCGCAGCACCGGACGAGCGGGATCGCTCTCATCCGGAGATGCCGTGCTCGCCGGCGCCGGGCTCGCCGTCGAGGACGATGCAGTCGTCGTGGTCGGGTCGGTTGAAGGAGGCGGCTCGGGTTTCTTCAGGATGGGCCGGTCGGACGGCTCGGGCGAATCCGTCTTACCGGAGCTGCCGACCCCTGACGACGCACTCTGCGTCGCGCCGGAATTTCCGCTGCCAGTTTGCGACGAGGCTGACGAATCGCCGCCTCCGCGCTTCAACACCGGGCGATCGTCGTTGGCGTCGTACCCCTTTGGCTTAGTCTTGGGCTGCTTGGCTTTCTGCTGCGCCAGCTTCTCGTCCATCTCCAGATGCGGCTTCCACTGGCCGGTGGCCACCCAGTTGCCCTTCACTTGCTCCGGCGTTTCGACGGTGAACAGTCCAGTGGGATCACCGTAGAACGTGGCTTCGTAAACCGTCTCGGGCTCCAGCGCCATAGGTTCGGGATTGGCGCCGTAGAGGCTGGCGTCGTAGAAGCGATCGTCGATCCACAGTGCGACCGGAATCAGCCGAGCCTTGCCACCGGGCAGGAACTCCACTACCGCCAGCGCGCGCGGTCCGCGCTTCTTGGGCTTCACGTTGATCTTCGAATTGTTGGCAGGCGGCGCTTGTTGGGAGTCGCGCGTGTGGTCCTGCAAAACCTGCGCGGCGCAAAATGGGACCAGCAAGCCCAGCGTCAGCAGCATAGTCATGGCCCGGCGGCCCAAATTGCGGTATAGATAGTGCGTCATGAATATCAACTCGAAAGCCCCCGACTTTACCCTGCCCGATGAAAACGGAAACCCGGTTTCGCTGAAGCAGTTTCGCGGACAGAACGTCGTTCTCTTCTTCTACCCCAAGGCCAACACACCCGGCTGAACCATTGAAGCGCGCGGGTTCCGCGACGCATACAGCAAGCTGAAGAAGGCCGGACTGGTGGTGCTGGGCATTTCGCCCGACACCTCCAAGGCCCAACTCAAGTTTAAGGAAAAGGAAGACCTGCCGTATACCCTTCTCGCTGACGCCGGAAAAGAAGTTGCCACCCAGTTCGACATCGTCAAAGAAAAAAATATGTACGGCAAGAAGGTCATGGGGATCGTGCGCAGCACCTTTCTAATCGATCCGGAAGGCAAGATCGCGCACATCTTCTCGCCGGTCACCCCGGAGGGCCACGCCGAAGAAGTGCTGGCGTACGTGAAGAAGAATTAGACGTGAGAAGACCCAGATTACGTGATCTGAGTTTTAGGACTTGGTGTGCAGCGGGACTACCACCGACCCTATGCGGCCGGTGCCGCTGTCGCGGATGATGTATTTCACTGCCGCGGTCGAGGCTAACGGCGGCGACGGTTCGTTCACCGACCAGCCGTGCGCCAGCGAATTCTCCGTTTGCTCGGCCGTGAAGCTCAGGTGCGTGAAGCGTATATTGCTGATCACGTCACCCGTCGCCGTCAGCGGCACCACGGCGATATCGTAGGCCAGCGTTTTCTGATCGCCCGATGGTGTCACTATACTGGTTGCCGGCACATGGACGCGAAGCTTCGCCGTCGTGGCACCTGCCGGGTCGTCAGGCAAGCGTTCGACGGTGAACCCGAACCCGGTGTAGCCGATTTTGGCGGTAGCGGCATCGCGGATCATCAGACCAATCTGCTTCGTCGTCGGCTCGGTTTGCGGCGCCAGGTAATAATTCGGGCGCGAGCGCACCTGATCGCGCCCTGACGCCAGCTTTACTTCCACCTTGTGCCACCCCGGCTTGCGATCGTGTTGCGGCACATAGAAGCCGAGCAGGTAATAGCTGGTGCTGTCCTGCACGGCCTGGTCGATGCAGGTCTTCAGCTCGGTCATCGCCGTACACCATTTGCCGCCGGTCTTGTTGGCCAGCAGCTTGATGCCCTCGGTGGGATCGTCAGCCAGAGGGTGGCCCATGCCTCGATAGCTGCCGTTGATGTTTTGTGAAGCACCGAGGGTGACGCCGCGATTACCTCCGCCGTAGCTGTTGCCGCGCGCGAAATTTGGAGTGTCGGTGCTCAAGCCGTTCAGGTTGACGGAATAGATCGCGATATTGGCGGTGTTGAGCGCGCTGAACGTGTCCTGGAAGCGATCCACCAGGTCGGTGTCGACGCCCGTGAGACCGCCGGTGGAACCACCGACAACGCCGCCTGCAATCGGATTGGTCAGCAGCATCGGCAATCCTCCGGTCAGCCAGATCACCGACTTGCGGCCGGGGACTCCGGCATACGCCTGCGCAATCTGCGACAGCCCGGCGAGCGTCGCCTCGGCTGCAATCTTGGCGGCATAGGTGCCGTAAATCTGCGACTCATTGAATGCCCGCTGCAACTGGTTTTGATCGCCCGAGCCAAGCGCGTCCAGGGTCACCTCCTGCATCTCGTCCTTGGTGGTGCTGACTTCCATGCGACGCAGCGCCGCCGCCAAGGCTGCCGGATCGTCGGTGAACGAGTGGATCTGCCGCAAGCCGTACCTGGTGATCGCCACCAGCGCGAAGGGTTGCGTGGGCAAATCGTCCGACAGGTATTTCAGCAGCTGTTTCCGGGCGCGTCCCTGCTCGAGAAACGGCGTGTTGACCAGATCGATGGCGATGATCAGCAACTGTTGCGGCATGCCGCCGTCGGGGACGCTGGAGTAAATCTGCTGGTTAGGATTCGGGGCGGCCTGGGGACTCGGAGGCTTCGGCGCCGCTGCTTGCGACTCCTCGAAGACGCTGATGGGTTGAGGCTTGCCATCGCTCTTCAGGATGAAATCGTCCTTCTTCAAGTTGAGCAGGGGCTTGCCATCGCCTCCCTTCACCTGCACCGGCACCAGCACCAACTCCGTGGTTGCCGATAGCGTGGTGGCCGGCTGCTGCGCCGGCGAAGGTTGTTGCGCATACAGCGAGAAGACGGAAACCAGTAGCAGGACGGGGGCGGTGCGCAGCTTCATCGGATTTCCTGGACGTGAGGAATCGACCGAGAGGGGAGCGGCTGCTCGGAGGCTTTCAGCGCTAGCCTAAGACGAGGGTCTCTGCTTCAGCAAGAGGAAAACGCGATGTCAGATTCTGGGATGAACCGTTTGAGAACAATCCAGAGGCCCCCGGTCTCGCGAATTTCGAGAACCTGGCGATCTCCCTTATCAGTCGTTGATCCGGATCTAGGAAGCACAAAAAACAAAGTCTCCACTTGGATACCAGGGACCCAAGTTTCTTACCCTTGGGCACGAAAAACCCCAGGTCTCGAACACCACGAGACCCGGGGCACCCGAATTGCGTGACAGAAATCACTGCGTGGCGTTGGGGTTGATGGCAAATTCCTGGCCCGGCTGCGGCGCAAGCATCGGCACCAGATAGGGCTGCACCTCGAAGCTTCCGCCCTTCGGGGCCTCGACCACCAGCTTGTATTTAAACTCGCCCATCTTGAAGCTGTCGCGCTGCAGGCGAAAAACGTAGGTGCCATGGTTCGCGCCGCGGAAACTGATGCCATCCGGCGAACTCAACTTCGCTACCAGCAGAATCTCGCCACCTTCGCCTTCGTCATGCTCCACGGCAGCCGCGCCCGGCTTGGCTTTCGCCTTTTCGCGCCGTTCCTCGGCTTCGTGTTCTTCTTTCTTGTTGACGTTCGGAGCCTGGTATCCCGGAACCAGTTGCCGCGCCAACTCAAGATTCGACGGCGGGAAGTTGCCCGGGCGCCACTCGGCATCGGGTATCTCCTCGGGCCCGTCGATGGTGAGATACACCACCAGTTGTTCGCCCGCCTTCAAGGTGCGCGTTTCCGGTTGCGCGCCGGCCGTGCTGATCACCATAGGGAACGCAATCGCCTTCGCTCCTTCGGCGATTACCAGCGGACGCGGTCCGGGATCGGTCTTCGCGGGTACGGCCAGGTAAACGGCAGTCGTCGTTTCAGCCAGAATCCTGGCGGGATGATTGTCGATTACGGCAAAAGTCTTATTGCTGTTGCCGGTGAACGTGCCATGCACCATGCAGATCTGCCCCTTCACGCAGGTTGCGGGCGCCAGCCAGCCTTCGGCGTCTTTCTTTTTGTCGCGCGTCGCTCGCGGGATCATGATGCTGTGCGACACCGGCGCTCCCACATTGCCCGCAGGGCGGAACAAAACTGCAATCGCCACCTGTCCCGGCGGAATGGTCAGCGCGATAGCGCCGTTAGCGGGTTGTGGCGACTCACCGGAAATTTCCACCGACCACCCGTCTAGCGTAGCCGTTGCCCCGGCGCCAAACGGCAGCGCGAAGCGCGTCACCATGAGTTGCGACATGTTCTCGTAGTCGGCGGGATTCTCTACCACGCTTCCCGATACGCGCTCGCCCGGACGAACGTGCGATGGCAGCAGGAAGCCAACTTCTTTAACCGTGGTTGCGGCGCCGGCGCTCGACGCCGGAGCCATAGGCTGCGCCGCGTTTGCCGCTTGACGCCCCCGCTCCAGTTGCTGGGTTACTTCCTGCTCGGTGAACTTCTTTACCGTCTCCGGCGCGCCCTCGGACTCCTCGCCCGCCGGACACTCCTCAGCGACATAGTTCTGCGCTGCCAGGTTCCATCCGGCGCAGCGATAAACGTTGGTCATGGGATCGTGCGTGAGTTTATGTCCGCCGATCTGCTTGCCCGATTCGTCGAATACCTGAATGTACTCGGTCAGGTAATTCGAGTTGTCGTCGTAAGTGTTCTCGGTGATCTTGTGCGCCTTGCCGTTGGGCCAGTACGACGTCCTGTAGGTGTTCGGGGTGTAGGCGTTGGGACGATATTGCAGCGTGTCTTTTTCCAGCAGCTCACCGTTGGGACCGAGCGTGTCGGTCTCCGTGATCTGCTCGGCGGCGTTGTAATGCAATACGATCTTGCGTCCGCCGCCGGCGTCTTTGGTGACAGTACGCTGTGCCACGGCCGGAGTTTCGAACCCCGCGATGACAGCAAGAAGGCACACGATACAGTTGAGCGGAACAGGCAAGCGTCGCACGAAATATTCCCCTTGTATGAGAATCTCGCAGTTTAGCACGCGAAAAGCGGCGCCTCCGTGACCGGACCTGGACACTCGGTGGATGGCTTGCGGCGAAGAAGGGTTACGAGCAGTCATTCCTTGTTCAAAAACCGAACTAGAATCGCTAATCCCTCGCATCTACTATCGTTTCCGTTGACATCGCGCAACTCTGCACGATACGATTTCAGCGCCTCGACGGTGGCCATCGTCTCCTCCGCTCCAGCGCAAACTCAACTCTGTTCCTCGTCAACATCAGTTTGACCAGAAGGAAAATCTTCGATGAAATCACTGCACTTGTTTTCTCGTCGCGGCAGCAGCCGGACGATACTTTCCCTTGGATTAGGTCTGGCTTTGGGAACTTGCACGGCTGTTTCCAGCAGCGCGCAAAGCGTTTACCGCCAGATCAGCCAGGACAGCTTCACCAATCAAAGCAGTCAACACATGACCGAGGTTGAACCCGGTGCAGCCTCGAACGGGGTGGTGATTGTCACCGCCTTCCAGGTCGGCCGGGTCTTCGGTGGCGGCGGCGCCGACATCGGCTTTGCCACCTCGCTGAACAGCGGTATCTCCTGGAGCCAGGGCTATCTGCCGGGTCTGACACAGTGGGAGGGCGGTGGCCCGAACAGCGCTGCCAGCGATGCTGCCGTGGCCTACAATGCCAAGTACCGCAAGTGGCTGATCTGCACCCTGCCGATCGGCAACAACTACGACACTGTGGCAGTCAGCCGCTCCAGCAATGCCATTACCTGGGACAATCCTATTTACGTCATCACCAATCAGGACGCCGACAAGAACTGGATCACCTGCGACAATTCGCCGAGCAGCCCTTACTACGGCAATTGCTACGTCGAGTGGGACAATCCCGATGTAGGCGACCTGCTCTACATGAGCACCTCCACCGACGGCGGCCTCACTTGGGGAACGCCCAAGAACACCGCCGGTACTGACTACGGCATCGGCGCCAATCCGGTAGTGCAGCCTAACGGCACCGTGGTTGTGCCTTTCGCTGATTTCAATGGCGGCATGTCCTCCTTCGTGTCCACCAACGGCGGAACCAGCTGGACAGCAGCGGTCAGCATCGCCAACGCTCCCAGCCACGGCGAAGACGGCGGCCTGCGCAGCGCTGGTCTGCCTTCGTCCGCTATCGACAGCTCCGGCAAGGTCTATCTTTCCTGGCCCGACTGCAGCTTCGAGACCAATTGCTCGGCGAACGATATCGTCTTCAGCAGCTCGACCGACGGTGTGCACTGGAGCTCGAAGGTTCGCATCCCGCTCGACCCCATCGGCAGCGGCGTCGACCACTTCATCAACGGAATGGGTATCGACTCTAATACCTCGGGCAACAGCATTCACATGGGCATGACCTACTACTACTACCCGGTCTCGAATTGCGGGAACAGCTGCCAGTTAACCGCCGGCTTCGCCATGAGCCAGGACAGCGGACAGACCTGGACGCCGGGACGCGCACTGGGAGCCCCCATGCAGTTGAGCTGGCTGCCCAACACCTTCTCGGGCAGGATGGTGGCAGACTACGTAGCCACGGTCTTCCCGGCCGGTGGCCGCGCCTTCCCGATCTATGCCTGGGCGGCGGCACCCACGAATGGCCTGTTCCACGAGGCCATCTACACCATTGACTGGGGCTTTACCCAGGACGAGATGCTGGAGAAGCCGGTGAGCTCGGCAGGCGAGCAACCCATCCCGGGCATCAAGTCCGACCACCCGATGCGGCAGCGCGGCGATATGGATAACATTCCGCCAAACCGCATGAAGCCCGACACGAACTAACTGGCAGTACAGAACAAACGAAAGCCGCCGCCCGATGAGGGTGGCGGTTTTTTGTTTGCAGGGTGAAACACCGGCGGGTGCGAAGTGTTGATTGCGAGATACCGCCGCAATATTCTTCACGGCTGTCAGCCTGAGCGAAGTGAGGAGGGCGAAGCCGACGAACGTAGTCGAAGGATCTGTGGTTCGTGCGCAGCGGAAGCTATTTCCGAGGGGGAGAACAGCAGGTCCCTCCACTCCGCTTCGCTACGGTCGGGATGACAATCAGTTAAACGAAACAGCCGATTAAATGAGGCAGCAGGTTCTCCAACCTTACCGGTCACTTCAAATGCACTGCCGCCTCAACCGCCTTCGGTCCCGCGCCCTCGCGCAACTTCGCCACCACCGCTCCATACTTCGGCTTGATCTGGTGACACGACGGATCGCAATAGACGCCTTGGTGCGTCTTGTCTGTCGCAGGGTCGGGCATCGGGGATGCCACCGCCGCGTCACGATCGGCTTCCAACTCGCGCTCCACGCCCTCGATCAACTTTTCATTCTCCACGGCAGTCAACCACTTCTTCTCCCTGACCAGATACTTCTCAAAGCGCGCGATGGGATCGCGCTCGCGCCAATACTCGAACAGCTTTGCCGGAACGTACTGCGCCGCGTCATGAATGGCATGACCCTTCATGCGCATCATCTTGGCTTCGATCATCGTCGGCCCTTCGCCGCGCCGGGCACGTTCGCAGGCCTCGTGCGTTGCGTCATACACCTGGCACGGATCGGTGCCGTCGACAATCACGCCGGGAATGCCGTACGCAATCGCGCGCTCGGCCAGGTCCTTCACCCGGAACTGCATGTCCGCCGGCGTGGAGTAGCCCCAGAGATTGTTCTCGACCACCAGTACCAGGCCGAGATTCTGTACCGCGGCAAAGTTCAAACTCTCATACGTCACACCGGTCGACTGACCGCCGTCGCCGACATACGTCAGCCCGGCGACGTTCTTCCCCTGCAGTCGCGCACCCAGGCACACACCGGTCATGACTCCGATCAACTCGCCCAGCATCGAAATCGGAGCGCACACATTGCGCTTTTGAAAGTCGCCGAAGTGCGACGACGCATCGCGTCCCCAGGTAGGCGAATCGCCCTTGGCCATGTACTGCCGCATGATGTCGGCAGCGGTGAAGCCGCGCACCAGCATCGCGCCCTGGTTGCGAATCATCGGCCCCAGCCAGTCGTCCTCGCCCAGCGCGTAAGCCGAGGCGCAGGAGCAGCCCTCCTGCCCCAGGCCGAAGTACACGCCGCCGACCACCTTGCCCTGCTTGTAGAGATTTTCCAGCGCAACTTCCATGCGGCGGTTGAGCAGCATCCAGCGATAGATCTCGATCGACTGCTCGCGCGAGAGATACTTCGACTCGCGGATGGGCGGCGCTGCGGCGCTGAGGTCGCCCTCGATGCGGTACTCAATGTTGGAACCCTCGCCCGACATGAAGATGCGGAACTCCGGTTTTTCGAGGCGGTAGTCGGGAATGCTATAGGTGCGGAGGGAGGCATCCGGTTTCGCGGCTTGCGCCTGATTGCCGTTGCGCGATTGCTTCGCCGGTAGGTCGGCATTGGTGTCGGTCGGCTTGGGCGAGCCGTCAGCCTGCTCGTCGGGAGCCGGTGTCTTCGCGGGCTTCGCCGGAGCAAGTGGGACTCTTGCGGATTTCTTATCAGAGCTGCTGGAATGGGGGCGCTTCTTGTAAGCCATAGTCGCAGAAGCAACGATAAACGCAGGGCGCAGAGGAGGCAAGTTGGGGCTAGACGGCGGGACCCGTCGGCCGAAATCCGAGCGGTTTGTTCGAGAGATCTCAAGCCCATGGGCGACCGTCGCGTGGCGGAAGCTTTGGAGCGGCCTCGCCTTGCTGCCCCATGGATGAGTGCATCACCCGGCGCTGCGGCGGCCGTCACTGACAAATCCTCCGCGAATGTCATGAAATTCTACTGAGGGCTTCGGGAGAACATTCGCACGGTCCTTGCCCTGCCTCGCATGCTCCAAGCTCAGCGAGGAACAGAACCCTTCCACTTGTCCGCTTCCGTGGCCCGCTGCGAGCGCGAACTCCGAGGAAATTTCCGAGCATCGCGACGCTTGCCTTCCGGAGGGACGCATGACTGACCTACAAACAAGCGCGGCACGAATTGCGACAGCGACAAACATGAGGAACCGGGCTCCAGCAGTGTTCATTGGCATCGTCCTATCGTTCTGCATGGCGGTGGTGAATGCTGCTCCAGCACAGTCCAACCTTTTTCAGACCCTGTACAGCTTTCAGGGCTGGGATGGGTCTAACCCCGGGTATGAGACTCTGGTGCGCGATGCTGACGGCAACCTCTATGGCACTACGACCGGCCAGAACGACGGCAACGGGACAGTATTCCGGCTCGCGCCGGACGGAACGCTTACCCAATTGCATTATTTCTGCACTCGAGGCGCTCACGGCTCATGTTGGGATGGATCGGCTCCGTATGCTGGACTGGTACAGGGTACGGATGGGAATTTCTATGGCACAACTTCGCAAGGCGGAGTGTATCTCAACGTTTACAATCCCAACTCCCTCGGCACCGTTTTCCAAATTACTCCCGAGGGCACACTCACCACGTTGCATAGCTTCCAATTCACCGACGGGGCGCAGCCTTACGGAGCGCTTTTGCAGGCCAGCGACGGCAACTATTACGGAACCACCAGCTCCGGAGGAATCGAAAACGGCCTTTGCGATGGCTGCGGCACGATTTTCAAAATGACCCCTGCGGGCGCATTGACCACGCTTTACCGCTTCTGCTCGCAACCCAACTGCGCTGACGGGTCTACTCCTGTCGCAGGGTTGGTGCAGGGCAGCGACGGGAGCCTCTACGGTACGACCTATGCCGGCGGGACGAATTGTACGCCTTACGGTTGCGGCACTATTTTCAAAATCACGACTGACGGTACATTCACGACGCTCCATAGTTTTGATTACCTTCATGGCGCGCATCCTGAATCAGCCTTGATACAAGCTCGCGACGGAAACTTCTACGGCACGACATACGGGGGCGGTAACAATGGCGCCTTTTGCCAGGAGGGCTGCGGAACGGCCTTCAAAATCACAGCACAAGGCGCACTGACAACGCTTTACAGCTTCTGCGCACAAGAGCAGTGTGCGGATGGCGACATGCCAGTCGCGGGACTGATACAAGGTCGGGATGGAAGCTTCTATGGGACAACCACGTACGGTGGGAACTGCGGTAACTGCGGCTGCACTTACGGATGCGGCGTCATATTCAAACTTACTTCCCATGGCGAACTCAACGTCCTGCATACCTTCGACGCCGCAGATGGAACCGACATTTGCGGAGGACTGATCCAGGACGCCTCCGGAAATTTGTATGGTGCCACCTACGGCGGTGGCGCCGACCTGATTTTTGGATCGGTTTATCGCTTCTCTCCAGCGTCCAAGTGCACAGGTTGTCGATACTGAGTCAGACAGTCCTGCCGAAGAGCCATCGATAACGGTGAGTCGTCCTACGCCAGTTCGCTGCCGTCGCCATGCAATTCGCGCAGCTCTTTCGGCGCACGTGCGGGTGTGTCCTGATTTGCCGGTGCCTGTACGGGTGCGGCGTCAAGCGCCGGCGCAGCTTGCGCCAGCAGATCGTCGAGCGACTCCAGCCACAGCATCTGCGCGCCGAAGACGCGCCCGAAGTTGCGCGAGGCGGCGGTCGCTACCTCATCCATAGTTAAGGACTTCTGCAACTCTCGCTCCATCGACGTCACCGGCTTATTGGTAATGCCGCAGGGCACGATCATGGTGAAGTACTCCAGGTCGGTCGAAACGTTGAGCGCGAAACCGTGCGTAGTGACGCCGCGAGAGATGTGTACGCCGATGGCCGCGATCTTGGCCTCCGGCTTGTTGCGCAGCGCGTAGGTCCACACCCCGGTCAGGCCCTTGATGCGTTGCGTGCCGATGCCGAAGTCGCCACACGTGCGAATCAAAACTTCTTCCAGCCTCCGCACGAATTCCACCGCGCCGACCTTGGGCTCGAAGCTGCGCAGATCGAAGATCGGATAGGCGACCAGCTGCCCGGGCCCGTGAAACGTGACGTCGCCGCCGCGATCGATCTCGTGCAACTCGACGCCGCGCTGCGAGAGAAACTCGGGCGAGGCCAGCACGTTGTGCAGGCTGGCGTTGCGGCCCAGCGTGATGACCGGCGGATGTTCGAGCAGCAGCAGCGTGTTCTCGATGCGGTTGGACTTGCGCAGTTGCAGCAGCGTGCGCTGCAGGTCGAGTGCCGTCGGGTAAGGGACTACGCCGAGATGGAGTACGTGAATGACCAAAGAAGCCGTCCGCTGTCTTCTGCCGCCGTCAGCCCTCAGCTTACGGCATTTCCGTTGATGGATATTCACTTTCCTGCAGGGATTTGATGATCACCGAGGTGCCGCGGACGCAGTGAGACCCGGGGCACCCGGATTTTCTATCACGCGGGAGGTCCGCACTACCCGAGAGCCGAATCTGGCACCCGACAACTGACAACCGTCTACTTCCGCCGCGGCCGCTGCTTGGCCGAGATGGACCGGATAATCAGCTTCCCACGTCCGCTCTGCGCCAGCGGTTTGCAGATCGCGACCGCGGCGTCGATCAGCTCCGCCACCTCGGGACGCGCCAGCGTCTTCGCTGACTCCAGATGGATCGAGCGATTGCTGGTGCCGGAGCCACGAAGAATTTTGTGCGGATCGGGCAGCTTCGTCCCGCAATACGGAAACGCCAGCCCGACGCCGTTCGCACTGCACGCCATCGACAGAATGGCGTCGGTAGGCCGCTCCGTCGGCGAGTAACCGATGACGAAGAAATTGTAGTTGTCGTAAACCAACTCGTTGGCGGAGGGCAGGCGTTTGCGCAGCGCCGCGCGCACCGAGCGAATCAGCGTCTGGTTCTGCGGATCGAACTTGTCGATAAAACTTTTCAGCTGCGCTTCCGGATCAGCTGTTTTTGCCGGTGCCTTCTTGACGGGCGCTTTCATCGATGCCTCCTGCGCTTAGGCGGGCGCCTCAGCGCGCGTGATGACGGTTGCGAGACTCCGAATTGTAATACCAGTGACAGATTGCGCATCGTCGAAGCGGACCGCACATCCACATAGTCATTCCGTTGCGGAGGTCGAGCTATGACTCGCGAAGCGAAATTGATGTCCGGCATCATCCTCATCACCGTGCCCAGCATTCAATACGGCGGCTATTTTCTGCTGACCTCGTTGCTGAACAAGAGCTCCGGATACATGGACAATCCACTGCGGCAGAATTTCTTTCGCGCGGGACACGCGCACGCCGGCGTGATCGTCATCCTGTCGCTGGTCTGCCAGGTGCTGGCAGACGCAGCGTTGCTGCCCGATTCCGTAACCTGGCTGGTGAGAATTGGCGTTCCCCTGGCCGCGATCCTGATTCCCCTGGGATTCTTTCTGTCAATGACCTCGCCCACCGCAACCCAGCCGAATGGCATGGTGGGGTTCATCTATGGGGGAGCGATTGTGCTCGCGGCTTCGGTATTGACGCTGGGAGTGGGCCTGGTGCGCGGCGCGCTGGCAGGATGAAGTTATCTATACCACAATGTGGCACTCAGATTTACCTTGGGCGCTGCTTATTCCAGCGCGGCCCGTAATGCTTCGTCCAGATCGGCGTGGCGAAACTGGTATCCGGCGGTCTGCAACTTCTCCGGCACGGCTCGCGCCGAGGTCAGCAGCAACTCTTCCCCCATCTCGCCCATCAGGCCGCGAATCACGAATTCGGGCAGGGGAAAGATCGTAGGGCGATGCAGTGCCTTGCCTAAAGCTTTGACGAACTCCGCATTGCGCACCGGCGCCGGGGCTACGAGGTTCACCGCCCCCTGCAGCTCACCTTGAAGTGCGAACAGCATCGCGCCGATCACATCGTCGAGCGAAACCCAACTCCACCATTGCTGCCCGCTGCCGACTCGTCCGCCGAGTCCAAGCCGAAACGGCGGCAGCATCGGCTTCAACGCGCCGCCATCGCGCGCCAGCACCACTCCGATGCGCAGGTTCACCACGCGCACACCCGCATCACGCGCAGGATTGGTCGCCGCCTCCCACTGCTTACAGACCTCGGCCAGAAATCCGGCACCCGCGGCGCTGTCCTCGGTGAGAACCTCATCACCGCGACTGCCGTAATACCCGACGCCCGACGCCGACACGAACACCGGGGGCTGTCCCGTTTGCCGGAAACTTTCCGCCGCGGCCGCCGCCAACGTTCGCGTACCAGACGAGCGGCTCTCCAGCACTTCCTGCTTGAACTTTTCCGTCCAGCGTCCGGCAATGTTCTTGCCGGCCAGATGAACGACCGCATCGCAACCCGCCAGCTTCGCCGGATCGAGCGGCTGCCGCGGATCCCACTGCACCTCACCGGCGCGCGCGGCGCGCCGCACCAGCGCCAGCGTTTCGTGTCCGTCGCGCAGCAACGCCCGCGTCAGCGCCGTCCCCAGCAACCCCGAAGCTCCGCTGATCAGCACTCGCATCGAAACTCACGCTTTCTGAATCCCTACGACTGTAGCGCATCCACTGTCAGTCAAAAAGTTGGAACAGCTTCACGCCGCGGCGGAGCGCGTATAATCGGTTATGGCGACTTTGCGCCAACAGATCGCGACCAATGTTCTGACGGTCACCCGCTTCCGCGATCTCCTGCGCAAGGTCCGTTCCTACCGCCCCTCCGACGATCTTTCCTCCATCAAGAAGGCCTACGAGTTTTCGCAGGAGCATCACAAGGGCCAGGCGCGCGAGTCCGGCGAGCCTTACCTGGCGCATCCGCTGCAGGTCGCGACCATTCTCGCCGAGATGCAGCTCGACACCACGGCCATCACCGCCGGTTTGCTGCATGACGCGGTCGAAGACACGTCGGTCACCATCGACGAAATCCAGACCGAGTTCGGCGAGCAGGTTGCGCACATCGTCGAGGGCGTGACCAAGATCAGCAAGATCGACTTCGCCTCCTCGGAAGAGGCGCAGGCCGAGAACGTGCGCAAGATGGTGCTGGCCATGATGGACGACATCCGCGTCGTGCTCATCAAGCTGGCCGACCGTTTGCACAACATGCGCACCCTGAAATTTTTGTCGCCCGCGCGCCAGCAGAAAATTGCCCGCGAGACGCTCGATATCTATGCGCCTATCGCGCATCGCCTGGGCATGGGCAAGATTCGCGGCGAGCTTGAAGATCTCGCGTTCCAGTACGTCGATCCTATCTCCTACAACCAGGTGAAGGACGCCATCGAGTTGCGCCGCAAAGAAGGCGAGGCGTTCCTGGCCGAAGTGCAGGGTGTCATCGAAGCGAAGCTGAAGGAGAACAAGATCCAGGCGCGCGTCGAGGCGCGCATCAAGCGACTCTACAGCATCTGGCAAAAGCTGCAGCGGCAGCACATCTCGGTCGATCAGATCTACGACATGCTGGCGCTGCGCATCATCACGCAATCGGAGACGGATTGCTACGCCGTGCTCGGCATCATTCACAATCAATGGCGGCCGGTGCCCGGACGCATCAAAGACTTCATCGCCATCCCGCGCAACAATTTCTACAAGTCGCTGCACACCACCGTGATCTCGGAGAAAGGGCATCCCTTTGAAGTGCAGATCCGCACCGAAGAGATGCACAAGATGGCCGAGGAGGGCATCGCCGCGCACTGGAAGTACAAGGACGGCCCGGTGTCGGCGCGCGACGAGCAGCGCCTGGCGTGGCTGCGGCAGGTGGTGGAGTGGCAGCGCGACATCAAGAACTCCGGCGAATTCCTGGCGACGCTGAAGATCGATCTTTATCCCGAAGAGGTGTACACCTTCACGCCGAAAGGCAAAATCGTCGTGCTCTCGCGCGATGCGACGCCGGTGGACTTCGCTTACACCGTCCACACCGAGGTCGGCAACACCTGTGTGGGTGCGAAGGTGAACGGACGCATCGTGGCGCTGCGCTACAAGCTGCGCTCCGGCGACATCGTCGAGATTCTCACGCAGCCGGGGCATCATCCCAGCCGCGACTGGTTGCAGTTCACCAAGTCGTCGCGCGCGCGGCAGAAAATCAAGCACTGGCTCAACGTGCATCAGCGGGAGCGCGCCATCGAGATCGGCCGCAAGCTCATCGAAAAAGAAGCGCGCAAGTATCGCATTGCGATGAAGTCGCTGAGTGACGCGGAACTGATGCGCGTCTCCAACGAAAACGGTTTGGCGAAGCCTGACGATTTGCTGGCCGCGATCGGCTATGGCAAGTTTTCCGCGCGCAGCATTCTGGCCAAGGTCCTCCCGCCGGAAGAGGCGAAGTCGTTCTCCGGACATCAGCCGGCGCAGCCGGAGGACGGTGACGGCGGCGGCTTCACCAGCGTGGTGCGGCGCGTCTTTGGCGGCGACAGCTCGGCCATCAAGGTCAAGGGTCACGACGATCTGCTGGTCTATCGCGCCAAGTGTTGTAACCCGATTCGCGGTGAAGAGATCGTAGGCTACGTCACGCGCGGCAAGGGCGTAGCCGTGCATTCCAGGTCATGTACCAACGTTTTGAATCTGATGTTCGAGCAGGAGCGGCGCATCGACGTCGAGTGGGGTAAAGACGGTGCGACGCCCAAGGGCCAGGAAGGCTATCCGGTTAAACTTTCCGTCGCCTGTGACAACCGTCCGGGCATGCTGAAGCAGATTGCCACCGTCATCAGCGACAGCAATACCAACATCCGCAACATGGAAGCCAAGACCGCCGAGGAACACGCCACGGTGGAAATCGTAGCCGACATCGCCGACCTCAAGCACTTGGACCGCATTGTTACCGGCGTGAGAAAAATTCCCGGCGTGCGGGACGTGCAGCGACTGCAGAAGCTGTAAGACAGCTAATCTCCCTCAGTAAGTTCCAGCGGATCAATCAACAAGTTCCAGCGCCCAAGGGCAAAGGCTCCCGCCGCACGGCAGCGAGTGGGTTGGAGCTAGACACTACCAGAAGGGTCTCGGCGGCGCTATCGGTGGTGGTGACATTCTCGCGGCCTCCGCACAGCTCTTCACCGGAAGCACATCGTGGATCTTCCCGCCGAGGACACAGGAATACGGGGGCCGGTTTAATTTCTTCGACCACTCGTCGAAGATTTGGTTCTGAACTGCGGCGTCGGCGTCCGCTATGGGCTGGACATGGTAGGGCCAGCCGACACTCGATGAGGGGGTAGACGAGAGGCTCCACTGGACGCCGGGCAAGCCTTTGGGAAATTGCGTGAACAGGATGCAGGAAAATCCCAGGTGGAGGTTCATGTCACCCGGAAATCGGATGGTTCCGTCCTCCAGGTGAAGCTTCTGCCGGGCTGCGGTAGCCCGGACAATTTTCGCCAGCACCTTCGCTTCCCGGAACTCCAGCTGATGCTGCTCGATGACCCACCAGAACATTCCTTTATCGAGTTGAATGTGGCTCATGACCAGCGCAGCCAACATGACGCACCCCAAGATACCGCTAGTGGCGATTTTGCGGGAGGGACCAGCGCCTTGTAGAAATCGGCGCGTCATATGATCGAGGGCGGTCGCTGCCTGCAGCGTCAGGGGCAGCAGGAAAAAGTAATGATAGCGGTCGGTGACGAAGAGGTCGTGATAGCTGTCGATTTTATATCTTCCGAGACCGATCAACAGGGCCAGTAGCCCGTTTCCCGCCCAGAGCGCGATCAGGAGTACTCGCAGAGGCTTCGAAACCCAACCCAGAGTCAGGATAAGAAGAATCCATCCAGCCAGTGCTGCTGACAGCTGAATTGGCAGACTAGCCTCAAGGAATGGAGTCCATGAAAGTAAGAAACGGCCTGGAGTGACAAACACCAGAAAGAGACCGTCATAAATACCCTGCATTGCGAACTCAGGAGCACGAACGCTATGGAGGTACATCAGCCACCGCGTAGCCAGAAGCAGGGCGGCGCTGAGCAGCACACTGAGAGAAATCATCAGGTTGCGTCTGGCCGGCGCTATGGTGTCAGGCTTCGCGAGAAAAAGATAAAGCGGTATGGAGAGTGCGGTGACGGCCATGGCTCCCATTCCCATCGCCGAAACCACAATCAACAGGAGCACAGCCGCGTCAGCCCATCGTTTCCGTGCATAAGGACTCACCACGATTGCGGTCGCCAGGATCAAGGGAGTACCGGCGACAGAGAATTGCGCAGCCGTGGGTTGCCAAACGGTGGATCCGGCAAAGCCTCCCGCAGCCACGTAGATGGTCCCGGCCAGGAAGGCTCCCAATCGCGATCGGGTAAACGAGAACAATATCCAGGCGCACGCAAATGCCCCGAGCGCATAGTTCAGGAAAATCATCACGTGCATCGCCGCCGAACTCAGGCCGCTGATCTTCGTTGCCGCCATGAAGTACAGTCGCAGTAACGGAACGATGTGCTCATTGTGCTGGTAAAAAAACCAGGTGGTGAACGACATCTCGCCAGAGCGAAGAGCCGCCAACGCATGCAGGTGGGCAATATCGTCGAAGCCGTAGGAGACGTGAAAGCTGCGCCAGAAGACCAACCCGCCGCACGCCAGCAACCAGCAGATCAGAAACACTACGTCGCGTGCCCGAACGGCCGAGCCGGTCCGACTACGCTGAGCTTCAGTTGGAATCGAAGCCAATGGTGGGATTTCCTTCATTGCGGAGTTGGGGGAGGACACAAACACACTTTCAAGCAATGGTTTTTAAAATCATTGCGAGGCAAAAGTACAGACGGAGGGGATGGATACATAAGCGTGTGCAAGGTGCCCAGGGCTTGAAAGATCGCATTCAGTATACGAATTGAGCCTTGGAACTCAAACCTTCCGTCGCCTGCGACAAGCATCCGGCCATGCTGAAGCAGATTGCCGCCGTCATCAGCGACAGCAATACCAACATCCGCAACATGGAAGCCAAGACTGCCGAGGAGCACGCCACGGTGGAAATCGTAGCCGACCTCGAGCACCTGGACCGCATCGTTACCGGCGTGAGAAAAATTCCCGGCGTGCGAGACGTGCAGCGACTGCAAAAGCTGTAGGGGCCAGTGACTAGCAACTAATAGTTACCAACTAGCATTCGTCAGTTGCAGGGTCAGTTTGCCGACACTGCTCTTCCAGCGATAGCTAACCACACAACGTCCTGCATCCTTTTCGTAACCCCAAACGATAACAACTTCGTAGTTTTGCGTATTTCCTTGTGCTAAAGTCCGGCAAAATCCCGATAACTCTGCCTGCCGGAGGTCTCGATGCCGTTCTCGGCGAAGCATACCGTTCAATGGGGTCTGCTGACAGTTCTCTGGTGCTCCATCGCGATGGGACAGAATACCGACGCCAGTTGCACGGGCCCGAATCCGTCTGTGCCCAAGGAGGTAGGGACGATTTCATCCGTTCTTGGGATCGGTCCTGTGATTTGCCGAATTGTTAATCCTCAATCGCCACTGTCGTCGGCGCCGCCGGAAGGCATCAGGAGCTTTGTCGCGGGGATGAACAGTCCCTCTGACAGACAAGCTGCGGAGGCCGCTCTTGCGCAAGCGTCTCGTGACGTGAACGCGGAGGCGTTTCAAGTCCAGGAGCTATACAGCAAAAAGACCGATCAAAACTATACGACGGGCGAATTTCTGAAAATCTCCGGAATCATCATAGGCGGTGTAGGAGGAGTCGCCGGCGGTGCTCTTCGCCTCGATCACCATCCGAGTGTTTCGCATCTGGGTACTGTGTTCGGAATCGTGGGCGGCGGAACAGGGGCGCTGATCAATATCGCTGCCCTGGTTTGGGATCACAACCACAGACCTCGGGGCACCGAAATCGCGGAGAAGGCGCCTTCTTCTGTGCAGCTCTACATGGAAAAGAGGCTTCCAGCGAGCAGCTTTGATACCTTGGCCCAACATCCATCTCGAATTGCTGGACTTCTACTCGACATGCAGAAAGAAATCGATGCTTCTCAAAACATAATGGATTGCGGGCAGGTGGATTGCATACAACGCAAATAGTGTCCCAGGATAATCGCGAAGTTTCCTTTGCAGTGTAGTTCGCCTCCATCGCGCCGGAACATCGGGCCTTTGTTATTCGCAAGTAAGAGAGGCTGCCGACCACTTCCAAAGCACATAGGCAAACGCCGCAACCGCCAGCACGCAAGCCGAAAGTAGCACTGAATTCAGCGGCCCGAAGTAGGTTGCTCGTCCGACCATGTCCGGCGGATTGAGAAACACATACATTACGAATGTGAAAAGAATGTGCGCTGCCGTGAACAGCAGTGCGAGCAGCGGGCTGAGCGCCCACAATCCCAGAACTCCTGCGGCAAACGCAGCGATCTCGGTGAAGTAGCAGCCCTGATGAACGATGGTGCCACCGGGTCCAAAGATCAGGAGACACCAAACCAGCAGGGTCATGCCGGTGCATAACCACAGGACCAAGCTTAGCCGGAATTCCGGAGTCCTGGGCCGCCGGAATATCGGGTACGCCAGACAAATGAGCGGAACAACGCAAAAGAGATCGAGGGACCAGAACCACTGGAGAAACATGGCGTGCCGCAACGATGCCACCGCCGCGCCTCGTTGTTGCCGATCGCCGCGCAGGAAAGTGGTAAGAACTTCGCCCGGATCCTGCCCGAACGATTGAGTATCGACCAAGGTATGGAGATTCGCGATTTTGTAATGGAGTGTGCCACTCCAGCCCAGCTTCTCGTAATTCTCACAGAATAACTGGCTGAGTTTTCCGGTACCGGGTTCCGTGGTTCCTGTCAGGTGCATTCTCACTAGCCGGTCCCCTGGAGGGTCGAAGTAACGCTGGTACAGAGACCATGGAAGATAGAGCAGGATTGCCGTGGCTCCGGCGGCAAAAATAAAGCGACGGCTTGGGAGTCGTCGCAGTATCAGTGCCGCGACGCCGATCCCCAGCAGAGCGAAGATCGTTCCGCCGTGACACAACATAGCCAAAGCAGCAATTGCACCGATCATGCATCCGGCACGCCAGTTCGTTCGGATGTATGAATAGCGCTCGGTGAAGAAATAAGCTGGAAGCAGGAGGAGATAGGCAACCGGCAACAGTTTGGGCCAGACGTAGAAGGAGTTCACCAAGGTGAAGCCCGAAAATAGAGCTACGGTGATGATTAATGCGGTTGCTTTGCGGTTAAGGCCCGCGGCTTCCAGGAACGCCCATAGGCCAGCAAGAAAAGTTAGCTGAAGGATGACTCCTAACACCTGGTAAGCCAGGTCGCGATTACCGCGCGTCCACGCGTAATGCCAGACCGCCATCCCCGCCTGTAGGGGCGGCCGGTCGCTGGAGAGCCAGCCTCCGAAGAAAGGCTTAGCAATATTGCCGGCAAAAACTTCGTCGGCCAACATCTTGGGCAGGAAGTTATCGACGGAAAGCAGAGGTGGGGCAAACCGGTGAACGGCGTAGTCCTGGACCGAGTCGGGGCGACCATAGACAAATCCGAGGGACACCATAAACAGCGAGGCGGTAAAGACGAGACACGTGGGCACAAGCATCCGGCGCAGAACGAAAAGCTTGCGACTGCTGCGATGACGAATCGCGGCCCAGAAAACCGTCACGACAGATAACAGCAAAACCAGGTAACTGTAAATCAGCCCCAAAGCGTGATTCAGAAAATAGCACCAAAACGCGCCATAGCCCACCGAGCCAATCGTCAGCAGCGCGATGGCAGTCAGGTCGAGCGTGCACTTCACTCCGCGCAAGGCCGCAACGATACAAACGGCAGCGGCCGGCAACATCGTGAGAACAAAAAGCGCCAGGACCATACCCAGCATGCGCAACCCGAAGTGCGCCTCCTGTCTCACCTGACGTGGTACGTAAGCGAACCCTACCCATCCCTTCGGACCGGCAAGTTTGTCCTCGGCCAGCAATCGAACAGGTTGTCCTTTCCATTGCGGTGGTAAGGAAAAGTGGTAAAGCGTCCACTGATTACCGGGCGGAACCTGGAACTGCAGCGGCAGCTGATGTCCGTCGTCCAGGTTTTCGAATGACAGGCGAACACCCGGAATGCCGGGAAAGCCCGCCACGTAGAACGTAGCGGTAGGGCCAGCGCGGAAGGGCTCCGAAGCAATCCAGCCGAGATTGTAATCACCCAAATTGCAGTAGGATCCCCAGCCTACGGTTCCAGCCGGAAGACCACCCGCCGGCCACACGGTCTTGGGGTGAACACCATTGCGGCAAAAGCCGTGAGCCGGGAGGTCGGTGCGGATTGGTCGAGACGTGACTAGCGAGTAGGGCAGCCGAGGAGCCGTAAAGGCGAACCAACCCTGCGGCTTTGTGGAATGATCTTCCCCGATGATCTTGACGGGCTTGCCGATCCACAGCGGGGGCACGTCCACGCTGACGTGACGCCACCGATCTCCGGGAGCCGGAGCGGGACTGAGATCAAATTCCTGTTGCGACTCCAGGTTGCGGAGGACCAGACGCAAGCCCGGATTGCCTGCGTAACCAGCTACCTCAAACGATAGAGTGGCGGGGGCGAGGAACTGCTCGGACTCGATGTGGCCCGTGCTGGAATCGGAGTCGCAATACGATCCCCAGATGGTGAAGTCGTCGGCGTGCATGCCCGGTTCCCACCGCAGCTGCGGGAGAGCGCCCGACAGGCAAAAACCATCGTCAGTGAAAAACTCTAAGAGTGAAGGCTCATCCTGTTTGTTCTGGGCTCGGGCGAGAGGAGCAAGCAGAGTAATGACAAGAGCTAAATGGATTGTCAGTAAGAAACGCTTGGGCAATTACTCGTCCTCGGGGACATTGTAGCTGCCGGGTCCTGCCGTCGGTTTCTGACATCGTGCGGGAGCCTACGATGGCGCAATCGAGAAGGTGCTTTAATGGGCAGACTTCTTCCACACCAGATCCCAACTCTCTCGCCGATCGACGAAGCCGGTGATTTGGCCCTTCGCGTCGCGCTGGAAGATTTTGCGGATGCGCGGCTGGCCGGGCACGAATAGCAGGTCGCGCACTTCGACGTCGAGCAGCTTCAGCGAGCTGCCCTTCCGGCCGCCGACCAGGCGCTGTCCGTCCCAGCGGATCAGGTAGATCAAATCCGGCGCCGCGGCATATTGCCCGACGTATTGCAGCAGCTCTTTTTCCGGCAGGGTGATGGCCGGCGGGTCTTTGAGTACCGCGTAAATATGAGTCAGGTAGAGCTTCCACTCGCCGTTATCGCGGCGCCAGGTTTCGGTGGTGAGATATTGCGCCAGCAGGGTCTGCCCGTGAAAGGTTTCGCGCTCATCGTCGAGATGAATCACGGTCGCGAGATCGCCGTCGACGTGCGCCAGGTAGCTGGACATCCGGAGCGTGCCGGAAACTCCGGCGGGCAGCGGCGTGAGCTGTTCGAGGAAGTTGGCGCGATCGAGGATGACTCCATTCTCGTCGACAAAGACGGCATCGGGAGCGAGCACGTCTTCCCAAATCTTCCTGTCGCCCGGAGCGGTGGCGTCGAGCAGCGCCTGGTCCTTGGCGCGCAGCCAAGCGATGGTTTGATCGGTGGTGGGCGCAGGCGTTTGGACGAGCAGAGAGAGAACGAGCGCGAAAAGCAGCATCGGAACATTGTAAGAGCGGCGGCGTGGATGCGGGAGTGCGGTTGTCCCGTTTATCGAGCGGTCGGGATACTTAGGGGCACAATCGAAAAGCCCGGTGCACCGGATCTCGCGACGTTCGAGACCTGGGGATTTCCGTCATAAGTTCGATATGCCTCACCGGTCGGCCGGCGTCTGCGCCGTGATCATGTGCGCGGGCGTGATCTTCTGCGCGTGGGCTACGCCGGATTTGTCGAGGGTCACGACAACGTGCAGCGGGCGTCCCGGAGTGAGCAGGACCGGACGGCGCTCTTCGAACCTGGTGCCCGTATCGATCGACACCGCTCGGCCGCTGCGCAGCGCCAGTTTCAACTCGCGGCCATTCGCCTGGCACACCGTTCCATACAACTGGTGTACTGGCGATGCGCCGCTCACGGCTGCGGCAGGCGCGATGCTCGCCGGGCAGGCGATCGCCTCAGGCTGCGACGGGGTAATGGAGTCCAGCATGGCTCCGGCGGGATGCGCCCCCAGCCCGTAGATACGAAGCTGCATGTTGCTGGCGACGTACACCCGGCCCTTAGCAACCGTGGGCACCAGGTTGGCATTGCTGTTGTCGGCGTGGGTCCAGGTACCGCCCAGAATAGACACCAGGGGATGGCTAAGGTTGGTCGCCGAGTACGCGCGCAGGGTTAGCGGCGTGCCCGGATTTACATCGGATGAAGCCGCAGGCCTCTGTACGAACCACACGATGGCGCTTCCCGCAGTCATTCCGTTCGACGAGACCACGGGCAGGACGCCGCCGTTATCGGGCAGGCCGTTCACCGCCGATTGCCCGGTGGAGCCTTCCTGCACCAGTTGGAGCGCCGGCGAAGTCAGCAGCTTCCAGCTGGTCACGCCATTGCCGCCGCCGGTAATAATGTGTACCACACCGTCAGATCCCACGTAGTAGGACGGACCGCACCAGCAGCTTCCCATGTTCACCGTCTGTAACACGTTGTCGGGGCCGTTCGGGGTGTAGCCGCCCATGTTGTCGCGATTCATGAGGAAGGCGCGGTCGTCCTTGCCGCCGGCGATAGCGAGATGCGGAACCGGGCCGGACTGATCGGGCAAAAGCATCAAGCCGCCCGAGCCTACGTCGCCATCAAAGCCGTCGAGCTCGAAGTAGTCGAAGGTAGTGAAGCTGTCCTTCAGGGTAAGCAGATCGGAGGACAGCCGCACCATGCTGTCAGGACGGTTGAAGGCCTGCGAATAACTGGGGGTGTTGGGATCGCTGTTTCCAGTGGAGAAGAAGATGTCGCCATTCGCATCGGCCGCCGGTCCGTATCCCGATTGCCAGATGGACGACAGGTAATAGTTCGATTGAGGGGTGGTCAACCGGTCAGTGAGATCTCCCGTCATCGGCAACAGCGTCGTGGCGTCGAAGCGCAGGATGGTGCCGCGCGAAATGTTGGGAACGGTATCGCCGGTGCTCCCGAAGGCGACATAGATGCTGCCATTGGCCTCAAGCAGGGCGGGGCGTTGTAGCTGGTGCGTGGGGTTGAAGGTCCAGAGGGTACCGTCCGACAGCGTCTCGCTGTACTGGATGAGCGCCGGAGGCAGGGCATCGAGTCCGTTGCTGAGCGAGATGGCGTGCACGCGGAAGTTGTCTCCGCCAGCGCCGAAGCTGTCGTTGACGAAGTACATCAACCCGGCATTACGATCGATCACCGGGGTGCTGAGGATTCCCATCACCGGGTAAACGTTGTCGTCGCCATCCTTGAAGCCGTCGGGGACCGGGATTCCGTACTGCCTGTGCCACAGGATGGCGCCGCTGGCAGCATCACAAGCGTAGATGCTGTTGGCCTCGGTCGCCACGTACACCACGTCATGAACACCTTGGCCGGCGATGGTCTGGGCGGAGACAAAGAGCGGTTCGGCGTCGACGCGTCCGTCGAGGGCGACGACCTTCTGCAGGCCGAACGCGGTGCTGCCCACGATGGCCGGAGTCAACTGGGTTTCGGCGGAGAACCATCCGCTGCGGTTGTTGTCGCTGTGATAGGTCAGCACATCCTGCGGAGAGTTCGGCGATTGCTTCTCGCCGGCGCGCGTAACCGGCGGTGCGAGGGCAACAATCACGAGAGCAAAAAATGCAAGAGGACGGCGCGACAGATTGACGGGCATCGAAAGTGAACCTCGACACGAGAGTTTTACGGACGGCCCTGGGAGAGCCTGCGATTCGTGATGACAGCTTTATGAGTTGGAGTATTAGAACCCAAGTAGCTGGAAGAAGCAACGGTTCCCGGAGCGCGGAAGGATTCGCCGCCAGCTTCCGAACATCGCGTGCCGCTACGCGATGAACTCCGCTTCTGCGCCATATTCCGGCATGGGAACCGGCACCGCAGAATTCGCCTGCCTATCACTGCGCCGGGCCGAGGCGGCATCCGATACTGCTGGAATGAGTGTCACCACAACCCAGACCCCGATTGCCGTTGAAGTTCTGCCGCACATTCCCAGCACGCGCCGTCTGGAGGCGCTCGACAATTTGCGCTCGTTCATCATCCTGCTGGTGGTGGTGTTCCACGCCGCGATGAGCTACATGCTGTTCGCGCCGGCCTGGTGGTACGTGGTCGACACCAGGCAAAGCCTGGGCTTCTTCTGCTTCGTCATGATCGCGGACGTCTTTATCATGCCGGTGATGTTCTTGCTGGCGGGATACTTCGGCTTGCCTTCTTTGCTGCGCAAAGGTGAAGAGGCGTTTGCGCGCGAGAAGCTGAAGCGCGTGGGAATTCCGTGGGTCGTGGGGACGCTATTCCTCGCGCCGGCCACCACCTACTTCATCTGGCTGAGCCGCACCCGGACGCCGCCGGCGTATCTACACTTCTGGACGCATACGTTTTTCAGCACGTATTTCGAGCAGGCACAATTCTGGTTTCTCGGCGTGCTGCTGCTGTTTTATTTCGGACTGATGATCGCGCGCTCGGCGAGCGAGAAGCTGAGGTGGCTGCAGCCGGGCAGCGGCCGACCGGCGCTCTGGTTCTTTGCCGGCTTCGTCGCCCTCACGTCTGTCGTCTTCATCGCGGTCAATCAGCAGGTGAACGACTATGCCTGGGTGCCGGTTTCGTATCTGCTGGTGATTCAGCCGACGCGTTTTTCGCTTTACATTTTCTTCTTCGCGCTGGGCGTACACGGCTACCGCCGGCGCTGGTTCACGGCGAATGGATACAATCCTCGAATCGCGACCTGGTTGCCGCTGAGCCTGGTGCTGGGCGCTGCATTCATGATGTACAAGCTGGCGTTCGGATTGAAGCTGGATCAACTTCGCTATCGAGTGGGCAATGACGTGCTGCATTGCACCTTCTGCCTGGCAGCGGTGTTTGCGCTGATTGCGGTCTTTCAGAAATGCCTGAATTGTACGTCGAAGTTATGGCGCGGCCTCTCCAGGAATTCGTACGCGATTTATTGCGTACACATGGTGATCGTGCCGCCACTGGCCCTGCTGATCAGGCCGCTGCCCTGGAACATCGTCGCGAAGTTTGCGGCGACATCGATCTCGGCGCTGGCGGTTTCGTATTTCGTCTCGGAATTCGTGGTATCGAAGACGCCGCCGTTCGCCGTGGGAAACAGGAGCTAAGGCAACGGTAGTGGCTCAGTTTGAACTGAGCCTCTACCACGCCACGCTTGACATCGCTGCCTCCCGGTTCTACACCTGACAGACACGTTCTCCCGGAGGCACTGTGGCTACAGGTGATGGACCGTCCCTCGATCTTGCGCTGAAGATCTCCGATCTCTCCAGCGCCAGCCAACTCAAAAGCCTGTTGCAAGGCCAGGCGATGCCGATGTTCAAGTTCGCCGCTGCAACCGCTCCTTACTGGAGCGGCCCAGTGGAGAAGATGCCCCAGGGCGCGAAGCTCAGCTTCAGCCTTTCGCACGACGGCTGCTGGAAGACCTCGACCGGCATCAGCTTTGGACTGACGGGCAGCGCCGCTTGCTCACTCGAGATTCTCACCAGCGGCTGCGCGATCGACTACCTCGAAAATCTGGATGCGACGCCGAAAGCGGGACTGCCCGCGGGCGACTACAGCGGCTCGGTTTATGTGAAGCTGTCGCTGTCGTTCAACATCACCGGCAATGTGAGCGGCTCGGGCAGCGTGGGTGCGCTCGGCATTTGCGGCAACGCCAAGGGAAGCGTGGGCGAGAATTTCGTCTTCGCTCACAGGATCAAATGCGGCACGCTGCTGAAGGACGCCATCACCGAGGCGTGCAACAGTTTTGTTTTTCCTTTCCAGCCGAGCTGCGCTGTGCAGATGGCGCCCGGCGATATTGCGCAGGTCACCGTCAATGGCTGCATGTCCTACAGCCTGAGCTTGAACTATGGTATCGACACTTTCAAGTTCGGCGCGCCCGGGGTGCAGACGGTGCTGGAAAGTTGCGCCAAAGGTGCGGCCAGTCTCACGCTGCCATCGGGCACGGTCGATATCGGCGCGACCGCGAGTCTGGGTCTCACGCACTCCGACGACTTCACTGCCATCGTCGAAAAGCTCGATGCCAACGACGCGTTTCTCTACCTGATGCGGGCGCGTAAGACCGACGTCAGCGGCGGCGCGGGCATCGGCGCGCAAGTTAAGGTCACCGGCATGCCGGCGCTCAGCGTCGACCAGCAGAAGTTGCAGGCGGGCGTTGATCGCTTTACCCGCGGACTGGGTGGGCAGAAGGCTGCGGCGCTGTGCGGCGATCTGCAAGGCAAGCTCAATGACAAGCTCAGCGACTGGATGAGCAAAGCGGTGCAGGGCGGCGCGGGATTGAAGGCAAATTGGGACGCGGAGAAGGACACGACCTTGATCTCGAAGTACAAAGTCGCGCTCGGCAACCCGGATGTGCTCAGCCATAGCTGGGATTATTTTTGCCAGGGCAACCTTCAATCGGCGGTGGGCGCAGGCGGGTTGATGCTGGAGCCGGGTTCCGGCGTGTGCAGCAATCTCAATCGCTCGCTCACGGTTTGCGTGACGTTCTTCAACTTCTTTCACGCGCAGGATGTCTCCAGCTACTTCCAGAAGACCAAGGCCTACGTCACCGATGCCGGCAACATCCGTTTCCTCTTCGACGTGGGCGAGGAGAGCGACTCGACGGTGAACAAGGCTCTCCAAAAAGCGCGTATCCACTTCGTCGCCGTGGCCGAATCGAAGACGCCCGCCGACGTGCAGCTGGAGATCGAGCTAAGCGAAACCAATAATCACGACGAGGCCCGGCACATGGCCGCCATTCCCGCATACCTTTCGCAAAGCGCGGAGTCGGCGGCGATCGCGAACGACATGCAGCAGTTCGTTGCGGCCCATCCCAAGGGCACGTTGAACCTCAACTGCACGCTGGAGTCGTCGGCCTACGGCAAGCTGACCTGCTCGCCCTACAACGGCAAGCAGCCGCCGGCGGACCAGTCCGTCGACGCCAAAAACTGGCAGGTCTTTCACGACGCGGCGGTGGCGCTGCTCAATCTGGCGTACGCACCGGACAGCTACACGACTTGGCAGAAGTGGAATCTCGCATCGAACGGCGCATCCGGAGCGAAGCTCGCCGATCGCCGGCATTGCGGGGACGCCTCGGCCGGCGAAGCCTTCTGGGAAGGGCGGCCGCCGGATGTGCAGCTCAAGCTGAACTACTTCTGCCTGGCCAGTTCGGACTTCATGAACCTGTGCGACGATTTGCACCAGTTGGCACAACTGCTGAGCACGGTGAAAATTCCCGATGACTGGAACCGCCTGCTCGACGATTTGAAAGGCATTGTCCTGCGCGATGTGAATACCGATTTCGCCAAGCCAGCGGTCGCGTCGATGCTGAAGCTGTGCTTGCCGAAGCAGGTGACGTACGAGAAGCAGGAGTGCGGCGAAGCGCTGACCTGCACCATGAGCCTGATGTAAAGAGTGGAAGAGCCGCCACTGCGTTCGTCCGCCGTGGCGGACTCACTCCGCTCGGGATGACGCTCCGGTTTCGCCAGGCTAGCTGCACGCCTGAAGGCGTGCTCCACCCAGGACGACTTGAACCCGATCCAACTGACCCAACATCTGCTATTCGTAATGGACAGAAGAAATCTCACAGGTGGAAGAGGACCGAGTGACGACCAAGCCCAGGCTCTTTGACTTGACCGGACGGGTCGCGGTAGTGACCGGCGGAGATCGCGGCATCGGCCGCAGCATTGCTCTTGGACTGGCGGAAGCCGGAGCTGCCGTCGCCGTGCTGGCGCGGAATGAAGAGAAAAACCAACAGGCGGTTTCAGAATTGAAGGCGATGGGCGTGCCGGCTATGTCGTTGAAGGTCGACGTTACGGACCGGCCTGCGCTGGAGCCGGCATTGCAACAAGTGGAGCGCGACCTTGGCGGCATCCACATTCTGGTGAATAACGCGGGCAACGCTGTGTTGAGTGGGGGCGTGTTGAACGAGAAAGCGGAAGATTGGGACAGCGTCATCGCCACCCAGCTCACCGCCGTCTTCCTGCTGTCGAAGTTCGCCGCGCGGTCAATGCTGAAGAGCGGCGGCGGAAAGATAATCAACCTGGGCAGCATGTATTCGTATTTCGGATCGGCGCTGGTGCCGTCGTACAGCGCGGCTAAGGGCGCAATCATGCAGCTGACCAAGTCGATGGCTATTGAGCTGGCCCCGCACAATATCCAGGTGAATGCGATTGCGCCAGGCTGGATTGAAACGGACTTGACAGTTGCTGTCCGCTCCACGCCGATGAACGAAGAAATTCTGTCGCGGACGCCAGCAGGCCGATGGGGTAAACCGGACGAGATGATTGGGACCGCGGTGTACCTGGCGTCGCGGGCTTCGGACTTTGTGACCGGCGTGATGATTCCGGTCGATGGCGGGTACGCGGTGCGGTAGGGCGTTGGGGAATCGGTGGTTATGACGGAGTCGCGTTCCCGCCTTATTCAGCCGAGCCCCGAAAGGGTGGTGGAAGCGCCATTGGCTTCAGCCGTCCCAACCCAGTTTCGATAGTTATACTACTAATTTAGCCGATAGAACGTAAAATATACATGTCAAGCATAGAAATGCAACAGTTTTGCTCTAAGGTGCTGATAACAAGCCAAATATAAAGTGCTAAATTTGTGCCAAAACACCCCCTCAATATGCTATAGTGGAATTAGAGTTGAAGAACGGGAACGGCCTTTATGCGGAGCGTTCCAAAGCTGACCCAGCCATGTGCTGGGTTTTCGCGTCTCTGGACCTCCCGGCGCGACCGAGGTACCGGCTGCATCCGGCAAAGAATCGGATTCCCGCTTCCACTCTCGCCCTGTCGTCCTCTCATCCTCCAGAGGTTCAGTCATGGCGTTCTGCTTTGCCCCGAGGAACAGCGCTCGCGTTCACGATATACCGAATGGATCGGTGCGCCGTCGACGTTCCTCGGGGGGGCAGGCATCACCGCAAGGCCACTTTGGCATAAGGACTCATAACTATGGCACTCGTAAAAAACTCTGGCCGCTTCAGCAAGAAGCAGGTGTCCGTATCAGGGTCGCGCAGCGCGGCCGCAAGGAAATCGCTGGCCGCGAAGAAAGCGAAGGGCGGCACGAAATCGTCAGCCAAGCACGGCAAGAGCAGCCGGCCGTCAGCGAGGTTTTCCTCCCTGAAATCCAGGCAGATGACGGTGGAAAGTCTGAAGCGCCTGATCTGGGCTTCGCTGCATCGCATTACCGCCGCGTTGATTGGGGCCGCAAGCACCGGCAATCTGGCGACGGCGAAAGAATTGTTTCATTTTGCCGGGGTGTACTCGCTGCCGGCGCCCGAGGAGGAGAATGCCGCGTCGGCTCCGGCTCCGGCGCCGATCGGGGAGGTGGCTGGGCCCGGCGTGGAACCGGGCATGGTGCATCCCATTGACTTGTTCTTCAAAAAAATTGGGGTGGAGCCCTCGACCCGGGAGCCCGAATCCGAGGTCGCGTGAATCGCCCTGTAGAATAAAAGTTCGCTCTGGGGACGACGGCGCGAAGCCAAGAGTGAAGGAGAAAGTAACTGCATGGACATGACCTGGGTGACCAATCGCATTGCGGTTGGCGGCGGCATCTGGACCGAGGAAAAGATGATCGAGGTGGTGCGCGCCGGGGTTACCCACGTCATCGATATGCAAATCGAGTTCGACGATACGCAACTGGCCGAGCCGTATGGGGTCAAGGTGTTGTGGAATCCGACGGACGACGATTTTCAACTCAAGCCGCCAGAACTGTTCCGGCGGGGCGTCGACTTTGCCCTGGAGGCGCTGGACGACGCCGAGTCGCGGGTGTTCATTCACTGCGCCGCCGGAGTGCATCGCGCACCCATGATGACGCTGGCGGTGCTCCGGGCACTCGGCTTCAGCCTGGACGACGCCATCGACATGATCCAGTCACGGCGCAACGTTGTCGATTTTGCGGATGTTTATGTCGAAAGCGTCGAAGACTATATCCGCCGGCATCATCCTGGAGAGCAGCCGCGTATCGCCAACAGCGGCCATGGAAATGGCGCACGCAAAACGGAATAGTCCGGCTCGGTGCGCCAGCTCGGACGCAGTTTATTCGCGATAATCGTTGATTTCGCCTGGGCGGAGTCGCCATGAGTTCCTCCGGCCGTAACGTTTTCATCATCTCCCACTTTGTGGGAGCGCAATTTAAGGTTATAAGAGAGGCATTTGCCATGCCCAACACTCACCGCCTGACAGGGCGGTTTTTTTCTGTCTTAATATCACTGGTTTTCGCTCTGCTGCTGCCGCACAGCGCCGCGGCCTTCGATCCAGGTCCCACATTGTGTCAGATCTCGGATACGGTGTACCAAGCCGACGGAACTCCGGCGCAGGGCACGGTTGTAATCCTGTGGCCGGCCTTTACCAGCGCAGCCGGACAGCCGATTGCGGCCGGTTCGCTAGCCGTCGTCCTGGGTCCCCAAGGCCAGTTCAACGCAGGCTTGGCACCCAACAGTGGCGGCAGTCCTGCCGGCACGTATTACAAGGTTACGTACAAGCTTTCGAGCGGAACCACCAGCGATGAAATCTGGACAGTTCCCGCCGCGCCGACCGCCACCATCGGCCAGATCCGCAGCAAGCTGGTGCCGGCCAATCAAGCAGCGCAATTCCTGACGCGAGAGTTTGCTGACTCCCACTATGTGGGACTGATTGGCGATCAACCGGTAAGCGGCGTAAAGACTTTTTCCAGCTCGCCCTCGGTTCCAGCTCCGCAGGATGCCAACGATGCGGCGAATAAAGCCTACGTCGACGCAAACCAGGGCGGAGCGGGCAATCTCGGTTCGCCGCCGCCGATCGGCAACATCACGCCGAACACCGGCAACTTCACTACCTTGACGGTGCAGACAACGAACGGAATTCCGAATCCGGCGCACTTTCCGCAAGGCGATCCTTGCGCGCAGATTAACGCGGCCATCGGCGCTCTACCCCCACAAGGTGGGACAGTGGATGCGCGCGGCTTCTCGCCCAACCAGACCTGCAACGCCAGCATCACCGCCAATAAAGCGGTGACCATCCTGTTCGGCGCGGGCACGTGGGTTTTGAACGGTAATCCTGGAATCAGCGTCACCGCTCCTAACGTGGTGATTGCGTGTCCAACCTCGACGACGTTCCAGGCTTCCACCACGACGCTGATGTCGGGTACGCCGGCTCCGCTGATTGCGAACTTCGCCGATCCGCTGGCGAACAATGGCAGCTATCACACCGCCGACGGCACCTCGGTCCTGAACTGCGCGCTGAATGGCGGCGGCACCGGGACCTTCGGCATTTTCGCCCCGGCGGTCTATACGATGAAGATCTCGGGCGTACACGTCAGCAACTTCACGGGCGCCAACATTCTCGCCCTGGCCGCGCAGAACGACATGTACAACACGGTCTCCGACGGCAGCGGCGGCGATGGGGTGGTTTGGGGCGCTGACAGCCATATCTCCGGCATGTCGCAATCGAATGGGAATGCCGGCGATGGCTGGCATATCGCGTCTGGCGGAAATGTCCTGGACGGCCCCACGGCGTACCGCAATGGCTGCTACGGCATGCACTTTGACGGCAACCAGGGCGGCGACTGGGTAGCGTCGCATAGCTACATCGAGCCCAAGATCATCCAGCCGACTTCTAACAATCCAGCCGGCTATGCCTATTACACGCAGGCGGTCGGCACGACGGCGGGCACGCGGCCAACACAGTTCTGCCAGTCGATCGGCTGCCTGACGCGAGACGGGGCAGTGACGTGGATCAATATTGGGAACGCCAACGTCTATCTGCTGTCGATTCCCGAGTTCTTCGCGACCTTCGAGAACATCAACTCGCCGAACATCTCGGAGTCGAATTTTGGCAACCATCCGGGCGATTGGGACGATATTTTTGTCGAAGGAACGCCCGCGCATGCCGCCAATGAAAACTCGTTACTGGGCGCAAAGCCGCACCAGTCGGACATTCCCAGCAATCCCGCGCACGGCGTGCACTTCAAGTACGCGCAGAACAGCTCGATTCGCGATACGCAGTGGTGGGGCGGAGCGTACAACAGCCCGAACCTTCCACAGCCTGACCTTGGTGGCGTGGAGTTGGAATCGTCCAGCATGGTCGAGGTCGACGACCTCAACTGTAATCAGCCGTACAATCCGTGCCTCATTCTGAGCGGGAGTTCGCAGATCACCCTCAGCAAGCTGGTTTCGTTCAATGGCGGCGTTGCCGGCGGCGGGACGCCGAATATCGCGCAAATCGACAGCGCCTCAAGCATGGTGCTGCTGGATGGCGTGGAAGCGGTGGACATGCGCAGCACTCCTTATCAACGCGGCATCGTCAGCAGCGGCTCGCATGTAGCCGTAAAGAATGAGCGCTACCAGAATGTCGCCGCCGGCGACACCGGCGTAAACAGCTCCGAGATATTGAATGCATCTGACACTGTGGCATATAACGTTCCGAACGCGGCCGGCTATCAGTGGAGCGTCGGCGGAACAGCTGTCGGAGGTTTTACCGGCACGGGGTTGGAGTTCTTTTCGTTCACGAATCCGGCGAATACGGTGACGGTCGCGGCGCCAGGATCCGCTTTTGCACCCTATCAGATGACGTGGCCGGCCACCCCGGGAGGCTCCGGTCAATGTCTGACATCGTCAGGGGGAGGGACAACGCCCATGACCTGGGGCGCATGCAGCGGCTTCGCTCCGGGAGCGCCGCCGCCATTAGGCAACATCACTCCCAACACCGTGAATGCTACAGCGTTGACGTATCAGAACACTCCGGGCGTGTCATTCCTGGTGAGCCATTATGCAGGCATTCAGGACGCGATCAATGCTGCCTACAACAACGGCAGTGTGCTGGGAATGGTAATCGACGATCGAACCTCGCCCTATACCGGACCGGGATTTGTTCTGTATGACTCAGTGACGCTGAAGTTGGCGCCGACCACCTACAACATCAACGGTACGGTCAGCTATAACAACGGCAATAATAATGTGACGGCGGGCATTATCTCGCTACCGGGCGCGCGGTTACTGGGTTCGGGCCCGTCGACCAACCACGGTACGATTCTGCAGCCGGCTAACGGCTTGAACGCAGATCTGATCGCAACGTCGACGGTTGGCAGCGGCACGGCCAATCCTCAGTGGTGGCACTGGGGCGAGATCGGCAACCTGCGCATCGTCGGCAATGGAGGAAACCAGACCGCCGGCGATTGCCTGAAGATCGAGAACATGGGCGAAGTGGCGAGCGTTCACGACGTGGAGTTCTCAGCCTGCTACAACCACAACTTCGAGAACATCGGGTATGCGGCAACGCAGTCGGCGATCACGAATATCACCAGTAATCGCGCGGTGCACGGCGCAGGCGTCGAGTTCACCAATCTGTCGGGGGTCGCAATCCTGAACGGCATCAGCGGCGATTGCAATCAGACTTCGCTGATCGCAGCCAATTTCAATGCGGCGGGGACGCTGACGATTCACGGGCTGAAAGCGGAGGCGGAAAGCTCGATCTGCAACCCGCAAGTGCAGGACCCGGTCATCCTGGCGAGCACCACGGATGCAAGCGTACAGGCCTCGATCAAGCTGGACGGAGGTTATGCGTTCGGCACGACGCAACACGACATGGTGAAGAGCGCGGGGCCGGGCACGATTCAGTACGAACAGGAGAACCTGTATCTCATTGGCTACACGAATATCCTGAACGACACGGTTCGCGGGCAGGTGATTGCGAATACCGCGACCACGACCAAGCAACCGGTTTTTTATCTCAGCAATGGCATGGTCTTCGGCAACCAGGCTTTTACCTTCCAGGGCAATACGTTCATGCAAGGCAATCCGAGCGGCACGCCTACTGAGATTTTCGGCCTGACCTCTTCAAGCGCGACGCTGCTGGGAGACGCCGGAAACGGCGACAACAGTAGCATTGTCGCGGGCGGCATTCAGATTGCCGGCCATAATCGAACGATGTTCGGACAGTCGCCGGAGACCATGGCTCGCTGGGGGTACCGCTTTCTCGGTCCGAATAACGGGTACGATACCACAAAGTGGGACCTGGTACCGGCGTGGAATTCCGGCGATACCACGGAGAAGAATCTGGGCAATCCGCTGACCGTGTGCCAGAAAGACGGCTCCGTGAGCTGCCGCTGGTCGAATGTTTACGCGCAGAATGTCGACACCACCAGCTTCAAGCTAAACGGCAACGCGCTGGCAACAGTTGCCACCTCGGGAAGCTACGCGGATCTGATCAACAAGCCGGCAATCCCTGCGCAGGGCTCCCACATTGTGGCAGGCTCGCTGCAAGGGAATACCGCACAACTGACGGGAAACAGCGCCGATCAGACGATCTACACGGCCAGCCTGCCGGCGGGAACATTTGCGGTGGGGCAGGGACTGAAGTGCTCGGCTCGCTGGACGCATTCAAGCACCAGCACCGCGGTCACTTACAAGTGGACACTGGGCGGGACAACGGTCGCTTATGGATCGCTGACCAGCGCTTCGCAGAACTTCACCAGCGATCTCGAGATCTATACCGTGTCGACGCTCTCGGCCGAGATCATCAACCTGAGCCCGATCATCGGGGGAACATCGATTCTGGCGGGCCCTAGCAACAACAGCTCGGGCGCCGAGAACCTGGCAAACGCTTCGACGGTGAAGTTTACCTTCAACATGCCCAACACGGACTGGGTGAAGGGCTCGACGTTCTATTGCCAAACCATTCAGTAGCGAAACGGCTGACGACTTAACGCTGAACACTGGCAGTGACGATGGACTCCCATGGCTACGAAGAAGAAGGCGAAGAAAAAATCCGAAGCTGTTCGTACGTCGAAAATAAAAACGAAAAGTGCGGGCAAGTCCGACGCGAGGCTTGCGCCGGTGGCTGAAGCGAACCCGCGGCGTAAGGGCAGGGCGACAGTTGAAAGCGAGCTCGAGGCAAAGCCGCAGCCCGCAGTCGAGACCAAGCTCGCACCGAAATCGCCGCTGGAAATCGATGTTTGCAGCGTGGAATGGTTGAAGTGGTGCGGCAAGCATCTGGAAGAGAAGCCGTTCGAGAATCGCCGGCTCGGGATCTATAACAACTCGCCTGAAGCCAGCTGCTGGCGCGAGTATCTGATGTACGCCTTACTCAAAATCCGCAGCAAGGGTGGAACGCTGCAAGAGCTTCTGCTGAATCGTGCCCAGCAAGACCTGGAGCGCAGCAGTGGCAAACGCAACATCGTGCTGAAGGCGCGGCAACTCGGCGTAACCACCTACGTAGCGGCGCGCTTTTTTCTTAACAGCATCACGCGTGAGGGAACCTTGAGTGTCCAGGTCGCACACGATCAGCGTTCGGCGGAAGAGATTTTCCGCATCGTGCATCGCCTGCTGGAGAACCTGCCGGCAGAGCTGCGCAAAGACGCTCTGGTGACTTCGCGCGCCAACGTCCGCCAGATCGTGTTTCCGGTGTTCGACAGCGAATATCGCGTGGAAACGGCGGCGGATGACTCGGTGCAAACCGCCTGGCAAGGCGAGTACCAGACGACGAGTGATTCGCTTACGAGCGACGTGATGCCGGGAAATACGGTGCAGGTGTCGGCGCCATCGCGCGGGGCGGTGTTCAACGCCATCGTTCGCGAGGTTGAGCTGCAGGTGATGTCGCTGCGCGATGACTTGTCTCAATACAAGATTAAATTTGCCAACGATGCCGCCGAGCCGCTGGCATTTCAGGCAGACAATATCACGCTGCCGACACCGTTAACGACCATCTTCAACGTCAACACGCCTTCGTCAGCGCTGTACATCGCATCGCTAACCGCGGCGCAAATCACCAATGTCATCGCGACCGAGATCACGGTGGACGCCGGCGTTGCACCGCCTGCCGGGGGCGGCATTGAGGTGCGCCGATCCGACGGCGGCTGGGGGCCATCCGACAGCGGCAATCTTGCCGGACGCTTCACAACACAAACCTTCGTTCTGCCGCGGCTTGCGCGTGTGCAGGGCTATTATCTGCGGCAGTATGACGGATCGACGCCTCCGAAGTATTCGCGTTATTCCACGCTGCTGCATGTGGATTATCCGCTATGAGCACATGTCCCAGTACCTGCACACTTACTGATTTCGAGCAGAAAGTTCTCTCGGATCTCGCGGAATTGAAAGCCAACATGCGTTGGGTGATCGGCAACGGCGGCCAAGGCAAAATGCAGGAGATCGAAGAACGCGTGGAGCGGCACGAGGCATACCTGCAACGCTTCACCGGAATTGCAACCGCGGTTGGCTGCCTGCTGACGCTGTTTCATGTCGCGATCGACTATTTGCGGATGCGGCATTGAGAGGTTAAGCGCGGGCCAATGTGGCGGCCTCAGGGTCGCCGTTTTTATTGGCAGCGATTTGGCAGAGTGAAGCCCTCTCCTTCTAACCCCGCGTCTCGGCTCGACGGAATAGGCTGCCGGAAAAGTCGAAAGCTGGTGGCTCGTCGGCCTGAAGGTCGCCTCGCGGGGACAATCACAAAAGGACTCTTGACGCCGCACCTGAAGGTGCGCCCCTTCAAAGCCGGTCGATACCGAAAGGCCGGGCACGGGCTCGGCGACCGGAACCTCACAACTTATTTCATCAAGGAGCTAATCATGAACTTTTTATCGAAGCTGTTACAGGGCATCACATTTGTTCCGGCCATCGTTCAAGGGGTCGAACAATTATTTGGCGCAAAGAACGGCGCCACCAAGAAGGCTGCCGCGTTGTCGTTTGTGAACTCGGCGGTCTCGGCCACCGACAGCGTGGCCGGCAAGAACGTGGTCGACCCGCAGAAGTTCCAGGACGGCCTCAGCAAGGTCATCGACGGCGTGGTTGCCTGTCTGAACGCCTCGGTTTGGGCGGCGAAACAGTAAAGCTCGCGCGAAGCGCGCAGGGTCACGAGAACACCGTGGACGCCGGTAGCGTCATTCCTCAAGTTCTCCGTGCCCCTGCTGCGCTGAAAGAACCTTCGAACTCCCGCCTACAACTCTGCCTCCACGCGGCGCGTCGAATTGTCAGATAATCTTATTAGACAAAGGATCGCGATGAGCCGGCTGATCTATTCCGCAATGATCGTGTTCGCGGCCTGCCTGTTGTGCGTTGGGCAGGAGCCTGCGACCACACCGACAACTCCGCCGCCAACCGGAAACACTCCGCTGCAGCAGCAGAACAATGCCGCCCGCGCGACCAAAGATAACAGCGCGACGACGGGCGACCAGATTACGAAACCTCCGGCCGCCAAGGGGTCGACGCTGATCGGGTGCCTGGCAGGTCCGGACAAGCAAGGCAAGTTTGTGTTGCGGAATATGAGCTATCGCATGGGCGTCCAGATCCTGGGGCCGGACGAACTGAAGAATAATTCCGGCAGTAAGGTGAAGTTGACCGGGCAGTGGGAGGCCGCGCAGTCGCCGGCGCAGGACAAGAACACGACCGCGATGCGGCGCTTCCAGGTCAGCGATGTGGAAGTGGTGGCGGCGACGTGTCATCCGCCGAGCGAGACCACACCGGTCAGCAAGCAAAAGCAGGGGAAGACGACGACCTATGAGGCGCCTAGCGCGGATAGTGGGAAGTGACGAGGGTGAGGGCGCTGTATGGGAGAAGGAGAAGCATCCTTCCCGGTCCATGAACAACAGATCCTTCGACTGCGCGTCCGCCCGACCGCAAACGCAGCGGCCGGGAAAAGCAGGCGGACGCTTCGCTCAGGATGACAGTCCTGGTGAGGGGCTGAGATGACAATTTTGGTAAGCGCTGGGTCAGGATGACAAGCTTTTGTCAGGTGCGCTGTCGGACGGCGGTGGCCCGGGCGGATCAAGTACAGGGCAATCACCCGTCGGGATCAAAAGAGCTTCTTCGAATCGAGGAGGATGGTGACTGGGCCGCTGTTCAGCAGCTCGACGTCCATCATGGCCTGGAAGCGGCCGGTTTCGCAGGACAGGCCGAGCGCGCGAATTCGCGCAACGAAATATTCGTAGAGCACTCGGGCGCGTTCCGGACGGGCGGCTGCGTCGAACGATGGCCGCTTGCCTCGGCGCACATCGCCGAACAGCGTAAACTGCGAAACCGCCAGCACCGCCCCGCCAGTGTCGACCACGCTGAGATTCATCTTTCCCGCATCGTCCTCAAAAATCCGCAGGCCAGCAATTTTCTCGGCGAGATAGTCGGCGTCGGCTTCGACGTCGTCCTGCGCCACGCCCAATAGCACCAGCAGACCGGGACCGATCTCGCCGGTGATCTCGGTATCGACCTTTACTGACGCGCGGTTGACGCGCTGGAGTACGGCTCGCATGAGAGGGTTGTACAGGAAGCGGCTGGCGACTAGCAATTAGCGACCAGGGAAGAGCGGATTTTCTACCCCTTCATTGACCATTGCAATTCCCACAATTTAGGATTAATCGGGATTCATATGTCCGGTGCTCCCTAAGCGCACCTGTGCGCATCTGTAGGGGAGCGCAATTCAGGCAATCTTTACAGGGTTCACGCCTGCAATTTAGACTTACGGGTTTCGCCAACCCCGGCGCTCGGCGCGGGGTCAGAGAGAGGGGAATCGATGGCTTCGGTAGAAGAACGGGTAAAACAGATCATCGTGGAGCAGCTGGGTGTAGATGAAGCGGAAGTAACGCCCAATGCTTCGTTTGTGGACGACCTGGGCGCCGACTCGCTCGATACAGTCGAGCTGGTCATGGCTTTCGAAGAAGCTTTCGAAATTGAAATTCCCGACGAGGACGCGGAGAAGATCCGCACCGTGCAGGACGCGGTGTCTTACATCGACCAGCACGCCAAGACCAAGAAATAGCCGCAGCTCGGTTTTGGGGGCGCCGCCGTGCCAAGATTTTGCGGGCGGCGTCTCGCACGATTGTTGCGCCCGCACGGCACACGTGGAAAGGAGATTTTGATCTCATGGCATCGGTGGATGAACGGGTAAAGCAGATCATCGTGGAGCAACTGGGCGTGGATGAGGCAGAGGTTACGGCCAACGCGTCTTTCGTGGACGACCTGGGCGCCGACTCGCTGGATACGGTCGAGCTGGTGATGGCGTTCGAAGAGGCTTTCGAGATCGAAATTCCGGACGAAGACGCGGAGAAGATCCGCACGGTGAAGGACGCGGTTGATTACATCAACGCGCACGCGAAAGGATCGAAATAGTTTGAGCCGTCGCGTGGTGGTCACCGGTATCGGGCTGATCTGCGGTGTAGGCAATGATGCCGGCACGGTCTGGCAGGCATTGCTGGCCGGCAAGAGTGGGGTCGATCAGATTACCAGCTTCGATGCCACTGCCTTTGCCTGCCGCATTGCAGCCGAGGTCAAGAACTTCGATCCGCTGCAGATCATCGAAAAGAAGGAAGCGCGCAAGATGGGGCGCTTTATTCATCTGGCCATCGCGGCCAGCGATGAAGCCCTGCGCATGGCCAACTACAAAGTTGAGAACGAAGAGATGGCCGAGCGCACCGGGGTCAACATCGGGTCGGGCATCGGCGGATTCGATGTTATCGAGCGCGAGCACAATAATCTGCTCAATGGCGGTCCACGCAAGATCTCACCTTTTTTTATTCCGGCGGCCATCGTGAACCTGGCAGCCGGACAGGTCAGCATCCGCAATAACGCCAAGGGCCCGAACGAGGCCACTTGCACTGCGTGTACGACCAGTGCGCATTCCATTGGCGATGCCGCCCGCGTGATCAAGTATGGCGATGCCGACGTGATGATTGCCGGCGGCACGGAAGCGGCTATCACGCCCATGGGCGTCGGTGGATTTGCGGCGATGCGCGCGCTGTCGACGCGCAACGACGATCCGCATCATGCCAGCCGGCCCTGGGACAAGGACCGCGATGGCTTCGTTATCGGCGAAGGCGCGGGCATTCTGATTCTGGAGGAGCTGGAGTTCGCCAAGAAGCGCGGGGCCAACATCATCGCCGAAGTTGTCGGCTACGGTATGAGCGCCGACGCCAATCACATCACGCAGCCTGCGCCCCAAGGCGAAGGCGGCTACCGCGTCATGCGTAATGCTCTACGCGATGCAGGTATCACTCCTGAGCAGGTTGGCTATGTTAATGCTCACGGCACTTCAACGCCGCTGGGCGACGAACTCGAAGCTACGGCGGTCAAGCGCGCCTTCGGCGATCACGCGTACAAGATGCTGGTCAGCTCGACCAAGTCGATGACCGGACATCTGCTGGGCGGCGCCGGCGGCTTGGAAGCCGGCATCACCGTACTGGCGCTGCGCGACCAGGTGGTGCCTCCCACCATGAACCTGGAACATCCCGACGAAGGCTGCGATCTGGACTTCGTGCCCAATATTCCGCGCAAAGTCAGCATGGAGTATGCCATGTCGAACTCGTTCGGCTTCGGCGGCACCAATGGCTGCCTGGTGTTCAAGCACTGGACGGAGTAAGTTAGCCTCGACCCCACAATTTTTTTGAGGCAAAGTCTCGGCAGGTTCTCGTTTCGGGGTTATGAGTGCTATCGCCTGTTATCGCCACCAACGTAAGTTTCGTCTGTCACATTCCATCACGGCAGCGATCACTGACAAACATACCCAGAAATTGTGAAATGCTGACAGGCGTCTCGGGAGAAGGCTCCAGGTCGCGTTCCCAACCCCATCCCCTCGCGCCCAAAGGGCGACAACACGCCCCTTTCCTCCTTCTCCACGGTGGCCACGCATCTCCTGCTTCTTCCCTGGGTCACGCATTTTCTCTAAGCGGGTCTGCTAAGGAGGTTCAGCAATGCACAGCAACACGCGATTTGACGGTTCGATCTTCGGCACAATCTGGAATCCGGCGAAAAAAAGGCTCGCGATAATTGTGGCGCTGCTGTTTCTGATCTTGCTGTTTCTGACTCTCGGCGCACAGCCCGCGCCGGCCCAAGTCTTGACTATAGTGCACAACTTTGTAGGCAGCGATGGCGCTTCTCCTGCGAGCGGGCTGATCCATCCCAGCGATGGAAACCTGTATGGAACGACGGCCGGAGGCGGGACTAACTGCAGCCCTGCCGGCGGCTGTGGCACGGTCTTCAAGATCACTCCAGGTGGAACCCTGACCACGCTGCACAGCTTTGCGGGACCTCCGGGCGAGGGCCGTGAGCCTTGGGCTGGACTGATACAGGGTAGCGACGGGAATTTCTACGGGACGACCGCCGAAGGCGGAGCCAACATCTGCGGTGTTGTCGAGTGTGGGACGGTCTTCAAAATCACGCCCAACGGAACCCTGACCGTGCTACACAACTTTGCGGGGGGCGACGGCGCTAGCCCTTACTCCGGGCTAGTGCAGGCGAGCGACGGGAACTTCTATGGCACAACACAGAACGGCGGGCTCAACGACTGCATCTACGGTTGTGGTATTGTCTTCAAAATCACCCCCGACGGGACCCTGACTGTGTTACACAGCTTTGAGAGAAGCGATGGCGGCGGGCCTAGCGCTGGACTGGTGCAGGGTAGCGACGGAAACTTATATGGTGCCACGTTTTACGGCGGGGCCGACAACGATGGCACGGTCTTCAAAATCACCCCGGACGGCACGCTGACCACGCTACACAGCTTTATGGGACCTCCGGGCGACGGCGCTAACCCTGGTGCCGGTCTGATACAGGCGAGCGACGGGAACTTCTATGGCACAACGTTTGCGGGCGGGGCCAACTGCAGTCCTTACGGATGTGGCACAGTCTTCAAAATGACGCCTAGCGGGACCCTGACCGTGCTACACAGCTTTGCAGGGAGCGACGGCGCTAATCCTGGGGCCGTGCTAATGCAGGCCAGCGACGGGAACTTCTACGGGACAACGGCCTATGGCGGGGCCAATAACTTTGGCACAGTCTTCAAAATCACTCCGGACGGCACGCTGACTACACTACACAGCCTCGCAGAGAGCGACGGCCAATATCCTGCATCCGGGCTGGTGCAGCTCAGCGGCGGGAACTTCTACGGGACTGGCTACGACGGCGGGGTCGACAACAAGGGTACCATTTTCCGTGTAGTCATCGTGTGCGCCCACACCAATTGCCCGCTTGAGTAGGGGATAACTGATAGAGAAGCTACAACTCCGCGGCGAGGCTGAGACCGGCAATAAGCTGACGTAACATCGCCATAGCGCTCATTGACTCCGGCCAGGGTTTTGAGTGTAACAGCCTGTTCGCAACAGTTATCATGGACATCCCGCCCGCCAACTCTCTAAAATCAGGCGTGAGCCGCATCACCTCTCTTGTCGTTGTGCTCTTCGTTGCTTTTGTAACGTCAGCCCAACAGCCATATTTTCCACGCGGTTCGTTGGGCGCCTACACTGACTCCTTTAAAGCAGAGTGGTATTCCACGCAGCTAAGAGCTTTAAATGAGCCTTCTCTATTGCAGCTCTCACAGGATAAAACGCGGGAGTCGTATCGCTTTGTTTGGTTGCGTTCGTTTCATCATCCTGTGGCCGTGCGGGTCGACGTGAGGCCGGATGGGATCGGGGAGCTCACGCTGAAGGTCGGAAGCGGTGCAGGCGGATACAAGCCGGGTGAAACCGTTCAAAATTTGTCTCGCCCGTTGACGCTGGAAGAGTCGAGCATGTTTTTGGCAAGACTACAAAAGCTAGACTTCTGGAGTCTCCCAAGCTACAAGAACGAGGAACGGGATGGCGATGACGGCGCACAATGGATCATTGAAGGCGCGAAGGATGGCAAGTATCACGTGGTGGATCGCTGGTCTCCGCGTGAAGGGCCAGTACGCGAGCTGGGGATCACACTTGCACTGGGGCTGGCAGACTTGAAGATTCCAAAGCGTGACCTCTACTGAGCATTTGCGTTGCTTCCTCGATAACTGACGATAAATCCCCATATCACCACTTATCCCCAAGGGCCAACCAGGTGGCGAGAATCGCGAAAGACGATTTATCGGCTGATGGTGAACTTTCTATCGGCGACTTCGCTGCCGTTGCGGTTCAGCCGTACAGTCCACGTTCCCGGCGCGTTCTGCGCGGGAGTTCCGGCAATCTTCATCTCGAAACAGTAACGCCCGGCGGCTTCAGGGTGCGGAATCGCATTGGTCTTGTGGACGTAGCCGTTGGGTTCGATCCAATCGACGGTCCACTGATCCGCCGGTTCGCCCCGCTTGAAAGCGAAGAAGAACCACGCTCCCGCATCGGTGGTTGAGAACTGGGATTGGCTGGATGACGGCAGGGCACATGGCGGCGAACTGGGCGCATTGGACAGGGCAGTTTCTGTCAGTTCGACCGTTCCCAGCGCTGTGCGATTGATGGTTTCCTGGCCGGCTGCGGGCTGGGCAATGGGAGTATCGCCCTTCGGCTGGATATTGTTGTCGTCACGTTTCTTTGAGCCCGAACCTGTCAAAAAGTACACGATCACGGCGATCACGATGATCGCAGCCGGAATGCCGAACTTCGCCCAGGCGGGAATCGTAGACGACGCTGTGCTGGCTGAAGAGCGGAATCTCTCCGGCTCGGATGGCCGCGTGGGCGCAACCGGAGGCGGCGTGACTCCTTGCACCCCGGTCTCGACGGGGCTGCTCGGTGAAGATGCAGCCAGAACGGGGGCTGGCGGTGCGTCGTTTGGAGTCGTTGCCGCTGCGGGCTGCGCGATGTGCAGGCACTTCCGTAGCTCCTGGAGCATGCGGTCGTAGTCGCCAGTAAAGTCGAGGTGCTGAAAGCGGCGCAGGCGAAACGGAATATCGCAGTTTCGGTAGAGAACCGGGATCAGCGTCTTCTGCTGGTCGAGCGCAAAGGATACTTCATCGAGGACGTTATTGGAGTTGACGGAAGCGGGAGAGAGGATAACCAGCACGCTGGGACAATTCTCCAGCGCGCTCTGCACCACGCGATCCCAGCGCTCTCCCGGACCGATGTCGAGCTGATCGATCCACACCGCCGAGCCGGCTGCTCTTAAGTCGTTGGCGAGGCGCAGGGCGAATTCGGAATCTTCCCGGCTGTAGCTGAAGAATGCGATGGGCGCATCAGGCAAAACGGGGCTCCCTTTATGTGCAGGTTGTGGCAAACATGTTAGTCGAGGGAAAGAGCAACTAGCAACGAGTAAGAGAGCTGCGGGTGCCCCACTGATTCGCGGTGTTCGAATGAGTGGGAGGACGGATCGAACTTCTCAGCTGGAGAGGAGCGCGCACAAATTCGTCCACCCACACAACGAAGACCGCGTTGTGTGGGGCACCCGACGCTTAATGGCCACTGTCGAACAAGCCGACACTATCCACTACTCCTATCCCTTGCCTTTCGGCGGCTCCCACAGTTCCACGCGATTTCCCTCCGGATCGGTGATCCATCCGAACTTGCCGTATTCGTGGGCCTCCATTTTGTCGTCAACCTCGACACCCTCTTCGCGCAGAGCCTTCAGCAGCGCTTCGCAATCGTCGACGCGGAAGTTGATCATGAACTGGCGGTCCGGCGACCGAAAGTACTCCGTGCTTTCCGGAAAGATCGCCCAGATGGTGAAGCCGGGATTTTCGAGATGATCGGCATCGCTGAACATTGCGCCCGCGTCAGGTGAGCTTTCGATGCCGAGGTGTTTGCGATACCACTCGTAGAGAGCCTTAGGATCTTTCGCACGGAAGAAGATCCCGCCGATACCGGTTACCCGTTTCATAAATCCTCGTTTGGTTCGGATGATGTTCGCGTCAGTATACGCCGGACGCCTCAAGCCTGGCGGGTTAGAGAGCTGGGAGATCGGGTTCGGGTAGGGTCGTGTTGCGAAGGAAAAAACCTGAGGTTGACGCTGAATCGGAGAATGACGCGGCCAGGATGTCCGCGAACTTCTGCGAAGATGAATGGTACTAATATCCTTGGCTAACCTGAATTGACGACGTGATACGGAGGCAGTGTAACAGAATGATGGAGATAGGGTAATGTGACGATGTTAAGGTGATCGAGTGGCAGTTCCCGATTCAATCCGCTATAAAGTCGTCCGGGGCTACGAGCACCTGAAAGAATTGGAGGCCGAGCTTCGTCGGTACCACGAGACCAACCCGGCAAAAGTGGTGCGACAGGCCGAAGGTAGCCCGGATGAGTACATCGGGAAGATCGTTGCCGATGCGCCGATTCCTGCGCGCATCCCGATGATTATCGGGGATTGCGCTCAAAACCTGCGTTCCTCCCTCGACTATTTGGTATGGGAACTTGTACTTGCTGCGAATAACAAACCCATCGACCGCAACATGTTTCCCATCTGTACGACACCAGAAGCGTTCATCGCGCAGTGCGATGGGCATCGGCTTGACGGAATCACGCCCGAAGCCGTCACAGAGATTGATGGGTTGCAGCCCCACAAACACGGGAAGGATGCGCCTAAGCATATGCTGGCCGTCCTCGACAATCTCTGCCACATCGACAAGCATAGAAGGGTTCTGCTCACCCATCTTCACGGCGGAGTTGCCCCGCACGAGATCATCACCGAAGAGATCAACGGGCAGACGTGGGCAGAGGTTGACTTCAGGGCCATGCTCGATAAGGGCGCAAAGATCGGGCCGTTCCCCGTTGTTGACGGTCCCGAAGGTCCCGGAATACAGGTGGACGTGAAACCTCACCTGTTGGCGTTTGTAGCGTTCAATGAGGGAGTCGCACAGAATATGGCAGTCGGGGTCGTACTTGGTGGAATGCTGCGGTACATCAACGATTGGGTTTTGCCCAAGTTCGACAGGTTCTTTTGAGTAATATCGCAAGTCCGCCTTTCCGCCGTGTGGTACACTTCGGCTAGAAAGGCCGGAACGGTGGGAACCTTGGCGGGCTTAACCGTGGCGGTCTAACTCAGGACATCCTCAACGCTCAGTCGAGAGAGCGGGTTGCACTCCGAGCAGATCATACGCGGAGGCAAACCCGAGATGCAAGTCCCTGCCCAGTTATTTCATCAAGACCTGACAACAGAGATTGTCTCTGCAGAGACAGACCTGCCTGCAATCTATATTGCCGCACCTAATCCAAAAGAACCGCGTCGCCCGCTCGACATTGCGTTACTTGCGTGCATTCAAGGAGCGGAGCCGAGTGGGTCACGAGCCGTTCCCCTGTCCAACCTTCTGCGACGAGTGTACGTCGCAAGTCTTCGTCTTGAGCGCATTCTTCTAACTCGACGACCCCGATTCGCAAAGGTTTGTTGCAGGCTTTGCAGATCACTCCGTACTGCCGCCGTGCGGTCATTCGCTATTTCCTTTTACTTGCAATCGCGCCATCCGGCGGCGTTTGATTCGGTTGATAACAATACCCCATAAAGCAAGAAAGCAGAACCCACCGATCGCCCATTGCCAATGGTTGAAAAGGAAAATAGCGGCATGACCAGCGGCCCAAATTGCGAGTCCACCAAAAGCCAATAGCAGTAGGACGGAGGCGAAAACGGAGAGGATGACCAGTAGTTTTATAAACAGAACGAAGAGCATTTCAACGCGGGTTAAGCCGAGGCTTGAATCCGAGTAAAAGAAGTCTTCGAGCAGTTGTAATGATGTTCTACCTTCCGTTGTCACTGTGGAGCGACCTCACCGATTATGAAGACACCGCCACGAGGAAAGCGTATTTCCCACGTTGGACACAAGGCTGATGCCGGATCTCCACGCCGCAGTGTTATCAGCGAACCATCCTTCGGACGCGAGATTCTGAATTCAGCCCTTGCTAAGTCTAGAAAGAGTTCGCAACCGCGCCCCTCCACCCTCACATTAAGGACGCTAGCAGCAGTGATTCGCCCTCTCACAGAAACATTGATTATCTTTCCACCCGTACCGCCTATGCTGACCAGCGAAGACTTTTGCCTCAGTTGGTTGCAGAACAAAAGGAATTCGTCCACTCCAGATGAGCGCATATTCATTCTCACAGTTCGTAAGTCTGGGCTTTATGAGGCTGTATTACTGGCCGCAGGGTTTAACTGGCAATGCAAACGCCCTTTACGCGCAATCCTAAAGGCGTATCATGCAAGCATGAAGTCTAGTCCTAAGCCCACCGACGAGTACACGACTTTTCAGAACGCTCTCCGGCAAGTGCTCCAGGTATCGAAAACAGAACTGAATCGCCGGGAAGCAGCATATAAAGCGGCTAATGCGGGGAAGCCGAAACGCGGTCCCAAGCCTAAGACTTCGGCTTCCGACCGCGCTTCTTCCTAAACGGATTAGAAAGTCTCTGGACTACCAGTTTTGCCCGTCAATTCCTTGTACGTGAGCCGCTTTCCTGCGACCTGCGCCAGCGCAGCAACGAACCGATCCGAGTCATTCAGCGGATTGTCTTTTGTGGCTCTGTTGTTGAATCTGAAAACCTGTTCGTCAAGGTAGCGGTCAAGGTGAAACGGTTCAACCGCAACATAGGTTCCCCGCAGTGTGCGCTTGAGCAGCGACCAGAAGTTCTCTAGCCCGTTCGTATGCACGCGACCTTTGACGTAGGCGTCGGCGTGGCTCACAACTTCGTGAATGTAGCGCCAATGCAATTTGTCGTATGACACCGCATCGTCTGAGTACACGCGGGAGCCGTAACGCACGTTGTTGAGAACTTCCTTTTGTAAAGTCTCGCGCTTTACGTTGGGAACAACCATCGCCCGAACCTGCCGCAACTCGCGGTCAAGGATTCCCTGCACCACGGTTTTGTTAACGTAGCGGTAAAAAGCATCCTTCCGCATCAAGTCGCGTTGCGCCTGCTGCATCCCGCGCAGTCTCCCCTTGTGCATGTTGGCGGTGAGTCCTCCGACAAAAGTCTCATCAACTTCGATTTCTCCACCCTCAGGCCCACCGAGCTTAAACAACGATTTATTGCTCAAGGCCAAGCGCAAACGGTGAAGCATGAACCACGCCGTTTTCTGCGTCACTCCGAGCGTGCGATGAATCTCCCACGATGAAACCCCGTTCTTGCAGTTGCACAGCATCCAGAGAGCGGGGAGCCACTTCTGCAACGTAATCGGCGAGTCCTCGAAGATCGTCCCGACCTTCACCGAGAACTGGCGACGGCACCAGCGGCATTTCCACCGTTTCTGCGTCTTGAGGTAGTACGGGTTCTTCTTGTGCTCAGGATCGATGCAGTCAGGGCATTCCGGACCGTTTAGCCAGCGCAGTGAAGCTACCGCGTCTATGCAGACCTGTTCATCCGTGAAGTACTCAATCGCTTCCAGCAGGGTTTTCGGCGCTTTGTCCATGCCGAGACTGTACTAAAATTGGCGTGGGTTAGTCAAGGATATTCTTACCAGATGAATCCGCATGACCGCGATAGACGTTCCGTACTATAATCCCGCTCGTTTCGCTTACCGGAGAGGCGACCATGCGTACCAGATTTCTGCCATCTGTGTTCTGTATCCTTTGCCTGGCGATAGCGGGCTGGGCCGCCGACGACCACGGTCAATCGAATTCCACCACTTCTAACTCCAACAACTTTGTTTTTCCCCTGAACAACGCAGGGCAGAGATCGCCGGTAGCGGCGGACATCTGGCTGGGAGGAAACGGTAACTGGAGCGATCCGACGAAGTGGAGTTCAGGTGTGCCTGGAAGCAGCAGTAATGTGATCATCAACCTGGGCCACTCCAACGTCACGTTGGATACGAGTGGCAACATTCAAGCGCTCTCGCTGGGTGCTTCTGGGGGCACCAGCCACTCGGGACTGCAAGGCAATCGAACGGCACAGACCCTGGGCATCGCCGGCAGCCTCACGGTGACTCCGACTGGCCAGCTGCAAATGGAGAGCGACACCTTCAACGTGGGCGGCGACGTCATTGTCTCGGGAAATCCCAACGCTCTGGGTTATGTGGGTATCGATTGGGGATCGACGCTACGCGTCGCCGGCAATATGCAGAACTCCGGTCAGATGCAGATCACGCCTTTCGGAACGGGAGGCGACAACCTGACTGTAACCGGCTCGTTCAGCTCCGGCGCTCACAGCGAAACCATCATCGAGAACGCCTCCGACCAAGTCAGCTTTGGAACTATGTCAATCGGCGGCGAGCTCTACCTGCAAAGCGGCGCTGTACTCACCCTCACCAACCAAGCGAACGGCATCACGAACATTCTGCCGGGCTCTGATTGGGAGATTAACGGAATCATTAACGCTGCCGGTAATCCTCCGTTCGCGAACCTGCAAAATATCGAGGGGCCGCTACAGCTGAACAACGGGGAGGCTACGGTTATCGCACCGCCGAACGGCACGCTCAATATTAACGGCGGCGAGCTTGGCTCGACCTCGGCCATGCAAATCAACGGGAACGTCTATCTTGGCCGGGGTGGTCTTGGCGGGAACGATGTTACGGTCAGCGGCTCATTGATTATTGGGGCTGGCGGGATTGCGGCGGGGACGATCTCGGTGGCTCGTGGAATCACGACCGGTAACTTAGGATCGATTCAAATTATCGGCAGCCAGGCCATTTCTACGCCAACCCTGACAAACCTGGGATTCACCTATCTCCAGCAGAGTTCGGTGATGGTGGTCGGTTCGCAGAACGGTCGTAGGCCGTCATTGGGAGCTGGCTATCATCAGGAGGCGAACGGCGTCCTCACCGCACAAATTGGCAAGACGACCTATGGCATTGTGCAGGCGCCGATCGTCTATTTGAATGGCACGCTCAACATCCAGCTTCTGCCGGGCGCTCTACCTCCTGTGGGTTCGACCTACAAGATCGTTTATTTCGAGCCCGGCGGACTTACGGGCCAGTTTGCTACCGTCAACAACACTGTGTTTAACAATGGGACGGAAAAGTGGGTACTGAACTACAGCCAGAGCGGCGGCTATGTCGAACTGCAAGCTGTAGCTAACACCGGGATGCGCTAGCGAAAGACGTTCTGTTTCCGGCAAGATTCCTTCGTTTCAATCAATCGAAAAGCGCGCATGATTGAGGCACCCGAGGGTTCACGATTTTCGCCCACAAATACAAAAGGCGCGGATTTTCTCCGCGCCGCTGCGTTCTTCTGGGGATCGTTTTACGCTTTGGTGTTCTGCGCCTTCAGCACCTCGATCGCTTTGTTCAACTGATCGTCGGGCTGAGTGGCTTTATCTTTTTGTTCTTGAGCGGCGTCGTCCGCGTTCTCGTCCTCATCCGGAGCGATGAAATCGTCGCTATTGTCAGCGATCAGGATGTTGGGCGTGACCGCCGTGTCCTGCAACGCCTTGCCCGAAGGCGAGTAGTATTTCGCAACCGACAGGATCAGCGCCGAGCCATCCGGCATGTCGATCACCTTCTGAATCGAACCGGAGCCGAAGGTTTTGTCGCCGACAACATCGCCGCGTGCGTTCTCCATGATGGCTGAGGCCACGATCTCAGCTGGGCCGGCGGTTCCGCGATTCACCAGCACGACCAGGGGAACGTTGCTCGCTACCGCTTTCTGCGGGTCGGCGTTGTAGGCTTGCTTGGGATATTTCTGGCCCTGAATATAGGTGATGGTTCCGTGATTCAGGAACAGGTTTGCTGTCGCAACGCCTTCCTGCTCCTCGCCGCCACCCGAGTTCCGCAAATCAAGAATGATCTTTTTGGCGCCGTCTTTCTGCAGCGCCTTCAGCTTGTTGGAAATTTCCTCCGAACGTCCCTTGGGGAAGTCGTCGACTTTGATATAGCCAATGCCGTCGGCCATGGTCTTGTCAGTGAGCGGCGGGTCGGCAACCATGGCCAGGGTAACCGCCGATTTCACCGGCTGCGCTCGCCGAGGACGCACCACCGAAAGATTCACCACCGCTCCGGTCGGCCCGCTCAGGCGGCCATCAATTTCCGCCAGTGACATGTCGCGCGTCGACTTGCCTTCGATCGCCTCGATGATGTCGCCACTCTCGATCTCAGACTTGTCGGCCGGCCCGCCCGGGATCACCGAGATCACCGCAGCGTAGCCGTAGCGCTTCGAGACATCGGCGCCGATGCCGGCCTTGCCTTCCTTGCGCTGCTTGTATTCCTTGAACTCCGTGGGATCGAGATAGCTTGAGTCCGCATCCAGCGATTCGAGCAAGCCATGCAGCGCGCCGTTGGTGACGGCCGAGATATTCGGCTCTTCGACGTACTCGGTGCGGATGCGTGACAGCACTTCGCTGTAAACGCCCAGCTGCTTGTAGGAGCCGTCGTTGTCGTCACTGCTGTCATCGGCCTTAACGCCGAGACCGCCCACGACAATGAAGCCGGCGATTAAAAAGGAAAGCACAAGAACGGTGAGTTTGGTGGTCTTCGACATTTGAAATTCGCTACAGGGAAGGGATTACCGACCGCTGAATCTCCCTTATTCTATCCCACTTCGATGCCAGGCCTGACAGGAACGTTTCGGAAACTGGAGGCGGTGGGCCTGAGAGTTGGACGGGGGGTGGGGGTAGAGGTAACCCAAGGGGCCGGGATTACCCGCCCTTTCGACTGCGCTCAGGGCAGGCTCCGGAGACGGAACGCACGGCGATTCTTTGGTTCTTCCTGCCAAACGCAAGTCGAAAGCGTGGTGAACGTGGCTTGGAAAGCTTAGCCTGCGGCGGAGATCTTTCCGTCGAGCGTGACTTCGTTGGCGGGAGGAGTTTGCGGCACGGGCTGGCCCTGGGTAGGTGCGAGAGCCTCTAGAGCGGGAAGCTGAGGAGCGGGAGGCGTTGCCTCCACTTTCTTGTTCTGGCGCTCTTCCAACTCGATCTTGAGCATTTCGCCTTCGATCTGGCGCTTCAAGTCGTCACGCATCATGCGGAACTGCGCCATGAATTTGGCCACCTGCCGCATGACTTCGGGCAGCTTCTTGGGGCCAAAGATAACCAGCGCCAGAACCAGGATGAAGAGTACGTCAGGCATGGTAAGCAGCCGCAGGCGGCCGGAGATTCAGCGGCGCGGAGCGGCAAAGCCGAGGCCTTAGGGCTTTTTTTCTCCGTCGGTCGGAGTAGCGGCTTCGTCCTTGGCGTTCATCGATTCCTTGAAACTGCGGATGCCCTCGCCCAGACCTTTGCCGAGTTCAGGCAGCTTTTTGGGGCCGAATACCAGCAGGGCGATGAACAGGATCACCAGCAGGTGCATGGGCTGAAACAGGTTATCTAACATGTCGACTCCTGCTATCAGGATAGCGCATTTCGGCAGCCGCAGCGCAGATTCCTTCGAGCCAATCTGCCACTACAGTGCAATACCAGGTATCGATGCCGCGATGGGCCAGGAGTCGAATTTTCGTGCAATTTGCCCTATAAGCTCACCGTTGTTCCGGCAGGCAGATAAATGGTTTCTGCCGGATAAGAGAATGAATCGGCGTCATGGACTGCGCCATGTTTGGTGTCGGCTACCAGGTTCATGGTTCCAGTGATGGTCTTGGCATTCACGGTCAAGATCGAGTAACCATGCTGCTGGTCGTTAGCCGCGATGAGAGTTGCACCGGTATCGGCATCCGTGGTTCCGGGCGCTGCCGTTAGATTGTGCAGATTGTAATAACCGCCGTGGCCGATCACGAGGAACGGCGTCTTCGAGCTTTTCACCAGGGTGCGCTCGAAGCGCTGGTAATTGTGTACATGCGCCGTGAGGACCATGTTCGGCAGGCGGCGCGAGTCGTTGATGGCGTGCTGGACGGCGTCGGCCATGCGTGCGCTGCCGCTGTGATAGGCGTCGAACGAATAGATGGGATGATGCAGCGCGACAATCAGGGCCTTGTCAGTCGGAGCGGTGGCGAACTCATTGGTCAGCCATTGCTGCTGAATGGAATCGATCGATCCACCCTCGGGAACGTTGGTATACATCCCGACCACAGTAACGAAAGGACAGTCGAGCGTGAAGTAGACGTTCGGCTGAGACATGGTCGCGCGCGGCGCATCCTGCGATTCCGGATTGATGTGCGCGTCGGGCTGCATGAAATACCGGACCCAGCCGTCAAGCGAAACCTGAGAGCTGTTGATGGGGTCGCCATCGTGATTGCCGGGAATGGAAATGATGGGCGCGGTGTAGTGATCGTAGGGTTCGTAGAACTGCCCGTAGTACTCCGAGATTTGTCCGTTGAAGTAGACGACATCGCCGAGATGATAAAAGAACCGGGGAAGCGCGTTCGGAGCGAGATCGAGATCGGCCTTCATCGCCGCGGCTACATCGGTCTGGAACTCAGGATTCTTGATGCCTCCGGTGTCGCCGACGCAGTGAAAGACCAGACTCCCCTGTTTGGTAGCGACCGCGGTGATGCCGGGGATGACCGCCTCAAGTTCGTAGTGATAAGGCGGCTGCCCGAGCGGCTTGGGGAGGGGTTCGACTGCCTGGGCGGCGGTCAAGGGCGAAAGTGGCTGAACGCCGGGATGCGCTTGCGCCTTGCCCTGGGGTGGCCGAAGTCTGGTTTGGCCGGCTCGTAACACCATGGGAACCGGCACGGCAGCGGCTGGGGGCGGCGGCGGCGTGACATTTTTTCCCGGGGCAGTCGTGTGGGTTGTCTTGCTATGTGTGAGTGGATGATGCGATTTGACTGGCACAAGTCCTCCTTGGTTCACGGAGGAGTATCGTATGTTTCCCTTGGGTCTCGCAGCGGTTAAAAGTTCATAAATGATTCAAGTTTTGCTCACGCGCCCGCGCCTTGCGGCTGCAGCTTACTCAGCAGATCGGAGGCAGCCTTGCCGGCATCGTCGATCACGAAGTCTTTTTCGAGATGAACGAACTTCGCCTTCCTGGCGATGGGCTGCAAGGCCCCGATAACGCTGTCGCAGGGCAGGTTCGCGCAGTCCGGGCCCAGCACGATATAGGAAACATCGGCCGCCCCCGCCAGCAACTTGGCATCGCGCAGGCGGCAGGTGGTTACAACTTCATAGCCGTGGCCGTTCAGAAGCTTTCTGACGAAGGCGCACAGATCCATGGACTGATCGAGAAACAGCACCAGCGGACCGGCGGGGGAGGTGTCCTTTCCCGGAACCGCGGGCTCCTTCAAGAACGAAACGATGGCTTCTTCCTCAGTGTCGTAGACGTGGAAGAGCGCCGACAGCTTGGTCATGTCCAGGAGGCTGCGAAGAAAAGCTTGAGGGGCGGCCAGGCGGAAGTCGCCGCCATTGTTCTTGATGCGGCAGAGAAAGCGAACCATCAAGCCCATGCCGGAGCTGTCGACCCGCGAGACGTCGGCGACATTCAGCACCACGCGGTTGGAATCCTGCAGGGTAC
>CAWFUT010000004.1:0-7500 GCA_963819055.1 uncultured Acidobacteriaceae bacterium | reverse complement strand
AGAGATCTGGATGGACTAAGGGGCTTTCCAGCTTACTGAATCCAACCAAACTACGAATGCCGTGGACAACCAGCACGGGAGTCAGACAGCGGGGGCTAAGCTTCGTTGTCGAGAGGGAAACAGCCCAGATCGCCTGCTAAGGTCCCCAAGTCTCAGTTAAGTGGGAAAGGATGTCGGAACGCCCAGACAGCCAGGAGGTTGGCTTAGAAGCAGCCATCCTTTAAAGAAAGCGTAATAGCTCACTGGTCAAGCGGTCCGGTGCCGACAATTCAACGGGGCTTAAACTGAGCACCGAAGCAGCGGATGCATGGCGTCAAGCCATGCGTGGTAGGAGAGCATTCTCAACGGATTGAAGCGGGATCGTAAGGACCCGTCGACAGTCGAGAAGAGACCCTGCCGGCATAAGTAGCGATAACGGAGGTGAGAACCCTCCGCGCCGAAAGTCTAAGGTTTCCTGAGGAAGGTTAATCCGCTCAGGGTTAGTCGGTCCCTAAGGCGAGGCCGAAAGGCGTAGTCGATGGACATCCGGTTAATATTCCGGAACTCCCTTTGGTTCGTTATTACGATGGGGTGACGCAGAAGGATACGTGCAGCCTGTTATGGCTATCAGGTTCGATGTGTGTAAGCCGGTTTCTCCAGGCAAATCCGGAGAGACATTAACGGTGAGACACAAAGGAGTAGTCCGTATGGACGAAACGCACCGAGTTCACGCTGCCAAGAAAAACCTCTAAGGAGAATCGACGGGAACCGTACCACAAACCGACACAGGTAGACGAGGAGAATATCCAAAGGCGCTCGGGAGAACGCTCGTTCAGGAACTCGGCAAATTAACCCCGTAACTTCGGGAGAAGGGGTGCCCCGGTAGTGTGCAAGCACGAGGGGGCCGCAGTGAAACGCGCACGGCGACTGTTTAACAAAAACACAGGTCTCTGCAAAGTCGAAAACGACGTATAGGGGCTGACACCTGCCCGGTGCCGGAAGGTTAAAGGGAGAGGTCAACCGCAAGGTGAAGCTTCGAACTGAAGCCCCGGTGAACGGCGGCCGTAACTATAACGGTCCTAAGGTAGCGAAATTCCTTGTCGGGTAAGTTCCGACCTGCACGAATGGCGTAACGATCGTGCGACTGTCTTAACGAGCGACTCGGCGAACTTGTAGTACCGGTGAAGATGCCGGTTACCCGCATCTAGACGGAAAGACCCCGTGCACCTTTACTATACCTTCACTATGAACTATGGCATTTGCTGCGCAGGATAGGTGGGAGGCTTTGAATCCAGGCTCTTGGGCTTGGAGGAGCCAACGGTGAGATACCACCCTGCGAATTCTGTGGTTCTAACCTACTCCCGTTACCCGGGAGAGGGACATAGTGAGGCGGGTAGTTTGACTGGGGCGGTCGCCTCCTAAATTGTAACGGAGGCGCGCGAAGCTACACTCAGGCTGTTTGGAAATCAGCCGTCGAGTGCAAAGGCATAAGTGTGGTTGACTGCGAGTCCAACAAGACGAGCAGGTGCGAAAGCAGGCCTTAGTGATCCGGTGGTTCTGTATGGAAGGGCCATCGCTCAACGGATAAAAGGTACGCCGGGGATAACAGGCTGATCGGAGCCAAGAGTTCATATCGACGCTCCGGTTTGGCACCTCGATGTCGGCTCATCGCATCCTGGAGCTGTAGAAGGTTCCAAGGGTTAGGCTGTTCGCCTATTAAAGCGGTACGTGAGCTGGGTTCAGAACGTCGCGAGACAGTTCGGTCCCTATCTGATGTGGGCGTAGGAGATTTGCGAGGACCTGTCCTTAGTACGAGAGGACCGGGATGGACGAACCTCTTGTGTTCCAGCTGTCATGCCAATGGCACGGCTGGGTAGCGAAGTTCGGTTGTGATAAACGCTGAATGCATATAAGCGTGAAGCACTCCTCAAGATGAGATCTCCCAACCCTCAAGGGTAAAGAAGGGCACACGAAGACTACGTGTTTGATAGGCTGGATGTGAAAGTGCAGTAATGCATGAAGCTTACCAGTACTAATCGCCCGTTCGGCTTGACCATAAAATTTACTTGGCTGCACGTGTACCTTCAGCCGGCGCAGAAATTGGCGCCTCGCTGATATTACCCCGGGCATGCTGGAGAACTAGCCAGTATGCGGAGCTCGACGGAGCTCCAGCCTTAAATTTGTAATCGCCTCGAAAAACTCAATGCTATTCAGTTGTGAAATCAACGCCAGTTGTCAGTGGCCGGTGGTCAGTTGTCAGTTAAAACCAACCAGCTTCTGATGATCGGGTAGAGCTGGCCTTCAGCCCAGCGTCCTGCCGGCAATTGATTGTCATCCTGAGGAGGCCTTTAGGCCGACTAAGGATCTGCGGTTCCCAGGAGCCGCTGAGAAGGTTCTTTACAGGTTTGGCGTACGGCGAGATCCCTCGCGAAAGACTGCTCGGGATTTCGGCACGAGGCTCAGACGCCTCGTAAACGCCTCAAGATCGACGTAACAGGTTCTGCGTGTAACCCACGCCTGGAACCGACGAGCGCAAGAGCGCTCACGTCAACGAAGCCGGTGATCTTACCGCAGGGGAAACACCCGTTCCCATCCCGAACACGGAAGTTAAGCCCTGCTGGGCCGATTGTACTGCACGCGAAAGTGTGTGGGAGAGTAGGTCGTCGCCGACATAAATAAAGGCTCCATGTGAATAACATGGAGCCTTTTCCTTTTGCAGCCAGCGTGCAATCCATTCACCGAGCCACCGAGCATCCTGGACCAGACGATTACCGTATTCGACAGCCTGGACAATCTGAAAGCAGTGTGTGGGAGAATAGGTCGTCGTCGACACAAATAACGGCTACCAAGAGAAATCTTGGTAGCCGTTTCCTTTTTAGTGGAGAAGGTGCTTGGCCTGCTTTGGAATTCTCGGCAGCGAACTGCCCATTTACCTTCATACCGCGAAGCGCCTCAACCGAAGTAAGCGCTTGGTTCCCCTCGCCTGCCGGCACTTCGGCTCAGACAGTCCTCCTGGCATCGTTAGACTTTTGTGGTTCCGCAGCAGTGCTGCAAAAGCCTGATCAAAAAAAGCGCAGCCAGTATGGCCCGGCCTGCTTTGCAGGCTCACTGCAGCAGATATACGTTCAGTAAGGGGAAGGCATTGGCCGGGCTTAGGATCAGCGTGATATCGGGCGTTCCGTTAGTAGCGATCGAATCGGTCACAATGCTGCCCAGCGTATACGAAGCCGACCCAGGATTTCCGCCGAGATTGAAGCTGCTGTTAAACGCGGCGGGAGGTGTAGGGCATGGTTCCGTGCCGCTACCATCTCCATTGCACTGATGAAAGTACATGAACCCCGAAACGAGTGATGCGCCACCACCCTGCCACTGGGCGGCGCCCACTGATGAGCGATCCTGCCAGAAGACGAACCCGCGATACTGGCCTGAAGGGTCTCCGTACGTTCCGGAAATTCCCGTGGTGCCGGGACAGGGGCCGAGAAGGACATTGCCGCCAATCGTTGCCGGCAGTCCACTTGGATTGGCGCCTCCTCCGGGACACTGTAGCGCACGCGAAGGGACACCGTTTCCGGACGCAGCTCCATTCAGGTAATAGGGATCCACCGCGCCATTGCTGCCCGAGTTCGCCACGATGCAAAGGGCCGCATGCGACGTTCCGGAACACTTGCCGGACGGGCTGCCTGAGAAATAGAACATGATGCCCCCCGAGCCATCCCCGGTGGCCGTACTGGTTCGGACCGTCGAATTGGAATCCAGCGTAAGGCCGCCTTCAACCCAGTACAGACCCGGATCAAATATCGCGGTACTGTTCTTCACGCTGATACCGTTCGGACCGTAGGATCCCGCTGTGTATTCCGTGCACCCGGAGGGATCCGGACACCCGTTGACCTTGTAGCATCCGCGGAGCGTCGCATCAGCTGTGCAGTCGCTCTGCGTGCCGCACTTACCTGCACCCTTATAGCAACCTACGTACGTTGTCCCTGCTCCCGGCTTCGTTGCCGGCTGGGCAACGTTGCGGTACGGGTCGGCGATCGGAGAGGCAGGATAGATCCATGATCCGGGCCTGGTGCCGAACGACACAGTACCTCCCGATTGCGACGCCGACGATGGGCCTCCAAAGACAGCGAAGTCCCCACCATTATTGCTAGGGCCGGCGGTAGAGAGATCGATCGTCGCCAGCGATACAGCCTGGGCAGCGCTGGAATTCACCTGCACACTTCGGATCGGTCCACCTTGTACCTTGATGCTGTTCTGAGCACCGTTCATAGAGATGGCGTCAGCCATGGTCGGGTGCAGCACTACGATCGGCACGGGACCCTCTGGCGCGCCGAGCCCGCAGGTCGCGCTTGCGTGTACGGGCACCGTGCTCTTGCCGGTCATGATCTGGGTGAAATAAGCGGGCACCTGCGTGGTCACATCCACCTTCACATACGGATATGACACGCCTGTCGGTGCTCCACCGGGCGGTGGATTCGGAACCGTCGAGGGAAAGCTCATCTGCACGGTATTGGCAGCCAACGTCGGGTCGAAGCCGTTGTACTTTGCGATTACACAAGGGGCCGGCATCGGCGACGCGTTGCAACTGACCGCAGTCGCTCCGGGAATGAAGTGCATGTTGGCGGTCTGCTGCCCGACGGCGTAGAGGTACAGGTCCATCCCGGCCGCCTGACAGGTTGCATCGGCCGCGCCTTGTACCGCCTGTCGATTGAACCAGAAGTTGGCGTAGTCGGTGGCCAGACCAACGAACGCCAACAAGAAGATCGCCAGCGAGACAACCACCAGGATGGTGGTTTGGCCTCGCTCATATCTGCGGTTTTGGTTTCGAAGTGTGCGCATAATGATCGACCTCAATAGACGAGTCTTCCCTCCGCGTAGGCATGCATCGTAGGGGGATTCCCCAGGAATCCGAGGTAAGGAAGATAGGGATACGTCGCCGTAATCTCAACCCGGCCGGGCACCGTCTGTCCATCCGGGTATTGCACGTCGACAGTCATCCCGGACATGTCGTGCAAGGAATTGGCGGCGTAGGTAGTGACCTTGGCTCTGGTTCCCGCTCCGCCGCTGTCGGCGCTATTGACGATCGCGTACCGCAAGCCTTCATTGACTGCGTCAGAAAGGACAACGTAGGTGTAGACCGCGCTGCACAGTTCGATTGTCATGAAGATGACGACCAGCACCGTGACAATACTCATGGCAAACTCAATCTGAGCTTGGCCGCGCTCGTCCTTATGAAGCTGTAGCTTTCTCGACATGGCCCGGCGTCCTTTCTGCATCACTATTGTTCTGCCCGCATATAAACCAGCCGGTGAAACGTAAGCGAAGAAGGCATGATGAGATTGAAGGCTCCACCCGCAATTGGTGGAGTGACGGTGTAGGCGATGTCCACACGGTTCAGCACCAGGGCGGGAGCTTCGGGATCAGGCTGCACTGCGGTAAACGGGTCAGAACCCGCATTGTGAGTCTGGCACAGGGGAACCTGGGTTGCGTCATGCGGAGTACTTGTACCCAGGGCCAAGGTACAGACACGCGCAGGAGAACCTGACGCGGCAGCGATCGCGCCGCTGATGTCGTCGTTGAGTAACTGATGAACCGCGTCCGCCGTGGGCAGCACGTTCACTGTCGTGACGCTGCCCAGAATCGAGTACTGCGCTCCCTGCCGCGGCGCAGTGGCCAGATTCAAGTAGACAAAGAAAAAGTACCCGAGGTTGATAGCATTAAACGTAATAACGAGAAGGAAAGGAATCAATACGGCTGCTTCGATCAGACCCTGACCTTCGCGCCTATGGTGCAGAAGTAGTCTCATAGTGCGTATCCTTTCCGGCCAATCGAGAAGTTTTCCAGTTGCGCATTGCTGCGCTAACGCGGACCGGGTCTCAAAAAATTCCGGAGAGTGCCGCAGCGTGGTTCGTCGTCCAGCATTTACATCAGTGACAACCGGCGGCCGAAGGCGGTTGAATCGAAATACTATTCCCGTCGTAGTTATTAGAGCTGCAGTGTACGGGTTTTCCACAGCGATAAAAATCCCCAAGAAGGGCTTAAAATGCGGCTCAAACAGGGATACTCGGGCTAGTCCGCTTCGTGCCGGTAACGAAGAGAAGATTACTCTTAAGTTTACTGATGAGTAAATATACTAATGTCTCTCGAGCTGCTTGCTAAGATACCGCTGACCGAGGTATCCCTTCATGAAACGTCACTCCATCGCGATATTAGTTTCGGCCGGATTGATGTTCTTGTTTGCGTCGGCGGCCTGGGCGCAGCAGGCGCCTGCGGCGGCGACCCCCAGCCGCGCCAGAGGCATCTCCATGCACATGCCTCCTAAACGCGTGGCCGATCTGGGGTCGGATCAATGGGGGCTGGTGGTGAGCCTGGTGCCCCAGGTTCGCGTCCTTCCTTCGGAGGCTAACCTGGGAGGCCTCACCGTCTCATGTGCCGTCCCTGCGGGACTTGGACTTTAACGGCAACCGCTACCCAGCGCTTCCGCGCTGGCCTGAGCTCTTTCGTCTCGCTGCGCGAGACTTCTTCCTTTGCCGGCCGCCCCCTCATCGAAACAGCCGGCCCCAAACTCATCACTCGTCCATCTGACCGCTGCGCGAAAAATTAAGAGCATCGCCGTCGCCCCGGCGGCACTCTGAAGAGCAGCAACAGCTTCACGGCGACAGCAGGGGCTGCCCAGACCCCGTGGAGAAAACATCGGCCTGCTGCAACCGGTGATCCGTACAATGGCATTCCGCCGCTATTCACGGCGATCTGCCGTGTCTATTCGCTTCGCGGAAGCATGGGCACCGGGTTCTTTGTTGGTGAACGCCAGCACATCATCACTGCGCGGCACGTGGTCTTTTCAAGGGAAGCCCCCAACGAGGCTCCGGCGAACATCCTGATCGGATGGGGATACAGCGGCGGTTCGTTTCTCTTTAGAATTCCCGCAAAGGTCGTCGCCGACGATTGGCGAACCGACCTTGCTTTGCTCCGCCTGGACGCCCCGGCGCAGTTGCCGCGCCCCTTGTCGGAGAGCAGCCTGAGCCTGCTGGCGTCATCGCCGGCAATGCTGCGCGACCGGGTGTACTTTGAAGGATTCAAGTACGAGGACATGCGAGGAGATGTCTTTTGCAGCGTGCACGGGCGCGTCAAGCATGCCAGTGCTGCGTCGCCTGGAGGTTTGGAGCAGCGCATCCTGACCCTCGACGCGCCCGCGTGGAAGGGAGCCAGCGGATCTCCTGTCTTCAGCAAGCCTGGGCAGGTCGTGGGCGCTCTCACCGCAAATAATTATGAAACAAATGAAGCGGTTTTTCGCGACGCTCGCTGGATCCTGCAGCTTCTGCGAACCGCGCAGGGAGAATCCGGATCCCAGCCCGATTCCGTCTCGACGACGATTCCCGGCCTTTGATGCTGCAACAACCGCGCCTCCGCTCCGATTCCGGCGCTTCCCTTGCAGGTTGGTGGCCCTCAATGCCGCAAAACGACGACTTGGATGTGCAGAAGGAAGCTTGAATACGAATGATGAAGATGTAAGGTTTGGGCGAC
>CAWFUT010000003.1:0-34921 GCA_963819055.1 uncultured Acidobacteriaceae bacterium | reverse complement strand
AGGTAGGCTATTTCGATTTGGCGTTGGAGTCGTTGTCTTTCGGCAGCCGCACGTAGACCAGTCCGAAGCGGGTGGACCTTGCCTCGGTCTTATCGATACCGACGATCCGGTATTGTTGCGGAGTGCCGGCGCGCAGCTCGCGGCCTTTCGAGCCCGAGTATCCCTTGACCTGAATGTTGCCTTTTTGCTCGTCAGCGCAGGTCAGTCCGCTGCGCGTCTTCGCGACCTTGCCCACTGGCTTGCCGTCGTTACACTCCAGCACCTCGCCGTAATGCGAAAGTGGGTCCCGGTAAAACGAAAGCACCTGGTCAGGAGAATCGGTGGAGACATAGCTGACGGCGATGAGGTGGAATTGCGAATCGCCGAAGGTGTAACCCATATCGACGGCGCCGTCGTTGTCCTTATCTTTGTAAAGCGTCGCGCCGGGATATCCGGGCAAACCGACCTCAGCCGCACTGGCCTTCGAATTGGCATGCAGCTCCATGCCGGAACTTTGGGCGAGGAGCGAAACGTTGCCGCATACAAGTGCGGCCGTAAGTAGGAAAAGTGCGGGAGCAGCAACACGGCGCAAAGTGCGCGATGACATGGGGATCCTTCCGAAAATAGGTTGCGATGTGAGATACGGTTTTAGGCGGCCGCAAGTTCCGTAAAAGCTAGCGCGAGCGTTCGATGCGGACGTCCGCCCCGCCAATCGGCTGGATGAGTGGCAATTTTGCGGGTTGTGCTGCGATAACCAATCGTGCTCTCCGGAATCCAACGGTTGTTTGAGGCCAACCATTCCACTTCCGATGAGGATTTATGAGAAGGATCGTTTGCACGGTTTTGTTTTGTGCTGGGTCGTTACCGCTGATTGCTCAGGACTGCCACAAGATTTTAGGAAAACAGAAGCCCGATGCCGCTTCCATCAAGCAAGCAGAAGACAGATGGTCGCAGGCTTACACCCAAGGCGGAACCGAATACCTGGAATGCCTGCTCACGCCTGACTACGTTAGCGTTTCGGCAAAGGGCGTGCCGCGTGACAAAGCTGCCATCGTAAGCGGCGCGCAGAAGAACGCGCAGCAAAACAAGGGCAAGAATGATGTCAAGAGCAAGACGCTGCCCGCTCTGCCTGAGCCGAAGATCCAGCTCTACGGCGATACTGCCGTTGTGCAGTCGAGTCTGGCCGCCGATCCTAACGGCTTGTATCCCGCCATGTATTCGTCGGATGTGTTTGCGTTTCAGGATGGAGCCTGGCGGGCCATCTATTCGCAGCACACGCCGGTGGAGACAAAATGAGGGAGTCGCCGTTGAAATGGAAGAGACCAAGGGCGAGCAGCCTGCTCGTGTTAGTGCTGGTCGCTGGCGGCGCGCTTCCGCTTCTTGCCGCCCACTGCCCTAATGTATTAGGCCCACAAAAGGCCGACGCCGCCTCATTGGAGCGCGTCGAGGACTCTTGGAATGAGGCCTTGATGCGGGGCAACACCGAGTATCTGGAGTGTTTGTTGGTTCCGGACTTCGTTACGGTGACGCCCCATGACAAGCGTGACCGAGTGTGGGAATTGGAGCATGCCCGGAAGAATCGCGGTATACGTCTTTATTCTGCACTTCTCGGGCACAGTGTTTCAGATCGAGGGAAGTACCGGGATCGCGAAACTTTATAAACCCGCGCCAGCCGATGGCCAGCATCCCGCGACGTACCTGGCTGACGTGTTCACTTTTCAGGACGGCGCATGGCGCGCAGTCTATTCACAGCACACGTTCGTCGAGGGGGAATGCATCCGCCGGGTATAAGGGTTCTTTCCGACTCCGCGCGAGAAAAGCAAAGCGCGCTGTGCTCAGGATAACGCGCAATAAAAGGGGAAAACACGCCTGAAGGGGTGCTCTCCCCATCACAGATTGTGAGATGTCCTACAGAGTTGGACTCTTGCTCTCGATCAGCCCCTTCACCCGCTCCACGAACGCTTCCACCTTCACCGAGCCTTCGGCTTTTTCCTGGCCGCGGACGCGCACGTTGACCTCGCCGGCTTCGGCTTCCCTGTCGCCTACGACCATCTGGAACGGGACCTTCTGCATGGCGTGCTCGCGGATCTTGGCGTTCATCTTCTCGTTGCGGGCGTCGACGTGGACGCGCACGCCGGCGGCCTTCAGCTTCTCGCCGACTTCGTTCGCGTAGGCGTGATGCTTCTCGCCGATCGGGATGACGACCACCTGCGTCGGCGACAGCCAGACCGGGAACGCTCCGGCGTAGTGCTCGATGAGCACGCCGAAGAAGCGCTCGATGGAGCCGTACAGCGCGCGATGCACCATCAGCGGCTGATGGCGCTTGCCATCTTCGCCAACGTACTCCAGCCCAAAGCGCTCGGGCAGGGTGAAGTCGAACTGCACGGTGGAGAGCTGCCACAGGCGGCCGATGGCGTCGACCAGCTTGACGTCGATCTTCGGCCCGTAGAACGCGGCTTCGCCGGGGATGGTCTTGTACTCGATGTTGCGGCGCTTGAGCGCCTGCTCCAGCGAGCGCTGGGCCAGCTCCCACTGATCGTCGCGTCCGGCGTAGGTCTTGCGGTCGTTCGGGTCCCAGGTGGAAAGCTCGACCTGGTACTTGTCGAAGCCGTAGGTATTCAGCATAGCGATCGCGAAGTCGATGCAGCCGACGACCTCGTCTTCGATCTGCTCCGGCGTGCAGAAGATGTGCGCGTCGTCCTGGGTAAAGCCGCGCACGCGCAGCAGGCCGTGCATGACGCCCGAGCGCTCGTAGCGATAGACGGTGCCCAGTCTCGCCCAGCCGCACCGGCAGATCGCGATACGACTTCAGCGAGTCGTGATAGATGAGGATGTGGAACGGACAGTTCATCGGCTTCATGCGATAGTCCGCGTCGTCCAGCTCCATGGGGGTAAACATGTTCTGCGCGTAGTAGCCCTCGTGGCCGGAGGTCTTCCACAAATCGGTGCGCGCCACGTGCGGCGTGTAGACCAGCGAGTAGCCGCGCTTCAGATACTCGTCGCGCATCCAGTCTTCCATCTCCTTGCGGATGAGGCCGCCCTTGGGATGCCAGAAGATCAGCCCCGGCCCGGCGAGCTCCTGAATGGAGAACAGGTCGAGCTGCTTGCCCAGCACGCGATGGTCGCGCTTCTTGGCTTCTTCGAGCTTGTTGAGGTAGTCGTCGAGGTCCTTCTTGCTGAAGAACGAGGTGCCGTAGATGCGCTGGAGCTGCGGATTCTTCTCGTCGCCCAGCCAGTACGCGCCGGCGATGTTGAGCAGCTTGAACGCCTTGATGCGTCCGGTGGACGGGATGTGCGGACCGCGGCAGAAGTCGGTGAACTTGCCGGTCTTGTAGATGCGAAATCTTTTCATCGGGCTGGGTGAACTGCTCGATGAAGTGGCACTTCATGAAGTCGCCTTCCGACTTGAAGCGCTCCAGCCCTTCGGTGCGCGGCAGAAACTCGCGCGCGTAAGGCAGGTCCTGCTTCACCAGCTCCTGCATCTTCTTCTCGATGGCCTCGAGGTCTTCGGGCGTGAAGGGCTTCTCGCGATAGAAGTCGTAGAAGAATCCGTTCTCGGTCGCCGGACCGTGGCCGAGCTTGGTCTCGGGAAAGAGTTCGAGCACGGCGGCGGCCATCAGGTGCGCGGACGAGTGGCGATAGACTTCCAGGGCTTCGGGATCGCGCTCGGTCAGGATGCGCAGCTCGGTATCCTGCTCCAACGGACGCGCGAGGTCGACCAGGCGCGCGCCGTCTTCTTGGCCGGCTGCGCGGCCGATCGGCACCGGTCGCTGTCCGACAGCGGATGATGACCGTTGCCGCCGTTTCGTTCGAAGACAGCGGCTTGACCTGCGCGGCCAACGCAGCGTCGGCCAGTCGCGGGCTGATGCTCTTGGCGATATCGAGGGCGGTGGTCCCGCTGGGCACGTCTTTGACGCTGCCGTCGGGCAATTTCACATGAATGATTTCAGCCATGATTGTATGAACCTATTTTCCTGCGCCCATCAATACGGGCGTCACGATGCTGGGTAGAGCCGACCTTCAGGTCGGCGTCGGCGGCTGCTAACCCGCTGCAACTGGCTGAACGCAGGCTGAATTTCGGCTCTACCTGAATTTTGAGTGTATCGGAGCAAAGAAGCCAAGGGCAATGACGAGCCCGTCGCAGCCTCGCCGGACGCGAGGCTTAGCGGGATGTTCGCTGGCGGCGGGCGCGCACTTCCAGCACCGCCGAGCCGACCAGCGCGACCGAGCCGATCACGATGGCGATCGGGATAGCGACCTGTCGGTAAGCGTTGCTCATATCAATCTGGTGGCCGCCGATCAGGCCGTACAGCAGCGTGCCGAGAATTCCCAGGAACAGTCCCGCACCCATCCCCGCCGCAGTGAACAGCAGCGTGGTGAAAAGCACCCGCATCGGCGAAGTAAATACAATCGAGAGCTTGGTGCGGCGAGCGGGCACGGCGGTGCTGTGCATCACTCCTTAGATTACAACAAGGCGGCCGCCGGATGCGCCGTTCCGCCGCGTTGCCATTGCGTTACAATCAGGTATTCATGTCCTCGACTTCCCAAGCTGTTACCCGAACTCCGGCCGAAGTAGTGCGGATGGCGCCGGTGTCGCAGGCGAACAACGGCATCTGCTACTCGGTGATGGGGGAATTACCAGCAGCATTAGTGATTTGGAGCGCATGGTCAACGCTGTTCCCGCGCACGATTGCCGCGGCGCTGAATCGCAAGGCCTATTACTTTGTTCCCGCTCACGCTGAACCTGGGCGACGACACTATGATCGCCGACCGCTACGACGTTCAGCTCGCCGACAGCGCCGTCTGCCATCGCAACCAGACGCTGGGCGACTCGCAATGTGTCTTCATCTCCACCCGGCTGATGGAAGACAACTTCGCTATCGCCTTCGAGTTCTTCATCAACATCGGCCATAACTTTGTGGATCAGCGTCGGGATCTCGCAGGAGTTTGCCGATCTGGCGTGGAAGCAGGCGGAAGGCCGGGTGCGCGGCGAGACCTCGCTGGACGCCCATGAACTGCGCAAAGTTGCGACCACGAGCGGAACCGAAGCCGAGAAGGCGAAGCACGAATACCTGCTGGCAGTTTTCGCCGATTCCATCGCGGTTTATCAGCTTTCGCTGTATCTGGATGTGGATTATCAGGACCTGCGGGAGCGTGACTATCCGCTTCTGGCTCCCGATGCGCTGGCCGAACGCCTGCGCAAGATCAACGAACTCTTCCCGCCAAATCCGGGATTCGAGTTCGCGGTCTATCACAGAAGAAGGCAGTAAACGCCAGTTGTCGGTGGCCAGTTGTCGGTTGTCAGTACGACCTCCCTCTCATTGTCATCCCGACCGCAGCGAAGCGGAGTGGAGGGATCTGCGGTTCTTGCCTGCGAGCAGACGCTCGCCATTTACAATGGCCGCGTGATTGCACATTTACGCGGACGTCTCCTCTCGAAGCATCCTAACCAGGCCATCGTTGAGGCTGGCGGCGTCGGCTACGACGTGGTCATCACGGTTCCGACATTTTCCGATTTGCCCGGCCTTGGCGCTGAAGTCTCGCTGCACATTCATACGCACGTACGCGAGGATGCGCTGGCGCTGTATGGATTTCTGCGGCCGGAAGAAAAGCAGCTCTTCGAGAAGCTGGTCACGGTCAGCGGCATTGGGCCGACGTTGGCGGTCAAGATCCTCAGCGGTGTGGCGACAGCCGACTTGGTGGGGGCCATTCGCGGCAGCGACCTCGCGCGCCTGACGAAGATCCCCGGTATCGGCCGCAAGACCGCCGAGCGCATGTGCGTCGAGCTGAGGGATAAGCTCGAAGGCTTTGGGGCTGCGCAAGCCGTGGTGTCGCATTCGGCAATCGAGGAAGACGTGATCTCCGCGCTGACCAATCTTGGCTATCAACGCGCATTGGCTGAGAAGTCGGTCGAGCGCGCGGTTCAGTCGGTGGGGCGTGAGAATTTTGACGCCATCTTCCGGGCGGCGCTCGGAAGCTTGTCGAAGTAGCGATGATCGACCGTGTCGCGCAGGAAAGTCGCAGGGGACGCATCGGTGTCGAAGAGGAAGTGGTCGAGCCCGCAAGCGGGCGGCGTCATGATAGCCCAGGATGGAGCGCAGCGAAGTCCTGGGTAGGCAGTGTGAGAGGGTTGGAGCCGGCTTCAGCGGAGGCGGAGGCCGTCCCCGCGGGGACTCGACTTTTCGTTCCAACGCTTACCCGGCATTCCGCTGCGCTGCATGCTGGGCTGTCATGCCACGCGCCTGCGGCGCTCCGCTTTCGGTCGGAGTGCGAAGTTACTTGCGATATGGCGATTTGCACTAAGCCGCTAGCGCGGCAGGGGTGTGCAGCGCGTTGATTGGGTAGAGTTCATGGACACCTGAGGAGGTGTCTATGAGCGAACTACGCCAACGCATGCAGGAAGAACTGCGACTGCGCAACTTCTCCCCCCATACCGTCCGGGCCTACACTGCAACCGTCGCTGACTTCGCCCGCTATTTCCATAAGTCACCTGATCAGCTGGGCCCCGAGCAGGTGCGCCGTTATCAACTCTATCTGCTCAACGAGAAGAAGCTGGCCTGGCAGACCCTGCAGGTTCGCATGGCGGCTTTAAAGTTCTTCTACACGCGGACGCTCAAGCAAACCTGGTTTGACCACGAAGTCGCCAAGCCGAAGGTGCATCGCAAGCTGCCCGTGGTCTGGAGCCGGGAAGAAGTTCGCGCCTTGCTCGACAGCACGCTGAACCTGAAACATCGCGCTCTGCTGGCCACTCTCTACAGCGCCGGGCTGCGCTGCCAGGAAGCCCTGGACTTGAAAGTCACCGACATCGACAGCCCACGCATGATCATCCACATCCGCGCTGGTAAGGGAAACTTCCCGCGCCAGGTCATGCTCTCGCCCAAGCTGTTGCAGTTGCTCCGTATCTACTGGCGGTGGCGCAAGCCCGAGGACTGGCTGTTTCCCGGAGGACTACCCAACCAACCGATGCGTGCCACCAGCGTCCGCATAATCTGCCAGAAACTGCGCCGCCAGTTGGGCATGGTCAAGCCGCTCAGTCCGCATGTGCTGCGGCACTCCTTTGCCACCCACCTGCTCGACGCAGGCACCGATCTGCGCAGCATTCAACTACTGCTCGGCCATCGCGACCTGGAGACCACGGCCCGTTATCTGCATGTCTCGGAACGCCGACTGCATGCCACCGCCAGTCCCCTCGATGATCTGTCCATTCGCGACATCACCACTTCCGATGGAGATGGCAGAAGAAGATGAGACCACATCGGCTCGAAGTAGCCGATGTCTTGCACGCTCACCAGCAAGCGTTCCTGCAACGCTGGGGACCGGTGGTCTCCCGCCAGCAACACAAGGCTCTGCGTGACATCGGCCTATGCCGCACCGCCGCTCTCGGCGCTCACCTGCAACGGTGCGATGCCTGTTCCTACCAGGACATCAGCTATCTCTCCTGCCGCAACCGGCATTGCCCCAAGTGCCAGTCCACGGCCCGCGATCGCTGGCTCAGCAGGCAGGCCGCCAGCCTGTTGCCCGTGGCCTATTCGCACGTCGTCTTCACCCTGCCCGAGCAACTGGCACCGCTCGCGCTACGCAATCAACGCCTGCTCTACGACCTGCTGTTTCGCGCCGCCTCCGAAACCCTGCTCGCCATCGCCGCCGATCCACGCCATCTCGGCGCACGCATCGGAGTGCTTGCCGTACTCCATACCTGGAGCCAGGATCTGCGCCACCATCCTCACCTGCATTGCCTCGTACCCGCCGGTGGACTCGCCCTCGATCATTCCCGTTGGGTCGCCTGCCGACCGGGTTTCTTCCTGCCGGTGCGCGTACTCAGCCGCCTCTTCCGGGGCAAGATGCTGGCCTTCCTCAGGCAGGCTTATAAGAAAGGAGAACTCCGCTGCCTCGGCACCACGGCCAACCTCGCCGACCCGCGTCAGTTCCACTCCCTGTTGCAGCGGCTGCGTTCCATGGAATGGGTCGTCTATGCCAAACCACCCTTCGGTGGACCCCAGCATGTTCTCAAATACCTGGCCCGCTATACTCACCGCGTCGCCATCGCTAACGGCAGGCTTCTCGATCTCGTTAACGGCCATGTGCGCTTTCGCTGCCGCGACTCCAAACACAACAACCGCATCAAGGTCATGAGCCTCGATGCCGTCGAGTTCATCCGCCGCTTCCTGCTTCACATCCTGCCGTCGGGCTTCGTCAAGATCCGTCACTTCGGCCTGCTGGCCAACCGCAACCGCCGACGAGCACTCGCTCTTTGCCGACTCCATCTCAACGCAGCCGCTGCAGAGCCAATCCAGATTCTCACTCCACTGCAGCAACAGGCTCTCCATCGCTGCTGCCCCAAGTGTCAGCGCGGCACCCTGCATATCATCGCCAGGCTTTCAGCCTATGCCTTGGCCATCTGTACAACACTGGCTTCCACTAGCCCCATCGACTCTTCCTGAACTCCACCTATGACTATGGGCAAAACAACTCGCAGTCCTATACAAACCAGTCCATCGCTGGTCGCAGCACCCGTGTGCTCAAAATCGCCTACGCCATCCTCCTGCAACCCAGCCTTCTATCCAACCAACCCTGCAATCTCGATCCTTCGCTCCGCGTCCTTGTCCCGTCCATGCTGCCAAAGCTGCCCATCCCATATCCTGCCAGCCCTTCAGCCGCATTCAATCTCCATAGAGACGCGCTAGCGGCTTACTGCAAATCGCCCTATCGACAATGCTCCGCCCATCGTCATCGCCATCCTCACGTTCTGCCTGCGGAGCACTGTCGATACGGCACTATGGATTTATCGACAGCCAGCGTCCGGACATGGCGAGCTTTCCCGGCCTGTAACGAGCCCCTTCAGCTACGAGAGTCCGTGCATCCTAACTCACGGGCGGCAGTTTGTGCAGGCGCGAACCACGCCCAGACGGAAGACCGTGCCATCGCCGTAAGCTCCGCCGCTCCAGGTTGTCCCGTAGAAAAATCCGTTGGCGGCCTGCACCAGTCCGGCGTAGGGGTCGAGTCCGTCCCTGCCGTGGAAGACGTGCAGCGTGGTCAGCACGCCCGCCGTGGTGATTTTGAAGACCGTTCCCGCACCGGTGGTGCCGACGTTGCTGGTTGTGCTGTATAAGTTGCCGTCGCTTGCTTGCACCAGTGCGGCAGTAGGAATGGCCCCCGGGCCTTCGAAGTTATACAACGACGTCAAGGTACCGTCAGGGGTCATTTGGAACACGTTGCCGAGATTGTCAGGGTATCCGCCCTCCGTGGTAGTGCCATAGAAGTTGCCATCGCTGGCTTGTACCAGTGCAGCATTAGGCCAGTACCCATCGATTTGATCGAAGATGTGCAGCGTTGTCAGCTCGCCCGCCGGAGTCATCTTGAAGACCGAGCCGTACCCATAGGCATCCCCGATGGTTGTCCCATAGAAGTTCCCGTCTGTGGCTTGGATCAGCCCGCCGTAAGGGATCATACCGTCTGAGCCGTCAAAGCTGTGCAGCGTCATGAACGTACCTTGCGGGGTTATTTTGAAGACCGTGCCACAATCGACGCAGGCCGTCCCACCGCCAGCAGTGGTCGTCCCGTAGAACGCGCCGTCGCTGCCTTGGATCAGCCCCGCGTAAGGGCCGCCGCCGTCAGCGCAATTCGGTTCGGAGCAGAAGCTATACAGCGTCGTGAGCGCACCCTGGGACGTAATTTTGAAGACCGTCCCGCCAACGCCGTTGGCCCCGCCGCTATCAGTCGTCCCATAGAAGTTGCCGTCCGCAGCTTGCACCAGCGCCCCGTAAGGGTTGGCGCCGTCAGCGCAGGGAAGCCCTCCCGAGCAAAAGCTGTACAAGGTAGCCAATTGGCCGCTGGGAGTGATTTTGAAGACCGTTCCAAAGTTATAGGCTCCGCCTATTGTGGTTGTTCCGTAGAAGTTACTATCGCTGCCTTGGACTAGGCCGGCGGCGGGGCTGGCGCCGTTGTTTCCGTCAAAACTCACCAGAGTTGTAAAGGAGATGCTCTGCGCAGCCCCTGGAACCGGCGCCAGGACGCAAAACAAGAAGATCAACGACAGCCCGCAAATTCTTAGTCTGGTCATTGGAAACCTCCGGGAGCAAGATTCGTGACCCCTACTGCGCCTTGGCTAGCCACCGGGAGACCGGTATTTGGGAGAAAAGAGATTCAGTGATCCCTATTTCTTGCCGTCGGGCGCGAAAGGGTAGGAAAAAGGCCGACAGCCCGCTCCCGGAACGTCACAAACTCTATACTTTTCAGCGAACGTTGGTCAGTGATATCTAGCACACAAGCTAGTGCCAGAAAAAGGAGATATATGGAAGCACAAGCCCTCGTTTGACGATATCAGGCGATAGCACTCAAAACCCCAGTAGCAAAGACCTTGGGGATACACGATACCATAGCCACGTGCGCGAAAAAGTCCTCCAATACGTCCGCGAACGCGCGTTGCTGCGTGCGGGCGACCGGGTTGCTGTCGCTGTGTCTGGTGGCGCGGACTCGGTTGCTTTGCTGCGCCTGCTTCTTGAGCTGAAAGGGGAGCTTGGCATCGTTATTTCGGTTGCGCACTTCAATCACGGATTGCGCGGAGAGCAATCAGACGCGGACGAGGCCTTTGTCGGCGACCTGGCGAAGCATTCTGGGCTGGAGTTCTTCGTAGGACGCGGCGATGTTCGCGATCACGCTCTCACTTCAAAGTTAGGCCTTGAAGCTGCGGGGCACGAATTGCGCTATGGCTGGTTTGCCCCGCTGGCAGAAGAGCAAAGACTGGATGCGATCGCCACCGCTCATACGCTCGACGATCAGGCAGAGACGGTTCTGCTGAAGTTTCTGCGGGGCGCCGGAACTCGCGGATTGGCAGGAATTTTCCCGGTGCTTGCGTTGTCCAGAGAGATCGGGGCTGAAGTCGCAAAGCCAATGGAAGCAGCTAACGGCGCACCTGAAGGTGCGCCCCTTCAAAGGAAGGAGCGCCTTGATTCCGAAAGGGACACGCTAGCCGCCAGGCTGAACGCTAGCTCTGCCGGAGCGCCTCGGCCTTGCAAAGTCATCCGGCCGCTACTGTGCATCACTCGCCAAGAGGTTGAAGCCTACCTCACTGCTCTCAGCCAGGGGTGGCGCGAAGATGAAAGCAATCTCGACCGGCGCTTCCTGCGCAACAGGGTTCGGCACGAGCTGCTGCCGTTGCTGGAACGCGAGTTCAATCCCAACATCCGTGAAGCTCTGAGTGATCTGGCCGAGATCGCTCGGGGTGAAGAGGAGTTCTGGCGCGGGCCGGTAGAGCGGGAACTATCGGCGCGTCTCGAAGGAAAATTCCCGGGGCTAAAGCCCATCGATGAGACCGGCTTCGGCGCGGGCCCGAAGGCCTGGTCTGCCACTGCTGACGCCCGCTCTTCCAGCGTTGAAGACGGCTCGTCCACCGAACCGGCGGGGCTGGAAGCTGTCGATCGGCGACGTGAATTTGAGCCTGGCATCGTTGGGAGAAAACAGAATTCCGGATCAGGCCACGAAGCAGCCTCAGAGATTGAGCGATTTGACCTCGAGGGGTTTGCGGCGCTTCCGCTCGGGCTACAGCGGCGAGTTCTAAAGACCTTCGCCGCGCGGCAGCAGCTGACGCTCGACTTTGAACATGTCGAGAGATTGCGTCGCTGTGTACTCGGGGAGCCTTCGAAGACGGAACTACCCGGCGGAATCATTGCGGCGAGGGTTGGAGGCGCCCTGGTTTTGCGTCCGCCGTCCGCGCTAGAAGCTGGCGTTTCGTACCGTTATCTCCTGCCGATCCCGGGCGAAGTCCATATCGCCGAATCGAAGCTGACTGTGCGGGCAGAGATTGTTTCCGCCGAATTTGCTCCGGAGGTCGCGCCGGGCGAACTGCTCAGCCTCGAGCTGGTGGGGCCGGAGCTGGTGGTTCGCAACTGGCTTCCAGGTGACCGCTTCTGGCCCGCGCATAGTGGCTCGGAAGAAAAGTTGAAGCGCCTGTTCGCGGAGAAGCGGGTTCCGGCCGCAGATCGTCCCGGCTGGCTCGTGGTCCTGAACGGAGACGCGATCGTGTGGGTTCACGGGTTTCCCGCAGCCAACAAGTACCAATGGAGAGGCGAAGGGGCGGCGGTGCGGATTGAGGCAATCTCCGGCTAAGAACGACGTGTTCACGGGATTGGCCAGAGGCGTCTCCACCCGCCCAAGTGTGGGACGTGATTTCCTCTTCTTTGGAGGAAGCTGCGTCACAATTGTCTGCACAAAGGGGCATGTACCCGTAACTTGACGACAGCCCCAAAAAATAACCTGAAATAGGACCTTCTGGGGTTCCCCCCTTATAGCCAGGAGGGTTTTGTAGATTACGTCGGGCAAAGGCGAGTGCGCTGGGCGAAGGTTACGGCTCTTTTGGAGCAAGACCCCCGGTGTCATTCTTCCTGCGTCTATTCAGTAAGTCATTAGTTTTGACGACTTAACCATCTTGGAATCAGTATCTTTGGAGATCACTCAACAAGCGGCTCTATTGCAATGCTTTGCAGCAAACAGGGGAAGGGGGTGACTAACTCAGCTGAGTTCGGTGGCCTCGGCAATTCTCATCGGCGGACCGGCTCTCAATAATCCGGAAATATCGGGCACTTAATGGGGTCTTCTTCGGGGATGCTTCTTCGACTAAGGGAGGCCGGACCAGATTTGTCTTCGTACCCACAGGCGTCGCGACTCGAATTGTGGTTTCAGCTCGATCGCGAGGAGTGGAACTCACCTCTTTCCTGCTAACTCGTCCATCCAGTGTTGAATCGTAAAGTGTGATCTTGCGGATTGAACCTTAGGTCGGCATTGCTATCGTTCCCAATCTGACTAAGCCCTTTCACCCTGTTGCATTTTTCTACAAGTCTCTCGTGCCGTTCCGTTTAGGAGCGAGTTACAATCAGTAGTGTGTCGGATTTTGGTATCCGGCAGGTGCGGGGAGCATCTATATCCAAAGACACGGATACGTCTCCCGCTACCACAGGAGTTTTCAGTGAATTCGACGGTTAAAACGGTCGTCTTTTGGCTTGTTATCGTGCTTTCCGGCGTGCTGCTATGGCAGGTCGTCAAGGGTGCGAACTCGGGAGCAAAGGAACGCGACTTCACCTTCTCGGAGTTTCTCTCGAACGTGGACCAGAACAACGTCACCGAAGTGACGATCACTGGTCAGGAAGTCCACGGCAAACTCAAGAACGACAAATCAGGCTTTCGTACGACCGTTCCGGCCAGCTATCCGGACATGATCAAGGAGCTGCGCGACAAGGGCGTCAACATCAATGTAAAGGATGCGCAGGCCGGCGGCTGGCCATCTTGGCTGCTCAATCTCGCTCCTTTCATCCTGTTAGGCGCGCTTTGGTTCATCATGATTCGCCAGATGCAGACTGGCGGAAACAAGGCCCTGTCGTTCGGCAAAAGCCGCGCGCGGCTACTCTCCATGCAACAGAAGAAGGTGACGTTCAAGGACGTGGCCGGCGTGGATGAGGCCAAGGAAGAGCTGAAGGAAATCATCGAGTTCCTGCGCGAGGCGCAGAAGTTCCAGAAGCTTGGAGGCCGCATTCCGAAAGGCGTGCTGCTGGTTGGACCTCCGGGAACGGGCAAGACCTTGCTGGCGCGTGCAGTGGCCGGCGAAGCTAATGTGCCCTTCTTTAGCATCTCGGGTTCGGACTTTGTGGAGATGTTCGTCGGCGTCGGCGCAAGCCGCGTTCGCGATCTGTTTGAACAGGGCAAGAAGAATGCGCCCTGCATCATCTTCATCGACGAAATCGACGCTGTCGGACGTCACCGCGGAGCGGGACTTGGCGGCGGACACGACGAGCGCGAGCAGACCCTGAACCAGTTGCTGGTGGAAATGGACGGCTTCGAATCGAACGAAGGCGTCATTCTGATCGCCGCGACCAACCGTCCGGACGTGCTTGATCCGGCGCTGCTGCGGCCTGGCCGCTTCGATCGGCGCGTCGTGGTTTCGCGTCCCGACGTTCGCGGCCGCGAGGAGATCCTGCGCGTTCATACCCGCAAGATTCCTATCAACGACGACGTGGATTTGGGCATCCTGGCCCGCGGCACCCCGGGCTTTTCCGGCGCCGATCTGGCCAACATGGTAAACGAGGCTGCGCTGGTCGCCGCGCGTCAGAACCGCAAGACGGTCTTGATGTGGGACTTCGAGCAGGCCAAGGACAAAGTCCTGATGGGCGCCGAGCGCAAGTCGATGCTTCTCTCCGATGAGGAGAAGAAGGTGACGGCGTATCACGAGGCTGGCCACGCGCTGGTCGCTGCCATGCGAGAGCACGCTGACCCACTGCACAAGGTCACGATCATCCCGCGCGGTATGGCACTGGGCGTGACCATGCAACTGCCTATCGACGATAAGCACACCTACACCCGCGACTACCTGGAGACGCGACTGGCCATCATGATGGGTGGCCGTATCGCTGAGGAGTTGTTCCTCAACACGATGACCACGGGCGCAGGCAACGACATCGAGCAGGCCTCGGACTTGGCTCGCAAGATGGTATGTGAGTTCGGGATGTCGTCGTCTGGGGCCGATCACCTTCGGCAAGAAGGAAGAACAGATCTTCCTGGGCCGCGAGATCAGCCAGCACCGGGACTTCAGCGAAGAGACTGCGCAGAAGATTGATGCCGAGGTCCGGCGCTTTGTGGACGACGGCTACAACTCAGCGCGGCACATTCTCGAGACACATCGTGACGTGATGGAGAAGATCGCGATGGCGCTGCTGGAGCGTGAGGTGATTGATGGCAATGATATTCAATTGCTCATCGAGGGCAAGGAGCTTCCGGTTCGCGTCAATCCGAATTCACCGCCTCCGGTGAAGGACGACGTGCAGCAGGTGCTGAAGCCGGCTCCGGGCCAGCCGAATGTGGCTCCGGGAGAAAGACCGGCGCAGGCCTAGAAAGCTGTGAGCTCTGAGCCGTGAGCTTTGAGCTAAGACGAAGAACGGGGCGGCCTTCGCGGGCCGCCCTTGTTTTTTGCAATATCGTTAGATCGGCGAATTGAAAATCCCACTCAAGCAAAATGTCTTGAGTGGGATTAAGTTTTAGCTCATAGCGAATAGCTCAGAGCTCACAGCCTCTTCTACTTCCTCACCATCAACGTATTTTCAATTCCCAAGGTGCAATCGGGATTGACGTTCTGGATGTAGATGTCGTTCTCGCCGTTGCGATCGTCCTCAAAGGCGAAAGCCGACAGGCCTGACGACGCAATGTTCGCCGCCAGTCGCGACTTGTCCGACGGCGTCGAGGAAATGGGGAACTGCGCGCACAGCGTGTCTCCGGAGCCGTCCAGTTTGATCGCTTGAATCGTGCCTTGGCCGGTCACGCCCTGATCAAACCAGGCCGCCAGAATGCCGCTGCCGATCTGCACGTTGACCGGATTGATCTGCGCATCGTTGCCGAGCGGAACGATGGTCTTGCCGGAGTCCGTCCACTGGCGCGCGCCTGACGCATTGAATTTCTGCGCCGAGATGCCCTGCACGGCCTGCAACGAGTCCTCCTCGGTCCAGACCAGGAAGGTCTCCTGCGTTGATGGGTTGTAGGAGACGGTGGGAGACACTCGCACGTCGGTACCAGTAACGCCGCCGGCGGAACCGTTATGCGGGAAAGCCTCGGTGCCATTGCTCAGAATGTGCTGCGCCAACGATTGCAGCGGGCTGTTCGTATACCACCCGAACACTGCGCCGCCGTTACCATCGTAGGTGAAGTAAGGGAACTCGCCGAACTGGAGCGAGTCGCTATCTTCGACGTGTACGTGCGCGGAGCCCCACAGCAACTGACCGCTGGAGGAAATCTTGTTGGCGTAAAGATAGTTAGGGCTGCCGAAGCCGTGATTACGAACGAACGACACGATCACGGAGCCATTGTCCGCGGCATGCAGATCGGCAAGGATGTAGCTGTAACCGGATTCCTGCAGGGTAACTCCAAAGTTCGCAGTGGACCTGCCGATCCAAGTGAACATGCCTTGGGGACTTAGCCGTTGCAGCACGACCGCGTTATTGGTCACCCAACCTACGACGATAAAGCCGTCGCTGGTCACCGTCACTCGGGGTTCATTATGCGAAGCTGAACCGTAGGTCAGCGGAATGCCGAGAGGTCCCCACAGCGGCTGGCCGGTCGGACTCATCTTGGCTACGGTAACTTGCTGGTTATTGGGATCGCGGCGAGTATCGAGAAATGCAAGCAAAGCGTTGCCATTGCCGTCGATAGCCAGTCCGTAGTCCTCAGTTGAACTGTTGGTGAGTTGCGCGACCTGAACTCCGTCGTGCGGGAACTGCTCCACCCCGTTGGCATTCAACAGTTGGTAATAGACGTCGTACCCCTGCGGTGGCGGATCGTTGGGATTATTGTTGAACCAGCTCACATACCAGCTGTTGTCGGGAAGTGGAAGCAGTTTCGGCTGCACCTGATCAGCGCCTGGAATGTTAGAAAGATCAAGATTTTGAGAGGGATCGGACGACCATTGGGCCCAGGCGCTGGTTGCCAGTGTGAGGGCCAACACCAACAACGTACAACTGCGAATACGGTATTTCATGCACGCTCCTTAACCTGTTTTGGGGAGTGCGGAAATTGTACGCGGAAGTGAGCGCGTGGCACACAGAATTATCTCTGCGCCACGCGCAATCCGGGAATGTCCAATTCGTGTCCGGACAACGTGCAAGGGTCACGAAGCAAGCTGACGCGGTATGGTGATTGGCCGCTTAGGTCCGCGCTTACGGATCAACAGGACGCGAATGCGCTCCAGCAGTTCCATGGGAGCGAATTCACCTTTGGGCAGCCAGGCATCCGCTAGATGTTCCTCGCTGCAGCAGTTGACCGACCCGGAAAATAACAGCGCGGGAGTTTCGGGAGATACGGCTTTGAGTTGATCGATGAGGCGAGCGCCGTTGAGCTTGGGCATCATCAGGTCCGTCAGCACCAGGTCGACTCCGCCCGACCTCAGAATGTCGATTGCGCCTTCGGGATCGGAGCAAGTCAGGACACGGTAACCGCGGGTTTGGAGGAGCACTTTGCGAATGGAGAGAGAGCGTTCATCATCGTCGACGCAGAGAATCGTACGTTTCGGTTTCATCTACCTCACACCGAGCCTTCTCTGAGTGGCTGCACAACCGCGTTCCGTGCAAACCTGTTAGCCGGTCGCGTGCGGCAGTCACCAAGTGGGTTGTTTGTACGCCAGAGCAAGTAGCGCGTGTTCCGGATAGTACGTCCCACGATTGCGTCGCACAAGTATTGCGGAGATCAATTCGAAGAAATATTTTTGGCAAGGAGGAAAAAATGTAACAGCACCGAAGATGGTGATCTCAGATCTTCACCCTACGCGAAAAGCCGCATCCAGAGCGGGTTTCATGCTTGCACAAGATATCCTCAGAAAAGTCACATCGTAACTTTTCCGTCAATTACGTGGACCACGTTACCGCCCACACGAACATTGGTGACGGTCTCTTGCGACTTCGTCGCACGAATGTAGAGAGAACTTGGACGCCGTGTTTCGATCCCTTGCTCGATCAAGCCTTGCGTGTCGGACGCGAGCACACCATACTTCACAGCCCACGCCGTGCAGCAGCCCGCAGCCGATCCGGTTGCCGGATCTTCGCCGTTGTAGAAAATCATGCGCGCGTGCAAGGTCGCAGCCGGGGCGATGGTTTCGCGGCAGACCAGATAGAAGAACGCGGGATTACCGATGGTTGCCAGATACGTCGTCATCTGGCTCCAGCTGAGACTCAGCTTCTGCAGAGTCGAGAGCGAACGAAAGGGAACGATGGTGAACGCCATCCCGGTTGAAACCGTCTGGATGGGAATGCTCTCGTCCAGCTCGGAACCTGCCACGCCAAGCACCTTCGCAACTTCTGCATGTGAGTGCGTGCGGCCGAATTGCGGTTCAGCCTGGCGCATCTCGCCGAACAGCAGTCCGTCGCGTTGTTCAAAACGCACTGGGATCTTGCCGACCTTCAGATCGAGAATGATTTCCTCGTCACTCGAATGCTGCCGCAGATACCACGCAGTTCCAAGCGTCGGATGACCGGCGAAGGGCAGCTCCTCGAAGACCGTGAAGATGCGAACCTTGTGGCCTTCGGCGCGTTCCGTCTCAGCGTTTCGCGGAAGAATGAAGGTGGTCTCGCACAAATTGGTTTCACGCGCCAGCTTCTGCATCTCTTCATCGCTGAGGTCCCGGGCATCGGTGAACACCGCAAGCTGATTGCCCTCAAGCGGACGAGAGGTAAAGACGTCGAGCTGGACGAAAGAGAATTCACGCTTAGACATGGCGAGTCGCTCCCGAATCTAAATTTAACAGCAGCGCATGACCATGCGCGAAGCGGGAGCAACTTCAGGGGACGAATGGCTTAAAGAGCGCTACAGGAGGACTAATCGCCACTGCTTGGCGCCAAAGCGGGCGTGCGCGCCGGCTTGTTGCGCGTCCTGCTGGGATTGAACAAATTCAGAAAAAGGCAGATCACCCAATATCCTGCCGCCACGCCGAAGGCAAACGCCGTCACGATGGTGAGCAGAAGCAGGGTAGACAGAAAAAATGTCGTCATAATCGCTCGTTGATCTTTCACGGTGCAAAGAAAGCCTTTGCATCGAAGAATCCGGCGCCAAGTTTCAAATTAGTGCCGCCGGATCCATCTACTCTGATGTTGCCACTTTACCGTGCGTTGACTCCAGCTGGTATTAACCACTAAGATACGTGAGTAGAAGTGCGTTCTACCTCCCCAAGACTCTCCAGAGCGGTACAGGACGAAATCGGGGCTGCGGGACACCCGGCCGGGGGTCCGAATGGGCAACTGCGGGTGAGCGGGTATTTATCGAGCCGAATGGGTATTTCCAATATCAGTGTCCGCGGGGCACGCCAGCATAATCTGAAGAACATTCACGTCGAGATTCCTCGCAATACCTTGACTGTGATCACTGGCCTCAGCGGGTCGGGCAAGTCCTCGCTCGCCTTCGACACGATTTACGCCGAGGGGCAGCGCCGCTACGTGGAAACCCTGTCGGCCTATGCGCGCCAGTTTCTCGACCAGATGGAGCGGCCGGACGTGGACAGCATCGACGGACTTAGCCCGTCGATCGCGATCGAGCAGAAAACGACCAGTCGCAGCCCGCGCTCGACCGTGGGTACCATCACCGAGATCTATGACTATCTTCGCCTGTTGTATTCGTCGGTAGGCGTGCCGCATTGTCCGCAATGCGGGAGGCAGATCTCCCGGCAGTCAGCGGACCAGATCGTGCAGCAGGTGATGGAGCTTAAACCGGAGGATCGGGTGATGGTGCTGGCGCCCATCGTGCGGGGACGCAAAGGCGAGTTCAAGAAGGAGTTGGACAAGCTGGCGCAGCAGGGCTATACCCGTGCTCGCATCGACGGCGAACTGCGCAACATCGCCGACGAGGAGATCAAGCTCGACAAGCGTAAGAATCACACCATTGAGCTGGTTGTCGATCGCCTGCTGGTGAAGGTGGGTATCGAGCGCCGCCTGGCCGCGTCCGTCGAACTGGCGATGAAGATGGCCAATGGGCTGGTGCAGGTGGCCGTGGTTGGGGGCGAAGAGCGGTTGTACTCCTCGAAGCTGGCCTGTCCCGAGTGTGGGATCAACGTGCCGGTGTTGGAGCCGCGTTCGTTTTCGTTTAACAGCCTCTATGGCGCCTGTCCGGAGTGCAACGGGCTGGGAAGCAAATACGATTTTGATCCGGCAAAGGTGATCGCCGACTGGTCGAAACCGCTGCTGGACGGCGGCCTCGGACCGGGATCGGCATCGCAGAATCTGATTCGCACGCTTCAGCTGGCGGAGCAGGCGTATGGGTTCGACCTCTCGGTGCCGTTCGAACAACTGCCGCGTAAGACGCAAAACCTCATTCTCTACGGGCCGGAAGCGAACGAGAAGAAGCGCGGGTTTCTCGGCATCTTCAACTATCTGCGACAGGCAATGGAGGAGAGCTCGTCGGAGACCTATCGCGACTGGCTGCTCGACCACATGTCCGCGACCACCTGTCCAGCCTGTCACGGCAAGCGTTTGCGGCCGGAAAGCCTGGCAGTGAAAGTCAACCATATGTCGATCGCCGACTTCACGGCGCTACCGGTATCGCGCGCGGTTGAGGCCGCCGGCCAGATCAAGCTCTCGGAGCGTGAGAGCCGCATTGCCGGAAGAATCCTGAAAGAAATTGCAGAGCGGTTGGGATTTCTGAATGCCGTAGGACTGGGGTACATCTCTCTTAGCCGTTCGGCGGCGACCCTGAGTGGTGGCGAAGGTCAGCGAATCCGGCTGGCTACACAGATCGGCTCGAAGTTGCGCGGCGTGCTGTATGTGCTCGACGAGCCTTCGATTGGACTGCACCATCGCGACAACGATCGCCTGCTGCATGCGTTGGAATCACTGCGCGACTTGGGCAATACTGTGCTCGTAGTTGAGCATGACGAGGACACGATCCGGCGCGCTGATTACGTCATCGACCTTGGTCCTGGTGCGGGCCGCCATGGCGGAGAAGTCGTGGCCAGCGGCACACCCGATCAGATTCAGGCAGCTCCGCATTCGCTGACCGGGCAATACATCTCGGGCCAGAAACAGGTTATGGATCGTCATGCGCGGCGCCGGGCGAATGGCAAAGCGATCACGATTCTGGGCGCGCGCGAAAACAACTTGAAAAATCTTGACGTCAACTTCCCGCTAGGCGTGATGACGGTTGTTACCGGCGTATCGGGCTCTGGCAAATCGACGCTGGTAAACGACATCCTGTACCGCGCACTGGCGAAGAGCCTCTACCGTTCACGCGAAGAAGCGGGGGAGCACAAGTCCATTACCGGGACTGAGTTCGTTGACAAGGTAATTCGTATTGATCAGTCGCCCATCGGACGCACGCCACGGTCGAACCCCGCGACCTACACGGGTGTGTTCACGCAGATACGCGATCTCTACGCCATGCTGCCGGAGTCGCGCGAGCGCGGCTACAAAGCCGGACGCTTTTCCTTCAATGTCGCAGGCGGCCGCTGCGAAGCCTGCCAAGGTGAAGGTCAGCGGCGCATCGAGATGAACTTTCTGCCGGACGTGTACGTACTTTGCGAGGTATGCGGCGGCAAGCGTTACAATCACGAGACTTTGGCGGTGAAGTACAAGGGCTACTCGATCGCCGATCTGCTGGAGACCCCGGTAGCCGACGCGCTGCCGGTTCTGGAAAACATTCCGCAGATCAAGCAGAAGTTGCAGACTCTGGTTGATGTCGGACTCGGATACATTCACCTCGGGCAGTCGGCGGTGACGCTGTCTGGCGGGGAAGCGCAGCGCATCAAGCTGGCACGCGAGTTGAGCAAAAGGCAGACCGGCAAGACTCTGTATCTGTTGGACGAGCCCACTACGGGGTTGCATTTCGAGGACGTAAGCAAGTTGCTCGAGGTGCTCCACCGGTTGACCGATCTGGGGAACAGCATCATTATCATCGAACATAATCTTGATGTAATTAGGAACGCCGATTGGATCATCGATCTGGGCCCGGAAGGTGGCGAGGAGGGTGGACGAGTGGTCGCCCAGGGTACGCCGGAACAGGTAGCGCGGGTTAAAAAGTCGTATACCGGACAAATATTAGCGAAAGTGCTTCCGCGAACGTCCAATATGAAGACGAATGGGGAAAGTGTTTCGTCGTAGCTCGACTTCCGAAATCTTTTAATTGCACTTTCGAAAACATAATTCATGTCATTAACACCAGAGTCGTTACCTGACCACGTCGAGAGCGCAGCTGCGCCGGCGCCAGCCCAAGAAGGGTTCGACCCGGCGAGGCAGCCTGCGGGATTTGATCCTGCAGCGCTGGCGAGCAGCGTGCCCTTGCGTCCGGCGTTTCCTGCGTGGAAGGCCTGGGACGTGGTTGCAATTGTCATCTTCAGCGTCGTCATTATCATTGCGTTCACGATCATCGCCCTGTTCGTGGCTCGAGCTTTTCCGCAGTACCGCAACGCCTCATTCACCGACCTGGCCACGGATGCGAGGGTGGTTATTGGAGCGCAGGCTGCGGCCTATCCTGTCATCCTGCTGTTTATCTTTCTGACGGTTCGCAGTCGCTCGCAGCGTTCGTTCCGGCAAGGGATTCGATGGAATTGGCCTGGTGCCACGGCGCCCGCATTTGTTGCTTCAGGCATCATCCTGGCGCTCGTGGTCGATAGTCTGGCGCGCTACCTTCCTATTCCGAAGTCATTGCCCATGGATTCATATTTTCACGATGCGAGCAGCGCCTACATCATGGCCATCTTTGGAGTAACGCTCGCGCCGCTGATGGAGGAGATGTTCTTTCGCGGCTTGCTCTATCCGATCCTGGACAAATATTTCGGAGTGGCCGCCGGAGTTCTGTTGACCGCGGCCGCGTTCGCCGGTATTCACGGCGCGCAACTCGGATTCGCCTGGGCGCCTGTACTGAGTATCTTTGTCGTCGGCGTGGTCTTCACGCTAGTCCGCGTTAAGAGAGATTCGGTGGCGTCGTCATTCCTTATGCATTGTGGGTACAATCTGGCTCTGTTTAGCGCGCTGTGGATCAGCAGCGACCACTTCCGTCATCTGGAAAAGGTGACCGGCTGAAAATGATATCGTGAAGATATGGCAGGAAGCTCACGGGAACAACTGCTGACACTGCTGGCGGAGAAGTCGTTTCGCCTCGGCCAATTCAAACTCTCCAGCGGCGGCACCAGCGACTACTACATCGATTGCCGGCTGACTACGCTCGATGCGAAAGGTAGCCTGCTGACCGGACAAACCGTCTTCCAGGAGATGGAACACCGCGGTTGGAAGGCGCAAGCCATCGGCGGCTTGACCATGGGCGCCGATCCCATCGTGGTTGCAACCTCGGTCATCAGCGCACAACATAACAAGCCGATCAACGGTTTCCTGGTACGCAAGGCGGAAAAGGCACACGGCACCGGTCAGCGTATCGAAGGCTTTCGCGAGAAGGGAGCGCGGGTGGTCATCGTCGATGATGTATGCACCACTGGCGCTTCTACGATTCAAGCCATCGAAGTGGCCCGAGAACACGGATTCGAGATTGTCGGCGTGCTTTGCCTGGTAGAACGCGAAGAAGCTGGCGGACGTGCCAGTGTCGAGAAGGCAGCAGCTCCTGCGCCGTTCGTGGCGCTGTTCACCGCCAAGGATGTACGGGCGGAGCATGTCAAGAATGGGCCGCCGCCAATGTTTGCAGTCAGTACTAAATGCGACTTCTGCGATCGTCCAGCCGTAACGAATGTGCCTGGGAATCGCTGCGAGGCCCATCGGCCGTAGAACTATCTCATGATCAAAACTCTGGAATGGACTGACCAAGGTGTGCGCTTCATCGACCAGAGGAAGCTGCCAACCGAAGAGACTTACGTTACCTGCAAGACCTACGAAGAGGTCGCGGAGGCGATTCGCACCATGATCGTTCGCGGTGCGCCTGCGATCGGGGTGGCAGCCGGCATGGGTGTGGCGATAGGCGTGCAAAAGTCACAGGCCCGCGACCATGCCACGCTCAAGCGCGAGTTCGCGCAAATCTGTGATGTCCTGGCCGGGACGCGTCCCACGGCGGTAAATCTCTTCTGGGGGATTAGCCGCATGCAGCGGAAGTTCGAGGAAATCAGGGATCAGCCGATTGCGGCGATAAAGGACACGCTGGTTGCCGAGGCGCAGCGGATGCATGCGGAAGACATCGCATCCAACCGGGCGATGGGACAGCATGGAGCCGTACTGCTTCCGGCCAGCGGCACTGTGCTAACGCATTGCAACGCCGGGGCGCTGGCCACCGCCGGTTACGGCACCGCGCTGGGCGTTATTCGCGCTGCCGTTGATTCCGGCAAGAAGCTGCAAGTCTTCGCGGATGAAACGCGCCCGTTCCTCCAGGGCTCTCGTCTGACAGCGTGGGAATTGATGAAAGATGGTATTCCGACCACGGTGATTTCCGACAATATGGCGGGTGCCATCATGCGGCAGGGCAAGATCGATGCGGTCGTTGTCGGCGCAGATCGCATCGCCGCCAATGGCGACGTTGCCAACAAGATTGGAACCTACACCGTGGCGGTGCTGGCTAAGGAACACGGTATTCCGTTTTACGTCGCGGCGCCCTTTTCGACAGTGGACATGGAAACTCCTGACGGCAGTTTGATCCCAATCGAGCAGAGATCCGCGCTGGAAGTGACGCACTTCTCCGGCAAGCAGGTTACACCGGATGGAGTGAAGATCGAGAATCCAGCATTCGACGTTACGCCGCACAAATACGTATCGGCTATCATCACCGAAAGAGGTGTGGCTCGCGCACCTTATGAAGAATCGCTGCGCGAGTTAGCGCAAGCGGACGTCACCGTCTAGCCGTGCTCCGCTATTGCGGAGTCTGATTAGCGGGATTCAGCTGTTCCTGGTACTGCTGCTGCTGTTGCTGCATCTGCTGCAGTTCTTGCATCAACTGCTCCGGAGTCTTCACGACGTTTGGGTCATTCTGCTGCGCGAAGGGCGCCGGAGGGTTCTGCTCGGTATTATTCTGCTGCTGATACATCTGACCTCCCGGGCCTCCCATAGGCCGGCGGAATCCGCCAGGGGCTACTGGCGGCTGCTCCGAGCCACTCGGATACTCCGATTCGCCACCTGCGTCGGCAGAAACGTCATCCTGCGGTTCCTCTGAGGCCGAAGGCTGTGGAGCGTTCGCCGCTTGCGTCGTCGTTCCTCCAGCTAATTTAGGAGTTAGAATCACCCTCTGTACCGCCCCCGGCTGACCGGCGACACCCAGAATCATGTAATCAAACTTTGATCCATTCAGCAGCGTATTCAGCACATCACGTGGCTGTCCAGGGCCTAGTTGCATGGCCACGCGGTCGCTCCCCGCTCCGGGCGGTACATCCATCGTGGCTCCGGTCTGTGACTGCACGGCGTGCAGGATCGACGACAACGTCGAGTTCGGCGCGTTGATGGTCAGCAGCCCATTACGATAACTCACTTGCGGCGCACTGGGAGACTGTTGCTCCAGGGTCAGGGGAGGCGGCGGGGTTTGCGGCACGTCCGCTACGGGCTCAGCCTTCTTCTTGTGATGCGGTCGGGTCGGATGCGCTGCGGCCGCCGGGGCGGGAGTCGTCGGCGCGGCCGTTGTCGTCTGGGTGGCGCCAGATGATTGGGGGGGTGCGGCTGCGACTACAACGCAAGCTGGTATCGTTACGGCTGTTGCTAACAGCGCGGCGCACGCAAGATTTGTCCCGAGGCGTACCATAGTTACTTGGACGGCGATGCAACTGCTTCGTTTCGCCGTGCTCTCTATTCTAAACCGCGATGATCTCTACGTTTCTTTAATCGCGAGAATTTCTTCAACGGCTGAGTAGTTTTGAGCGACGTTGAGAAGCTCGAGCAGCATCTTACGATGAAGAGTCGGCTCAGCGCCGTAGTTCCAGTGAGTGATGCCATGATCCAAATGTCGTCTACGCCTTCGTCACGTCCGCGCCACCTTTTAACTTTGGGAGTTCTGGTAATAGCCCTACTGGCAGGCTCTCGGGCGCTCCTGGGGCAAACCTGTGCATCCGGAATCGAATTGGATGCAGCCACGAAGACTGCCATCAACAGCGCAGCCACGCAATACCTCAGCATGTCTAAAAATGGAGATGTGGCCGGACTGAAAGCCAATGCCATCCCCGCCATCATGGGTGACTTTAGCTCTATTGAGCAGGCGGTGGTCACGAACAAGCAGTATTTTGCGGAGGGCCAGTCGACGATTACGGGTACCTATCTCTTGGACGCTTCCCAGTCGAAAGCTCCACTGGCGCGTGCGGATTTCTACTGCGGCATCTACAACTCGCCCGACCGCGTTGGCTTCTCGATCCCCAACCTGCCGCCGGGCCGCTACGCAGTCGTCATTCAGAAGGTCAACGGCAAAGACCCGATCACCTTGAGTGTCGTCCTGCAAGACGTGGGCGGCGCCTGGAAGCTCGCCGGATACTATCCGCGCCTGGATGCCATCGGCGGACATGACGGCGACTGGTACCTGACCAAGGCTCGCGAGTTCAAGGCCAAGGGGGATGTGCATGATGCCTGGTTCTACTACCTGACGGCCTGGGATTTGACGGCTCCGGTCAACTTCATGGGGACGCCGCAGCTCGACAAGATTGCCACCGAGATGCAGAGTGCGCGGCCCAGCGACATTCCGAGTCAGCAGGCTCCGCTGAGTCTCTCGGCCAATGGAAAAGTGTTCAAGGTGACGGAGCTGGCGGCGGTGCCGGTAGACAATAAACTGGACCTGCGTATCCGCTACGAGAACGCAAATGCCAATAACTCAGGGATCGCGTTTCAGGACAATATGGCGGTCATCAAAGCCGTCGTCGCCAAGTACCCCGAGCTGCGAGAGGCCTTCGACTCGATCATCGCGCGCGCCGTCGATAGTAACGGACAGGAATACGGGACGCTGCTGTCGGTGAAAGAGATCAAGTAAGCCGACCTTGGCCGCGGTCGCTGCGGACAGTCATGAGCCTGGTCTCTGATTCGGCTTCTGATATCCTTTCGGGTTTGCCTCTCTCTGGGAGGCCACTTCTTTTCCGAAAGGCATGCAATTGGCTGATCCCGTAATGTTGGTCCATGGTGGGGCGTGGGCCATGCCTAACGATGTAACTGAAGCCCACAGGCGCGGCGTGGAAGCTGCGGCGGCCGCGGGCTGGCAAATACTGCGCAAAGGCGGCAGCTCGCTGGATGCGGTGGAAGCAGCGGTTGTGGCCATGGAAGAGGATGAGACCTTCGACGCCGGGCGCGGCTCGTTCCTCAACATGGACGGCCGGGTGCAACTTGACGCGCTCATCATGGATGGAGCCACCCTGCGCGCCGGCGGTGTCGGCTGCGTGGAGCACATCCGCAACCCGGTGCGCGCGGCCAAGAAAATCCTCACCGAAAGTCCGCATGTGTATTTCGTCGGCACCGGAGCCGAGCGCTTTGCCCAGGAGCATGGTATCGACTTGTGCTCGAACGACGACCTGATCATCGAGCGCGAAGTGGAGCGCCTGCGAGAGGCCAAGAAACAAGGCTACCTGCAGATGCCGGACGAGTTTGGGCCGACGCGCTCGCATGACACCGTCGGCGCCGTAGCGCTTGACGCCGACAGAAACATCGCCGCGGCTACTTCTACCGGCGGGACATTGAACAAGGCGCCCGGACGCGTGGGCGACTCGTCGCTGATCGGCTGTGGCTGCTACGCCGACAATCGCAGTGCCGCAGTCTCCACTACCGGATGGGGCGAGCCCATGATGAAGCTGGTGCTCGCCAAGTGGACTGCCGATCGCGTGGAGAGCGGTGTTGCGCCGGAGGAAGCGGCGCGGCAGGCGCTCTATTACCTGAAGTCGCGGCTGAACGGTCACGGCGGCATCATCCTGATCGACGCCCGCGGAAGGATCGGCATCGCACACAACACGCCGCGGATGGCATGGGCGGTAGGTGCGAAGCAGGGCATTAAGACGGGAATTGAGATTGCGACTTAGGGCAGCTTGGCGCGTCATGCCAGCTGCGAGGGGACACCTAAATCCTTGCAGATCTTCTTCGCCAGCTGATCGTGATTTCGGTGTGGCAGGGAACCGCCGAGACTTTGGCTAACGCTCGATTAACGAAGATGGAGTGATTCGCTCCTTCACGGAGCAGTTGGCATCCCTGGTGTTCGAGGTGTCTCACGAGGTCCCGCCGTTTCACGCACTGACCGTCAGAGGTTCCCGAAACACGTCTGCACCACTTGCCGCCTCTTGGGCGAGCAATCGGTTCGCCTCAAGCACTAGAGTCACTGCTTCCTGTAGGTTGGTGCGCGCCTCTTCGAGGGTCTTCGCTTGCGTATTTGCGCCTGGAAGCTCCTCGACAAAAGCGATAAACCCTTCGGGCACAGGACGGAATACGGCCGTGAACTGAAACTGCATACGCACATCATACGCTTGCGCCCGGGCAATTAGTCCTCCCATTTACAATCATCTGTCCCTCCGAGGTGAGCCCTCATGCGCAAGTCCAGACCCAAAGTCCCTTCGCACTCTGATGCCACGCGCTGCATTCACGCCGGTGAAGAGCGCCACGGACAATACTACGCCGCTGACCACGCCCATCGAGCAGACTGCGGTTTACGTCGCTGCCCAACGTGGAAGCATTGCGCCAATATGCGAAGGACATCCGCGGCAAGTATCTCTACACGCGCTATGGCAATCCCACGGTGGCCGCGGCGGAAGAGAAGATCGCGGCGCTGGAAGGCGCGGAAGCCGCAGTTGCAACCTCCAGCGGCATGGCTGCGGAGATGATTGCCGTCCTCACCGCCTGCCAGGCGGGCGACGAGATCGTCTCCATGCTCGACATCTATGGCGGCACGGTGAAGCTCTTCGACCAAGTACTCCCACGTTGTGGGATTACGACAAAATTCATTCCCTATCACGACATCAACAACGCCGCGAATTATTTCAGCCGCAAAACCCGCCTGCTCTTCCTGGAGACGCCGACCAATCCTACGCTGCGTTGTGTCGATCTGGAGAAGCTGTGCGCGCTGGGACGCAAGCGGGGAGCCTGCGTCGTGGTCGACAATACTTTTGCCACGCCGATCCTGCAAAAGCCGCTGGAACTTGGCGCCGATATGGTGATTCATTCGGCGACCAAGTATCTGGGCGGCCACAGCGACCTGACGGCGGGCGTGCTGGCAGGATCGAAGAAGTGGATGGACCTTGCGCGGCAGATGATGATCCTCACTGGCGGATGTCTCGATCCCGGCTGCGCCTACCTGCTGGTCCGCGGACTGAAGACGCTGCACCTGCGGGTGAAGCGCGCCTGCCGCAACGCTGCGCTGATCGCCGATTCGCTTAAGCGCCATCCCAAGGTCGTGCGCGTCTATTATCCCGGCCTACCTGAGAACGAAGGCCACCAGGCTGCGCGCGAAGCAGATGAATGATTTCGGAATGATGGTGTCGTTCGATATTCAAGGTGGCGGCCCGGCGGCTGAGAAGTTTATCGACAGCCTGAAGCTGTGGTATCTGGCGGCCAGCTCTGGGCGGAGTGGAGTCGACGGTGTCGTATCCGGTGCTGGCGTCGCACATAGGCTTGAATGCGAAACAGTTGAAGCTGCTGGGAGTTTCGCCCGCGACGGTGCGGCTGTCGGTGGGGGTCGAGGAGTGCTGCGATCTGCTGGTGATTTGGAGCAGGCGCTGGCGCGAGCGTGATCTGAGGATTGCTGCGACCCGCACTACGCCAAAAGATGGCGTAGAACGGGGTGCCCCATAGACTGGCGATCAGCGACTAGCAATTAGCAAGAACTTGGCGTCATCCTGAGCGGAGCGCCCGCCTCTGGCACGGAGTCGAAGGACCACTGTACCCGTCAACTTTTCCCGAAACCTGTCAGGCGTTCCCAACGTATCATCATCAGAACTTCACCCTCCTTCAGGGTTCGAATCACGCAGGTATGAAGCTCCGTCGGACTATCCAAATCGCGCTGCTGGCAATCACAACGTTTTGTATTGGTCCTGCGCGCGTGGTGGCTGCACCGGGTGACGCCTCTACTCCGACTACCTTGTCGCAAGATCAAATCCGCGACCTCATCCGCCGTTCCGCCGACAATGACGTCCAGAACAATAAAAAGCAACGCGATTACACGTACGTCGAGCGGCAGGAGACGCGCAAGCTCAACGGCAAAGGCGAAGTGAAGTCGACCGAGACCGAGACGTACGACGTCATGCAAATTTACGACGAGCAGGTTCAGAAGCTGGTCGCGAAAAATGACAAGCCGCTTTCGAACAAAGATGCTCAGAAGGAAGACGAGAAGATCCAGAAGATTATCGACAAGCGGAAGAACGAATCCGACTCCGATCGCGAGAAGCGGCTGAAAAAGGAAGAAAAAGAACGGCGAAGACGACCGTGAGTTCGTGCGCGAAATGGCCGACGCTTACATCTTCAAGTTCGCCGGCATGGAAACGCTCGATGGCCGCGACAACTACGTCATCGACGGCGATCCCAAGCCGGGCTACAAGCCGGTACACAAAGACGCCAGCATTCTAACCAAAACGCGGTTTCGGGTGTGGATCGACAAAGATGATGTGCAGATGAAGAAGCTGGACGTGCAGATCATTGACACGTTCTCGTGGGGCTTATTTATCGCCCGGATGCACAAGGGTTCGCGGGCTTGTCGAGAACACGCGAGTGAATAACGAAGTCTGGCTGCAACAACACGTGGGCCTGAAACTCGATGCCAGGGTAGCGCTGCTGAAGGATTTCGCAATGGAGATGGACGTCACCGACCGCGACTACAAGAAGTTCCGCACCGATACTAAGATTGTGCCCATCGCTGACGGGCGGTGAGGGTTCTCCCGTCCTGGCCCGACGGATGGGCTAAAAAGAAGCACCCCCCGTCAAGACAATGATTCGCCAGCAGTTACTCTGGATTTCGTCCCGTTTCGTTGACCCTCAATTTCTTCGCGTAGTAACATCGAACCCAATCGGGTGGAACGTAGGAGAAGGCTGTTCGGATTGTTGCAAACGATGAGACTGCTTCGCCTCATGGTTCCGGTCGCGGTCCTGCTGTTCCTGAGCTTCTTCACGGGATGCGAGACCGACGAATCCAAAAAGCCTGCCTCGCTGCCCGCGCAAGCCACGGCTCCTGAGATTTCCACTCCCACAGCCCAGAAATCTAACAGCCCTCAACAGCCAAAGACCCAGGAAGCGCAGCAGCCTAAGGCCCCGTCTACTGCGGTTGACGCCCTGATCGCGCAATCTGAAAAGCAGTATGCTGCCGGGCAGGCCGATTACCAGGCTGGCCACCTGGAAGCCGCCAAATCCGACTTCGACCAGGCCTTCAACACCCTGCTTTCCAGCAACCTGGACGTCCGCAACAATGAGAATCTTCAGCGTGAGTTCGACAAGGTAGTCGAAGCCGTTCACGAACTGGAGATGGCGGCACTGAAGCAGGGCGACGGCTTCCAGGAAGAGCGTTCCGAACCAGCGCCGATCGACGAAGCCAACGACATTACCTTCCCGGTCGATCCCAACGTTCGAGCTAAGGCCGAAGCCGAGATCAAGACGACCAAGTCCGACCTGCCGCTGGTGATGAACGACCAGGTCGCCATGTTCATCAACTACTTCTCCAGTCCGCGGGGCAAGGCCACGCTGGAGCATGCCTGGGAGCGTTCCGGCCGTTATAAGGCGATGATCGAGCAGACGCTGAAGGAAGAAGGCGTTCCGCAGGATTTGATCTACCTGGCGCAGGCCGAATCCGGCTTTCAGCCGCTGGCGCTTTCGCGTGCGGGCGCGCGCGGCATGTGGCAGTTCATGGCGCAATCCGGCGAGGTCTACGGTCTGCAGCGCAGCTGGTGGATCGACGACCGACAGGACCCGCAGAAAGCCACCCGTGCCGCTGCCCGCCACCTGAAAGACCTTTACAACCAGTTCGGCGACTGGTATCTGGCGATGGCCGCTTACAACTCCGGAGCCAGTACCGTCCAGCACGCGGTCGAACGCACCGGCTATGCCGATTTCTGGGAGCTCTACAAACGAGGCGTGCTGCCCCAGGAGACGCGAAACTACGTCCCCATCATCGTTGCCGTAACGATTATCGCCAAGAATCCTGAGCAGTACGGGCTGGAGCGGGTCAAGACCGACCCGCCTCCGCAGTTGGATCAGGTCACCATAGCTTATCCCGTCGATCTGCGCCTGGTTGCCGAGTGCGTGGACACCTCGGTGGACTACCTGCAGGAGCTGAACCCGAGCCTGCTGCGTATGACGACTCCGAAGGATGAGACCTTCACGCTGAATCTCCCGGCGGGCTCAAAAGACAAGTACGAGACGGCGATGGCCGCGATCCCGCAGGACATGCGGACTTACTGGCGCTACCACCGCGTGGACTATGGCGACACGCTGCCCGGGCTGGCCCGAAAGTATCACACCTCGACCTCGTCCATCGAGGAAGCCAATAACCTCACGGACGGCGATCTGAAGGCCGGGACCAAGCTGATTATCCCGATTGCGCCGACGCGTCAGGGTACGCAGACGGCGGCTTATTCGAAGCACCCAACGCATTACAAGGTTCGTAAGGGCGATACTGTGGCGTCCGTGGCAGACGACTTCGAGGTTCCGGTCGAAAAGCTCCGGAAATGGAACCATCTGCACAAGGGAGAGCTCGTTCCGGGACGGACGTTGCTCATTTACAAACCGCTGAATCCCGACACAGCCGAGGCTGTCTCTGAGGAAAGCAGGCCAGAACGAGCGACAACCGAACCCAGCAGCAACTCTCGCGCTGCCAAGGGCCCGCAAACCGCCAAATATCACGAGGTTAAGAAGGGCGAGACCCTGAGCAGCATCGCCGAATCTAACCACGTTTCGGTGGCCGAGCTGAAGCGCTATAACCCTAAGCTAGACGCCAATCTTCAGGCCGGCGCCGTGCTCGTGATCCGCAAGTAATCGCGTCGCTGGGTGCGTTCGCCAGCATTTTGCGATTGTGCCCTTCCCTTCGCCGCAATGTTCTGTTACAACAGGCGCGTTGCGGTTTTCCGCATCGTTCGTGCGGGACCGTCATCTGTAACGTGATATTCATTTGTACGCACGTTGTGCGATCTTTGTCTTTTGGTATAAAACCGTTTTGCCTTGCGAGCTGCCTCCGTGCAGTCATACGGAGTCCGGCACCACCAGGAGGACAAGCATATGAGTTTTGACGAAACGCTCTATGGTCGTAGAGACGACGAAATGGATGACTACGGAGACGGCGCTTACGGCGAATCCCTCGACGATGAAGAATACGAAGAGGAAGAGGAAGAAGAAGAGGAACCCGAATCTGTCTCTGTGGTTGAGGAAGACATCGTGGAAGTAGAGCCGGACGAAGGCGGAGAGGCACCGCCGGCACCGCCAGCACCTCCGAAGAAGGCTCCGCAGAAGGTAGCCAAGAAGGCTGCGCCGAAGAAGGCCGCTCCTCAGAAGGCTGCGAAGAAAGCCGCACCTAAGAAGGCGGCACCTAAGAAGGCGGCACCTAAGAAGGGGGCACCTAAGAAGGCGGCCAAAAAAGCTCCAGCCAAGAAGAAGACAGCGAAAAAAGCTCCGGCTAAGAAAGCGGCAAAGAAGGCAGCAAAGAAGGCAACAAAGAAAGCTTCGGCCAAGAAGAAGGCCGTAAAGAAAGCTGCGAAGAAGGGCCGTCGCCGCTAGTTACAAAGTCCGATCATCAAGAAAGCCGCGGCCCTGAACCGCGGCTTTCTTTTATCCAGATAACCTTGCCCAGCGCACGTCTGCCTGCGACACAGGTCACCGGGTCGCGAGCGCAATCGCACTTCGATACGTGATGCTTCTCGCTGCACATTTGCCACTCGCCGTTTACCTTTGACCTGTACTCACTCATTGTCGTGCCGGTCCACGACCGCAGTGATCCTACCCCCTTTGCTGCCCAGACCGGCACGACCTTTTTCGTTACTGCATCTGCGACGGCGTACAGCGCAGAGTTTCCGTTGGAGTTGGCGGCGTGGGCGGGTTCTCATTGGGTGCGCTCCAATCGAAGAACTCCGTCATATCCATCTGCGCCGCATCGCGCTTGGTCAGGCTTGGCAAGCCCCAGCGCGTCTCGATGAACTTCAACATGGCCGTGTAGTCCGCCGCCGTATGCGAGACGTAGGCTTTCTTTGCAAAAGGAGAGATGACGATCAGCGGCACGCGGAACCCTGTGCGCGTGAAGTCGCCGGGAAAGTCCCCAGGCTGCAGATCGACGGGTTTGATGCCGTCGGGACTTACCGCACTCACCGGCGGCACATGGTCGTAAAATCCTCCCCCTTCATCCCAGGTCAGAAAGAAGACCGAATCCTTCCACGACGGACTCTGCATTAGGCCGTTAATCAGCGACGCCACGTATATTTCACCTTGCTGGATGTGCGTGGTGGGATGCTCGTCGAGTCCCGAGTTATACCCGGCTTCAATGAAGGCCACCGACGGCAGAGTGCCATTCTTGGCGTCTTGCACGAACTGCGTTGCCGGCACAACGTTGGCCATGTGCTGCGAGGCGTAGGGCTGGAAGTAGGTCAGGTAAGTATTGCCGGGATCGGTTTCATAGATCTTCCACGAGACGCCGGCAGCATCGAGATCCTGGAAGATGATTTTCGCTGTCATGTTGACGGTTGGAGGATAGACGTGTCCCTGCGATGTCGCCGCGAACAGGTACATGCGGTTCGGCTCCGTCCGAGTGCCTACGGGCGAAAACCAGTTATCCGACGTAGCGAACTGCGTGGCCATGAAGTAGTAGTAGGGGAGATCGTCGGAGGTGTAATAACCCATCGCACGATAGCCATCGGTGTCGGAGTAAGGACCGCGTCCCGCTGCGTTCTCGTCGACTGCGAAGTGCCCGGCAGCATGTGCGAAGCCGTCCATCTTCGGCGTGTTCGAGGTCGGATCTTCGAGGTTCCAGTCGACGTGGCTCTCGTTCCAGAAAGAGCTCAGATCTTCGGTACACTGGGTCGCCAGGTGGAACGCGTGAATCATGGTCAGGCCGTCGTATCCAAGGTTCTCCGCATTGCTGGGCTCATCGTTCACACTCTGCGCCTGACCTTGTGAGCCCCGGTAGTTGTTCAGATGTCCAAAGTAGTGATCAAATGAGCGATTTTCTTGGACCATCACCACCACGTGTTGTACCGACTGCAAATGCCCTGGGTCGGATCCGCCTCCATTTCCACCCCCTGAGTTGCTGGTTCCGCCTCCACAGGCCGCGAGCGCCAGTACCGACGCTGCACATAGGCTGAACACACAAGTCTGCTTTCTGTTCATCGGATCTCCACTGATTTTGAAATGCAGAGGAAGCGGCGGGCGCAAGAGAAGTAGCTGGAGTGGCCTATGCGGAATTGGATGGAGGCAGGTGAGTGGCTGTTGTCTCGGAAAAGCCGCGTCTGGCCAACTGGGGACGGCTGGTTCGGGTAGGGCGGACCTTCAGGTCCGCGTCCAAGCCCCTTATTTCCGTCGCAGAGTCGGCTTTCAGCCGACGGCACCAGCCTCGCTTTCAGCCTGGCTCGAGGAGCAGAGACTCCGCCTTCCAGAAGATTTTA
>CAWFUT010000002.1:0-50790 GCA_963819055.1 uncultured Acidobacteriaceae bacterium | reverse complement strand
CCGCGCCTCCTGACCAAACGGCTGGTCACGCCGCATCCCGACGACTCCAATACATCCGTTACGCGCTCAGCCAGGGCATCGGCGTGCGCGAGCTCACGCAGATGACCAACATCGATCCCTGGTTCCTGCACCAGCTCAAGGAAATTGCCGACGTGCAGGCGAAGCTTGGTTCGGAGGCGGTCGACGCGGGGCGGCTGCATGAGATCAAGCGTATGGGCTTCTCCGACGCGCGCCTGGGCGAAGCGCTCGAATCTACGCACGGCCGGTCTGCCGCCGGGAAAGCTCATCAGCTACGCAAGGAACATAACGCTCGACCGGTGTTCAAGCGCGTCGACACATGTGCGGCCGAATTCGAAAGCTACACGCCCTACCTGTACTCCACCTACGAAGAAGAAGACGGCGCGCCCCCAACCGACAAGGAGAAGGTCATCATTCTCGGCAGCGGTCAGAATCGCATCGGCCGGGCCATCGAGTTTGACTACGCCTGCTGCCAGCGCCCTTTGCCTGCGCAACAACGGTTACGAGACCATCATGATCAACTGCAATCCTGAAACCGTCTCGACCGATTACGACACCAGCGACCGCCTCTACTTCGAGCCGCTGACCTTCGAAGACGTGATGGCAGTCTACGACCACGAGGCTTCGGGCGGCGCGGAGATTGGTGTGATCGTGCAGTTCGGCGGGCAGACACCGCTGAACCTTGCTCTGCCGCTGAAAGCTGCAGGCGTGCCCATCATCGGCACCTCGCCTGAGAGCATCGATCTGGCGGAAGACCGCAAGCGCTTTGGGAAGTTGCTGGAAGAGCTATCGATTCCGCAGCCGCTCGGCGCGATGGCCACCAGCGTAGAAGAGGCGATTGTGCACGCGAACCGCATCTGCTATCCGGTGCTGGTGCGGCCTTCGTATGTTCTCGGCGGACGCGCCATGGCGCTCGTGTATGACGACGACTCTCTCACCCAATACATGAGGGAAGCGGTCGAGTACTCGCAGGAGCGCCCGGTGCTGATCGATCACTTCCTGGAGTCGGCAACCGAGATCGATGTCGACGCCATCTCCGACGGCGAAGACGTCGTCATCGGCGGCATCATGCAGCACATCGAGGAGGCCGGCATTCACTCCGGCGACTCGTCGTGCGTGCTGCCCGCGGTCGACATACCGAAGCACCTGCTGGACACCATTCGCGACTACACCTTCCAGCTGGCGCGTGCGTTGAAAGTCGTCGGCCTCATGAACGTCCAGTACGCTATCCAGCGCGACAAGGTGTTCGTCATCGAAGTTAACCCGCGCGCCTCGCGCACCGTGCCCTACGTTTCGAAAGCCACGGGCGTCCCGCTGGCGAAGATCGCCGCGCGCCTGATGACCGGCCGCAAGCTGCGCGAGTTCCTGCCCGACAACATCGCCAGCAAGAGCGATCTCGACACCGGCAACTTCTACTTCGTGAAGTCGCCCGTCTTCCCCTGGGGCAAGTTCCCCGGCGTCGACACCGTACTCGGGCCGGAGATGAAGTCGACCGGCGAAGTAATGGGCGTGGCTGACAACTTCGGCGAGGCCTTTGCCAAAGCGCAATCGGCTGCCGGCCAGGTTCTGCCGACTTCCGGCACAATCTTCATGAGCGGCAACGATCGCGACAAGCCTTTCCTGCCGGAGTTGGCGAAGCGCTTCGTCGAGCAGGGCTTCAGCATTGTCGCCACGCACGGCACGGCACGCGTGCTCGAAGAGTCAGGGTTGCGCGTCGAGCGCGTCTACAAAGTGAAGGAAGGCCGTCCGAACGTCGTCGACCTGATCAAGGGCGAGCGCATTCAGCTGATCATCAACACCCCGCACGGCGTCGAGCCCTGGTTCGACGAGAAGGCAATCCGCCGCGCCGCGGTGACGGCGCGTATCCCAACGATCACGACGCTGTCCGCAGCAAAAGCGGCATGCGATGGTATCGCGGCGCTGCAACGTGGCGAAGCGAAGGTTTATGCGCTGCAGGCTTTGCATGCGGAGCGGAAGCAGCAGCTGGCGACTAGCAGCTAGCGCTGCGGCTCCCCACCCGATCAGCATCTGGAGTGAGGTTATCACCGAGTAGTAGACTCTTCCTTGTGGCGAATATCACTTTAGGAGAGAAACGTACTATTGAAGACTTCCTGCAAATGGGAAACGGTTATGTCCTAGACTTTTCCAATTCTACATTTCGGGAGTTTGTGATTGGTAGCACGGGCCTGAACATCGACGAGGAGAGCATCGGCGGGTCAGGTTCGAAGGCACGGCGTCTCCGACATTTTTGGAATAGTCAGCCGGATCATGTTGTCGGCAAGCTGCTGAGAGACCTTGTAGATTACAGACCAGACGGTTCCCCATTGAAGGAAAAATGTCAGAATATCGCAGCTCGGCTGTTGGAATCTGTGCCGCAGTCTGAGAGACGCCGATATTACGCGGCTAGGATGCATCCGGGTCGACTAACGCTGGAAGGTCTGTATCAGAAGCTCAAACACTTGTATCTGTTTTTTCGCGATAGAGACTATTTCAAAGAAGTTGGCATTACGAGCCATGACCTCCCAGAAGCAATGAAGCACAAAGCAGCCTTATCTCTTTCGTTCGACATGTTCCCTGTCACAAAATGGTTTGCAGGCCACGTGACCGAAGAGCATGTCTTCGAGGCGCTAGAGTTTCTCTATGATCACGTCTCCCGCCCTGGGACGATGGTTGACCTGATATCTGAAACGGGCTTTCGCTACAGTGATTACGACGGCTACGACAGATTGGCAGGTCGCGCCGAGTTTAGGAAGGAAGCTAATATTTTTCTCTTGGATTACAAGTCAGGATTCGAGTTGACTGAGGAAGGCATCATTCTGAGTCTCGGTACGAATGGACTTCAATATATACTCGGGGCCGAGATTGTGCCCTATGACGAAGTCAACGTAGACGGTAAAGTGCGCGACGCAATTCTGAAATGGAGAAATCGTAACCTGTCGCTCCAAGAGAAGAAAGCGGCTGTTCGAGAGCTTGCGGATGTTTTCGAGTGGCTCAAGAAGAGCAAGGAGCTAGCGAAGATCCTTGAGCGGAAGGATGACTCTGCAATATTCGAGATTGCCAATAACTTCGCCCTGCGTCACCATGATCCCAAGCAAAAGAGTAATTACGACCAAGCGATCTGGTATTCCTGGATGTTTCATTTCTATCTCGCTACATATCATGCAGCGGTACGGTTGTTGATAAAGCATGAGCAACGAAGTGCGAGCTCTTAGCTGGACGTGAGGCTCTGGCCGGGCTAGTCGCAAGTAGGGAGTCCTTCAGGATTCCAGGTAGCACATTCCTCTGCTTACCCCGTCTATAATTCCTCTATGCTTCTTCACGGTATCTTTCCACCCATCACCACGCCTTTTTACCCCGACGGCAAGATCTACTTCCGCAAGCTCGAACAAAACGTCGAGCAGTACTCCCGAGGGCCGATTGCCGGCCTTGTTGTGCAGGGCTCGACCGGCGAAGCCATCCTCCTGAGCGACGATGAGAAGCGCGAGGTACTGAAGTCGGCGCGCGACGCCGCCGCTAATGACAAAGTCCTGATCGCAGGCACAGGAGTCGAGTCGGCGATCGAGACGCTCAAGCTGACGGAATACGCTGCCGAGCTTGGCTATGACATTGCCATGGTTCGCACGCCGCATTACTACAAGGGACAGATGGCGAAGCCCGAGAACATGCTGGCGTTCTATCGCTTCGTCTGCGATCGCTCGCCGCTGCCGGTCATCATCTACAACTTTCCGCAGGCGACCAGCTACGACATGCCGGCCGAATTGGTGATCGAACTGGCCGAGCACCCGAACCTCATCGGCATCAAGGAGTCGTCGGGTTCCATCGAGAAAGTTCAGAAGATGGTCGAGGGCACACGGCACATCAAGCGCGGCGCGACCGTCAACGAAACCTTCGCTGCCGTGACTGGACGCATGTTGAAAGCTGCTGCCGCGGCTTCTGCAAGTGCTGAGGGAGGAGCGCTGGTGACGGTCGGCGCTCTGGCCGGAACTGACGCTCCTAAGCCGTCTTCGTCGGCAGTGACGATGGTTGGCGCGTTGAAGACGCGGCAGAAGGAAGTCGGCTTCCAGGTACTGGTGGGCGCGGCGCACAAACTGCATGCGTCACTCGATGCCGGAGCCGTGGGCGCCATCCTGGCGTTTGCCGATTGCGCGCCGACGGCCTGCTACGAAATTTATGCCGCATGGAAGGATGGCGACGCCACGCTCGCGCGGGAGAAGCAGGAGCGCATTGCCAAGGCCGCCGAACGTATCGTCGGCGCGTTGAGCGTCGCGGGCGTGAAGTATGCAATGGATTACAACGGGTACTTCGGTGGAACGGTGCGCCTGCCGTTGTTGCCCCTCACCTCAGAAAAGAAAGCTGAGATCGAGCAGTTGCTGGAGAACATAAGGAACTGATTGTCAGGAACCGTTCTCGGTTGCCGGTATCGATCATCCGGTGAAGACCACCACGCAGCGACGGGCGGCTGTGTTCGTCGCTGATTCTTTTTGTGCTTTATCCGGAGAAGCTGAATATGCTACACCAGCACCATGCTGAAGCGCTTCTCCGTCCTCTTCTTCTGGCTTTCCCTGTGTAGCCTCTGCCTCGCGAAAGACTCGTTGCCAACCGTAAACTGGCCTGCCGACAAGCCTCTCTTCCAGTTCACTATCAGCAAGATAAATCGCGTGGGATCCTACCAGGGACAGCAAACCTATATTCTCGATCTGGCGGTCTTGAATATGTCGGGGAACCGGATATCGCAGGCTTCTTTCACCTTCTATCTCTTCGACAAGCAGCAGGTCAGAATCGGTCAGGGATACATTGAAATTGCGAACGTCTCCGCCAATGAGACGGTGAAGATGCAGGTCAACGCTCAGGCTGTAGGCACTCCGGCCAGTTTCAGTGTCATCGCGCAACACTTGCCGGCAGAGCTGGCAGGGGCTGCTCCGCCCAAGCTAATCGCCGTAACCGTCTACTCCGTTCCGTCTGGCGCCCGGCTGAGCGTCGACGGCAAGGAGATTGGGGCGACGCCCATTGCGGCCCAGGTTACTCCCGGAAGTCATACCTTGACCTTCGCCAAAGAGGGCTACAACCCGGGCACTTTTCCGATGGTTATAGCGCCGGACCAGTTGTCGGGCGGCAGCGTCTCCTTTGAATTGGGATCAGCTGCGCACGACACGGTCGAGCTTAGAGACGGAAGCGTGATCAACGGGGACTTACAATCAATCGACGCAACCACAGTAGTTGTCATGGTCGGCGGTAATCCGCAGAAATTCGACCGCAACCAGGTGAAGAGAGTGTTGCTGATCGAGCGGGATCAGCTGAAGCCATAAAAATGGACGCCGTGAAAAGAGCGCAGCCGTGGCCGCGCCCTTCAGACATCATCGGTGTACTTACGCCGCGCGATTCTTCTTTTTGTTCTTGTTCTTATCCTTGGCTCTCACGCCGGCAACGGACGTAGCGCCCTTGCCGCGCTCCGGGCTCTCCAGCAGCGTCTTGTCGCCGCTCACCAGGTTGCCTGCTCCTTCGCGATCGCGACCGCCTTTGAGATTCGGCTTCTGCGGTTCGGTTCGGCCGCCGCCCGGACGAGGTGTGGCCGGAACATCCAATTCACGCCGTTGCATCTTCTTGTCCGGCTGAGCGTGATCTTCGTGGCTCTCGCCCGCCTCGGACTGTCGATTCGTGCGGCCCGCGTCGGCCTTGACCTTCGGCTGCTTGCCGCTCTGTTGGCGCGACTGCTCGTCCTGATGCATGTCGAGCGGATGCGTGCCCGGATCTTCGCCCTCGGTTTCGCCGCTGCGGGGATCGGTGATGAACAGCAGGTCGGAAAGATCGGCTGCGTGCTCTTCTTCGTCCTTCAGAATGCCCTCGATCATGACGCGCGTGGTGGGATCATGGTCGGCAAAGTGCCGGATCATCTTCTGGTAGACCTCGATGACGATGCGTTCGGCGATGAGGTCTTCTTTAATCATGTCGGAAAGCGACTTGCCTTCGGCATACTGCGAAGCCGAGCGTTCGACCAGCGATGCGGGATTGAAGTCGGGCTTGCCCCCGAGTTGCTGGATGCGGTCTGCGATCTTGTCGGCGTGTTCGCGCTCGGCATCGGCATGCTCCTTGAACTCGTCGCGCACGGCCATGGCGTGAACGCCGGTCGCCATGAAGTAGTGATGCATGTAGCGCAGCACGCATACGATCTCGGTGGCAAGCGCTTCGTTCAGGATGGAAATCGTCTGCTCCGAGTCGCCCTGGTAGGTTTCGGTGATCGGGCCTTCCTCGATCTTTTCTGCAGCCCGTTTACGGATTTCTTCCACATCGGTAACAAAACTTGGCATGAGAACTTTCCTCGCTCGGGGAACTCCCGCAGGTCCGGCCCCTACAGACACACTGGTATGAGCGGACTTTGGCGGTGCGTCTTTTTTGGATTCCAGCGGGAGGTAAGTAGATGCCCCCGGGTTGAAGTTTAGGGGCAACGGCAGGGCTGGAGGGTGGTCACCTTCAACTCGAGTTCGCCAGACATAAGGATTTCGACATCAACCGACCCGAGCGATTCGGCGATGCAGTCCGCTTCGGACAAGGCGTCGAGCGGATAGGTCGTCGGAAAAGCTATCACGGTCATTCCCGCGGCCTTGCCGGCGCGAATGCCGGCGGGCGCGTCCTCGAAGACCACACAGTCTTCCGGCTTGTATCCCAGCAGCCGCGCCCCGTTCAGATACGGCTCAGGATTCGGCTTGCCGCAGGTAATGTCGTCAGCCGTGATCATCCTGTCCGGGACGGGTAGACCGGCGGCCCGCAACCGCGCGGTCGCCAATCGGCGGCTACCCGAGGTCACGATGGCGTAGCGTTCCGGAGGTAGGCTCGTAAGCAGTTCGCGCGCTCCCGGCAGTGCCTTCAGCCCATCGACGTCGTTGACCTCCCGGTCCTCGATCTTGGCGGTTTCAAACTCGGCATCGAGTTGCGGCGCAACCATGCGGATGGTCTCGATCGTGGGCCGTCCGTGGGCCAGCTGCACCATACGCTCGGGATCAAGCCCCTGCTCCAGCGCCCAACCTTTCCAGATGCGGCCTGCGCAGGTGGTCGAGTCAACCAGTACTCCATCCAAATCAAAAAGAATCCCCTGACGAGCTAATAACGCCATAGCTCAAGTTTCGCAGAGTCACCGCTCCTTCGTAAAACCCTCCCGAATCGAGCTGACACGGCGGCGAATCTGCATGCGGCCGCAACAAATCTGCAAGAATCGCAGGACATCGAATATAGTGAGTTCGATGCCCTCTCTCGCACTCACCGAACTCATTGGCGCGTCGGTTATCGACAACACCGGCGCACATGCAGGCAAAGTGCGGGAAGTCGCGATCAGTCCGCAAGAGAGCTCCAGCCAGATCGCCAGCTTCGTAGTCAAAACCCGCCACGGCAATCGAGTGGTGCCGTCGAAATCCGTCAGCCTGATCGATAATCAGCTGCGCGTCGCCACTCATGCGGAAGAGTGGAGCCCCTATGGCGGCGGCGAAGGCATGCTCCTGCTGGAGCGTGACCTGCTTGACCAGCAGATCATCGACGTTCACGGACGCAAGGTGGTGCGCGTCAATGATGTCGACATCCACGAGGAGACCGGTAACGGGCATCTGGTGCTGAAGGTGGGCGCGGTCGATGTGGGCGCGCGCGGAGCCATGCGGCGCCTGCTCAAGGGCGTAGTTCCGGCCGCGGTGTTACATCCCCTGCTGCAGAAAATCCCGCCGCGCATGATTCCCTGGGAGTTCGTCGATCTCATCGAGATCGATCCGGCCCGGCGCGTCAAGCTCAAAATCTCGCTCGACCGCCTGGCCAAGCTGCATCCGGCCGACATTGCTGACATCGTCGAAGACCTGGCTCCGGCTGAGCGTGAAGCCGTCTTCGAAACCCTGAACGAAGAAGTCGCCGCCGAGACACTGGAAGAGATCGATCCCAAGATGCAGGTATCGATTCTCAGCTCACTCGATTCCGATCGCGCTGCCGACATTGTCGAGGAGATGGATCCCGACGCCGCCGCCGACCTGCTGGGCGACATGCATCCCGACGACTCGCAGGAAATCCTCATTGAGATGCAGCCGGAGGAGCGCGCTGAAGTCACCGAGCTGATGAACTTCGAGGAGGACACAGCCGCCGGACGCATGACGACGGACTACATGGCCTTGGGGCCAGCGGCGAAGGTGGAAGATGCGGTGGAGATGCTGCGCAACTTCGAAGGCGGCCTTGAGAGCCTCAGCACCATCTACATCATCGGCGACAACGAGAAGCTGCTGGGTGCGGTTCCACTGGCGAAGGTTGTGCTCGCGCCGGCCGGCACCCCGCTCATGATGCTCAGCACCGGACATATGACCACGATCCATCCCGGAGCCGACGAGAAAGAAGTGGCGGAACTCTTCGACAAGTACAACCTCTTGACCCTGCCCGTCATTGATGAGGACGGAGTGCTGACTGGCGTGATCACCGCCGATGACGTGATCAGCATGCTGCGAGCCAAGCTGTAAGATTCAGCCGCTACAACCTTATTGATCCCCTAGTTCGGCTGTCACGATGTAACCGTATTGTCCCACGTTGTAGCACGACACTCGATGACATCCGTTTGTCTGCAAGAAAGTCATGATGGTTTCAGCGGAGATGCGGTGCTCCTGTGGTGGGCCGGGAGGAGGCTCTTGGTCGCTGCGCCAGTCTAGCAGGGCGATCTTGCCTTTCGCCGCCGTCACTCGAATAGCCTCACGCAGGGCCGCATCCTGGTCGTCGAGTTCGTGCCAGATGTTGGCGTAGAAGGCGAGATCCACGCTATCGTCCGGGAGCGGTAGTTGCGACGCCGCGCCAAGGTGAAGTGAAATGTTCCGCGGCGCGTCCGGTTGCTCAAGTTTCTGACGCAGTTTGTCCAGCATCTCCTGCTGCAAATCGACGGCAAACACTTTGCCGGCGTTACCAACTGCTTTCGCGAGGGGAATACTGAAATATCCGGTACCCGTGCCGACATCGGCAACGCGTGCCCCCTTGGGAAGGTGCAACCGCGACAGCACCTCCGCCGGAGGCAGCCACTTCAAGCGTTCTGGATCTTCCAGTTTTTGCGCATGGGTATGTTTAAAAACGCGATCATTCATTTGCTGTCCAGTGGTCGCTCGCCTGTCTTGGAATTGTCGATACTGCATTGCTGATCACGCCGTGACCCGACGCGAGGACTCGTTCTTCAGGTCGGCACACCCAGCTTGGGCAGGAGCCACTGGGTCAACACGAAATACGCGATCACGAAGAGCGCGATTGCCAGGAACTCTCTCATGACTTTTCCGGCTTCCGAGAGCACTCATCCAGCGCGTGCTTAGCACAGCTCTCTACTGTCAATCTTACTCTTATTGAGTTCGCGGCCCTTCGGTTACGGCCGACAGCAGAAACTGGCAGCTCACTTCCTCATAAACTCCATGAGCGTCACGCCGGGATATTCATCGACCAATCTGAGTGAGAGATTGTGCTCGCCTAGTTTTTGTCGAATCGTGTCCACCTCGGCATCATTCGGTTTTGCCCGATAGACGACGAGCCATACGCGCGGGGCGGCATCGACATCCCGTTCCCAATCTTCCGAGTCAGGATTCACTGCAACCGGAATCGGCCGTGGCGCATTTCCTCCCGGCAGCCAGTCGCGATAGTTCTCTCCGGCGAACTCGCCCACCGACCGGTAGTACAGCACACGATCCTCAGGCCTCGCGTCGGCGATGAGATCCTCTACCACAAAACGCCACTGCTCCGTCACCCGGTGATAGAGAACCACCGTACTTGCCAGCGACAGTCCGCAGATGCCGGCAATCGCAGCAACTCGCCAATGCCGGCTACGAATCTGCTCCGCGCCCAACGCCGTCATCAGCACCCAACCTGGCAGACAGATAACGAGAAAACGATGATAGAAAGCGGGCCGGACGACCGATGCCAGCAAGGTAATCACAATCGGTGTCGCCACCAGGCTCGCCACCAGTAGCCAACGCCAGCGCCCGTCGACGTCGTCCCATGCTTGTCGAAGCCCCTTCAGGAAGAATCCGATGACCACCAGGTTCAGGGTCAGCAGAACCGCGCCTCCCGCCTTGCCGCTGGCCGCTGCCAGATAAGCGCCCAGATGATACAGCTCCAGCCACGACGGCGGCTGCACCCAGGAGATATGCCCCGTGTCCTGCGCGTGAATCAGCCACAGAATCGGGGCGACGAGGAGCGTGATAACCGCGGCTGCCAGCGTCAATCGTTTCCAGGGGCGGCGATCCGCAGGCAGAGCGATCACCGCTGCATATTGCGCCGCCGGCACCAGCACGCAAAAGTAATGGAAGTAGCAGCTCAGCCCGGCGACGATGGCATACGCACAGGCCGTGCCGTATGTCGGCGCCTCGATCAGCCGCACGAAAAGACAGGTTGAGACCAGCACCGCCAGCACGACGAAGCTGTACGCCCGCGCCTCCTGCGAAACGAAGATCGCGCAGGCATTCAGCGAGAGAAGTAATGTGGCGATCATGGTCGCACGCTGGCCGAACAGCCTGCGCGCGAGAACGTACATTACCGGAATCGAGATCACTCCCGGAGTCACCGACAGCAGCCGCACCGTGCTTTCGTCATAGCCAAAATGCAACCACGGCCGCAGCAGCACGTAGTACGCCGCCATGTTGCCTTCGTCATGCCACAGGAAATGCCAGAACACTTGAGACGTGCGCCGCGCGATCGCCACGCTGGCAATCTCATCGATCCAGAAGCTCTTGTATCCCAGAGCAATGAGCCGCAGCACTGCGCCAGCGATGACAATCGCCCACAGCCAGGGCGATGCGCGAAGGCTCCAGATGCCATCGCCGGCCTCGTGGACGCTCGTCACACGCGCGTTGTCAGCAGCAGACAACATATTCCGAATATAGCAGTTCAAACCTGTACAACTACGGCGTCAGCGGAACCACCCCTCAGTTACAACCATGTGAAGACAACGTGAATCTCTCTTGAATTCGCGGTTGGCTCGCAATGCCCTTGTAATCGCTTCTGCACTCGTCGATACTTTTTGTTTCGCCTTTCGCATGCCTACATTTGCTGCTGTCGATATCGGGTCCAACTCCGTCCGGCTAAAAATTGCAAAGGTAGTCCGTGGCCGCCTGGTCACCCTGCATGAAGACCGCGAGGTCACGCGCCTGGGCGAGAACGTCTTCGCCAACGGTGCCCTCGATCCACAGGCCATGGCTCTGACGCTGCGCGTGCTGCGGCGCTTTCATCGTGCAGTCCAGGCGAATGCCGTCGATCGCGTTCGTGTAGTCGCCACCAGCGCCCTGCGCGACGCCGGTAACAGCCGCGCCTTCCTTGACTGGGTCCGCACCGCGACCGGATGGAAGGTCGAAGTTATCTCCGGTTTGGAAGAAGGTCGACTGATCCACCTCGGTGTTCTTGCCAACTCCCGCATATCCAAGAGCCGCGCCTTGCTGATCGATCTCGGCGGTGGCAGCTGTGAGCTGACCCTTTCCGTCTCCGGCCACATCGTCGACATGGTCAGCCTGCCGATCGGCGCGGTTCGCCTGACGCAAACCTTTCTGCACACCGATCCGCCCAAGCGCGCCGAGCTGCAGCAGATGCGCTCCGTCATCCAGCGTGAAGTCTCGCGCATCAAGAAACGCATTATCGACGCAAAACTGCAGGTGGTCATCGCAACCTCCGGCACGCCCGCGGCGCTCTCCGGCCTCTACGCCTCGAAGCTACGCGGTTACGACGAGAGCCAGCCACACACGGTTCCGCGAACTACGGTGGCCTCGCTGCTTGATGATCTGAGCCGCCGCAATCTGGCGCAGCGGCGCTCGCTGCGCGGCATCGGTCCGCGGCGCGCCGAGATCATCATCGCCGGCGCGATGGTTTTTGCCGAGTTGATGCAGTTGTGCAAGCTGCGCAGCTTCCGTTACATGCCCCTCGGACTGCGCGACGGCTTGCTGGCGCAGATGATGGCCGACTACAACGCCAGCACCGCGATGAAGCAGCAGGTCGAGTCGGAGCGGCATGACGCCCTGATTTCGGCCGCAAAGCACTACGGCGCCGACCTGCAGTTCGCACAACGCATTCGCGACCTGTCGCTGGAATTGTTCCGCCGCTTGCGGTCGGTCCACCAGTTGCCGCCGGAGTACTCCGACTGGCTGGAGGCTGCGGCGATGCTGCATGAGGTCGGCGCGTACATCAACCGCTCCGGCCGCCGCCGCCACACCTATTACGTCATCTCCAATTCCGAGATCTTCGGCTATACCCCGCTGCAACGCCGCATCATTGCCGCCATCGCGCGCTTCGTCGGCAAGTCGCTTCCCTCACCCAGCAATCAGGTGATGCGCGTGCTACCGGGGATCGAACAAATCCAGGTCACCAAAGCGGTTGCGCTTTTGCGCCTCGCGCGAGCGCTGGACCAGGGCCGTCGCGCCGCTGTCTCCCATCTGAAAGTCCGCGTTCATCAGGACGGACGTGTACGCCTCGTGCTCACGCCGAAAGCGCCGGAAGGAATCGACCTTGAATTGTGGGCGGTCGAACAAGAGAGAAATTACTTCGAGACGGCCTTTGGACGCGAGCTGCTCGCCGAAGCCTGCTGAATCGAGCGCACAGCCTTCGGGGGGAAACACCACTTCAGAACAGCGCCTCTGCGCCCTTCTTTTTCCACTCGCGCAATCGAGCCTTTCTTGACTTCGACAGAATGTGCCGCAGCCCCGATCAGTTTATTCAGAAACTCCGTCATTGTGGGATTATGTCCCACAACCAGGATCGCGTCCTTTTTGCTGTAGCGGCGAAGCAACTCCTGAAATTGTTCGTAGGTGGCGCCCGGACGAAGCGCGTTGTCGGTGACAACCTTGTCTTCATGATCGATCTCATTGGCCACCACAGCCGCCGTCTGGGTAGCGCGTCGCAGGGGACTGGAAATGATCACGTCGACCGTAATATTCATGGCCGCCAGAGCTCGTCCCACATCGTGGGACTGCTCGACTCCCAGCTTGTCCAATGGGCGCTTCTCGTCCTTAATGGGATTTAGTTTTGGCTCGCCCGCGTTGGCATGACGCAAGAAGAAGATTTGCATGACGACTATCTGACCCTGATGGCTTTGCGCACCGGGCGCCGGCGCGGCACCGGCAGCTGCGGAATGGAATCCAGGGTCACCTTGCCCTCCGACAGCGCAATTAAGAATTCCTGCGCGTTGAAGTATACGCCGCGCTTGGATGAACCGGAACCCGGCCGCCATGTGTCGGCATACACGTACTTGCCGTCCGGCTGCAGAATGTGCGCCTGGGCTTTGTCCGCCAGGTAGGCCTCCAGAATCTCGCCCCGAATCCTCTGCTTCAGCATGGCGTCTTTGATAGGGAACAGCACCTCGACGCGCTCCAGTAAGTTGCGCGGCATCCAATCCGCGCTGCCCAGGTACACTTCCTCTTCCCCGCCATTGGCGAAGTAGAAGATGCGGCTGTGCTCCAGGAACCGCCCCACGATACTGCGCACCGTAATGCGATCGCTGATGCCGCGCACTCCCGGCCGCAGTCCGCAGATGCCGCGCACAATCAGGTCGATCTGCACTCCGGCCTGCGAAGCCCGATACAGTTCGCGGACAATATTGCGGTCCAGCAGAGAATTCATCTTGGCGATGATGCGTGCCGGCCGGCCATGCCGGGCGTGGTCCGCCTCGCGGGCAATCAAATTGATGCTGCGTTCCGCCAGATTGATCGGTGCGACCAGCAGCGGATCATAGCTGGGCCGCTCCGCATAAGCTGTCAGGAAGTTGAAGACACTGTGGACCGAGGCGGTGATCTCCGGATCGGCGGTCAGCAGACTCAGGTCGGTGTAATACTGCGCGGTGATCGAGTTGTAGTTTCCGGTGCCAAGATGGCTGTACAGCCGCGTCTCCCCGTCCGGATCCTTGCGTACCATCAGTGCCAGCTTGCAGTGCGTCTTCAATCCCACTAGCCCATGGAACACCTGTACGCCCGCATCTTCCAGCGAGCGGGCCCAGCGAATGTTGCTGGCCTCGTCGAAACGCGCTTTCACCTCGACCACTACGGTCACTTCCTTATTTGCTGCAGCGTCGATGAGAGCTCTGACAATGGGGGAGTTCTCGCTGGTGCGGTACAGTGTTTGCTTGATCGACAGCACGTTGGGATCTTCCGCCGCCGTACGAATAAAATTCACTACGGAATCGTACGAATCGTACGGATGATGCAGCAGGATGTCGCGATGGCGAATTTCTTCAAAGATGTCCTGCGACTTACGATTCAATTGCAGCTCGCGCGCCACAAAAGGTTTGAACTTCAAGTCGGGCCGATCCGTCTCTTCGTAGAAGTGAAAAAGTCTGGAGAGGTTGACCGGACCATTGGTGCGGTAAATCTGCCAGTCTTCCAGCTCGAAGTAGCCGCGCAGGCGCTCAATCATCTCGGGATTGGCATCGGCCTCAATCTCCAGCCGCACTGCGTCACCCTTGCGACGGTTATGCAGTTCGGTGCGGACCGATTCCAGCAGATTGCGCGATTCTTCTTCCTGCAGATAAAGATTGCTGTTGCGAGTGACGCGAAATGCCGCTTCCGAGATGATTTCGTAGCCGCGATACATGTCCACAGTGTGGGACGCCACCAGGTCCGCCAGAAAAATGTAATCCTCGGTGCCATTGCGCCGGGGCAACTTGATCAGTCGCGGCAAAACGCGCGGCACCGTGACCACTCCCATATAGGTCGAGGACGCACGCCGACGACGACGCAGCAGCAATGCCTGGCACAGGGCTTTATTCAGCACTCGTGGAAAGGGATGCGAGGGATCGACCGTGACCGGCGTGAGCAGCGGATCCAGCTCGCGAGCGCAATATTCGGCAACAAACGATCGCTGCTCCGGCGTGAGCTCCTTCATGCCTACGACTCGAATTCCCTCGTCCGCCAGAGCGGGACGCAGGCAATGATTCCAGCAGCGGTACTGGTCGCGCATGAAGTCGCGCGTGAACTGCGCCACCAGCTGCGCTTCCTGCGCGGGCGTACGTCCGTCGGGCCCGGGATCGATCTGGCCGTCTTCGATGCGCTGCATCAGCCCGCCCACGCGGATCTCGAAAAATTCGTCCAGATTGCGAGCTGTGATGGCAAGAAACTTCACCCGCTCCAGAAGCGGATTACGCGAATTCTCCGCTTCCTCGAGCACGCGGCGATTGAACGCCAGCCACGAGGCTTCGCGGTTCAGCACTAAAGATGGATCATCCAGGGAACGCCTGACCATAGAGAAGGCGCTGTTTCACGAGCGCAAGTTTCTCTATGTTACACGAAGGTTACAGACTCGGAAGGCAAATCTTTTCGCATGAGCAGGTGAATTTTTCGCAAAAGTCCAGCTTTGCGGAGACCAGTCTTTGCTATCCCACATTGTGGGATTCACCCCCCTTCCGGCGATTATCGGCTTTGCGGGAGTTGCAGGGTCGAAGAACCGTGAGACTCAGTGGATGGCTGCCCGCCGCTAAGCGAAGGCTGGTGTGTATGCGCCGTCGTGGTGGACGCCGATCGATGCGGCGCACTTGTCGCTCCCGCCTGCGAAGGCTGGCGCCTCTGCGTGCTGCTGGGCGGGGCAGGACGATGGAAGACGGTGTGATCGCGTTCCTGATAGTGCTGCGCTAAAAGCGAACCCCCAAGAAGGAGCGTGACCGCAAACGCGAAAAACGGGATTCGGGAGAACCTGAACATAAATATCGATTTACAGCTTTATTCTACGCGGGTCGCCGGCCGGGAACCAGATCGCTGGGACAGTTTTCTACAACTTTCGGCGCAAGACAGTTCCTGGAGCCTTAACCGGCTTCTTCGGGGCCAATTTCGCCGCTTTTTTTGGCGCTGAACGGTCAAAGCGGTGTTCAAATGCGGACAAATCCACCCGCCGCCCTTTGAACCGCACGCCTTCTGCCTCCAGCAGAAAACGCTGTTCCAGCCCCGCCTCCCTGGGCAGGGAGATGCGTCCACCCGATCCCACGATCCGCTGCCAGGGCAATCCTGGAATCTGACTCAGCACGCGCGCCACGTAACGCGAGCTGCGGGGATAGCCGGCCGCCTTAGCAATCGCACCGTAGGTGCTGACGCGTCCGCGCGGAACTTTGCGGATGGCGTCGGCGATGGCCAGCGCGGGCGGTAGCTCGGCTTTGCTGCCGGATGACATGCGGCACTTACGATATCATTTGTAGCGGCATGACTGAATCCTCACGCGACCCGCTCGCGCGCTTCTCCGACCGGGCGGAAGACTATGCCAAGTATCGCCCTCACTACTCCTACGATGTGGTACATGCAATCCAGAAGGCCTGCGGTCTGACGCCGCGGCACCTGATCGCCGACGTCGGGTGCGGCCCCGGGATGCTGGCCGAGGTATTTCTCGATCACGGAAACCACGTCATCGGCGTCGAACCCAATCGCGAGATGCGCGTTGCCGGCGAGAAGTATCTCGCCGGGTATCCGAATTTCAGCGCGGTCGACGGCAGCGCGGAAGCTACCACCCTGGCAGAGGCGAGCGTTGACTTCGTCATCGCGGGACAAGCGTTTCACTGGTTCCGTCCGCCCGAGGCACGGACTGAGTTCGCGCGCATCCTGAAGCCGCGTGGCTGGACGGTGCTGGTGTGGCACGACCGCGACATCGAATCCACGCCTTTTCTGCGCGCTTACGAGGCATTCCTGCGGCAACATGCGATCGACTACGAGCAGGTCACGCACAAATACCTGGCCAGCTATGAGGCCTTGCAGCGCTTCTTCGCGCCGAACGAAATGCACCGCATCACGCAACACAATGAGCAGCGGCTCGATTTCGACGGGCTGCGCGGCCGGCTGCTGTCGTCGTCCTACATTCCGAAGTCGGGCGAGCGGCACGAAGCCATGATGCGCGCGTTGCCGCAGCTCTTCTCTGGACACGCAGTTGACGATCGCGTGGTGCTGGAATACGACACCAAGATCTACTACGGACACCTGGACCGATGAACGGCTATGCCGCGCCGGTGGTGCTGCGGACCGAGCATCTCGGACGTCGCGTTGGCGACGTGTGGATCGTCAACGACATTTCGCTCGAGGTGCGGCACTGCGAACTCCTGGGGGCAGTCGGGGCCAGCGGCTCGGGAAAGAGTTCGTTCCTGCGGCTCCTCAACCGTCTGGACGAACCGACGGCGGGCGCCGTCTATCTGGGCGATCAGGATTACCGGCAGATTCCTCCGCCAACCTTGCGGCAGCGCGTGGGCATGGTCACGCAGCGGCCGTTTCTCTTCCCTGGCGACATAGCTTCGAACCTGCGCTTCGGCCCGGCTCAGCGCGGAGAGACTCTGCCGGACAGCGAAATTGCCAGCCTACTGGAGCGCGTCGGGCTACCTGGCTTTGCGGCGCGCAATGTGGCCAATCTTTCCGGAGGCGAACAGCAACGTGTTTCTCTCGCGCGCTCCCTCGCCAACCGCCCCGAGATTCTCTTGCTCGACGAACCCACGTCCGCGCTCGATGAACAAGCCAAGGTCGGCGTCGAAGAGCTCATCCGCAAGCTGGTCAGTGAGAATTGCCTGACGTTCGTGCTGGTCACGCACGACCGCGACCAGGCGCGCCGGCTCTGCCATCGTGTCGCGTTCATCGAGGCGGGCAGGCTGGTGCGGGTGGGAACGCCGGAGGAGGTACTGAGTGCTTAAGTCGCTCTTCCATTCACAAGTGGCGCTGGGACTGGCGCAGGCGGCCATCGCGGCTTTGCTGGCGCTCCTGGTCGTCTTCCTGGCGCGCCGCCGCAACATCCATCTCGAAAGCGACGCCGCCATCGCGCTGGTGCGCGGCATCGTACAGATCGTGATCATGGGCTCGCTGCTGGTGCTGCTGCTCAAAGCGCCGCGCTGGTCCAGCGTCTTCCTGCTGGCGGGAATGATCATCGCCGCCGGATCGATCTCGGCCAAGCGCGCGAAGAATGTGCCCGGCGCGCAAAAGGTCTCGACGTATTCCATCGCTGCCGGTGCGGGCTTGGTCACTGCGGTGATGACCTGGGCGGGCGTGATCGACACTGCCGTCACCTCGCTCATTCCGGTGGGCAGCATGATCATCGCCAACGCGATGAACACCAACGGACTCGCGCTGAACCGCTTCCGCTCGGAGGTACTCGCGCATTCCGGCGAAATCGAAACCGCATTGGCTCTCGGCGCCGCACCTGAGAGAACCATCGCAAGCTACACCGAGGCCAGCATCCACTCCTCTCTCATTCCGGCAATCGACAACCTGCGCTCGCTCGGCATCGTCTGGATTCCGGGGCTGATGACCGGCATGCTGATCTCAGGCGTCGATCCGCTGTATGCAGCGATCTATCAGTTCGTGGTGATCGCGATGATCCTGGCATCGTCGGGGCTGACGTCTCTGCTGAGCACCACGATGATCCGCGCCTATGTGTTCTCACCGGCGGAGCAGTTGCTGTTGAAAGAGAGCGCCTAACCGAAGGCGTCGGTGCGATCACTCCGGCGGCAGCGAATTGGCTTGCGTTCGTCTCCGAGCGGGTGCATACTCCCGCAGATTCAAACAATCCATCATCGCTGGACTTACCTGAAGCGGCTTGGCGCTTTACAGCCCGCGAATACGTTGTGAATCTGGCGACGACTCCGCGCCGGGCTCTCGTAACAATTGCGAGGTTTCCTTTGCCGCCTGTGACCCGTCGCGAATTCTGCCGCCAAGCCGCACAAGCCGGTATCACTCTGGCTGCCGCCTCACCTTTGGCTGGATTGCTGGCGTGCGGCGGTGGCAGCTATGTCAATCCACCTCTCGACAGCTACGACGCCATCATCGTCGGCGGAGGCACGGCGGGCTCGATTGTCGCATCCAAGTTGCGGTTGGCCAGCGGCGGAAGCAAACGCATCCTCATCATCGATGCCGGTGGTCCGTTGTCGGCGGCGATGGGCGGCGTCGACCGGCCACCCTGGCTGCCCGCCGGTCGTAACGATCTGACCATCTTCGATGTCCCCGGCCAGTACTCGCAGATCGCCCATGTGGCCCCGGGTGTGCCGTACCAGCTTACCGAGACGCTCTTCACGTATCAGGTCATCGGTCTGGGCGGCAACAGCATGGTCAACGGCATGCTCTTTCAGACCAACCCAACGCAGGTTTTCGATCGCAGCTGGCCGGCGGGATGGCACTGGTCCGACATGAGCCCGCACTTCGATCGCGTCCGCGCCAGAGTTCCGGTGACCAGCACGCCTTCGACCGATGGGCTTCCGCAACTCACTGGACCGGCGGACATCGTTCATCCGCTCTACGCCGCCAACGGCTGGGTGGAAGGCGATACCAGCCTGCCCTTCGACGCTTCGGGAGTGTACAGCCGTCCTTACGTGGCGGCCGCCGGCGGCCAGCGCGTCGGGCCTATCACCGGTTACTTCGCTGAAGTCGCCCCGGCCGGCATGCCGGTTTCGAACCTGGAAATCCTGGCGTGCAGCAAGGTCACGAAAATTGATTTCAACGACAATGGGGAAGCCATCGCAGTGCACTTCAACCAGCGCGTGGGCATCGATCAGTCGCAGACGGGTACGGCCAGCACCGTTCGCTTGAATGCCGGCGGATTGCTGGTAATGGCCGCGGGGGCTCTCATCACGCCGAAGCTTCTGCTGGTAAGCGGCGTCGGTCCGCGTGGCCGCGAGTCCGAGATCTTTCCCGGACAGTCGCCAGCACCGTTCGTCATCGACAATCCCCTGGTGGGCGTTGGCATTTACGACCACGTGATGACCAGCGTCACTTACGAATACAGCGGCGCGGTGCCCTATCAGACTTACAACTACGGCGACTACGATGCCAACGCGGCCGACATTCAACACTATCTCGATGGAGGCCGGGGGCCCTACGCGCAGTATCAGCCGGTGTCGATTTTGAATTACGCGCTGGGCGGCGACATTCCCAACGTCGAGATTTTCCTGAACCCGAATGGACTGGGCACGCCCGGCGGGCCATATTGGGGACCGCGAGCTTTCACGGCATATTTGATGATGCTGAACCCGCAGGCGCGAGGCCTGATCACGCTCGATCCCAGCGGCAATGTCAACTATCCCAATATCTATTTGCCCAACACGCCCGACGGCAACGCCGACACGACCTTCATGACGCAGGCGGTATTCGACATGATCCAGCTGCTGGCCAGGAATCCCGACTTGAAGATTGTCTTTGGGCCGGGCAGCTCGAGCCATCCCAACCTCCATCCGAATTCCCTCGCCGACATTCGCACCTATGTCACCGGGCCCTCGCCGGTCGACGGCGTGTATTTCAATCGGCTGATCATTAATCATTTCGGCGGAACCGTTGCGCTCAGCGAGGGCTCAGGCGGAGTGGATCCGTCGACCTTGATCGTGCGCGGAACGGCGAACGTCGCGGTGGTCGACGCGTCGCTGATACCGACGATTGTTCCGGCACATCCGGTGGGGACAATCATGTCCGTCGCCGATCGCGCCGGAGATATTCTGGCGGCGTGGCTGGACAGGTAATCGCCGGAAACACGCTCTTGAACGAGACGCAGGTACGTCACTCAAAGCCTGCGAGCATTTTCAAGCAGGACTTTATATCGTTTCTCGTAAATCTCGTTTGCCTCTACTACATACTCTCCAAAAACGTGCCACAGCATTAGGGCTTGCTCGTGATTCCGCAATTCGAAATAACAATTTATCTCAGTCGCAATTGCCAAGGTGACTACGGCCGTGCGGGATGTTTGAGCGAAGTGGTATTGATGCGCGACTCTGCGATCGACTTCCTGCTGGTGGTCTCCTCCAACTAATTCGGCTAACAACATTGGAGTCGATTTCATCAATCCACCGAAACTTAAGTGAGCCTGAGCAGATATGTCCGCATAAATCCATTTGTCGAGATACCTTAAGAAGGCCCGACTCTTAGTGCGTTTGTCTTTAAGTTGCGTTGGGGTTTTCCATAATTCAATTTTGTTTGGGTCTTTTTTCTCGTCGCTCGTGATCCGGCACGGCCCTTCCCACCGGTAAAGCAACTGCTGCAGGTCATCTAGAAATGGTTTCCACTCTTGCTGGGATCCGAAATAGGTATTCCAGTGCTGACGCTCGCGATAGATCTCGCGCCATCCAGAGCGTTGATAATCTAAGCATCGGCCCGGGAAGTCGTCGAGCATATAAACGAGGCTAAACAGAAGATCCAGAAGCTGTCGGTTGATGCCAGGTAAGACGAGCATAAAGTTCTTCTTGCGCCGAGAATCCTGTGGCTCATCGCCGACGAGATACAGCACTGCATGATAAGAATTGATGGCGAATCGCATCATCAAGTCGATGCAAGTCATCCATAGGCCCGAATCCTCATCCTCGACTGCGTCACTCCAGTTCACTCGACGCTGAAGATCTCGGTCAACATTTGTGAGAAACCCCTCAAGACGCTCAGCGACGAGTTTGTAATTGAATGGCCTCAGAGGCTTCGGCTGTAGTTTCTTTTGAGCTTTTGACATGTTTTCACGACAGGTTACCGGATTCCATGCACAAGCACATCCACCGTCTATAATCTTTACGTTAGCTGCTGGGCCGGACGGTCGCTGTGGGCGCAAGCTCGCAGAGGAAAGTCCGAACTCCACAGAGCGGTGTGCCGGATAACGTCCGGGGGGCAGTCGTTAAGGACTGTTTACGGAAAGTGCCACAGAAAATATACCGCCAACGGCTTCGGTCGCGGGTAAGGGTGAAAAGGTGCGGTAAGAGCGCACCGCGCCGTCAGTAATGACGGTGGCAGGGCAAACCCCACACGGAGCAAGACCAAATAGGGGAGGAGTCGCGTGCTTCGGCGCGCGTAACGTGCCGGCTCGGTGCGTCACAACTTCCGGGTAGGTCGCTAGAGCCGCGCAGTAATGCACGGCCCAGAGGAATGACCGTCATGCCGCTCTTTGTTCCCACCATGGGGGAGTGGGAGCAAGGAGCGGCATACAAAATTCGGCTTACAGGCCCGGCAGCTAAAAACTCTTAAGTAGTCAGCACTGAACCGCATTCCTTCTTCAAGAACCGGATAATGAAGCGCCACGTCCTCATCTTTGGTCTTGTGGGCGGCCTCCTCATCGCCACCCTGCAGTACACCGAATACCGCTTCGTCATCATCGAGCACTCGGTCGAGCTCTACGGCGCGCTGGTCGCCGTCCTATTCGCGACCTTCGGCATTTGGCTCGGCCTCCGCATGACGCGCCGTCGCGAAGTTGTTCGAGAGACGGTCGTGGTCAAGGAAGTGCTCCTCCCCGTCGAAGCCTCAGCCGAACCCTTTGCTCCTGATACAGCTCGGCAGCAGACCCTCGGCATCACGGCACGCGAGCTCGAAATCCTCATCCTGATCGCGGGCGGCCTCAGCAATCGCGAGATCGCCACGCAGCTGTTCGTTTCCGAAAACACGGTCAAGACGCACTGTGCCCGCGTCTTCGGCAAGCTCGGAGCCGCCCGCCGCACCCAGGCCGTCCAACGCGGCAAGGAGCTTGGCCTGCTGCCGTGACCGTGTAACCCGAAAGCACCATTTCGGCTCAATTCCTGCAAAATCATCCGAAAGGATGATGACATCCGGCCCCGTTCCGCCGCATCGTGACTCCATCGTCACTTTCACCAGGAGCCCCACATGAAAAAAATCGTACTCACCTTCGGCCTCATCGCCGGCGTCATCATCTCGGCCCTTATGGGCGGCTCGCTGCTTATCGCCGACAAGCTTGGCTCCTATCACAGCATGCTTCTCGGCTACACCATCATGGTGGCGTCGTTCCTGCTGATCTACTTCGGCATCCGCAGCTATCGCGACAATAACCTTGCCGGCCAAATCTCGTTCGGCCGCGCCTTCGCCTGTGGCATTCTGATCACCCTCATCACCTGCGTCTGCTACGTGGCCATGTGGGAGGTCCTCTACTTCAACTTCATTCCCCACTTCATGGACAGCTACTTCGCCGCACAGATTCACCAGGTACAGTCGGCCGGATTTGACCCCGCCACCACCGCCGCGAAGGTCGCTGCCATACAACACTCGCAGCAGCTCTACCAGAACCCCTTCGTCAACATGGCCTACACCTTTATGGAGCCCCTGCCCGTCGGCCTGATCATCACTCTCATCTCCGCCGCCATCCTGCGTCGCAAAGGTTCTGCCGAATCCACTGCCGGACGCGCCGTCATGACTACATAAATCAAAAGGCCGCTGTGTAAGCCCTGACCTTCGGTTGAGCGATTCTGAAATGACCTGGGATTCGTTCCGAAGGTGCTGCCAGGCGGGAGGGTCTAACGCCGGGGGCGGAGAAAGCCAACGGCCTGTTGAGGCCGCTAGCGGGCCACCCAGGTGGCTGCGTTGGCGACATCGCGTCGCGCATTAGAGCGCTGGCCGCGAACCGTCGTAGGAGCCTGCGCCTGGGCGCTGAAGGTTGCCCTCTGCACGTCTAGCTCGCGTGAGGTCAGCACGTGCGGCCCGGCGACGCGAACATCGGCCACGGCCTGCGTCGAGGTCTGCACCCACACTCCATTCACTTCGCCGTAATTCAGAGTGACGTTCAGCTTCTTGATCCAGAACGAGGGATTCTTGGCGGTTTCGCCTGTGATGCGCCGGATGTCGAAGCTGTTGGCGTCGACCCAGGCTTTCCCGCGAACCAACTCGACCGCCGCCCGCTTGGGTGAGATGCCGAGCACATAACAATCGTGGCCGTCGATCGTCTCGCGGCCAAGCAATGCGAAGTCATAATTCGCCGGCGCGAGCTCATGCCCATCGCTATGGGTTGCCATGCTGGTCTCATGATCCAGCACCTTGCGAACGATTCCGGTACCGCGATCGCTGCCTTCGGCTTTAACGATGGTGTAATCCTTTTGCGCGGGTGGCACGAAGTTAACTTGCGCGACCACGTTGGAACTGGCTTGGCTCGACCCCTCCGTCGACAGCTGATACTCGCGTGTAACCGTGTAGGGGATGCTGCGATCGTGCTCCGCCACTCTGGCCTGCTGCATTCGGCCGACAATCTGGTCAAGCCGAAGGTTCGCTGTCTGGGACCAGCAGAGTAGCGGCAAGGCCGTGAGAGCGCTCAATGCGATTGCAACCAGCCGCGTTGTGTGAGATAGCAATTGCATCGTTGGACTCGGCCCGAAGGTTAAAACCCGCGGCTGTATTTTTAGAAGCACGCCAGAGGCCAACTGATGTCTGCGGTGCCTCTCTTTCAACAGAAACGATTTGCAGGTGACCGGCTTGGGACGGCCAGGTTCAGGCTTTCTGAAATGACTCGATGGCAGGAAAAACTTTCGCCTTAGACGTAGCTGGGGAGAGTCGAATTGAAGAAGCGCACAGGAGTATCCCCTAACAACACAAGGTGTCATCCTGAGCGCACCGGCGCCTGATTCTGGCGCTGCGGAGTCGAAGGACCCCTAAACCCTTTTCAGCCCTGCGTCCTCGAACGCTAAGCGTGGGCAACTTCCTTGTAGATTTCCAGCATCCGGCAGACGCTGGCGTCCCAGGAAAACTTACTGGCCTGCTCCAGGCCACGCGTCTTCAACTTCTCTCGTAAGGCTGGGTCGATCAGCACACGATGCAGCGCCTTCATGATCTCGAAAACGTTCTCGGGATTCACCATGACAGCGGCGTTGCCAACTACCTCGGGAACCGACGAGGTGTTGCTGGTGACCACGGGCGTGGCATGCGCCATGGCTTCCAGCGGCGGCAGCCCGAAGCCTTCATACAGGGACGGGAAGACGAAGATCTTGGCCTGGTCGTAGAAGATGCGTAGCACATCGATGGGTACGAAGCCGAGGAAGCGCACATCGTTCTGTACGGCGCCTTTGATGCAGGCGCGTCGCAGGTCGGGGTGACGCGAGACTTCATCGCCGATGATGATGAGCTTCAGGTCTTCGTAGAGGCCTTCCTTGTTTAACTCGTTCTTCAACGCCGCGAACGCCTCGATGATGCGCACGACATTCTTATGCGGGCTGATACGTCCGGCGTAGAGCAGGAACGGGCAGTTCACCTGGTAGCGCTCGGCGATGAACTCGCGCTCGGCCTCGCTGGCGTGGCCCTGCCGGAAGCGGTCGTCGATGGCGTTGTAGATGACCTCGATATTTTGCGGAGGAACGTTGAAGAGCCGCACCGTATCGGCTTTGGAAAAATTGGACACAGCAAAGATGCGCGCCGCGTGCTGCAGCACGCGTTTGGTGAACTGAAAGTGCAGTGAGCGCTTAATCGACGACTGGCTGTTCACGCGATACATGTGGTCCAGCAGATCGTGCACGGTGACGACGTAAGGACACGGAATACCCTGCGGCTTCCAGAACAGGTGCGGCACGTGCAGCAGGTCGCAGCGATTGTCCTTCAGGATGCGATGCAGCTCCAGATAGCTGGCGACCGAAAACTCGTTAGGCTGTGCCGGAACGGTGATGAAGTTGGGCGGCAGCGGCTCGATGTCGCCCAGGCGCCCGGGAATGCCGATGAGGAAGTATTCGTTGTCGTGATCAAGCCGCGCGAGCGTGCGAATGGCGTTGCGGGTATAGGTCCCCACGCCAAACTCGGTAATGCGGCGGATGTCGATAGCGACGCGCAAAGGCTAGTGTAACAAGCTACAGCTAGAAGTATGAGGCCACAACAAAGCGTTGTTCATCGCCCACGTCAAACTGCCGAAGAAGACGTCATCTTGAGCGTAGGCAGTCTGCTGCCTTCGCGCCGCAGAGTCGAATGGGCCGATACCTCCAAGTCACCAGCAAACAGGTCACAGATCACCGTCCTGTCCACGACAAGGTGTCATCCTGAGCGCAGGATCGCGTTTGTTGCGATCCGGAGTCGAAGGACCCCTATAGCGCCCCGAATTTTTCCATGACCCGCAGCCGCCAGCGCCACTACATCGTTTACATCCTCGGGAGCATCTCCGGCACCTTGTATATCGGGATTACGAATGACCTTGTTGCTCGAGTCCGCCAACACCAGAAGCACACGTTTATCGGCTTCACCGCGAAATACGACGTGACTCGGTTGCTGTATTACGAAATTTACGAGCAGGTCACCGATGCGATAGCTCGTGAGAAACAATTAAAGGGCTGGCGCCGCGGGGAAAAAATAGCGTTGATCGAGAAAGAGAATCCGCAATGGAAAGATCTGAGTCGCGAGTGGGACCAAATGCGGTTGAAAACTTGATCGCGAGAAAGCGTCCTCGCGGCTATAGCGGTCCTTCGACTCCGGATCGCAACAAACGCGATCCTGCGCTCAGGATGACACCCGTATTGTATCGGATAGAAAACTAGGCCTTAACCGCCTCCGCATGCTTCGCCCTGCGGCTGGCATACAGCGGAAACGCTTCCGCCAGCCCCAGCACCTCGCGCTTGATCCTCGCCAGTACTGCAGCGTCAGTACGGTTGTGCAGCACCTCGGAGATCCACTTGCCCACCTGCCGCATCTCGTTTTCTTTCATGCCGCGGGTGGTCAGCGCCGGCGTCCCGATGCGGATGCCGCTTGGCTTCATCGGCGGATTGGTGTCGAAGGGAATCGCGTTCTTGTTGACCGTGATGCCAGCCTCGTGCAGCGCATTCTCGGCCTCGGAACCCAGCATTCCCTTGGCGAAAACGTTCACCAGCATCAGATGCGTGTCGGTGCCACCCGAAGTGATGTGGAAGCCCTCGTCGGTCAGTGTCTGCGCCAGCACTTTAGCGTTGGCGACAACCTGGCGTGCATAGTCTTTAAAACTCGGCTGCATCGCCTCGCGGAAGCACACGGCCTTCGCCGCTATGATGTGCACCAGCGGCCCTCCCTGCATGCCGGGGAAGACAACTTTGTCGACGGCGGCGGCGTAATCCGACTTGCAAAGAATCATGCCCGCGCGAGGTCCGCGCAGCGTCTTATGCGTGGTTGTGGTCACCACCTGCGCGTGCGTCACCGGCGAAGGATGCGCGCCACCCGCCACCAGTCCGGCAAAGTGCGCCATGTCGACCAGGTACAGCGCGCCAACTTTATCGGCAATCTGCCGCATGCGCGCAAAATCGATGATGCGCGGATACGCGCTGCCGCCGCCAACGATAAGCTGCGGCCGCTCGCGCTCGGCAATCTGTTCGAGCTCGTCGTAGTCGATGGTCTCGGTCTCTTTGGTGACGCCGTAGGGAACGATTTTGTAGGTCTTACCGGAGAAGTTCAGCGGATGCCCGTGGGTCAGGTGTCCGCCGTGCGCCAGGTTCAGACCGAGGATGGTGTCGCCGGGCTTGATGATGGCCGCGTAGGCCGCCATGTTCGCCGTGGAGCCGGAGTGCGGCTGCACGTTGGCGTGGTCGGCGCCGAAGAGCTGCTTGGCGCGGTCGCGGGCCAGGTTCTCGACCACATCGGCGAACTCGCAGCCGCCGTAATAGCGTTTGCCGGGATAGCCTTCGGCGTACTTGTTGGTGAAGACCGAGCCCGCCGCCTCCAGCACGGCCTCGCTTACGAAATTCTCCGACGCGATCAGCTCCAGCCCCTCATGCTGACGGCGCTCCTCGTTCTCGATTGCCTGCGCGATATCAGGATCAGTTTCCGCCAGCGGACGCTCCATCGGATTGTTATTCATGATTCCGTCCCTCGATGATGCTGCGATGCCATTGTAGCGCGGAGGTATAGAGAGACGCTGTGAAGAGAGCAGCGAGAAACAGTGGATATTGGGCAGTGGGTAGTGTTCCTGGACGCAGGCCGCTGCTTACCCTAAATTGTCATCCTGAGCGGAGGCAGTTGCTTTTACCGCCGGAGTCGAAGGACCTGCTGCTCCGGTGTGTCGGAAAGCCGCTTATAACGAAGTGATCCAGTCTCGCGAAGCGAGACGGAAGAGCTTAGCCCAGCGCTTCAGCGCTGGGTAGCCCGTGAGAAGAGGACCCAAGTCCCTCCCGGGACGACAGCTTTCGGCCGGGGGCGACACACACGGCAGAATAACTCAGCTACAAGGCCCCTCTGACTCCGAGTCCCAAAAGCGCGGCGGAAGGGGTGAGGCGGACGCTCAGGATGATGCCGGTCTTATTTGCTGAGTGCTGAACACTGAGTGCTGACTGCTAGCTATTCGTAATACTCATAATCCGTCATTCCAGAGATCACCGTCTCCGTCAGCGCCTGGATACTGAATAAACGCGCTTCCGGCTGATCTGAAAAGCCCATCAGCATAGGCGTAGATGCGGTCAGCCCGGCGATGCTCGCATCCAGGCTGCCATGCGTTTTGTAGCTGATCGCAGCCATGGCCCCTCCGGGATAATCCGTGAGCAGTGCGTTTGCAGCTTTCGCGCCGCCGCATAAGAGCGACCCAACGGCTGCGCGCCGGTTACGTTTCCAGAGCCAGGCGGCGCCCAGAAAGAAGACCCCCGCGATTGCGTAATCTGCCGCCGCATGCGCGGTCGGAGTGATCACTTTCGGCATTCTGCGGGCAAGCGCGCGTGTTCCCTGCTCCCAGAGCGGCATGACGACCTCGATGAAAAGAATGCTTTCGGGATGAGCGCCCGTCGGCGCAAATGATTGTACGCCCCATCCCAACCTCTGCGGCAACAGATGCCGCATTCCACTGCGAAGTTGGCGCATGCCGGGCGGCACGCGGCTGAGAACCTGGCGACCGGTGTTTCGGTGATGAGCCGCGTCTTAAAGGAATCCGTCGTCTCCGCCGATGAGACTAGCGGTAGATATCGGGACCTTGAGTGGGAGAGGGGGGAGCCTGGGCAATTGGCAGGGGGTCCCGCCTAGCTGCTCTTCCCTCTCGCCAGAGCGCGCTTGATGGTCTCATCCAGCGCGCCTTTGGCTTTGCTGTACTCTTCGGGGCTGACCTTGCCCTGCTGACGATCGATCTCCAACTGAAACAACTCTTCCTTCATCGCTTCCAGCAGCAAGGCATTGCGATCGCGCGCCGACGCCGTAGGCTCGACAAAGTCGGCAAACGCGGCAGCCGCCTCCGGAGAGTCCACCTCAACCTTGCCGGCCGAACCTCCCGCTGTCATCGCCGGCTGCGGACGATTCGAGCGCGACAGAATATACGCTCCGCCCATCACCAGCACCAAAGCGAACGCGCCGAGAATGTAGACGCGATATTCGTGCAGCGGATCAGGTGCATCGATTGGCGCACCCAGGCCGCCTCCAGGACGATTGTCCGTGGCCGCCGCTTGTGCTCCGCCGCCGCCCATCGCTCCACCACCGGCATCGGGAGCCTGGCCGCCCTGCGCACCTTGCGCCGTCTCCGCTGGGAAATCGCCCGTGCCGCCGACGCGGAAGCTCATGTCCTGGCCGGCCTTCACGTTTGTGGCCACCATGATGGTCGCCTGCGCGTCCTGCATCTGCTGGAACGTTTGCGCGTTCTTCGCTTCGAAGCTCATGCTCTTCGGCGTCATCACCACGAAGTGCTGCACGTCGCGCAAAGGCTTCGGCGTAAAGCTGGCTTCGCCGCTGTAGGGCAGGTGGAAGGCAATCTGAAATTGCGTCTCGCCCGGTCGCAGCGGGTAGGTCAGAAAGTAATGGTCTTTCTCGGAAGCGGGACTCGTCTGGGTCGCGATCGGCTGACCGCCGGGTGCGCTGCGCCTGGGCCGACTCGATCTCGGCGCCTGCCGGCAACACGACTTCAAATGTGCCCTTGTCGTTCGCCTCGGTGCGAGGCGGCTGCGACTTGTTAGTGATCGCGTAAAGGGTCACCCCATCGAGCTGCTTGCCGCCGCTCTGGAAGCGATAGACCTCGACTGTCTGGCTCAGCCCGTCAACCTTCTTCGCCGAGTCGTAGACCGTGAGATCGGCCGTCGTGCTGCCCGGCATCAGCGGCCCGCCTTCGGGAAAGTAGCTGACGCCCTCATGAGTGGCGCGGACCATGTGCGGCACTTGTCCAGCATCATTCGGTGCGGGAAACGAGAAGCGTCCCTGCGCATCCGTCTTGCTGGTGCCGGTCACCTGCATGCCCTGCGACAGCGAGAGTAGCTCGACTTGATCGCCCGCCGCCGGCTTGCCCGTTGTACCGTTTGTGACCGTGCCGGTAATGTTCTGCGCCGCAGCAAAGGAAGTGAAAGCGAGAATGCACAAAAAGACTGGTCGAACCTTGCCCAAGGCGGAGCCCTTCATTTCTGTTGGGTGGAGCACCGCTTTAGCGGTGCATGGATGTGAATTAAAAAGATGAATGGCGGTAGCCGCTGAGGTAACCGCAGGGGCTGAAGCCCGACCTGCTTGTCGATGCTCTAACTGCACGCCTGGAGGCGTGCTCCACCCCTCGCACCACGGAAGTCGAAACCTCACGCCCGGCCCCCATCTGGCCGCATGCCCGGACGGCGAGTTCCTTTACGTACAGTCGCTCGCGCCTTCTCGATTGACTCCATCTCGGCCAGGATCGCCGCAGCTTCATCTTCCAGCGAAGCTCGCTGAATCGCATAGTCCTGTTCACTCAGCTTGCCGGCCTTGTATTCGAAGTTCAGATCGCGCAGGTTCTCGTAGGTCGCATCCTTGCGCTCCAGCAGATACATCAGGCGAGTCTTCTCTTCGCCGGCATCCACCTCACCCGGCTCGTAGAACACGTAGACGAACAGAGCAGCCGCGAATAACGTGCAGCCAAACAATGCGAAAGCAGTTTCCTGCGTAAATGCCATTGCTATTAGAAAGTGCATTAGAATTCGGTTTCCTTACGAGCTTTCTTGCGCAGCTCATCGAGTTGCTCGACATCGAGCTTGGGACTCGGCACCGGCTGCGCCACTGCTCGCGACTTCCACAGGCGCACCAGCCAGACCGTCATGAACACCGCCAGCCCGAACACCGCGAACGGCATGATCCAGGCAATGCGATTGAAGCCGGTGGTGGTGGGGGCTGCCAGCACGACATTGCCGTACTTCTGGACAAAACTTTGCAGGATGAGCGAATTGTTATCGCCGCGCGCAATCCCGGCCGACAACTCGTCGCGCATGCGGCTGGAGAAGGTGCAGCCGACGTGATTGCATTCCAGCAAGACTTGGTTGCAACTGCACATGCACATCAGCTGATGGCCCATGGAATTGAAGCGCGCATCGCTGTCGGCGCCCAGAAATAACAGCGCCAGCACCGCAACCACAGCGACCTGCGCGATGCGAAGTTTCGAAGTGCGAAGTTTCAAGTTACGAGTTCCCAGTTTCAAAATGATTTCCCAACCGTCAACTGCATCATCCCTCACTCCCGTGGTGTCATCCTCAGCGGAGGACCGCGCTTTTTGCGATCCGGAGTCGAAGGACCCCTGCAACCGAATTCGCCCTTCCCGTCCGGGTGCCTATCGAGAGCCCACAGTGAAAGAGAGCAGGCTCAAGTACACCGTCGCACTCCCCCACAATTTGTCATCCCGGCCAAGGGCTATCGTATGTCGCCGCTGCGCGGCTCAATCTCCCCCCACCCCCACTGCTCCGCGATGCTCCGCTTCCGCCAGCGCGCGATCTTTGTCCTTCACCGGCGCACCGCGTTGCGGCTTCATATTCGGAATCAGCGCGATGATCGTGCCAATCAAAATCACATGCACGCCGATCCAGATCCACAGCACCAGCGGGTTCACGTGCGCTTTGATGATCGGCTTGCCTGTATCGGGATTTCGCCCGGTATACACCAGGTACAAATCCTCGCTGGGACGCGAGCGGTTCGCGACGATCGTCGAGGTCTGCTGGCTGGCGGTGTAGAAGCGGCGCTCGGGAAACATCTGCCCGAGATACTTGCCGTTCTTATAAACGTCCAGCACCGCCCACTCGCTGTCGTAATTCGGCTTGCTGTCCTGGGTATACGACTTGCAGACCAGCGTGTAGTGCCCAATCTGCATCTTGTCGCCGAAGCCCATCTCCTGCTCTTTGTCGACATTGAACGGCAGCCCGGCGAAGCCGATGATAACCAGCACTACGCCGATGTGAATCAGGTATCCGCCGTAACGGCGGGTGTTGCGGCGGGTGATGACCACCATGCCCTGGAAAATATTCACGCCGTTCTGTCGAGCGATCACGCGGCCGCCGCGCCAGAACTCGCCGGTCACGGTAGCGATCACGAACATCGACAGCGCAATCGCCATCAGCGAGTAGAAGTATGCCGAATCCTCCCAGGGCTTCATGCCTCCTATCAGCAGCACCGCAATAGTCAGCACCGCGATCCCCGTCGGCCACACGAAATTCCGTTTCACGCGATCGAGCGAAGTCTGGCGCCACGCCAGCAGCGGTCCGATGCCGGTTAGCAGCACCAGGAAAATTCCAATCGGCACATTCACACGATTGAAGAATGGCGGTCCGACCGTGACCTTCGATCCCGTCACCCACTCCGACAGCACCGGAAATAGCGTGCCCCACAATACCGCGAAGCACGACACCAGCAGCACCAGGTTGTTGAACAGGAAGCTCGACTCGCGCGAGATCAGCGACTCCAGCCGGTGCTCGCTCTTCAAGGTTTCGCGATTGAGCACGAAGAAGTAAACGCAAGTCGCAAACGCAATCGCCAGGAACCAGACGAACCAGGTGCCGATACTCGACTGCGCAAACGCGTGTACAGAACTCACCACGCCGCTGCGTGTCAGGAAGGTTCCGAAGATGGCGAGCAGGAACGTGGTGAAGATCAGCCACATGTTCCACATCTTCATCATGCCGCGCTTCTCCTGCATCATCACCGAATGCAGAAACGCGGTCATGGTCAGCCACGGCAGCAGTGACGCGTTCTCGACAGCGTCCCATCCCCAGTAGCCGCCCCAGCCCAGCACTTCGTACGCCCAGTGCGAGCCCAGGAAGATGCCGCAGGTCAGAAACAGCCACGCCACCATGGTCCAGCGGCGCGTGATGTGGATCCACTTCTCGCCGGGATACTTCATGATCAGCGCGCCCAGCGCGAAGGCGAACGGGATAGTCACGCCGACGTAGCCGAGATACAGCATCGGCGGGTGAATCACCATCTCGGGATACTGCAACAGCGGATTCAGCCCGTTACCGTCGGCGGGAATCGTGCCCGCCAACTAGTCCGAACGGATTCGCTGCGAAATTCACCAGCAGCAGGAAGAATACCTGCACGGCGGCGATGATCGAAGAAGCGTAAGCGAACAGCTGCGGGATCGACCTTGTAACGCAGCCGCAACACCAGCGCGTAGGTCGAAAGCAGCCACGCCCAGAACAGCAGCGAACCTTCCTGCCCTGACCACAGCGCGGCAAACTTGTAGGCGATGGGAAGATCGCGATTGCTGTGGTGCAGGATGTAGGCGACCGAGAAGTCATTGCCGACGGCAGCCATGACCAGCGCCACGCCGCCGATGGTGACCGCTGCCCAACAGGCAACGCCGGCGCGGCGCGCGGTCTCGCCCAGGCGATCGTCCTTGCGGTACAAGGCGAGAGCGCCCGCTATGAACGAATACCCTGCCAGCGCAAGCGCCAGCAGGAGCGCAAAACTTCCGATTAATGGCATGAATTCAGTACCTGTGCTCAGCTCAAGACGACGACGCCATCCGATGCTGCAATTTTACTCGCAATACCAGGAACGACGCGCCAATTGTGTGGCTTACGGCTACAACTTTGCGGGAGCGGGGAGCTCCCGGGATTAACCCGCACGCACCTTTCGAACAAGACAGACCGGAATAGGTGGGCTGGCCCGGATCGCGAACATCGCCGAGTTGTCCTGGATTTGAAGGTTCTGCGGCGCAGAAGCTAGAAGCAATCCTTCACAACGGGCGCTGCCACAAGCATCTGCCCCCCCAGCTTCCAAAACAGTCACTGCCGTAGGGGAGATATCCAACAAGACAAAGAGAGCCAGGAAGGAGCTACTCGATCCCTTCCCTGACTCTCTGTAAACAGTATAGCACATTAAGGGTATATTTTGGCACATTTCGACAATAATATATTGTGTTTATATTGAACGGATTGCCAACATTTCGGCATCTAGGTGGGGCTTGACAGGAGTTTCCCGAATCGAGAATTTGCACACTTTATAGTGCAATCGCGCCAGCGCCATTGGCAGTGGAGCTGACCCAGCCTATACCCCCGACGTCATCGGCGAGCGCGGCGGCGTCGGCCCTGGTGCCGCGAGTCGTCCCCCAACAGCCGCTTACCTTCCCCATGATTCGAGATGGGCAGCGATCACGAATTGGGCTGCGGTTCATCTGGCGATGATTGCGGCGTCTGTTTGGAGTTCGGGGCGGGCTGATTGGCCCCAGGCTCTTGGGGAGAAGCTTGCGGTGGCGCCGGCTCGGGATTCGCCGGCGGACGGCCCTGCGTCGGCTGATCTGGCTTCGGAGCGGGCTCGGCCTGCTGGTTGTCGGGAGCGGGGGAGTTTGGCTCCGGCGCCGTTTGATTTGACGGCGGCGGCTGATCCGGCTTCGGGGCTTCCTGCTTCACACCAGGGGCTGACTGATCGCCTGACGGTTGTGGTTGCGTCTGATCGACCTTTGGGGCTTCCTGCTTGGCGCCGGACGCCTGCTGTTCCGAAGGCGATGCTGGTTGTGGTTGAGCTTGATCGGACGCAGGCGCCGGCTGATCGGGAGCACTCTGCGGCTGATCCGCCTTCGGAGCTTCCGTCGCCGCCGGGGGCGTTTGCTCGGTGGCATCCGGCTTCGACTGCGCCGCCGGTGGTTGTGGAGCAGGCTCTGTCGCAGCGGACGGCTCCGGCGTCACCGGATGTGCTGACTCCAGCAGTGGTGGCTGCTTACAGAGCTCGATCTTGGGAGCTGAGACCTGAGTCGGATCATTGCTCGGCTTCGGCCATACCGCCGTATAGCATCCTGTTCCTTGCAACTTGTCGTCAGCGAAACGATATACCGCGAGCCCGCTCTCCTTCGCCGACAGGTGATGGAGGAAGACCACTTCCAGGCCGCTTTCGGTCTGCTTAGGGGTGTAGCTGGCGGCGATGGTGTTCAGCAGTGACAAAAATCCGTCGTCGGTGTGGCGAAAAACCCAGAATGGACAATTGCCCAGCGCGTCGCAGCCGCCTTCCAGCCCGATCGAGGTGGTGAAGATCAGCGGCGGCCCGGTGCCCGCGTCGATGAAGCGAATGCGAGTGGTGGTGGCGATCTCCCGGATACGTTCGTCGTCGTAGCCGGCGTCGCCCATCGGCTTCTGCAGCCGCAGCACAATGGCATCGACCAGCGCACTCCGTTCGGACTCAGTCAGCTTCGAGGTGTTGCCTACGCTCGGGTCATCATGGCCGATCACTTCCTGGTTGCGCCAGTCCCAGTCGAGCTCCGACTTCTGCGCGACCATACACGTAGCCAGAAAAACGAGCGCCAGACCGGCAATCCTTCGGCAAGCCTTCATAGCCCGCTTGTACGCCACAACGCGGTGGAATGTCCAGAGGCAGTTGTCGGTTGTTCGTTGTCGGTTGTCCGTGCTGACGGCACCCCACCATCTCGAGGTTGTCATCCCGAGCGCAGGCGTCGCCGCCTTTGCGGCGCCGGAGTCGAAGGACCCGCTGGTCCAGCGCGCCGGTACGGATTCGTGCAGCCGAAGGATCCATCTCGCGTAGCGAGACGTGAGAGCTTAACCCAGCGCTTCAGCGCTGGGTGCGCTTCAAGAAAAGACCCGAGTCCCTTCCGGGACGACAACCAGCAGTTCCCCGGGCCGAAGCTAGTCGCCGCCTTTCAGCTTCTTCACATACAGATCGTTCAACGAGTGTCCAATATTCTCCACAGCCAGCAGGCGTCCCAACGTGAGCTGCACCCGGCGTTGCACCTCGTCGAGTTGGCGGTCGTCCATCTTGGTCGGATCGCTGCCCAGCGGATTGAACGCGGCCGTCATGTCGAGCCAGGTGTCCTCCAGCGAAAAGACCAGCCGGTTGAGCATGCTTTGTATGTCGTAATAGCCGGCGAAATCCTCCGCCTGCGCGTAATTCATCAGCGCCAGAGCGCCCGTAGCCTGCGCGGTGCGCCAGCTGGTGTCGCTGAGAGAGAAGAAATTCAGGTTCAAATTGATGTCACGCGTCTTGGCTTTGCGGTCGGCTTTCAGCTTCTGCAGGTCGGCGAGCGTCTGCCCCAGCAGCTCTTCGTTCTTCTTGAGCTTCGGCAAATTGTCGTCGAGCGTCTCATGGTTCGCGCGCATCTCCGCCATCAGGTTGGAGCGGGCCTGCTCGACGACGTGGCGATGATGGACGAACTCGACAATGCCCTCGGCGCCCAAAGCAATCAGCACGCCCAGAGAGATCATCAGCAGGTGAACGATGAAGTCGCGAAGAGAATGTACAGGTGCTTCTGGAGTATGAATTTCCATCTTCAAAGACCGTCGGACGGCGCTAGCGATGTTACCGAATCCCAGCTCTCGCGGGAAGACCGTACCGGTGCCGACCCTTGGGACGGAGCCGATCGGTGATAGCGGCCCTTCGTCTCCGCGCGCCAAAGGCGGCCGCGCTGCGCTCAGGATGACGCGCAGGTAAATCGAATGCCGTTGCCCACGAGGATGCGCACGCCGGCTGGCTTTGCTGAATGCTGAGCGCTAAATGCTGAGTGCCGCTCCCCCTGCGCCCGGAACCACACCTGTGACATCCAATTCACGGAACCCTGCTTTCGGCTGAGGGCGAACTCTGTTAGTCTCGCCGCAAAGGTACGTCAGGCCATGCCACTCGATAAAAGCGCCAACCGTGTTCGCCGCAAAACTACGCAGTCTTCGGCTGAACCCAAGAACGTCGCCGGTCGCGCTCACGAGCAGCACGAGCTGGTGATCATCTCTGGCATGAGTGGCGCCGGGAAGGCTTCGGCGCTGAAGACCTTTGAAGACCTCGGCTACTACTGCGTCGACAACCTTCCCGTCGGGCTGATGGCGAACTTCGCCGAGCTGGTGCTCGACACCATGGAAATTCAGCGCGCCGCGCTGGTGGTCGACATTCGCGAGGGTGCTCGCCTGGACAAGCTGCCCCAAACTTTGGCGTCACTGCGCCGGCTGATGAAGACCACCATGCTCTTCCTCGAAGCCGACGAAGAGGCCCTGCTGCGGCGCTACAGTGAGACACGACGCCCACATCCGCTGGGGCGCAACGCCTCGGTGAAGGCTTCGCTGACGTCAGAGCGCAAGCGTCTGCTGCCAGTGAAGGAACTTGCCGACCTGGTGGTCGATACCACCAGGTTCAATGTGCATGAGTTGCGAAGTTTGTTAACTGAGCGCTTCTCGCGCGGCAAGATCGACAAAAACATCCTGATCTCGTGCGTGAGCTTCGGCTATCGCGAGGGCGTGCCCGAAGACGCCGACCTGGTCTTCGATGTGCGCTTCCTGCCGAATCCGCATTTCATTCCCAAGTATCGACCCTTCACCGGACGCCATCCGGCGGTGGCAAAGTATATTCGTTCGTTTCCGCAGACGAAGGAATTCATACACCGCATCTCCGAGCTGCTGGTGTACCTGATCCCGCACTACATCGAAGAGGGCAAGAGCTATCTGACGATCGCCTTCGGCTGTACCGGCGGCAAACATCGCTCGGTGATGATCGCCGAAGACGTGAAAAAGCAACTGGCCAAAGCGGGATACAACGTGAAGGTGGTGCACCGCGATTCGCCCGAAGCGGTGTAGCAATCAAAAAAGGGCGCCCTCGCGAGCGCCCTTCCGACCAGCTTACGGTTAGAAGCTGACGTTCATACCGAACTCCATGGCGCGCGGCGCGCCCAGGTTGAAGACGCCAGTCCCGGCCCCGACGCGATTGGTGATGCGCGTGGCCGAGGTGGTGCCGTTGATCGAACCTGGCGCGCCCGTCAAGCCGCCGGTCAGAGCATTCGGTGGCAGGTCGAAGTTCGCCATGTTGAACAGGTTGAAGAATCCCGCACTGGGTGAGAACGCAATCGTGTGGGCATAGGCTTCAAGTTTGTACGTCCACTGCAGTTTCAGATCGAAGTCGCGCAGATTACCCATGCTGACCTGATTGGGAGGAGCGAACTGCAGGCTGCAGTTCGGACTGTTGACGCTGCCGCCCTGGATGCAGGGAGCCACAGCGCCCAACTGTTGTAGCTGAGCCAAAGTGAACAGACCGTTCTGGATCAGCGTCTGGCCTGCGGGCGTGGGTTTGTTGCCGTAATTGTTGTTGTAGCTGTTGAGCAGATTGTTGATGGTCGCGCCATTCACCTGCGATCCGAAGGCTCCGTTTAACGTTCCGGGCAGCGGGTCCTGCGTGGTGCCGTCTCCTGTAAAGTCTGTCTGGAAGATGGCTCCCGGACCGCTACCGGGAACTTCGATCGGTATCGACAGCGGTGAATAGAAGTGGCCGATGAACGACATCTGGAAGTTCCACGGCAGATTTCCGACTACTCCGAACGATAACTGGTTGGGACGGTTCAGCAGGGAGGGACCGAAGTACTTGTTGGGGCTGTCGTTGTCCAGCGAAGGAACGATGAAGTCCTGATCGCTGTTGGAAATGCCACCAAGTGTGCCGCTGATGCCCGATCCGCCACCCGAGTTCTCGAACGAAGAATAAGAGTAGGCGATCTGCATATTCACCGAACGCAGACCCTTGAATGGATTGTTCTTCTGGTAAACCAGCTTCACGTCCAGTGCGTTGTACTTGGAGATGCCGGCCGGGACCAGGAACGGCATCGACGGAGCGCTGGGGTTCAAGCCGCCGAAGGCGCAGCCACTAGGGTTGATACACGTACCACCTAAATCGCCTTGTGAATCGAGGCCGTTTACTGCAAGGTCAGAGATGGTCATAGGCCCAGCTGGCTGCCCGCCCACACCAGGGTGCAAACCTGGACATGCGACTAACGCCTGAGCGACGGTCCCCACCCCGCACTGGGCCAGGGTCATATTGATAGCCGAAACTGCGCCGGCCTTGTTGAAATATTTCACTGACCCGGTGTGGTTCTGATCCACGCCCAGCAACAGACCGGTGGTCACGTTGCGCACATAATCGACACTCAACACCACGCCCGGACTCAGCTCACGTTGTAAACCAACGTTGATCTGGGTCGAACGCGGCGTCTTGTAGTCGGGAGCAAACAATCCAAGCGGGAAGTTGACGCCACCCGTGATGAAGTTCTGCAGGTAGTTCGGGTTTGGATTGGTCAGGCTGAACGGAGACAGTGCTTGATATTGCTGTTGCAATTGAGCGATCGCGCTGCCGGCCTGCCCGATGCGGATTGGATTAGAGGGCGAGCCGCACTGTGCCGCTCCGCCGGAAAGAGGAACACCGGGCAGGTTGAATCCTTGTCCACTATCGCAGGCGGTGGGCGTCTGCAGGAACGCGCCGTCCGCCAGACGCAGAGGCCGGTCAAATAGCACGTTGTTCCAGATCACGTTCTCGTAATACAGGCCGATTCCGGCGCGGATCACGGTCTTGCCTGTTTTCCACGGATCCCATGCGATTCCAAGTGTAGGTCCGAAGTTGAGGTTCGGGTTCGGAATTGGATTTCCGAGATTCGGCCAGCTCGGAATCAGATTATTGAGATAGGGCTGCGCGGGCAGATCGCTGTCGGTACGGCCAGTGTCGCGGTCGTAGCGCAATCCAAGATTCACCGTGAAATTCGGGAACATCTTCCAGGTATCGGCGATGTAGAGGCCGAGGCGGTTGTCCGGTCCCAGTCCGCCGGCCGGGAATCCAAATGCCGCCTGGGTAGTCGAATAGCCTTGACCGTTGCCCAAGACTACCGTTTCTACTGGATAGTTCAGAGGGTTACTGGCACCGCCGGGAAACGGGCCGGTAGCCGCGTACGCCTGGTCGTTGAATCCAAATTCGTTCTGATTGGTAACGATCTGCGGCGCCAGTTTGAAGAAGCTGGCAAAGCCGCCGCCCTGGATGTGGTTGAAGTCCACACCGTAGCGAAGGATGTGTTTGCCGACGGTTTTCGAGCCGTCGTACTTGATCTGCTTATCGCTCTGCGGAGTGCTCTGTGGTGCCAATAGGTTCGGACCGGTGGAAGGCCCATTCACTACATTGATGTTGAGATACTGGCCGTTGCCGGGAAAATCCGACAATGGCAGGCCACTCCCTATCACGCCGTCGACAATCTCGTTCTGAAATTTCAGGTAGCTGAAGCGCAAGCTGTGGGTCCACGAGCCGGTGGTGAAATCGGCGCCGCCCACGTAGTTGCGCGAGTAATTTTTCGACTGATACAGCTGCAGGCTGTCCGCGAAGAACGTTCCGTCGGCATTGATCTGCGAATAGCTGTAACGGAAGAACAGCTTCACGCTGTGCGGCGCCACGTAGTCGACGCGGCCGAGGAAGTTCGGGTTCTTGTAGGGCGCGTCAAACCCGCCGCCGAAGTTTTGGAACGGAGCAGCATAAACGACAGGGCTGAACAAATCTTGATAGGTCGCATCGCCTTCCGCGAAGTAGAACAGCTTATCGGGAATGAAAGCACCACCCAGCGTTGCCCCGTACTGATTGCGGTGATAGTTGGGATCGGGCTCTCCGGCGGGCTTGGGCAGCGAGGCGTCGATGTTGCTGCTGCGGTAATACTCGTACGCGTTGCCATGGATGACATTGGTTCCCGACTTAGTGGAAACGTTCACCACGCCCGACGAGCTCAAGTCATTGGAAAGGTCCATGGTTGACTGGGAGATCTGGAACTCCTGGATAGCGCTGGCCGAGATGTTGCCGGTGGTCGTACCGACCGTCTCATCGGAGATGTCGGTACCGTCCACCTGAATACGCGCCGTACGGCCAAAGCGTCCGCCGATGGAGACTGACTGGTAGCCAATCTTGGTCGGATCGAAGTTGGTGCCGTCCTGAATCTGCACACCAGGCTCGAGCTGTGCCAGGTCGAGGAAGTTGCGGCCGTTGACCGGCAGGTTCTCGATCTGATTTGCCGTCAGAACGCCTTCCACCGAAGTCGTCTCGGTATTGACGCCGATGGCTGTCGCTTCAACGCTGACGGTGGTGCTCTCGGCGCCCACCTTCAGTTTGAAATTGAGCGCACTGTTGCTGCCGATCCTCACGGTCACCTGGGTCTCGGAGGTTTCAAATCCCTTGGCTTCGGTCTTAACCGAATACGTGCCCGCTGCGATGGAGCCGGAATTGTAGAAACCGCTGGAATTGGTGGTTACGTTGGTCGAGACGCCCGTGTCGATCCGGGTGATGGTCACCTTTGCACCGGCTACGGCAGCGTCACTCGGGTCGGTGACGGTGCCGTTGATGTTTCCGGTGGATATCGTCGCTTGACCGTGAAGGATGGAAGGCAGAAGCAGAATCGCCAGTGCCAGGGGAACAAACCGTTGGATCCGTAGATGCTTCAGTCGGGCCATGCACCTTCTCCTTTCCGTAGGCGGCAGACAGAGGAATCTGCCGGTTTCGCCCCAAACGGTTGAACCTCCCTTGAAGTCCGGAGGTCAGAGTCGGGAAGGACAGCGAATTGTCTAGCTAATACCGCGGCCGGCCCGCCGCGGGATCCTACCGAAAGTGCCGGTGCCATGACGCAGCGACGACAACGTTGCGAACAGCCAGCGTCATCGCCGGGATACGAGGACTACAAATGTGGCGCTACGCCAACCACTCCGCGTTTGGCACAGCGAACCCCTGAGTACTACTACTTCGAGTGGGCTGGTTTGTCGCATTCCAGCTGCCAAAATCACCCTGTGCTAAAGGCTTGCGAAAACTGCAGCTCACAGTCGAAAACAATCCATTTGTCCCAAATCACGTATTTTGATGGTCAGAACGATTCCATTTCTTGTAGACGCGATTGGGGCGGTGGCGGCCTCGCTGGCGCCGTCCGCGGAAGCGGGATTTCCTGACCATTGCCGAACGGAGGAAAGCCGAAAGGTGTTTTAACCTTTGGCCGAGCAGGCGGCGGACACCACACCGAGCGCTTCGGCGCATTGCTCGCGGCTGACGTCGAGATGGGTGACGAAGCGGATGAGTTGCGGACCCACGCCGTTTGCCAGGACGTTGCGCGCTCCGAGCTTCTGCGACAGCTCGCCTGAGGTCATGCCTGTACCGGAAATATCGCAGATGAGGATGTTCGTCTGAACCTTGGCAGGATCGATCTTGATGCCGGGAATCTGTGCCAGGCCCTCGGCTAAAAACTTCGCGTTGGCGTGGTCCTGCGCCAGCTTCTGCGGACCCTGCTCCAGGGCGATCAGTCCGGCAGCCGCCAGAATGCCCGCCTGCCGCATCCCCCCGCCCAGCGCCTTGCGGTAAATTCGGCCCCGATCGATTGCGTCGGCTTTGCCCACCAGCATCGACCCCACCGGCGCTCCCAATCCCTTCGACAGGCAGAACATCACCGTGTCGGCCTTGCCCGTTAGCCTGGCGACCGGCACTCCCAGGGCGACCGAAGCATTGAACACACGCGCGCCGTCCAAGTGCACCGGGAGTCCCGCAGCGTGGGACTTATCGCAAACCTCGTCGAAGACCTCGGGCGGCGTGACCGTTCCCCCAGCCATGTTGTGCGTGTTCTCGAGCGAGACCAAGCCGGTCTTGGCGGCGTGATAGCTCTTCCCTTTCAGCTTCGACTCGACATGCTTCCAGGTGAGAATGCCGTCCTCGGCCCACACCGTGCGCGGCACCACGCCGGAAAAGTGCGCCATCATCGCCATCTCGTAGTTGAAGACGTGGCCGCGCTCCTCGCAGATGACCTCCTGGCCGTGATGGGTGTGCAGCTTGATCGCGATCTGATTGCCCATCGTCCCGCTGGGAACAAACAGCGCCGCCTCGCGGCCGAAGATTTCCGCTGCGCGCTTCTCCAGCCGGTTGACGGTCGGGTCTTCAGCGTAAACATCGTCGCCGACCTCGGCTTCAAACATGGCACGCCGCATCTCGGGCGAAGGCTTGGTAACGGTATCGCTGCGCAGATCGATGGCGGGGATGGTGGACTTGGTGGTGTCGCGTTCAGTGTCAGGAGCAGAGGTGTACATGGCAGCTCCAGTGTAATTCAGCGCGGCGGCCACAGTGTACGTGGGTTAGGGAACGGAAAACCCCAGGTCTCGAAAACCGCGAGACCTAGGGCACCCGGATCTTCTACTCCGTAGCAGCCTAGCTGGTGTGGTGCGAGGAGTGGTGATGGCCGGAATGATGATGGTGATGGTGATGATGGTGCGTGCTGGCGAAGGCCGGCACCGCCATCACTACCATGGCGACGAGCAGCAGCGGCAAAAGCTTTTTCATGGGCGGGATTATAGCCATGCTTTTCTGATCGCTCGTTTGTCTAAGGCAAAAAGAACCATGCTCGGCAATAGCAAATCCGGCGGCCAGAAAGCGGAACGTTTGTACCGCAGAACACGAATAGAAAAATAGCCGCGACCCTGACCCCAGCAAGATTTTGCGGGTTTGTGCTGCTTTCTCAACCCGCCCGCAACTTCGCCGAAGTCGTGGGGTTGCTATCAACGGACTCGACTATGCCTGAAATCACATTGGAAGCTCCCGCCGTCGGCTCTCCGCCGCCCACCTCGTCGCATGACCGTATTCTCTTCGCCGGCAAGCGCCTGTTTGCCCGCAACGGCTACGAGAACACCAGCACGGTCGCAATCGCTCGTGAAGCGGGTACCAGCGAATCGCAGCTGATGAAGCATTTCGGCAGTAAGCAGGGTTTGCTGGCTGCGGTCCTCGATCATGGCTGGGCGAAGATCATCCGGCGAGTGAGTGCCTCGCAGAGCGCTTCCTCCCTGCAGGGCCGCCTGATCGCCGCGCTGGAAGCGATGGTGATCGAACTGGAGAATGACTCCGAGCTGAAGGAGTTAGTCACGCTGGAGGGCTGCCGGGTGCGCAAAGACAATCGCGACGTCCGCATGAGCGGCGGGTACCTTCAGTTCTCGGAACTGATTGGCAGCTTGCTCAACCAGATGCGCGGCCAGCAACAGATTCGCGCGGACGTAAACTTGGACGCGCTGCGGGCCGGGCTCATCGGTATGACCGAAGGCCTGCTGCGCAACCAGGTAGTGGCCAGCCGCTCCGAATCCAGCATCGACTACAGCTTCGACGATATGCGCAAGGTGCTGGAAGCGATGGTGCCCGCCATGGGCAATGAGTCGGAACAACGGCTCAAAGTCGTCAACGGATGAGGGCGTGAGTCACGCTCGGCGCCCGAAGAGTGATAGACCCCATCGAGCTCCTCGCCTCCTACCGGAATCACATGCTGTGGCTGGTACCTGGAGCTCAGGTGGTGGGTGACGTAGTTCTCCAGAGTGTTATTCGAAATCATAAATTTCCAGCTTCCCCAGAACAGCAGACCGGCTGCTACCAGCGCAGCCAGCGCGAGGGTTGGCAGGGGAGACGGCGCGTGCGTTGCGTGCGCTTGAACTGACATACTAGTACGAGCAAAGACAGCCGCTGAAAGTTGCCCAGCTCTGCCGGAACATTCGCGGCTGCTTGCCGAACAGTCTCGCGCAAAGTCCTCCTATTTACAAGCCACCTGTCCGCTCCGGCGGGAATCGAATCAGAGAGTTCGACTTCTCACCCGAAAGGACCGCGCCATGAAAACTGTCTTCCTGTTGGGCCGGCTGATCTTCGGCGGCTTCTTCCTCTACAGCGGACTGCACCACTTCCAGGAAAAGAAAGCGCTGGCGCAATATGCGGCGGCCAAGAACGTTCCCCTGCCCGACATCGCGGTGACCGCCTCGGGCGCGATGTTGATGCTGGGCGGAGCCAGTATCCTGTTGGGCGTAAAGCCAAAGATCGGCGCGCTGGCGATCGCGGGATTCCTGGCGGGCGTCTCACCGGTCATTCATGACTTCTGGCGGACGGAAGACAGCCAGCAGCGGCAAAATGAAATGGCGCACTTCATGAAAAACATGGCCATGCTCGGCGGAGTCATGGCGCTGATGGGCATGGAAGAGCCTTGGCCGGTTAGCCTACCTATCGGCCAGCCCAGCCGCCTGGATCAGGTGAAGAAGTACGTGCGCCGGGTGGCGGCGTGATACGTGTCAGTGCTTCCCGTTGCAGTTTTCGTTTGAAGTTGGCATAGGCCAGAACGCATCGAACCGCCTGGTTAAATTTGCTTGTCATCCCAAGCGGAGTGAGGACGCGCAGCGCCGAACGCCGTCGAGAGAACCCCTAAACCCTGAAGAATTTTCCGTGGTAGCGGTCCTTCGACTCCGGCGCAAAATTCGGTGCCTGCGCTCAGGATGACACCTGGGTAGAGGGTAGGCGCCTTGGAGTGATAAACTGAACCTGACCTCGAAACCCTGCCGGTTCCTGCGAATCGGCTTTCCTACCCAGTCGGGACGTGGCTCAGCCTGGTAGAGCACTCGCTTGGGGTGCGAGGGGTCGGCAGTTCAAATCTGCCCGTCCCGACCAAATTTAGCTCAACTTTCAGGCGTTCGGCACTCAGCCGAGGCCATCCAGCCCGCCGGAACTTTCCGTCCGGCGGTTGCGTATATTCCATCGAAACCGGGCTCGTCCTTCCCTGCCGAATCGAAAATCATTCGAGGAGCGCACATGCAGTTTAAACTCGCTGAGGCCACGCAAATCCTGCGGCAGCGATCACTTCCTCATCCTCCTTTCCTCATTTACATCCTCTGCCTCGTCTACCTCATCCTTTTACGCCTTCAGTCCCAGGAGGCGGCGGGCGTTGGCGCTGTAGATGGCTTGCTCCACGTGCGGCGCGATCTGCGGCTGTTTCACATAGTCGACTTCTTCCTGCAGCGCGTCGCCTACCCAATAGGGAAAATCGGTGCCGAGCAAAATTTTCTCCGTGCCGAAGGTGTCGCAGGCGCAGCGCAACGCGGCAGGATTGCCATTCACCGTGTCGAACCAGAAATATTTGGCCTGCGCACTCGGCTCGGCCAGAGCCTTATCCATATATTGATCGCGGAACTGGTCAAAGCGGGTCATCAGGAAAGGCGCGAAGCCGCCCAGGTGCGGAATGATCACCTTCATGTCCGGATATTTTCGCGGGTAATCCTGCTGCACGAACTGCATCAGGATCAGAGAATCTTCGAGCGGCGCTCCGATGGGCCAGACGAGCTTGGTGGAATCGAGCCACTGCGAGCCGCCTCCGCCGCCGGTGGGATGAATAAACACCACTGCTTTGCGGCGATTCGCTTCGGCGAAAAGCGGCTCGAACATGGGATCAGCGATGCTCTTGCCCAGCACAAAAGTGGCCACGGTCACGCCGACCATGTGCAGCTCGTCGAGTCCGCGCGCCATTTCCTTCAGCGATGCGTCGAGGTGCGGCAGCGGCGTGCAGCAAAACGCCGCGAATTTCTTCGGATACTTACGCACGAGGTCCGCATAGAGGTCGTTGGCGAGCCGCGCGGCATCGACGGAATTCGCTTCATTCTCAAAATACGGGAAAACGTTCGAGCAGGAAATGATCTGCATTTCCACGCCGCCGCGTTCCATCATCTGGAAGCGCGCGTCGAGATTTTGCTGCTCCTGGTTGGAAACGCTCAAGCGGCGCGCCGTTGCGGTGACCTTGCTGCCATAGTGATCGAGGCGGTCGAGGTATTCGGTTGGGAAATAGTGCGCGTGCGTGTCGATTTTAGAGGCGGTTTCTTTTGCTTCGGTGGTAAGCGCGCCGGCGGAGCCGAGCAGCGCCGCCGCGCCGATGCCGCCTTTCAACAGTTCCCGGCGACCGATGTCGATTCCATTTTTTTCTGAGTTCAACGCAACACCTCTTTGGATTTATCGCGACGTTAGCTCGGCAGGACGATGGGGTCAAGTGACGCGATCAGGAATACAAATGCGAAGAGAGATCCCTCGACTCGCTGGACTTCTTTCTCTGCGCCCTCACCGGGCGCGGCTCCCTTCGGGATGACACAGCAAACGAAACAACGGCTATGCCGAAGTGGAGTAGGCACCGCGGTTGATGAATGGGGCGAAAGCGTTGATCACTGCGACGCGAAAGGCGTCCTGGCGCGTGATAACGCCGCCCGTGAGAATGCCCCACGCTCCTTGTCCATCGCGAATGCCGTGCTCGCCGGCGAACGCGTCGATGGCGTGCGCCAGCTCGACGCCTTTATCCACCACTTCACGCGCCAGTGCTTCGGGCAGCAGCACACCGCCGGACTGGCCGTATGCGCCGATGCTGCCATCCGTTACGTAGGCCCAGTTTTGCAGAAAGACTAATTTTTCGCGACTAACCGTCGCGTCAACCGATCTTTCGCGACTAGCCGTCCCGGCCTGCAAACCAATCGACGCGACTACATCGAGTCCGCCTTCGAGCCCGACGAAATATTTCCACGCGCCGTTCTGAGAGCGGTTCATCTGCGTGAGTGATTCGGCGCGCCGGCGCGCGCCTAGCATGGTTTCCTCGCGGGAAAGCGGCGTGTGCGATACGCCACTGAGCGCTTCGATGCCGACAATTTCGAAAGTGGCGGCGGCGGCGAGCCGCGGGCCCACTAAGCCGATGGCTTCGCGCACCGCTTCAATTTTCGGGCGGCGCGTGCTGCCCACGGCGACGATGATTTTTTCAGGGGACGCCATTTGCTAAACCTCGCTATCGCGAATGAACATCGAAGAGAGATCCCTCGTCGCTTCGCGCGCCACCATCGGGATGACAGCGTTCAAAGGCAAAACTGCAAAATACACACCGCAGATCGCGGGCTGAAAGGCCGCCGCTACAAAAATCTAAGAGGGATCCTTCGACTCGCATCGCTACCCTGATCGGGTCGCGAAAAGCTCACTCAGGATGACACCGCAAAAGACGGCGCGTGCGCTCGGTATGACAACGCGAAACGCGATGACACGTCCAGAGGCCGAGGAAGCGGTCACAGTTCCCTCTCGTCCACGACGGCGACGGGTGGCTGGCCTTGCAAGCCAAGGCGCTGGCGCGCGGCGAACATGCTGCCTTTGGCCTCGTGCGCTGGAGCAAACTGCAGGAAGCCCATCGGCGACGGGAGATCATCGTAGATGGCTTCCATGCCGCCGCGAATAAAATAAGTTTCATGCCAGAAGCCCGTGCCGGCGCTATCGCGCAAAAAATCTTTCCACCAGCCGCGGTGAAAGCCGGTGCGCGTCCAGGCTTCGAGCGAAGCAAAGTCGCGCCAGTATTGGCGCATGCCCACGTGCGGCGGAAACAGCGAGAAAAACATGTTCTCGTGGAGCAGCAGCCCGTCGGGCTTCTGCGCCACCGATTTCTGAATCTCCGGGCCGACCTTCATTAATTTTCCCAACCCGCGAAATTTGTTCACGCGCATCCCCAGGTAGATCACCACCAAGTCGGGATACGCCGAGAGGTCGACCGTTTGTCGCTTCACTCGCTCCGCCATGCCGCTCGCCTCCCGCCCGATTGCGCGTCTAACTGCTAGTGCACAATTTGCCAGCGCACAATGCCAGCCTATTGCGGAGTTTTTCGCGCGTCAAATCGAACGGCGTTTCGGCCAAGCCTTGAGTGGCCTAGCCGGCCAACTCGAACGGCGCGGAACCCATCGAATTGATGCCCGGCGACTCGGTGTTCGCCAAAGAGGCTGATTCGCGGCATATAATAAGGTTTTTCCCCGGAAAGGCTCATTTGTCTTTTGATTTAACTTCTGATTTGACCTCGGAGGCCGGAATGATTTTCAACTCGCGACGCGGAGTGCCGCGCGCGGATTTGCTTGCACCATCGCGCAGCAGAATATCTGCTGCCCTGCTCGTCGCGGCGCTGCTGCTGCCGCTGTTTGCTTCGCTCGCGCCCGCCGCGCGCGCGGACGAGCCCTACGCTCGCAGTAAGGAGTACGACCTCTCGAGCGTCCGCACGCATCTGTGGTTCGACCTTGACCAGCGCAAAATTCGCGGCGAAGCCAGCGAGAATATTTCCGCGCTGCGCGACGATCTAACCACGATCACGCTCGATTCGGTCGGCCTCACCATCAACAGCGTTACTGTCGACGGGAAGACCGCGAATTTCTCGACCGTTCCCGGCAAGCTCACTATTTCGCTGGCTCATCCCGCGAAAACGGGCGACAAGCACGAGTTGTTCATCAAATACGAAGGGAAGCCGAAGAAAGGCCTTTATTTCATCCTGCCCGACGCCAATTACCCGCGCCAGCCGCAGGAAGTCTGGACGCAGGGCGAAGCGGAAGATACGCGCAATTACATCCCGCTGTACGACTATCCGAATGACCGGCTGACTTCCGAGATGATCGTCACCGTGCCGGCGAGCTGGATCACCATTTCCAATGGCAAGCTGGTGAGCGTGAAACCGGACGCCGATGGTGACACCAAAACCTGGGAATGGAAGCAGACCGAGCCGCTTTCAAGCTACCTGATTTCGGTGATCGCCGGCGATTTTGTGGAGAAGGACGACACCTGGCACGGCACGCCGCTGCGCTACGTGGTGCCGCGCGGGCAGGAATATAAAATTGACACCTCGTTTTCGCACACCAAGCAGATGCTCGACCTTTTTTCGCAGAAGCTTGACGTGCCCTATCCCTGGGCGCAATACGCGCAAACCTTCGTTGATGACTTCGTCGAAGGCGGCATGGAGAACACCAGCGCCACGACGCTTACCGTGCGCGAGCTGGTGAATCCCGCGCTGGCCGGTGAGACGCGCCTCGGCGCGGATCTGGTGGAGTCGCACGAGCTGGCGCACCAGTGGTTCGGCGACCTGGTAACCACAAAAGATTGGGCGAACCTGTGGCTGAACGAAGGCTTCGCTACTTATTTCGAGCATTACTGGACCGAGCAGCACTATGGCGCAGACGAGGCCGCGTACGAATTCTGGCGCGATCAGAACCAGTGGTTCCGGCAGAAGCGGCTCTATTACATCCCCATCGTCACGCACAATTTCACGGATTCCGACGAGTACGCCGGCAACATCTACACCAAGGCGGGCTGGGTGCTGAAGATGCTGCGCGACAGGCTCGGCGACGCGGAATTTTTCCACGGGCTGCACGCGTATCTGGAAACCTATCGCGGGCAAAACGTGGTCACCGCCGATCTGCAGAAGGCGCTTGAGCAAACCACCAACATCAATAGCGACGAGTTCTTTCATCAATGGATCTATCGCGCGGGAGCGCCGCAGTTTCAGGTGAGCTATTCCTATGACGACGCAGCGCACCAGGTGAAGCTCGATGTGGCCCAGACGCAAAAAGTGGAGGGGCTTGTGGGCTTGTTCGACGTGCCGGTGGATGTGGAGATCACCACGGCCAGCGGCCGCAAAGATTTCCCGATTGAAGTGAGCCAGGCCACGCAGAGTTTTACTTTCCCGGCGGATTCCACCCCGAAGATGGTGCTGTTCGACAAGGGCGACAAAATTCTGAAGTCGCTCGACTTCAAAAAATCGCCGGGGGAGCTGATGTTCCAGTTGAAAAATGCGGAAGCGGTTACCGATCGCGCGGATGCGGCTGTCGCGCTGGGAAATATGAAAGATAATTCCGAAGTGGTGGCGGCGCTGGGCGATGCCGCGCAGCACGATCCCTTCTGGGGCATCCGCGTCGAATCGCTGCGCGCTCTGGGCAAAATCGGCACCTCGAATGCCGAGCAGGCCATCATGCCCGAGTTGCACGACGAAAAACCCTGGGTGCGCGAAGTGGCCGTGCAGCAACTCGGAAATTTCCATGAAGACGCTGGACTGGCCGGCAGGCTTGAAACGATTGCCTCAAGCGAAGTGGCCTATCGCGTCCGCGCCGCCGCGCTGAATTCCCTGGCCTCGCTGAAAGCGCCGGGCGCGTTCGACACGCTTGAAGCGGCGGTGAAAAGCAACTCTCCGGATAACGTGGTTCGCAACGCCGCTCTCGAAGGACTGGGCAAGCTCGGCGACGATAAAGCCGTTCCGCTGCTTCTTGAGTATTCCGCCGCGGGACAGGACACGCGCACGCGGCAAGTGGCCATGATGGCCGTGGCGCGTCTGGACAAAAAGAACAAGGACGTGACCAAGGCGCTCGTTTCGTATCTGCGTGAGCCGGATTTCGACGTGAGCTTCTGGAGCTTGTTCGCCATTGGCGCGCGCGGCGATGTCGACGCCATCGCGCCGCTCGAGGACATGCTCAAGGGCGACGACATTACCGCCAGCCAGCGCACCATGATCGAGCAGCAGATCGCCGAGCTGAAAGCACACGCGAACACTGCGGGGAAAAAAGTCAGCGACGAGTGATTGGTAACGATTTGGTGAGGATGGTCGAATGCCCGCGAGCGGTTCTCTTCCACGGACGGCGAATCCCCAACCTAG
>CAWFUT010000001.1:0-46124 GCA_963819055.1 uncultured Acidobacteriaceae bacterium | reverse complement strand
AGATTCTAAAGGACTTAGAATCAAATGGCGACCTAAAGTGACAAGAAATCCGGGTCCAATAAGGGTCCATTAAGCTCTAACCTGAGCTTTCTGCGGGTCCATCTCACCCGCCTTCTGACCCACGCCGGGAACCATCATCCTTACAACCTTGCTTTGTGCGGCACGCTTATTGGAACCCACTGCCTGCGTGTAGACATCCAGTGTGATCCTGCTATTCGCGTGCCGTAAAAGCTCCTGTACCGTCTTCACATCTTCCCCGTTGGCCTTCAGCAGAGTGCCGAAGGTGTGGCGGAAGGTGTGCCAGCCGATGTTCTTGTAGATGCCGTTCGCCCTGGCGACCGGCTTGATATACCGCTTCATCAGATTGTCCGGCCAGTAGGGTTGTTTCCCCTTCATAGTCGGGCTGGCGAAGACCCAATCCTCCTGCGTCGGATAGGGACTCTTCTTTCGCCACTGAAGCAGGTCTTCCGCCATGTAGCCGTCGAGTGGGACCGGCTTGGCGGAGGCTTCCGTTTTGCATTCCCCGATCTTCTGATGCCAGATGGATCGAGTCACACTCAACTCAAGACTGTCGAAGTCCACATCCGCCCACCGAATCCCTAACAGTTCGCTCACACGCAGCCCTGTACCAGCGGCCAGCAGAACCAGTGTGCGTTCCCGTGTATCGAGTTTGGTGAGAAGAAGCTGAAGTTCTGCGAGTTCCAGAACATCAGGAATGCGTTCCCGCTTCGCGCTCTGGCGCACGAGTTTGATCGGATTCTTATCCGTCCACTCGTAGCGCATCGCGTGACTGAAGAGAGCACTCATCAGGTTCCGAATCTTGGCTCGTGTTGCTTTTGCCCGCTTGATCCCGTCCAGCCATTGTTCGACTGTGACAGGCTTGATCTGATCCAGCTTGAGTTCGCCCCATCGCGGGAGCACCCAATTGTCCAGATAACTTCGATAGGCAGCGCGTGTAGGAAACGACTTCCGACTGTGGCTGTCCTCTTTCAACTCTTTGAGCCGATAGTGAGCAACCAGTTCAGCGATTGTTTCCGGCCCGCTCTCTGCCTGCGGGGTTTGTGCGTTGGCGTCGATGCGCAACGCGCGAGCTGATCTGAGGGCGATTGCTTCGGTAGGCAACGTGAGAACATTTCCCACGATTGCTTTCCTCCGCTTATTCGTTCCATCAGAACCAGGCTCCCACCAGCGAAAGACCCATACATCAGGTCCACTCTGGCGCTTTTCGCGCTGCACGCTTCCATTCTGATACCGTGTCCGCCTAGACATTTTCTCTCCTGTCTTCGGCGCAACGGATGGCTGTTATTAGGCTACCGCTACGCCGGGCAAAGGTCGAGACATTCGTTAAGGATTAGCTGGCGAGTTGGCGCTGAATCCAATCCTCAATCGTGGAGGCTCGGAAACGCCACAGCTTCCCCACATGCACTCCACGCACGATGCCTTTGCGCGCGAGCTTTTGGAGAGTCTTGGGGTGGACGTTCATAATTTTTGCGGCTTCGTCGCTATCGAGCAGCCGTTCGGGAACGAAGTCTCCCGCAGAAGCGGGAGGCTTTTTGTCTGGAGGATTCTGGTCCTCGATACCATACAGATCTGAAGGCATGTACACCTCGCTTATGGGATATACCCGGTTCCCAGAGTGCCTTTCGATCCTGTAGGAGTCCAATACTTCTCATAAATACCACTCAAAGTTTTTTGCATAGATGACCGGTTAAGGTAGGAACCATTTAGTGCCTAGTTACCTTATAAGGTGTCCAGACACCCAAACGAAACTAATTGACACATCTGGTTCCTAGAGGAACGATTTAAGGAGCATCATCGACTCTCGTCCCCCGAGGGAGATGTGGAGTCTTGACGTCACTGCCAGCGGAGTCTTAGGGCCATGTCAGACATCGTCGAGTTTCGCCATCTGGAATATCTGGTTGCGATTGCAGAGCGCAAGAACTTCAGCAAAGCAGCCGAGCATGTCTTGCGATCACAACCTGCCGTCAGTCATCAGATCAAGATGGTAGAGGCTGATATCGGTTATCCACTTCTGATTCGTGATGGCCGTAATGGAGTACGTCCGACGCCAGCCGGAGAGTTCGTGCTTGCGTGGGCGAGAGTCGTCCTTCCACAGAAGAAAGAGACCTTCCGCATGGCGAGAGCCATTCATGACGGAACTGTCCCACCGCTCCGAATGGGCTTCTCCTCGTTTGTAAACGGATTCCTTCTCGACAACTTTCGCATCGCCTACCAGGCCATGTTTCCAGAGTGCGAGATAAACCTTTCGAGTGGGGATACAAGGCATATTCTGGAGCGTCTGGAGAATGGGACTCTCGACTGTGCTCTGCTCCCGATGCCTATTGACAAGGACATCTGGAAGGTTCGACAGGTATCGCACTCGCCGCTTGTTATCTGTATGCGCTCGGACGATCCCCTCCGTAATCAAGCTCTGGTAGACATCCACGAGGTTGCGCCCCGGCTCAAAGTGTTCCGCGATCCTGAACTACATCCTGCAGCTCATGCACGCCTTTCAGAAATGTTTGCAGAGATCGATGTACCACTGCATCTCGCTAGTTCAGCAGCAACGCCGGCGGACATGCAACTGATGGTCAAACAGGGATACGGACTTGCCCTGATCGATCAACTCTGGCCCCTCGATGCGGGTTTGATTACGAGGCCCATAGCGGGCCTGCATTGGACCGTAGATGTCGCCTTCGTTACAGCAAAGGATCGTAGGCACATGGCGTTGATGTTCATCGAGCAATACCTCGATGAACATGGCCTCGGAAACAATCGCAAGCAGCCGCAACCCGCTGCGCTTCGCCATCCCAAGCAACTTACGCTTATCGGTTGATTGCCCATCTATAAACAGAATCTTGGGCACTATAAAAATTACGTCTTGGACGAGCGAAGGAAATCGGCCTACTTTCCGTGACATGGCAGAACGAAATCATGCCATCAGGAGGATGCCGATGCCACTTCGTTTCTATTTCCGCCCCCACAAACTTCATCGAAAGCTCCGCCACGCTGCGCACGTCATGGGGCCGACGCTGGTTGCGCTCGCCTTTGCCGGCGTCGGAAATGGCGTAGCCCACGCCCAGGGAACGATGGACTTCTCTGGCGCTCAGACGCTCATGGGAACGTTCAAAACTTTTGCCATGTACGCTGGGGCCGTCATCTGTCTTGGCGGTCTCATTTTTGCGGGCATTCGCATGATGAGCGGGCGCTTTCAGGACGCCATACCCGGACTCTTCGGCGCACTGTTTGGCGCTGGAGTTCTCGGCTGGGGAGCCGGCTGGATCGGCTCGCTGACCGGGCAGTCGATGTAGGAGGTACATCGGCTATGACTCGGCGAGGAGAACCGCAGGCAATCAATCAAGCGCTGAATCGACCGAGAGCCAAGCTTGGTCTCGATCTTACAGCATGGATGGCGATCGTATTCGTCTGCATTGCGGTTTTCCTCGTTGGGTTTCGCTTCCTGGCGATGATGGCCTTCCCCACGCTGGCCGTGGGCGCGTGGCTCATCATCCGCAAACACCCAAAGATGTTTCAGCTCTGGGGCCTGAGCCTCAACCAGAAGAGCTACTATGACCCGCGCAAACACTGAGCAAACAAAATTCGTTCCGTGGTTCGCCAAGGCTGGCGCGGCGTGCAGCATCGTGCCGGTTGCTCGCTTCGTCAACGACCACATCTTTGCGCTGAAGGGCGGCGGCTACGGATGCCTGTTCGCGCTCTCCGGTGTCGATGAAGAAGGGCTCACCGACCAGGAGCTTGAATCGCAGCTCCGCATGATCGAAGGAGCGTTGCGTGGTCTGCCGGAAGGCGCGGCGCTCTACCAGTACACGCGCGTCCGCTCTGGGTACGACCTGCCACGTCAGCTTTGCTACGCGAACCCCGTCACGCACACATTTGTAACCGACAGGCTTGAGTTTCTGGAGAAGACGGCAGCTTTCCGCCGGATCGACCTGCACTGGTGCCTGACCTTGGAGCCGTCGAAGGTAAAAGCCTTCGAGAAGAAGCCAGCGGAGAACGCCGCCGCGACCTCGCGGATGCTGGCCGATCTGGAAAAGACGGCGGCATTGCTTGCCGGTAATCTCAGCAGCACCATCGGGCTTCGTCTGCTCGACAAGCAGGGTGCATTCCAGTTCTTCAGCTATCTGTTCAATCTTGAAGATTGGGCGGAGTGGGGCCAGCTCCGCACTGATACCGGCGTGGACCGCCAGATCGTGCAGAATCCCGTGGCGTGGGAGAGCGACCATCTGCGCATTGGCAGGCGGTTCGTGCAGATGTATTCCCTGAAGACGACGCCGGAGGCATCCCGGCCCTGTCTCTTCGCGGACCTGCTGAAGCTCGACTGCGACAGCATCCTTTGCTCGTCCTGGCGGCCCAAATCCACAGCAACGGCCCGACATGAGATCGACCAGCAGGAAAAGTTCATCTCGTTCTTCAAGGTCGGCGTGCTGTCTCGCGTCATGGCTGGTAAAGATACGGCTTCGCTCGATACCGGAGCCGGGGCCAAGGCTGCGAATGTCGCCGTCGATGACCTGAGCGAGGTCATTCGCTCGCTCGATAAGAAGGCTCAGGGCGAATACTCGCTCCGGCTGCTCGTTGCGACACGTAGCGTGACCGAACTCCATGCCCTCGCTCCCGCTGTGCATCGCGTCTTCGTGGAAGCACGCACGCAGGTCATGGAAGAGACGCTGGGCAACCTCTCAGCGTTCTATGCCATGTTCCCCGGCAACGGCAAGTTCAATGTGTTCCCTATGTGGCTGGGCGAAGATCATCATGCGCGCCTGTCTTCCATCTTCGCGCCCAACCTCGGCCATCCCCATTCGGATGACCTCGACGCCGAGTATCTGAACGTCTTCGAGACGCGGACCGGCACGCCATTCTTTCAGGACGCGTATGTGGATGGCGTGCGGGTGCAACTCATCCTCGGTCCTACGGGTAGCGGAAAGTCCGTGACCGGGAACGTCACCATCGCCCATGAACAGAAGTACGGCGGATTCACCTACATCTTCGACATCGGCGGCAGCTATGAAAGCGTTGTCGAACTGTATGGCGGGCGTGTCGATCGCATCGGCAAAGACGGCCCGCGCGTGAACCCGTTCACGCTGGAGCCGACCGAGAGCAACATCCAGTTCCTCTACAGCTTCATCAAGCTGCTGCTCACCAACGGCGGCGCGGAGCTGGAGCCCGAAGATGATGACGTGATTCACAAGGCCGTGCAGGATATGTACCTGCTCGATCCTGCGAACCGACGCCTCTCCAATCTCTACCTGCCGAAGAAGTTGGACCGGTACCTCTCGAAGTGGGTTGGCAGAGGCGTCTACAGCGCCATCTTCGACAACGTAGAAGACAGTCTTTCCCTATCCCGCGTACAGTGCTTCGACTTCCAGGGCGTGAACAACGCGCAGTATGCCGACCTCATTGAACCGCTGATGGTGTGGCTTCTCCGGCGCATCAACGATGTGCTCTACAACCCCGCCAATCTGGGCGTTCCCAAGCACATCCTCATCGAAGAGATCTTCTCTTCGATGAAGAACCGGCAGCTACTTGAAGCGGCGCTGCTCGTCCATCAAGACCGTACGCAAGAATCTTGGCGGCGTGACCATGATTGGTCAGTCCGCCGAAGACCTGGGAGCGAACGCCGACAGCATCGTGAACTCCTGCACCTCGTTCCTGTTTCTGCGCGACGCCACGTTCAACCGGAAACGTTATGCCGAACTGTTCAAGATGAACGAGCAGCAGCTCGCTCTCTTTGAGAGCTTGCAGGACCGCGAGGCGCTGTACATGCGCCGCGATGGACTCACCAAGGTTGTGCGGCTGAACCTCGACAGCCGCAGCTATGCCGCATTCTCCACCAAACCCAAGGATCGGGTGCGCCGCTCCCGCCTTATCGCCAAGTACGGACTCACCGAGGGCATTGCACGCTTTGCCCAAGGCGAGACGGAGTAATTCCAGAAAGGACAGGAACCATGAAGCCGCCCATCCCCATCGCCGTAGCCCTCCATCTTGCTCTGAGCCGCTGCATCGTTGCACGCGGCTGAGCCAACGCATCCGCTTCAGCCCAGCGCGCCGCGCACGGTGACGGTCTCGGAGTCGCAGACTCCGCCTGTGATCCGTGCGGGCCTGTTGCAGTCCACGTTGATTGTTCTCCCCGCCGAGGAGAAGGTCGCCAACGTCTTTGCCGGGGACACGGTGGATTGGGTCTTCGATGGCGGCCATGTCGCGTCACGCTTTATCAGCGTGAAGCCGAAGACGGCGAACGGATCGACGGACATTCACATCGTCTCCGATCACGGCAACGAGTACACGCTGGAGCTGCGCGAGGTCTCCGATGACGCCGACGCGCACTACGACTCGAAGGTGCTTGATCGAACCCGGCGACAAGGCGGCCAAAGATCGCCTTGTCGCAGTTGCCAGTGTTCGTGCCGGCTGCGGACCTCGACAAGGCGAAACAGGAAGCCGCCGCCGCGCAGGCTGCCCAGGCGGCCACGCTCAAAGCCGAACAGACCAAAGAAGAGACGTATCGCAGCCAGTATCCCGGCTCACTGCACTTCGATTACGTGTGGGACGAAAAGAAAGGCAAAGAGCTTGGCCTGCAGCAGATTTGGCGCGATGACAAGTTCACCTATCTGCGCGGCCAGTTTCAGGAGACGCCTGCCCTCTATGAGGTGAAGGACAAGAAACCTTCCCTCATCAACTTCGATTTCGCGAACGGCCTGTACACCGTCCCGAAGGAGCTGGACTCAGGCTATCTCGCCATCGGCAAGCAAAGCGTGGACTTCCATCGCACCACGGAGGGGAGGTAGCCATGCCGGAGCCGAATGAGAATGCCCCCGCCACCGTCCCGGAACAGCCGGAATCGAAGCCGCCGCTGCGGAAGAGTATGCCGGTTGTGATCGCCCTGGTGGTGATTGTTGGCCTGATCGGCATTGCCAACCTCTCCAGCCTGTTGAGCGGCAACAAGAAGAACGCTCCTGCGAGTTCGCTCACCATGAGTCCGACGACGCCGAACGCGCAGCAGGTGTCGAGCTTCGAGACGCAACAGCAGATGCAGGCACGGCATGACGCAGAGGAACGGCAGCGGCAACAGGCGCTTGCCCAGCCATGCAGCAGCTCCAGCAGGAGCAGGACGTACCCGGCCCTGAGTCCGACACGACTCCGCCGATGACCGCCGCGCAGCGCGCGTCCATCTACGGCGACAGCCCCAATGCTCCACAGCGGACCTCCAATATCTCCGAGGCGCAGGCGGAGGCGAAGCAGAAGCGGCTTGCCATCGAAAAGCAGAAGCAGGACGCCCTCAACAGCGATACCGTCGCTATCGACTTCTCGCATGAAGGCGCTTCGGCTGCGTCCGGTCGCTGTGCAGGCCGCAAAGCAAGCCGCTGCCGACACCGCCAAAGATGAAGACATCTCTGCAAAGCCAGCATCGGTCGATGCGGCTTCCGCTCCAGTCATCGAAATCCGATCCGATGGGCCAATATCCGTTCGACCAGTATCAAGGACGCCTCTATCGGATCTTCGAGGGGACGGTACTGGAGGGTGTTGTCACCAACCACATCGACGGCGGCTTCTCCGGCCCGATCCTTGTCATGCTGACGACGGACTATTACTCGCACGACCACCAGCAGCTCTTGATGCCGCAGGGCACGCGGCTGATTGGCACCGTGCAGAGCGTGGGCAATGCCCAGCAGCGGAAGATGTTCGTTACCTTCCATCGCGCCGTATGCCCGGATGGGTTTTCGCTCGACTTCGATAAGTACCTCGGGCTAGATCAGATCGGCACGACCGGCCTTGCCACCAAGGTAGACCACGGCTACCTGATGGCGTTCGGAGCCGCCGCCGCCATCGGTGGTCTTGGCGGACTCGCGCAGATCGGCAATAACGGCAGTGTGTTTACGCCATCGACCGAAATCCGCAACGGCATCTCGGAGCAGTCCGCCGCCGAAGGTGAACAGGTGCTCAATCACTTCCTCAACCGGCTTCCGATCATCACGCTCAAAGAGGGTTCCCGCGCCCGTGTCTACATCGGGCGCGACATCCTCATCCCGTCCTACGCGGAACATCGCGTCGATCCCACGCTGTAACGAAGGAGCCATCGCAATGAATGACCGTTACCAACATCTCCTCCGCAAGTCGCTCGACGCGCAAGCGCGGCGGACATGCGGCGTGGTCCGTGCAATCGACGGGGGAGCGCGTCGCTGTGGCGCTTGTGCTGAACCGTGCCGATTGGCTTGCCGAGATCGACTACTCCATCGCGGAAGCTATGGAACGTAGCGGCCCGGAATGGGTGTCCATCATCCCGCAAGTCGCTCGCCAGCTTGCAGAGGAGGCGTAGTCGCCGTCATGCGTATCCGTATCACTCAACATTCCGAAGTCTTGGGAGCCGTGCTCGTCTACTCTATTGGCAATCGCTATGCTGGCAACCTCCAGCGGACGCAATGTACTGGCGTGGATCTACCTCCAATCCACCCAGGCAATCGAGCAGCAGCGTGCATCTTCCGTTTCCTCTGGACAGGTTGGACCCAACCTGCCCGGAGTGCATGTAGTTCAACCCCAATCGCAGGAGGCATGATGAAACTCAACCCCAAGAACCGCAAGTGGCTTCTCGGAGGCGGCCTGCTCTTGCTGACCGCCACGCCGAGCTTCGCACTCTTCGGGATCGGCGATATCGTCTTCGACCCCACGAGCTACGCGAGTCTGGTTTCGCAGCTCACCACTCTCCAGACGCAGTACACCATGCTCAAGAACAACATCGAGCATTTCTCCATCAAGCAGCAGTGGCAAACCACACTGACTGCTCTCAAGAACGCCAACGTCGAGAATATGTTCGGCGAAACCAATGGCATGACGACGGCGCTCAACAGCAACTCGCCTTCGGCATCGTCCGCAGGCTGGACGGCGGCCACGGTTCCGGTCAGTTCCGACCTGCCAAGCTATATCGGCAGTCAGACGCCCGGCAGCCCACAGATGGCGCAGCTTGCCATGATCGAGATGTCCGACTCGGTATCTCCCGGACTGCATTACTGCCGTGGGCCAGTACCGGGCCGCACGGACACAGAACGCGACCGCCAACAGCACCCTCGACAGCCAACCAGCTCGACGGCTCAACCGGCACGAACAGCGAAGTCCAGCAACTTAATCTCCTCAACGCGGCGGAAGCTCAGAAGATGTCCGAGATGCAATCCCAGGGCGTCTTGCAGGCTTGCCTTGCGTCGCAGATGGCGGTTGCCAACATGCAGCAGCGGAACGCCGCTGCGACCGACCTGAATACCGCTGTTTTCGTTCAAACCCAGCACGCCACGCATGACATGAGCGCCGCGAGCGAAGACAACACCTGGCAGACATACTTGCCGTAGGAGTAACGATGCTGAAGCTGCTCAACACGAAACTGTTGCTTGCGATCCTTGCGGTGCTGGCTGTCCATCGCCAGCGCCGCGATCTATCAACGCCATGAAGCCGCGAAGGCAGCGGCCATCCTCGAACAGCAGCAACGGGATGCGGAGCAACGCCGGCAAGAAGACGAGGCGTTTCGCAAGAAGGTCGAGGAAGACAGGAAGCGTCACAACTCCGCCGCCGGCAATGAAGGCAAGACCTGGAAGAGCTATATTCCGTAGTCCAAACGGGAGAGATTCATATGAGCGCTGTCATCGTTCTCGCACAAGCACTGCCGTCCGCATCGTCGGGCATGGACTGGCTGTACCAGTTCACCAACAACCTGACCAATCTCACGACGCAGAACGGCGGCGCGCTCACGCAGCTTGGATTGACGGAGTTGAGCTGCATCGCGCTCTTCACCCTCATTAGCATGGTCATCAACTGGAATACGGCAACGATGACCTTCCGGCTGCATCATCATCCTGTGCGTGCCGGCGATCTCACGCACTTCCTGCTCAAGCTCATTATGTGCTGTCTGCTGTTGAACTACTGGGTAAACCCGTTTCCCGGTGCGAGCTTTGGGATCAACCATTTCTTCAGCTACATCGCCCAGGCGATGGTCGCGGCCTTCGATCAGCACTCGCTTGACCAGCTCTTGCAACTCCTGAAGACCGCCGGTGATGGAACCGCTATGCCATCCATTACCGCCCCGGTTCAGATCCTCTGCTATGTAGTCGTACAAGTCATGCTGGGCGTCGCATCGGCCATCCTGTTTGTCATTAATTGCAGCGCCTTCATCCTCTATGGCGTCACCGCTTTATTTGGCCCCGTTTTCATTCCGCTGCTGATGACGCAGAACTTCAAAGCCAAGTTCTTTCAATTTCTTGATGTGCTCATCAGCTTTGCCATGATTCGCGCCGTCGCCGCAGCCTTCATTTATGTGTGGGCTGGATTCATGAATGGCTTCCTCCAGCAGACCTTCAACGGCAACTATTCGATGGATATGTGGATCGCCAATCTCATCCCTTGCTTAATGGTTTTTGTCGCGTTCATCATTAATATGCTGTTCATTCCGAGCATGACGCAGGCCATCTTTGGCGGCGCGGCCGGAATGGCGGGAGGCATGGGAGCCTGTCGTTGGCAAGGTGGCTTCTTATGCTGCTATCGCAGGAGGAGCGTGATTATGTGGGAGCTTTGGGGACATCCAATCGGCGGCGCAATCGGAGCAACACGTACGGCAAGAAGGCTTCGTAAAGCCAATCGTAATCCTCTTTTCTGCTGGCGTGTTGATCGCCGGGATTCATCTATGCCTGCGTCGTCTTCAAAGCCGTCTCGGAAAGGAGTGAACAGCATCATGTCCACGCGCACAGTACCCATTGACCACACTCTCACGCCGTCGCAAGCTATGCTCGCCGACCAGATCGGCAACGAGGTCTACTCGTCGCACTATGCCGAGCGCAAAGCCTACCGGCTCATCATCGGCTGCGGCACGGTTCTGCTCTGCGGTTCGATGTGGTTGAACTTCTCGCTGGCACATCGTCCGATTGCCAATCGCTATATCCGCATCGACGAGATGGGCCGCGCCCAGGCCATCCAGTACAGCGACCTCGATTACAGCCCGCGCGAAGGCGAAGTCCGAACGTATCTCACCGACTGGGCCAACTACCGTTACACCATCAATCGGGAGACGATTGCGAAGAAGTATCCGCTGAACTACTACTTCCTTTCGCAGCCACTCGCAGCGCAGCTTATGGCGACCGACAACCAGAGCCATCTTGTCTCTCAGGTCATCGGTGGGCAGGTGGAGTCGAGCGACGTTCAGGTTCGCAATGTGACCATCACGTCCCTGTCGGAAGAGACCGTGCAGGGCGTTCGCATCGCGCGTGGAACGGCGCTCGTGACGTTCGATAAGCTCTTCTCCGAAGAGCACTCGCACGAGCCGCGCACGGAGCACTGGCTGGCTTCTGTAACGTATTACCTGAATCCGAAGCAGGTCAGCGATCAGGCCAAGATTTATCCGCAGTATGAGTTCATCAATCCACTTGGTCTAACCATCACGGAGTTCCACGAAAACCGTGTCTCCGTGGACCCCATCGCTCCCGGCAGCGACGGGACAAACCCCAATGCCATCGCCGCAGCCTGCCACGGGAGCGGCGCGATGAGCTTCCAGCTCATACTCCCGTTCTTCCCGGAGGAGCTACGCGCTCTTCTGCTGGACCCATCCATCTCGGACTTGATGGTGAACGGGACGACGGGAGTGTTCGCGGATCGCGGCGGCGTGGTCGAGCATATTCCGCTCTCTACGCCGTACACCAATGACCGCCTGCAGGCGGCCATTGAGCGTGTCGCTCGCCTGCTTGGACAGGACCTGACCAGTCAGAATCCTGTCCTGAATACACGCTTGCCGGACGGCTCGCGTGTGGCCGTCGTCGGGCCTCCCTCTTCGATCAACGGGCCGACGCTCACTATCCGCAAATTCAACCGCTGGTATACGAGCGATGAGCTGGTAGCCGCTGGCGGTCTCCCGGCATGTGTTCGGGATGCCGCTGTGCGGCTGATTGAGCAAGCGGAAGAACGGCATCATCAGCGGCAGTACATCGTCGGGCAAGTCCACGTTGATGAAGTCGCTTTTGGATCACGTTCCGCTGCACGAACGGCTGGTGGTTATCGAACAGCCCGCCGAGCTGAAGATCGCCCATCCGAACGCCGTGCGCTGGGAGGCTGTCGATGCGATCCCCGGCCAGGTTGCCATCACGCCAAGCCAGTTGGTGGCGGCAGCCCTCCGCCACCGTCCCGACCGCATCATCATGGGCGAAATCCGCGACGAATGCGGCTATGACCTGCTCCAGGCCATGAACACCGGCCACGGTGGAACGCTGTCCACCTTGCACGCCGATTCCGCCGTGGATGCACTGGACAGATTGGCGGACATGGCCCTGAGTGCAAGGACGAATTTGGACCAGGCATTTGTCCGGTCGCAGACCGGCAAAGCCGTGGACTTCGTGCTGCATTGCGAGCGAGATGCCAGGGGCCGCCGAAGAGTCCGGGAACTGATTACCGTCTCCGGCTACAGTCACGCCGAGCAATCCTTCCTGACTGAGGAGGTCTATCGTGCTTCCGACGCCTGACGCGCAGGCTTTCCAGCTAAAGAATCCAACCCGAATCCGAGGTCACTCCGATGGTCTTCCATGCGGCTCATTTAGCTGCACAGCCCAACTCGTCTCTGAAAGCGCCCAGCATGGCGTTCTCGGCTCGCGAGACGCAGCGAATGTGGAGGCCATTCCGTGTGCTCGAAGCCGTCTCTTGTGGCCTTGGGTTGCGTGCCGAGTATGGCTGCGGTTGGTGGAGCTTTCCGTCGCAGAAATCGGTGGGGTGACTTTGGCGCATATGGGTGCCTTCCGTTCGTATCCCGTCCTCTGCGTCGGGTTCACGCTTCGGGCCTGTCCTGCGCCCTGCGGCAGGCTCGCTCTTCTGCTTCGGCTTCGCGCGCCCTCCGGGTTACGGTTTCCAGCTTCGCCGGACCCTCCGTAAATGCAGAGCTTCGGCCTTGGGAGCAGGGGCCACTCGCTCGCTTCGCGAAGGGTGACCCGAGCAGCTTACGGGAAATTCAACGAAACGGAGATCACCACCATGTACCAGAACAAAGTCACCCTCATCGGATTCCTCGGCAGCGACGCAGAAGTTCGCACCAACAACGACCGCAGCCTCACCACTCTCTCCCTTGCAACCAAGTCCTCCTACAAGAAGGACGGCAAGTACATCGAGCACACCGAATGGCACCGCTGCGTCGTCTTCGGCAAGCTCGGTGAGTTCGCCGCCAAGCTGACCAAAGGCGCTCATGTCCAGGTCGAGGGCGAGTTGCGCAGCCGCAAGTACGAGAGCACGAAGACCAGCACGGAAGTGACCATCTGGGAGATCCGGGTCAACTCGATTCTCAAGCTGGACCGCGCCGCCAAGGCCGCGGCGGAGGACAGCGAAGACGCTCCCGACGAAGAGGCCGCATAGGCCTCTTCCTCGTAACCCCGCGAGGCCGGTTCATCCCCGGCCTCTTCGGCTGCTAAAACCCCGTGGCATTGCGCTCGCAAAAGGAGGTCGCTAGATGCAGGAAACCGCCAAAGACTTTCTCACCCGTTGCTTCGCTCCGGGTGAGACGATTGCTCTCCTGCTGCGCACGGAGAGCCCGGCAAAGACGCAACAGCGTGTGGTCACGCTGGAACAGGCGCTTGCGCCTCGTTACCTCGGCTGGCTCGCGCACCAGAATCATCACGGCGCCAACGTCTATGTCGCCGCCAATCCGCTCCGCTCCGGCAGCCGCAAGCGCACCAAAGAGTGCGTCGCATCCGTTCGCCATCTCTATATAGACATCGACGAGGATGGCGATGCCCGGCTCGCTGCGCTCCGGGCATCGGATGCTGTGCCGGTTCCGTCCGTCATCCTCTCCACATCGCCCGGCAAGTACCAGGCGCTTTGGCGCGTCGATGGGTTCGACTTTGCCACGCAGGAAATCACGCTCAAGCGGCTCGCATCCGCCTTCGGCGGCGATCCGGCCTGCACCGACTGCAACCGGGTGCTGCGCATCCCCGGTTTTCTACAACTGGAAGTACTCTCCCGCTCACTGCGTGGCGGTCGAATATCCCTCCGATGCAACCTACAGTCCTGCGGACTTCCGCTTGCCGGAGGATGCGGAGTTGGCCATGCTGCCGCTACGCGGGAACGCACGGCATTCCATCGGCCACAAGGACAGCCATTCCGAACAGGATTGGGCGTGGGCCTGCCATGAGCTTGCCCAGGGCAAAGACGCCGGCAAGCTGACCCATGAGCTGGCCACACGCCGCGCCGACAAGCCCAACCCTCTCTACTACGCACAACGGACGATTGACATTGCTTCCGCTCGTCAATGGTTCCTCGAAGGCGCACCGATTGACGACGTAATCACCATGCTTGAAGACCGCCGCCGCTTCGAGCTGCCCGCCGCACTTTGCTCCGCTCGTGCGCGGGAGATCGCCGCCACCGCACAGCGCATGGTTGCACGGAAGAAATTCGCTTGAATCTTGTCACGAAAAGGAGAACGAAATGCCACTACTGGAAGTAGTCCAAACCAAACACCTCAGCGCCTCCATTCGGCTGACTGATTCGACCGCGATGCAGGTCGATCAGTACGCCGCTTTCATCAAGGCTTCGGCTAACGATGTTGTCGAGCAAGCGTTGGCTTATGTCTTCAGCAAAGACCGCGAGTTTCAGGAGTTCCTTCGCACCCCGGAAGCGCAGCGGATTACGCCGACACTGCGTGTCCGTCGCGGCAATGGAAACGATGCGTCGGAGCGGCCTGCACGCAAGCCTGTTTCCTCAGCATCTTCGCCAGCACAAGCACCGGCAATCGTGGCGGGATCGAAGGCATGATCCCGCTGCTAATATCAGTGGCAGAGCCACTACGGTGCTGCGCACCGGAAGAAGATTGACACTCCATCCCTCGAAGGGTGTCGTTTTAGCCGGAAGTGGATTCCTATAGGAATCCGCCCTCGAATCAATTACTTACCAGATGTTGGATTCCTATAGGAATCCAACATCTTCGAGGTATTTATGAGCCTCACAGCGTCTCCCGCTGGCCTCGACCTCAGCACTCGGCTTCGCCGCTCGCGCGGGCGCAGCGGCAGGGTGTTTTCCGTCAATTCCAAGCTGACAGAACCGGAATTGCGGTTGCTTGAAAACGCCGCCGCAGACAACGGAAAAGCGGTGAGCGAATGGGCGCGCGAGGTTCTGATCGAAGCCGCCCGGCGCACCGGCCCTGACGTGATTCTGGTGGAACTCGTCGCCACGCGCATGTTGCTGGTCAACATGCTGAAGATGATCGGGCAGACTCGCGCTCTACCCGAGGCCGAGTACACGAAGATCCACGCGGAAGTGCAGAAAGTGAAGCGCCGCATCGCCCGCGAGCTGGCAGAGCAAACAGAACGGTTGAACACCGCAAAGGAGAGCTAGACCATGGCATCGACCTGGGGAAGAAAAGAAACCCTCATTACACCGCCGACTGTGCCGGTGTACACCTTCACAGCATTTGGAGTTGCGCTCATGTGCCTCTGCTTCTTCGCATGGCAGAGGGTCGCGTTTTCCATGCCGATCATGCAGCGGAGCTACTTCACAGAGTACGTCCGCGCTGCCGTGGGCTCGGCCTTTCATCAGGACGGCGAGTACCGGCTGTTCTATCTCGACGGAGCGAAGAAGAAGCAGCCGCGTCTTGCCCTGCCAGTCGATTTCGAGGACGGCCAGACGACGCTCCCGAACGGGAAGACCGTCCCTGTCCAGCTCACCGCTTTACCGCAGGCGCAGGGCTATCGGTGGTTCGGGCGGAGCCTTGCCGCAGAGGTTCCAGGACGCCTCGCTGTACCGTTGGCTTCGCTTTACGTTTTTCAATGGCCAGAGTATTCCGCGCCTGTTCCTTCTGAGTTACATCGAGGCCGGGATACCGCTCGCCATCATGCTCTGGTTCTGCCGTCCCCGCCGATATCAAGCGGCTCAAAGTTTGAAGTATGGCCGCGTCCTCCGTGGCCCCGAGATGATGAGCCCGCGCGAGTTCCACCGCGCCGTCATGCGCGAGTTCTGGCGTCATCCGTCTGGGCGAGTTTCGTGCATGGAGAGCCAGCAAGAAGGGCGGCAACCAGGCCCATCTGGGGCTCGGTTTCAAGACCACGGAGATGACCGGGCTGATGCGGATTCCGCCCGGCAAGGAGTCCCAGCACTTCCAGATGATGGGCGACACCGGTGCCGGAAAGACGACCCTCATCATGCAGCTACTTCGGCAGATTCGGGATCGCGGCGATGTGGCTATCGTGTACGACCCGGCCTCGGAGTTCGTGCAGCGGTTCTTCGACGAAAAACGCGGCGACATTATCCTCAACCCACTCGACGCGCGCTGCCCGTTCTGGTCGCCCGCGATGGAGATCGAGAGCAACCAGGAAGCCACGACGATCTCCGAATCCCTGTACCAGCCGTCGGGCGGCAGCTCCAACAGTTCGAACAAGGAGTTTTTCTACCGGACGCCCGCTCAAATCTTCGCTCACCTGCTCCGCGAAGGGCCGACGCCGCACACGTTGGCGGCGTGGATGGCAGATGAATCGTTTCCTGCAAAAGAAGGTCAAGGGGACGGAGATGGCGTTCTACATCGACCGCAAGGCCGGCCCCCAGGCGGCAGGCGTTCTGGCCAGCCTCGGGCTCGTCGCGCAGAGCCTCCGGTTGCTCCCGAGGAAGGAAGAAACCACGTCCACTTGGAACGCCACGGATTGGGCCAAAAAGCGCAAGGGCTGGATCTTTATTACCTCCAAGAAGTCCCAGCGCGAGGTGCTTCGGCCGCTCATCTCGCTTTGGATTGACATCCTGGTGATGCGCCTCATGGAGATTCCCAGGCCGCGGCAGAAGCAGGTCTGGTTTGTGATCGACGAGTTGGCCAGCTTGCAGAAACTTCCCCAGCTCCATAGCGCCATGACCGAGAGCCGGAAGTCGAAGAATCCGCTCGTGGTCGGCTTCCAGGGCCGCGCCCAACTGGAGGACATCTATGGCAAGATCGCCGAGGTTATGTTGAGCCAACCTGCCACCAAAATCTTCATGAAAACAACGGAGGGCAAAGCCGCCGAATGGATCTCCGATACCCTTGGCAAGGTCGAGATCGAGCGCCTGAAGGAGACGCATTTCGACGGCTCCCGCGCGGGCAAGAACTACACCATCGACAGGCAGATTGAGCCTCTGGTGATGGCGTCTGAAATCTCTGGTCTGGACGATCGCCGCGCGTATCTCAAGCTCGGCAATCGGATCGCCAGGTTCGACTTCGACTACCACGGCCTGCCGACGGTGACGGACGCGTTCATTCCTCGCGAAAACGCCGACGACAAGCTGAAGTTTGATCGCCGCACGCTTGAGCCGCTGACACCGGCAGCATCCCCGGCTATGGCTGAACCTCCGATGCAGCCAGAGCCGCCGACCGAGCCCAAACCGGAACCCAAAGAACCGCAGGAACCCAAGCAGAAAGGAGGCGCGCAATACCGGCGCGCCCTCACGCTGGTCTCGGATGGACCTGAGGAAAATTCCAAGGCGCAGACCATCGCGCAACCGGTAGCGCAGCTGAGCGGCATCGCTGCCGTCTCTGCCGACTTTCTTCAGGAGTTGCAACAGTTGCGCGAGTCGCTGGAGGAGCAGAGCCGCGACTTTCTCGGAAGACGAGTTGAAGGCGATCAAAGAGGAGTGGGCCGATATCGTCAAGCGCGCTGAAGAGCAACCGGAGAAGACTACTTCAGGCCCGATCCTGCTCACGGATCTAGACCCTTACCTTATCCCCCTGCATGATGCTCAGCACCATGCCCATATCCTGCCACACTACGAAGATGAGCAGTTCAGCCTCTCTCTGGAGTAGCCCCGATGCTGACGATTTCCAAGGCGCTCAATTCCTCGCAGGCAGGTACGTATCACACTAAGGATTTCGTGTCCGAGACGCAGAGCTACTACGCGAAAGACGACGCCCTGCTAGGCGAGTGGCAGGGAGGGTTGGCCGACAGGTTCGGCCTCTCGGGAGCCGTCAGCAAAGCCGACTTCATGGCTCTCGCCAATGGTCAGAACCCGCAAACTTGCGAGCAGATGGTGAAGCACCGCATCGCCAGCTGAACAGACCAACCCGGATGGCTCCATCACGAAGACGGTGGAGCACCGAGCCGGTTGGGACGCTACCTTTTCCGCGCCCAAGTCCGTGTCCCTGACCGCCCTTGTGGGCGGGGATGAGCGTGTGCGCCTGGCTCACAGGGAGGCGGTGACCGCTGCGCTCTCCGAACTGGAGAAGTACACGCAGGCACGGATCGGCGGCAACAACCCTGCTGAGCAAACCGGGCGGTTTGTCGCAGCCAAATTCGAGCATGACACCGCCCGCCCGGTAGACGGCTACGCCGCCCCCCAGCTCCACACCCACGCCGTCGTTTTCAACGTAACGGACCGTGAGGACGGTTCTACCCGAGCCCTCGATCCGAGAGCATTCTTTGAGAGCCAGAGCTATGCGACGGCGGTGTACCAATCGCACCTGATGTACAAGCTCCGCGAGCTGGGCTATGAGCTGGAGCGTGGGCGTTCCGGCGCCCCGGAAATCAAAGGCTACTCGCAGGAGTACCTTGATGCGTCCAGCCCACGTTCCGAGAAGATCAGGGAGCATCTGGAGCGGAACGGGTTTAAGGGACCCGAGGCGGCGGAGATCGCTGCGCACGCCACCCGCGAAAAGAAACAAGACCTCACTAAAGAACAGGTGTTGCAGGCGCACCGGGAGGTCGCAGCCGAGTTCGGCAACCAGGCGAGCCGGGTCGTTGCAGAGGCCCGGCAGCGATCCATCGAGCAGGGCGTACGCCAGCCGTCGCCCGTCCGCGCGCAGGAGGCGATGACCTTCGCCCGCGATCATTTGTTCGAGCGCGAGGCCGTTGCCGATGAGCGGGCGATCATGACCGCCGCCCTTCGGCGCAGTATGGGCGAGGCGATGTTTTCCGAGGTACGGGATGAGTTCTCCATCCGCCGCGAGCAGGGCCAGTTTCGGACGGTCGGCCAACGAACCTATGACTCCGCGCAGCGTTTTACGACGCCCGAAACACTCGCCGCCGAGCGTGCCAATATCCAACAGGTTCGGGACGGCAGACACGCCCTTGCGCCCATGATGACGGAACGCGAAGCCTTCGCCCAGGCCGATACGAGGAGCTTTCTAAATGACGCCCAGCGCCGTGTTGTTCATGAGGTACTGACCTCGACGGATCGCGTTCATGGGCTTCAGGGTTTGGCCGGGACCGGCAAGACCCTGACCCTTGAAACCATCCGCGAAGGCGCGGAGGCGAAGGGGTACAAGGTGGAGGGTTTTGCGCCCACATCCCGCGCAGCGGGCCAGCTCCGAGAGGCCGGAATTGAGGCGAGCACCTTACAGAGCTTCCTCGCCCGCAAACCAGAAACCGAACCTGCCAGCCGACATCTCTACATGCTGGACGAATCCTCGCTCGCTTCTTCGAAGCAAATGCGTGACTTTCTTCAGAGGGTCTCGTCTGACGACCGCGTTCTGGTCATCGGAGACATCCGCCAGCACCAGGGCGTGGAGGCCGGCAAGCCCTTCGAGCAGATGCAGCAGGCCGGGATGCAGACCTCGCAACTGGATCAGATCATGAGGCAGAAGGATGCGGAGCTGCTAAAGGCGGTCCAGCACCTTGCCACCGGAGAGACAGAGAAGGGCGTCGAGTTGCTGGCCCAGCAGGGCCGCGTAACCGAGGTAAAGAACGGCGTGGATCGTATCGCGGCCATCGCCAGGGACTATGCCGCCCAACCGGAAAGCACCATCGTCGTCTCCTCGGACAACCGCAGCCGTCAGCAGATCAACGAAGCCATCCGCGCCGAGCTGCAAAGCACCGGCCAGCTTTCCCCGGATAGTCGCGCGTTCCAGACACTCGCGCATCGCTCCGACCTCACCGGCGCGGGCCGCACCTGGGCGGCGCTCTACAATCCCGGCGATGTGATTCGCTACGAGTCTGGCAGCAAGGCTCTCGGATTCGAGCGCGATTCCGAGGCCCGTGTGATCGGTGTAGACGCCCGGACCAACATCCTCACCGTCCAGAAGCAGAACGGCGAACAGGTCTCCTACGATCCGAAGCGACTATACGGGGTCAATGTCTTTGAAGAGCGCAGTCGGGATTTCAGTTTGCGAGAGCGCATCCAGTTCACCTCTGGGAACCGCGATCTTGGTATCGCCAATCGCGACCTCGGCACGATCACGGCTCTTGAGGAGCGCTCCATCACCGTCCGCATGGACGGCAAGAGCGGGCGCGAGGTCACCTTCGACCCGACCGAGTTCCGGCAGCTTGACCACGGCTACGCCGTCACGTCCCACAGTTCGCAGGGGCTCACCGCCGACCGTGTGATCGCCAATATCGACACCGATTCCAGCCGTTCACTCATCAATGACCGGCTGGCCTATGTCGCCATCTCCCGCGCCGCCTACGATGCCCGAATCTATACCAACGACGCCGCCACTCTGGGCGAGCGGTTGGCAACCGATGTTTCCAAAAGCGCAGCCCTCGACCTCGGCGATGTACGACAGGCGGTGGACAGCTTCCGGCGCGACGACCCACCATCGGCAACCGCGCTCTTGCGGGATATCAATCGCATCCACATCTACAGCGATCCGGATCACCGCTTGGCTGCGGTGGCCCAGGACTACGTTTCCAAAGAAGACCGCGCCGTCATCTTCGCCCCCGATAAGACGGAGCGTGAAGAGCTGACCCGGCTTATCCGTGCAGATCTTCACGAGCAAGAGCGGTTGGGAGAAACCTTCAGCGCCACCGTCCTCACCGACAAGATGCTTTCCGACAAGGATGCCAAGACCGCTGCGAACTATGAAGTCGGCGACGTGATCCGGTACGGCAGCAAGGGCAGCGATGAGCTGGGTATTTCCCCGAACACCTATCGAACAGTGACCGGCGTAGACGCCGGAAAGAACCTCATCACCGTCACCGGAGCGGATGACAGTCCCCGCGTCTACGACCCTGCAACCGAGTGGAAGATGCGCCTCAAAGCAACCCTCTACAGCCCCGAGGAGCGCGAGCTGGCCGCGGGGGAGCGCATCCAGCTCACCCGCTCCGAATGGGATCACGGTATCCGCGTCGGCAATCTCGCCACCATCGAGCACATCCACGAAGACGGCGGCCTCTCTGTCACAATCGATTCGGGAGCGAGCCTGCAGCTTACCCCTGAACAGGCCCAGCACGTTGAATACGGCTATGCCATCGAATCGACCAAACGCCTGGCTGTCGACCGCGTTATCCTGAGCGGCGAGGCCGAACAGATTACCGCACAACGGCAGGCCCTCTCACAGCTTCCGGCCAAGCTCCCCGAGCTGACCGTGTACACCTCGCATGGTTACCAACCCACCACGCCTGAGCTTGCCATGCAGACAGGGTTTGCCGCTCCCCGCGTCGCCGAAATCTCCACGCCTGAGATCGACTTTCCTTCCTTCGAGGTTGAGGGATATGCCATCGAGATGTAGTGATCCATGTAGAACAAGAATGGACGAATGCCTTGACAAAGGCAGCGCCTCGCCGAGTTTCGCGACGGCGCGGCAGAAGGAAGTGGAAGGCAAATGCGAAACGTTGTATAAGAGAACCCTTACTGCTTAGCTTTCGTGACGGTTGGACTGTTGTCGAACCCACGATAGTTGTGTATTGGTCGTGAAAGCTGGTCGGGTGCGACGACCGAGTTTCCGATATAAGTCCCCGCATCCCAGCGATCCTGCAAACAGGAAAGCGATCAATGGGAAAGGCGTATCCTATAAAAATGGCTCTGCCCACGATTACCGAACAGCACATCCAAGAGCTCCTCCCCGAGGTCACTTCGGCAGTTCCCGCCGGACACGGAGGCCAGAAGGTTGTGTTTCGGATCGAATTGAATGGCCAGCCGATTGCACTGAAATTTGCCCTATTGTCCGATGCTTTCCAGCCCGACATTGCTGACATCGATGAAACAGTTCTTCGGGCGCGGCGCGAGACCCAGATCATGCAGGAATGCAAGTCTCCGTACATGGTTAAGGCCGGACCAATCGAGCTCGGAACAGCCTCGATCGCGGGACAGAATGTGCTCTATTTCTCGGAAGAGTTCATCGACGGTCGCTCTTTGCATGACATTATCCGGCAGAACGGCGCGTTGTCGACGGCGTCTGTGGCGCAACTAGGTCTGCAGATGTGCTCGGCGATCGATGATTTGTGGTCGTTGGGCAAGATCCATCGGGACATAAAGCCAGGTAACATCATGCAGCGATCAGACGGGGCAACTTATGTCCTGCTGGACGCTGGCCTGGCATTTGATGTTGTCGGGGATTCTATCAGTGCCGGCTTTCTTGTCGGCACAATGGCATACTTCAGCCCGGAGCAGTTCGACTATACGAATCGCAGAGTGATGGACTTTCGGTCTGACATATTTTCGTTGGGCGTAACACTTTATGAGGCGGCAACAGGACAACATCCCTTTTTTTCCCCCACAACAAGCACACCGCATCTGTATACAAAAATCACAAAGCATAACCCTCCCCCACCGAGTTCGATTAATCCGGCCATTCCGGTGTCCCTCGATAAGGTCATCCTGCGTATGATGGGTAAGGCTCCTCACTTGCGTTATCGTCGTATTTCCCAACTTCAGGAAGCCCTTGCTCTCATCTAGGAGAAATAGCTATGGCGCTGTTTGTACAGCATGGGCATGGAAAATCCGACAAGGTTGACGCTGCTTTGGAGTCCCAAGATGTTGATGGGGTGATCTTCGGTGCTCGTAACGAAAAGATCGAAAATATCGAGAGCTGTGTGGCTAGCGTGAGAGAACGGAACGGCCAGGTCCTATTTGACCCACAGTTTTATGTTTCGACCCTGGTCCCAGCGAATGACCGCTTTCTGCCAGAGTATCCATATTACAAGGTTGGGCGCACTGCGGCAGACTTCGTAGGCATAAAGAAACTGGCAGGATACGTAAAGAGTACGCTCGATTTTCAGTTGACCCTAGCGCCCGATCGCCTCCTCTCTCCGACCGTCATCTTCGATTCGTTTGAGAGCAATTGGTATCAGACTGCTCTGAATCTGGCGGATGCATCGCTTGATTACCACGCCGGTCTAGCGGGTGCACCACCACTCCTGCTGAGTTTTGTTATTGGAGAGCAGGCTCTGGGATCACGAACAGAATTGGACGCTTTCCTTGACCAGGTCACTTCATGGGATTCATTGACAGGCACGTATCTTGTCATTTCGCGTGAAGAGAGTTCATATTCACAGCGCTTCAATCCTGAGCACTTGGCCAATGCACTCTATATGACGTATGTCCTGGGAAGCATCAATGGTTTCGAAGTGATAAATGGCTTTTCTGATTTCTGTGGCCTGCTTCATCGTTGTGTAGGCAGCACGGCGTTCGCTACGGGTTGGAGCCAAGGCTTGCGCCAGTTTCACCGTAGATCCTTTACGAAACAAAAGCCTGGGGGGCAACCTCCAAGATTTAGATACACATCCGTTCCTCTTCTGAGTTCGATCTTGCTGAGTGAACTGCAACAGATATTCGAGAACGGGAAATTAGATGAAGTCCTCTCGGGAGTCCTGCTGGACTCAGCTATCACGGATGCGGCGAGCCCTGAGGACTCCGACTGGAATGCGCGATTGTCGGAAATACATCATTGGCAGGCATTGCGAAGTGTCGACGTCACGATAGGCCAAGATGTCAAAAGCAACCTTGCCGATATAACTAATCGGGTTGTTGCTGCTCAGGAGCTTTATATAGCCCTCACGGAAGAGGGGGTTGTTTTTGGGTCACAAACTCAGCTAGATCACATTGAGCAATGGTCTGAAGCCATTAGTTTGTTTAGCAAAACCGCTTCGATTTGAGCGGAGTAGTTTTGCTGAACATTCCAAGTGCCATGATAGTTCGGTAGCTTGAATGTGGGGCGCGTTTCTTGGGACGAACGAGAACCCGTGAGTCACCGGATACTTCATGAGCAACGAGGCCTACATTCGCTCTGTAGAAGAGTTCTTGGTGCTGATAGGCGACCTGAGCACTCCTTGTCGGCATTACAACAAAAACGCGGTGTGAAAAACTCCGATACCGAGTTGCTTGATAAAGAGCTCGTTGCCAGTTCTTTAACTTCAACTCAAAAGAACATATCTCAACTGAAGGGAATATCTGATGCGGTATCGTGCGAAACCGACCATCTCGCGTGGTAGTTACAAGGTTCGCCTCAGTCAAGGCCCGTAACCATTTATTCAATACCGGCTGTGTGACACCGATGCGAGGTAAAAGATCTTCTACAGATTGAGCAGGCCCCTGTCGCAATGAGGCCAGTAGTCGACTGGCAGTGGAATTCTGGAGTAGTTGGGCGTGAGGTCGAAGCGTGGCCGGCCGCCAACCCTGCTCAAAGCGAGCCCAGACAATATCGGCGCGGCCCTCTGAACAAGTGCTTTCCTCTGCGCGAACCCAAGTTCCCTTGCCGTGACGAGTCCAAAGTGTGGGGCAGGCGTTCTCCTGGAAGCTCTTGGTCAGCTCAGATTCCCATCGAAACAGCGGTGCGCTTATCATCGTGTCTTATTATGCTTGAACAAAGTCTGATTTGGAACATCAAGGCATAAGAAGGGTGACAAGCGTTACACTCAGGAACTAGATGCCCAATTACGATTCGGCAAGCGGCTGATGGACCCTCTCGCGTGGCTGTATCCGACGGGCGAATGGGAATTTTGTCGGGACATGAAGAGATTTGAGAGACCATGCGATTGACTCAGCAACAGCTTGAAACCCATCTCTGGGGCGCTGCAAACATCTTGCGCGGCAAAACTGCCGGCCAGGACTATAAGAACTACATCCTCAGTCTCATGTTCTACAAACGTCTCTGCGATCAGTGGGAGAACGAGACGGACGAGGCTATTGCCGAGCAGGAGCGCCAGCAGGGCCGCACATTCACTGAGCAACAGAAGGCATTTTTTCGAACACATGGCCAGCACCGTTTTTCCATACCAGAGGGTAGCCGCTGGGGCGATGTACTTGCCGCCGCCACCAACCTGGGTGAAGTTCTCACCGATGCCATGAAGGCCGTCGCCGACACCAACGACGACCTGAAGGGCGTTTTCACGGTTAACTGGAACCAGCCCGCGCCTGATGGAAGCGGCAAGCCGCTCATCGCTAACGAGGTTGTCCACGCCCTCATTCAGCACTTCAACGCATACGATCTCTCCAATGCCAGCGTGCCGCCAGACATTCTGGGCCGCGCCTACGAATACCTAATCAAGAAGTTCGCTGACGATGCTGGAGCCAAGGCAGGAGAGTTCTTTACACCGCCCGAAGTTGTCGAGACTCTCGTCCGCATTCTTGAGCCAGAGCCGGGTGACACGGTCTATGATCCAACTTCTGGCAGCGGCGGCATGCTCGTCCACTGCGCGGATTATCTACGCGAACAAGGGGAACTGGCCACATCGGCTCGATACTTTGCCCAAGAGATGAATTGGGGCAATGCCGCCATTGGCAAAATCAACTCCGTCTTACATGGACTCGATGCCAAGATCATCGCTGGCACCAGCACGATTACCGACCCAGCCTTCAAAGAGCCGGACGGTACTATCAGCAAATTTTCTCTTGTACTGGCCAATTTCCCGTTCTCCGATGAGTTCTGGTGGCTGAAGCCGGAGCAGCAGACGGATGACAAGAAGAAGAAGGACAAGCTCAAAAAGGAAGTCTTTGGCAAAGAAGGCTTCAAGGATCCCTTTGGCCGTTTCGGACGTGGCACTGCGTTCAAAGCGCCACCCGCCGGATACGGTGACTACGCTTTCATCCTCCACATTCTGGCATCGCTCACAGAGAATGGCCGCGCCGGTATCGTCTGCCCGCAGGGTGTACTCTTTCGTGGCCAACCCGAGGTTGAGGAAGAGACGGGTGAGTTTGACGACGAGGGCAACCCCAAAATCAAGCGTCGCAAGGCCGACGATGAACACCTGATTCGCAAGGCTCTGCTGGAGGCGAAGGTTATTGATGCGGTAATCTCGCTTCCGCTAAATATCTTCTACGGAGCAGGAATTCCGGCTTGTCTGCTCATTCTTCGCAAGCAGCGTCCACATGAGCGACACGATAAGGTCCTGCTTGTTTACGCTGCCCGCCACTTCCGCGAACTCTCCGCTCAAAATGAATTGCGTCCTCAGGACGTAATGCGCATACTCGTCCATCTTCACGCTTATGGAGACGCCGCCAAGGTTCCTCAATTGGTAGCGAAGTACAGCACCCTGATCCGTGCCGAGATTGCTAAGCGGGAGCAAGAGGAGGTCGAACGGCTAGAAGCGGAGTACGCAGAGACCGTTGCCACTCTTGAAAGGGTGGATGCCCACATCGTTGAGGCAAAAATCAAGATCGAAGACGCAAAGGGAAAGACGGAGAGAGGCAAGGCCGGAGTTGCACTAGACAAACTGGAGGCACAGCGTCGCAAGATTGCGGGAAAGCTGTCTGAGCGAGATGAACAGATCGCCGAAGTCCGCCGCCGCGCTCAAGACGACCGTACCGACGTGGAAAATGTTGGGCACGAACTTGGCTTTCTTTACGCGGAGGAAAACGACTTACTCAAGCATGCCCGCGTTGTGGGCATTGAAGAGATCGCAGACAATGATTTCAACCTGAACATCCCTCGCTACGTAGATACGTTTGAACCCGCTCCTGTCGTGCCTGTTCAAGATGCGTTTCGTGCACTGCTGCAAAGCGAAGACGCCTTGAATAAGGCCGAAGCACGGCTTTATTCAATTTTGAAGAAGGTGGGATATGTCATCGAGGCTTGATGCAATTTATGCGGTGATTCGAATAACGGGTGTTCCCAAAGGTTGGAAGGAACGTGCAGTTGCTTCTCTGGTCAAGATTGTCGGCGGCGGTACTCCGGATAGGGATGAAAGCTCGTATTGGCGTGAAGGCTCAATTCCATGGATTACACCGACCGATCTAACGGCAAATCAAGGGAAGTACATCAGGAGGGGTGCAGAGCACCTCTCAGAAGCTGGACTTGCAAATTCAAATGCTGAGTTGGTTCCCGCCGGTTCCATCGTCTTTTCGACCAGAGGAACGGTAGGTAATTTGGCGATCGCGGCTGTGCCGTTGGCAACAAACCAGTCTTGTGAGATTTTGATTCCGAAGGCTGGAGAGACAAGAAGTGATTTTCTATTCTATCTGTTGACTTTTGGAATGTTCGCATATCACAGATTGGCCGGAGGAACTACCTTTGGTGCTATCACTCGAAAAGAAATTGAGAGGGTGCGCTTTGCTGTTCCAGACGTGGGCGAACAGGAAGCGATTGAACGCATTCTCAACGCCGTTGATGCCGCTATTGAAGAGTCAACCAAAACTCTGACTGCAGCTGAGTGTTTAGCTAATAGTCTTGCCGCAAAAGCTATCACTCACGGCGTTGACCGCGACAACTGCTTTCGAGTGGATGCGAATGAATCTAGCAAAGACTTTAAGGCAACAAAACTTGGACGGTTTCCATGTGATTGGAGAGTTTCATCTCTCGGTAAAGAATGCCGGCGCATAACGGATGGAACACATCAAGCAGTCGTAACAAGTCGAGAGGGGATACCCTTTCTGTACGTTTCATGTATCAGAGATGGTCTAGTCTATTGGGACCGTGCAGCCTGCGTGAACGAGCGTATCTATAAATTGATATCAAAGGGGAGGGAGCCTAAGAGTGGCTCGGTACTTTACACCGCCGTCGGATCATATGGCTTCGCTGCTCCAGTGGTTGACGATAGACCATTTAGCTTTCAACGTCACATCGCGATTCTCTATCCCAAGCCGAAAGAAATAGATCCTGTCTTCTTGACGACCTGGCTCAACAGTTCGATTGGCAGGCGATGGTCAGACATCTTAGCGGTTGGCAATGCACAGAAGACAGTAACGCTGACAGCGCTTAGCAAATTTCCGATTGTTGTTCCTCCACTCGACGAACAACTCCGAATCAGACAATTGCTAGAACCTGCGAACGATGTAGTCGCATCGAATCTCATCAAATTGCACTCTCTTGAAGTTCTCAAGGAGTCCCTGATGCACGATCTTCTTACTGGGACCGTGCGTGTTGATCCCAAGCTGCTCAAGGAAGAGGAACAGGTATGAGCGAAGCAGGCTACGTTGAACTCCCGGTCATCCAGTGGCTCTCTGGCCATGGCAGCACGACGCCCAACGATGAGGGTTTGGGCTGGACCTATCGCAATGAGGACGAAATGGCGGCATTTGGGCGTCCCCTGGCCGACCCACTTGTGGAGAGGTTGCTTGTCCCCGCCATTATCCGCATCAACGCATTCGTAAAGACAGACGCGCAGGCACTGGAGGCGGTGAAGGCTCTCCGCTTGACGATGGATCATCCGGACAAGCTGACCTCGAATAAGAATACTCTGGACCGGCTTCGCGACGGTGTGAGCGTGACGCTCAATCCGGGCGAAGGTGCGCGAACCGTCTTCCTGATCGAGTTCGACCCAGACAAGCAACACCTGAACGACTTCACGGCAACAAACCAGTACCGCGTGCAGGGCGTGAAGCAGTGCCGGGAGGATACCGTTCTTCTCGTTAACGGAATCCCGTTGGTGATTGCTGAATACAAGAGCTACATCTCCAGCAGCAAGGATTGGACCGAAGGTGTTCATCAGTTACACCGCTACCAGCGTCAAGCTCCATTGATGTTGACGCCCAATGTTTTCTGCGTTGCAGCCGACGAAGATGCTTTCCGCTATGGGACGGTTCTGTTCCACGATGCAACGAAGTATGAGATTGAGGGTCATCTCGACACATGGGGCCCTTGGCTCTCGCAGTACCCGGATATCAAAGGCTGGTGGAACGATCCCGCCTCAGATACACCAGACGATCCGTTGCTGATCCCTGTCAGAGGCCTGCTCCGTCTTAAGCCTTGTCATGTTCTCGATTTTCTTCAACACTTTGTTGTCTTCGAGACTAAACGAGGCAAGACGATCAAGAAGATCGCCCGCTATCAGCAATTCGAAGCTGTAAATGAGATTGTGGACCGCACACTGTCTCGCTACGGACAGAAAGTGGCCTCACAAGACCGCACTGGGCTGGTCTGGCATACACAGGGCTCGGGCAAGTCGCTGACCATGATCTTTGCGGCCTACAAACTCCGCCGTAGCAAGAAGCTGCAGGGGCCGACGGTCCTAATCGTGGTGGACAGGCGCGACCTCAAGACCCAAATATCGGATGACTTCGACGCTTGCGAGTACCCGAGTGTTGCGAAGGCTCTTGGTGTTGAGGATTTGAAGACTAAACTGCGGCAGGGTTGGCGGGGAACACTGGTGACGACAATTCAGTCCTTCCAGGACATGAAGGATCTCGAACCAGTGCAGACCGAGAACGTGATTACATTCGTGGATGAATGCCACCGTTCGCAGAAGGGTTCCACTGCCGAAAGTTACGCAATGACCATGCGGGCTAAGCTACCCAATGCCTTCCGCTTTGGATTGACTGGCACGCCCATCGACCGCACAACATTGAATACGCACCGCGATTTCGGCCCGGTGATCGATGGAGAGCAAGAACGCTATATCAGTTACTACGGCATCAAGCGTGCCATCAAGGACGGCGCAACGCTGGAAGTCCATTACATCCGGGACAAGGTGCCCTTCAACGTGGATGAGAAGACGTTGAGCGCGGGCTATGAAGAGATGTGCCGGGAAATGGAACTGGAGGACGAAGAGGCCAAGGATTTGGTCCAGCGCCAGCGGGCAAAGTGGAAGGAACTGGCGCGACATCCTGACAGAGTTGAGATTGTCGTAGAGAAGATGCTGACGCACTTCCTTGAACATCCCGACCCAAGTGGATTCAAGGCGCAGTTTGTGGGCGTTGACCGGACGGCTTGCGCCCGTTTCAAGGATGCATTGGATGACAAACTCAAGAAGCGTGGTCTGCCTCCGCAGTGGTCCGATGTCATCATCTCGGAAGGACAGAATGACGAGCCGGACTTGTCGCGCTTCCACTACGGCAAGCAGATACAAGACGATTTGATTGACTACTTCAAGCTGACGCCTAAGCAGTGGGAAGAGTACAACGCGGAAAGGTTCGGCGAGGATCGGTCGAAGTGGCGTCCACCTCTCAAGATTCTGATTGTCTGCGACCGATTGCTGACAGGTTTTGACGCGCCGATTGAGCAGGTGATGTATCTCGACAAACCCCTGCGAGATCACAATCTGTTGCAGGCTATCGCTCGCACAAACCGCCCCTTCCCGACGATGGACAAGCGGACAGGTCTTGTTGTTGATTACTTTGGCGTGTTCGCTGACCTCACAAAGGCTTTGAACTTCGATGAGAACATTCGAGAGGAATCGCTCATTGATTGGGAGGCTCTCAAGGCTACGGTGCCGGGAGAAGTCGCGCGCTGTATGGCCAGCTTCGAGGGCATCACAATTGCTGATACCCGCGATTGTTTGCTGGCAGCTCTTCGGTCTGTCGCCGATCCCGAAGCAGCACAAATGTTTGAACATAATTTCAAGAGCCTTGAAAGGCTGTGGGAGGCCATCTCTCCCGACCCCTGTCTTTATAAGCACCGCTTTGTTTACCGCTGGCTGTGTGGAATCTATGTGGCCTACTGCCGCCGGAAGAAGGGGACCGCGCTCCGAGGCACATTCGGCGAGCTTTCGAACAAGACACGGGCGTTGATTGAAGAGAACACAACCTTCTTGGAGATTGCGCAGTCGCTCCCAGTGTTCAAGATTGACAAAGACTATGTAATGAAACTCGATGAATTGCCCAACGCGGCGGATAAGGCGGCTGCGCTTGAGGCGTACCTTGATGCCGAACTGGCCGAGGACGAAGGCGGCTTCACCTATCAACAATTGGGAGCTCGACTCGCCCGCATCAAGGCACGTAAGGATGCCGCTGATACTGCTGCGGAGCAAAGGCTCAAGGCATTACTTGAGGTAGCCGACGAAAAGGTTAAGGTCGATGCGGAGCCGACCCGGTTGAATCTGACTCAGGCAGGCGAATATCCGATGTTCACCGCTTTGCGCGCGTTCTCCCAGAACAAGGACGAAACATATCTGAGTGAAACCGCGCGCCTCATGGTTGGACACCTGAGAAGCAATTCGCTTCTCCAGCCCGGTTGGAGCACGACAAAGGGTGGCCGGTTGCAAGTTAGGAACTCTCTACTTGGACAAATCGCAGCAGGAGATGAACGGTTCGCCACGTTAGGATTGGAAAACTCAACGGCTGCTTTCTTGGATCTTGCCGTAGCGGAATTGGTGGGGGCAGATGCAATCTAGGATCATTCGATCCACGACGGAGCACACCGTACCGCTGGGCGGTCGAGAGATCGCGTGTCGTTTAACACGGTCGCCAATGGCTAAGAAGGTTCGGCTCAAAGTTACACTCGGGGGGCTCGAAATCGTAGTCCCCGAGGGACGCCAACCAGAGGAGGGGTTTGCCTTCCTGCGTGAGAACGAAGAGTGGGCAGCGACGGAGCTTGAACGGTCACAGAGGCTTCAGGCAATTCGCAGGCCTGTAACGAGGTCAAGCGGGCAAATCCTATTCCGCGGTGAGTACGTTCCTGTGCGAGTGGTTCGTACTGATAACTGGCACGGCCCGAACCGGGTGAGTCTTGACGAGGGGGCAGTGACTATCCTGTGTAATCCAAGCAGCCAGACTCCACTAGCTAGGTCGCTGGAAAACTGGCTACGCAAAAAAGCCCGGGAACAAATCGCGAGCTTCCTCGCACCCGTCACGAAGCTCCTTAAGCGGGAACCGAGCCGGATTTATGTGATGGGTCAGCGAACAAAATGGGGAAATTGCTCCGCACTAGGAAATCTCTCGTTCAACTGGCGGCTGATCATGGCACCAGATTTTGTGTTGCGCTATCTCGTTGTCCATGAGGCCGTCCATCTTGCTGTTCCCGACCATTCTCAGAAATATTGGCTTACGGTCCGAAGTATCTGCATAGAGACCGAGCAGGCAAGGAGATGGCTTGTCGCTAACGAGCACCGTTTGACTCAACCTTTGCCCACAATATGACTGTGGAAGATATGCCCACCATGCCAATATGGCTCGATCTTCGATCCACATCAACGGCTGCTGATGTACGAAGTCTGGGCGTCCCACTAAGAGGAGAACACCTGTACGTCTTGTTTCGGTGATCCGGCTGACGCAGGTATGACGCCGCTGCTCATTCCCAGATTATGCCAATCAGTTTGAAAAGCAGCTTGTGTCTCGCTTCGAGTTCGTCCGGACCAAAATGGTCGTATGGCTCGAGCTCTAGTCCAAACTCATCCTTCAGCGCGGTCATGTCCAGCTTGGACTTGTAGCTATCGGCTCGGAGGGTTTCGTTCCAGTAAAGCGTGTTGGCGTAAGACTTCAGCTTTTCAGTGTAAGGTTCGTTGCTGCTAGAAATGTTGTCCTTGCCCTTAAGTAAGAGGATGCCGCCGAGGCGGTTTCGCTCCTGCTCGAAGCGTTCTTCGTCTCCTTCAAAGAGAGCCTTATTTTCGTCGTTCAAGGACAGTATATGCTCGACGTGGAACCCAGTCTTTGCTCCAGTTCTAGTCACCAAGTCCGCAATGGAGTGCTTTGGGTTCAACTTCATTTTGCTCGCCAAAAACTCATCGAGACGTGCGAAAAAGTAACGCTTAAAGCGAGTGTTCAGATTGCTGCCGGTCTGCCTGAAGGCCACATAGCTCAGAGGTTCGGCAGTTTGAACGTTGCGTCTACCAGCAATCATCGCTGTGAGTTGGCTATCGAACGCTGGCCGAAAGGCTTCGAGGGTCTTTCCGCGGATCATCTCGGAAATGCGAAATAGCGAATCGGCGAACTCATTGCTGTCGTAGGCGCTCTGCAACTGGAGTAGTGAAAAATAACGGTCAATCTCGGCAGCGATCATACGGACTTTGTCATTTTCGTCTGGATCATTCGGTACGCAGGCTGACAGGACCAGATGAAATGGTGCATCAAGGTCGAGCATAGCGTTGTAGTAAACAGCCGGGGTCGCCTTGTTTTCTGAGCGGTAGGCTTCCTGCAATTTGATGTAAAGGTTCGTGTAGTAGCTGAAATCACCCTTGAGAAACGCCTTCACCTTCGATGGGCTGTGTAGCAGGCCAAGCTGTGCGTCCATGTCCGGCATAAACATCGCCCGATGGTAGTCCCCGTCGAAACGCTGACCTTCCTTCCGCGTCGTAGCGAACTTGGCTTTGAGGTAAAAGCGAAAAAAGCTATCAAGTTCGTCTTCCTTGAAGGAGTTGACAGCAGCGGCGCGGCCTTCCCAAAGGCCGTTATAATCTCCAAGATCTAATTCATGCTTGCTGATCTGTCCCAGGAGTTTGCCCTTGAGAATTTCGTAAGGCCGCAGGCGCACGCCACGGTCGTTTATGACCTCGAAGACCATAGAGACATCTGTCTGTTCGACCGTTAAATTGATCAACACGAGGCGGTGTAGGAAGTAAAAGACGAATGTCTCGAAGCAGGGCTTGTCCTTTAGCTCCTTGTCCAAGAGCAACGCAATCGTAGTGTAATTCTTGACCATGTTTTGCGCGGTGATACCGCTGCTGACATCTATGACTTTCGCGTCCACTCCGTCGAACAACGCCTGTAGCGCAGCCGTATGGCCGACATGATTCATCCAGAATTCTTGCTCGAAACCGGATTGGCCTGCGATCTTGCTGTTGATCCACCCGGCCAGTTTAGAGTTGTGCAGGTTCGCTAGATGTCGCAACTTGATCAAGATGAGCGAAAGCGTCGTTAGACGTTGCTGGCCGTCAACCACGTAGACTCGACCGTCTACTACGTTTGTCACATAGGTATTCAGGTAATACCACGGATAATGTGCGGTGATTGACTCTTTGCCTGGGTCAAGGTCGCTGGAGCGGGCGTATTGTTCCTTGAACTTGTGAAAAATGTCGTCAAGCAGCCGCAGCACGGGTTCGTCTGTCCAACGATAGTCTCGCTGGTAGAAATCAATGTAGTAGGCCGTGTTAGAAAAGACTCGGTCGATGTTCTGTGTGTCAGGGGAGATATCCATATCGGTGCTTAGAACTCCAGGTTTTGGGGCCTCTTGGTGTAGCGGCGTGTGACCAGCATATCTGATGCCGGCTCGAGCTACGGACAGACCCAGAAAACCGTGGCTACAGTCGACTTGGGCCTTCATACGCCGCCAACAGGCCAAAGCTATGAGCGCCGGAGCAAAAATAGGCCACAAAGCGCGGCGTGAGCGGGGCTTTGCGGCGGAGTAAAAGTAGGCCACCCGCCGGATCTTGATTTCGTGAGCTGTTGCCTTGTTTGCATGGTTCATGGGACACCGGAGGGATGTTTCAGGTGGAGATATACGGGCGTGTACGTCGTGCGGTTCGTGTTGAGGGCCGGAGTCAGCAAGCGGTAGCCAGGGAGTTTGGGCTGTCGCGAGAGACGGGACGGAAGATGCTGCAGTACGCGGTGCCGCCAGGCTATTGGCGGGAGCAGCCGATCCGTCGGCCTAAGCTTGGCCAGTGGATTGGTATGATCGACGCGATTCTGGAAGAGGACAAACAGAGGCCTGCCAAGCAGCGGCACACTGCGAAGCGGATCTTTGATCGTCTCAGAGACGAGCATCAGTTCACTGGCGGCTAAACGATCGTGAAGGACTACGTGCGAGGCCAACAATTGCACACCCGAGAGATGTTCGTACCGTTGACTCATGGAACTTGATTCGCGACAACGCAGTCGCAGCCCGTCAGTAAGAAGACAGCTATCGAGTCGTGTGCGCGCTCTTCTGTCTCCTTCGTTTACTCCTGCTACCCTTCCTTGGTTTCTTGCGGACCGCAGGTACGCGGGAGCCCATCGACAGCTTCGGCATACTCCTGCATCACGATCCTCCATTCCTCTTCGTGTCGGACAAACACCAGCCCACACTGGCTCATCATGTTGCAGATGAGATCGTAGATCGGGGCGAACACTTCGATGGAAGCCCACACATATTCCTGTAACCACATTTCATGCAGAGTGCGTTCCAACTGGGTGATCAGGACTTCTACGAGTGGATTCTTCGCAAAGACCTCGTCCAGGCGTGGAGTCTCATGGTTCTTGAGGTTGAGTTCCAGGCCGTGGACATGGCCCAGCAGGTAACCGGCACAGATGAAAATGTCTCCGAAGATCTGCTGAATCTCCCGGGAGATCTCCGCTGCGCTGCGTCCTTCGCGGTGTGCTTTGATTTGTTCCATCGCCGCCGCTAAGCTGTCTTCGATGGCGCGGCAGAGAATGCCTTCGAACTCCTCGACCGCCTCCGGGCGGAACGTCGCCGAAGACCGGCACGCGGCATATTCGCTCCAGACATCCATCGCCTTCACAAACGTCTGTGGCGACCGGTTTCCGCACTCCAACGGCTTCCCATAACTATCGGGAAACATCCGGTAGAGATGGCTTTCGTGTTCCACATGCGCTGCTTCGTGGGCGATGCACGCCAGCGCTATCCGGCGCATCGCTGGGTCCGGGGAGAGCGACATCAGGGCGAGCTCCGTACGCAGCACGATATGGAAACGCAGGTCTCCCTCGCGGCGGACTGCAGCCGTTCGTGCCATCTCCATCGCGTCGGGCTGGGGATTCATTTCCAGCGGAACCTGGCCCTCCGGCAGGTTCTGCAAGGCGCAAGCTGCGGCCCGGCAGTCCGGCGCGACCGTCACGCCGTCAAGTGCGTGCAGTTCGATTCCTGCCAAGGCGACAAAATAGAGCGCGTCTTCGATGGCGATAGCCAGTGCCTCTTGTACCTCGGAATCCTCAAAACAGGAGACATCGAGGCTGCATCGTTCCGGTAACGGCAGGCACCCTACGCCGCTGGACCGGAATTCCAATACACGAGCGCCGCTCATCACGGACGGCCCTTTACAGCCGCATGAGAGTACCGCCAGTCCATGCCTCCGCTCTCCTCGGAAGACAGGGCAGACTCGCGCTGTGCCGACTGCGGCAAGCACCATTTGCGGGACAGAGTAGGAGGGGTCAGCATATCTCCTCAACCGGGAGGGCCGAAAACGTCTGCGGTGCGCCCCCGCAAACAGCCCTAGTAACCCGTGATCGGGGAGTTCGAAAGCCGATAACACACGGCTCCATGGACCTTTAGCTTTAGGGGCCTGGACATACGTCCACAGCTCCCCGACCGCAAAAGTCGTAGGGAATCCTTCAGCACGCCAGTAGCGACATGCCTATGTGTTATGGGGTTTCGAAACCCCAGGACGGTGCGTGCCCGTCCCGACTCTATCTTCCCGCGAACGTCGGTACTTAGGCAAATAGCAAATGCTTTCTTTGCAGGGAGGAGTTCCTCCTCGCCTGTCTCCAGCCGCTGGCGCGTCTTCCGCCACCCTCCACAGCGGCCTGTTCCTGCCGCAACGCGACCCTGATCATTCCTGTGCGCTGACGCGCACGCAGAAGGAAACCAGACCTCGCTGAGGGCGCTGCCCTGGCGCGGCGCAAGGGGAATCCCCAATCTTCCGCGCTCCACCACCCCAGCGGGCAACGTACGCCCGCCGGGAACCCCGGTTGCGCTTGTGCAGACCTCCGCTGCGCTCCGCCCTTTCCGTTCCGCCTTCGGCTCCCTCTCCAAGGGTGGGGAGACCCCTCCCCGTTGCGCCTTGCCGCCCCGCCTTCGCCAGGAGGCGTTCGGCATGTAGGTACATGCCACGCATGGCATGAAAAACAACGGCAACCGCCAAAGGAGAAACACCATGAGCAGCAACGCCAACACCATCGCCACCCTCGACAGCAGAAAGCCCAACACCAAACAGGAACTCATCGCCGCCAATATCAAGCTGCTGATTGAGCAGTTAGAGGCGGGACACTCCGACGCCCTCACCCACTACCTCACCGCCATGAGCCGTTTCCATTCGTATTCCTTCGGCAACGTCTTGGAGATTGCGCGGCAAATGCCGGCCGCCACGCGCGTGGCCGGGTTCTGGACGTGGAAGAACCTCGGACGTTCCGTGAAGGCCGGGCAGAAAGGCATCCGCATCCTTGCCCCCATCGTTGGCGTTCGCCGCAAGAAGGACGCCGAAGCTCAGCAGTGACATCACCAAACAGAATGAGCGCATCCTGCTTGGCTTCAGAAATGCCTACGTCTTCGATATTTCGCAGACCGATGGGGTAGACCTGCCGGAGATGCGCGAAGTCTCTGGCGACCCCGGCGAAAGCATCGACCGCCTCACCGCCTTCCTCCACAGCAAGGGCATTCAGCTTGTCTACAACGAGAAGATTGCCCCCGCGCTGGGCATGAGCTACGGCGGACGTATCGCGCTGTTGCCCGGACAGTCGAAGGCGGAAACCTTCGCCACCCTTGTCCATGAAACGGCGCATGAACTGTTGCATAAAAGTGACCGCCGCACCGCCACCACGAAGACGGTACGCGAGACCGAGGCCGAGGCTGTCGCGTTTGTGGTGGGCAAGGCCGTTGGGCTGGTGACGGGTTCGGCGAGCGCCGACTACATCCAGCTCTACAAAGGCAACGCTTCGCTGCTGGCCGAATCGCTCGAAGTGATCCAGCAGACCGCCAGTGTCATCCTTGCCGCGCTGGAGCCGCCCGTTGCGGAAGAAGCCACCACCGACGCACTTGCGGAGGTGGCGGCATGAAGACCCTGCTTGCCATCTTGCAGAAGGCGGGAGGCTGGCGTCCCAGCCTCTACGTCAAGATCGACAACCCGCCCTATATGCCGCTGGTCATTGAGGCAGTGGACGAGTCCGGCCCGTTGGGACTTCCCGCACTCTCTGTCTGTCACTATGGCGAACAGAACGGCGACCCCATGCGCGACCCAGAGATGTGCTTCGAGCTTGGATACGCTGGCGGCGCTCACCTGATTCCGTTCAGTTGGCGGAACGATTACGTTGCCGTCGAACAAGTCTCACGAGCCATCGTCAACGGCCACTATGTCGCGCTGTCTCAGCTTCAGGAGCAGCATGAGAGGTTTGCTCAGACATGGGACAACACCCTGCGCTTGCAGGGCTTTCTCGAAGCCTTCACGGACAAGTGCATCCTCGGCTAGTCCTCTCCCTCGTGGAGCGGTGAACGCCCGTTGCCGCTCCGTGCCTTCACCCTCAACCGCTCGAAAGGAGCCTGTCATCATGGAAACCCAAATCGTCAACGCCACCGAATACCGCAACGTCCCCTTGTCTGTCCTGAACGAATCAAAGACCAACCCGCGCCATACCTTCGAGCCCGTCGCGTTGCAGGAGCTGGCCGCGTCCATTCGCACCCAGGGTGTCTTGTCGCCGCTGCTGGTGCGGCCTCTCACCGAGAACGGCTTCGAGATCATCGCCGGAGCACGGCGTTACCGCGCCGCGCAGATGGCGGAGCAGAGCACCGTTCCCGTTCGCATCGTCCACCTCTCGGATGCAGCCGCGTTAGAGGCTCAATTGGTCGAGAACCTTGTCAGGTCTGAAATCCACCCGATGGAAGAGGCGCAAGGATTCCGCGCGTTGCTGGCCTTGGACGAACCCAAGTACAGCATCGAGCAGATCGCGGCGAACGTCGGCAAAAATCGCCTTCGTTCGTGGCCTTCGAGGTTGAAACTCACTGACCTCGTACCCGCTGCTGTCGAGGCCTTCTATGCCGATGAAATCGGCGTAGGCCACGCGCTGCTGTTGGCCAAGCTGCCAGCCGATCAACAGGCACAGGCGCTCTCCGCTTGCTTCAAAGAGGTCTACAACAACGGAGCCAAACCCGCACGTATCCTGCTGCCTGTCCGCAATCTGCAATTCTGGATTGATTCGAACATCCTGTTAGTTCTCAAAGATGCGCCCTTCAACAAGCGGGATGCGCAGCTTGTTCCCGCCACTGGCAGTTGTGCCGACTGCCCTAAGCGGACAGGTCATAACAAGCTGCTGTTCGGAGATGACCTCGGCAGGCAAGGCGACCGCTGCACCGACCCCGAGTTGCTATGCTGCCAAAGTCTCGGCGCACGTCGCTCTGACCATCGCCGCGAAGCCGGAGCTGGTGCAGATCAGCACCGCCTACGGCGGGCAGAAGGAAGGCAGTCCGGTACTCCCACGCAACCGGTACACCGCCATTCAGGATGAAAAACCGAAGGACAAGCAGCAAGCCCAGAGGCCGGAGTACAAGTCGTGCAAGTTCACCACCGAGGCCATCATCACCGAAGGCAGCGACGTTGGCACCATCCACAAGGTGTGTGCCAATCCGACCTGCCCCGTCCATCATCCGAAGCAGCCAAGCAGCCGCAACGATGAGAAGTGGAAGGCCGAGCAGGAGAAACAGCGGAAGGAACAGGCCATCGCCAACACGACCGGCCTACGTGTCCTCGCCGCTGTGAGCGCCGCCGTTCCGGTTCGGTTGATGAAGCGTGACCTTCTATTCATCCTTGAGAAGCTGGTAGGCATCATGGACGAAAGCCGCGTTGAGATGCTGGCTCGGCAGCATGGCATCCGGCAGAAGCGGGAAGATGGTGGGATCGGCAAAACGCTGACTGCCTTTGTTCGTCGTGCGGATGAAGGTATGCTCTCCCGCCTGATGGTCGAAGCAAGCATCCTGCTGGCGTCCTCGCGGGGCAATCCGGCGACCGTCCTCAAAGATGCTGCCACCGTCTATAAGGTGGACACCGACGCCATCGCAGACAAGGTGCGGCAGGAGTTCACTGCGAAGGGAAAAAACACAAAGACAGCTAAGACAGCTTCCAGAAACACAAAGAAAGCAGCCTAACCACTTGCGTTGTCGCGCACTAAGGGACGGCAGATGTTTGCCGTCCCTTAGATCTTAATTCCCCCTAAAATTGCGCAGGGAGAAACCGGCACGGTTTCTCCCTGCCACCCTCATCCGCCCACTCCGGCCCCCGCTCGCCGGCTGCGCGCCAGGATTCGAGTTCCTCCTCCTGCACCTTCCCCTGGGAAAAGTCCCCGCACCAGTAACTTGGGTCTCTCGGCTTGCGTTGGCAGTTACGCTGTGCTATATCTGTAGCACAGTGTTTCGAAAACCAAATCCGTCGTCCGGTGTTCCCATCTACGTTCAGATCAAGGAACAGATTCGCCATGCCATCGAAACCGGCGCAATGTCTACCGGCGATCAGTTGCCAGGCATTCGCAATCTTGCCGAAACCCTAGTTATCAATCCCAACACCGTCATTAAGGTCTATCGCGAATTGGAGCAGGAAGGCGTGCTCGAAATACGGCACGGACTCGGCGCATTCGTTACTTACCGAAAGCGAAGCACGTCGAAGGCCGAAGAGATGCGAGACGCACAACAACTGGTACATGATTTTGTGGACGCTTTGAAAAAGCAAGGCTTGGAGGAAGGCGAAATTCGTCGGCTCTTTGAAGCAGAACTCGCCGGAGAGGTTCAACGGAGGTAGCAATGGCAGCAGTCATCGAAACAAGCGAATTGAAGAAAAACTATGGGAATCATGAGGCCGTACGTGGTTTGAACTTGTCGGTGCGTGCTGGTTCCGTATGCGCCTTTCTTGGTCAAAATGGCGCGGGAAAGAGTTCGACAATCAAGATGCTGCTCGGGATGATCCATCCGACATCGGGCGGAGGTAGTATCTTCGGCCACCGTATCGATAAAGAGCGGGAGAGTCTGCTGATCCGTCAAAAAGTGGCTTTCGTTGCGGAGGACAAGCGACTATACGACTACATGAGCGTCAGTCAGATCATTCACTTTACGCGATCGTTTTTCCCCAGATGGAACCACACCTTGGAACAACAGCTCTTGGAGCAATTTGAACTTCCTCGTGAACGTAAGATCCGGCAGTTGTCGAAGGGGATGCGGACAAAGCTCGCGTTGCTTCTTGGCTTCGCACGCGGTTGCGAACTGCTGATTCTCGACGAACCTACGGAAGGGCTTGATCCCGTTGCTATCGAGGATGTCCTGCAGATTGTCGTGTCGCTTGCGGCGCAGGGAACAACAATCTTCTTCTCGTCACATCAGATTGCCGAAGTGGAACAGGTAGCCGATCACGTTCTCATGATCGATCGCGGAAAGCTTGTCCTTGACGCGCCGATGGACAATCTGAAAGAGCAATACCGCCACATACAGGCTGTCTTTACTTATCCAATCGAAGAGCGTGACCTCAGGCTTCCGGGCATAGAAAGGGTTCATGTTGAAGGGAAAACGGCTTCGTTCGTTGCCAGCCATAACGTGGACTCTATCGTCGAACATGTTCGAATGTTGCACGCGGGCAGCGTTGATGTGCTCCCCATTTCATTGAAGGAAATTTTCCTCGACAAGGTGAAGGCGAGGTCATGAATATGCTGCTCTACAAAGCTTGGATAGAAACCCGCGTGCGATTTGTTGCCGGACTCGTTGCGGCAGCCGTTGTCTGTATCTTTTATATGGAGCAGCATGCATGGCTGGTCCACATGTGGACGGCGGATATGCAAAACCCTCATGGCTACCACATGAAATGGATGCCGGTGGGCATTCACGAGTATGGTTGGTATCTCTGGCACTACCTCTACGACAACTACTTACAGCAGGTCTGGGCCCTGTTTGCCATCCTGTTTGCCTTTGGCGGATTGATTCGCGAGCGAAATGGCGGAACGGTTCTATTCAGTCTCGGCCTTCCAGTCAGCCGGAGACGTTGGCTCTTCACTCGCTTGGCAGTAGCACTACTGGAGAGCACTGCGTTGAGTCTGTTTGCTGTGCTCGTAGTGGTCATCGGTTCGGCCGTTATTCATCAAACCTACTCACTCTCGCAGCTACTTTTGCATACAGCCCTAATGGTGGCATCCGGCGTTTTCATCATTGCGTTTGGCAATCTTTGCTACACACTCTTTCCGGGCAACTATCTCAGCCTCATATTGACGTTGGTCCTCCTCGGAGCTCCTTACCTGTGGCTTCAAACGTACATGCAGCATATGCGTGGTATGGGGCGCAGCTCATGGTTAGGAAACCTGGATTTCTCACATGCGATGGCTGGCCCGTGGCAACTCAGTTGGAGTACAGCGCCGTGGATGCCGCTGCTGACGGCATGGCTGCTCACGGCAGTTCTGCTTGTGGCCACCGTGGTACATGGAGATCGCCTTGACTATTGATAGCTCTCATACCGATCAAATCGTTTCGCGCGGCTCAACTTCTTTGCTTTGGAAGGCATGGACCGAATCTCGTGCACGCTTCTTTTCCGCGCTGACGCTGCTGATATCGTTTGTGGCCTATGCGGTGCTCACCAGCCCCGGATTTCTTGCCCGCTATAACGCGCATTTCCCAGACAAGCCGTTGTTTTATTCCGTCTACGTGTGGACTGGGCTTTTCCACTATGCTTTGGAGGGCTTGTGGGTTCTTGCTGCCCTGGTCGTTGCACTCGGAGGCCTGGCGCGAGAGAAGGCGACTGGCGTAGCTCTCTTTTCTCTTGGTCTGCCGGTCAGTCGCCTAAGGCTCTTCTTGATTCGCGCGGTTGTGGCGTGGGGCGAGTCAATCATGCTTGGGCTTACCTCGGCGATACTCATTCCTCTGCTCTCATCACTGGTCGGCGAAGCCTATCCCTTCCCCCAAGCCCTCCTTTTCGGTGTGTGGATGAGCGTGGCTGGTCTCGTGATACTGGCCTTTTGTCTTCTAATTTCGGAGTTGTTCGAAGGCGAGTTCACCGCACCGGTAGTTGGGCTGTGCACACTCACTGCAATCTTTTTAGGCTACCGGAGTCATACCCTTCGTGGTTGGAATGTGTTCGATGTGATGAGCGCCACAGCATCAATCGATTCGAAAACACAGTTATTGATCGGTTCATTCCATTGGCTTGATCTCGCCACCTGCCTGTTCTTCTCCGCCATTCTCCTTTTCGCGGCTGGCGCATGGATAAGGGCGCGAGACTTCTAACAGCGGGCGAATAAGTAGTTTACTTAGGACAATAGACGCCATGAAAAGTGGAGAGGAGCGAAACGGCCGAACGCGGAAGCTTGACGCGGGATATCTCCGTCGGGCCGCTCTTACGAACGAGGTATTGTTTCATGGCAAATGGAAACTTCAAATACTCTTCGCCATGCGCTCCGGTCCTATCCGGCTGGGCCAACTCGCCAGGATAGTCCCGGGGGCCTCCAAAAAAATGCTCGCTCAAAACTTGAGGAAGCTTGAGGCTGACGGAATTGTGGTGCGAAAAGACTTGACCGATGTAGTTCTTCACATTGAATACGACTTGGATGACCGGACCAGAGAGTCGGTCTGCACTCTTCTGGATCATCTGGCGCAGTGGGGAGATGTTTACCTTGGAACCGGCTTACGGTGAAGAAGAAGCGGCATGATTCGGTTCGGGGCGCTGTCCCGGTCAGCTAGGCACAGGTGCATATTTCAGAAAGGACGCGTACTGATTTAGCGCAAAATGACTGCAAGTGAACCGAAGGACTTTCGGAACTCGTACGGGATTCGCTGAGATTGGAGGGCATCGTGGACGATCATTCAAGAGTGGTGACCGGTAGAACGGCTTTGTTGAGAGAGGAACAGTACCCAACATGGATCAAAGTCATCGCGCTTTTCCTATGGCTATTGGCAGGGACTGTTGCGTTCCTTCCTTTTGCGTTGCAGACGTCTCCCTGGGACGCTGTAACGTTGCGCGTTCCCGGCAATCAGGGCAACTGGTGGCATTTTCTCGCCGGTGCTCCATTCTTTCTCGCATTTCCGATGATCTGGCTCCGTGTGCGCTCACTTTCTTCAACGAACCCTTCCACGGCGATGGGACGGCGCGTGATCTGGAGCGCGGTCGTTGCGTCGATCGCTGGCACAATCGCGGTGGAGACGCCATTCCTTCTGCACCTTGCAGGAACCAGCGAGTGGCAGCGCTTCTCAGTCCTCGGTTTGGGCTTCGGCATCGTTATCGCCAGTTCTACGATTCTGTTCTTGTTCCGGGGTCGCATCGCGCCGACTCGGGCTTGCTTTGCAGGTTTAGACACCGCTTATCTCGCCAACGCGGCACTGTGTCTGGTCGTGTATGGCGGAGCGGCAGGAAATATGGGGTCAAGATCCGGGTGGTTTCTATCGATAGTGGTCGTCTGGCCAATGTTTTTCGAGCTCATTTGGATCTTTGTTCACACCTTTCGAACTAGCAAATCCAGATTCACCCACGTGCCGCAAACACGGGCTTAAACCCTGGATGCACGCTAGGAACTATTCTGAACGAGGGCGAAATCCCAACGAACGTTTTGAGTGTCCTGAGATTGTCCTTCAGAGGTCCACGATCGGTCGAGAGTGTCAGTAAGCTCTCTGATGGGGATGAAACGGTGGGGGTTCGCTCGCCTACCGATCTGAATAGGCTGTTCTACTTGGGGAAGACCGCCTGACGAAGCTCCCGGCGCACGATGCGGAAGACCTCATCATACTGAGGCAACGCTTCCATCTGATGCCCGAGACGGCCGTTCCACAGCGCTTTCAGACGAGCTTCCTTTGCGATGATGCGGTCTTCGACACCCGTGGTGTCTTTCTCCCGAAAGCGCAGCTTTTCCGTAACGGCTCCGATGAGAGGCCCGATGTCGATACCCGCACGGGAGGTCAGGAACCACAGATCGTAGAGGTCGCGCGGCTCATTGCGAGCCTTGTCCTGAAGAGCCACGATTTTTTCGGTTACTATCTCGCTGAGGCTGTACACGGAGATTGGGCGATCTTCCGGTACATCCTCAAATTCTGGATAAGTGCGTAGAACCGGAAGCTGTTCTACCGGAAAAATCAGAATCTCCGATACCGTGATGTCCACCTTGACCGTATTCGATGTCGGCAACGGTCCTTGATACCGGAGATAAAAGGTGTAGCTGTTGACATGCGTCTGGCGGTCCTCGGCCTCGAAAGAGAAGCGTATGCCGGAGGCTTGGGCCACAAGCTCATTCACCTCCTCCAGCCCTGTGCGAATCTCCGTAAATTCCACTCTCTTTACAAGCGTGAAATCCAGGTCTTCGGAAAAGCGATAGTCCCCAAAGTGACAGCGTTTGAGCGCGGTGCCGCCTTTAAAGATGAGGAGGTCGTGGAGCTTGCTTTGGCTCAACCCGGCCAGAAACCAGGCCAAGCAGTAGTCCCGCTCCAACACGGCTTCGGGGATACGGCGGCCACCATGTTCCTTGTACAGCCGGTTGGCGAGAAGGGAGAGATTGCGCTGCGGAATCATGTGTGCGGAATCGCCTCCAGTTCGTCGATACCGATATTGAGTTGCAGACGCCAGCGTGCCTGAAAGGAACCGGACTTCGGCAGCGTCGGATCGAGGCGGTCATAGGTCGAAGTCAGCTTCGAGCGCAGAGATTCGAGCTGCTCCGGCGAAGCCATTGCGTAGAGTTCCAACAGGAAGCCGAGCCGCCGCCGCAAAGCGCCGCTCGAAAAGTTCTGCACGTAGTCGAGAAGCTGCGGAACCTTGATGTCTTTTCGACTCATCCAGAGAGCCTTCGCCACCTCCGGGATGCCGCCCGCGTATTGCGGCTGGCGCAGGGCGTCGAGGATGGTTCGCTCCTTGTCGCTGACCATGACGGACTGCTGCTTCGTCACCCACACCTGCATCAGGCCGAAGCAGTCCCCTGGCTTGACCGTGACGAAACGGTACTCGTGTCCATGCACGGAGCGCGGCGGCGTCCGCATCGTCGAGCTGACATAGATCGTGAACTGCGGTTGCGTGACCATACGGTGCAGTTCCATCGCCGAAGCGTGCGAGAGGAAGTAGGGGCGTCCCTCACACATCTCGCGGGCGATGACGTAGGGATCGCCAACATACTCCGTCGCCCGGCCCAGCTCAAAGGGAACGAGCGTATAGAGGCCGGAACGCAGCCGGGTGACGAGTCCCCGCCGCTCCGCTTTGTGGATTAGGGTCCGCGCCGAGGAACCGCGCAGTCCGGTTATCTCCTCAGCATCCTGGAGAGTGAACGTGGTCTTGCCGCGTTCGTTGAGTTCCACCCATAGCGCAGACGATCTTGGTCCCAGGGTTTTCGATCCGGGTCCGGCACTCTTCGGGTTGTATTCTGTGCCCATATTGTTCCGCCGCAGGGAACGAACTAAGAACACAGTATCACAGCTAGATATTATCGTCTGCATGAAATGTTCCTCCACGGGGAACGATTCGTGATTCGGGTATCATCTGGACCCCCGACCTCTGCTGTCACGCGGGCAAAGGAGCCGGTTGTGATTGACCGCAAAAATGGCCCGAATTCCGCGAAAATGCGGGGGCAGGGCAAAGGTTTAGCGGGCAAAGGTCGCGGGTCCGATAAGGGTCCAATAACCGTTGCCAAGGGTCCAATAAGGCGCTCAGGTAGCCATCCGCTACGCCTAGTATCAACAAGTTACGCGTTACGGATTAGCTGTCACGGCAGAGGTCGCGGGTTCGAGCCCC